>JAXDQW010000117.1:0-63417 GCA_034667665.1 Chthoniobacter sp.
CTACTTCTATCTGATCGATCCGGAGCTGGGCTTGATGTATGTGCGCGTGCCGACTTGGCTGCCTTGCCGGCTGCAAATCTACTTCAACGTCCACCATTGGCTGGCCGCCCAACTGCGCCGGGCAGGCCGCATGCGCTGGCGCGGAAGTTTCCCGAGGCGGATCGTTCCTGGCCGTGGTTCTGGGTCTTTCCCTCGCCGGGGGTATCGAAGGACCCGCGCAGCGAGGTGATGCGACGGCATCATGTCTTTGAGGATACCTTGCAACGTGCGGTGAAGCGGGCGGCAGCGGCGGCGGGCATCGCCAAGCCGGTGGGACCGCACGTGCTGCGGCACAGCTTTGCCACGCACCTGCTCGAGAATGGGCAGGACATTCGCACGGTGCAAACGCTGCTCGTGCATCGCGATATGGCTACGACGATGATCTATACCCATGTGATGAAGCAGCCAGGCATCGGCGTGCGGAGTCCGCTGGATTGATGCGCCGGCGATCGTGAAGGAACGCCGAACGCCGAACGCCGAACGCCGAACGCAATGTGGCGGCAGAGACGGTCGCGGGCGGGCGCAAGGAGCGGCGGGCGTCCCGCCGTCGGCCCCCCAATGACGCGGCTCCGCCGCCTAACTAACTTTCGGTCGGCGGCGGGACGCACGCCGCTCCCAGGCCCGCCCGCTCGCGGCTACAGTTTCACTCAAACCGCTCTAACCTGCTCACGCCGCCATCGCCGGCATCGGCTGCGGCGCCGCCTGCGGGAGTTGAATGATGGCGAAGTTCTGGATCTCGGTCTGCGGGGGCAGCTCCTGATAGGAAAGAACGGTGAGCTTCGGCAGCGAGGTCTCGAAGAAACGCTTGAAGGCGAGACGCGCCTCGGCGGCAATCGTGACAATCGGGGTCAGGCCGGACTCGATCATTTCGTTGGCCCGGCGGGTGAGCTCGCCGAGGAGATGATGGGCCAGGTTTGGGTCGAGACTCAGCCCGACTTCAAACTGCGTCCGCTGGATGCGCGTGCCGAGCAATTGCTCGAGCCGGGGATCGAGGGTGATCGCTTTGATGAGTCCCGGCTGCGACTCGAATTGCGCGACA
Organism: Chthoniobacter sp.; assembly: GCA_034667665.1. GTDB lineage: Bacteria > Verrucomicrobiota > Verrucomicrobiia > Chthoniobacterales > Chthoniobacteraceae > Chthoniobacter. Next base: position 1,079 of record JAXDQW010000117.1, read on the forward strand.
AAATAGGTTCCCAAGCGGCGCCGCACCTGTTCGGAAAGATCGTCCGGGTTTTTCGTCGCCCCCGCGAAATCCGCGATGCACTCGAGGATCACCGGCAGGTTCTTGATCGAGATGCCTTCCTTGAGCAGATTTTGAAGCACCCGCTGGATGATGCCAATGGTCACGAGGTCCGGCAGCAATTCGGCGATCAGGGTGGGATGCGTGGTCTTGAGGTGATCGATGAGGCCCTGCACCTCCTGCCGGCCGAGCATCAGATGGGCGACCTGCTTGAGCATCTCGGCCAGATGCGTGACGATGACCGACGGGGCATCGACGATCGAATAGCCATTCATCTCGGCGCTGTTTTTCTCGCTGCTTTCGATCCAGACCGCATCGATGCCGAAGACCGGTTCGACGGTCGGCACGCCTTTGACCTGCACCGGGCTGCCGGCGACGTTCATGGCCAGCCAGCGGTTGGCCATGAGCTGGCCGCGCGCCACGGGTTTGGTGCGGAGGAGGAAACGGTAATCGGTGGCCTCGATCTCGTAGCTGTCGCGGATGGCGATGGGCGGGACGATCATCCCCATGTCGCGGGCGAAGTTGCGCCGCACGCCGGTGATGCGGTCGAGCAGATCGCCGCCTTGCGCCTTGTCGGCCAGCCGAATGAGGCCCAGGCCGAGCTCGACCGTAAAGGCCTCCGTATCGATGAGCCGCTGGAGATCTTCGGTGGAACCGGTCTTCACCGGATTCGCCGCGGCGGCGGCACCGCCCGCCGGCAAGGCCGCCGGAGATCCGGGCAGAGGCAGCGCCGAGGGATCGGCCGGGGTGGTGCGATGCTTCTTGAGATAGTAGGTGACCGTGCCCGCGAGGCCGGCGAGGACCAGAAAGGGAAAGGCCGGCAGGCCCGGCACGACCGCGAACAGGAGCATCATGGCGCAGACGATGCCGATCGCCCGCGGCTGCATCCCGAGTTGTTTGGCGAGTTGCGAACCGAGGTCGGTGCCCGTCGAAGCGCGCGTGACGAGCAAGCCGGCCGCGACCGAGACGATCAGGGCGGGGATTTGCGAGACCAGACCGTCGCCGATCGAGAGGAGGGTAAATTTTTGCAGCGCTTCCGCGACCGCCATTCCCTTCTGCATGATGCCAATGGCGATGCCGCCGACCACGTTGATGAGAGTGATCAGAATTCCGGCCACCGCGTCGCCCCGGACGAACTTGCTCGCGCCGTCCATCGCGCCGTGAAAGTCCGCTTCGGCCTGGACCTTGCGCCGGCGGGCGCGCGCGGTCGGCTCATCGATCGCTCCGGCATTGAGCTCCGCATCGATGGCCATCTGTTTGCCGGGCATGGCGTCGAGGGTGAAGCGCGCGGCCACTTCCGCGATGCGCCCGGCGCCCTTCGTGATGACGATGAAGTTGATCACGACGAGAATGAAGAAGACCACGGCCCCGACGAGGTAGTTGCCCCGGACGACCACATTGCCGAAGGATTCGATCAATTGGCCGGCGTGGCCTTCGATGAGGATCAGGCGGGTCGAGGCGACGTTGAGGGCGAGGCGAAAGAGGGTGACCGAGAGGAGCAGCGTGGGGAATCCGGAGAAGTCCGACACGTCCTCGACGTAAATGATGACCAGCAGAATGAGCAGGGAGATGCCGATGCTCGCCGCGAGCAGCAAATCGAGTAGCAGGGGCGGCACCGGGACCACCAGCAGCACGATGGTGGCAAAGAGGCCGAAGGTGAAAAGCAGATCGCTGTGTTTGCTCAGCGATCGGATGCTGAAACGCGCGGGGGCGGGAGTGGCGGACATGGGTCAGGCCGCGAGCCGGCGTTGCTTGAGATCGTGGAAGTAGAGGCGGTGCGTCCGATAGACGAAGCCGAGGATTTCGGCGACGACGTGGTAGAGCTGCGCCGGAATGGTTTCTCCGACTTTGCCAAACCGGAAGAGCATGCGGGCGACCGGCCGGTTCTCGACCATCGGCACGTCATGGGCGGCGGCGATGGCTTTGATGCGCTTGGCGAAGGCGTTCTCGCCTTTGGCAAGGACGATCGGCGCCTGGTCCACGCCGCGCTCATATTTCAGGGCGATGGCGAAATGGGTGGGGTTCGTGATCACCACATCGGCGGTGGGGATGGCCGCGAGCATCTGCTTCTGCAAGAGGCGGCGGGACATCTGCCGCCGCATGGCCCGAATGACCGGATCGCCTTCCGCCGAACGCATTTCCTCCTTCACCTCCTGCTTCGACATCATCAGGTCGTTGTTCACCTTGAAGACCTGGTAGAGGTAATTGATCGCGGCGATCCCGCCGAGGGCGAGGCTGAGGCGGAAAAGGAGCAGCAGCGTGGTGTCGTAGATGAAGAGGCCGAGCTGATGCGCCTGGACTTCGGACGAAAAGATGGGGTCGTTGATGATCCGCTGCACGCCGCTGTAGAGGAGCGCGCCGACGATGCCGAGCTTGAGCGTATCGACCAGGAGACGGACCGCCCCTTCCTTGGAGAAGATGCGCTGGAGGCCCTGGACCGGATCGAGCCGCGACCATTTTACCTCGAGAGCTTTGGGGGTGAGGGCGAAGCGGGTTTGCAACAGGCCGACCAGCACGCTGGCCAGCGCGGAGACGATCAGCACCGGCAGTGCCAGGCTGAGGATGGTCATCATGCTGATCCGGGTCCAATCGCCGATGCGTTCGCTGCTCACTTCCAGTTCGTGCAGGTGCCCGAACATCCCGGCCCACAGCTCGGCCACGCGGAGGGCCGTGCTTTTGCCGGAAAAGAGGATAACCGAGAACGTCGCGAGCAGGCCGGCGACGACCTGCAACTCGGGCGCGCGGGCGATTTGCCCACGGGCACGCGCCTCCTCGAGGCGTTTCTCCGTGGGTTGCTCGGTATTATTTTCCTGGTCGGACATGGGCTAGTGGATGAACCGAAGCATCAGCTCCGGAACCCCACCAAGGCCACTTAGCACGTAATGCGCCGTCAGCCCGACAACCATGCTCAGGACCGTCATTCCGGCGAAGATCTGGATCGGAATACTCAGGAGGAACGCGTTGATCGTCGGCGCGGCGCGGCTGAGAATCGCCAGCGCAAGATTGACGAAGAAGTTGATCGCGATGAGCGGCGCCGCCATCTGCACGGCGAGCAGGAAAATCCTGCCGCTCTCCCGCACGACTACATCCGCGACGCGCGGGTCGAAATTGCCGGCGGCCGCGGGCACCAGCTCGAAGCTGCGCAGGAACGCCACCAACATGAGGTGGTGGGCGCCGGAGACGAAAAAGATGACGATGCCGAGATACGAAAGAGCGGTGGTGGCCGGGCTGGATTCAGTGTGGCTGATCGGGTCGAGGCTGCTGCTCATGATCAAGCCGATCTCCGTGGCCATGATCTGCCCGGCGATTTCCAGGGCGTAGAAAATGAACCGCACCGCGAAACCCATCAGCAGACCGACGATCACCTCGTGGCCAATGGCGAGGACGAAGAGGAGAAAGTGGCCCGGCACCACCCGCGGCACCGGCGCGAGGTTGACGAAAATCGTCGCCAGCAGGAAGGCGAGCGCGACGCGGATGACGACGGGCACGGACTGGCCGGAAAAGGCCGGAGCCAGCGCCAGCAACCCACCCGCGCGGCTGAAGATGAGCATCAGCGCATAAATCGTGGTGGGATCGAAGAGCGCTTCCACGAGGAGGAGAAAGGAGGAAGCGGAACGCTACTTCACCATCTCGGGCAGACGGGCGAAGCAGGAAACCGTGAATTGCATCATCTGGCGGACCATCCACGGCGCCGCAAAGATCAGCAGCAAGGCGACGGCGACCAGTTTGGGCACAAAGGTCAGCGTCTGCTCCTGGATGCTGGTCACCGCCTGAAACAGGCTGACCGCCACGCCGACGACGACCGACACGAGGACGATCGGCCCGATCAGCACCAGCGAGATCGTGATCAGCGACCGCAGGAGATCGATGGCCATCTCGACGTTCATACGCCGAAGCTCTGCACCAGAGAGCTGATAATCAGGTGCCAGCCGTTCACCAGAACAAAGAGCAGCAGCTTGAACGGCAGGGAAACGACGACCGGCGGCATCATCATCATGCCCATGGACATCAAGGTCGCCGCGACCAGGAAATCGATGACCAGAAACGGGATGAAGATCATCAGGCCCATCTGGAAGGCGGTGCGCAGTTCGCTGACGATGAAGGCGGGGATGATCACATTGATCGGCAGGTCGGCGACGCTGGTCGGGCCGGCGCCGGCGAGTCCGAGGAAGAATTCCACCTCGCTGGTCCGCGTCTGCCGGAGCATGAATTTCTTCATTGGTTCCGCGGCCTTGGCCAGGGCTTCCTTCGGCGCCAGTTGGTCCGCCATGTAAGGTTCGTAAGCCTCCTTTTGGATCTCCCCCCAGACCGGCGCCATGATGAACATGGTCAGAAACAGCGAGAGGCCGATGATGATCTGGTTGGAGGGCGCCCCCTGGACGCCCAGCGCGTTGCGGACGAAACCGAGCACGATGACGATGCGGGTGAAACTCGTCATCAGGAAGATGATCGACGGCGCCAGCGTGAGCATCGTCATCACCACCATGATCTGGATGGCGCTGTTCACGCTGTTGTGCCCCGCGGCGTCGGCCGAAGAGACGTTCACCTTGAAGAGCGGCGTGGTGATCGAGGTATCCGCCGAAGGTTGCGGCCCCTGGGCCTGAGCCGCGCCGGCGAGGAGCGTCAGCGCGAGCAGGAGCAGGAGCAGCGGCCGCCACCGGGGCCGGGAGAGCCGGGCGAGCAGCGCGATCATGCCAATCCTGCTTCGGGAGCCGGCCCGCTCTTCTTGATCAGGTTTTCCATGTCCTCATCCGCGCTCTCCAGAGGACAAAGGTATTGAATCTTCCCGGGACCCACGCCGAGCAGCATCTTGCTGTCTTCGTACTTCACCACCACGAGGAATTGCCGGTTGCCGAGCATTTTTGTCTCCAGGAGCTGGAGCTGATTCTCCCCGATGCGGGCGCTGCGCAGCGGCAGGCCGCGCTTGAGGAAATAGAAACCGCCGGCCGCGAGGGCCACCAGCACGACGAAGTAGATGATGAGCTGTTTGCCATCCGTGCTCTTTTCCGGCGCGAACAACGAGGCCGGCGGGCGCGGAGTGAGCGTGGTGTCGGGCGAGAGGGTGCTGGTGCGCGCATCGTCGGGTTTGGTCTGGGCGCGGAGCGGCGCCGCCAGGACGAGGGCGGCGGTCAACGACAGCGCAAACAGCCGCCAGTTCACGACTCGTCCCCGATCAGCTTCGTGATCTTGATCCCGAAATTGTCCTCGACGACGACGACTTCACCCAGGGCGATCAGTTTTTCGTTCACATAGAGCCCGACCGGTTCGGTCGCTTCCTGGCTCAGTTGCAGCACCGTGCCCGGGGTCAGGGCCATCACATCCCGCATGGTCAACTGCGTCGAGCCGATGCGGACCGTGAGATCCAATTTCACGTCCATGACCAACTTCAGGTTTTGCGATTCCAAGGCGGCGTTCATTTATTTGAGGGCAGTTTCTTTTCGGCAATTTGCACGGCGATGTATCCATTCTGCTGCCCCGCCCGGGCGGTGAAGCGCACGGCGCCCGCCACGTTGATCTGCGTCGCTTCCAGCGCCGCGGCGGGCAGTTCGATCAAGTCGCCGGGCTTGAGTTGCAACACCGCGGCCACGGTCATGCGCGCGGCGACCAATTCGGCATGGACCGGAATGGCGATCTCATCGTAGCTGTTCCGCCACGAGGGATTCCGCTCGGCACTTTGCTGACCGGTATCCCGCCCATGCGCAGCGTGCATCCGCTTGACCATCGGCTCGATCATCGAAAGCGGCACGGCGATCTGGATAATTTCCTCGCAACGGCCGAAGGCGACTTCGATTCCGATCACCAGCATCATGGCGTGTTTCTCGGTGGCCTGGATGAACCGCGGGTTGGTTTCGTGGCCGATCACCTGCGCGCTCATGGCCGTCGCGTCGCGCCACTGCTCGCACCATTCCTTGGTGATGATCGCGATCACATCCTCCAGCAACGCGGTCTCGATCTCCGTGAGATAGGCGTCCGGATTCACGGCCGGCTCGCGGCCGCCCAGGATGCGGTTCGTCAGGGCGACGGCCAGCATGGTGGGAATCTCGACAAAGCCGATGCCGGCCAGCGGCGGAACGCGGAACAACGCAATCTGGCTCGGGTTCTTCAGCGCTTCGATGAAGGTTTCACAGGATTGCGTCCCGAATTTACCGAGATTCAGCGCCAGTTCCGACCGCAGCAGGCTGGAAAGTCGCGAGCTCAGCGCGCGGACGAAATCGTGATGCACGGAGCGCAAGCGGCGGAGCTCGCCCTCGGCCAGGAAGGTCGGGTTGCGGAAATCCACCGGCTCGACGATGACTTTCTCGGTCTCCGCGATGCGCGTGCCATCACACCGGAAGATCACGGCGGGCGGGGCCACGGCGGCCTTCCCTTTCGCCGCCTTCTTTTTCACGGCGGCCGGCGCTTTGGGATTCGCGGATGCGGGAGCGGCGGGCATGAGGATTACTGGACGACGAACTCCGTGAAATAGATCTGCTCGACGAGCTCGCCGTGCAGCGCGTGATTGAACTGCGCCATCAACTCGTTGCGCACGGCGTTGCGGGCGCCCGGCGCCTCCAGGCTGTCGAGCGTTTGCGTCGAAAGCACGCCAATGGCGACATCGCGGAGCTGGTTCTCGTTGGTCTTGACCAGGGTTTCGAGATTGGCGTCCGAGCTGGCCAGGCTGAAGTGCGCGCGCAAATAGCGGGTGCCCTTCGCCCCCGCGAGATTGACGATCACATCTCCGAAATCGTGGCTGTGCGCATAGTTGCCCGAGCCCGCTCCGGAACCCTTGCCCTTTTCTTTCTCCTTGGCGCCGTGCGCCGCGCCTTCTTTTTTGCCTTCACTCTTTTTCTCGCCCTTTTCTCCCTCCGCGGAGGCCCCCTCGTGGCTGGCTTCCGGCGCGCCCATCGCGGCTTTCAGCTTGGGCAGCAGGACGAATTGGGTCGTGGCGTAGCAGAGGGCCGGCACGAGAAGAACGACGGCGAGGATCGGCATCATCGAGCCGCCTCCCTTGGCTTTGCCGGGCGCCGCAGCGGCGGCGGATTCAGAAGTCGAAGCAGACATAGGGCGGTTCAGTGGTTCAGGTTTAGCGCTTGAGATTGACGATCTCTTCCAGCACCTGGTCGGCCGTCGTGATGAGCCGCGAACCCGCCTGGAAGCTGCGTTGGGTGTTGATGAGCGAGGAGAACTCCTCGGTCAGATCGACATTGGAGAGCTCCAGCGAGCCTTGCTCGATCTGCCCCGTGCCGCCCTGGCCCGGCGTGTTATTGACGGAACTCAAAGTGAGGCCACCGATCGGGTTGGCGGTTTGCAGCGCGGAAAAGAGATTCCCGGCCTCGCGGACCAGCGCATTCGGATCCTGGAAATTCTGCAGCAGGAGCCGACCGCGAGTCAGATTATCGCCATTGTTCAGGCGCAGGACGAGGTCGCCCGCGCTGTTCACGCCGAAGCCCACGATTTTGGGGGCATTCGCGTCCACCTCGGCGTCGGTAAACAACCCTCCCGTATTGTTGGTCAAGGTGCCGTCGGTAATGCTGATTCCGGAATCCAACTTCACATCGCCCACGGTCGAGGGCGGCGTGCTCGAGGTCAGCGTGTAACTGAGCTGGCCATTCACGACCGTGGCATCCATTTGTCCGAGGCCGTCGCTGAGCCCCTGCACGCGGAAACCCTGCGGCGTCACCAGGAAGCCCTGATCATCGACGCGGAAATCACCGGCCCGGGTCACATAGTCGTTGCTACCCTGCACGTCGCGGACGCGAAAGAAGCCCTGGCCGCTGATCCCGAAGTCGGTCGCCTGTCCGGTGGTATTGAGCGAACCCTGGTTGAAATTCACTTTGATGGCGCTGACATGCACCCCCTCGCCGAGCTGCATGGTGGTGACATTCGAGCCATTGCCGTCGCTCGGCGAGGAAGCGGAATGCTGGAGGATATCGGCGAAGTTGTCGGCATACTGAATGCGCGAGCTTTTGAAGGCGGTGCTGTTGACGTTGGCGATGTTGTCGCCAATGACTTCCATGCCTTTGGAAAAGGCTTTGAGGGCGCTGACGCCGTTGGTGAGGAGTCCGATGAGTGACATAAGGGTTCGAGTTAGGAGTTGGCTGAAGGGGTGGCGCCGGTGCTGGGGCCTGCGGAGATCGTCGAGGCTTGGATGGTGGTGATGAGCGCCGGATCGTAGTTCTTGCCGTTGACGATCAGCCGCGGCTGGCCTTCCTCGAAGGTCACGCCGCTCACCCGTCCGGTGACCAGCCCTTTCTCGGAATCGAGCAGGGTGACCGTTTTTCCGAGGTAGGTTTGCGCACTGACCGAGCGTTGCTGGCTGCTGAACGCATCGAACGAAGCCGAGAGTTTTTTCATTTGCTCGAGCGACGTGAAGTTCGCCATCTGAGAAATGAAGGCCGTGTCTTCCATCGGATGGAGCGGATCCTGCGACTGCATCTGCACCGTGAGCAGCTTCAGAAAGTCATTCTGTCCGAGGGTCTTGGTTCCGGTCGTGGTGGCCGCCTCATTCTGGCCGAAGGCGGCTCCGCTGGCGGGGCTGGTGGGGTCGATTTGCATAAATTTGGATCAGGCCCAGGCGTTGAGGCCGCTGGTCGCAGGGCGGGCGGGGAGGTTCGGTCGCCCGGTGCGCTTCAGTTGTTGCGAGGCCGCGTAAGGACTGGAGGAAGAGTTTTGCTCCTGAGGCGGTTCGTGACGGCGCTCGCGGAAATCCTGCTGGCCGGCATTCGCGGAAGCTGCCGTGGGCGTCTTGAAGACAGGTTCAGCCAGCGACAGGCCGAGGCTTTCGCTCCGGTTCACCAGTTGCGACCAACCCTGCTGCAAAGCGTTCTGCAATTCGGCCGAACCGGTGAGGAACGAGGCGTGGACCGCCCCGTCGCGCACTTGCAGTTCGATGCTCACCTGGCCGCCGTCCTGAAGCGAAAGGCGCAGATCCATTCGGTTGTTCCCGTGCTGTTGAAGGCGCTCCAGGCCGAGCCCCACTTCGTCGAGCACCGCCGCGGACGTCATCGGTTTGGCTGCGGAGGTGGCAAGATCGGCGCCGTTGGCGGTCACTGGCCGCAGGTGTGGTGCGGAAAAAGTCACGGCGGCCGACTCCGGCGTTCCACGATTGCCTTCCTCTTTCCCGGCTGCATTCAGATCCGGCGCGTCCTTTTGCGAGCGGCCCGGCTGCTCCTCCCCGAGTCCCGCCGAGGCAGCGGCCAAACCCGCCGCGGCTGAGCGCGGGGCCGGCACGCCCGGACTGGGTTTTTGGTTGGCGGCAGGCGCGTCATTCATGTCACGGTCCGGCTTAGCACCGGTTGTGCCACGGGCTTTTTTGACGACGGGGCTTTGCTCTGCATCCAAGGAAACATCAGGATTCGCAGGCGATTGAGAAACTAGAGGGCCACTTCCGGAAGGAAGGGCGGCGAGCGGCGCAGGGGAAGAATTTGCCGGGGGTGTTTGGGGTGGAATGGCACCCGCTTTTTGAGGGACGGCAAGATCTGCAGCCTTCCCCCCCGCCAACGGGGCGGACGGGGCGGATGCCGCCGGATCGCTGGCCGGAGGCTGCGCTACCGGATCGGATTTCCCGAATGCAGCCTCCGCCTGAGCGCCTGCGGCGGCGGAAACGGGCGCTTGACCCGCCGGCACTTCCCCCCCTTCCACTCCGCGCCCGGGGGTGGCCGCCGGCAACGCATAAAGCAGGGCGGCGAGATTCGATTGCTCGGCCTGGATGGGAACGGCGTCCTGATCGGTCTCCGTCTCCGCATCCTGGCCCCCCGTTTCGCCCGCGGGCGCTTTCGGGTCGCCGGCGCCATCCGCCGGCAGCAGCAGGGCAAACGGGCCAGGCGGCCCCGCAGCGGTCGCTTCGCCAGGGCCGCCGGCCGCGGCGGTCGGGGCGGTGGTTGAGGGAACGGGGAGGCTCGAAATGGTCATGGTTGGGTTGCTGTTTTGGGTTCGTTTCGCACCAGGCGGAGCTGCTCCGAGATGCGCGCGGCCCGCATGGCGAGCGTGCCGTCGCTGTCGATCGCCTTCGCCATTTCCTGAAAAATGGTGCCGACCACATCGGCCTTCATCGACGCCAGAATCTTCACGATGCTCGAGTCGTCCAGTTCGCGCATCACCGCGACGGCGTCCTTGGGTTTCATCGCCGCGTAGGTCTTGGCGAGATTCTTGACGTTCTGTTTTTCGCTCGCCTCGATCTTGGGAATGTTGTCCGTCACTTCCCGGCGCATCCCATCCAGTTCGGTGCGGACTTTGCGCAGTTCTTCGCGTTCCCCGACCAGGCGCTTCTCGAATTGGACCAGTTCCTTCTCCCGGTCGTCGAGCGCCTCGCGCTCTTCTTTCAGGTTGGAGGCGAGATGGTTGATCTCATCGGTCCAGAAGACCCAATCGCGCGGGGCATTCGCCGGCGAGGGTGGTTTGGCCTCCTTCTTTGCCCCGCCGCCGACCAGGGCATCCTTGTTCATCAGGATGACGCCGACGGTCGTCCCGATGCCGAGGAAGATGCCGAGGAGGGCGAGAAACCAGGTCGATTTCAACATAAGGCGGCGGGTTCTCGCTGGGAGGTTTGGTGGCGGCGGGTCATGGCAAATTCGTCGAATTGGTGCTGCTCGGCAGCCGCGGCTTCCTTCTCCCAGGCCTCACGCCGGGTGCCCTTGAGACTTTCGAGCAGCTCGCGATTGCGCCGCGCCTGGAGCACCGCCGCGCGCTTTTCCCCGGTGCCCCGGATGCACTCCTGCTCCACCGCCCGAAGCTCCGCACAGATCTTTTCCTGGGCCTCGCGCATCGCCCAGGACCGCTCGCGACTCGCGGTCGAAAATCGGCCGGCACTTTCCGTGGCGATCGCCTGCAGGAGCAGATTGAGCGCGTGCCCCGCCTCGCGGCTGCGCGCCATGGCGGCGCGTTGCTTTTCCAGCGCCAGAGCCAGTTGCCGGCGCGCCTCGGTTTCCTGCGCCGTCCGCGCTTCGAGGACCACTTCGAGAGGAAAGCGGAACGATTTCATAGCAGCTTGTGCAACTCGGTCAGGCTGCGCTCCCGCGCCCATTTCTCGGTGAAGTTCTGCCGGAGAAACTGGACCAGCGCCGGTTGGCGTTCGATCGCGCGGTCCACCTTCGGATTCGTGCCTTTCACGTAGGCGCCGATGTTGACCAGGTCCTCGTTCTTCCGGTAGAGGGCGAGCAGATCGCGGGCAACGCCGACGCGGTTCAAATCCTCCTCGCGCATGACTTCGCGGGTCAGACGGCTGATGCTTTCGAGGACGTCGATGGCCGGAAAATGGTTCGCCGTGGCGAGCGCGCGGGAGAGCACGACGTGGCCATCGAGAATGCCGCGGACGGCATCGGCAATCGGTTCGTTGAAGTCGTCGCCATCGACCAGCACGGTATAGAGGGCGGTGATCGATCCCTGCTCGCCCATGCCGGTGCGCTCGAGGAGGCGGGGGAGCATGGAGAAAACCGAGGGCGTGTAACCGCGGCTGGTCGGCGGTTCGCCGACGGCGAGCCCGACTTCCCGCTGCGCCATGGCAAAGCGCGTGACCGAATCCATCATGAAGAGGACCTTGCGGCCGGCGTCGCGAAAGTATTCCGCGATCGTGGTGGCGAGCAGCGCGGCCCGGATCCGGACCAGCGCCGGCTGATCCGAAGTGGCCACGACGATGACCGACCGGGCCATGCCTTCCGGCCCGAGATCCTTCTCGATGAACTCGCGCAATTCCCGGCCGCGCTCACCGATCAGCGCGATCACGTTCACCTCCGATTCCGCGCCGCGCGCGATCATGCCGAGCAGCGTCGATTTTCCGACGCCGCTGCCGGCGAAGATGCCCATCCGCTGGCCGCAGCCCATGGGCGTGAAGAGGTCGATGCCCTTGATTCCGGTCTGGAACGGCGCGGTGATCCGCTGGCGCCGCAGCGGATGCGAAGGATCGCTCCGCAGTTCGCGGGTCTGCGAGGTGTGCAGCGGGCCGCGTTCATCGATCGGGCGGCCGAGACCGTCGAGAATGCGTCCGATCAAAGTTTCACCCACCGGCGCGCGCGAGGCGTGGTCGCTGGCCACGACTTCGCTGCCCGGATACACGTTCTGCGGTTCGCCGAAGGGCATCAGGAGCAGGCGGGAATTGCGGAAGCCGACGACTTCGGCCGTCAAGGTCGTGCCGTGGCGGGGCGAGCGAATCTCACAGACGGCGCCCAGCGAGAGCGCCGGCCCATCGGACTCGATGATCAGGCCCGCGGCCTGCACCACGTGGCCCACTTTTCCCACGGTGGCCGCGAGTTGGATGCGATCCCGCAAACCGTTCGCGATGGAGTCGAGGGCGATCATCGGAGGGAGCGCGAAACGTTTTCGAGCTTGGTCGCGATGGTCGCGTCCACGAGGCCGAAGCTGCTGCGCAGGCGGCAATCGCCGACCGCCAGGGAGCCGTCGCCCACAAAGCGCAGCCCGGGATAGGGCTCGCGGAACTTTTCCTCGTAGCGGCCCAGCAATTCCAGATCCGCGGGATGCATCGTGATCTCGATGTCTTTCGTCCCGGAGGAAAGCTCGCCGAGGACTTCGTCCACCGTCCGCTCGATGCGGTTCCGGTCGGGCTCCAATCCACAGAGCACGCGGCGGGCGATTTCCGTGGCGAGGCCGGGCAGCACCGCGCCGACCTGGCGGAGGAGCTCACCGCGTTGATCCTCGAGCGACTTGAAGGTCTGCTCCATCAATTGGATCACGTCCGCCCGCTGTTCCGCGAGTTGCTGGCTCAGGAACGCCGAGGCATCCGCAAAACCGTGCTGATACGCGGCCTGGCGGGCCGTTTCCATTTCCTCCCGGCGGACGGCGCCGGTCATTTCCTCGAGGTGAAAGCCGGCCCGGCGCAACGGCGCCGAAAGCGTGACGTGGTTAAGTGACGACGGCATTGGCCTCCTCTTCCACGAGCGTGATCTCGTTCTTTTCCTCGAGGGCGCGGGCCGCCGCAATCAGGCGGTCCTGGGCGGCTTCCACATCCTTCATGCGCACCGGGCCGAGCATTTCCATTTCTTCCCGCAGCCCTTCGGCCGCGCGCTTGGACATGCCCGCGTAAAACGTCTTCTTCAAGTTGTCGCGGGCCGATTTGAGCGAAATGGCGAGGTCCCGGGTCTCGACTTCCCGGAGGATGCGTTGCAGATCGGGCGAAGAAACGCGGCCGAAGTCTTCAAAGGTAAACATTTTCCGGCGGATCGCCGTGCCCAGCGCGGCATTCCGCTCGTCGATCTTCGAGAGGATCGCCTTGCCCATCTTGCTTTCGAGGCGGTTGAGCAGATTGGCGGCGGACTCCGCCCCGCCGCGCCGGCTGAGCGCCTGTTGCTGTTGCCGGGCGTCCACGTGCTGGTTGAGGTTGCTCATCACCTTGCTCACGAGATCCAGCGAAGTGGGCTCCATGTCGGCGAGGCGCTGCACGACGTCGTCGCGCTTTTCGTCGGACAGCAGCGGGACGATCTCCGCCGCCTGGACGGTATCGAGATACGAGAGGACGAAGGCGATGGTCTGGGGCTGCTCGGCCTTGATCAGATTGAAGATCTGGCGCGGTTCCATCATCGAAAGCTTCCGCACGGCATCGATGGAACTGCTCGGCGGAATCGCGCGTTGCAGAATGTTCGCGGCAAGTTGCGGGCCGCGCGCCAGGTCGAGGGTCTGCTTCGCGTAGGCGAGGCCGCCCAGGGCGGAGGACATCCCGTTGCCAATCAACTCCGTGAACTCTTCCATGAGAGCCTTCTGAGCTTCCTGATCGACGAGCGGGAGATTGGCCATCTCCCGGACAATCGCTTCGGTTTCGATGTCATCGAAGTGCCGGAGCAGCACGGCGGCGGATTCCGCGCCGATGAGGACCATGAAGGCGGCGGTTTTCTGCGGCTTGCTCAGGCCGGCGTAATCGAGGCTGGGCATGATCAGGACGCCTTTTGGTCTTTCTGCGCGAGCCACCCGCGGAGGGAGGCGGCGACGTTGTCCGGTTTCTGCCGGATCAGGTCATTGAGCATTTCCGGCGAAATGATTTCGCGCCCCAGGCCGCCCGTGGCGGACTTCTCCTTGAGCAGGCGCTGCTCGTCCGTTTCGATGAGCTCGAACCGGCCTTCCTCCGCCTTGGTGCGGCGGAGCATGCGGATGAAGAAATAGAAGATGCCCCCGGCCAGCAGCACGGTGAGCAGCGGCCGGACGGTTTCGACATAGCTCAGGATGCGCTCCGGCGAGACGGTGGCTTCGAGCGGAGCCGCTTCGAAGGCGACTTCCTGGAGTGAAACGACGCGCGCCAGGTCAGCCGGCGTCGCCGCCTGGACGCCGAGCGCGTTGACGACCATCTGGCGCAGGGCATCGAGTTCCGCCGGCGTCCTGGCCGCGGGCGCCGCCTCGCCGGGCGCGGCTTTCGGACGCTGCGCGACGAAAACCGCGGCGGTGAGTTGCTTGACGGCCCCCGGGTTTTTCTGGGTATTGGTCGTCGTTCGGTTGATCTCGTAGTTCTGCGTTTTGCTCTTCCGATTGTCCTCGGTGTTCTTCAGCGGGCTGGTGGCCGCTTGATCGGTCGGGCCCGGGGTGTTGCTGGTGACTCCGGCCACGCCGGCGCCTTCCTTCCGCTCGGTGGTCAGCGAGGTGTCCTCAGTCACCGTTTCCATGCGGGCGATCTGGCTTTCGGGATCGTACTTTTCATCGACCGTCGTCACCGCTGCGGTGTCGATCTCCGCCGAGACGCGCACGACCGCCTTGCCCGGCCCCAGCACCCTGGCCAGCATCGTTTCGACCTTGCCGGAGAGATAATCTTCGACGCTCTTGCGGAACTTGATCTGGCTCGAAGCGGTGCCGAGCAGCGGATCACTCTTCAGTTCGTCAGAAAGCACGTTGCCGCGGTTGTCGATGACGGCCACGTCATCGACGCGCAGCCCCTCGACGGCATTGGCGACGAGCGAGCGGATGGAATTCACCGCGTCCACCGCGAGGGTGGAACCGCCCACGTCCACGAAGACCGAGGCGGTGGGCCGGGAGTCGGGGCTCTTGAGCAGGAGCCGGTTTTCGGGCATCACGACCATGACCCGCGCGGTGCGGACGCCATTGAGCTGGCCGATGGTGCGGGCGAGCTCGCCCTGCAGCGCGCGGGCAAAGTTGGTGCGTTGAACGAAGTCGCTGATCCCGAAGTTCGAGCGATCGAAGATTTCGAAGCCGACGCCTTCCCCGCCAGGAATGCCTTTCGCGGCGAGATCCATGCGGATGCGGTGCACGCGATCGGCCGGCACATAGATCGAGCCGCCGTTCGTGCCGAGCTGGTATTTGACCCCCTGCGCTTCGAGCGAAGCAACGACCTCCGCGGCCTCCTTTTCGCCGAGGCGGCCGTAGAGCAGCTTCATGTCCGGGCGCTGGGCCCACATGACGAGCGCGACCATAGCCACGAGCACGCCCGCCGCGGCCAGGCTGAGGGTCACGCGCTGGGCCGCGCCGAACTGGCGCCAAAGCCGGTTGAACTGTTCGAGCAATGATTTCATGGAAGGGATTGAGGGGAGACCGCCGGTGTCAGACCTGCATGCGCATCAGTTCCTGGTAGGACTCGACCAGCTTGTTCCGCACCTCGACCATCAGGGAGAAGGCGACGCCCGCCTCCTGCATGGAGATCATCGCCTGGTGCAGGTTGGTGCTTTCACCCGAGAGGACTTTGGCCTGTTCCGCGCCGCCCGCTTCCATCTTCGCGTTCACTTCCCCGACCACGTGATCGAGGATCGAGCCGAAGGAGGGCGTGGCTCGCGGACCCTGGAGCTCCGCGGCGCCGCCGAGCTCCGGTTTTTCGAGCGGTCCGAGTTTGCCGAGCTGGCTGGAATCGAGGGCGGGCGCCGGACGTTGGAAGAGGCTGGATACGGAAGCGATGAGGGACATGGCAGGGAGAGGGATTAGTGGCCGATGCTGAGGGCCTTATGCGCCATCTGTTTGGCGTTCTTGACGACCGCGAGATTGGCTTCGTAAGCGCGGGTGGAGCTGATGAGGTCCACCATTTCGAAGGCGAGATTGACGTTCGGCATCTGCACCATGCCGCTGGCGTCGGCGTCCGGATGTTGCGGATCGTAAACCGCCGGCCCGGGTGTGGGGTCGTTCTTCACCTTGGCGACTCTCACTCCGCCCGCCAGCGCATGGCGCGCGCCCCCGGCGGTGCGCAGGACCGTCTCGAAGGAGACGAGCTTGCGCTGGTAAGGTTTGCCGTCCGGGCCGTGGGTGGTGTGCGCGTTGGCGACGTTCTCCGCGACCACGTCCATGCGCATCTTTTCTGCGTTGAGCGCGCTCGCGGTGATGTCGATGCCAGATAGGACGTTCATAAATCAGTCAGTCAGTGGGTTAGGAGAGGCGGCCGGTGATGGCCGTTTTGAGGCGGGCGAGGGAGCCGCTGACGAAATCGGTCAGCACCTCGTATTGCATTTCATTCGAGCCGAGCTGGAGCAGTTCGGTGTCGAGGTCCACGTTGTTGCCATCGCCGCGGGTAGTGCGGGCGGTGGCGTCGGGTTCGATCACCGCCTTGTGGATGGGCCCGGTCATGTCGCCGGACTTGAACTGCTGCTGCAGCTCCTGGAGAAAAGTCTTCGAGACATCGACCCGGTGATAACCGGGCGTTTCCAGATTCCCGATGTTGGCCGCGAGCGCCTCGTGCCGGGCGGCGGAGACGTCGAGCATCGTCTTCGACATCGCGTAATTGTCATTGCTGAAGAGCTTCTCGATCATAGTTGGGCACGCTTAGCAGCGGGTATGCCACCATCGAGCGATGAGCCGGAGAGGCTGATCAGGACAGCGTTGGCAGGCGACGGCGTCATTTTTTCCGGACCCAGCGGCCTCCGGCGGGCGGCAGAAACTGCCACCCCTCCGCGCCTGGCCAGGAACCTGGCGGTCGCCATCGAATCGGCCTGCCGGGCAGTCTTTGCCCTGGCGGCGGTGAGGAAACGCATGCGCCGGAAACGCTTAGGCGACGCTGATCGTGACCGGGCCGGCGGGACGCGCGGCGGTCGCGCCATGCGCGCCATTCGCGCCGGGCTGGCGCAGTTGATTGAGTTCGCGGGCGACGCCACGCAGCTCCTCGGAAAGGTGGATCGGCTTCAATCCGCCGTCCGGGAGGCGCAAGGCGGCGTCACCTTTGGCATCGATCTGAATGTTGAGCGGACCGGCGACCCCGGCTTCGTTGGCGGCCGCGGCGACTTCCGCACTGCGGCCGAGCCGCGTGCTCAATTCCTGGGCGCGGCGGGCGAGGGTGGCCGCCGTCGGAGCGCTGGCTTGATCGACGAGTGTCGAGAAGGGAACGGCGGGCGCCGCGGTCGGGGCATTTTT
The DNA here is from genome assembly GCA_034667665.1 of Chthoniobacter sp. Lineage (GTDB taxonomy): Bacteria > Verrucomicrobiota > Verrucomicrobiia > Chthoniobacterales > Chthoniobacteraceae > Chthoniobacter. The sequence continues at coordinate 18,392 of JAXDQW010000117.1, forward strand.
TGCCGTCCCGTTGGCAATTCTCTCCGCGATATTGTGGATAATATCGCCGGCGACGGAGGCGGCAGTAGTGAAGAGGATCGGAGTCATGGCGGGCGGGTTTGGTTGGCTGAATAACCGGGGAATTCCGGTTTGCGCCGCTGCTTAGCACCGCCTGTGCCATCGCCCTCCCCACCTGCGCAACGGCCGAATGTTTTCGGCCCGCGCACCCACTTTCCGCCAGCCGGCCTACGCTGCCGTCGCCACCCATGCCTTCGGCAGGGAAGCTTGACTCTCGATCTGGGCGAGCATCGCCGACCACGCCCCGCGGAGCTCGCCGAGCAGTTCGATCACGACCTGCACGGGCGCCGGCACCTTGCGCAGATTGGCCTGGCGAAGCTGGGCGTGCATGAATTCGTAAAGGTCGGACATCGTCCGCGCAAATTCTCCGCCGGCACTGTGGCTCAGGCTGGCCTGCAGCTCGCCGATGATCGCCTGGGACTTCACCAGGTTGACGTGCACCGCCTCGTTGCGCTGCGTCACCTCGTTTTCCCCAAAACCGGCCAGCGCGCGGTTCATGAACCGCAGCGCTCCGTCGAAGAGCATGAGGATTAACTGGCCGGGGCTGGCCGTCTGCACGGAGTTCTGCCGATAGGCATGGGCGTACGAAACGTGTTTCATCATAAAAGGCGACCTGACTGGACTGGACTGGACTGGACTGGACGAACCGACCGCGGTCTAGCCGACGATGAGGCCGGCGAGCTTGTTGATGATCGCCGGCGTCGGATAATTCGGATCAGCGGCCAGGGCACGGCCCCGGGCCAGCACCTCCGGCCGGATTTCCGGCTTGTTCTGCAGCATCGTGAGGAGCGCGGCGACCCGGCGTAGGGAGGTATTATCCTGCGGGGGAGGTGACGGTCTGGAAGCCGGCGCGGAAGGAGCATTGGGCTCGATCGGTCGCGATGGCAGGGAGTTATGGGCTGCGGAGATTTGCATGGCCGGTAGGGTTATTTTCGGAATTTTTGGAGAAAACTTTAGGGAAGAATTGGCGATCAGGTGCTCGATTTCGTCGCGAACGCGTTGGTCAGCGCCTGGAGCTGGCCTTTGAGGAGCGATTGCATCTGCTCCATCTGGACAAAGCGGGCTTCGAGCGAGGCGCGCTGCTGGTCGAGGCGGCGCTGCAGGTCGCTGATTTGGGTGGTAATCTTGCTGCTGCGCTGGGTCTTCGCGGCGACCGCCTGGGTCAGCGCGCCATCGGTGCTGGTCTGCCGTTTGATGAGCGCATCGAGGCGCACCGCAAAACCCGTGGAGGCGGTGGTGAAGAAGCTCGTCACGTCGTCCGCTTTGGAAAGGAGCCCGGCATCGAGCCGGGCCGGGTCTTTGATTTTCAACTGGTTGGTGGTGCCATTGAAGTCGATGCCCAGCGATTCCAAACGCTGGATGGCGCCGGTGCCCCCGAGCACGTTGAAGACTTCGCGGCGCAATCCGGTGGCGAGATCCCGCGCCGCCTGATTTCCGTAGAGCAGCGCCGTGGTCACCTTCGTGCCGCTCATGCTGACCTTGGTCTGCTGGTCCACGTAGGAGAGCACTTCGTTGAATTTGCTGATGAAGTCCTCGATCTTCGCGCGCGCCGAGGCCGTGTCGCTGCCCACCGTGACCCGCTCCGTGGTCTCGCTGCCGATCGTGGCCGAGAGTCCGCTCACTCCCAGGGCGCTTTCATCGAGCACGTTGGAGGCGCTCGTCCGGGTGCTGCCGCCATCGACGGTGAATTCGGCGTTCTGCCCGCGCACCAGGGTGGCGGCCCCCGTCACCCCCAGCACGCTGGCGAGATTGCCGACGCTGTCCTGCACGGAGACGCCGAGGTCGCCGGTGACTTTGTTGGTCAGAACCAGCCGATCGTTGGTGGAATCGTAGCTGGCGGTGACGCCCGCGGTGGAACTGTTGATCCGCGCCAGGACGGTGCGGAGGCTGTCCGTATCGGCGTCGAAGGGGATCTCGACGCCATTGAGGAGCAGCTTGCCGGCGTTGTTGCCGTCCAGCGCGAGACTGCCGGCGAGTCCGGCGGAGGCGAGCGGCGCGTCGAGTTTCACGGCCCCGAGGCGGGTGGAACTGCTCACAGCTCCGCTGGCATTGTTATTGAGCTTCAGCGCCGGGAGGAAGTTGCTCGAGTCATTGGCGCTCCCGAGCACGATCGGGCTTCCACTGGCAAGGGAGACGCGATCGGTCGCGCCATCGTAGGAGGCCGTGACCGCGCCACCCGTGGCGTCGCTGATTTTCTGAAAAACGTCGGCGAGCGTATCCGTGATGGCGACGGAGACCCGGGCGCCGTTCACGGAGAACTGCCCGGCCGTGATCGGCTGGGCCAGGTTCATCGCCGAAATGAGCATCTGGCTCGTATCGCCATCGCTCCGGATCGCGTTGGAGAGATGGCCCGCACCCTGGAGACGCGCCGTCGTGGCCAGATGGGTGACGGCAATGGTGTGGGTCATCGCGGTCGCCGTCGAGGACGCGGAGACCGGCCACTGGGTATTGCTGGCCGAGGCGGTGCGTTGGGTAAACACGCCCGTGGTATTCAAGTTGCCGACGCTCTCCTGCAGGGCGTCGAGCTTGCTCTTGAGCGAGTTCAAGGCGGTGGTCTGCTGGCCGACTTTGGCCTGCTCCGTTTGCAGCCGCGTCACCGGGACGCTGTTCACCGTCATCAGTTGATCGACCAGGCTCTTCCAATCGAGGCCGGAAGCGAGCCCTGTAAGTTGAATGCCTGCCATATGAGGAGTGCGGGTGAAGTGGAGTTTGGCGGCGGGTGGTTGAAAACACCTTCCGCTCACGGCTTCATCGACGCAGGCCCTGGGAACTTGAGCGGAAACTGGGACGCCGCGGCCGGCCTTTAAAAAATCAAAATACCGCTAAAGTCCGGGCGGAATGATTCGATGAATAAGGCGTCCGGCAATCCGCTGGATGGTGAGGTCAAACACCTTTTAAAAGTGGCCCGCTGCGGCACGGACGCCGCATTTTAAATCAAGGAAGAAACAAACATATGTCAGTTATCATCAATACCAACACAGCCGCCACCCTCGCCGCCACTAATCTTGGCAAGGCGAACAGCATGCTCCAGAAGAGCATGGCCCGTTTGTCCAGCGGTTCGAAACTCAGCAACTCGTCGGATGATGCCGGCGGTCTCGGAGTTTCCATGCGCCTCGGCGCTGCGATCCGTCGCAGCGACGCTGCCGACACCAATGTTCAGAATGCCATCTCGTTCCTGCAGACCCAGGACGGCGCCCTCGATTCCGTGGGTAAAGTCCTGAGCCGCATCGCTGAGCTGAAGACGCTGTCGTTGGATGTGACCAAAAGCACCGCCGACGTTGCGAACTACGACACGGAATTCACGGCGCTGCAGGGTGAGATCACCAAGCAGGCCGCCGGAACCTTCAACGCGGTGACGCTCTTTGGCGGCACCACGGTGAACGTCTCGACCACGGAAGACGGCCTCGCGGCCGGCGACGTGGCGATCACCAAGTCGGACCTCGCGGCGGACGCAGGCGTTACGGCGATCACCGGCGCGGCCAACCTCGCCGCCGTCACGACCACCAACGTCACGGACGCGATCACCTCCGTGGCAGGCTTCCGTGCCCAGAACGGCGCCGATAGCAGCCGGTTGCAGTTTGCATCCGACATGCTCCAGGTGAACCGCAACAACCTCGAAGCGGCCAACAGCCGTATCGCGGATGTGGACGTGGCCAAGGAATCCACGGCCCTCGCTCGTCACAACATCATGGTCCAGGCTGGCACCTCGATGCTCGCGCAGGCGAACACCAGCACGCAAGCCGTGCTCAAGCTCCTGCAATAAGCAAAGTAGCAGGTCACCAGACCGACTCCGGAAAGGAGCTCTCCGCAAGGGGGGCTCCTTTTCTTTTTTGCGCCCGACGCCGGCGCCGCCGCCGGCCCGCGGCAGAAAACAGCGGCCCCCGCGGCAGAACCTGCCGCTCACGGCCGGTGCCGGTTCGCGATTTGCGGGCCTTTGCGCAGGGACCTCCCGGTGGCACATCCGCTGCTAAGCACGCGTTTGCCATGAACCTCGTCGAAACCCTGCAACAACACGTCCTCCTGTTTGAGGAAATCCATTCGCTCCTGTTCGAGGAAAACCGGATCTTGCAAACCACCCGCAAGCCGCCCGGCGAACCCTTCCTCACCCGGAAGAGCGCGTTGCTGCCCCGGCTCGATGCGGGACGTCTCGCCCTGAGCATGGCCAGGATGGCCCAGGACAGCGGAGTCACCATGCAGACGGCCACGATCGAGCGTCTGCAGAAGAAGATGCTTTCGCTCCTGCTGCTCGACCGCGAGAACGAGAAGCTGCTCCTCAAATACTCGGGCCCGGCCGACACCTTCCGCGTGGCGGCCAGGCCGCGCGCCCAGTTCGTCAACCGCGCCTATTCCGCCGCCGCGGCTTGATCATGGCGACGACCGATCACACCCCCACCCCACTGCCCGGCGCGACTTACCGGTTCGTGGTCAATTCGGCCGAGGAAGCGGTGCGGATGATCCACCAAAAGCTCGGCGCTGACGCCCGCGTCACTTCGGTCAAGCAGATCGGGGCCCGGGGCTTTGCCGGCTTGCTCCGCGCGCCGCAATTGGAAGTGATCGCCGAGATCACTCCGGCCGCATCCGCCGGACCCACTCCCGTTGCGGCTTCCCCGACGGCCGCGCCGCACGAAGACGAATCGACCTGGCTGCAAAGCGCGCCAACCCCTTCGGCCGCGGCTCTGACCGTCACCGAACCCCTGGAGCGCCTCCTTTCCCGCGCCGGCATCGGAGAACAAACGCTCGCCCGCTGGCGGGGCCTGCCCTCCTGGGATCAACTCTGTGCGCGCCCGCTCGGCGAATCGCTTAAGGAAGTCGTGGAGATGCTGCGCACCCAATGGCACGAGAAAACGCCGCAGCCGCTCGGCACGCGGATGGCCTTCTTCGGCCCCCCCGGCAGCGGCTCCACCACGGCGCTCTGCAAAGCGCTGACCATCGACGTCTTTTTCCGGCAGCAACCCGCCGTCGTGATGAAGCTCGACGGCGATCAGCCCAATTCCACGGAAGGCCTCGCCATGTTTTGCGAAGCCCTCGACGTCCCGCTGCTGCGCTCCGCGGACGAACTCGAAGACGTTCCGGACGGCCTCCGCTTCTATTTTGACGCCACGGGTTCACCGCTCCACGACGCCGCCGCCTGGCGCGATCTCGGCCGACTCCTCAGTGAGTTTTACATCGAGACGCGCGTCCTCGTGCTCAACGCGGCCTACGAAATCGAGCTGCTCAAGCGCGCCTACACCCTCGGACGCGAAGCCGGCGCCACCCATGTCGTGTTCACCCACCTCGATGAGGTCCAGCATTGGGGCAAACTTTGGGATTTGCTCCTCGGGGGAGGGTTGCAGCCGATGTTTTTCAGTTGCGGCCAAAACGTCTCCGGCGATCTGCGCGAAAACACCTTTGGACTCATGGTTCAGCGAATGTTGGGGGGACTCAATTTGTGAACACCCAATGATTCCTATTCCGCGTTTTCCGTGGCCCTATCCATCGCCGGATTCAGGCCTAACGCACCCGATCGAGATTGTCCGACCCGTGCAGCTTCACGAGCTTGTTGTAGATTCCCAGCAGCAGAAAGGTGGAGACCCACTCTCCCACGAAAAGGGCATCGTGTTTCCGCCCGGCGAGTTTGAGAGCCAGGGAAAGACCGATGGAGGCGAAGGCCGCCCAAAGAAAGGTGTCGGAGGGGAGTTTGGCCGTTTGTTGTTCGATGGCCCGGGCGACCGGTCCTTCACGATGTTCGCTGCGGGTGGGTTGGTCGGTTGAATTCATACCTGCTGATCGGATTTGCACGGTAAAGGGATGCCTCAACGAGCCGGAGCCAGCGAATCCGCGCCGGCGACACTCCCCGGTGCGACGGATCGGGCAAGGGGGAGCGTCCGGAGGTCAATCGAGGGAGTGCGCGTTCTTGGTCACCGAGAAACGAAAGCAAAATAATAGTTGACCGATTGGTTTATTTCGCGGAAGATCTCCACATGCCACGAGTAAGCGATGCGAAAGAAAAACTCACCGATGCCGCTTTGGCGCTCATCTGGGAGAGCAGCTATGGAGCGACCTCGGTGGACGATATTTGTGCCAAGGCCAATGTGAAGAAAGGCAGTTTCTACCACTTCTTCAAATCGAAGGCGGATCTGGAGATCGCGGCCCTGGAAGCGAATTGGCAGCGAGTCAAACAGCGGTGGAACGATCTCTTTTCGCCGACCGTCCCGCCGCTCCAACGGCTGGAGGATTACTTTGAATACGTGCTGCAACGGCAAACCCAACTCAAGGAGGAATGCGGCTTGGTGTTGGGATGCCCCCTCTGTAGCGTGGGCTCGGAGGTCACCACCCAGGAGGCGGGCATTCGCGAGAAGGCCTTGGAGATCATGGGTCGCTTCGTGAAATATTTGGAGTCAGCGATCCGGGATGCCCACGCGCAGGGCCTGGTTGATGCACCGGATCCGAAAATCAAGGCGCGGATGGTTTATGCCTATGTCCAAGGCACCCTCGCGCACGCGCGCATTGCGAACAGCTTGGAGCCGCTGCGGGAATTGAAGGCGGGCGCCTGGGGATTGCTGGGCGTGCGGCAGAGCGAACCAGTCGCCGCGTAGGCGCAACGCGCTTTTATTCAGACCGCGCCCTTTTTTTGTCGAAGTTAGAGATGACCAGTCAAATACAAAACCAAGCCATGAAATCCATCCGTTGCCCATCTGCCCTCCACGTTCCGGCGCAGTTCTGCCGCGAACTCGTTGCCTCCCTCGGGAAGCTGAAACTGCGGCTCCAGGAGAAGTATGAGCGGACCCTGCCCGGCCGCGACCAACTCGTTCGCCAGGCCATCGACGAGGCCGAGGCGCTGGCCTGGCAGACGACGTTCCCGCACCTCTTCCTGCCCGACCTCGCGGAGGCGCGCCTGGCCGAGATCGTCGCGGCGCTCGAACCGCCGTTCGCCCGGGCGGCCTGAAGCGGGTCGAAACCTCAAACCGCTTCCATCCATGTGGATCGTTCGCCTCGCCCTTCGCCGCCCCTACACCTTCGTCGTGATGTCGGTGCTGATTGTGATCCTCGGGATCCTCTCCATCGTGCGCACGCCGAAGGATATTTTCCCGGAAATCGACATCCCGGTGATCAGCGTCATCTGGACCTACAACGGCCTTTCCGCGCAGGACTTTGAGCAGCGGATCACGATCTACTCGGAGTTCGCGCTCAGCTCGAACGTCAACGACATCGAGCGCATCGAGTCGCAGACCATCGACGGCGTGGGAATCATCCGGCTGCACTTTCATCCGGGGGTCAAAATCTCCGACTCGCTCGCGCAAGCCACCGCCGTCTCCCAAGCGATCCTGCGCCGCATGCCGCCCGGCGTGCAGCCGCCGATCATCCTGCGTTACACGGCGGCCAGCGTGCCGATCGTCCAGATGAGCCTGGCGAGCGACAAGATGAGCGAGAGCGATCTCTACGACTACGGCATCTTCCGTATTCGCACGCAGATCGCGGTGGTGAACGGCATCACCCTGCCGACCCCGTACGGCGGCACGGTCCGCACCGTGATGGTGGATCTCGACCCGCAGGCGCTCCAGGCGAAGGGCCTCAGCCCGCGCGATGTGAACGAGGCGATCAATCTGCAAAACCTCGTCCTGCCCAGCGGGCGCGCGCGGATCGACGACACCGACTACCGCGTCAACCTTAACAACAGTCCGGCGGTCGTCGATCGGCTCAACGACATCCCAATCAAGACGGTCAACGGCATCCCCGTCTATGTCCGCGACGTGGCTTTCGTGCACGACGGTAACGCGACGCAGACCAACATCGTCCGCACCAACGGCGTGCGCGGCACGTTGCTCACCATCTTGCGCAACGGCAACGCCTCCACTTTGGACATCGTCAATGGCGTCAAGAAGCTGATGCCGGCGATCCAGGCGAGCGCGCCGCCGGGGATGAAGATCAACCTGCTCTTCGATCAATCGACCTTCGTCACCCACGCCATCGAGAGCGTGCTCCACGAGGGACTCATCGCCGGCTGTCTGACCGGCGCGATGATCCTGCTCTTCCTCGGTTCATGGCGCAGCACGCTCATCGTCCTCATTTCCATTCCGCTCTCCATCCTCGCGTCCATCGCGGTCCTGAGCGCGCTCGGTTATTCGATCAACGTCATGACGCTCGGCGGCCTGGCCCTGGCGATCGGCATCCTCGTCGATGACGCCACGGTCGAGATCGAGAACATCCACCGCAACCTCGCCATGGGGAAACCGCTGCAACAGGCGATCCTCGATGGCGCGCAGCAGATCGCCACGCCGGCCTTCGTCGCGACGCTGTCCATCTGCATCGTCTTCGTGCCCGTGGTGCTGCTCGAAGGCCCGGCCAAGTTCCTCTTTGTGCCCTTCGCGCTGGCCGTCGTCTTCGCCGTCTTCACCAGCTACATCCTCTCCCGCACCATCGTGCCGGTGCTCGTCAAATACCTGCTCCGCGGCGAGTCGCACACCCCGGAGAATGCGACGCCCACCAGCGTCTTTGGCCGGATCCAGAAAGGCTTCAACGACTCCTTCGAGAAGTTCCGCTCGCTCTATGTGAATGCGCTCGCCTGGGCGCTCGGACATCGGCTGGCCATGCTCCTCGCCTTCGGGCTGATCATCGGGAGCGCCTTCCTCGCGCTGCCGTGGATCGGGCGCGATTTCTTCCCCACGGTCGATGCCGGGCAGATCCGGATGCACGTCGTCGCGCCGAGCGGCACGCGCCTCGAGGAAACCGAAAAGATCTTCTCCGCCGTCGAAGCCGAGATTCGGAAGACGATTCCGCCCGAGGACGTGGACATGATCATCGACAACCTCGGCGTGCCTTCCGAGCAGTACAACATGGCCTTTGGCGACAGCGCCACGCTCGGCACCCAGGACGGCGAAATCCTCATCGCGCTCCAGCGCGAACGCCGCAAAGGCGCGCCCGCCTACGCCGCCGATCTCCGCGCCCGGCTGCGCGCGGCCTTTCCGAATCTCACCTTCTATTTCCAGCCCGCCGACATCGTCAGCCAGATCCTGAACTTCGGACTGAAGTCGCCGATCAACGTCCGCATCGCGGGCTACAACAAAGCCGCGAATCTGCAGATCGCCCGTGAGCTGCGCGACCGCATCGCGCAGATTCCCGGGGCCGTGGACGTGCACCTGCACCAGGACGTGGCCGCGCCGGAGCTGCGGCTCAACGTCGATCGCACCCGCCTCGCGGAAAACGGCATCACCCAGCGCGACCTCGCCAATGACGTGATGATCACCCTCGCTTCGAGCACCCAGGTCACGCCCAACTACTGGGTCGATCCGGTCGCCGGCCGTCCCTATCTCGTCGCGGTGAAAACCCCCGTGCATCTCGTCGATTCGCCGGACGCGCTCCTCCGCACGCCGATCGCGACCACGCATGGCGAGCCGCAGCTTCTCGGCAATCTCGCCACGCTCGAGCGCGGCAATGTCACCGGCTCCGCGAGCCATCTCAACATCCAGCCGGTCTATGATGTCTTCGCCAACGTGCAGGGGCGCGACCTCGGCAGCGTCGTGGACGCGATCAATAAAATCATCGCCGAGTACCAGCCGAAGATGGCGCCGGGAAACACCATCCTGGTCAAAGGGCTCGTCACCAACATGGACTCCGCCTTCGCGCGGCTCGGCGTCGGCTTCATCGCCGCGATCATCCTCGTCTATTTCCTCATGGTCGTGAACTACCAGAGCTGGCTCGATCCCTTCATCATCATCATGGCGCTGCCCGGCGCCTTCGCCGGCATCATCTGGGCGCTCTTCCTCACCGGCACCACGCTCAACGTCCCGAGCCTGATGGGCGCGATGATGGCGGTCGGCGTCGCCACCGCGAATTCGATCCTCATGGTTACCTTCGCCAATCAGCAGATGCTGGCCGGCAAGGATTCGCTCGGCGCCGTGCTCACCGCCGGCAGCGTCCGCCTGCGCCCGGTCATCATGACCGCGCTGGCCATGATCCTCGGCATGCTTCCAATGTCTCTCGCGCTCGGCGAAGGCGGCGAACAAAACGCGCCGCTCGGCCGCGCCGTGATCGGCGGTCTCAGCATCGCCACCTTCGCCACGCTCTTCTTCGTGCCGGTCATCTTCAGCCTGCTCCGCCGCAAGCCAAACCCGATCCTCGCCGAAGACACCGAAGTCCCGCTCGACGCGCTGACCGTTCGCGTTCCGACCCTTCACGAAACCGCCGCCACTCACTAATCCACACCATGCAAACGCCAAACGAAGCGCCTGCCGCGCAGGCCACCGCCGATCGCCACCTCACGAGCCGCCCCTGGCTCGCGTCGACCCTCCTCCTCGTTCTCGTCGTCGTCCTCGGCGGAATGCTGCTCGCCGGCGTCGTCCCGCGCCGCACCCACGTGAAGCAGTTGGAAAAAGCCGCCGCCGCGCGCCTCGCCACGGTCAGCGTCGCCATCGCCGCGCCCGGTGAGGCGACGACCGAGCTGGTGCTCCCGAGCAGCGTCGAAGCCGCGCAGGAAACGCCGCTCTATCCGCGCGTGAACGGCTACGTGAAACGCATTGTCGCCGACATCGGCGCGAAGGTGCAGGCCGGCGATCTTCTCGCCGAAATCGAAACCCCCGAGCTCGACCAGCAGGTCAGGCAGGCCCGGGCCGCTCTGGAACAAGCCGCCGCCAACCTGACCCTGGCCGCGACCACCTCCGGGCGCTGGCAGGAACTGCAAAGGACCCGCGTCGTCGCCGCCCAGGAAGTCGATGAGCGCAAAGGTGCGCTCGACGCGCGCAAAGCCGATCGCGCCGCCGCGGAAGCCAATCTCCAGCGGCTCGAACAGATGCAGAGCTTTCAAAAGATCACCGCCCCGTTCTCGGGAACCGTGACCAAACGCTTCGTTGAAGTCGGTCAGCTCGTGACCGGTGATCTGAATGACGCCACGCGCATCCTTTTCCGCCTCGAGCACACCGCGGCCCTCCGTGCGTTCATCAACGTCCCGCAAAGTTACTACCGGAATATTTCCAACGGCCAGACCGTCGCCTTGAGCTTCCGCGAAGTGCCCGGCCGCACCTTCCCCGGCACCGTCGTCCGCACCGCCGGCGCGCTTGATTCCGCCACGCGCACCCTGCGCACCGAGATCCAGGTGCCCAATCAAGCCGGCGAACTCATCCCCGGTCTTTATGCCGAAGTGAAGTTTCAGGTGCAGCGCGAGAATCCGCCGATCAGCGTCCCCGCCCGCGCCCTCATCATCCAGTCCAATGGCCCGCAAATCGCGACCGTGGACACCGGGAACCGGGTCACACTCCAGGCCGTGGCGCTGGGCCGTGACTTCGGCAAGACCGTCGAAATCGCCTCCGGACTCCAGGCTGGCGCCCGCTTCGTCCTCAATCCCACCGACACCCTCCGCGACGGCGCGACCGTGCAGGTGGAGGACAGCGAGCCCGCGAAGCTCGCGATGAAGTAAGGGTATCTTCGCTCACGATCGATGCGACCGAATGCCAGCCCGGTGTCGTTGCCCCGATCTGGCGCCAGGCAATTGCCAATTACCCTGGAAACGGCGATGGGAACCGCGGAAGACGCGGAAAATGCGAAGGACGCGCAGGTTCGGAGACTCGCACGAATCATCCCACGGGTGACTCACGGACGAACGCCACGATCGCCCCCGAATGATTCCTGCTCCGGGTCTTCCGCGTTTTCCGTGTTTTCCGTGGTCATATCCATCGCCGGATTTGGGATCACTCAACTCGAGGAAAGGGCCAGATAGTCTCTCGCATTGGCATGGCAGATATTGCGGATCATTGGCCCGACCAGATGGTCGTCATCCGGCATTTCTCCGGACTCCACGTCCCGACCGATGAGGTTGCAGAGCACGCGCCGGAAATACTCGTGGCGCGGATAGGACATGAAGGAGCGTGAGTCCGTGACCATGCCGACGAAGCGCGAGAGCAGGCCGAGATTCGAGAGCGCGTTGAGCTGCCATTCCATCGCTTCCTTTTGATCAAGGAACCACCAGCCGCTGCCGAGCTGCACCTTGCCGGGAATACTGCCGTCCTGGAAGTTGCCGATCATCGTGGCGAAGACATAATTGTCCGCCGGATTGAGGTTGTAGAGGATGGTCTTCGGCAGCGAGTCCTCGGAATCGAGGCGATCGAGAAAGGCGCTGAGCGCCGCCGCCTGCGGGAAGTCGCCGATGGAGTCGAAGCCCGTGTCGGGTCCAAGCTGGCGGAGGAGGCGCGTGTTGTTGCTGCGCAGGGCGCCAAGGTGGAGCTGCATCGTCCAGCCGCGCTCCGCGTAAAGGCGCCCGAGGAAGTGCATCAGGAACGAGGCAAACCTGGCGTGCTCCGCTGGCGCGGCTGCTTTGCCGCTGCGCGCGGCGTCGAAGATGGCGCTCGCTTCCGCCTCGGTGCACGGCTCGGCATGGCAGCGCTCCAGGCCATGGTCGGAAAGCCGGCAGCCACGCTCGTGGAAGAAGTCCCGGCGCTGGCGCAGGGCCTCGAGCAGCGCGGGCAACCAGGCGATGTCCACGCCGCTCGCCTGCTCCAATCGCGCCAGCCAGGCATTGAAGGCCTCGGGCCGATTCACGGCGAGCGCCGCATCCGGGCGAAAGGCGGGCAGCACGCGCGTGCGTAGCTCGACACTCCGATGTCGAGTTGCGGCGTCAGTGGGCGCTTTGGGAGTCTCGCCATTGGAAGGTCGAGCTGCGATCGCATCGTGATGGCGCAAGTCATCCGCGGGGTCATCCGTCGTGCAGAGCGCGGTGACACGAAACTTTTTCAAGAGGCCCTGCGCGGAAAATTCCGGAGTGGCCAACTGCTCGTTCGCTTGCTCCCAAATTCGCGCGGCGCTGGATTCATCGAGTAACTCCGTGATGCCGAAGTAGCGCGCGAGTTCAAGATGCGTCCAGTGGTAGAGCGGGTTGCGCAGCGTGTGCGGCACCGTCGCGGCCCACGCCTTAAACTTCTCGAAAGGCGTCGCATCGCCCGTGCAGAAGCGTTCGGGCACGCCGTTCGAGCGCATCGCGCGCCATTTGTAGTGGTCGCCTTCGAGCCAGATCTCGAAGAGGTTCTTGAACTGCCGATTCTCCGCAATGTCGCGCGGCGAAAGATGGCAGTGATAGTCAAGGATCGGCTCGGGCGCGGCGAACTCGTGGTAGAGCCGGCGTGCCGCGGGGGTGCTGAGCAGGAAATCTTCGTGGATGAATGGCTTGGGATTCATGGATGGCTTCGTGGGTTATCAAGGAACAGGCTTCGTCTCGGGTGTGGGGGTGACCGTCTGCACGTCCACATTCAGAAAGCGTAGATTCTTCGTGTCCTGTTGCGTGAAGGGACCCGCCGCGCCAGTGATCCGCACGTTTTCGAGGGTGATGTCGGTGGCCGGGCTCTCCGGCAGGCCGAGGATCTCGCCGGCTTTCTTCGTCGTGCCGTCGCAGGTGATGTTCAGGAAATGGATGTCGCGGACCATCGGCGTGGCCTCGGTGACTGCTTTCGGCTCGGGCTTTAGCGCGGCTTTCCGGTCGTCGTAGAAAAGAGAGATCGTGATCGCTGCTTCCACGTTCTTGATCGTGATGTCGCGGTAGGTGACATTCTCGATGACTCCGCCGCGGGTCCGGTCCGACTTGATGCGCAGCGCTGTCCCGGTGTTCTCAAACGTGCAGCGCTGGACGAGGAAATTGCGGACGCCAGCCTCCGTTTCGCTGCCGATCGAAACGCCGTGGCCGTGGCGAAAAGTGCTGTCGGTCACGGTCACGTTTTCCGTCGGCTCGCCGCCGATCCCGCCGCCCTTGAGCGCGATGTTGTCGTCGCCGGTGTCGATGGTGCAGCGCCTAATCAGCACGTCGCGGGAGTTGGCGGGATCGATGCCGTCGGTGTTCGGCGCATCCGCGGGCGAGAAGATGGTGACGTCCTCGACCAGCACCTCCCGGCAATGGTGCGGCACGAGGTGAAACATGGGTGAGTTCCGCAAGGTCACGCCCTTGATCTGCACGCGAGCGCAGTCGCGCAGGACGATGAGGTGCGGGCGCGGAACGTAGAGCGGCTTCGTCTCCACCGCCGGCTCACCGGGCCTGGCGGGTTCACCGGGCTCGGCGGCCCTGGCGAGCCTGGCTGCCGCGACCGCGCGCTCCGCGGCCTTGTCCGACCTCGCCCACCAATTCGCGCCTGCGCCATCGATGCTGCCTTCGCCGAGGATGGCGACATCTTCGAGTTTCACCCCGCTGATGAAGGGCCGGAGTTGTTTTCTGAAAGCGTCGATTTCCGACTGCCCCGCGGGCAGTGGGTCCGGGAGGCCGAAGTCGGCGAACTTGTCGGACGCCTGGATGACGGCGCCTTTCTCCAGCACCAGCGCCGTGCGGCTCGCGAGCTCGATCGGGCCGGTCCGAAAGGTGCCCGCCGGAACGATCACGCGCCCGCCACCGGCGTTGGCGCAGGCTTCGATGGCGGCGTGAAAGGCCTCGGTGTTCATCGCGGCGCCGTCGCCCACCGCACCGAAGTCCGTGATCATGAACGCGCGCTGCGGAATCGCGGCGGCCTGCGGCTCGCGAAACGAAAGCTCCTTCGCCTCCAGCGGACTGAGCAGCAGAGTCGCAGCAACGTAGCTCGACATTCCAATGTCGAGAGCTCGGCGAATGGTTCGATGCATGGTGCGTTTCATATCGTTCGACTCGACATTGGAATGTCGAGCTACCGCCCGCGGCGGGCGACTTTCCGAAAGGCGCCGGGCGTCGTCTTCTCGGCTTTGCGGAAGGCGATGAAGAAAGTGTTGATGTTCGGGTAGCCGCTCTGCTGCGCGACGGATTCGATCTTCTCCTCGGTCGCCGCGAGCAGCTTCTTGGCGAAGTTGAGCCGGACGTTGCGGATCTTGTCCCCGGGAGTGCATTCCACATGCTCTCCGAAAGCCTGATGCAACCCGCGCATCGACATGCCTGCGGCTCGGGCGACGTCCTCGACGCCGACCGCGTCGCTGAAATGTTCCGCGATGAAATGCAGCGCGCGTGAGACGCCCGGGTGGCGCACGGCCAGGATGTCGCTGCTCTTGCGCGTGATCACTTGCGCGGGCGCGATCCGCACCGGTTGCGGCGGCACCTTGCCGCCGCGCATCATCCGGTCGAGCACCGCCGCGCCCTGGTACCCTTGCTCTTCGAGATTCGTATCCACGCCGGAGATCGAGCGGTGCGCACCGCCGACGGAGAGCAGGTAATCCTCGATGCCGACGATGGCGACTTCGCCCGGCACGGCGATGCCCGCTTGCTCGCAAAGCTCCTGGACTTCCACGGCGAGCGTCCCGTTGGCGGCGAAAATCGCGAGGGGCTTCGGCGCGTTCTTGAGCTGCGCGAGGAGCCACTCGCGCCGCTTCGCCCATTCACCGCGGCCCCGCTTGTTTTCCTTCGCTCGGTGCCAGCGCAACCACGAACACGCACGCCCGGCTTCGTTGAGCACCTTGACGAAGCCCTCGCCGCGCTGCTCCTGCGACCAGTTGTCGAGGTCGCTGTAGAAAAGGAAGTTCGCGAAACCTCGCGCCCGAAAGTGCTCGGCCACGAGTCGCCCTGTTTGCGCGTGATCCTGAACCACGTGGGCGAAGGGCAGTTCGGGACGGCGCATGCTGAAATCGACGGTCGGCCTTTTCACCGACACCACGAAGTCGGCGAGATCGTCGCCCGCGGCCAGCCAGGCGAGCACGCCATCGCCCTGCCAGCCCCACGGGATCACCTTCTCGTGGATGATGCTGTGCGCCGCGAGCTGCCAGCGATGTTGCGCCGCGTAAGCCGCGATGCCTTGCAGCAGCCGGTGGTCATACCAGCCGAGCGCGAGGAGAACGTGCTTCTGCTTCTTCATCGCCGGAGCCGCACCAAGGTCTCCGTGCTCAGGGACCCGCTGTCGGACCCTCTGATCATCACCGCGGTCCCATCCCAAAAGAGTTCGAGAAGGAGCGTTGTTCTCATTCGTCGTAAGAACGGAAGAATGGAGCCACGGATCGAAAGCGGAGCCGAATGGCATTCGTTCAAAGTCTTTCAGCTTCCCGCCGGCTTTTCCGTCGCACCCGTCACCGGGCTTGCCGGAATCTCCACCTTTTCCGGCGGATCGGGATTGGCCGGGTCGAAGGTACCCGCATCTTTGACCAGGTGCGTCGCCAGCGCGGGGACGTTTGCCTTGATGCCTTCAACGACGCAGCGGCCCAGTTCATAGCCGCCGTAAGCACTGTGATGGGTATCGTCGCTCAGCGGTTTGACCTGGCCGGGAAAGGTGTTCGCCGGATAATACACGAAGGCCTTCTTGGACTTCTCCGGCCCGAGCGCGGCGTAGAGCTTCAGGCTCATCGCATTGAGATCAATCACCGGCACCTTGTCCTCGGTGCCCACCTGCCGGACGGCTTCGGCGTAATCGGCGAGGGTCGGCTCCAGCTCGTTGCCTTTCCACCGCCTCCGCTCCATCGAAGTCACCAGCACCGGGATGCCTTCCTTGCTCCGCGCCGCAGTGACGAACTTCTTGAGGTTCGCCTTGTAGCTGGTGAATGGCCCGGCGCCAGCCGACTTGTCCTTTTGATCGTTGTGGCCGAACTGGATGAAAAGGTAGTCGCCCTTTTTCATCATGCTCAGGACTTTCTCGAGTCGTTTCTGGCGCTCGAAGGAATAGAGCGCCAGGCCCGACTCCGCCTGGTTTGACACCGCCACCCCTTGCGCGAAGAAGCGCGGCAGCATTTGCCCCCAGCCCGCCCAAGGCTCGTTCCGTTGATCGGTGACGGTGGAATCTCCGGCCAGGAAAACTGTGAGCGCATCTTTCGCGGGCGTGATTTCCAGCGCGGCGACTGCGGGATGTTTGCCGTTGAATTCAAAAGTCAGGTGGTCGTCCCAGTCGGGCACCGGCGGCGGGCCTTTCTCGCGGTCATTCAGCGTCGTCGTGCCTCCGCTGCTGATCGCCGGCTTCCGCAGGTTGACAGTGAAGCTCCGCGTCTCGAATTTTCCCGGCACCGTCTCCACTTTCTCGATCATCAAACGGCGCGACTCCGCCTTGATCGTCGTGGCCGTTGCGCCCGGCCCATTGCCGAAGCGAATCGTGACGTCATAGTTGCCCTCCTCAACATCCACCGCAAAGACCGATGGCATGTCTGGCGTCGCAGCTGCGCTCGGAAGGAAGCCAAAACCCCGTTTCGCGTCATAGGCCGTCTGCGGCGTGACCTGCGTGTGACCCGGCTGCTCCTTACCCGAGCCGAAATCAAACTTAAACTCAGCAGCTTCCACCGCTGCGCAGGAGATGAGGAATGTAATTACCACGCTGCGTTGCCGCCGCAGTCTGGAGCTGAGGAAGAAGAGAGGTGTCATGGGTATGTTGTTGTTGTTCTGTAAGTCGGCTCGGACTGATGCTTCCAGGAATACTTATTGCCGCGGATATCCGCGTTACTTTGCGACAACATTACCCGCGAGCTCGTTGAGAAACTTCTCGATGTTCGTGTAGCCGTCATGATTGTAATCGCTGTTCGCGGTGTTTTTATCGAGTGCGTTCAATTGGTGCGCCGCTTTCCACGCATCGGGAATTCCGTCGCCGCTGTTTTTGATTTTCGCGGCTCCGCCTTTGATCTCGCCGAACCCGCCCATCTCCGCAGGGTCGCTGATCGTTTTCCCGCGTTTGCCGAGCGAGATCAGATCGTCAATGAGCGTCTTGTCCACGGAATCGCGCAGGAGCGAACAGCCCGCGCCGGCCACGATTTTCTTATAAGCCGCCTCGGCGGTGTCGAGCTTGACCGGCAGCGGCGGTTTGACCGAGTCCGTTGGCACCAGCGTGGGCGCTTTATCGCCACTGCCGAAATCGGCGGGCTCGACGAGCTTGCCGTTGAGCCGTCCGTCTTTGTCCAAATCCACGTAGTTTCCTTTTTGGAAAATGTGATCGGTCGGCGTGAACTCGCCCGCGAAATTCCTGCCCGACGAAAGGCCGGCGATGAAATAATTGTTCACCAGGTCGGCGGAGTGGTCGCCTCCGGAATGCCCGCCGACGTAGCCGCACACGCCCCAGTCATAGACAACGTTGTTGACGTATTGCACCACGCCTTTCGACTTCGGATTGCGGCTCTGGTTGCTGATCCAGAGGTTGTGCGAAAACGTCACGTTTTCGCTCTCGCACAGGCAGCCGAAACGTTGCGGCGCGACCCCGGGACCGATGATGCAGTTTTGAAAAGTCACATCCCTCGACTTGCTCAAGCCGATGCAGTCCCAGCGACCCCATTGAATGGAAACGTGGTCGAAGATCATGTTGCTGCCTTCGGTCAGCCCGACCGCATATTTCTTTTCCATCTTCGGCGTCAGCCCCAGACGGAAGCGCAGGTAGCGGACGATGACGTTCTTCGATTTGGAAAAGGAAACTTCGTAGGTTCTCGTCGCGATGCCCTCGCCCGGGGCACTCTGCCCGGCGATCGTGATGTTACTCGCGACGCTCACGTTACTCTTCAGATCGATGTAGCCGCCGACATCGAACACGACGATGCGCGGGCCTTTGCTGACCGCGTCGCGAAAGGAGCCGGGGCCGCTGTCGTCGAGTTTCGTGACATGATAGATTTCACCGCCGCGCCCGCCGCTGGCGTGCGCGCCGAAGCCTTCCGCCGTGGGAAAGGCGAGCGGTTCGACAGCAGTCACAGCGGTGCCAGTCAGGCTGCAAATCCCAACCCACCAGGCCGCGAGTTGCTTCAAAACTGTCAGGGGGTGCGCATTCATCGTGTTAATGTGGTAGCTGCGGAGAAATGGCTTCGAGGATGAACAGCACTGCCAGGAGATGGAATGGGTAAGATATAATCGCTCGCAAATCGGGGGAGGCAGAATGGGAAGTGCAGTGCGGAAACGAGCGGGAAAGGAAAGCTGCTTCTACCTTGCCGGTTGCTTCTCCTTACCTTCGGGGAGGATCTCCCCAATGTTGATGTTCGTTTCGCGGATGTTCCCGGCGTTTTCGTAGTGGTTCTTTTCGCCGTGAACCTTGCCGATCGTGATGTTGTCGAGGAACACGTCCCTCACCGGTTCGCGCTTGTCGCCGAGAATGCGGAAGGGCGTGGCGCCGGTTTCCTCGAGCTTCACGTTCCCAACGTGGATGCCGTTGATCTTTGTGAGACGTTCCTCATAAGTAGGGACGAGGGTTTTCCACTGGTAGAGAACATCCGTCTCGATGCCGAGCACGCTGAAGCGCGTGGCTTTGGCTTCGATGTTTTCCATGTGGATGTTTTCGACGAAGCCGCCGCGGCGGATGTTCGTTTTGATGAAGAGGAGGTTCTGCGGCCGGTAGCCGGGCTCGAAGCGGCAGTCGTGAATGTAAACGTTCCGGATGCCAGCGGAGAGCTCGCTGCCGATGGCGACGAGCTGGTGCCCCTCAACGACGGTGCAGTTGCGGATGACGATGTTTTCCGAGGGCGTGTTGAGGCGCCATCCGTCATGATTACTGCCGGACTTGATCGCGATGGCGTCGTCGCCCTGATCGAAGCGGCAGTTTTCGATGAGCAGGTTGCGCGTCATCTCGGGGTCGATGCCGTCGTTGTTATGGCCATGGGCGGAGATGTTGAGGCCGCGGACGACGACGGATTCAGAAAGGAACAGGTGGATGGTCCAGAACGGACTGTCATGGATGGAGAGGCCCTCGATGAGGACGTTGCGGCAGCGGTTGAACTGGATGAACTGGGGACGCAGGTGGTTCTCGCCCTCGGCCATCTGGCGTTGCTCGACCGGCACATTGGTCGAAGTCATGGTGTAGAGTTTTATGAGCGCCTCGAGGTGCGGCGGCGGGCGCGAAAACCATTTTTTCCACGTGCCCATCCCGGCCTCGAGCGTGCCTTCGCCGCTGAGAGCGACGTTTTCGCATTGGAAGGCGTAAATCAGAGGGGAGTAATTGAAGCACTCGAAGCCCTCCCAACTCGACTGCACGGCGGGCAGGTAGTCCTCGGGCTGGTCGCTGAAGGAGAGCGTGGCGCCCTTCTCGAGGTGGAGATTGACGTTGCTCTGGAAGTGGATTTTCCCGGTGCGCCATTTCCCCGCCGGAACCACGACCCGGCCGCCGCCGGCTTCATGGCACGCGGCGATCGACTTCCGAATGGACTCAGAAATATCGCCGCCTTCCCTGGCTCCGAATTGCGTGACCAGAAAGTCGCGATTGGGAAACACCGGCACTTTGATCGGCGGCATCGCGAACGGCGCTTTGACCAAGATTTCCTCGTGACGCATCGCGTCGGTTTGAGCCTGGATTGGAATGACGGCCCCGGACAGAGCAAGGGCGGCATACCAGCCGAGCAGGAGGAGAGCGTTCTTCTGCTTTTTCATCGCCCGGTCTTGATGAGTTCGGCATCGGGAACTTTTCCTGTTCCGGCGTCGCGCCGCACGATCATGGGCACTTCATCCACCGAATCGGAGCGATGGGCGTAAGGCAGGACGTGGCGATTTTCCCATGGCCACTCCGCGGGCGGATTGAACTGGAAGACCGCCGGATCGGCGTTGCTCTTGAAGTTATGATCGATCTCGAACTGCTCGCGCTCCGTGGCGGCTGTGGCCGGCGGACGCGGATCGACCTGGCGGCTGTTCACCATGACGATGGTGCCGCCTTTGTCTTTGGCCTCGGCATCCGCCGCGTGCGAGAAGGTCGTCGCAATCTGGCAGTCCTGATAGAAGCAATGGTCCACCAGCGTGACCGCGCCCGTCACCGAGATGCTCGCGTTCTTGGCGCCGTCGATGAAGTTATTGAAGGCATGGACATTGCCGAAGCGAACGCGCGGCGCGCGGTCGTCGATGTTCTGAAACAAATTGTGATGGAAGGTGACGTTGAGATGCCCGCGATCCATCACCGCGGCGTTCTCGCTGGAGGAGTGGCCGACCAGGCTGACCTTTTTCTGCGGCCCGCGCTCATCGCCCGCAAAGCGGCACCACGAGACGGTGATCAAATCGGAGCCATGCGTGATATCGACCATGCCATCATACGCTTTCTCGAAATCGCAATGGTCGATCCAGACGTGATCGCTGTGGGTCTTTCCCGAATTGACGATCCGGATGTAGTCCCACCCGAACCGGTCATATTTCCCCGTGGGGTCGAGTTCCCAAAGATCCCGGAACTTGAGGTTGCGAATGATGACGTTGTGCGCCCCGTGCACCTCAATGGTGCCGTGGCGGATGGTGGCGCCTGCGCCGAGCGAATAGATTGTCGTATCCGAGGCCACCTTGACCACACCGACCGAGGTGAGCTCATTTCCCGGTTTCTGATTGGCGAGCTCGCCGAGATCGATGTCCGCGTCGATGCGCACCACGCGGGGCAGGTTTTGACGCGGGTCTTTCTTGTTGATCCCGGTCCGCTCGACGGCCGCTTGCAGCTCCTTCGCCGTTCGCACCGCGATCACCGGCGCCGCTCCTCCGCCCGTGGTCGTGTTGATTCCGTAGGCGGGGACGGTCGCAAAGCCAGTCAACGGGAAGGCCGTTTCCGCTTTCGGCGCTTTGGCCGGCGCGTTGGAGGCGACGGGCTCAGCCGCCGCGTATTGCGCGTCCCACACCAGCCCGGCCACGACCAACAGCGCAGCGATCCTGGATTTCAACGACGACGCGCGCGCCTTCATAGCTTCACGGTGGCCAGCTTGGGTGCCAGCAGCTGCAGGGTCGCAAGTGCGATGAGGTAGGCCGAGCCGGCGATGAGAAAGAGCACGGTATAACTGCCGGTGCGCTGCAGGATGTAACCAGTCAGCTTTAAAATCGCCATCGCGCCGAGCGCCCCGGCCATCCCGCCGAGGCCCACGATGGAGCCGACGGCCTGCTTGGGAAACATATCGGAGGCCGTAGTGAAAAGGTTCGCCGACCAGCCCTGGTGCGCCGCCGCCGCCAGGCCGACGAGCCAGATCGCCACCCACATGTTTTCCACCTGCGTGACCAGCACCACCGGCACGACACACACTGCGCAAATGAGCATCGCCGTTTTCCGGCCCGCATTGACCGACCATCCGCGCTTGATCAGCCGGCCCGAAAGCCATCCGCCGCCGATGCTGCCGACATCGGCCAGACAGTAGATCAGGATGAAGGGCGGGCCGAAGCTCTTGATATCCAGCTTGAAGTGCGAACTGAAAAAGAGCGGCAGCAGGTAGAGATACCAACGCCAGATCGAGTCGGTCAGGAACTTGGCCAGGACGAAAGCCCACGTTTGCCGATGAGGCAGCAGGCGCAGCCACGGGATCTTCTCCGTAATTGTTTCGCCGGGGTCGCTGCGAATGTAGGCGAGCTCGCTGGCGGACAAGCGCGAATGGTGGTCCGGCGGATGAAAACTACGCAGCCAAAAGATGAGCCACATAAAGCCAATCGCCCCGGTGCCGATGAAAGCCCATTGCCAGCCCCAGGTGAGATAGATCCAAGGCACCGCCAGGGGCGCGACGATGGCGCCCACATTCGAGCCGGCGTTGAAGATGCCGGTCGCCAGAGCGCGTTCTCTTTTCGGAAACCACTCGGCCACTGTCTTGATTGACGCGGGGAAATTGCCCGACTCGCCGAGTCCGAGAAGGAAACGCGCGAAGGAGAACCCCGCGATACTGGCCATTCCCGCATGCAGCATCGAAGCGCCGCTCCAGAAGATCATCGCCAGCGCGAAGCCGAGGCGTGTGCCAATCCAATCGAGCATCCGCCCCATGGTGAGAAGGCCGATGGCGTAAGCCACTTCAAACCAGAAAACGATGTCGGTGTAATTCGTATCGGTCCAGCCGAAGATCTTCTTCATCTCGGGCGCAAGGATCCCGAACACCTGCCGGTCGATGTAGTTAATCGTGGTCGCAAAGAAGAGCAGCGCGCAGATGACCCAGCGGTAACGGCCGATGCCGCGCGGTGGGTGGGAGTGAGCCACGGCGATCACCTCGCCGGTGATGCTCGCCGCATCGTCCTCCGGCGGAGCAGAGCTGGCGGCGGCTTTGACGGCGTCGGAGGTATCCAGGGGGTCGGAATTGGGAGGCATCATGGCTGTTACTTCTTGCGAGCCTTGGCGCGCTCGATGGTGACGTTCTGCAGCGTGAGCGTGCCGGCGTGTTTGAGGCTGTCCGCCGCTTCGACCCCGCGGAAAACGCAGCCTTCGAGACGCACGCCTTCAATGACCGCTCCGGGGAACGCGGTGATGATGGAAACGCACTCACTGGAATCGCTGGTCACGTTCGTAAGTTGGACATTGCGCAGCACCGGCTTGTGCGGACCGTTCGCGCCTTCCTCGTAATCAAACTCGACCGAGAGCACGGCCTTTCCGACGCGCCCAATTTGCACATCGCGCACAAAGATATTTTCGATCACTCCGCCACGCACCGCGTTCGACTTGAAGCGGAACGCGCGGTCGAGATTCGGGCTGTCCATCTTGCAGTCCTCGACAAAGACGTTGCGCACGCCGCCCGAGATTTCACTGCCCATCGTCACGCCGCCGTGGCCGTCCTTCATCGTGCAACGGCGGATGACAATATTCTCCGACGGCACGCCGACGCGCCGACCATCGTTGTTGCGCCCGCTCTTGATCGCGATGCAGTCGTCGCCGGTCTCGAACACGCAGTCCTCGATCAGCACGTCTTTGCAGCTCTCCGGATCACAGCCGTCGTTGTTCGTGCCAAGGCTGCGGATGCTCACGCCGCGGACGGTCACGTTCGTGCAAAGCACCGGATGGATCTCCCACATCGGCGAATTGAGGATCGTCACCCCTTCGATGAGCACGTTCTTGCAGCGATACGGCTGGATGAAGTTGGGCCGCAAAAAGTGACCCTCGCCATAAACGCGTTCCGCAACCGGCGTGCCGTCCGTGCCCTGCTGGTCGAGCCGCTTGCGAGCGGCGACCTGCCTGGTCGGCGTTCCTGTCTCCCGGTTATTCCAAGCCCACCACGTCTCCCAGGTCGCCGAGCCATCGAGCGTGCCTTGGCCGGTGATCGCCACGTTTTCCTGCTCCAAAGCATAGATCAGCGGCGAGTAATTCAGGCACTCGATCCCCTCGAAGCGGGTGAGCACCACCGGCAGATATTTGGCCGGCTCCGGGCTGAAACGCAACGTCGCGCCCTCGACGAGGTGAAGGTTCACGTTGCTCTTTAGATGGATCGCACCGGTGAGCCACACTCCTTCCGGCACCACGACCCGTCCCCCACCCGCGTCGTAACAAGCCGCGATGGCCCTGGCGATGGCTTCGGTGCAATCCTCGCCGGGCGCGGCACCGAACTTGGAAATGACGAAGTCGTGCTGCGCAAAGCCTGGCGCCTTGATGCGGGCGACAATCGCCGCGGCTGCATTGGTCGCCGGCAATTGGGCACGGACCGCTCCAGGCGGCAGCACGGCGAAGGCCAGCAAGCCGAGAGCGAGGGAATGGAAACGCGGGGGGAGCGGCATCGGCGTCGAATATGGCGACCAGAACCCGCCGCCACAACGCCGCTTTCGGCATCGGTTATTGATAAAACGGCATCACCCGTCAGCAGTTGAGGATTCGATGGGACGGGAGCGTGTCGTGCGCTCCATTGTTGGAGGAGCGTGCGGCTCGCTCAACTGGCGCGTGCCCTGTCGCCCCTGGCTTGTCATCCTGAGCGAAGCGGGGAATCACGGGCGGAGTCGAAGGACCTCCAATATCTGTGGGTTCCTGCGCGAAGCCGCAGTGTATCCGCCAGCAATGACCAGCGCCGTGCCGCCTAGAGCGTGTCATGCACTTTTGGCCAGGTGGCCGCTTCGTGTTCCCGGAGTAGTGGAGTATTGGGAACGCACGGTCATCACTCCACTACTCCATCACTCCTCTTCCGCAGAGGTGCGCCTAAGGGCGACTAAGGGAAAAAGTTCATGACAGGCTCTAAGATATCCGATAGGGGGCGAAGGCGGCATGAGGGCGATGACGCACTTCCGCGTGTTTGGTGCGTATCTCAATCCCCGCTCCGCACGAGAACCCACGAAAGATGGAGGTCCTTCGACTCCGCCCATGATTCCCCGCTCCGCTCAGATGACAGGCAGCGGAGGACGCCGCGCGCGCGATCCAGTTCGGACATCGTCGGCGTTTCCGGGCCTCCTGGCCCACCAATACCGTTCAGTTAATTGCACTGACAATGCAGGAAGCTGCGGTGTCACCGCCCCCGTTTTGAAGTATTGAAAGCTCCCCACCATGTCTCCGAACACTCGTTCCGCCCTTATCTCCAATCGATTTTCGGTTCGTCGTTTCACCGCCATCCTCCTGCTCGCGCTGGCGGGAGCGACGATGGCCCAGGCCGAACTCGCGCTGCTCGAGCGCTGGCCGACCGGCGGAAACGTCTGCATAGACGCGGCGCTTCGGCTGACCTTCGACAAACCGCCGGTGCTCGGAAGCACGGGCAAAATCGAAGTATGTCGCGCCACTGATGGGCAGCGGGTCGAGACTGTCACGCTCGGCGAGGCGCAGTATGTGGATCGTTTCGGAGTCAGCGGCGGGTTCATGTTGCGCTACGAGCCGGTGCGCATCGACGGCACGAACGTATCGATCCGCTTGCGCGCGCATTCGCTCAGCTACGGTGAGTCGTATTTCGTGCGCATCGAGCCCGGTGTCTTCAAAGACTTCGCCGGCCTCACGGATGGGTGGAGGTTCACCACGAAGGCCGCGCTGGCCCGCAATCCCGATCGAGTCGTTGTGGCCGCAGACGGCAGCGCCGACTTCTGCACCGTGCAGGGGGCGGTGGATCAGATCGAGCCGCACCGCACCCAGCCGGCGACGATCTTCATCCGCCAAGGCCGCTACGAAGAACTCGTGCGGGTCGGGCGCGAACGGCGCCACGTGCACCTCGTCGGTGAAGATCGCAAAGGCACGGTCATCGCCTGCGCCAACAACGAAAAGCTCAACTCCGGCTGGATCCAGCGGGCGGTGCTCGGAGTCGAGGGCGACGACTTTGTGCTCGAAAACCTGACTGTGCAGAACACGACGCCCTACAAAGGCTCGCAGGCCGAGGCCGTCACGGTGAACGCCGAGCGCTGCGTGTTGCGCCAGGCGGATTTCCTCAGCTTCCAGGACACGCTCAACCTGAGCGGGCGCGTCTATGTCGCCGACTGCCATATCGAAGGCGATGTCGATTATGTGTGGGGCTACGGGACGGCGTGCTTCGAGCGATGCGAGCTGCGCACGATGCACGACGGCTACCTCGTCCAAGCGCGCAATCCGGCGGGCCGCTCCGGCTACGTTTTCATCGACTGCCAGCTCACGGCCGCGCCCGACGTGCAAAAATGCTGGCTCGCCCGCATCGAGACCGCGCGGTTCCCCGCGAGCCACGTCGCGTTTATTCGCTGCGCGATGGGCGCGCACATCATGCCCGCCGCCTGGCAGGTCACCGGCCCGACGGGCGAAGCGTTGCGCTTCGAAGAGTTCGCGAGCACGGATCTCGGCGGCAACGCGCTCGACGTCAGCCGGCGTGACGCCGCGGCGAAGCAAATCACCGCCGAGCAAGCCGCGGCGCAAACGGCCGCGCACGTGCTCGCAGGCAACGACGGCTGGAATCCCGGCGCGGAACGGTGAAACTGCGGCCGCTCCTGCGCAGCCTTTGCCCGGCGCATTGCTGAGCGCTCAGCCTTTCCGTAACGACATCACGAAACCTCCCTCCAAATCATGAACCTGCTCCAACTGCTCACCCGCCGATTCGAGATCCAGCTTCTCCAGATTCTGGTCGCACCGATCGTCATGGCCGCCGACACCCATGGTTTATTGAAAAAGCCGGACTCGTGGTTGGCCACCGACGAAGCGAAGACGGTCGCAGCGAACATTCTTTCCTATCAATCCGACTACGGCGGCTGGCCGAAAAACAAGGACCTCACCGCAGCCCCGTTTGCCGGGCAGCCCGTCGATCTCGTGGGCGAGTTCAAGCCGATCTTCGACAATGGCGCGACGACCGACGAGGTGCGTTTCATGGCGCGGATGTTTCGGGAGACCAGGGATCAGCGCTACCTCCGCGCGGTCGAGAACGGGATCGATTACGTTCTCATCGCGCAGTATCCGACGGGTGGCTGGCCGCAGTCGTATCCGCCGGACGCCCAGTATCACCGGCACATCACCTTCAACGACGACGCCATGGTGCGCATCCTGTTGCTCCTTCGGGAGGTGGGCGATGCGGACACCTTTGACTTGCTCGACGCCGAACGGCGGCGTGCGGCGCGCTCGGCGTTTCAGCGCGGCATCGAGTGCATCCTGAAATGCCAGATCGAGGTGAAGGGCAAGCTGACCGCGTGGTGTGCGCAGCATGACGAGATCGACTTCAGTCCGCGACCGGCCCGGCGTTTCGAGCTGACGTCCCTCAGCGGAGCGGAGTCGGTGAAGATCGTGCGCCTGCTCATGAGCCTGGACCGGCCGAGTCCGGAAATCGTGCGCGCCATCGAGTCGGCGATCGCCTGGCTCGAGTCGGCGCGGATCGAAGGTTGGCGCGTGGTCGAACATCCGGACGAAAACGGCGCGGGCAAGAATTTCGAAGCGATCAACGATCCGGCGGCGAAACCACTGTGGGCTCGGTTTTACGACATCACCACGAACCAACCGCTGTGGTCCGACATGGATAGTATCCCGCGGCTCGGCATCGAAAATGTCGGTTGGTCGCGTCACGGCTACGCGTGGACGGGCGACTGGGCGCAAGCGCTCCTCGACCAGGATCTGCCGGCCTGGAAAACGAGGCTCGAGAAGACCGGACCTGGCCCGGCCGCACCGCCGTCGTGGGAGCCGAAGGTGCGGATCGCGCTGGCCGGCGATTCCACGGTGAAGGACGAGGGCGGCTGGGGTTTCGGGTTCAAAAAGAGGCTCCGTGCCGAGGCGCTGTGCGAGAACTTCGCGGGCGGCGGCCAAAGCTCGAAGAGCTTCCGCGAGACCGGGCAGTGGAAAAAGGTGCTCGCCGCAAAACCGGGCTACGTGCTCATCCAATTTGGTCACAACGACGGGCCCGGCAAAGGTCCGAATCGCGAAACCGACCCAGCGACGACTTACGCGGAGAACCTGACCCGCTTCATCGCGGAAACGCGGGAAGCCGGCGCGAAACCCATCCTCGTCACCTCCTTGACGCGGCGGATTTTTCGGCCCGACGGAAAGATACGCGGTGAGCTCGCACCCTACGCCGAAGCCGCCCGGAGAGTCGCTCTCGAGCAGCACGTGCCCCTCATCGACCTGTATGCGCGCAGCATCGAACTGGTCGAGAAACTCGGCCCGACCGGCGTGGATCCGTTTGAGCCAAAGATCCTGCCGAAGCCATTGACCGAGCCCGCCGCGAACACCGAAGGAGACCCTGCGGCCTCGAAGCCTGCGCCCACCGACATCGACCTCCCCGCGCCTTCCACCACGGCGCGCCACGACGGAACTCATCTCACGGCGCGAGGCAGCCTCGAATTTGGCCGGATTGTCGCGGAGGAACTCGCGCGGGTGGCGCCCGAGACGGAAGCTTATTTGCGGAAAGGCCCGGGCCAGTAGCGCTCCGCGTGACCCGAGGCGATAAACGTCCCAAACTTACCGTCTCCTGCTTTCTTCGAGCGGTTTAGACCTGAGGAAGTGCCGGGGAGGGGACTTGAACCCCTAAGGATTGCTCCACCAGATCCTAAGTCTGGCGCGTCTGCCAATTTCGCCACCCCGGCTTTTTACTCTGTTGGATGGGCTGTTTTGATCCAGAATTGTCTTGGCGCGTGTAACGCTTTGTGATACGCTTTGAAAATGCAGGTCAAAAGAGAAGCGAAAATCTACAGACGCAGCCTCCCGAGTGGCAACACGACATTTCGGGTGGACATGGGGACAGTCAACGGGAAACGCCGGACAAAAGACTACCGCCACGAGGTTGAGGCGTTAAAATGCAAAGCGCAGTGGGACGCCGAAATTCAGCAGCGCAATCTTGGGGCCTTGCAGGATTTGGCGGCAGTGAACAAACGGGAAATTCTGCTGGCGCTCGAAAGGCTCGCACCATTCAACGCCTCGATCTTAGATGTTGCTGATTTCTACATTCGGTATGCGATGCCTCCGAAGGGGCCGATTACAGTCGAAGAGGCCGCACGGAAGTTCCTGGAGGCCAAGAAGCGAGCGAACCGAAGACCGCGTTACATCAAGGCAATTGCTGATAGCTACTTGAGCCCACTGCAACGGGCATTTCCGGGCCGGATCGTAAGCGAGATTTCCACCGAAGAAATGCGCCGCTTCATTTTCGGCAAAGAGCGCGCACCTAAGACGGTCCTTAACTATCTGAAAAGCCTCGATGTGTTCTTCAATTTCCTAATTCGCGAGGGACATTGCACGATGAACCCGCAGGCACGGATTGAAAAGCCGATGATCGGGGACGGCAAGACCACGTTCCTGACCGTTGAGCAGGCGCAAGCGATGTTGCAATTCGCTTTCGACAACAACCGCAAGGCCGAATGTGCGTGCATGACGCTTGTGTTGTTCTGCGGCGTGCGAGTCGAAGAGGTTGAACGCCTCACTTGGGCAGACGTGCGACTTGAGACGGGCCGGGTTCACTTGGAAGGGGCAGTAACCAAGAAGCGAAAGCGCCGTATTAACGAAATTTCGACAAATGCTATGGAATGGCTGATGAGATGCAGCGCCGACGGGGAGGTTGCACCGAAGAACTATGACAACAGAATGCGAGCTGTTCGCCGTGAAGCAAAAGTGACGTATTCACAGAATGCGATGCGTCACTCCTTCGCCTCTTACCATGTTGCGATGCACGAAGACGCGGCAAAGACTGCGTTCATGCTCGGTCATCCAGACGCAAATTTACTTTACAATAATTACCGCGATTTAGTTTCAATAGAACAAGCGAAGCTTTTTTGGGAGATAGTGCCTGCTGAAGTCGTCGCACAAAGGGAGCAAGCAAAAGCACTCAAAGCGGAACGTGACGCAGCCAGCAAGCGCGGCATTCGGGAGCGATTAAATCGCAACGGGAAGGCGCCCCGGCTCTAAGCCGCATCCTGGCGGTAAAGAGACGCGGTTTCCAGATCCCCAATATCTCTGCCAAACTGCGCAATGACGACTTGAGCGAGATGCAGTAAGGCGAGCTTGTCCCTATCCGAGCGAAAATCGGCGACGACGTTCGGCTTCCCGTCCGCGTTGAAACTGAACGCGAGGAGGCTCTCCCGCTCATCCTGTAAAGGAAAGTATGCGACGTACTCTTGAACTGTGTTGGTAGGACTACCCGCCATGCGGCTAAGCATACACAGGAAAGTTAAAATGTCAAGCGTTTTCTTTCCGGATGGCACGATTTATGAATCCCCACAAGTTTTTGTTTTCGGGAACTGATTAGGATAGCCCACCTGCGCGTTGGGCTCTCTCGGCACGTCTCAGCGAGGAAAACGCCTCCTAGGCGGCAGAAAATCGCAGGAAGGCGCTATTTTATAGAATTGAATCCGCTAATTCCGGCAATGGTTTTGCCCCACTTTTGAACACCAGGCGTACCACGGGCAAAATCGGCTTTCTTCTCTGTAAATTTGGGGGTTTCTTAGCTTAGCCGCGTTTCAAAATTAATCCGCGCGTACTCGCTTCCAGTGTCGAATGGAGTCTAGCCGAAGATTCCAGCACGCAAATCGTTTTGTTTTGAAACGAAACAAACGAAACGAAATCAAAATGAATCTTGCTCCAAATAAGGGGGCTTATCGGGAAAGGATGTTCTTAACGGTCGTTGTGTGCCAACGGGCTCCCGTGCGAGTTGGAATGTTCCGTTCGTTCAATGTCTCCGCAATTCTAGCGAAGCTCATTTTCTTGCCCTCACGCTTCCGGCGCAACGAGCGCATCAATTCGACTGTCTCGGCCTCGCCCGGTTTCTCTCCAAAAGCCTTCCTCCCCTCGCATTTGCCCATGAGTTCCTTTTTTGCATCACGCGCTCGACGGAGCTTTGAAACGAGACGCGATTTTTCAAGTTCGCTAAAAACGCTCTGAATTTGGATAAGTGCCTTCCGCATCGGATCTTCGCTCATGGATGCCGTCACATCCTCGCCAGTGACGCAATTAATGAGCGTAACGCCATGCTGGGCGAGTTTTGACAGCAGGAGGGACTGAACCATCACGTCCCGCGCCAAACGGTCTAGGGACTCAACCAGAATCGTCTGGACGCCATTGCCGAGAATCGTCGCCACCATGCGATTAAACTCCGGCCTGTCGGCTTCCGTGCCGGTGAAGGCGTCTCGAAAAGTCTCCATCACGGAAAAACCGTTCTCTTCCGCGAATCGGGAAATCGTTTCCTCCTGCCGTTGGAAACCGTGCCCCTTCACCTGCCCGTTGCTCGAAACGCGCAGATACGCGAAAACCGGAATGCTGTTTTTGTTGGCCATCCCTGATAGATACAGGCTTCTGCGCCTTACGCAAACAACAATTCTTTAGAATTGTTGCCCTCTGCGGGGGGGGCCGGGACGCTCCTTAGCAGTGAAACCGTATTAAGGCTTCTGGGAGCCGAGACTCGCCCGGAGCGGGACCGAATTGGCTTCGCAGGTTTGTTTCTTCAGAGCGAATCACGCTAGTTGAGTCTCATTTAGTTCCACTTCGGGGGTGGCACAGAACTTGTTACGTTGGATTCTCATAATGGCTACGCGCTTCAATCGCAGTTTGAGACGATCGAAACCGGTCTTCTCTGGGAATGGATCGGGGACTCCCGCTGAAATCTGCGTGCCAAAAACCCACGCGACTGGGCAAAAAAAAAACACCCCACGTCCGCACAATCCGGATACCGCGAGAATATTGGCGAACGGGCAAGTTCAACTTGAAAATCGAAGACTGCTGATCCTCGCGTCAGTCATGGGTATTTGCCTCTTGGGAGGTATCGCTGCGTTCTTTTTCGACTCCGCACACTGCGAGTTGCTCTGGAAAAACATCGCTCCCATTATCCTGCCAGTGCTGGCTTTCTTGGCGGGCCAAAATTCCCGTCGGTAAAACGCCTGGGGTGAATCAAGTGTTTTCGTGAATACACTCCAAGAAGCATATCGAGGCTTTCCCCTCAGTGAAAAGTCATTAGCGAATTGCAGATAGATTTTTTGAATACAGCCCGTTTCAAACTGCCTGAATCGCCTTTACTGATCTCGTCGGAACTCCGTAGGAAAAGAACGCTCTTTGGATTACCCAGAGCACAAGTCGGACCCCTCTACCGATTAATCAAATCTGGAAAGCTCAAAATTCCGCATCGGGGCGGACAGGCGTCTCCTTTTCATTCTCCATTCCGGCAATCCGGAGACTTGTTTCGTTTCCACTTACAGCCGGCGCGGGAGAAGTCCACCCCTTGTGCTGCTTTAACAGCCCTCGCGCCACCTTGCTCATGTGGCTGATATTCAGATTGTGAGCCGCACACAATTCGCGAAGTCCCTTCACCTGCAACACTTCTCCACTGGGCGAACGGAAACAGTATTCCTTTCGGTTGTCGGGTGGCTGCTTTCCACGCTTCGCGCGTGACATCTTCGCTTTCGCCTCCTCCGAATGTTTCTTTCCTCGCATCCCTGGGGTTCCGCTCAATGTCCGATTAAACAGAATTTCCTTCTCCTTGAACCTTAAAAGCCAATCCTTTTCCCGCTCGGGCAGCATCGCCGCATTTGAGACAGTTTCGAGGATCAAGAGCACAAAACTCGCGGCTCCGTACTGATTCCACGCATTTTGCAGGGATTCGTTGTAATGCCGGTTTTGGTCAAGCGCAGGGACGTGTTGTTTGTCGAAACGCAACTGAGGGTAAATAGACGCTCCAATGTAAAGACACGGAAGCGGCGCGCCCGACGGGGGATTTGGGCGGTCAAAAGCCGCGGTCGGACTCGGGAGCCAAGGATTCGCTGGGCCGGAGACGTAAGCACCTGAGATAGCGTAAACCGCCGGGAAGATATTGATATTCATAAGTGTATTTACACTTTTATTTTGTCAGATTCGCACTTTTCTTTGTCAAAATCCGTTTTTCCCGAAAATAGTTGTTCAAAAGCTGCTCGCCAAAACCATATATGTAGTAGTGACCTTTTTGCCGAAAAACTTGACTCAACATGCAGATTTCTTCATGTCAGAAAGTTTTTTAGTGTAAATAGAGTACGTCAGTTGAAAATCGCTCTTACAAAGCGGAAACTTGCCGAGGAATGATAGCGGAAAAGTTTAATGAATCGCCGATGCGTCGGTGTTGAGGTAGTGGGAAACTCCATGATTCAATAGTAGAAATCTCCGGGGTTAGTCTCCCCGAAACCAACAACTTTACTGCATAGTAACAAAAAAGAGTCCGTAACAGGACAGCTTAATTGCAATGCGAGCGCACGGAGAAAAACATCATTATGGGATTACGGTTGATGCGAGTATCCGGCATGAGCAGCCGATTTTCCGCTGGAAGATTTTGGAGTTTTACCGTCTGAAGAGATTGTGCCTTTCTCCGCTACATATTGCCCCGGCAATCCTAGCAGGCCGCTTCTTTACTTGGAAGATACTCTGAGTAAGTGGTCCAAACGATATGCAACGTTTGGATTCAATGTCCCCTTAACCTATAACCGAGTTTTGAAATATCTCACGGTTACGGCTAAGGGCATTGCTATGTCCGCTCATAAATTCGCGAACCTTTCGTCACATTCGTTCCTCATGCGCTGGCGCGCACCGGTTAAGAATCTGATAAGAATAGTTTAAGAGAGGCTTTGACGGAGCGAAGCGGAGTCATCTTCCAGTAATGAGCGCAGCGAATAAATGGAAGAGTCCCTGGCCTCAAATCAAATCTTTTCCGGGGAAGGTGGCAGTTATCGCTTTTGCGGAGCGGTTTGCTTTGTAATGAGCGCAGCGAATGAATAGGAAGGATAGTACCACCGAATTTCTCCGACCGTTCACCCGCGGGTGCCCCAAATGCACCCTTCTGTTTGCGCGTCGTGAAGTCCTCTCTCTGGGCGCCATTTGGCTTCCATTCGATTGCGTCGTTTGTTTATCATGCGCGAATGAAGAAGAAAAAGCTCCCCGGGCCCATCATTTCACCTGCATTTTTGTCGGATACCAACGCAGGGGAGTCTTGGCTCAGTTCTCTCACTGAACCAGAGTTCCGAGATGAAATTCTCAAGCAACTATTCAGTAAAATGAAGAAAGCGGGTGTGATCGACGCGTTTGAGAATATTCACGGGAGAAACGACAAGGGTATCGACTACTTGTTAGTGGAAACCACCATTCTTAAACGTCGCATTGTGGGCATTCAGGTTAAGTCCAAAGGGATTACGAGAACGGGTGACGGCGCGTCTCTATCCAGTCTCGATGTCAAGCGGGAGTGTGAAGCCGCCATGGACCATGAATTCATTCTCCAACGTGACAAAGTGCGCCTTGATAATGTTGACTTGTGGACATCCGCTCACATAACGGAGGACGCGGAAAAGGAATTCACAGCTCCAGGCGGGCGATTGAAGATACAGGTATCAAAGGCAACAACGGTATTTGCTCTTCTTGAGAAATTTTGTCCCGATCTCATCGCGAAAATACCCCAGTGTGCGCTAGCTCAGTATATTGTTAGCAAATCAAATCCGATCGCCAAAGGCTTCAAACTGCTCGGGGTCCCTCTAAATCCGAAACGGAACTTTTTGCTACCGACTCTTTCACGTAACAATACAGGCTCACTTACACGGCTCGCAGTTCACAACAGGAGGATTTCTCCGAAGCGTGAGGGAATAATCTTAAAAGCAATAGTTAGCAAACCAGCGCATACGTTGATAAAGGGCAATGACCTCTGTGGAAAGACCTATTTGTTGGAACACTTACAGTGCCTTGTTGCCGAAACTTTCAGCCTCCCATTCATGCTCACAACCACCCAACTTAAAGAGGGGGCACGCTCAATCCATTCGATTTTATCGAAGGTATTGCCAAGCCTCTCGCCAAGGGATATCCAGGAATTAGTAAAATGTAATCGAGCAATTTTGCTTATTGATGATTTTGACGAATTAGAAAAGCAGCGCCAAGATGAATTGCTGGAATTGAATCCAAACGAGATAACGGTGCTGGGCACAGCGCATAGTTCATTTGTTCGTTCTGGTATCGACGATTACTACATAACAGGGGTCGATTACGCATCAATTCCGAAATTCCTCCGATCTTTGGATCAGACTGGGAAGGGGATAACGTTTACGGACCGGGCGCATTCATTCATTTCACGATCTCTAGCAAGTTCAGGACTTCCTGACAGTCCGTTCACGGTTGCAATGTTGCTCCAAGAGTGTCAGTTAACCCCCACAAAGTTTAGCACTCCAACGATGGGGCGTCTGATCGAGCGCTTCATCGAGTTGCAACTTGGCAGTCACTCTGATTCCGCTCATTCCGTGGACTTTGAGAGCAAAAGGGAATTCTTGACGCGACTGGCGGGAAAGCCAGAGCTTTCATTAACAGTTGGCTGCGTCAAGCGACTATTGCAAAAGCATATAGCCTCGCGGTCATTACCACATGATCCCGAAACATTTTATTTGGATTTGATGAATTCGGGCGTTTTTAGCCAGGACGAACTGGCGGGGACGATTGCCTGGTCTCATCCGGTCATTAAGCAGTTTTTCTGGGTTAGGAGTTTGGTTTCAAGAGACAAGCTCGCGCCAATTACGAGGATACTGACGGGACGGCAAAATGCCACATTGGCCGCGATTGCTGGCTCTCAGATGAAGAACGCCATCAAGCTCATGGAACCCTTGATTGACTCGGTCGCTAAGCTCCAGCTTCCCAGCAGAGAGGAGCTAGTTAACGCGGTCCGGGAAGTAGCGCCTGAGGCGCTTCCGTCAAAAGTCGAGGAAGATGCCATGCTCGATCGGATCGAGCGCCTCGATAGTGACAGTGAATTTGCCGGTCAACTCCGGCCGGTCGAATGCACGCAACTTTGCTAATAGCGTAGTACTGCCCGGCATTTTTCCGCGCTTTGTCACGTTCGCGACCAAAAAGCCATGCGATCGACACCCTGAGGCAGTCGGCGATTGCTAGGGCCTCGTAATCGCGCACAAACCGCCTTTCTGCTTCCATTCGAGAGATTGCGGAGCGGTCAAAATAGACGCCACGGGCCGCGAGGCGGGCGGCCAAATCCTCCTGCGAAACGGGCGGCTTGTGAGCACGACGGGCCTCGCGGATTCTCTTTCCGATAACGTTTCGTTGCCCCCGTGTTTCGTGCGGATTTTGCACGCTTGACACTTCGCGGAATGGGGCGCATCCATTGTGCGATTATCGCACACGGAGTTTTTATGAAAACAAATCGTTTGATCGTGTCAGTTTTCGCTTTGGGATTTGCCTTCTACGGAGCTTTCGCCGTGGCTCAAACCTCTGGATATCAAAACCCGCTCGATAGGCCAGCCTACAACAAATCGGAAACAAGAGAGGAAAGGGCGCTTCGACGTTCCGGCCTGTCCGGTTCCTCAAGTTTCGCTGATTCCGCCGCAAGATTTTCCCAAAACCAAGCAACACAAGCACAACGAGAAAGTTTGCAGACCGAAGTGTGGGCGCTAAGAGCGAAGGAAGAGCAGCTTTCGAAGCAATCAACAACGGTTGCGAGAATGAGCAACGAGGAACGCCGCAACTACTTTCAAGCTCAGCAAACTACGAGCGACCTAAGAATCGCAAAGGAAAACGAGATTAAGGCTCTTCAACAGAAGCACTGAGATTCTCTAAAGGGAAAAGCAGGAGTTGTGACTGACAAGGGAAACCGTTTGTGCATATTGCAAGAATAAGTTACCTGTGTTTGCTTTTCGGGTTGTCGGTTGCTCCAGTGCGGGGCAGCGGGGTTACGGTCGTCAATTGGGGCGGAAACTACGTTGGAAGCAACCAGACGTTCACGAACTTATCTGGTTTTTCGGAGACTACGCCTGTAATGAGTATCGGCGCGTCATATTCCGGAACGAGCGCAACTTTCTATGGCGGCGGACGAACCCAAGGAACAAACTCGGGATTTTTCGACGCTCCTGGGACTACGTTCGTCAGCGGCATTTGGAATTCCAGCAGCGGGGATGCTATAATGTTCCATTGGCTCGGCAAACCGGGCGGCACAGCCCAAGGGGTGATATTTTGGAAGAAGGAAGACTTCTTGAACGGTAGTAGCGACAAAACTGTAACGTTCAATTCAACAAGCCAGTTCACTTTGGCCCCCAGTTCGCAGGCAAGCTACGTTTCACCGACCCGGTGGCTTGTCGAGGATAGTGGCAACTTTTATCTGTCGCAGACTGTTGTGAGTGCCTCCGCGACATTGCTGGATCCGAATGCTAGCACGCTCTGGGCGTCCTACACACCGCAAACGGACATTCGGTTCAACTCGGCTACGGCAAACTTTACCGCACGTTCGTTTTCAAACGTTCAAGCCGTAGGATACTATTTTTTCGAGGAGAATCAGGGGAACGCAGAGTACGTGCCGAACGTTGCAAATTTTAGCGTCACCGCATTCATTGTTCCCGAACCATCCTCATTTCTTTTGCTGGGAGTGACGGGAGCTGCCCTATTGTCGCAACGGCGGTTGCGCGGTAAAGTAGCGACCTAAACGACACTTTTTTACCGCTTAACCTTATATGGCACTCATAACCTGCAAAGAATGCGGCAAAAGAATTTCTGACCAAGCTTCAGCTTGTGTCCATTGCGGTGCGCCTCGCGAACAAGCCGCGGGACGCTCTGAAAGAACGTTTGTAAGACTTGCGGGTCACTGCCCTAGATGTCCCGACGGGGGCAATGGCGAAAGATTAGGCGTTTTAACTCGAATTGCCTACGGAGGTTGGATTGGCAGCGCCGGCAAACAGTATTTCTGCAAAAAATGTGGGAATATGTGGTAAAAAGGACCGGGCAAAGCGCGCTGGAGTGCCGTCTCGTGTAACAACTCTGTATCACAGATTTGCCAATTTACTCTGGAGACGCCTCACATCCTAAGTCTGGCGCGTCTGCCAATTTCGCCACCCCGGCTTGCTGAAAACGCTCCGCAAAAGGCCCCCAGCACGGTCGATCCGACGGTGACTTCGGTGAGTGACGAGCGCCAACATATGACTCCAAAGTTCATAGCCGCCCGCAACCCCAATCGCAAGCGGATCCGCGGCTCTGGGTTCGAGGCGATTGCAATGACCTCCAGGTCAGAATGCCGCGCGTGTCGCGGTCCTTCAATTCAGGTAGAGCAACGGATGATCATCCGTGACATAGTGCCAAGCTGAAGATGACAACCCCCGTAACTTTTCGCAGTCGCGTGATGGCCATGATCCTCTTTGGCTTGGCGTTCTCACCGGCCAGGCCTGGCCAGGCGGAGCCGGCTGACGACGTGGATTTCGCCGCGCTTCAGGCCGAGGCCAAAAAGTCCTTTCGTGAGGGGGTCACTCCCTTCGTCAAGACCTACTGCGGGGAATGCCATGGGGATAAAAAAAAGAAGGGTGGAGTCAACTTCCAATCAGCGCTCAGCAGGCCCGGCGATGCGGCCTCCAGCAAACAGTGGAAGCAGGCTCTCGCCACCGTGGTGGCCCATGACATGCCGCCGGACGACGCGGACAATCTGCCCACGGATGAGGAGCGGCAGAAGTTCATGGACTGGGTCGGCCAGATCAAGTTTCTCAGCTCGAAGGATCCAGGTCCTTTTGTGATCCGCCGACTGACCAAGGTGGAGTATGGCAACACTCTGCACGATCTCTT
Organism: Chthoniobacter sp.; assembly: GCA_034667665.1. GTDB lineage: Bacteria > Verrucomicrobiota > Verrucomicrobiia > Chthoniobacterales > Chthoniobacteraceae > Chthoniobacter. The sequence goes on from JAXDQW010000117.1 coordinate 56,851, forward strand.
CGAGGTGGATCCGGCGGTCGCCCAGGAGCTGCCGGATGAAGTGTTCGGCGAGGGGTATCTGAATACGCTGTCACCGCTCCAATCGGAGCAGTATCTCGGGATCGCCAATGAAGTGCTGGAGCGGATTCTGGCCCCCAAGGATGCGCCGCCCACGGCGGTGCAAAAGCGTCTGTTCGGTGATCCGCCAGCGCCAGGGACGGATCTCCGGGCGGCGGCGAGAACGGTCGCCCGCGCGCTGGCCCGAAACGCCTATCGCCGGCCCCCATCGGAAGCGGAACTGGATGTCCTGCTGGGGGTCTTCGATCTGGCACGCGAAAACAAACTCGCCTACCCGGCGGCCCTGCGCTTGATGCTCAAAGCGGTCCTCGTTTCCCCGCAGTTCCTCTTTATCACCCCGGCCAGGGAGGCTGAATCAGGTCACACCATTGTTCCCCTGGATGACTATCAACTGGCGTCCCGTTTGTCGTATCTGTTGTGGGCGACCATGCCCGATGCGGAGCTGTCCGCCCTGGCCGATGGCGGTCAACTCCACGAGCCGGCGATTCTCAAGGCGCAGGTGAAGCGTTTGCTGGAGGATCATCGTTCCCGGGCGTTGTTTGATGGGTTTGGCGCGCAGTGGCTGGGCCTTGGGGGTCTGGAGAGCAAGACCTTCGACACCGCCAAATTCCCCCAAATGACCCGCGAGATGCGCTCGGCGATGTATGACGAGGCTCGTCTGTTCTTTGACAGCATCGTGCGGGAAAACCGCAGCGTCGTCAGTTTCGTGGATTGTGATTACACCTTCCTCAACGGGACCCTCGCCACCCTGTATGGCCTGGAAAAAACCGTCACCGGACCGGAGATGCGCAAGGTGATGCTTACGGATGCCAATCGCGGCGGCATCCTGGGAATGCCCGGCATTCTGGCGACGACCTCCTTACCCAACCGCACCAGCCCGGTCAGACGCGGCGTGTGGGTGCTGGAACAAGTGCTGGGGGAAGACGTGCCGCCGGCCCCGCCGAACGTTCCGGCCTTGGAAAAACAGGACAAGCAGACGGTCGCGAATCTGACCCTGCGTCAGCGCACGGAGCTGCACCGCACGAATGCGGTTTGCGCCAACTGCCACAAGATCCTCGATCCCATCGGCTTCGGCCTGGAGAACTTCGATGCCATCGGGCGCTGGCGCGATCAGGACGATACGGGAGGGGCGATTGACGCCGTGGGCGAGCTTCCGGGTGGAAAGCACTTTTCCTCTCCCAAGGAACTGAAAGTCATCATCTCCGCACGAAAAGGTGAACTCGCGCGAAACCTGACGGAGAAACTTCTGGCTTATGCCCTCTGCCGCCAGTTGGAAGGCTATGACGAAATCGTGATGGATCACCTGATGGAAACCATCGCCAAAGATGGCTACCGCATGCAGACGCTAATTTCCGAGATCGTCAGCAGTTATCCCTTCGTCAACCATCGCATCCAGGAACCAGTCGCCTCTTCATCCTATGGGAAATAACTTCCTCATCAATCGTCGCACCTGCCTGAAAGGGATCGGAGCCTCCCTCGCGCTCCCGCTTTTGGAATCCATGGGCTGGGCGGATACAGGGAAGCGGAAGGCGGTCAAACCACCGGTTCGCCTCGGCTTCATGTATATGCCCCACGGGGTGATCATGGATCAATTCTGGCCTACGGATCCGGAGAGTTTCCTGTCGGCACCGCCCCCAGCATTGGAATCGCTGCGTCCCGTGCTCGACCAGTGCCTGATGATGAAGGGCATCTCGGGAGTTCCGATCGCGCCGTTCAATGGCGCCCCTCATGCGCTCGAATTGTCCACCTGGCTGACGGCGGCGCTGCCGGATGCGGACCGACGGAATCAGATCAATATCGCGATTTCCGCGGATCAGATCGCCGCCAACTACGTGGGCGCGCTCACGTCGTTGCCGTCTTTGGAGCTGGCCACGATGCCGCAGACGCACAAGGAAAATCAGGCGGGACTGAACGAGGGATATTATTCGCACTGCAGCTTTCGCTCGGCCACCCAGGCCGTCCCCGCCGAGACCAATCCACGCAGCGTTCTCAACCGGCTCTTTGGAAAGTCCGACCAAGCCGGACACCTCGCCCAGGCGGACGCTCTGGATCGACAGATGCTGGACCTGGTCATCGGCGGCGCCAAGGACCTCCGCCGGAAGTTGCCCCAGGGCGACCAACACAAACTGGATGAATACATGGACAGCGTGCGCTCCGTGGAACGCCGCATTGCCGCCATCGAATATCGCCAAAAAGAGGCGGCCCTGGAGAAGGCCGGCGTCAGCGTCAGCAAACGCAGCGATTCGGATTCCCCACCCATCGAGATCAAAATTCCTGAGGGCGACAAACGCAGCGAGTATATGCAGGTGATGTGTGACCTCAATGTGCTCGCGTTCCAGACCGACACAACTCGCGTCAGCACCTACATTGGCTCCACGCCCAACGGCGTTTCCTATCCGGAACTCGGATTCAAGGAGGAGCATCACTCCCAAACCCATCACAACAACCGGCCCGAGCCGGTCGATAAGGTCGCCCGGATCACCGCCTTCAATATCGCCCAGTTCGCTTACATGGTGAAAAAGATGCACAGCCTGCGGGAAGGCGACGGCACCTTGCTCGACAACTGCATCATGATGTGGGGCTCCGGCCTCGAGGACGGGAACAAGCATGCCCGGGAAAACCTTCCCTTCATCGTTGCCGGACGGGGCGGTGGCACCATCAGGACGGGGCGCTTCCTGCCCGACACCAAAGGCAATCAAGGCGACCTGCTCACCACGCTGCTCGCGTGTGCCGGCATTCCGCTGGATCGTCCCATTGGCATTGCGACCAAACAGCTCACGGAGATGACTCTCTAAGAGACTGTGTAATGGCGTCGCTCCGCGCGGCATGCGTTTGACTGCGCCGAAGGCCCATTCCTCAGAGTGGCGCTGACGCGCAGCGTTTTGGCATGGCGCGCGGAGCGACGCCATCCACCCGCGCTTTCGACTTATTTCACAGTCTCTAAGCGAGCGGTGATTAAACCCCCACCTCGCCGGTCGTGCGCGTGCATGGTCCGGCGAACGAAGCCGGGCGACTCAACAGCGCAGGGTCCGTGCGCTTCGTTTCCCATTTTGGTCTCTCATCCCGCGACCCCCCTCCTACTCTACCGTCTTCGGCGGTTCCCATCGCCGTTTCCAGCTCCATTTGGTCATTTGGTCGATTCCCTGCCCGCGTGAGTTTCGAGCACGTCCCATCATCGGAGTTGGGGCACCACGCCAGTAGCTCGACTTTCCAAAGTGAATCGTGAGGCGCCGTCACGTTCTCGACTTTGGAAAGTCGAGCTACGGATGGCTGTGCTCCGATCGCCGGCGCGAATTTTTAGACGCCATGTCACTCCTCGGCCGCGAGTTGCTCGAGGCGCTCGAGAAGCCTGGTCCTGAAAACTCGGGCCGCGATCAAGGGAACAAACGGCAGCGCCAGGAAGCCGAGGCCCAAGGTCGCCAGGCCGAGCAGCCCGCCAAGGAGATCGAACAGGAAGATGAGCGCGATCCCCAGGGGCAGCGCGCCGCGGGGCAGGAAGAGCGAAAGCCACGCGACCAGGTAAAAGAAAAGCACGCAGTGCATCCCGACGAAGACCAGCGAGAGGAGCATGACGGCCACCACCTCTTCGCCGCTCTGACTGGTCATCACCGATCCGCAGAAGGCGATCAGCATGCCAATCGCCACGGTGAGGACGGATGGAAACAACGCCTGATAACACGCGGCCAGCTTCACCCGGTGCAGCGCGTCGGCGGAAAGGGGCAGGAGCGCGAGGCTGGACCAGGTGCGATCCCGCGTCTCCACCCGGAAAAGCCGGGAAGCCGCGAAACCGAGCTCGAAGGTGAAGATCGACCCCGCGACCCAGACCAGAAACGTTCCGCATTCGGTGACCGTTTCTGGAATCGAGAAGGAGTCGAAGTGAAAGAAGAAGGTGGCGAACAGGAGCAGCGGATAGCCGAGATACTTCGCCCCCGCCACGAACCGGCCGCCGTGAATGAAATGGAAATCCTTCCAGACAATGGCTCGTCTCCAAACGCGCCCCGGCGGGAAACGCCGGCGCGCGCTCTCGCGCAGAATCCCCGTCTCCCCGCCAGGCTCACCCGCGCAGCAGCGTTCAAAGAGCAGCCAGGCGCCGAAAAAACAGGCCAGCCCGGCGACGATGCTGCTCCAGAACTGCCGGTCGATCAGCGGCCCGGCGAAGGTCGTGCTGAAGATGGCTTCCATCCGGTCCAAGGGGAGCAAGGCACCCGCGGCGGAGTTCCAAAGCCCGTTCCATTCACTCCACGCGGGAGATAGCCGGACTCTCGCTGGTGCAAAGATAAGCTTAGCGAAGAGGCCCAGCGTCACCAGCGGCACAGCGACCAGCAGACCCGCGCCGCCGGTGCGCCTGGCGACCACCGACGCCAGCAGCGCGAGATTGCAGAGCAGGAAAGCGTAAGCGCCGAGCGCGAGGTAGGCGGCGAAGACCTGCCGGGAGGTGATGCCTCCCAGGGTCACCGCGAGCAGCGTAAAGGGGATTTGCGCCGCGAGCAGGAGCAGCGCGCCGCAGAGCCGGCTGGTCGATTTGCCGAGGAGAATCGAGAGCGGATCGAGGTTGGTCATGCGCAGCAGCCCCAGGGTTTGCTCCTCCTTTTCCTCGGTGATCGCCGACGCAAAGTAGCTGCATCCGGCCAGCGTGATGAACGCCATCTGGATGAAGGCGATCGCCTGGAAGAATTGGAGTCCCGGCGCCCCGCCCCAGCCGGTGGTCAGGACGGTGAGGACCATGAACACCGCCACCACCAACACGAGGCCCGCCCGCGCCGTGCAGGTCAGCTTGCCCCGCGCATCCTCGCGCAGCGACCGGACCAAAAGCGCGAGCAGCGGAGAAGACATGCGATCAATTCTCGCCGGCGAGCGCTTCGAGCCGCCGGAAAATCAGGCGGTGCAGGACGATGGTGGCGCCGAGGTACAGCCCGAACGTGACGACCGGGATGATTCCGTAGAGAATCCCCAGGCCGCTGCCCGTCCAGCGGTTGCCGCCGGTGAACACCCAGGCCATGGCGACGAACGAGACCAGAACGGCCACGCTCTGGGAGAGGATGAAGGCAAGGGGCAGCGCGCCGCGTTTCAGCAGGAGGGAGAGCCAGGCAACCAGGTATCCGAGAAAGGCGGTCCCGATCAGGCTGCTGACGAGACTGGTGATCGTCATGAACCAGAACGCGTTCGGTCCGCCAGGCCCCACCATGGACGCAAGCTGCAGCCCAAGCAGCGCGGCGGCGCAGACCGCACTCGGAACCGCGGCGAGAAGGTTCCCACGCGCCTTCGCATAAACCATCTGCCGCAGCGTCAAGGGCAATGAGGCGAGACCGGCCAGCGTCTGCTCGCGGAGTTCCTGGCGGAAAACGCGCGAGGCCAGCACGGCGATTTCGACGGCAAAGGCCGTTGAGCCGAGCGAACTGAGACTCGCGATGGCGAAGAATCCGCCCCCCACTGGACCCATGATCACGCCGGAGGAGATCAGCGCCAGCGAGGCGAGCGTCCCATACCCCACACAGCGCAGGATGAAGCCCGGCGTGCCGCCGCAGAGAAAATGGAAATCCTTCCACGCCAGCGCGTCCCGCCAGGGCCGCGGCGGACGAGCGAAGCGCACCCCGAGGAAGCTCCGCTTCCCGTCGGGGGCGGCCACCGCGCCGTCGAGCGCCCGATCGCAAAAGAACGGAAACGCCGCCCAGGCGGCGAGAAAACAGCCAACGCCGAGAACGAGATTGCTCGCGACCTGCCCGCCCGCCGGCGCCCCGGAAAAGCCGGTCCCGAGGACCTGGCGCAATCGAGTGAACAGCGACGCCTCGCTCAGCGAAGCCACGATCGTTTGGAGCGTCGCGGAAACCGCCGCATCCTCGGTGAGCCATCCGCGGGCGACGGAGCCGTCGTGAACCCATTGCAAGAGCGGCGCGGACCCGAAAAAGGACGCGAGCACCAGCAGAGTAAGTACCGCCGCCCCGGCCGTGCGCGGCGCAATCACCGACGCGAACAACGCCAGATTGCACAAAAAGAATGTGTAGGCGCCAAGCGCGAGGTGACCCGCGACGACTTGCTCGACCGACACCCCGCCGAAGGTGACGGCGAGCAGGGTGAAGGGGAACTGCGCGGTCAGCAGGAAGAGCGCGCCGCAGAGCCGGCTGGTCGATTTGCCGAGGAGAATTGAGAGCGCGTTGAGATTCGTCATCCGCAGCAGCCCCAGCGTCATCTCCTCCTTTTCCTCGGCGATGGCGGACGCGAAGTAGCTCAGCCCCGCGAGGGTGATGGACACGGCCTGAAGCCAAATGATGATGGAAAAAAAGGTGAGCCCGGGCGCCCCCTGCCACTGATTGGACAAAGTGGTCCCGAGCATCACCAGGAGGATGAATCCGGCCAGCCCGGCCCGCGCAAAGTAAGTCGCGCGACCGCGGATATCCTCCCGCAGCGCGCGCCCGAAGAGCGCCAGCAGCGGCGAGGTCATGCGAGCAAGCAAGTGGGGCAGGCGTCCCCGCCTGCCGGATCGTCTTGCAGGCGTCCCGCCAGGGCGGTAAG
>JAXDQW010000118.1:0-222410 GCA_034667665.1 Chthoniobacter sp.
GGACAACTATTTTACTCATCCAGGCGCTCGCACCCCGCCTGCGCCGCATCGCCGCGCCTAAATTTCCTTACTAACTGCGCGCGCCAACGGCTGCGCGCGGGCCGTCAATTGTTCAGTGTTTCCTTAGTTGGCCAATGCACTCGGCGAGTCATCCAACACGTCTCCGCAGTGTGTCTTCAGCATATGAGCGAAGTCGGCGAGCGTAATCGAGATTCGCTCTCGAAGATCGAGTTGGCTGACATTTCGAAACAGCTTCTCCCGCACACCTCGACGACGCAGCAGTGAAGCCACTCCTTCGCGAACTCTAATACGGTTCTCATCAACCGCATAATGGCTCGTTTTCTTTCCATTCAGAACTCGGGCCACCTTGCAATCGATGTCGCCTTCGCGTTCATCGAGAATGCATTCCACTGCCAGATTGCGGCCCATGAAGGTAACAGTGGCGAAGCAGATCTGATCATTAATCTCCAACGTAGGAGCAGCAAAAACATGCTCAGTGCTCAGGAAAGAGAATGTCCTCACGACTCGATCTAGAAAGAAGCTAGCGAGTTCACTGTTCATGTCTTATTTTGTGGCAGGTCGTAGACACTTTACGTTTTTCCCATTTTTGTCAGTATTGTCTCTGACGCTTGCGTTCAGACAAGGATTTTTATATCCTTTTTGTCGTTCGCGAGGAAGCACTCGATGGCGTTCCTCAAGTCGGCTACACTGACGATGACACCGCGCCGGATGGCGGTGTCGGTCAGTTTTCGAAATCAAAGCTCAACCAGATTGGTCTGGGGAGCGATTGTCCAAAGAAACTGCTAAGGCGTGTTTGTAAACTCCTGTTCCATCAAACCCGAAGGGTTGAGACAACCCAGCCCAGAGCAACGCCCTGGGTTTCGGGATTCAATGAAACCAGCCCTGAAAGGGGCGGCACCGGTGCTCTGCGCGAGAATTGTTGCGCCCTTTCAGGGCTCCGCTGTTTTCCGACGATACCCAGGGCGTTGCCCTGGGCTGGCTTGTTTCGGGCTCTTCGAGCCTGTGGGCCAGGTAGGTTTACAAACACGCCCTAATCTGTGGAGGGGTCCTGTTTAACCTTCGTCTTGGCTAACGGATACGCGACATTCTCTTGTGTTAGAGGGCCCGCATACTGACGGCTATTTGCACTCTAAAAGTCCAAACCAGGAACGCCTCCTTGATACTTACCGCTTCGTTCGAACAGCTTCAAATAGTTACTGGAGCCCGCCGTCTCCAGGCGTTCCATGTTATAGGATAGGCTATCAGGAAGGATGCCCTGTTCGACTCGCTGGGCACGTCGAGCAAAGTCGGGGCCAATGTCGATTACCTGCCGACCAGATGCTTGAGCCTCTTGTATCCACAGTCGATTCGCATCCATTCCAGCGCCTTTGAATGTTTCCCCTCCCACTCGTGCTGCATACGCGTTGACCCGTGCCATGTTTTCGCCGATCACAACCGGCTGATTCGCGACATTCGCGACCTCGGCGAGTTCGGCAGCCTGTCCTGCTTTGGCATACGGGGCTGCGAGGCTCGCGACTGTAAGCAGGAGATTGCCCATCGCTTTGCCTGCCACTCGATTGTTGTCGCTGCCAAGATCGCTGAAGGTCTGCCCAACCGCGCCGGCTAAAGCCCGGCCTGTATTGATCGGATGCGCGGCCATGTTCCCCAAGCCGGTCACCGTCTGAATCGGGTGAGTGCCGGCATGGTATATTCCGCCGGCAAGATCGCCAACGGCATCGCCATATCCCTTGTAATAATTTCCTACTCCGGAGAAATATTTACCAAGACCGGTGTCCCAAAATGAAACTTCCGACGGACAGAGCCCGAAGGGATCGATCATCGACACTGGGTCGCCGTTGGCGAAGGCGTAGAAGTTACTGCCGCCGGTGAATCCCGACGGGTCGGGGTTGAGGAAGCGGCGGAGTTGGGCGCTGTACCAGCGGGCGCGCATTTGGTGCAGGCCGGTGTTCTTGTCGGTGTAAACGCCGTGGCGGCCTTCCCAGAGGAAGGGGGTGGTGAGGGCGTCGCCGGTGCTGCGCGCGAGGGCGCCGAAGGTGCCGTACTCGACTGTGCCGGTGGTGGTTTCTGCGGCATCGGTGAGGGCGATGGTGCTGCCGAGCACGTCGTAGTGGTAGTAGCGCAGGGTGCCGTCGGGTCGCTCTTCGTAGAGCAGGCCCAGGCCGTGGACGTAGCGGGTCTTGCCGCCATCGGGCGCTGTGCGCACCAGAACCTGGCTGCGCCGGCCGCCGTGGGGGTCCACGGTCAGCCGGGTGGTTTGGCCGCCGACGGTGGTCGAGGTGAGAAAGCCTTCGCTGTCGTAGGCATAGGTGATGACCTGGGCGGTGTCGCCGCGGGTGACGCTGGTCAGCCGGTTGCGGGTGTCCCAAACAAAGGTGCCGCTGGCGCCATTGGAGGCGCCGTTGGCTCCCCACGGACCGTTCGGCAGGGGGCTGGCGAGGAGGTTGCCGTCGGCGTCGTGGTTGAGCGCCTGCCCGTTGCAGGCGCTCATCCGGTCGTCGAGATCGTAGGTGGCGGTGAGCGCCGGCTCGGTGAAGATCTGCGGCACCGGGGCGACAAAACGGCCGGCCACCCGGCCGGCCGCATCGTAGGTGAACTGCTGGAGATAGATCAGTCGGGTGTTGGCGCGGCGTTCCTCGAGCCGGGTGACCTGTCCCGCGGCGTCATATTCCACGGAGCGCCGGGTGCCATTGGGCCGGGTGAGTTGAATGAGCCGGCTGTTGGCGTCCCAAGCAAACGTGGTCACGCGATTGGCCCAGTCCTTGACGCTGATAAGCCGGTCCCGGTCGTCGTAAGCGTAGGTAACGGTCTTGCCATCGGGATAGGTCAAAACCGTCAGATTTCCGTTCGCATCGTAACTATAGCCGAGTTGCTCGTTGTCCGCGTTCCTGTAGGTCGCCACCCGGTTCAGAGCGTCGTAGGTGCGGGTGAGCGTTCTGGTGCCTTCTGTGACAGTGAGCAGATTGCTGTTCCCGTCGTAGGTGAAGGTGTTGGTGAAGGCGGTTGCGCCCCCGCCGGTGAGGCCGGTCTTGCTGCTGATGCGGCCGCGGCTGTCGTAGGCCAGGCTGACCAGATCGCCGGAAGTTTCGCGAACGCTCCCGAGCAATCCGCGATTGTTCCAAGCCTGGCCGGTCGCGCGGCCCAGCGGCGAGGTGGTGGAGAGCAGCCGCCCGGCATTATCGAAGCCGAACTGCCACAGCCCGCCGCGACGGTTTCGGCGGGCGATCTGATTGCCGTTGTTGTCGTAGCCGAAGGTGGTGGAAGCGCTCTCGCCGTCGATGGTCAGACTTGAATTCCCAGAAGCGTCCACGGACCCGGTGCCATCCGTCAGCGCCAGCGTCTCCCCGCGCGGGTTCAAGACGGTATAGATGGCAGACCCCAGCGGATCCACGGTCAGCACAGGCCGACGATCGGTATCGTATGCCGTGGACTCGGTGCGGCCGAGCGGATCCGTCACCGACTGCGGCTTGCCATCAGCCTGAAACGTGGTGCGGCTGACGTGGCCGAGCGGATCGATCACCTGATCCGCCCAATCTCGCTCATCGTAATGATTGGTTATGATCGCGCCGCCGGGAAGGGTCGTGGCAAGGAGCTTGCGGGTAGGGCTGTAGGAGAAAAAGGTCGTTTTGCCGCGCGGGTTGGTGGTCGAGGCGACATTGCGCGCGCTGTCGTAGCTCTTGCGCGTCATCAGCCCGCCCGGGGCCGTCGTGGTCAGCATTTCGCGCCGCTTATTATAAGTCGCCGTGGTGACGTTCCCGCGTGCATCGGTCGCCGTTACGGGGTCGCCGACCGCATTGTACCCCGTGGTCGTGAAGGTGCCGTCCGGATAACTGATTCGCGTCACGCGGTCTGCGGCGTCGTAGGTATAGGTGGTGGCCGGACTGTTCGGCGGTGCGATCGTCTTAAGATTGCCGAAAGCGTCGTAGGTCATCGTCGTGACCTCGGCGGCGGGATTGGTCACCGTGAGCGGTTGGTGCTGCGCATTGTAGGTATAGGCCGTGTTGCGCCCATTGCGGTCAGTGTGGGTGAGCAGTCGGAACTGCGCGTCGTAAGCAAAATATTCGGAGGTCCCCGCCTCATCTCGTGCGGAGATCACGTTATGATTCAGATCGTAAGTCCGTCGGGTTTCCTCACCCAAAGGCGTCACCGTGCGCACCACATGGTCCTGCCCATCGTATTCCACCGACCAAGTCTGATTAAACGGATCAATCTCGCCGTTGGGACGGCCCCGGTCATCGAAGAGATGCGCCTTTTGCCCGCCTCTGGGATCCTCTTCGACCGTCACACCGGGGCCGTAGTAGAATTTCCAAGTACGCTCGGAAAGGCCCTGACTGCGCTGCTCAGCAATCCGATCCTGCGCATCGAAGTTGGTGTTCTCAACAATCACTCGTCCAAAGCCGTCTTTTTGCCGGATCAGTCGGTGTGCGCTGTCGTAATCGAAATAGTCGGGATTTCCTTCGGCATCGATGGCGGTGGTCAGATCGCCCCCTGCACCGTAGATGAAACCAATGCTGCGTCCGTTCGCGTTGTCGGCGACGAGGCCGAGTTGGCCCTCGGCATTGTAGCTGAAACCGAGGGTGCGATTGTAGGCGTCTGCGACCTGGAGCAAGCGCCCGTCGCCACCGTAACTAAACGTCGCCCGCCGGCCCCAAAGATCATCGACCTGCCAGAGCCGGCTCTGCGAGTCGAAGCGGTAGGTGTTCCCGTGCCGCTCTTTGACCTCAAAATTGTTTTGGGCGTTCTTTGCCAGGGTGAGCGTGCTGCCGCGCGGCGGCGCGTAGGTGCCGTTGGGTTTGCGCAGGAATTCGAAGGTGCGATCATTGAGGACCAGCGACTGGGCATTCTGCTGAAGGCGGTCCATCAGCCATTGCGCGGCCAACGCGGCGACCACACCTTTCCTGGCCGTGCTCACATCGCGGCAGAGTTCGAGCAAGGCGGAACTCCCCAGCAAACCCACGACGGCTTCATCAGCCGAGGCGCCGCCCAGCGCCTGCTCGTAGTTGCTGTGCTCAATGAGTTTGATGTTCAGCGTGTGATCCCAGCCGTACCCGAGATTGCCGTCCTTGTTGTAGCGCAGTCCTCCGTGATAACGGCGCCCAAAACTAAGTCCTCTCGGAAGCGCGCCACCGATGCTCAGGTCGTTATTCGAAAGGGTGAATTGCCCCGATGCCATGTCCACCGGATCACCGCCGGTAATGGGAGGCGAATTGGACGATGCATTCGAGATATAATCGTACGTTGCCCGATAGCTGGTGGTTACCACGCTCGGGTTAACCGGCGCGAAAAACGAATTGAAGCCGCCGGAGAGTCCGCCGCTGATCCGCATGTCGCAGGTCATGCCGGTGCTGCCGATGCTGTAGGTGGAGTAGCCGGCACCCGCCCAGGAGTTGATGACCTGCCTTCCTTCGGCGGGAACCAAGGCCCAATTGCCGGGCGCTGCGCCAGTGGCGAAGACCGCGTCGAGAGTGGCCAGGTCCCCGGCCTGATAGTTCCGGAGGGCGCCGCGGACAGTGGCCCAGGTTGCAGGGGTCGCTCGATAGATCGGACCGCTGGCCGCGAGACGCAGGAGCCGGATGGTCGAGGCCGCGACCTGCGAAGGACCCTGCAACTGGCTGATGATGCCGTGCTCCATGGCGCTGGCCATGAAACTTTCGGCGACAAAACTCGGATCGGCGTTACCACCCGCCAGGCGACTGGTCACGGCGCTTCTCTGGAGCCCCACATCGAGGTAGTAGCTGGATTGCCCCGACGCGTTGACCTCCTGGGCGACACGGCCAACGCGATGATGCGACATGCGGGCGATCTTGTCCGCCCTCGCGAACAGCCGGCCCGCGAGTTCCGTCTCGCGAAGCCAACTCAAGGCGATGATATTCAACGATTCGATGACGACTTCGCGCGAGCTGTCGGAGAGGCCGCTGCGCCGGTAACTTTCCAACTGCCGCTGGCGCCCCTTGAGCAAATCGGTGCCTGCCTCAAAACTGCACGGGATCAAATACCGCGAGCCAGCGATCCTCTTGTAAACCTTGGACTCGGATTGATTATTGAGATTGGTGGGATCAGGATGATGAATCCTGAGGGTGATTTCGATGTCGCCACTGCCCACCGTACTTTCCTGGGCAACTACCTGGTCCTCTTTCCAGACCTCGAGTCGCTGGGAAGGGTTAAACTCCACGCTCAAACGCCGGCCAGCGAGTTCCGGCAGATTGATGGTGTAATCGAGGCCGGTGTTGGTGGTGAAGCGCAGGGTCGAAAAGAGGTTCGCGGGCAGTGCGCTCCAGTGCTGATCATAGCTCGGGTAGTAGAACCCCAACGGGAGGGTGGAGGCAGGCTGGACCGCCGCGATCCGGTATCCGCCGGAGGCGCTGAAGGCGTCGCCATTGGGGAGCTGCGCTCGAAGGGCGGTCTCCAGTGTCGAGGAACAGCCATCCAGGTACGCATTCAGTCCGGAGACACTAAGGTTACTTACCGAAGTGCCGGTTTCCGATCCCCCGGCCCCGCTCAGTGCATTGCTCACGGCGAATCCGCTGGCCAATCGCAGATTCGTTCCCGGAACCGATTGGTAGAGCTTGAACGACGGATCGAGCGGCAAGGGGGCGCCGTTGATCGTCGCCTCGACGATAATCCGGCGCATGGCGTAATTGCCGGGGTGTGCAGGGTCCACCCCCCATTCGCTCGAAGGAATGCTGCGGGCACTGATCAGCGCGCCCAATTGCGCCTGATCGATGTTGAACCAGTGGGCAAGGTCAATTCCGTCCGGTGCCGACCAGGGAATGGAGAAAAACCGCTCCAGGTAACCCGCGGAAATCCCGCTCGCGCGGAGCAATGCCACGAGCAAAGCGGACTGGTCAGCATCGTTGCCGCTGCGCTCCAGCAGCGTGAGCTGCGCGCCTTTCCTTGAGCCGTAATAATGGACGTAGTCAATGTTGCTTCGAATCCAGATAAAGATGTTCTGCCAGTCGTGAAGCAGTCCATCGGCCAGTGCCTGGATTTCCGGAGTAACGGCGTCGGCTTCATCCGCTGAGAGGGCGGCGGAGATCTGCCCCGCGGATTCGCGCGAGTTGCTCCCACCCAGCGCTTGCAAGGCCGAGGGAGCACGCAACGCGCGGGACGCCGCCAGATCTGAAAGGGGTCGGTCCTTGGTGAGCGTGGCGCCTTGCATAGAACGGAGGCCCGCGGAGGACAGCACAGCGGTCCCCGTCGCATTCTTGTCTTCCGGCGCTCGAACCCAGCCTCCCGGCTGGTCGGCCACTGCCAGATGGACCGCGAGGAGAAGGATCGTGAGAAAGAGGGAACGTGCTTTCATCGGAGTCGCGGAGCTCAGTTGATGGTGGTGATGTTGCCTTCCGGATCGACGGAGACCCGGCGCACCGGCGCAGTCTGTTTCTGTTCCGAGCGCAGCCGGCCCAGCCGATCATAGGTGAAGGCCTCGCGCCGGGCGCTGACGTTCGAATCGTTGCCGAGAGGATTGAGCCCAAAGGCCACTTCGTCGGCATTCCCTATCCTATCGCCGTCCGCGTCTTCGATTCCATCGGAGATGCCGTTATGGTCCGAATCGGCGAGTCCGGGCGAAGTTCCAAAGACGACCAGTTCGAACAAGTCCGGGAGTCCGTCACCGTCCCGATCGGTGTTCACCAGATCGAAATCGAAGACATACTTGAGCTGACCCAGGGTGACGAGAGTGTAACTGTTATCATCAGCCGTCGAAGCACTCCACGGGTAGGGATTGGCCGCCACGTAAGGTGGGATTTTGCCGGCGGCCAGGAGCCGGTCGTAAACGACCTTCACGGTCGCCTTGAGCTGGCCCTGCGTGAGGGTCGCGAAATCCTGCGGCTGAGGCGCCGGTGGCGCCGGCGGTGTCAGCCATGATTGCACGAGGCTGGTGAGCGGGGAACCTGCCCCTCCGGTGAGCCGGGCATTGAACTCGTCCCTGGCCGCGCGCACGAGATTCTTCATCTGGCCCACGTTGGCCACCGCGTAGTCGTCGGCAGTACCGGTTTGGTTGACGCCCCGCGCGCTCCACCATGCAGGAGGAACGGCCCAGGCGCTGGGGAGGAGCAACATCCAGACAGCGAGCGACAGCCTCAGCGCGAGCGCGCGAAACGGTTTTTGTATGGCGATCCGTTGCATGGCTTGATTCCCGTTTTAAGGCCGCGGTCCGGCGGTAAACTGCCCCATGGACACATCCCCCGCAGGATTGACCCGCCGCGTGGCGAGCGTGATGTCGAGGGCCATTGGATGGCTGTTCGCGGTCGCTTCCTTGCTATCGAGCTGGACGTTGATGACCGTGTCTCCGGGGACGAGCACGATTCCATAATTGGCGACCGTTCCGTCCATCCAGTCCCGCACCACCTCAGTCACATCGAACGTGACATACTTGTCGGCCACGCTGACCGTCTGCTGCACGTAGGGCGTGTTATTGGCGTCGAAGCCACGCGTGCCAGGCGCGATGTTCTGCTTGAGCGTCGATTCCGTCCACGCCGCGGTCGCCGCCATGATGCTGATCTTGCCTGCAGCCGTGACGGTATTCACGTAAACGCGAAGGGTTGCTTTCTGCACAAGATCCCAAGTCGTTCCCGAGGGGAGCGCGCCCGCGAGGTCGAATCTTACCCATGCCCGCCGGTTCGTCGCCGCACCACTCGACAGGCCGGAAACGGACAGCGAAACCGCGGCGCCGTAATTCGTGTTGAGGTAGCCCGAATAGCCAGCGGTGTAGGCGTCGTCGGTCAGGGCGACGTCCACCGCGCGAACGGGCAACGCCAGGAGCAGCAGACCGGAAAGCGCCATCGCTGGCAGCGGCCGGGTGAGGGAGGTGGATTGTCTAGTCATGGGTGGGAGTGGTTGAGATTTTCAAGTGGCTGCGCGGTCATTTCACGACGCAGTAAAACCCGAATTCGCGAGCCGCGGTATCGGGCTTGGACCATTCAAATCGTCAAGGATTTCGCGCCCTCCCTGTCGGTGATTTCCCCGACAGGGGAAGGATCGAAAAACGGGGCGTTCCGCCGAAAAATTTGCTTGCGCGTCCGTGTGCTCCGCGCTGGAATTTTGGCGGCTTATGGCAACACTGAGGTCCCCCAGGAATGGTGCGAAATCGACCGGGCGCGCGGAGCGGCGCGGCAAGAACTCTCCCACCGCGCGACCAGGCACGGGAATGAACACGGCGACTAAAAGACGCCCGCACACTGTGCTCGTGGTCAGCCCAAGCCGGCTACTGGCACCGGCGCTCGCCGCGATCTGCGGAGGCCGCCGGGAATTTCGGATCTGTGACGCGACAACCACCCTTTCCGAGATGGAGGCGGCGTGCGACCGCTGCCGTCCGGCGGTCGTCGTCCTCGACTTCACTCACAGCATGTCCAGCGTTGAAACCCGCCTGGCTCAAGCGGTGCTCGGACGTTTGATGACGCGCCTGCCGGTGGTCCTGTACCTGGCGCGGTTCCTGGGAGAACTGCCGCCGCTTCCGCCCGGGACGCGTTGCGCCGTGGCGGCGGAAGATCTGGTCGAAGAGTGGCCCCTGGCGCTGGGCGCCGCCGTGCGCGGAGCCTTCCATCTCGGGCCGGCCATCGCGGCCCGCGTGGCCAGCGTGGCGCAACCGCCGTGGGAATCCGGCGCGGTCACGCCGGAAAAACCGCTTTCGCCCCGCGAATGCGAGGTGACGGCGATGGCCCGGGCGGGCTTCCGTCCTCGTGAAATTGCGCTCCGGCTCGGACGCAGCGTTAAGACGGTGGAGGCGCATTTTCACCGGGTCAAACTGAAGCTGGGATTGCGCAGCATGGAGCAGCTCCGTGCGGTGGCGATGTGAGGTCGGCTTAGGGTCGGCGCGGGCGAGCACTGCGCCCCCGGTCGCGCAAGCGGTCTTCAGCAGCCCCTTCGGCGGCTGACCTCAACTGTATCCAATTCAGTTGGCGCAGGTAAACGAGGGCGTTTCTTCCGAGTCGCAAGATGAATGAAAACCCGTTCACATCCGCGTGATGCTCGATCCTTCTGCACATGCGAATGCGGCGCGCTTTCGAGGCTCATTGGAACTTTACGATCGCTATCGGCCAGCGCCCCCACCCTTCCTGATCGACCTCTTGCAGCGATTTGGCCGGATCGTCCGGCCCGCGCTGGTCGTCGATCTGGGTTGTGGGACCGGCCTATCGACTCGTTTTTGGGCGGAACACGCCGCCCGGGTCGTAGGGATCGATCCGAACCCCGAGATGCTGGCGTTCGCCCGAGGCGCGACCGTTTCTCCGCAAGTGACATTTCAAGACGGCTTGTCCCACGCCACCGGACTCGGCGCAGGAAGTGTCGATCTCGTCGTCTGCTGCCAGTCGATCCACTGGATGGATCCCGAGCCGACCATCGCGGAGGTGGCGCGCATCCTTCGGCCCGGCGGCGTCTTCGCGGCGGCGAGTTACGATTTCCCGCCGATCCTCGATTGGGAACTCGACCTCGCCGTGCAGACTTGCCTGAGCCGGGCCCGGCGAATGAGCGAGGCGCTGGGATCTCGGGAAAAGCGGTGGGCCAGTGGTCACGGGGCACGGCTGGAGAGCAGCGGTCGTTTTCGCCGCGTCAGGGAAATCGCCATGCACGGAGAGGACAAGGGCGATGCCACCCGATTGCTGGGCTGCCTGCGCACCTTGGGCGATGTCACGAAGGCAATTCAACACGGGGCGAATGAAGCGGGGCTCGGTCTGGAGGAGCTGGAGTTGATCGCCCGGCGGATCATGGGAAATGAACCGGCCCACTGGTCCTGGAGCTATTCGGTGATCCTTGCGGTCAAGCGCTGAAAACTGCTCGCTTCCGAAAGTCCATCTCCACGATCAGCCCTCCCCGCGAAAAACGGAACATTTCCTCGTCTTTTGGTCGGTATTTCGATCCGCTTCGAGGTCCATGATTTCAAGAGCAGTTGCATAACCCAGTCTCTACCAACCGGCCGTCATCTTCATTACGACGGGTTGATCGAGCGCGGGATCGCGGTACGGTCGGGAGCTGATTTTCCGCAAAGACGGCGACCCCCAAAGAAACATTGGCAGCGACTCCGCGCCGGCTGCGGGACATTTCCGGAGAAAGGCTTTGACACGACGGGGTGATCCGCTAGTTTTCGCGCCCCGCTTCCACCAAGGGAAACGACCCACACTAAACCAAACCGCAGGAGAATCAGGCTCTTTGGCCCGGTTCGCCAGAACTGCAACAAGCCATGCAAAAATCTCGCAGCAAACGTTATCGCGCCGCCGCCGAAAAGCTGGACGCTCACAAGAGTTTTCCGCTCGCGGAGGCCATCTCGGTTCTTAAATCGTTCCCGCCCCCAAAGTTTGATCAGACGGTCACCCTTTCCTTTCGCCTCGGGGTGGATCCGAAGCAATCCGATCAGATGGTCCGCGGGACCTGCCCCCTGCCGCACGGCTCGGGGAAAAACGTGCGGGTGCTCGTCTTCGCGGAGGGCGCGGCGGCCCAGGCGGCTCGTGACGCCGGCGCGGAATTTGTCGGCTACAAGGACATGATCGAGAAGTGCCAGACGGGCTTCCAGGATTTCGACGTGGCGATCGCCACGCCGGCCGCGATGGCGGAAGTCCGAAAGCTCGGCAAGGTGCTTGGCCCCCGCGGCCTGATGCCCAACCCGAAGACCGGCACGGTCACGGAAGACACCGCCAAGGCGATCAGGGAAGTGAAGGCGGGCCGGGTCGAGTTCAAGCTCGACAAAAACGGCAACGTCGCCGTCCCGGTGGGAAAGTTTTCCTTCGCGCCACAGGCGTTGGTTGAAAACGGCACTGCCGTGATCGAGGCGGTAGTCAAGGCCCGCCCGGCGACCGCCAAAGGGGTCTTCGTCGAGAATCTGACCCTCAGTGCCACGATGTCGCCCGGCTTGAAGGTCGATGCGACGTCGTTCCTCAAGAACTGATCCGGCGCACTCCACCCACTCACACCTCTCAACTTTTCCGCACCATGCATCCCGCCAAAGAGACCATCGTTGAAGACTTACAGGCGAAGCTGAACGCCTCGCCTTTCCTCTTCATTGCCGATTACACTGGACTGAAAGTCGGTCAGTTTTCCGAACTCCGCACGCGGCTCTGGAATGCCGGCGCCCGCTGTCACGTGGTGAAGAACACGTTTCTTCGCCGCGCGGCCAAGGAGGCCGGTCTGCCCGACTTGGGCGAACTGCGCGGCCAGACTGCGATCATTGTCGGAGAAAAGGACGTGGCCGCCACGGCCAAAGTGCTGAAGAACTTCACCGCTGAATTCAAGAAACCGGAAGTCAGAACCGGGGTCGTGGATCGGGTGGTGGTTTCGAGCGAGCAGATCAAAGCCATCGCGGACCTGCCTGCGCGCGAAGTGCTCCTCGCCACGCTCCTCGGGGTCCTCAACGCCCCCGCCAGCAAGCTCGTCCGCGTGCTCAACGAGCCCGCTTCCGCCCTCGCTCGCGTGCTCAAAGCACACGCGGAGCAGGACGGCGGCGCTCCCGAGGCTGCGAAACCAACCGACACTGCGCCAGCTGAGGCTGCACCTGCTGCTGCCGCAGCGCCCACCGAAGCCGTACCTGCGGCTGCCGCCGAGGGCGCACCTGAGGCGACACCCGCCGCGTAATTTCAACCAGATTTTCGCCGGTGCCAGCCGGCGGAAACCGACGACCGCCGCAGTTGGCGATCGCGGTCCTCAAAACAACCAACAAATGGTTCCTCGTCGGGCCGGTGGCTGCCGGTCTTAATTTTCCCGAAGCTTCGGGTAGCGACGATACCGACAAAATAGACAGCATATGGCAGATACATCCGCACTCGTGGAACAGCTCAGCGGGCTTACCGTCCTGGAAGTCGCTGACCTCGTGAAACAACTCGAAACCAAGTGGGGCGTCAGCGCCGCGGCCCCGGTCGCGGTCGCAGCAGCCGGCGGCGCCGCCGCCGCCGCCGCACCCGTTGAGGAAAAGACGGCTTTTGACGTCGTCCTCAAGGAAACCGGCCCAAATAAGATCGCCGTCATCAAGGAAGTCCGGGCTTGCGTCGCGGGCCTCGGCCTCGCCGAAGCCAAGGCGCTCGTCGAGGGCGCTCCGAAAACCCTCAAAGAGGGCATCACCAAGGAAGAAGCCGAGGAGATCAAGAAGAAGATCGAGTCCGCTGGCGCCAAGGTGGAGATCAAGTAAGGGCCGAAGCCCTTGCCACTGCTTCGCTCGGGCATCCGTTCGAGACCAGGAAGCGCTTTTAAAACCGCCGCCCGGATTTTTCGGACGGCGGTTTTTGGTTCTCGGAATTGTCGCCCGCCCGAAGCTGGACAGCGTCAACAGGGCGTTGCCAACCCGTTGGAAAAGAAATCTGAAAAATCCCTTGCGGCTGGCCAATGCCTGCTCCAAGCTCCACATCCCATTTTGTCCGCGGAGCCGACCATCTAAACCGCAGTAGTCCCAGAGACGCAGAGGATTTCAACTGTTCTGAGATCCTCTGCGTCTCTGTGTCTCTGCGGTTTTCGTGCCCCGCAAAAACGCAACCGCCAGTCCCGCTATCATGTCTGAACGCAAATATTTCGGCAAAATCCGCGAAGGCGCCGAGCCGCCCAACCTCATCGAAATCCAGCTCGACTCCTATCTCGAGTTTCTGCAGCAAGACGTGTCGCCGGGCAAGCGCAAGGAAACCGGCCTGCAGGCAGTTTTCCGGGAAGTGTTCCCCATCGAGAGCTACGATGAGAAAGTGACGCTCGACTTTGCGAGCTACGACATCGGTGAACCGAAACTGAGCATCCGCGAAGCGATGCGCGAAGGACAGACCTTCAGCGCCCCACTTCACGTGACCTTCCAACTCAAGGAAGAGAAAGGGACCAAGGAAGAGAAGGTTTACATGGGAGAGATCCCGCTGATGACGCCGCAGGGCACCTTCGTGATCAATGGCGCCGAGCGCGTCGTGGTTTCGCAGCTTCACCGCTCGCCGGGCATCTGTTTTGAGTCCTCGTTGCATCTCAATGGCAAGGTTCTCTACAGCTTCCGCATCATTCCTGACCGCGGTTCCTGGGTGGAAGTGCAGTTCGACACCAACGATCTGCTCTACGTTTATCTCGATCGTCGGAAGCGCCGCCGGAAGTTCCTCGCCACCACCTTCCTCCGCGCGCTCGGTTACGGCACCGACGCGGATATCATCGGCCTGTTCTACTCCGTCGAGAAGCTGAAGCTCAGCGAGAGCCTCGAGGACGAAGAGATCTCCACCAAGGTGCTTATCACCGACGTGCGCGACGGCGAGATCACCGTGGCCCGCGCTTTCGAGGTCCTGACCAAGGCCACCATCCGCCAGATCCTCACCCTGGGGGTGAAGGAGGTGGATGTCGTGGACACCAAGTCGGACGACACCGTGATCAAGGCGCTCAAGAAAGATCCGGCCCACGACGAAGAAGAGGCCTTGAAGGACATTTACCGCCGCCTCCGGCCTGGCGATCCTCCGACCGTCCCGAACGCGCGCGGCCTGCTCAAGCGGCTGTTTTTCGATCCGAAGAAATACGACCTCGGTCGTGTCGGCCGTTACAAACTGAACCAGAAGATGAGCCTGGACGCCGCCATCGACGAGCGGGTCATGACCAAGGAAGACTTCATCGCGGCGATGAAGTATTTGATCGGCCTGCGCCGCGGCGAAGGCACGCTCGACGACATCGATCATCTCGGCAGCCGGCGCGTCCGGACCGTGGGTGAATTGCTCGCCAACCAGTGCCGGGTGGGCCTGGCGCGCACCGAGCGTTTGGTCAAGGAGCGCATGACCTTGTTCGATGTGAACATTGAGGGCATGACGCCGCAGAAGCTGATCAATCCCAAGGCACTTAGCGCGGTCATTCGCGATTTCTTTGGGCGGAGCCAGCTCTCGCAGTTCATGGATCAGACCAACCCGCTCGCCGAGCTGACCCACAAGCGCCGTCTTTCGGCCCTTGGGCCAGGCGGCCTGAGCCGTGATCGCGCGGGATTCGAAGTCCGCGACGTGCATCCCTCGCACTACGGACGCATTTGCCCAATCGAAACGCCGGAAGGCCCGAACATCGGCCTGATCTCGTCGATGTCCACCTTCGCGCGAATCAACGACTTCGGCTTCATCGAGACGCCGTATCGCAAGGTCATCAATGGCCGCGTGACCGATCAGGTCGATTTCCTGACCGGTGATCGCGAGGAGCAGTTCCTCGTCGCGCAGGCCAATGCCACGATGGACGAGAAAGGTCACTTCACCGGTGAGAAAGTCTCGGTCCGCTATCGTGGCGACTTCCTCGAGGTCGAGCCGGCGAAGGTCCACTACATGGACGTCTCGCCGAAGCAACTCGTCTCCGTGGCCGCCGCGTTGATTCCGTTTCTCGAGCACGACGACGCGAACCGCGCGTTGATGGGCTCGAACATGCAGCGCCAGGGCGTGCCGCTCCTCATTTCCGAGGCGCCGCTCGTCGGCACCGGCATGGAAGGCAAGGTCGCCCGCGACTCGAAGGCCGTGGTGGTCGCGGAGGCCGATGGCAAAGTGGCCAGCGTCAACGCCGATCAGATCGTCGTCACCAAGGATGGCGAACTGCCCGAAGGCAAAAAGAAGCTCAAACACGACCCCGCCGAAGGCATCTATATCTACGAGCTGCGCAAGTTCATGCGCTCGAATGCCGGGACCTGCGTGAACCAGCATCCCATCGTCAAGAAGCACCAAAAGATCAAGAAAGGCGATGTCATCGCCGATGGTCCGAATTGCGAAAAGGGCGAGCTGGCGCTGGGCCGCAACGTCCTCGTCGCGTTCATGCCCTGGAACGGTTACAACTTCGAGGACGCGATCACCATCTCGGAGAAGGTCGTCAAGGAAGATATCTACACGTCGATCCACATCGACGAGTTCGAGATCGGCGCCCGCGACACCAAGCTCGGCCCGGAGGAAATCACGCGGGACATCCCGAACGTCTCCGAGGAGGCGCTGCGCAACCTCGGTCCGGATGGCGTCATCCGCGTCGGCGCGGAAGTGAAGCCCGGCGACATCCTCGTCGGCAAGATCACGCCGAAGTCCGAGACCGAGCTCGCCCCCGAAGAGCGCCTCTTGCGCGCGATCTTCGGCGAGAAAGCCGCGGACGTGAAGGACACCTCGCTGACCGTGCCCTCCGGCACCTACGGCATCGTCATGGACGTGAAGGTCTCCGCCCGCAAGGAAATCGCCCGGGTGAAGCTTTCACCGGCGGAGTCGAAACGCCAGGCCAAGGTCATCGAAGAAGACCACGCCAAGCGCAAGGACGAGCTGCACGAGCAACTCACCGAGGCGCTCTCGAACATTCTTCTCGGCGAAAAGATCCCGCTCGACGTGGTCAATGCGCAAACCGGAGAAATCATCATCCCGGCGAACCGCAAGATCACCAAGACGCTGCTGCGCAAGCTCGCCGGCGTTTATGATCACGTGGACATCGATCCCTCGCCAATCCGTAACAAGATCCGCGAGATCATCGGCCAGTTTGAGCACAAGTTCGCCGAGCTCGAGCTCGAGCACGAGCGTTCGATGGACAAAGTCGAGAGCGGCGATGACATCGATCCCGGCATCATCAAGCAGGTGAAAGTTTACATCGCCTCGAAGCGCAAGCTATCGGTCGGCGACAAGATGGCCGGCCGCCACGGCAACAAGGGCGTCGTCGCCCGCATCGTGCCCGAAGAGGACATGCCCTTCCTCGCGGATGGCACCCCTGTCGAGATCTGCCTCAACCCGCTCGGCGTGCCCAGCCGCATGAACGTCGGCCAGGTGCTGGAGACCCATCTCGGCATCGCCGCCAAAGCGCTCGGCTTCAAGGTCGCGACGCCCGTCTTCGACGGCATCCATGAGTCGCAGATTTTCGAGTATCTGCGCGATGCCAAGAAAGTCGAAGGCTTCACCTGGATTAACGATACCGGCAAGGCGACGGTGTTCGATGGCCGCACCGGTGACGCCTTCGATCAGCCGATCGTCGTCGGATATATCTACATGTTGAAGCTCGGTCACTTGGTCGCGGACAAGATCCACGCGCGTGCCGTCGGTCCTTACTCGCTGGTTACCCAGCAACCTCTCGGCGGCAAGGCCCAGTACGGCGGCCAGCGCTTCGGCGAGATGGAAGTCTGGGCGCTCGAAGCTTACGGCGCCGCTTACACGTTGCAGGAGCTCCTGACCGTGAAGTCCGACGACGTGGCGGGACGCACGCGCATCTACGAGTCGATCGTCAAGGGCGACAACTCACTGGAAGCCGGCACCCCCGAGTCGTTCAACGTGCTCATCAAAGAAATGCAGTCGCTCGGCCTCGACGTGAAAGTCGGCGGCAAGGCCCCGTCGGCGCTTGCGCAGGCGGCGATCATCTAACTTCCAACCCCCAAAGCTAACTGTAACTACCAGCACCACCTGTCCACTTCCTCTTTGTCCTCTCTGGCTCCCGCTCTCCGCGGGACCGGAGCTGGATAAGAGCAAGAGCAGGAGCAAGACCTAAGAACTTATGAGCGAACATTCATTTCGTGAACTGATGGGTGAGGAACGGGCGGTTGGATTCGACCAGGTTGGAATCACCGTCGCCGCGCCGGATTCGATCCGTTCGTGGTCGAACGGTGAAGTCAAGAACCCGGAGACGATCAACTACCGCACCTTCAAACCCGAGAAGGGCGGCCTGTTCTGCGAACGCATCTTCGGTCCAACCCGCGACTGGGAATGCTCCTGCGGCAAATACAAGCGCATCAAGCACAAAGGGGTGATCTGCGACCGCTGCGGCGTCGAAGTGACCCTGGCTCGCGTGCGCCGCGAGCGCATGGGCCACATCGAGCTCGCCGTGCCGGTCAGCCATATTTGGTTTTATAAGTGCATGCCTTCGCGCATCGGCTTGATGCTCGACATGAGCAGCCGCCAGCTCGAGCGGATCATCTATTACGAGGACTATCTCGTCATCGATCCCGGCCAGACGCCGCTGACGAAGTGCCAGCTCCTGACCGAAGTCGAGTATCGCGAGGCCCAGGAACAGTATGGCGAGACCTTCGTTGCCGGCATGGGTGCCGAAGCGATCAAGGCACTGCTTTCGACGATCGGCCTCGCCGACTTGCAAAAGGAACTCGAGGAAATGATGGGCACGACTCGTTCCAAGCAGATCCGCAAGAAACTCGCGAAACGCCTCAAACTCGTGCAGGGCTTTGCCCACTCGCACACCCGGCCGGAATGGATGGTCCTCGACGTGCTCCCCGTGATCCCGCCGGACCTGCGTCCGCTCGTCCCGCTCGAAGGAGGCCGCTTTGCCACTTCGGATCTCAACGATCTCTATCGCCGCGTGATCAACCGCAACAACCGGCTCAAGAACCTGCTCCAGCTCAAGACGCCGGATGTCATCATCCGCAATGAAAAGCGCATGTTGCAGGAGGCGGTGGACGCATTGTTCGACAATGGCCGCCACGGCCGCGCCGTGACCGGCGCCGGCAATCGCCCGCTCAAGTCGCTTTCCGACATGCTCAAAGGCAAGGGCGGCCGATTCCGTCAGAACCTGCTCGGCAAGCGCGTCGATTACTCCGGCCGCTCGGTCATCGTCATCGGCCCGGAGCTGAAGCTGCACCAGTGCGGTCTGCCCAAGAAGATGGCGCTCGTGCTGTTCGAACCCTTCATCATTCGCCGGCTCAAAGAACTCGGCTATGTGCACACGGTGCGCAGCGCGAAGAAGATGATCGAGCGTCAGACGCCCGAAGTGTGGGACATTCTCGAAGAGGTGACCAAAGGCCACCCCGTCCTGCTCAATCGCGCTCCCACCCTGCACCGCCTTTCGATCCAGGCCTTCGAGCCGCAGCTCATCGAAGGCGAAGCCATCCGCATTCACCCTCTTGTCTGCACCGCTTACAACGCGGACTTCGACGGCGACCAGATGGCGGTGCACGTCCCGCTCTCGGTCGAGGCCCAGATGGAAGCGCGCATGCTCATGCTCGCACCCAACAACCTCTTCTCGCCGGCGAGCGGCAAACCGATCACCACGCCGTCGCAGGACATCGTGCTCGGCTGCTATTATCTCACGCAGAACCCACGCAAGCTCGCCGGCTCGAAGGAGCCCGACCGCCTGCCGCTTTTCGCGGACGCGAGTGAAGTCGAGTTCGCGATGACCGAAGGCAGCGTGAAGGTTCACGACCGCATCCGTTACAAGAATCCGGATCTTGGGAAGCAGTCCGTCTATGGCGACTCCGTCCTGCACGTGATCGAGACCACCGCGGGCCGCGTCATCTTCAACCAGATCTGGCCATTGGGCGTCGGATTCTTCAACAAGGCTTGCGGCAAGAAGCAGGTTTCCGATGTGATTTTCCGCACCTACCAGGCGGCGGGCCACCAGGCGACCGTCGAAATGCTCGATCGCCTCAAGGAGCTCGGATTCTACTGGGCGATGAAAGCGGGCGTGTCGATCGGCATCATCGACATGATTATTCCGAAGGAAAAACAGGTCGAGCTGGAGAACGCGCAGGCCCAGATCAAGGTCGTCGAGAAGCAGTATCGCCAGGGCATCATCACCGACGGTGAGCGCTACAATAAGATCATCGATGTGTGGACGCACGCCGGTGAGGAAATCTCCAACGTCATGTTCCGCACCCTCGAACACAACGAGGGCCGCAAGGAGCTGAACCCGGTGTTCCTCATGGTGGATTCGGGCGCCCGCGGCAATCGCCAGCAGGTCAAGCAGCTGGCCGGCATGCGCGGCCTGATGGCCAAGCCTTCCGGCGAAATCATCGAGCGCCCCATCACCTCGAACTTCCGCGAGGGTCTGACCGTGCTCGAATACTTCATCTCCACGCACGGAGCTCGCAAGGGTCTCGCCGACACCGCGCTCAAGACCGCGGATTCCGGCTACCTCACGCGCAAGCTCGTCGATGCGTCCCAAGACGTCATCATCAACGAGCCCGATTGCGGCACCACCCAAGGCATCGTCGTCCGCCCGATCTATGAAGGCGACGAGGAAGTCGTCGATCTGGCGACCCGCCTCATCGGCCGGGTGAGCTGCGAAACGGTCAAGGACCCGGTCAACGGGGCGACCATCGTGAAGAAGAATCACCTTCTCGAGGAAAAGACGGCCAATGCCATCGAGAAGATCGGCGTCGAGCAGCTCAAGATCCGCTCGGTGCTCACTTGCGAAAGCAAGCGCGGCGTCTGCGCCAAGTGTTATGGCCGCAACCTGGCGACCGGTCAGATGGTCAAGCTTGGCGAAGCCGTCGGCATCATCGCCGCGCAGTCCATCGGCGAGCCGGGCACCCAGCTCACCATGCGGACCTTCCACATTGGCGGCGTCGCGTCGGGCACGTTCAAGCAGCCCATCGTCAAGGCCAAGAACGACGGCATCCTGAAGTTCAGCGACGACCTCCGGGTCGTGCAGAATCTCGAGGGTCAATGGATCGCGCTAAACAAGAACGGCACCATCGCCCTGCAGGGGAAAGACGGACGGGAACTCGAGCGCTACACCATCGTGGTCGGTTCGACCATCGCCATCGGCGACGGCGGCCAGGTCAAGAAGGGTGACGCTTTCGTCCAGTGGGATCCGCACAACGTCCCGATTCTCACCGAGAAGACCGGACGCGTGGAGTTCCGCGACATGATTCCCGGCGTCACCGTGAAGAGCGAGATCGACGAACAAACGGGCGTCAAAGGCACCGTGGTCATCGAGCACAAGGAAGACCTGCATCCGCAGATCGTCATCATGGACGAGAAGACCAAGGAAGTGCTGGCCAGCTACTCCATCCCGGCCGGCGCCCACGTCGCCGTCGGAGAGCACAAGAAGGTCCAGGCCGGCGCGCTGCTCGCCAAGACCCCGCGCAAGGTCGCGAAGACCAAGGACATCACCGGCGGTCTGCCGCGGGTGGCCGAGCTCTTCGAGGCGCGCCGCCCGAAAGACGCGGCGGAAATCGCCAAAATCGACGGCATCGTCGAGATCGGCGGCACCGTCCGCGGCAAGCGCAAGATCATCGTCAAAGACGTCGAAACCGAGGCCGAGGAGGAGCATCTCGTTCCGCTCAACAAACACATCATCGTCTTCAAGGGCGACGTCGTGAAGAAGGGCCAGCAACTCACCGAAGGCCCGGTGCCGCCGCACGACATCCTCGACGTGCTCGGGCCCCAGGCGCTCCAAGAGCACATGGTCAACGAAGTGCAGGAAGTCTATCGCCTCCAGGGCGTCGAGATCGCCGACAAGCACATCGAGATCATCGTCCGCCAGATGCTGCGCAAGGTGAAGGTCACCGAACCCGGCGACACTTCGCTGCTCTGGGGCGACCAGGTCGATCGGCTCATCTTCGAGAACGAAAACAAGGCGGTCGAGGACAAGGGCGGCAAGCCCGCCGAAGCTGTGCCCGTGCTGCTCGGCATCACCAAGGCTTCGCTCGAAACCGAATCGTTCATCTCCGCCGCTTCCTTCCAGGATACCACGCGCGTGCTCACCGAAGCGGCGACCCTCGGCCGCATCGATCACCTGCGCGGGTTCAAGGAGAACGTCATCATGGGCCATCTTATTCCCGCCGGCACGGGCTTCCCCGAGCATCGCGACATCAAGATCGTGCAGCTCGGCGATCAGTTCGGCGCCCCGGAAGTGGAGCCCGAGCCCGCACTCGGCTGATTGGTGGTTGGTTGAGAGTTGATAGTTGATGGTTGATAGGCGCGAGCCTACCGCTCGACCCTCGTTCCTTGGAGCGCCTCGCCCCTGCTTCGGCGCCTATCAACTATCAACCATCAACTATCAACTCCCCTCCAATGTCCATCGCCACCAAGACCGGAGACGACGGCACCACCGCGCTGATGTATGGCCGCCGCGTGTCGAAGACCGACCCGCGCGTCTCCGCTTATGGGACGGTGGATGAACTGAACACCGCACTGGGAACGGTGCGCGCCGCGGTCGGCGACGCCTTCGTGACGGATGCGGTGCTCAGCATTCAGAAGGAGCTCGTCATGCTCATGGGCGAGCTCGCGGTCGCGCCCGAAGATCGGGAGCGTTACCTCAAAGGCGGCCACCATTTCGTGGAAAGCGCCATGGTCGATCGGCTGACCGGCTTGATCGACGATCTGGAGAAAAACCATCACATCAGCTATCATGGCTGGGCGACACCGGGCGCGACGGCCGGCAGCGCGGCGCTTGATGTCGCGCGCACCACCTGCCGCCGGGCGGAGCGCGAAGTAGTCGCCTTGGGCGAGACCGGCGCCGAGGTAAATCCCGAAATCATCCGCTTTCTTAACCGCCTCTCCGACCTCTGCTGGCTCTGGGCGCGCTGGGTCGAAACGCGATCGGCTGCCCTTGCACCTGGGCCGTAGCACTGAAGCATCAGCCGCTTCGGGCGAGCGGAGAATGTGAGGCCGACTTGTAGTCGGTCACGGGCGAGCGAAGCGACGCGCCCGGAGAACCGCACGGCGGACAGGCAGGAGTGGTTGACCGGGCGGCAGCTCGATGACTTGCGCGACCAGCTTTTGCGTCACCCCAGCCGCACGCTGCTGGAGGCAAACGAGGCGGTGCAGAAGCTCCTTTTCAAGGCGCAGGTGGATGTGAACGAACTCACGGGGGAACTCGATCCGGTGGCGCAACTCATCGACTTCGCGCACCCGGAACGCAACGCCTTTCACGCCATCAACCAATTCCGCATCGACACGCCGGGATGCGTGAAAGGCTGCATCATCCCGGACCTCGTGCTGTTCGTGAACGGCATCCCGCTGGTGGTGGTTGAGGCGAAGATCGGCGACGCGACGACGGCGAACCCGATGCACGCGGCATTCGAGCAACTGCTGCGCTATCGGAATGGTCGGGCTGAGACGGCGACGGCCGGGTTGCGCGAGGGTGAGCCGCGGCTCTTCTACTCGAATCTGCTGGTCGTGCGGACCTGCGGGGAGAAGGCGGAGTTCGGCACGATCACTTCGGGTCACGAGCATTTCCACGCGTGGAAGGACATCTGGCCGGAGAGCCGCCGCGACTACGCGCCACCGCTGGGCATCGAGCGCGAGCAGGAGCGGATGATCCAGGGTCTGCTCGCGCCGGACACCCTGCTCGACGTGCTGCGGACCTGCTCGGTCTTCATGGACACGGACTCTGGGAAGCGTGTGAAGGTGGTCTGCCGATACCAGCAGTATCGCGCGGCGCGGCGCATCGTGGAACGGCTGCGTATCGGCACGACGGCAGAGGAACGCTCCGGTGTGGTGTGGCACACACAAGGGTCGGGCAAATCGCTGACGATGGTCTTCGTCGCGCGGATGCTGCGAGCGTCGGCGGATCTGGCGAATTTCAAGATCCTGCTGGTAAATGACCGCGTGGACTTGGAAGAGCAGCTCGCCGCCACAGCAAAGCTCATCGGAGGCAAGGTGAACGTGATCGAGAGCACCGCCGACCTGCGCGACCACCTTAGCACGGGCGCATCAGACGTGAACATGGTGATGGTTCACAAATTCATGGAGCGCACCGAGGAACTTTCGGTGGTGGTGCAAGAAGCGCTGGCCAGCTACGGGACGCCACCCGCCGCGGATACTTTCGGGGTGGTCAATGCGGCGGAGCGCATCCTGCTGATGATCGATGAGGCACACCGCACGCAAAGCTCTGATCTCGGCGACAATCTGTTCGAGGCATTCCCCAACGCGGCGCGGATCGCGTTCACCGGCACGCCGCTGATCACCGAACAGCACGGCTCGCGGCGCACCGTGAAGCGCTTTGGTGAATACATCGACACCTACAAGCTGATGGACGCCGTCCACGACGGCGCGACGCTGCAAATCCTTTACGAAGGCCGCACGGCGGACACGGCGCTCAAGGACAAGCACGGCTTCGACACGAAGTTCGAGGATCTCTTCCGCCACCGGACCGACGAGGAGATCACCGCGATCAAGAAGAAATACGGCGCGAGCGGCGACATCCTTGAGGCTGAGCAGCGTATCGCGGCCATAGGGCGGGATCTGGTCGGCCATTACATCGACAACATTCTTCCGGATGGCTTCAAAGCACAGGTGGTCTGCCATTCCAAGCTGGCGGCGATCCGCTATCAAAAGGCCATCCGTGCGGCGCTGACGGAACGGCTCGACGGAGAGCGGCTGAAGAGCAAGCCGGACGAGGAGTTGATCCGTCGCATCAGTTTTCTCAAAGCCGTCGTGGTGGTGTCCTCCGACGCGACCAACGAACTCGCCGTGATCACGGAGGCGAGGAAAGAGGCGAAGCGTTGGAACGCGGTGGAGAACTTCTGCAAGCCGTTCGACTTCGACGACCCGGACAAAGACCTGACCGGCATCGCGTTCCTCATTGTGTGCGACATGCTGCTGACCGGCTTCGACGCGCCGGTGGAGCAAGTCATGTATATCGACAAGCGCCTGTACGAGCACAACCTGCTCCAGGCCATCGCGCGCGTGAACCGGGTGTCCAAGGGAAAACAACGGGGTTTCATCGTGGACTACATCGGCCTTGCGAATCACCTGACCTACGCTCTCTCGATCTACACGGCCGAGGACGCGCAGGACATTCAGCAGGGGCTGAAGAACCTGCTCACGGAACTACCGATTCTCGAAGAGCGTTACCAACGGCTCTTGCAGCACTTCCGTTCCGCCGGTGTGGCGGAGATCGAGGCCTTCGTGAAAGGCGAACTGGTCACTCCGCAGGCCGAAGTCGCGGTGATCCATGCCGCGGTCGGTGCGATGAAGGACATCAAGCGCCGGGCGGATCTCGAGGTCTATCTCAAGAAGTTCCTTCAGAGCTTGAACCTGATCCTGCCGCACACCGCGGGGTATCCCTACCGCGGTCCGGCGCGGCGCTTCGGCTACCTGCTCCGCATGGTGAAGGAACGCTACAAAGACGAGTCGCTCGATATCGCCGACGCTGGCGCGAAGGTGAAGGCGCTGATCAACGAGCATCTCATCGACCTCGGCATCAACCCGAAGATTCCGCCCATCGAGCTGCTCTCGCCCGACTTCCTCGCCAATGTGCAAAAGCACGCGCAGGGAGATCCCGAAGCCAAGGCCAGCGAGATGGAGCACGCCATCCGCAAGCACTGCACGGTTCACTTCGATGAAGACCCCGCGTTTTACAAGAAGCTCAGCGAGAAGCTCGAAAAGTTGATCGAGGCGCACAAACACAACTGGGATGCGCTGGCGGAAGGTTACGAGCAGATCCGGCACGAAGCAGAGGCAGGCCGGACGGAGGTGGTCGAGGGCCTGACGAAAGAAGCGACGACCTTCTACGACTACGTGACGCAGCTCGCCTTCGACGGCACCGAAGTGCCGGCGGAACTCAGGCAGCAACTGAAGGTGCTGATGTCACGCGTCGTGGAGATTTTGCAGGAGACCATTGGCATCATCGACTTTTGGAAGAAGCCAATCGAGGTCAAGCAACTGCGGGGCAACGTCGACACCGAGATTCTGCTGGCGAACATCCCGCAGCTTGCCGGGCGGCACGAACGCATCGCGGTGGAGATCGTGAAACTGGCCGAGAAGCGGCATGCGGAGCTGACGAGATGAAGACGTCTGGTGCCAAGGACATCGCCTATGAGGTGGTGCGGAGCCGCCGCAAGACGGCAGACATCGTCATCGAGCGCGACGGTCGCGTCCTCGTCCGCGCCCCCAGAAATGTGCCGGACGACCAAATCGCTGAGATCGTCGAAGCCAAAAGCTATTGGATCTACACGAACCTCGCCGAGTGGCGCGACCTTAACGCCACGCGACTGGTTCGCGAGTATCGCAACGGTGAGGGGTTCCTTTACCTCGGCCGATCCTATCGCCTCTCGCTCGTCGAGGATCAGGAGGATCCAGTGCTGCTCAAAGCGGGAAGGTTTTGTCTGCGCCGCGAGCTGGCCGACCGCGGCGATATTGCTGGGGCGAAGGCCGCCTTCCGCGATTACTACATCGCCCGAGGCCGCGAACGCATCTCCGAGCGCGTCGATTATTTCGCGCCCAAAGTCGGCGTGCAGCCCACCGGGGTCGATGTTCGTGAACTCGGCCATCGCTGGGCCTCGTGCTCGCCGGCAGGCCGGCTCGCCTTTCACTGGAAGTGCATGATGGCACCGCCAACGATCATCGACTACATCGTCGTCCATGAGCTTTGTCACCGCCACCACCTCGATCACACCGAAGCGTTCTGGAACGAAGTGGACAAAGTAATGCCCGCGTATCGTGAGCGGAAGGAATGGCTCCGGGTGCATGGCGCCGGACTGGACGTGTGACGGTGGTCATCGTCCGCGCTCGCGCCCTTCGTGGTAATGCCTTTGGCAAATGGTCTTGGCTGGCCCGTCCGGATTTTGCACACGCGCGCTCTTCCTATCCCTCCTTGATCCTCTTCTCCTTCTCCAGGCGCGGGGAGGCCAGATCGCCCTTGTCACCTGCGGCACGCTGTGCGATGCCATCGGGCGCGGTCACCCCTTCATGAAGCGTCTCATCCGCATCGTTCCCTTGCTGCTGGCCATGCTCCTCGAGAGCGCGTCTGCCGCCGATCCGGTGCTGAGCGTGGTGACCAATGATCCGCCGACGGCCGGCGACGTGACGGTGAAAGTGACGGTGAAGACGACCGACACGGCCACCAATGTGGGATTCAGGTACACACGCCAGCCAAATGGCGTGGAAGCAAAAACACCCACCACGCTGGTGGTCATCAATCAGGTGGTGGTCGTGGACGAATTGCTGCAAGACCTGGTCGGCGGACAGAGTTACACGGTGAAAGCTCAAGCCTTGAGCCTGACCGGGGCGTTGCAGGTGGAGACGGCGACGCAGACGATTTC
Source organism: Chthoniobacter sp. (assembly GCA_034667665.1). Classification (GTDB taxonomy): domain Bacteria; phylum Verrucomicrobiota; class Verrucomicrobiia; order Chthoniobacterales; family Chthoniobacteraceae; genus Chthoniobacter. Next base: position 26,648 of record JAXDQW010000118.1, read on the forward strand.
GGTGCCGGCCTACGCTGGAAAACCAACCACGGTAACGGCGACGACCAAGGCCGCGACCGCGATACTGAATGGGACGGTGACGGCCAATGGGACGCCAGGGAAAGTGCATTTTGAATACGGTGTATTCGCTCTGCCCCCCACTTACGGCTCGATCGCAGAACCCGATAAGCCGATTGTTCTCAAGGGTGACATAGACCGCGCCGTCCAGGCGAAGATTCCCTCGGGCCTCGTCCGCAATAAAACCTACCAATTCAAACTGGTTTTCGTCGATGATGCGACGGGCACCAGCGTGTCCGGGGGCGATAAAACGTTCCTGACCAACAACCCTCCCGTCGCGAACACAGACACCGTGAACGTAAGCGGGAGCGCCCCCATCACCATCAGGCCGCTGGACAACGACTCGGATCCGGACGGAGACAAGTTCTCGCTCGTGGACTTGGCGACCAAACCCGAGAACGGCACGGCGAAGGTGGTGGGCGCTACCATCATTTACACCCCGGGGCCCAACCCCCAGGCCTTCGACGATTTTACTTACACGATCATGGATGAGTTCAAACTGACCGCAACCGGCACGATCAGCGTCCGTTCGCCGGGGGCGGCCTTTTCGGGCACGCACGGAGGATTCGTTAAGCGAGCCAATGGCAAGGAAGCTGGCTACTTTCAGGTGAATGCCACTTCGCTCGGCACCTTTACCGGCACGGCGACGATCGAGGGGAAACGCTACGTTCTCAACGGCTCGATCTCGCCCGACGGCGACTACACCGGCTCCGCGACCGACGGGAAGTCGGTCCTCCCCGTATCGCTGAGCATCGATCAAACCGACACCGACTCGGTGGTCAAGGCGAGCTTCGACAATGGACGGTGGACATCCGATGTGACGCTCGCACCGGCCGAGGCCAGCACTCGCGCCGAGGCGGCGGGTCGCTACACCGTGGAGCTTCCAGGCGGCACTGCCGCGGGAACGGGAACGGAGAGCGTCGTCACGCCGGAGGGCACCGGCTGGGCGGCGCTCAAGGTGAACGAAGACGGCACGGCGAAAATCAAGGGCCGGCTCTCGGATGGGCGCTCCTTTTCCAGCCGGGGAACCGTGGTGACGGAAGATGACGGCGCCGTGGTGACCTTTTTCGAAAGCCTCGAAGACACCCGGGTTGTCGGGTCGTTCTCGCTGGGTGACACCGTGAGCGGGAGTTTGCACGTGGATCGCACGAGCTCGGACGACCAGCACTTCCCCGACGGTTACGATGTTTCCCAAAGCGTGTCTGGCGCGAGATACACCCCGCCGGAAAACGGGCAGCGGGCCCTCGATTCCGGCGGCACGAGCACAAAGGAGCTGACCATTACATTTTCCGGTGGCGACCTCAGCGGCGATCTCGTCCGGCATCTGCGTCTGGACGATGACGACGACGTGACGGTGACGGACCGCGGCTCCGAGCAACTCAAGGTTTCGATCGATCGCAAGAGCGGGCGGTTCAAGGCAGCCGTGACGATCGATACGGACGGCACGCGGGTGAAGGGGAACGGCGTCCTGATTCAGGAAACGGGCACGACGACCACTGCCTCCGGCGGGCGGGGCGCAGGCGTCTTCAACGGGTCCGCGCAGACGGGGCGAATCGAGATAGCGCCTGGCACCGCCACCCCGCCGACTTCCGCCGCGCCATAGACACGTTGGGGCGTTCGCGACTTTCCACCCGTTGGATCGCGGCCGGAGCGGAAGGCTGGAGCTATCTCCTCAAGGCCGCACGGCCAGGGTTTTGGAGCACCTCGGTCTGGTTTTACCTTCTGCCGCTCGGAGCGCAGTGGGTTTTCGGCGATTGGCGGTTCTGGGTTGGGCTTTTCTACGTCACCTTCCCGCTCGGGCTGTTGATTTACGGCTGCAACGACCTCGTGGATCGCGAGACCGATCGCCTCAATCCGCGCAAGGACAGTTTCCTTTTCGGTGCCCGGCCGACGGAGGCGCAGTTGACGGCCCTGCCTCGGTGGATTGTCCTCGTGCAGCTTCCATTTTTCGGACTGTTCATCGCGCTGGCGGGCGGGAAGGCCTTGCTCTGGATTGCCGCGCTGCTGGGGCTCACCGCGCTTTACAATGTGCCGCCGGTCGCGCTCAAAGGCCGGCCGGGTTGGGACATGCTCAACCAGGTCGGCTACCTCCTCGTGTTTGTGCTGGCGAGCTGGCTTGGGGGCAGGCCGCAAGCGCCGTGGTTTACCTTTGTTTTTGGCGCGCTCTTCGCAATGCACTCGCACCTTTTCGGGCAGGTCATGGACCATGCGCCCGACCTCGCGGCGGGTCGGCGGACCACCGCCGGGACCCTCGGTGTCCGGCCCGCCAAAGGGTTGCTGATCGCGCTATTGCTGGCGGAGGCCTCGGTTGCCGCCTTCGCCGGGCGCGACTTCACGATCACTGCCTTCCTGCTCGCTGGCGCGGCCTTCTTTGCCGCGGATGTGGCGGTTCTCTGGCGGGAAAGACCCTACGCACCATGGCAGATGCGGGTGTTGTTTCTCGGCTGGAACGCCGCGGCGCTGGTCAGTCTGCCGTGGGTTTGGCAGCAGGCGAGCTTCGCCGCCCGGTAGCTTGCCCCGCGGCGACGCCGTGAAATTTGTGGAAGTTTCTCGTTGCGCGAGGAGGGGTGTTCGCGTATCCCTACCGCCCATTTTTCTCTTGCCTAAAATCCTGCACGAACACGTATGTCCACTGAATTGATGACGGAACTTCTCGAGGCTGGTGTCCACTTCGGCCACCAGACCAAGCGCTGGAATCCGAAGATGAAGCCCTACATTTTCGAGAAGCGCAACGCCATCTACATCATCGATCTCGGGAAGACCGTGCAGCAACTGGACACCGCCACGGAATTCCTCCGCAAGACGGCGGAACGCGGCGGCAAGGTGCTCTTCGTCGGTTGCAAGAAGCAGGCCCAGGAAGCGATCAAGGAAGCGGCGGTGGCGTGCGGGCAGTTTTACGTCAACCAACGCTGGCTGGGCGGCACGCTGACCAACCTTGCGACCATCCGCAAGAGCGTCGGCCGTCTCCGCTATATCGAAGACCTCGAAAAGCAGCCGGAATTCTCCAAGATGGGCAAGCAGGAGATTTCGGCGGTGAGGCGCGAAGGCGAGAAGATCAAGCGCAACCTCGAAGGCGTGCGCGACATGGAGAAGCTGCCCGACGCGATCATCATCATCGACACCACCCGCGAAGCGATCGCCGTGGCGGAAGCCAAGCGCCTCGGCATCCCGACGGTCGCCATTGTCGATACCAATGCCGACCCCGAGCTGATCGACTATCCCATCGCCGGCAATGATGACGCCATCCGCGCCATCCGCATCGTGCTCCAAAAACTCGTGGATGCCATCGTCTCGACCGGGGTCAGGGCGCGCAAGCAGGAGCAGGCCGCGCTTTCCGCGGTGAGCGAGTAACTTCACCTCTCCCGGTCATTCTCCCTTTCGGAGAGACGAGTGCGCATCGCTCTCGTCTCTTCGCATTTTCAAACCACGCACTGACCATTCCCCATGAATATTGACCCTCAACTCGTCAAGACCCTGCGCGAAAAGACCGGCGCGGGCTTGATGGAATGCAAGAAGGCCCTCGTCGAAACGAGCGGCGACCTCGAAACCGCGATCGACTTCCTGCGCAAAAAAGGCGCCGCGAGCGCCGCCAAGAAGGCGGATCGCGAAGCCAAGGAGGGCGTCATCGCCCACGCCATTCTGCCGGGGGCCAAGGTCGGCGTGCTCGTCGAAATCAATTGCGAGACGGATTTTGTGGCGAAGAACGACAGCTTCCGCGCTTTCTGCGATGAGGTGGCGAAGAAGATCGCCACCCAGCCGGGAGTCGATCTCGAGCCGGACCGCATCGCGGCCTTGCAGAAGATCGGCGAGAACCTGGTCATTCGCCGCAGCGACCGCGTGGAGGTGACGGGTAGCGGAGCCGTGGCCGCTTACATTCACACCGGCGGCAAAGTCGGCGTGCTGGTGGAAGTCGGCGCGACCAAGGAGGAGACCGCCGCCACCGAGGAATTCAAGCAACTCGTGCGCGACATCACCCTTCAGATCGCCGCGGCCCATCCGATCAGCGTCGATCGCAGCAGCGTCCCGCCGGCGACGGTCGACCGCGAGCGCGCGATTTACCGAGAGCAGGTGCCTGCGGGCAAGCCGGCGAACATTGTCGAGAAGATCGTGGACGGGAAATTGGACAAGTTTTACAGCAGCGTGTGCCTTCTGGATCAGGCGTTCATCAAGAACCCCGATCAGACGATTACCCAACTGATTGCCGAGAAGAGCAAGGCCCTCGGGGACCAGCTCACGATCCGCCGCTTTCTGCGCTACGGGGTCGGTGAGCCGATCCTTTAGCATCGCGTCGGCCTCGGGCTTGTGAGCAGCCGCGAAGCGGCCTCGTCGTCGGCCGGCGCCGGGATTTAGATCCCGTATTCGCGGTCTTTGGTGATGCCCGGTTGCGGCACAGGATACTTGCGCTCCCCGGTGGCCCGAAACCGCCGTTACGTCTTGTCCGCGTAACCGAGCTGGAAGTATTCGCCCCGAATCGCCAGCGAAGCTCCGTTCACGTTATTGGTTTGACCGGTGGCATTGTATTGCTGGGTCCGCTTCACATCAAAACTCACCGTGCCGGCGCCAGCAAAGACGAGGTTGCCAATCGTCGTGCTCACAAAGGCGCTCAACGACTTGGGGAGATTCCCAACGAATCCGCCAGGCCCTGACTCAAGGGTGAGTTGCGCCTTCTTTCCGTGAAAATGCGAATAGATATGCGTGAAATGGTGCGGATCGGTCGTGCCATTGTTTGGATCCACGGCGGTGAGGTAGATCGTCGGAGTCGGCACCGTCGGAATCTCCACGATGCCGTAGTTCCGCGAACCGTTGTCGAAGATCGTTTTGTTCTGCCCCGAGCCTTGGGCAAAGATCATGTTCCCTTGCAGGGTGTCAAAGTTGATGACGAGGAAGAAAATGCGCGAGAATGTGCCCGTGGTGTGAGTCGGGATACCGCTTTCCGTGACCTTGGCGGTCCCTTTATACACCACCACGCGCGCCTGCGCCGTGGCGGTGGCCAGCAGAAAAATGAGCAGGACGATGGGGAGAGAGCGCATGGTTTTCATGCTTTCAAATTCTCGGCGCGTCAGTCCGTGTCAAACGGAATTGATCGTCGTGGAGCCGCGCGCGCACGGCCGACTTTGAGCTCGCCAACGCGGAGACACGACCTCTACGCGCTGAGCAACTGCCGCAGCACAAAGGGCAGGATGCCGCCGTGGCGGTAGTAATCGACCTCGATCGCGGTATCGATGCGGCTGCGGACGGTGATCGTTTCGGATACGCCGTTGGAGCGGTGAATGACGAGGGTCACGTCGCTCATCGGCTTGATGTCGTCGCTCAAGCCGAGGAGATCGTAGGTTTCGTCGCCCTGGAGGCCCAGCGTCTGCGCGGTCACGCCTTCCGGAAATTGCAGCGGCAACACTCCCATGCCGACGAGATTGGAGCGGTGGATGCGCTCGAAGCTTTGCGCGATCACCGCCTTGACCCCGAGCAGGCGCGTGCCTTTCGCCGCCCAGTCGCGGGAGCTGCCGGTGCCGTATTCCTGGCCGGCGACGATGATGAGCGGGATGCCGGCGCTCTGATACTTGATTGCGGCATCGTAGATCGAAAGCTGTTCGCCGCTGGGGTAAAGCTTGGTCACGCCGCCCTCCACCCCGGGCAGCATCAGGTTCTTGATGCGCACGTTGGCAAAGGTGCCGCGGGTCATGATGCGATCGTTGCCGCGCCGCGAGCCGTAGCTGTTGAAGTCGTCATATCCAACGCTGTGCTGGAGCAGGTATTCGCCAGCCGGGCTGGTCTTCTTGATCGCGCCGGCTGGGCTGATGTGGTCGGTGGTCACCGAATCGCCGAAGATACCGAGCGGGCGCGCGCTGTGGATTTCGTGAATGTGGCCGGGCTCCATGGAGAAGTTGGCGAAGAACGGCGGCTCCTGGATGTAGGTCGAGTTTTCATCCCACGCATAGACTTCGCCGACGCTCGAGGGGATCTCGTTCCACTTCGGGTTCTGATTCGCAAAGTCGGAGTAGAGCTTGCGGAAGACTTCCGGGCTGAGCGCGCTGGCCATGGCGTCGCGAATCTCGGCCAGACTCGGCCAGAGGTCGCGAAGGAAGACCTCAGTCCCGTCGGGCGACTGGGTGATCGGCTCCGTGGTGAGGTCGAGATCCACCCGCCCGGCGAGGGCGAAGGCGACGACCAACGGCGGGCTCATCAGGAAGTTCGCCTTGATATTTTGATGGACCCGCGCCTCGAAATTGCGATTGCCGCTGAGGACGCTCGCTGTAATCAGGTCATTCTTGGCGATGGCTTCCTCGAGCGCGGGATGGAGCGGGCCGGAGTTGCCGATGCAGGTGGTGCAGCCGTAACCCACGGTATTGAAGCCGAGTTGATCCAGATAACTCTGGAGACCTGTTTTGGTCAGATAATCGGTGACCACGCGCGAGCCGGGCCCGAGCGAAGTCTTCACCGCCGGGTTCACGGTCAGCCCGCGCGCGACGGCCTTTTTCGCGAGCAGTCCCGCAGCGAGCATGACGCTGGGGTTGCTGGTGTTCGTGCAGCTCGTGATCGCGGCGATGAGGACCGAACCGTGCCCGATGGCGGTGTCGGAGGGGCGATAGGCGGAAGGAGGCAAATCGCTGGCCGGGGTGGGTGCGGGACGATTGGTGACCATTTCCGCCACATTCTTCGGAGCGCCTTCGAACATGTGCCCTTCGGGCCGGCGCGCCTCGGTCGAGAAAAGCTCCGGCGCCGCCGTGGCCGCAGCGCCGTTGATGTGCACCGGCACCCGCCGGGCCAGTTCCTCGACCGTCTTGCCGTACCCGCCATCCGCCAGAGGCTTGACGAAGATGCTCGTAAAAGTGCTCTTCAGGTCGTCCAGATTGATATGATCCTGCGGGCGCTTCGGGCCCGCCACTCCCGGCACCACCACCGCGAGATCCAGCGCGAGATCGACGCTGTAATCAATCTGTCCTTGCTCGGGAATGCCCCAGAGGCCCTGTGCCTTGTAATAATGTTCGAAGGCCACGCACAGTTCCTCAGAGCGGCCGGTGCCGCGCAGGTAGGTGAGCGTTTCCTCGTCCACACCGAAGAAACCCATCGTCGCGCCGTATTCCGGCGCCATGTTGGCGATCGTCGCCCGATCCACCACGGGCAGCGACCTTGCACCCGGTCCGTAGAACTCCACGAACTTCCCGACGACCTTGGCTTTGCGTAGCATCTGCGTGACGTGCAGCACGAGATCGGTGGCGGTCACGCCTTCCGCAAGCGCGCCCGTGAGATGCACGCCGACGACCTCCGGGGTCAGAAAATAGACCGGTTGTCCGAGCATTCCGGCTTCGGCTTCAATGCCGCCGACGCCCCATCCGACGACGCCGAGGCCGTTGATCATGGTGGTGTGCGAGTCCGTGCCCACCAGCGTATCGGGGAAGAAGACGCCCTCGCGTTCGAGCACCCCTTTGGCGAGATACTCGAGATTCACCTGGTGCACGATGCCGATCCCCGGCGGCACCACACCGAAGGTCTTGAACGCCTGCTGGCCCCACTTCAGGAGCTGATAGCGTTCGCGGTTGCGTTTGAACTCCAAATCGAGATTGAGCCCCAAGGCTGCCGCCGAGCCGAAAAAATCCACCTGCACGCTATGATCCACCACCAGGTCCACGGGGACCAGCGGTTCGATCATCTTCGGATCGCGCCCAAGCCGGGACACCGTCGAGCGCATCGCCGCCAGATCGACGAGCAGCGGCACGCCGGTGAAATCCTGCAGGACCACCCGCGCGACCACGAACGGAATCTCCACCTGCGCCGGCGCCTTGGCGTTCCAGTTGGCGAGCGCCCGCACGTCCCCCTCGGTAACCTTCTTGCCGTCGCAATTGCGCAAGACACTTTCGAGGACGATGCGGATGGAAACGGGAAGGCGGGAGATGGGCCCCACGCCTTGTTTCTCGAGCGCCGGCAACGAATAGAGGCTGCCCTGTTTCCCTGACCCGAGATCGAATGGCTGTTTGGTTTGGAAAGCGTCAATCATGTCTGGTGGTGTAGAGTCCGGGTCGGAGAAAAGCGCACCGCGCGCAGTCGGGCAAGCTTATCGCATTCGCCGGAGGAAATCGTCACGAGCGCAAAAGGCGACCGCTTCGAGCTGTTATGGAAAATCTTACGCAACCGAGGCAGGCCGCCCTTGACACGCACCGCTCACCATGATCCTCTCCCCGCGCCTTGCCGGCACCCAAATCGGATTTCCCCTCACTCTATGGATATAGTTAGTTTTCGTGCGCGTTTTCTTTCGGTCGGTCCAGCCCTGCTGGCCGGCGTGGTCATGGCCGCCCTGGCCTTTCCGTCTTCGGCGGAAGCCAGTCGCCGTGTGCCGCTGCGAGCGAAGCTGCGGCCCGTGGTCACTCTCGCGCCTGGATCTCTGACCAAGGTGGGCGCCGGGACGGCGACCTTGAGCAGCGCGGGCGTCAGCTTGTCCGGAACCAATGGCGCTGGGGTGGCCGGCGCGACACTCAACATCAGCAGCGCGAGCCTGAACACGGGCGGCGCGACCGTCGGGAATCTGGCCCAGAACGGCACCCTCACCCTGAGCAGCAGCGTCCTGAATCTGTCCGGCGGCAATAACCTCGCGTGGACCAACGCGGCGCTCATCCTCAGCGGCGGAAACGTCATCGGAACCACTTCGAATGGGAACCTCGTTCCCACCCTCGTGGGCACTGGAACGCCGATCATTGACCCGGTCCTTTTCTTGTCGAGTGACCCGGTGACCTTGCCGCGCGGCCCGGTGACTTTACCGCGCTCGATTCCGCGCACCCTTCACGGCGGAATCCTCAGTGCGGGCCGCGTCAAGGTCGGGAATGCCAGGCTGACCCAGAACGGCACTGCGTTAAACGTGGGTATGAATTCGAACTCGATCGGGTTGAGCGGCGCCTTGACCCTGTCGGGTTCGGTTTCGTTGACCAAGACCGGGACGGGAACGCTCCTCCTGAATAGTGCCAATCTTTACAATGGCGCCACGACGATCTCGAACGGCACCCTTGTGCTGGGTAGTTTGCTGACGAACGTCGGAGCCACGATGCTGACACCCGTCACGATCTCGAACGGCACGCTGACGGCAGGCACCGTAAACTCTCTCACGAGCAACCCTGGCGCCACGCTGACCGCCGGAACACCGTTCACAGGCACGACCTCGGGAGCAATCGTCAACCTGACGGTGAACCAGGGCAATTTGAACGTCGCCACGCCTCTCTTCACAAACACGGGTCTTTCGCTCACGGTATCGCCGCTGACCGCCGGGGCCACCGTCTTCTCGGGCACCCAGGCGCAATTGCACGCCGCGTTTGCCCTCTCCTCACCCGCACTCTCAGCGAGCTTTGAGTATGGTCCTGACGCTGGGTACGGTGCGGAGGCAGCGGCGGAGATCATGTTCGCGTCCACCACCACCGCCGGTTCCGGTAGGGCGGTTTTGGACGATCTCCAGCCTGGCACGACTTATCATTTCCGCGCCAAGGTTACGGATGAGTCAGGCGTGCGTTACGGGCCCGACGCGGTTTTCACCACCTTTCCTCAGTAGCAGGGCCACGCCGGACTCGAGAAGCGGTTGGATCTCGGAGGCGGACCGCGCGCGGATCCGTCTCACTCCTGGCACGGATCGTTCCTCCGGGGGGCCAGGAAATGCCGCCACGTCCCGGCCCGGCTGCCGTCCACCTGCGCCTCGACAACGACACTTTGGTTTCCCACAGTCGCGCACCGATGCCCGCAGCACCTGCCAATGACGAAACCAAGCCGATCGTGGCCAGCTACTGCACCACGTTTCTGAAGCCGGAGATGCGGCACATTTATCGGCAGGTCACCGGTTTGCAGCGCTACGCGACGTTTGTCCTGACCCGCGAACGGCTCGGTGCGGGAGAGTTCCCGTTTGCCGACGTCGAGCAAATCCCCCGGGCGCGGAAGAATTTCCTCAAGCGGTTCTGGCTCAAATACGTGATGCGCAAGGCGCCGGTTTATTACCGCGGCGAGTTGCAGGTGCTGATCAAGATGCTGGCGCGGCGTCCGGCGGATTTGATGCACGTCTATTTCGGCCACACCGGCGTGCATTTGCTGCCCTTCATTCAGGTGTGGGACAAACCGTGCGTCGTCTCGTTTCACGGCATGGACATTCAGTCGCGTCCAGCGCAGGAAGGCTACGATGGCCAGATGGGGGAGCTGTTGCGCACGGTGCCGCTGGTGCTGGCGCGTTCGAAATCGCTCTTTGCGCAACTGGCCCGCTGGGGCTGTCCGCCGGAAAAGCTGCGGCTCAATCGCACTGGCATTCCGCTCGAGCACTTCCCGTTTGTCCAGCGACCCATGCCCGCGGATGGCTCGTGGCGGTTCGTGCAGGCCTGCCGCTTGATCGAGAAGAAAGGGCTGCTCACCGCGGTGCGCGCATTTGCGAGATTTCATGGGAAGCACCCGCGGGCGCGCTTCGTCATCGCCGGGGATGGCCCGATGCGTGAAAGGATCGTCCGGCTCGCCGCGGAACTCGGCGTCTCGAGTTCGGTCGAATTGCGCGGCTTTCTAGCCCAGGACGACCTGGCCCGGCTCTACGCGGAATCGCACGTCTTCCTCCACCCGAGCGAGATGCCTCCGGACCAAAACCAGGAGGGCGTTCCGAACTCGATGCTCGAAGCGATGGCCACGGGACTGCCGGTGGTCGCGACGACGCACGGCGGCATCCCCGAGGCGGTGACCCATGAACGGACTGGCCTGCTCGTCCCGGAGCGCGATGAACACGCCCTGTTTTCCGCGCTCGGACAGATCACCGCCGAGACGGATCGGCTCTATATCCTGGGGCAGGCGGCCGCGAGCGCGGTGCACGAGGAGTTCGAAAAGGAAAAAGCGATCGCGAAGCTGGAAGGCTTTTATGATGAAGCCCGGGAGATCGAAAGAGCCGGGCTGCGAGCCTTCGCGACCGCCTCCAAATGAGTGAACGGGCGGAAACTGAACGGGAATCGGCAATCCGCCGAGGAGGCGGAGGGGAATCTGGGGAGAAGGAAGAAGGGCGAGCCAATCTGCATTCCGCAATCAGGTCGTCGTTTGCCTACCTCTTCGAGCGGTTCCCCTCCTTCGTGCAAACCTTTGTCTATCGCGAGGCGGTCGAAATGGTGCGGCAGGAGATGGATCCGTGGCTGGTTTCGATCCGACGGCCGGACGATCCCGGCGGGTTGGCGGAGCAACTCGAGGTCGAGATTTTTTATGCGCCGGAGGAAAAGGAACTTCGCGCGCAAGTGGACGCCCAACGCACCGCGCGGCAACTGCCGTGGCGGGCTCACAAGGCGATCCCGCGGCATCGCGGGGAGCCCGACGCGCAACGCATGTTCGAGGCGATCTGGCTCGCGCCGCGGCTGCACGAGCGCGGAGTGCGGCACGTGCATGCGCACTTCGGCGGCGTGGCCGCACGCACCGCCTGGTGGCTTCGCGAGCTGCACGGCTTCAGCTACAGCTTCACCGGACACGCCAACGATATTTTCTGCGACACCGATTTCCCGGTCAGCAATGCAGAGCTGGTGCGCCGGGCGCGCTTCGTCGTCACCGAAACCGAGTATGCGCGGCGCTGGATGGAGGACAAACATCCGCACGCCCGAGGAAAAGTCTTTCGGATCTTCAACGGTCTGGCGATGGACGGGTTTCCGCCCCGCCAACCTGCGGGGACCATCCCGCGCATCGTGTCGGTGGGCCGATATGTGGAGAAGAAAGGGTTCGGGGATTTGATCGAAGCGTGCCGTTTGCTGCGCGGTCACGGACGGGAGTTCGAGTGCGTACTGGTGGGCGGCGGGCCACTCGAAGCGGCTTTGCGCGCGCAGATTGAACAAGCGGGCCTTGCGGATTGCGTCCAGCTCGCTGGTCCGCGCTCGCAAAGCGAGGTGCGCCGGCTGCTCGCCGCCTCGCAGGTCTTCGCGCTCGCGTGTGTGCCGGATAGCGAGGGCGGAAGCGACAATCTCCCCACTGTCATCGTGGAGGCCATGGCCTGCGGACTGCCGGTCGTCTCCACCCGAGTCGCGGGTGTCCCCGAAATGATCACCGATGGCGAGGAAGGCCTGTTGACTGCGCCGCGCGATCCCCCCGCCTTCGCGGCGGCGCTGGAAAAGCTCCTGCGCGATCCGGCGCTGGCCGACACCTGCGGCGCCCGGGCCCGCGCCACTGCCGTGGACAAATTTTCCATTGAGCACACCACCGGTGCGCTGAAGCGCCTTCTCGTCAAGCACGCCGGAGTGCAGCCACCCCCTGCCGCGCTCGCGCAAGACCCGGATCTTCGCCCGCCGCGACTACTGGCACGTCTGCGTGACATTTTTTGCTAACACGCCTTGACCTCCGGACGCAGTGTTGCGCACATTCGGCGCTCCCGCTCGGGACCGTTCGGCAAACCGCGACTCCCCGACCCGTTTTCCTCCCCCAGAAATGAATCCGCCCCGCTCCTCCTGCTTCGAGCTGCGAGCCCTCCCCGAAAAGTTTGTGAAAAATTTCACAAAGTGCTTGCCGGACTTCCGCGGTCGCGGTTTGATTAATTCCGCAACGCCTGAAGCGTGCCGCGGCTACCGGCTTTTCCCGGCGCCGTTTTCACGAGTGAGCCACCGCCGCCTCGCGCTTCCGGCACCGCCCCTTTTTTGGAAATGAGCACGTCCGTCAACACGCATCGCCCATCGGCTCCCCCCGATCATCGCTGGTTACGGTTTCTCCTAATCGTCCTCGCGCTGGTGATCGTGGGCGGGGTTTCGATCCCGCTCGCGCTGGCGCAGGAGAAACACCCTGCGTCAGAGCAAATGACCGCGGCTGAGCCCGGGGCGCACGAGGAAGCCCACCACGAAGGGCTCACGACCTACGCCCCGCTCATCGATCTCGGCATTTTCAAGGTCACGAATTCGATGATCGTGACCTGGATCGTGGCCCTCGGGATCATTGCCTTCGCCCAATTCGCCACCCGGCGGATCAAGGAAGTGCCGGATGGAGCGCAGAATTTCTGGGAGTGGCTGGTCGAGAGTCTGCACAATTTTCTGGAGAGCATCATCGGTCACGAGCTGATCAAGAAGACCTTCTGGTTTTTCGCCACTATCTTCATCTTCATCCTCTTCACCAACTGGTTCGGCCTGCTGCCGGGCGTGGGCACGATCGGCTGGGGCATTCCCGACGCGCTGGGCGGACTCCATCATATCGACACGCCGCTCTTCCGCGGCGTCAACGCCGACCTCAACATGACGCTGGCCATGGCGGTCACCTTCTTTGCGTGCTGGATCTGGTGGGCGCTCCAGGCCCACGGTTTCGGAGGCGTGGTGATGCACATCTTCGGTCCAAAGGGAAAGACCGAAGGCTTCATGAAGGTGCTGATGATCGTCGTCTTTGCCCTCGTCGGCTGCCTCGAAGTCGTCACCATCCTGTTTCGGCCGGTGACGCTCAGCTTCCGGCTCTTCGGCAATGTCTTTGCCGGCGAGAATCTGCTCGAGTCGATGGCCAACATCGTGCCGGGTCTCGCCTGGCTGATTCCGGTGCCGTTCTACTTCATGGAACTCCTCGTCGGCCTGGTGCAGGCCCTGGTCTTCATGCTCCTCACCGCGGTCTTCACCATGCTCATCTGCCAGCACGAGGAGGAGCACCACTAACTTTCAGCTTTCGGCGGCCGGACCGTGGGCAACCTGCGGGGACCGTCGGGAAAACAACAAAACCAAATACACATCATGGACATTGCAATATTGGCAGAAATGACCGGAAGCATTCACGTCGGCCTCGCCGCGCTCGGGGCGGCACTCGGCGTGGGTTTCATCGGCATGAAGGCCTCGGAAGCGGTGGGCCGGAACCCCGGCGCCGCCACCCCGATCCTGGTGCAGGCGATTCTGAGCACCGCCTTCGCCGAAGGCATCGTGTTCTTCGCCATCTTCCTGGTGAAGTAACTCACGGGCGCGGGGCCGTTCGCGGCCCCGCGCTTCTTCCCGCGACCTTTCCTGATCTTCGTATGAACTACCTCCCTCTCCTCGCCGCGGAAGGCGGCATCATCGACAGCCTCACGGAGCGTGCCGAGGATGTCGGCCGGATTTTCGGCTTCAATGCCTGGCTCTTTTTCTCGCAGATCATCAGCTTCTGCATCGTGGCATTTCTGCTTCAGAGATTCGCCTACAAACCCATCCTCACCATTCTCGAAACGCGCCGGCAGAAGATCGCCGAGGGACTGGCAAATGCGGAGAAGATCAAGCACCAGCTCGCGGAGAGCGAGCTGCGATTCCAGGAAATTCTGACCAAAGCGAATGCCGAAGGGCAGCGGCTCATCGAGGAAGCGCGCAGCGCCGCGAAGACTTTGGGCGAACGCGAATCGCAACGGGCCATCGCCGAGGCGGAGCAGATCATCGTCAAGGCGCGTGAAGCCACCAAAGCCGAGCGCGATCGCGAGCTCGCGACGCTCAAGAAGGAAATCGCCCGGCTCGTCATCGCCACCACCTCGAAGGTGACGGGCAAGGTGCTCGACAGCGGCGACCAGCGCCGCATTACGGAAGAAGCGGCTCGCGACCTCGCGGCATAACGTCATGGCCAAGCTCGCCCGGGACGCCCGCAAACTTTCGAAGCAGCTTTTTCAAGCGAGCTTCACCAATGGCCAGCTCGAGGAAGCGAAGGTCCGCGCCATCAGCGCGAAAGTCGTCGCGTCCAAGCCGCGCCATTTTCTCGGGATCCTCAAGGATTACCTGCGCAAGGTGCGCCTCGATGTCGAGAGCCGCCATGCCGTCATCGAAAGCGCGCAGCCGCTCGATGGCGCGCTCAGCGCGCAGGTGGTCAATGATCTCAAAGCCAAATACGGCGCGAACCTGACCACCGAGTTCAAGGTCACGCCGGAGCTGATCGGCGGCCTGCGCATCAAGCTCGGCAGCAACGTCTGGGACGGCTCCGTCCGCGAACGCCTCGATCGCCTCGAAAACAACCTCGTCCAAGCCTAACCGCAACCCTCAACTCTCCATTTCGTAATGAGCAGCATCCTGCAAGAACTCGAATCGCAAATCAGCGGCCTCAAGACCACCACGATGAAGTCGAACGTCGGCATCGTGCGCGAGATCGGCGACGGTGTGGCCCGCATCGAAGGCCTGAGCGACGTCATGCTCAACGAGATGATCGAGTTTCCCGGCGGCCTGATCGGCATCGCGCTCAACCTCGAGGAGAGCGAAGTCGGCTGCATCCTGCTCGGGGACGAGAAGCAGGTGGTCGAAGGCGACGAAGTCAGGACGACCGGACGCCTCCTTTCCGTGCCCGTGGGCAAGGAACTGCTCGGCCGGGTGGTCGATACCCTGGGCGTGCCCATCGATGGCAAAGGCCCGATCGCCACGACGCAGACCTACCCGGTGGAAAAGATCGCGCCCGGCATCATCAAGCGGAAATCGGTGAGCCAGCCGGTCCAGACCGGCATCATGGCCATCGACGCGATGATTCCGATCGGCCGCGGTCAGCGCGAGCTGATCATTGGCGACCGCGCCACGGGCAAGACCACGATTGCCATCGACACAATCATCAATCAGGCGCGCATCAACAAGACCGGGGAAGGCAAACCTGGTTTTCGTCCGCTCTATTCCATCTATGTTGCGATCGGTCAGAAGAACTCGAACGTGGCCCGTTCGATCGCCATCCTCGAGAAGGCGGGCGCACTGCCCTACACCATCATTGTCAGCGCCCCGGCGTCGGACACCGCCACCAACCAGTATCTCGCGCCCTTTGCCGGCGCGTCGATGGGCGAGTGGTTCATGGACAACGGCATGGATGCCTTGATCGTGTTCGACGATCTCTCCAAACACGCGGTGGCTTATCGCCAGGTCTCGCTGGTGCTCAAGCGCCCGTCCGGCCGCGAAGCCTATCCCGGCGATGTTTTCTATCTCCATTCGCGCCTGCTCGAGCGCAGCGCGCGCGTCAACGAAGCCAACGGCAATGGCTCCCTCACAGCTTTGCCGATCATCGAAACGCAGGCCGGCGATGTCTCGGCCTACATTCCGACGAACGTCATTTCCATCACCGACGGGCAGATCTATCTGGAGACCGATCTTTTCTACCAGGGCATCCGCCCGGCGGTGTCGGTCGGCCTCTCGGTCAGCCGGGTGGGTTCCGCCGCGCAGATCAAGGGCATGAAACAGGTCGCCGGCAAGATCAAGGGCGACCTCGCCCAGTTCCGGGAACTTGCCGCGTTCGCGCAATTCGGGTCCGACCTCGATGCCAAGACCAAGTCGCTCCTCGACCGCGGCCAGCGCATCGTCGAACTCTTCAAGCAGATCCAATACAACCCGCTCGCCACCGAAGTGCAGGTCGCGGTGCTATGGTCGATGCAGAATGCCTACCTCGACGACGTGGCGGTGGACAAAGTAAAGGACTTCCAGCTCAAGCTGCAGGACTTCCTCGTCACGCGAAAGGAAGGCTTGCTGACCAAGATCCGCGACAAAGCCGCGATCGACGACGAAATCACCGCCGACCTCAAGGCGGCCGTTGGCGAGTTCAAAACCAGCTACCGCTAACGTCCGCGAAGGGGAGCCCGAATTCGGCCGCAACCGCAACTAGACCATGGCAGCCAATACCCGCGACATCCGCCGGCGCATCAAGTCGGTCAAGAACACGTCCCAGATCACCAAGGCCATGCAGATGGTGGCCGCGGCGAAGATGCGCAAGGCGCAGCAGATCGCGATTGCCGGGCGCTCGTATGCCGAGTTGCTGGCCCAAGTGCTGAAGTCGGTGGCGGGCGGAGTCGAAGAAGGGGTGCACCCACTGCTTACGGCTCGGGACGTGAAGCGGGAACTCGTCCTGGTGATCAGCACCGACAAAGGCCTTTGCGGGGCGCTCAATACGAACCTCTTTCGCGAAGTCTCCAAGTTCGATCCGGCGAAGACCGTCTTCGTGGCCGCCGGGCGCAAGGCGACGCAGTTTTTGACCCGCACGGGGCGCGAGCTGGTGGCGGAGTTTCCGCTGCGCGACAGCCCGAGCTTTCTCGAAACGAAGGCCGCCGCGAAGTTCTGCATGGAAAAGTTCACCAGCGGCGAGGTGGACAAGGTCACCGTGGTCTTCACCGACTTCGTCAACACCCTCACGCAAATCCCGAAGGCGCGCACGATCCTGCCGATCACCTCGCTCGAAGTCGTCGCGGGCATCGGCGGCGAGCAGGAGGGCGCGATCGCGAAAAGCGAGGATACCACCGAGTACCTGTTCGAGCCTGACATTACCTCGGTGCTGACCGCGGTGCTCCCGCACCACGTCTATTTCCAGGTTTATCAGATGGTCCTCGATGCCCGCGCCTCCGAGCATTCCGCGCGGATGGTGGCGATGAAGAGCGCGACCGACAATGCGAAGCAACTGATCAAGGACCTGACGCTCGAATACAACAAGGTCCGCCAGGCCGCGATCACCACCGAACTCCTCGAAATCACCACCGCGCAGATGGCGCTGGGCTGACGCGAAGGGTGGCCAGGCGCCACACCAGTTCGAGCCCTCTCCCTTTTGAAAACGACCAAAGCGCCGAAAGATCAGTCCACGTCACCCACCACTCCTCTCAACCATCCACTCTCAACTCTCAACCCAAGCATGAATACCGGCACCATCGCCCAAGTCATCGGCCCCGTCGTGGACGTCGATTTTTCCTCCACGGGCAAACTCCCCAAGATCTACGAAGCGCTCGAAATCCAGTTCGTGGTCGATGGCGTGAACACCAAGCTCACCCTCGAAACGCAGCAGCACCTCGGCGAAGGCTGGGTCCGCGCGATCGCCATGAGTTCCTCCGAAGGCCTGAAACGCGGTCTGCCCGTGACCGCCACCGGCGGGGCGATCTCCGTGCCTGTGGGTGAAGGCGTGCTCGGACGCGTCTTCAATGTCACCGGTGATCCGGTGGACGAGCGGGGCCCGGTGCCGCATGAAAAGCGTTACCCCATTCATCGCCCGGCTCCTACGCTGATCGAGCAGGACACCACGGCCACGATCCTCGAGACCGGCATCAAGGTCATCGATCTGATCTGCCCGTTCACCAAGGGCGGCAAGGTCGGCGCATTCGGTGGCGCCGGCGTGGGCAAGACCGTGGTCATCATGGAGCTGATCAACAACATCGCCAAGGGCCACGGCGGCTACTCGGTGTTCGCCGGCGTGGGCGAGCGCACCCGTGAAGGCAACGATCTTTACCATGAAATGAGCGACTCGGGCGTCATCAACCAGAAGGACCTCAGCAAGTCCAAGGTCGCGCTCGTCTATGGCCAGATGAACGAGCCTCCCGGCGCCCGCCTCCGCGTCGCCCTTTCGGCGCTCTCGATGGCGGAATATTTCCGCGACGAGAAGAACCAGGACGTGCTCCTCTTCATCGACAACGTGTTCCGCTTCTCGCAAGCGGGGTCCGAAGTGTCCGCTCTCCTCGGCCGCACGCCGTCGGCGGTGGGTTACCAGCCCACGCTCGCCTCGGAGATGGGCGCACTGCAGGAGCGCATCACCTCGACCACCAAGGGCTCGGTGACCAGCTTCCAGGCGGTTTACGTTCCCGCGGACGACCTTACCGACCCGGCGCCGGCGAACACCTTCGCGCACCTTGATTCAACGATCGTGCTCGAACGTTCCATCGCCGAGTTGGGCATCTACCCGGCCGTCGATCCCCTCGCCTCCACGTCAAAGGCGCTCGCTCCCGAGATCGTCGGCGAAGAGCACTATGCCGTCGCGCGCGGCGTCCAGCGGGTGCTCCAGCGCTACAAGGATTTGCAGGACATCATCGCCATTCTCGGCATGGACGAGCTCAGCCCCGAAGACAAACTGACCGTCTTCCGCGCCCGCAAGATTCAGCGCTTCCTCTCCCAGCCTTTCCACGTCGCCGAAGTTTTCACCGGCACCCCCGGCCAGTACGTCTCGATCAAGGAAACCGTGCGCGGCTTCAAGGAGATCCTCGAAGGCAAACACGACGACGTGACCGAAACCAACTTCTACATGAAGGGCGGCATCGACCAGATCCGGACCTAGGGCGATCGAGGTTGATGGCAGCTTTTCTCAAGTTCCCGCTGCTCGAAGCGCGCCAATCAACCATCAACCACCAACCATCAACTTTCCCGCATGGCCACCCTCAAGCTCGAAATCGTCACCCCGGAAAAAGTCGCCTATAGCGCCGACGTCGATAGCGTGGTGCTACCCGCGGTTGAGGGAGAAATGGGGGTGCTGCCGATGCACATTCCGCTCATGACCATGATCAAGCCGGGGGAACTCGTGGTCAGTCAGGGTGCGGAAAAGAAGTATCTCGCCGTGGGCGAAGGTTTCGTGACGGTGAACCAGACGAGCGTGCGGGTCCTGACCGATATGGCCATCGAGTGGGAGCACATCGATGAATCCGCCGCGGAAGCCGCGGTCAAACGCGCTGAAGAAGCCTTTGCCCGCCGGCACGAACTCGGAGGCGAGGAAGCCGCCGCCGTCCAGGCGGCCCTGGCCAAGTCCCTCGCCCAGCTTCACGTCAAGCGCCGGCGGCGGAGCATTTAATTAGCCTGAAAACGGCGATGGGAACCGCGGAAGACGCGAAGGACGCGGAGGTTCGGACACTCGCACGGATCACCCCTCGGGCGACTCACGGAAGAACGCCACGATCGCCCCCAAATGATGCCTGCTCCGGTGTCTTCCGCGTTTTCCGTGTTCTCCGTGATTATATCCATCGCCGGATTTAGGATTAGTCCCCTCCGCCACCTCGGCCCACCCTACGCGAGACGGCGCCGCCCTACAGCCAACTCCCGCAGCGAACGCGGAGCGCGCTGGCTTGGGCGGGGTTCAGCATCGCCAGCCAGGCAAGCTTTCCGCGAAACGTCGCGACGGCCTCACCGTTGATGGCGCCGGCCGCGTTCGCCTCGTTCATCTTGTGCGCGGTCGCGCGAAGGCGGCGGCGTTCCTGGCGCGAGAGTCCGAGGGTCTGATTGACGACCACTCCAGTCACGGTTTGGCGGCGTCCCTGCGAGGTGAGGCGGGTCTTCGCATCGTTCACCACGAAGCCTTCCTCGCGAATGAT
The DNA here is from genome assembly GCA_034667665.1 of Chthoniobacter sp. Taxonomy (GTDB): domain Bacteria; phylum Verrucomicrobiota; class Verrucomicrobiia; order Chthoniobacterales; family Chthoniobacteraceae; genus Chthoniobacter. The sequence continues at coordinate 46,656 of JAXDQW010000118.1, forward strand.
GCGGCGGGCGAGGGCGTTGACGCGCAGCAACGCGGTGCGGTCGAGGTCGCCGGAGAAGGAGAGATCATCGGCGTAGCGGGTGTAGGCGAGGCCGTGCTTGCGGGCGAGGCCGGCGAGCCGGTGATCGAGCTTGAGCACAATCGCATTGCACAGGCCGGGGCTGGTCGGCGCGCCCTGCACGCAATGACGCTCGCCGATCGGGACGTGAAAGGTTTCACCCTCGATCACCACCGGCTGGCGCTCCGCTTCGGTGAGGAGCACGGCCAGCGTCGCGGCGACCGGGTAGCCGTAACCGAGCGAGATGAAATAGCCGCGCACGCGGGCGAAGGTGACCGACGGGAAGAAATCCTTGAGGTCAAGCCGGAGAACGTGGCGTTTGCCGACGTGCGGTTCGGCACCCGTGCGCACGTTGCGCCCGTGGCGGAAAGCGTGCGCGTGTTCGCTGACCGGAAGCTTGTCCACGAGCGCGGCCAGCACTGCGCGCTGCACCGCCTTTAAGCCGCGCTTGGGAGCCATGATCACGCGGCGTCCGCCGCGGCGCTTGGGGATGGAGAAGGTGACGTAGTGCGGGTGCCGATCGCGCTCGCGATGGGTGGCGAAAAACCAGAGCTGCTTCCGGGTGAGGCCGAGTGCCGCGGCGACGTCGTCTTCGCTGCGCCAGATCGGAAGATGGAGGCGGACGAGCTGTTCCTCGTCGGGGAGCAAATCACGAAGCTGGCGATTGCGGGTGCGGAGCGTGCCGGCGAAGAGGCGGTCGCCTTCCTCTTTCGTCATCACCTTCCGGCGCTTCAGCCGGGCCATCGCGCGAAGCTGTCCTTTTGCTTTGTTCTTCGGCAACAGGCGCGGATCACGGAGCGCGCGCCGGCGGTGCCCCGGTTTCAGCGGACCGCCGGACAGGTCCACTTCCTCGCTGACCACGTCTGCTCCGGTCTCGTCATCCGCGGTGTGCAGCCGCGCGGTGCTGCGCCGGGGACGGCGGAAGAGCCCGATCAACTTGGGCAGGATCACGACGACGAAATATACCACCGCGATAACGATCAGGACCTCGAAGTGGATGACCGCGAGCACGATCATGGCGCGCCCCCTTCCCCACAGCGAAAAGGCCAGCCCCGGCGGACCGTCACTTGCGAAGCTCTGGACTCATGGCTCCCCAGCGTTGCGAACGTTGTGGACCGTGGCGCAGTATGTCGGACAATTCTCCGTCGCGGCGAAACACCGCGGCATGGATGGCTGAGCGGCACCGGCCGGGGCTGGTTACGGATGAGCATCCTGATCCTCCTCCTCTTCGTCAACGTCCTCTTCATCGGCTTCTTCCTCGTCTTCCGCGCTGTCCTTCGGTCCGTGGCGCGCTTCTGCGGCCGCCATCGCCGACGCGCTGGGCGCGAGGGAGGACGGCTCATCGCGCCGCTGCGTGGCGCTGGCGCGGAAGATCGCGATCATGTGTTCGCAGGGACCGCGGCCGAGCAGATGTTCCTGGAAAAACGCGCACTCGCAGGTTCCGAAGATGATGCGTCCAGTCTCGTTGACCACGATCTCGGCCGGGCCGACACCACCCGCCGTGCCCTTCACCCTCCAGTCCCGATGCACCACCTCGCGCAGCACGGGTCCGGCGGGCGACGGCAGCCGGCGCAGCTTGCGGGTCTCCTGCGGTTCGCACGATTCGATTTGCGTGCGACCGCCGCGGAGCATCGCGTCGGCGAACTCCCGGCGGCGATCCGGCGGATTGAGCTTCGCCTCGTCGATCGGCTGCTCGAAGAGCTCGCGGTGGCGGAAGCGGCGCGTTTCCACATCGAAGATGGCGCGCCCGAGCCGGCAGAGCCGTTCGCACGCGGCCCAAACCTCATCGAGCGGCCGGCCGAGGGTTTCCGCGAGTGCTTTGGGAGAAAGGGCGAAGTCTTGCGCCAGACGCAGCCGCACTGCTTCCGCGAGCGCATCGTCCGCCCGCGCGGGGTCGCTGAGCAAATCGAAGCTGCCGCTTTCGCTCCATGTCTGGCCCGTCCACCCGGAGAGGCCGAGCACGAAGGTCAGCCCGCCCGGCAGCCGCACGGCGTAGAAGCTCGGGAGACCGCGCCCTTTCAAATAAATCTCCACCCGCTCGGCAAACGGCAGCACGGCCTCGAGGAGCGCGAGCCGCCGCCGGCCCCAGGTGCGGATGGTGCGCAGCTCGGTGTAATTGTGCTCCGCGCCAACGAGCCGCACCGTGTGTTCCCAAGGCTCGAGCACGATGCGCGCGTCTTCGCCCGGTTGCATTTCGTAGCGCAAGGAGCGGGGCGAGAGCTTCGCTTTCGTGTAGCGCAGGAACCGGATCGCCGAGAGGAGATCGACCGGGCGCACGCTGAGCCTCGTTCCGGGCATGGCCATCGCGCCCTGGAGCTGGAGAAACCCGCGCACCCACGGGTCCGGCAGATCGACTTTTTGCTGGAAGCGTCCCCCGGCGCCGCGCGTCTGCACCTCAAATCCTTCCGCGCCCACCCGCATCCAAGTCTCGCGGCTCGAGCGCATTTCGCCCAGCGACGCCCAGAGCCACGCGGTGAAATCAATATTCGTCGTCCCCGTCTGCATTGCTCCTTCCGGCTCGAAGAGCGCGGGATCGGCGATGAGCATCGCATAGACGCTCTGATCCTGGCTGAAGGCCTCGAAGAAGACCCGATCGGGATGCACCGTGATCACCGGGTCGAGAATCGCGCCCGCCGACTCCCAGGTGTCGTTCGACCAGATCGCCTCGCCCAACGCGCGGAGCGCCGTCCGCAGCAGGAAGACGTGCGGCGGCTTCACCCGCCCGTGGAACCGCACCGGTCGTCGAGCGCTCGCGGTAAGCCCGAGGAGCGATCGGTCGCGGTCGCTCTCCAGCACACTCGGCGTGGCGTAATCGACAAAGAGCGAGATCATGCGGCTTGCTCGAAGATGCGTGGCTGTTCGCCCCGACCGCGCAATTCCGGCCAGCGGTGGAGCAGACGCGCGATCAAACCCAGAAGGCGTTCCTTCGGATAGCGCGCGTCGGGCAAGGTCAGAGCATCGCGGGCTCGATCGTGGATCAACCGCGCGTGCTCCGGCGTGGTCGCGGCATTGGCCAGCGCACCAAAGGCGAGCGTCCGCGTCGCCCGCTGAAGCGGACGCAGCAGCGTGCCGATGAGCACCGGCAGATTCGCCGCCGCGAGCGTGCGGGCGCGATCGTCATCGAGGCCCAGCGCGCGGTAGGCGAGCGCCTGGACATGGATCTCGGGCGCCTCCACGAGATCGGCCATGCTGCGCGCCTCGCCGAGGAAGCTCTTCGCCGACCGCTCGAAGAGCAGCCGCGCGAGCCGGTTCCCGCGCATGAGTGCGTCGTAATTGAAGATCGAATAGGCCGGCACCTGCCCGAGCACCGCCGCCGCGCGCCGGGTGAAGGCGGCGTCGTCGGTTTTCAGGCCTTCATAGTAGTGCGAAAGCCGCTCCGCTTCCTCGACCATGGCCTTGGCGTTGTTCCACCGGTTCGGCACGCGCGTGATGAAACGGCTGGCGAGGAAGTCGATCATCGCTTCGTCGCCCGCGACGATCACCGTCTCGAGGAAACGGTTGTATTTCGTGCCCCACACGCCCGCCTGGAGATGCTGTCGAAATGAGCCGCGCGTCAGCTCCGGAAAGCGCTGGTAGAGCGCGACCGCGGTGTCGTCGGTGAGCTGGTGAATCGTCGCCAGGCCGAAGCCGCCCCAATTCCATTCCCGCGAAACGCCGGCCAGGAGACGCAGCCGGCTCACCACCTCGGTCTCGGGGAGCGCGGTATTTTGCACGAGCGCGGCCACGCTGGCGTCGAATTCCTTGTCGTCCGCCGAAATGCGCATCAACGCGGCCCAAAAATCCCACCACTGCCGCTCGCTCACGAAGTCGCGGAGCTTGCGAAAGGCATCGCGCCCGAAGCTAAACCAGCGCTTCCGCACCGCCCCGAGATGGCGCGCCAGATACGGGAGGACGTCGCGTTCGCGCTCTTTGAGCAGACGGAGAAATGTTTCGCCCACCTCAAGACCCCAACCCTCCGGATGCTGCCGCTCCAGCGCCGCGACGAGCTGTTCCGAATCCGGCGTCGTGCGGCAAAGCGCGAGCACCTCTTTCTGCCACTGCTTCAGCGGCACCTGCCGGCGATAAAGCTTCCAACGGAAATCCTCGTCCCCGCGGTCAATCGCGGCGCGCAGCAACCGCTTCCACAGCACGCGCTTCGCTCCGCCCCAGGCGGAGGAAGGCAACCGGCGCAGGATGAACGCACCGCCCGCCGCCGGATCGATCGCGTAGATGGCCAGCGCCGTCGCCTCGTCGAGCGTGAACCACAAATCGAACTTCTGGAGCACGATCTGCCGGGCCGCCGGCGTGCCGGCCGCGCGAAGGCGGTCGAGAAGTTCCGCGAGAAATGCGCGCAACCGCCTCCCCTCGCGCCGCCACCCAGCGGTCGTGGAAAGCTTCCATTCGAAGAGCCGCCGAAAGAGCGCCACGTCGTCGCGCCGATCCACTTCCGCCAGCCATGCTTCGAGCGCGCGAGCGATGTCGCCCTTCCACTCCACCGCTTTGAGACGCTTGCGATCCGTGATCAGCCACGTGCCGAATTGACTGAGGATAAACGGACGGAAGAGCACCCGGTTGCGCCGGTAGAGCGCCGGTCCCCAGAGCCACGTGAAGCCGGCGAAGCTTCGCTCCGCCTGGGCGAGCGTCTCGAGCTGCGTGCGCACCGCCGCATCAGCCTCCTTGCTCGCGAGCAGCTTGCGCAGCGTCTGTTCCAGCTCTTTGACTTTCACGAGTTGGTTTTGCTGTCGTGATAACCTTTCCTGAACTTCTCGGCCGTGAGCTTCTCCACTTCGCGCGCGGCTCGCTCGGCAGTTTCGAACGTTTTCGTTTGCGTCTGGCCCTGGGTGCCGAGGCGGCCGTAGCGGACCGTGACGGTGCTGCCGTCCTGCGCCACCTCCCAGAACTTTGAGGAGCGGCCCTCGACGAATTCCAGGCGGCGGACTCTGCCACTCGACGGCGCGACGGGTTGCGGTGCCGGCTCAAGGAGCCGGGGCGCCTCGCCCCCAGTAGCTTCGCGCAGCGATGGATCAGGCGTTGAATCGAGAATCGGCGGGGTTGGGCCTTGCGCGCCTTTGGGGCGGGACGGCGCCCCGGCTCCTTGGGGAGGCACGTCATCTTCGACTTCGACGGTCGGTTCGGCCTCGCCACGAAGCACCCGTTCGATGCGGTCGAGGACGGCTTGAGGCTCATGGAACCAGTCGCGCGTCAGCACCAGGGCGACCTGCCAGCCAAATGCGCGCAGGATGCCGGGCTGCGTGACGCAGCGCTCGGCGACGTTCGGATTCGCGTAATGCCGGGCGGTATCCACGATGATGCCAATGCCGTAGTGCCGGGCATCGCTCGCCCGCACCGCGAGGTCGCAGCGAAAGCGCGATTGGCCGACGTGTTCATCCACGGTCCGGCCGCGGGCACGGAGGGCTGCCGCGAGCTGTGCGATCACCGCGTCGTCCCCGCCTGATGGGGCAAGCTGTTTGCGCGTGAGCGGATTGAGACTTTCGAGGACGCCGCGAGCCAGGCGCAGTTCGCCGCGTGACGAGCACTCGGCGTAGTGCAGGAAGTTTTTCAGCGCCGCCGCGCCATCGTTGTAGTCGTTGGTGATGGCGTGATGCCGGATGCTGCTGACCACCGCCATGTGATGCCGCGCGCGGCTGAAGATGACGTTGAGGCGTTTCTCGCCGCCGCGCTGGTTGATCGGGCCGAAGTTCATCAGCATCCGACCGCTCGCATCGGGGCCGTAGCAGATGCTGAGCAGGATGATGTCGCGCTCGTCGCCCTGCACGTTCTCGAGATTCTTCACGAACAGGCCGCAAAACTGATCCTCCTCCTCGCGGGCGTATTCTTCTTCGAGACGCGCCCCGAACGCGGCGTCATCGGCCGCGAGCGCTTCGAGCGCGGATTCGATTTCGCCTTGCTGCGCTTCGCTGAAGGCCACGATACCAATGCTGAGTTTCGTTTCGCGCCGAAGAAGTTCCCGCACCAGTTGCGCGAGATACGCCGCCTCGCCCGCGTTGCGCCGCGTCTCGTAGGGACTGCGCTCCATGAAATGAAAACTGAGCGGGCGCGCCAGCAGCGCCTCGCACTGCGTCGCGGCATCGGCAGCGGCGCGGACCACGATCTCCGCCTGCTCCGCGGCGGGCAGCGCGCGATCCGGAATCGTGTAGAGATTCCCGGCGTAGAAAGCGGCGTTGCTGAAACTGATGAGCGATTCGGAGCGGCTCCGGTAGTGCCAGGCGAGCAAGGTCGCCGGCAGGTTCTTGGCGCTCTGCGTGAGAAAGCTGTCGGCATCGAGCGACACGGCCATGCGTTCGCCCGCCTCCTCGACTTCCAGCGTCTCGCTGTCGGGATCGCGCGCGGCGGAAAAGAAATTCGTCGGCGGGAGCTGCATTTCGTCGCCGACGACGATGACCTGCGGCGCGCGGTAGAGCGCGGGCACGGCTTCCTCGACCGGGATCTGGCTGGCCTCGTCGAAGATGACCACGTCGAACAAATCCGGCGCCAGCGGCAGCGTGTCGGAGACACTGAGCGGGCTCATCAGCCAGATCGGTTTGAGGTCGCGCACGACGCGGCCCGTCTCGCTCCCGGCGAGATCGCGGATGGATTTGTAGCGCATCGTCTTGCCAAACTCGTGCTCGAGGTCGCGGCGCCCAGCGCTGTAGCTCTTTTTGAACTGCTTGCCCTCGGCATCGAGCTGCGTGGCCGAGAGCGTGGAAACCTGGACGTGCTCGCGGAAGCGGCGGCGCACTTCCGCGCGGAGCACCGCGGCATTCTCCGCGAGCCATTCGCGTTCAGTCCTGCCAACGCGTTCGGCGCGGTGGGCCACAATGCGGCCGTCGAACCGCGGCAGCCAGCGCTCGGTGCGGTAGATTTCCTCGAGACTGGCGCGCGCGACCGCAGCTTCGAGTTGATCCGGATCGAGCGTGAAAGTGCGGAGGGCGTGGGCAAAGGTCGGCGGTGCTTCCGCGAGCTCGGCAAAAAGCGGCAGCAAATCCGGGAGCGCATCGGCCTCTTCGCGGAGGTCGCGCACCGCCTCACCGAGCGTGGACAGATCGTGGCGTCGGAAGTCGGCGAGCAGCGCGTCGAGCACGGTGATCAACTGACCGCAGCGCGGCACGAGAACGTTCAGCCGCTGGACGATTTCTGCGCCCTCGTCGGACTCCAGCAACCGGCCGCGCAAGGCGGCGAGCGCGGGCCGCCCGAGATCGGGAGATTGGAGCGGAGCGATCTTCTCCAACAGCGTGGCCGGCTCCGCACCGAACTCGGCGTGCGCGGCCTGACTCGCTTCGTCACGCGCCGCGATCGCGGCGTGTTCCGCGTCGAGTTCAGCCAGCACCTGCGAGAAGGCGGGGCGAATGGCGTGCCGCGAAAAGTCGTAGCGCGCCTCCATGGCTTTCTTGAGCTGCCACCACGACGGCTTCACGAAACGCAGCAACGAGCTTTCGTTCGCCTTTGCTTGGGCAATCGCGGCGGCGACGTCGCGGGCCGGGAGTTTGTCACGCCAATGCTGCGTCTTCGCCTGCGCGCGCTGGACCGCCTTGTCGCACTTGCCCAGGTCGGTGGCGGATTTTGCCAACGCCCTGGCCAGCTTGCTCTTCGGATTAAGCAATTCGAGCTGATCGCGGGCGGCGAGTTCCGCGACCTGCGCGGCAAAGCCGACCAGCGCTTCGATTTCCTCCAGCGTGTCCCAGTGCTCCTCGGGCAACCCACTGCCACCGAGCGCGGATTCGACTTCGTCGAGCAAGACCTCCGCGCGATCGGCGAGGCCGGTCAGCGTCTCCAGCGGGCGCTCGGCGCGGATGACGTCATCACCCAGCCAGCGGAACGGATGCGCCGCGAGCGAAGGCGTCTCGGCGACTTCGGCGAGCGTGGTCGCCAGCCGGCGCGCCAGCTCGGCATTCGCGCACCACACGGCAAAACCCGGGAGATGCTCCGCCTCACCGGCAGCGAGCTTCGGCTCGTGTTCGCGCAGCTCGACCAGCCGGTGGATCAATTCACGCACGGGCCACGCGACGTGCTCGGGCGCGCTGCGCATCACTCCATCGAACCGGCGCAGCGATTCGAGATCATGTTCCATCTGCCGCAAGAGCGTGGCGCGCGCCTCCCGCGCGGACTCGACGCCGTCCGGCTCGACGAGCCACTTCTCATAGGTCTGCTTGAGGTTGAGGACGAACGCCTTCTTGTCCGTCTGCGAGTCGTGGATGAGGCAGCACAGCTCATCGAGTCCCTGCTGCCGCAGACGGTGGAAGACCACGTCGATCGCCGCGCGCTTCTCGCAGACAAAAAGCACCCGTTTTCCGCGCGCGACATAGTCGGCGATGAGGTTCGTGATGGTCTGCGATTTGCCCGTCCCCGGCGGCCCCTGGATGATGTAGCTGCGGCCGGTGCGCGCCAGCGCGACCGCGGCGGCTTGCGTGGCGTCGCCGGGCACCACCGGCCATTCATCCGCGCGGTCGATCTTCGCCGGGGCCTCGTCGTCCAGCGGGCGCGGATCGAGCGAAAAGACGCGGTCGAAGGCCTCGCTTGCGAGTTCGTTTTCGAGCAGCGCGCCGTAGTCGCGGACGAGCGACATCTTGCGGTAATTGAAATTGCCGACGGTCAGCGAGCAGAGGTCGAAATCCCACGCGTAGGGATTTCCTGGCCGCTCTTCGCGGAGCGCGAAGGTTTGCCGCTCCGTCTCGACGACCGGCTCGGCCGGCGCAGCGGGCGAGACCATCTGCGGCCTGCGAACGCCCGGCAATCCACCCGCGGCGGCACGCTGCGGCAGCGGCGTGGGCAGCACTTTTTCCCGAAAGAGCTGCAAGCCAAGCGGCCGGAAATCCTCGCGGCCGTAGCTGTAGCTGAAGGTCGCCTTGGTGCGTTTCACCGGCGCACGGAGCCGCTGCTTGCGCTGGAATTGCGCGAGCCGCTGCCGCGCGCGCTCATGGATGAGCTGGATTTCCGGCTTGTCCAGAAGCCGCAGCGTCACGCCCGGCTCGCTCGCGCGAATCTGCGCCTCGAGGTCGCGATGAAACTGCTCCAGCGGAGTCTCGCGCAGGTCCACCGTCTCCGGCAACCGCAGCCCGTAGAGCTGATGAAGATGATGCCGCAGGGCCGGGTTCACCTCGGCCTCGGTCGTCGTCGGATCGAGGAGGTATTGATCGCGAACGCCTTTCTTCTTCGCCAGCTCGACGGGCAGCAGCAACAGCGGCGAGACGATGCGCTCCTGCGGCGCTTCCTTGAGATTATGCCAGTGGAGAAAGGCGACCACGAGCCGGAGCTGCGCAAAACCATATTCCGCGCGGTCGCGGCGCGCGTCGGAGATGAGCTTGTCGAGCGCGCTGGGCAGGTACGGCTGATCCTCGAAGCGTAGCCAGCGGCCGAGGTTCATCGCCTTGCCGTCGATCACCTCGGCGGCCAGCGCCGGATGCCAGACGAAGAGCTGCTCGAGACGAATGCTCGCGAGATTCATCACCAGCGGGACGCTCGCCACGGTAAAGTTGAGCGAGGCTTGCGTGGGTTTGAAATAGAGCAGGCGGTTGCGGCGGGAGATTTCAAAGAGTCGGTCGCGCAAATGCGCCTGCACCAGCTTCCGTCGCCCGGGGAGGCCGGCGTCGGCAAAGCCGGGGAGCTGCGCCACGTCGATGTCGGGTGTTTGCTCCCGATAGTTTTCGAGCCGGCGAATGAGCGACGACAAATCGGGCGCGCGGCGGTGCCGATTCAGTTCCGTCATTTCGACGATGACCGCAGCGAGCACGGGGTGCAGCCGCGCGTTGATGGTGAAGAGATTCGTCCGCTGCTCCGCGAAAGTGCCGAGGTCGTCCGCATCGGTGAAGTCGAGACCCAGGGCGAGGCTCGCGAGGAGCTGCCCGAGAGAGAACACGTCCGTGGATTCGTCGTGATGCCCGGCCAGCTTTTCCCAGCTCCGGTAACCCGTGACATACACCGGATGCTTCAGCTCTGCTTCGCCGTCGGCGACTTCGAGATTAGTGTATTCCGTCCCGGTCTCATCGTCGGACGTCACGCGGGCCTGGCCGATGACGTGGAGGGCGCTCGCGACCGGACGCTGGAGTTCCTCCACCCGGGCGAGGTTGTTGCTTGGTGGAATCGGTGTGCCGTCGCACCGCAGCGCGCCGGCTTCGTCCACGCTGAGCGCTCCAAGGCCGTGGAGCGGCGCCACCATTTGCTCCTCATGCCACGCCGCCACCTGCCGAAAGAGTGGCAGCACCGCGGCCAGCACATCGTCGCTTTGAAAGCCCACACCTTCCCCCCGGTGCAGGAGTTGGAGAAAAGGCGCCTCGCTCATGCCTTGCTCTCCGCTTGCGCCAGCAGCGACGCGGTCTCCTTCTTCAGCTTGTTGAGTTGCCGCTTGCCGATGCCGAGTTCCTTGAGCGCCAGCTTTTCAAAGTGCTCTGCGATGTCCAGCCGTTCGCTCCAATTGATGGCCGCGGCCAGAGGCACATCCTCCAGGTCCCGGTCCACCACCGCAAAGTCGAGCAGCAGGTAGCACAGGTATTCGCGCGTCGCCGCGTCACTCGAACGCAACGTTTCGGCGAGTGAGTCATCGGGCGCTGAGGCCGGCGCGAAGTCCGGAAAAAACGCGCGCGCGTGGGCGAGCGCTGGCGCGCTCTGAAACCAGCGTGGCCGCAGCAGCTCGGCAAGGAAGCGTTGCGTGAGTTGCGAGACGCGGCGCTGGCCGGGGAGATCGAGCTCATCGAGCCCGAGCGGCCCTTCGATCGTCGCAGTGAGCCACGTCGGGAGGCCAGCATCGTTCTCCGCCCAGAGCCGCAGCGCCCGCGCGCGAATGAACGTTTCCGGATGGTCGAGGCCCTTGGTCGGCGCGTCCTCGCGCGAAAAAATCTCGTCCGCCTGCCGCAGATAGCTCGTAGCGCTCACCTCCGGCAGTCCCGTTTCCGTCTTCACCAGCGCCGCGACCGCCGCCTCCAACTGTCCGCAGCCGGCGAGCGATCCCCGATCCGCAAAGACCTCGGTGTAGAGGCGAAAACGGCGCGCCGTCTGCGCATGACTGGTCACTGCTCGTGGGTCATTGGCCGCCGCCAGCAGCAGCCGATCGGCAACCAGAAAGTCGCCGCCGTCCATTTCCCAGAGCCGGTAGTGCGCCAGTTCGTGGGCGAGCACTGCGTCCAGCTCCGCACCCTTGAGCGTCGCCAGGATCGGCCCGGTGAAAACGATGTGCGCCTCGCCCGGGAGATGGCAAAGCATCGCATTCAACCCGAGCCCACCGGTCGCCTGGTAGAGGGTCACCGGCGCCGTAACCCCCAGCCGTTGCGCCACCGCCGCGCAGCGCTCGGCGAGCTCGGGATGACCGTCCGCATCGAGTCGATAGTTTGCCTTGAGCATCCCGGTACGGATTTCCTCCGCAAATTCCCCGCGCACTTCCGCCGACGAAGCCCAGCGCCACAGCTCGGGTTCCGTCGCTTTCAAGTAGGCCACGACTTCCCTTTGGTAAGGCAGCGGGGCAAGAGAAATCGCGGGCGGCGCGGCAACGTCAGTCACAGGCGCAACCTCATAGCAGGGGCGCCACCGAACCAACCCAAATCCGAGCCTAATTCCCCAACGGCATGGCGCCTACGCCGGCACTTCGCCGGCGGCTTTCAGCAGCCCCTGCCAGGTCTGGCTGCCGGGCGCGACGAGGCCTTCCACCGTGAGCTTGGCATAGCTCTGGAAGGCTTCGAGGGCAGAGACGGTATTCGAGCTGCGCGGGGGGCGCGCAATCTTTCCGTCCACTCCCTTGGGATCGAGCTGCGGAAGATGCAACGCTTTCGCCGCCGTGGTCAGGAGCCGCTGCACGGTCTCCACATCCGCTGGCGCATTCGCGGCCCCCTTCTCCCATCGACCCACCGAGCCCGCAATCTGCGAGCCCGTCGGACCCACCGGGCCCGGATCCGCGCCTTGGAAATAGTCATCGAGATCGAGATCGAGGCGCAGCGTCCCACCCTCCTTGCGGGTTCGCAGAGTGGTGGCCGCATTGTGCAGATACTTTTCGAAACGCGCGATCTGGCTGTTGCTGAAGGTACACTCGCGATGAAAGAACTGTTTGACCGCCGGGTCGTCGTTCCATTTCTGCGCGAGCGTTTGCAGGCGGTCATAAGTCCCCGGGTGCAGGTGGTGAATCTGTGAAAGGTAGCCCTTTTGCTCGAAAACATTGGAGTTGAGCAGCCCGGCATCGGTGTCCTTGATGGTCAGCTTTTTCACCATCACCTTGGGCGCGCCCGGCGGAATGTCCTCTGCTTTGGAGGCCTTGGTGGACTTCACTTTTCCGCCGTCGAGGTAATAAGCGAAGCTGTAGTTGCTGATGTTGCCGCCCGTCAGTCGGTCGGACTGGGCGAGGAGGTAGTCGAGCAGGATCAGCTCACTCATGTCCCGCATCGCCACCAACGCCTGGACGTTACTTTGGGTAAAAGCTTTCGAGCCGAGAATGGAGGCGGCGGGTCGGGAATCGGCCATGCCGTGGAACGCCCGCGTTGCGCCCAGGTCCGACCCCACGCTGAGCCACTCAGCGTAATTCTCCTCGCCGGTGGTGTTCTCGAGCAGCGCTCCGTAGATCTGCGTGAAGTCGGAGGTGAAGAGCGTGCGTGCCACCTCGGAGCCCTTTGGATTCGCATAGTATTGTTTGAACAGCCCCCAGCTCTTCGCAATCGTGCCGTGAACCCCCATCTCGGAGGCCAGACGCACCACTTTCTTGTGCTGCTCGATGTCCATGGTGCGCAGGACCGCCGGTTTGATCTCGCAGATGTCTCCGAGCGCCCGCGCCACATGGTAGTAGCCGAGGATCGCCGCGGTGCTGGTCGTCGTGAACTGGTTGTCGGTCTGCTTGAACTTCGCCACGCACTTGCCCGACTTTTCCACGCCCGCGCAATAGCTCGCCGTCAACTCCTCCGGCCTGGTCGTGCCGGCGGCGAGCTCATAGATGTCCACCGCGGCGCTCGTGCTCGTCCGCTTGGGGCAGAGCGCCACCGCACCCGACTCGGCAGTGCCGGCCCGGTAAAAGTCGTAGCCGGCGAGCTTCTTCTCATCGGCCGCGTCTTTCTCGCCGTCCTTGCCGCGATACTTGCCGAACGGCAGGTGCCGCGGAATCACGGAGATCTCGTCGGGCCGGCCACCCGGGACTTTGAAGGTGTTGATTTTGACCCCTCGCTCCGCTTCACGATGGAACGAGCCCTCATAGACATCGGCATCTGTTGCACTCATATGCGACGAGGCTGTTCCCCGAGGCCCGGATGTCCAGATCAATGTCGAACCGGTGGCTACAGGAAGGGTTGCTCCCGCCCCCACAGCTCCTGTGCCCCGCCTTATCGATTCGACAATGCGCGCACGGCAAACGCGGTGGCCACCAGCGGGTCGTCCTCAAAGCTGTCCGGGCACGCGCCAGACCATGCGCCGTCGCTGTGCTGCGCTGTGAGCAGGTCGGCAGTCAGGGCGCGCCGTTGTCCCGCGGCCCAGTCGCCCAGCTCTGGAGAAACGGAGGCAAGCGAGAGCGCGGCGGCGAAGGCCTGCGCGTGGTAATAGCGCAGCGATTCCTGTTCGTCCTGGCGATCGGCCGGCCAGTCGCCGCCGTGGCGCGCTCCCGACGCCTCGCGGCGCAACCACTGGAAGGCGGCCCGGATGGGCGGAGCGTCCGACGCGGCGCCACAGGCGTGGAGCGCGAGCAGTCCATCGCAGGTCGCGCTGCCGTAGGAGCGGAAGCGGTCGCGGCCCAGGGGATCGCGCCCGGCCAGCCCGGCTTTGTTGCGCACTGGGTCGGCGATGGCAAAGAAGAAACCGCCATCGTCGAAGCCGTCGCCGGGGCTCGCCGCGAAGTTCTGACAGCGCTCGATGAAGGGCCGTGCCGCAGTCGCACGCGCGCTCCGCCCGGCCGCGTGAAGCGCCTGCACGCCGAGGAGTGTGGCGGACAGATTGGGCGCGAGCATGTCGGGCGGTGGCGAATCTCCGCGCGGCAGCCGGGGTGGCACGGACGCATCGCTCCACGCTCCGCACGCGGGGTCGTGCGTCGGCCACCCGAGCGCCGCCGTGATGCGCAGCCGTTCGACCAGGTCCGCCCAAAACTCCGCCCGCGGCCGGTCGCCTGCGCCCGCGAAAACCTGCGCCACGTAGCTGGCGGTAAAGAGCGGGTAACGAAGCTCCGCCCACGGCTCCCCGCGTCGCGCCTGCGCCGCGGTAAGTTGCTCCAGCCAGCGCATCCCGCGCGCCACAGAATCCGCATCCGCCGTGGTCGTAGCCGTCAATGCACGGAGAACGAGCGGTGTCAGCGCATCGCCTTCGCGAAATGCACCATAATGAGTCGAGCGCCACGCGCCATCCGGCGATTGCCGTGCGGAGAGAAAAGCGCCCGCCGCCCGCAGCGCGGCGTCGCTTTCCATCGGCCGGGCCCAGCCGGTGAGCGCGCCGCCGGCGAAGGCCGCGGCACGGAGCAGGAACGCCCGGCGGGTTTGGGGAATCATCGGAGACGTGGCTTCGCAGCGGCCCTCTGCGACTCCGCTGTGTTGATCATCATCGCGTCGTGGCCGCGGTGGCAACCGGCACGGTCTTGCCGGAGTCCACACTTCCGATCGCCGCGCCGGCCGGGACGCGCTCGACGAGGAGCGTGAGCAAGGCGGCCGAAGTGCAAAACGTGCGGCCTGTGATGCAGTGCTGGCCGGCCCAGCTTCCGTCTTCATTTTGCGCGCTGCAGAGCGTCGCCTGCATCTTCCCTTTCCAATCCTCCCATGCCTTGCCGCCCTGCTCGTGCATGCTTTCGCCCAGATTGAGGTAGCTGAGAAATTCCTCGCCGCCATTGTTGCCGAAACCGGCCACGTAACGGCTGTCGCCCAGCTTGCCAGCGACCGCCGTTTGCGCCACTTGCGCCGCCTGCTCGTCTCCGGCGATTTGCTTGATCTCCTCGCGCGCCTTCGCCTTCGCCGGCGCGGGTGCACTCGCATCGGCCAGCGTCTTCTCGGCTTCGGCCTTCCGCGGCACATTCGATTTCGCCCGCTCGCGCAACCCGCCGAGCTTGGAGGCTTCCCGATAGAGCGAGACGCCGGCACTGGAGGGTTCCGATGCCCCGGTGGTGGCGCTGAAGTCGCCGCGCGCCACGTCGAGACCGTCGAGATTCTGCCGCTGATCCTTGGCGAGCGCGTCGGTGCTCACTTTCGCGCCGCTGCGCGCCGCGGAATTGAGCGCCTTGCTGCACAGGCCCTGCGAGAGCACCGCGGCCCAGCCTTTGTTGCCGTCGAAGGAGCCGTCGGCGCGTTGGTTGCGCTCGATCTTGCTCACCACTTTGTCGAGCGCGGCGGCGCGGCGCTTCTCCGCGGCGTCATCGTCGGCGAAGCGGCCCTTGAGTTCCGAGAGCGCCCATCCGGCGAGGAAGGTATCGACATAAACGCCGATCTTCACCTGGAGCTGCGTGTCGCGCACCGCGGTGACATAGAGCGAGGCCTCGTCCGCTCCTTCGACCTGCCGGCAGATGAACTCGAACGCCTTGCGGATCGCCTCGCGCTGGCCCTCCTGGCTGGCCCGGAGCAAGGTCACGAGGCTCACACTGGTGTTCCCGAGATCGGGCGGATCTTCGACGTTCGCGCCCTCCACACGCCCGCCGCCCTGCTCGCGACTTTGCCGCCAGCCGCCGCCCTGGCCCCAGCCGCCGTCGGATTGCTGTTGTTTGATCAGGTATTCGAGTCCGACGCGCAGCGACTCGTCGGCCGAGCGCGGCGCGGCCGGGGCCTCGGCCTTCGGCGGATCTTTCGCGGGGGAGGCGCTCCGGGCCTTGGACTCCGCCTGAGCTTCGGGCGCCAGGCCGGCGCTAACGAACGCGAGCGCGGCGATGAGTCCAGCGACAGAGCCCGCCAGCGGCGTGACCATTTTCGAGAGATGCGAGGAGTGTTTCATAGGTTTGTGAGTTCGACGAATAGCTCTACCCGATCCTTAGACGGGTGGTGCCAAAGCCGCGTGAGGAAGCTGTCAAAGATTTGTCAACCGTCCGCGCCACACCCGCCGCAACCGCCGGGCCCGACGCCTTGCGGGCGCTGGCGCGGGGGCTCTGACCCCGTGCCTACTCAATCCGGAGCTCTGCCCCGTGGTCGTCTGCTCCGACGAAGCCGGGGCCGCTTTCGAATGCGTGACCCCATTCCCCTGCTCGAAAGCTTGCCCGCGAAGTCGCCGCGTGAAACAAACCTCCGCAACTCCCCTCCTTCATGAGCTCATCTTCCTCGATCGAAAAGGCCTATGCCCTGGCGCGGGAGCGCTATGCCGCGCTCGGCGTGGAGACGGAGCGGGCGCTGGCGGCGCTCGCGCGGGTGTCGATCTCGCTCCATTGCTGGCAGGGCGACGATGTGGGTGGCTTCGAAAAGACGGGCAGCGAATTGGGCGGCGGCCTCGCGGTGACGGGCAATTATCCGGGCAAGGCGCGCACTCCCGAAGAGCTCCGCGCGGATCTCGAGAAGGCTCTTTTGCTCATTCCCGGAAAGCATCGTCTGAACCTGCACGCGTGTTACGTCGATGCTCCGCAGAAGGTGGAGCGAAACGAGCTTCGTCCCGAGCACTTTCAAAACTGGATCGACTGGGCGCGGGCGCGCGGGCTCGGCCTGGATTTCAATCCCAGCTACTTCGCCCACCCCAAGGCCGCCGACGGCTTCACCCTCTCCCATCGCGACGTCGGTATCCGCCGCTACTGGATCGAGCACGGCATCGCCTGCCGCAAGATCGGGGCGGCGATGGGCCGCGCGCTCGGCACGCCTTGCGTGACCAACGTCTGGATTCCCGACGGCTACAAGGACACCCCCGCCGACCGGCTCGCGCCCCGGCAGCGGCTCGCGGATTCGCTCGACCAGATCTTCGCCGAGGAGCTGGACCCGCGGCATCTGCTCGATGCTGTGGAAGGCAAACTCTTCGGCATCGGATCGGAGAGTTATGTGGTTGGCTCGCACGAATTTTACACGGGCTACGCGTTGTCCCGGAAGAAGCTCCTCTGCCTCGATGCCGGGCACTTCCATCCCACCGAGGGCATCGCGGACAAGATCTCGTCGCTCCTGCTCTGGCTCGAAGAGCTGCTCCTGCACGTGAGCCGCGGAGTGCGCTGGGACAGCGATCACGTGGTCACGCTCACCGACGAGCTCGAGGCGATCGCGCAGGAGCTTGTCCGCGGCGCGTTCCTCGATCGGGTCCACGTCGGGCTCGATTTTTTTGACGCGAGCATCAACCGGGTGGCGGCATGGGTGATCGGCACGCGTGCGATGCTCAAGGCGCTGCTGCTCGCGCTGCTCGAGCCGGCCGAGAAGCTGCATGCGGCCGAGGCCCAGGGCGATTTCACGACGCGCCTGGCGCTCATGGAGGAGGCGAAGACGCTGCCGTTCGGGGCGGTGTGGGATCATTATTGCGAGCGCTCGGGCGTGCCGGTCGCCGAGGCCTGGCTCTCCGAGGTGAAGCGCTACGAGCGCGAGGTGCTGGCGCAGCGCAGCTAGGAGTCCGAACGGATGGCTGCTTCCCTCCTCGAGCTTCAGGGAGTCACCAAGTCCTTCGGCGCGGTCCGGGCCTTGAAGGGCGTTTCATTCTCGCTCGCGGCGGGCGAGGTCCACGCGCTGCTCGGCGAGAACGGCGCGGGGAAATCGACGCTGATCAAAGTGATCACCGGAGCCCATCTGCCCGATGAGGGGAGCATCACGATCGCGGGCGAAGCTGTGGCGCATCTCAATCCGTCGAAGGCGCGTGCGCTCGGGATCGCCTGCATCTATCAGCAACCGGCGCTCTTCCCGGATTTGTCGGTCGCAGAGAATATCGCCCTGCGGCTGGAGCAGCCCTCGGCCCGGCGCCGCGTTCGATGGGCGGAGCAGCGGGCGCGCGCCGTGGATTTGCTGAAGCGCATCGGCGCGGCGATTCATCCTGATGCCGAGGTGCGGCAGCTCTCGATGCCCGAGCAGCAGCTCGTCGAGATCGCCTGCGCGCTCGGCGCCGGGGCGCGCATCGTGATCATGGACGAGCCCACGGCATCGCTCACCCAGAAGGAACAGCACCTCCTTTTCGCCGTGGTGCGCGATCTCCGGGCGCATGGCGTCGGCATCATCTATATCTCGCACCGGCTCGAAGAAATCTTCGCCCTCGCCGATCGCGTAACGGTGCTCCGCGACGGCGAGAGCGTGGGCACCAACCGGGTGGACGAGATCCACGAAGCTTCGCTGATCAAGATGATGGTCGGCCGCGAAGTATCCGCGATCTATCCACCCGCCGAGAGCGCGCCCGCCGGGGTGGTCCTCTCACTTCGGGGCGTCGGCTGCCGGGCGAGCGGCGTGCACGGCATCGACCTCGACGTGCGCGCCGGCGAAGTCGTCGGCCTCGCCGGTCTCGTCGGCGCCGGGCGGACCGAGCTTGCGCGCATCCTCTTCGGCATCACGCCGGCGGATGCGGGCGAGATCGTGTTGAACGGGCAGCGCCTGGAGATTCCATCGCCGCGCGCCGCCGTCGAGCACGGCATTGCTTACGTGCCGGAGGACCGCCGTCGCCACGGAGTGATCCTCGAGATGCCGATCGCCGCGAACATCACCATGGCGATTCATCCGACGCTCTTCCCTGGCGCCTGGATTCGTTTTGGCGCGGAGCGCCAGCTCGCGCAGGAATACGTGCGCGATCTCGCGGTCAAAGCCTACGGCCCGGAAGCGCCCGGCGGATCACTTTCCGGCGGCAACCAGCAGAAGGTCGCGCTGGCCCGCTGGCTGGCGACGAAGCCGAAGCTGCTCATCCTCGATGAGCCGACCCAGGGGGTCGATGTCGGGGCGAAAGCCGAAATTCACCGGATCATCCGCCGCCTCGCAAAGGAGGGCCTGGCCGTGCTGATGATCTCGAGCGACCTGCCCGAAGCGCTCGGGATGAGTGATCGCATCGCGGTGATGCGCGGTGGGACGATCACCGGGGTTCTGCCCGGCGATGCGGACGCCCACGACGTCATGGCCGCCGCGCTGGGCACGGCGGGGAGGGAGGCGGCGTGAGGCGGCAATGTGAAGCAGACTTGCCGTCGGCCGGGGTGTGGACGGCGGGGAAGGTGCGGGCGAACAACGAACCGCGCAGGCACCGAGACCCAGCAGGCAGACTGCAAGTCTGCCTCACATCATACGAACGATGACGCGCTATTTCCGCGAGCTGTCCGTGGCCATCGCGCTGGGTGTGCTGTTGCTCGTCCTGGCGGTGTTCGCGCCGAAGTTTTTTGAATGGCAGCCGATGCTCTCGCGGCTGACGCGCGAGGCGCCGACGCTGGTCTGCGCTTGCGGCATGGCGCTGGTGATCATCAGTCGGCAGATCGATATTTCCATCGGCTCGCAATTTGCCGTGTGCAGTGTCTGCGCCGGACTGCTGGCGGCGGCGAAAGTGCCGTTCGTGCTCGTGCTCGTCGCTTCGATCGGCATCGGTGCGGCGCAGGGGGCCATCAACGGCGCGCTCGTGGCCGGGCTCCGCCTGCCCTCGATCGTGGTGACGCTGGCCACCATGGTCATCCTGCGGGAAGGCTTGCGCTGGCAGCGCCAAGGTCAGTTCGTCAATCTGCCAGATGGATTGCAGTGGTTCGGCCTCAGCCAGGCGGCGGGGCAATACACGCTCATCACAGCCGCCGTCCTGCTCCTGGTGCTCATGGCTCAAGGGATGAAGCATCTCGCCGCGGGCCGGTTCGTGTATGCCGTCGGCTCCGATGCGGAAGCGGCGCGCCTCGCCGGCATCCGGCCGCAACTGACGACCTTCCTGATTTTCGTTTCGATGGGTGCGCTCACCGGCCTCGCCGCGCTGATGAACATCGTGCAATCACCACAGGTCGATCCGAAGTCCGGCTCCGGTCTTGAACTCAAGGCCATCGCCGCGGCGGTGGTCGGCGGAGTCGCCGTCTCGGGCGGACGCGGGAATTTGTGGGGCGTCTTTGCCGGACTGCTCATGCTGGCCTGTGTCAACCCGGCGCTGACCTACCTGCACGTTGAAGCGTATTGGGAAAAGGCCATCCAGGGCGCGATCATCCTCCTCGCCGTCGTGGCCGATGGCGTGCGCTCCAGAAAACTGAGCCACTGAGACAAACATGTCCGCCTCGAAATCCGCCGCCTGGAAAGGTGTCCTGTTCCGCCACGAAACGATCCTGCTGCTCGTGCTGCTGGTCGAATGGTTCTACTTCAACTCGGTCGGCCGGCGCTTTGGCACGATGGACAACACCTTCGACATCATCCGCCACTCGGTCGAAATCGGCCTGCTCGCCCTGGTGATGACGCCGATCATCCTGACCGGCGGAATCGATCTTTCGGTCGGCTCGCTGCTGGGCCTGTGCGCAATTCTCTTTGGCAAAATGTGGCGCGACGGCGGAATGCCGCCGCTGCTCGCGGCCGCCTGCACGCTCCTCGTCGGAGCGGTGGCCGGCGGGCTGAATGCGGCGCTGATCACGGGGCTGCGGCTGCCGCCCTTGATCGTCACGCTGGGAACGTATTCGCTCTTCCGCGGGCTGGCGGAGGCGATCACCCGCGGCGCGGACACGTTCACGAATTTCCCGACCTCGTTCCTTTTCCTCGGCCAGGAGCGGCTGCTCGGGCTGCCGACGCAGGCCTGGATCTTCCTCGCGGTGGGGATCGGGATGTGGCTGCTCGTGCATCGGACCACCTTCGGCCGAGCCTTTCGCGCGATCGGCTTCGCACCGGAGGGGGCGCGTTACGCGGGCATCCCGGTGGAGCGGCGGCTGGCGCTCGTCTATGTGCTCGCGGGAGTGATCGCCGCGCTGGCCGCCATCATCTACACCGCGCGGCTTGGCCAGGCGAAGGCGGACGCGGGCATGGGCTACGAACTCTTTGCCATCACCGCGGTGGTGCTCGGCGGCACGAGCATCTTCGGCGGGGTTGGATCGGTGCACGGCACGCTGCTCGGCGTGGCGGCCATCGCGGTGTTGGGCAACGGTCTCGTCCATGCCCGCCAGCCGCGCGAAGTGGCCGGCATGCTGACCGGCGCGCTGCTCCTGCTCGCGCTGAGCGGCGGCGTCCTGCCGAAGCTGCTCGCAACTTGGCGCGCGAGGCGTCTTTCTACTTCCCAAGCAAAACCCCAAACCAGCCCTCCATGAAACGCCTCCTCCCCTTCACGCTCGCCGCCAGCCTCGCGCTCTTCGCCGGGTGCAAGCCGGCGGACTCCACCTCCGGCTCCTCCGAAGCTTCCGGCGGAAAAAAACTCACCATCGCGCTGATGCCCAAGAGCAAGGGCAACGCCTACTTTATCTCGTGCAAACAAGGCGCCGACGAGGCGGCGAAGGAAGTGGGCGCGGAGCTGCTCTTCGACGGCCCGACCGAGCCGGACCCCGCGAAGCAGAATGAGATCATCGACAACTGGATCGCGCTCGGCGTGGACGTCATTGCCGCCGCCTGCGAGAACAAGGAGGGCATTTCCACGGCGCTGAAAAAGGCCCGGCAGAAAGGCATCAAAGTCGTCACCTACGACTCCGACGCGAACGCCGACGCGCGCGACTTCTTCGTCAATCAGGCGACGCCGCAGGGCATTGGCCGCACGTTGATGGATGAAGCCGCGAGGCTAACGGGCGAGGAGGGGGAGTTTGCCATCATCACCGCTTCGCTGACCGCTTCGAACATGAATGAATGGCGCAAGCACATCGAGGTGCGCCTTGCGGAAAAGTATCCGCAGATGAAGCTGGTGGACACCAAGCCGTGCGACGATCTCAAGGACAAGGCGCAGGCGGAGGCGACCAATCTTTTGAGCGCCTATCCGAATCTTAAACTGATCATGGCCATTTGCTCGCCCGCGGTGCCGGGGGCGGCGGAAGCGGTCAAGCAGGCGGGCAAAGTGGGGACGGTGAAAGTGATGGGCCTGGGCTTGCCGAGCGAGAACCGCAAATACGTCAAGGAGGACGTGACCCAAAGCGTGATCCTGTGGAAGACGACCGACCTCGGTTATCTGACGATCAAGGCGGCCGCGGATCTCGCCAACGGCAAGCTCAAGGCTGGCGCCGCCAAATTCAGCGCGGGCCGCCTCGGCGATCTCGAGATCGCGGGGGATAACATCCTGCTCGGCAAACCGTTCATCTTTAACAAGGAGAACATCGACCAGTTCGACTTCTGAGCTGCCGTTGCCATGACAATTTGGTCCCCAGTCCTTGGCTCGCTCGTGCTCGCCCTTTGTCTCGTGCGATCCGCCTCGGCCGCCGAGGCGCTCCGGCCCGCGCAACTGCGCACCGAGTGGCTGACCAATCCGCTGGGCCTCGACGCGGAGAAGCCGCGCCTCTCATGGCGCGTGGAATCGGAGGGTCGCGGGCAACGGCAAACCGCGTATCGGCTGCTCGTGGCGTCGAGCCTCGAAAAGTTGCAGAAAGACGAGGGCGATTTGTGGGACTCGGAGAAGGTCGAGAGCGACGAAACGCTCGGCATCGGCTACGCCGGCAAGGCGCTGTTTTCCGGGCAGGAAGTATTTTGGAAAGTCAAAGTCTGGGACAAGGAAGCGAAGGAATCGGCGTGGAGCGAAACCGCGATGTGGTCGATGGGCCTGCTCAAGCCCGAGGACTGGCAGGCGCAATGGATCTCGTTCAAGGACGACTCTCCGGTGCATGCCGATCGTGAGACGCTCCACCTTCCGCCGGCGCGGCTTTATGGCAACGACTTCGCGGCTTCGAAGCCGGTCCGGCGCGCGATGCTCTACGCTTCGGCGCTCGGGTTGGCGGAGTTTCATCTCAATGGCCAAAAGATCGGGGATGCGTACTTCGAGCCGGGCTGGAGCGATTATCGCGAGCGCGCCTGGTATCGCGCGCATGACGTGACCGACCTGGTGCGACCCGGCGCCAACCGCCTCGGCGCAGTCGTGGCCGATGGCTGGTATGCGGGATACGTGGGTTACGGCCTCCTGGTCGGTTACGGGCCAAACCAGGCGGGGCGCAACTTTTACGGCAGGACCCCGGCGCTGCTCGCCCAGCTCGAAATCGAGTACGCGGACGGTTCGCGCGAGATCGTGGGCACCGACGCCTCCTGGCAGGTCACGAGCGACGGTCCGTATCGCGAGGCCGACCTGATCATGGGTGAAACCTTCGATGCCCGGCGCACGGACAGCGTGCAGTGGAAATGGGAGCCCGCGATTCTGGCGGAGCAAAACGGGAGCGTGAAGGCGGCCTTTCGCGACGCGCTCGGCACCCGCGAAGTGGAGCTCGGTTTTCAAAAACCCAAGCGCTTGCAGGCTTACAGCGGCCCCGCGATTCGCGTGACGGAAGAGTTGAAGCCGCATCGTCTGACCGAGCCGGCCCCCGGGGTTTACATTTTCGATCTCGGGCAAAACTTGGCCGGCAACGTGCGGCTTGAAGTCAAAGGTCCGGCCGGCACGAAAATCCAGCTCCGTTACGGCGAGATGCTGCACCCGGATGGGCGGCTGATGACGGAGAATCTCCGCAAAGCGCGGGCGACGGATACCTACCTTCTCCGCGGCGATCCGGAAGGCGAAGTGTGGACGCCGCGCTTTACCTATCACGGGTTTCAATACGTGGAAGTGACGGGGCTGCCGGCCAAACCGGCGCTCGGGGCGATCACCGGGCTGGTCATTCAGAGTGACACGCCGATGGTTTCCAGTTTCGCCTGCAGTGACGAGGTGCTGACCAAATTCTGGCAAAACACGCGCTGGACGCAGCGCGCGAATTTCATCGAGCTCCCGACCGATTGCCCGCAGCGCGATGAACGCCTCGGCTGGATGGGCGACGCGCAGATCTACGTTCGCACGGCGACTTTTAACGCCGACGTGGCCGCGTTTTTCACCAAGTGGCTCGATGACCTGGAGGAAGCGCAGCGCGACTCCGGCGCCTACCCCGATTACGCGCCCTATCCCATGGCCCATGGCAAACCCGGCGCCACCCACGGCACGGCCTGGACCGACGCGGGCGTCATCTGTCCGTGGACGATTTGGAAGGTGTATGGCGACACGCGGGTCATCGAACGGCATTGGAATTCCATGCGCCGCTTCATGGACTGGCGCCGGACGGCGGATCCAAATTTGCAGGGAGTCGAGCTCGGCAATACCTGGGGCGACTGGCTCAACGTGAATGAAGACACGCCGATCGAATTCATCGATCTGTGTTACCATGCCTACAGTTGCCGGCTGATGGCCGAGATGGCGGAGGCCATCGGCCGGAACGCCGAGGCGGAGAGCTACCGGATTCGCTTTGAGGAAATCCAGAAGCACTTTGTCACCCGCTACGCCCGCCCGGATGGCGACCTCGGCGTCGATACGCAGACCGCCTACGTCCTGGGGTTATGGGTGGGGCTGCTCCCCGAACAGTGGGCCCCGAAAGCGGCGGCGCGGCTGGCGGAGAAAATCGAAAAGAACGGCTTTCGCATGGCCACCGGTTTTCTCGGCACGAAAGCGTTGCTCCCGGTGCTGACCGCCAACGGGCATCACGATCTCGCGGTTCGCCTTTTCCAGAGCCGCCAATTCCCCTCTTGGGGCTACGAAGTGGTGCAAGGCGCCACCACCGTGTGGGAGCGCTGGGACAGCTTCACCAAGGAGCACGGCTTCGACGGCGCCACCGGAAAAAACAACGCGGCCATGAACAGCTTTAGCCACTATGCCTTCGGAGCCGTGGCCGAATGGATGTTCCGCGACCTCGCGGGAATCGACACCGAGGGCGCGGGCTATCGGCGCATCGTGCTCAAACCCGGCCCGCCCGCCGCACCGGCACCGGACGTGCCCGCACTGGATTGGGCCAAGGCGGAAACGACCCAGGCGCGAGGCCGGATCGCGAGCGCGTGGACGATGGATGCGGGGAGGCTGGCGTTCAACGTGACGATTCCGGCAAACACCACCGCGATCGTTTCCATCCCTGCCAAAAGCCGCGAAGGCGTGACCGAGAGCGAGCATCCGCTGGACGCCGCGGAAGGGGTCAAGTTTCTGCGCATGGAAGGCGACCGCGCCATCTGTGAGATCGAATCGGGCAGCTACCAGTTTCGTTCCGCCTGGCCATGACGCGGCACGCTTTCACGATGAAGCTGAAACCCGGCTGCGTGGCGGAATACCAGCGCCGTCACGACACGATCTGGCCGGAGCTCGCGGAAACGCTGCGAGCGGCGGGCATTCGCGACTACTCCATCTTCCTCGATGAAGAAACGCTGACGCTCTTTGCCGTGCAACTGCTTGCCGACGGACACACCAGCGCCGCGCTCCCGCAGCATCCCCTGGTGCGGCGTTGGTGGGACAGCATGGCCGAACTCATGGAGGTGCATCCCGATCACGAGCCCGTCTCAAAGCCGCTGCGCGAGGTCTTTCACCTCGAGTAAGCCCTGTCGGCGTTTGCTCCGGCCGATTCAACGCAGAGGCCAGAGACGCAGTGTGGCGAAGCCGCGAACAAACTCGTCGGGCATTTGAAACGCAGAGGACGCGGAGGACGCAAAGCGCCGCAGAGGAAAAGCACCGGGCGCGATATTTCGTCGGGTTTCCATGGCCGGCCTCCGGCGATCCCTCAACCCGTTGCGCAATGGGCACCAGAAAACCTCGCGAACATCAGCGATTCCTCCAGATAGCAACCCTCTGCGTGCCTCTCCAAAACCTCTGCGGCCTCTGCGTTAAGCCTCTGTCCGGGCGATGGGAACCGCGGAGGAAAGTAGAGGGAGGGGGTCGCGGGATGAGAGACCAATAGGTCACGACCGCCCAGGTGGCGCACGCCGACGCCTCAGGACGCTGGGAACACCTGGGGAAGAAAGGGCCTGCCCTACCTGACCCTGCTCGACAACACCATCAATCATCCCGACAAACCGCGGGCATCGCTTGTTCGCCGAGGAACTGTGGAAATGCTTTCGGTAAGATAGCCAGGCACATCGTCCAGCGGTCCACGCAGCCTGAAAGCGGCGCTGAGCGAGAGCGAAGAAAGGCGGGGAGCTGACCCGGTTATTCCGGCACCACGATCCACTCTTTCTCCAAAGTGAGCGTCTTCTCCTTGAGCGCGGGATCGAGGTATTTGATGCGCACCGTCCCGAGCGCCTCGCGAATGATCCGGGCGCATTCTTCGCCGGTCCGGCCGATCGTGGATTCGCCGTTGATCTGGGCGATGACGCAGCCGGCGACGAGGCCCGCCCGCCAGGCCGGGGAACCGGGAAGGACGATGTTCAAGGCCACACCGCCCAGACCCCCGCTTCGCTCGAAGCCCACCCCGATGCCGAAGATGCGCTGCCGCTTGGGCAATGGCTCCGCGCCCGGTTTGATCGGCTCCTCGCGCAGCGGCGGGAGCTTGTCCGGGCGCGTCGCGCGCAGCGGTGCCGGCAACTTTTCGAAAGGCGCCGGGGGCCCGGGCGGGCCCCACCACATCATCCCCACACCGAGCGCAGCAGCAGCAACAGCAATCGAGGTCGGCATCTCAGGCGCGTTTGATGATCAGCGACTTCAACTCGGTCATTTCTTCCATGGCATAGCGCACGCCCTCGCGGCCAAAGCCGCTGTCCTTGATCCCACCGTAGGGCATGTTTTCCACGCGGAAGGTCGGCACCTGATTGACGAGCACGCCGCCGACGTCGAGCGCTTCAAAGGCGCGCAAGGCCAGGTGCAAATCGCGGGTGAAGACACCGGCCTGGAGGCCGAACTCCGAGTCGTTGACGAAAGCGAGCGCCTCCTCGAAGTCGCGGTAGCGGTGCAAGGTGACGATCGGCGCGAAGGCTTCCTGGGCGCAGAGCTCCATGGCGGGATCGAGATTCTCCAGGACCGTGGCTTCGAGACAGCGGCCGGTGATCCGCCCGCCGTGGACGAGGGTCGCGCCGGCGGCCAGCGCGGCCTCGATCCGGGCGCGAATCTGCTCCAGCGCGTCGGCGGTGATCATCGGGCCGACCACCGTCGCCCGGTCGCGCGGGTCTCCCGTCTGGATCTTCTCCCGGATGTGCGCAACCAGCCGCGACTTTACTTCGTCGTACCGCGATTCGTGGACGACCACCCGCTGCACGCTGATGCACGATTGCCCGGCAAAGCCGAATCCGCCCATGGCCACGGCCGGCACCGCCGCGTCGAGGTCCGCATCCGAGTGGACGATCACGCCCGCGTTGCCGCCGAGTTCGAGCGTAATGCGCTTCTTCCCGCATTGTTCCTTGAGCTTCCACCCAACGACGGGGCTGCCGGTGAAAGTCACTTTTTTGACCCGGTCATCCTGCACCAGCCGCGCCGCGTCTTCATTCGAGCAAGTCACAAAATTCACCTGCCCCGCCGGCACGCCCGCTTCCATGAGCACCTCCGCGAGGAGCAGCGAAGTCAGCGGAGTTTTGCTCGCGGGCTTCACCACCATCGTATTTCCCGTGGCGAGGCAGGGCGCCACTTTGTGCGCCACGAGATTGAGCGGAAAATTGAAGGGCGTAATTGCCGAGATGACTCCGAGCGGGAACCGGCGCGCCAGCCCGAGGTGCCCTTCGCCGCTGGAAAAGGCCTCCAGGTCGAGCAGCTCGCCATGGGTCCGCCGGGCTTCTTCCGCCGCAGCCGTGAAGGTCATCACCGCGCGCGCGACCTCCGCCTCGGCAAAGGTCACCGGCTTGCCCGCTTCGCTGACGATGGTCTCCGTAAACTCGACGCGCCGCCGCTCGAGGCCCTCCGCGACCGCCAGCAACAATGTCGCGCGACGGTGACCAGCGAGCGAGCGCACCTCGGGAAAAGCCGCGTGCGCGGACAGAATCGCCCGCTCGATTTCCGCCGGACCTCCCAGCGGCACGCGCGCTATCTCTTCGCCGGTGAAGGGGTTCACCACGGGCGCAGTGTCGGCCGTGGAAATCCATGCACCGCCGATCAAAAGCCGGCACGGATAGGAAACGCTCATATCTGGAATCTAAGGCGCGAACCTCGGTCCGCGCCAGCGGTCTCGCTGCAAAGTGGGGCAGGCGTCCCGCCTGTCGAAAGTGGCGCAGGCGTCCCGCCTGTCGAAAGTGGCGCAGGCGTCTCGCCTGTCGAAAGTGGCGCAGGCGTCTCGCCTGCCCAGTGACCACGACCGGCGGGACGCCGATCCCACTTCCTGGCAGGCGGGACGCCTGCCCCACTCGCGTTGGCGCGTTGGCGCCGGGGAACTCAGCGGGTCGTACCCGCTTTACGCCCGGCGGGAACGGCGGAAGCCCAGCAGGACGCCGAGGCCGCCCAACAAGCTGACAAGCACGCCGGGCTCCGGAACGACCAGCAGATCGCCGGTGGCTTGGGTGAAAGTGAAGCTCACCCCTTGAGAGTCGCCGGTCCAAACGCCGGAGCTATTGGTCAGATTGCCGGTATAACCGCCGCCGCCGATTAACGTGACCTGGTCGAAGCTGCCCGCCGGCGCGGCGGTGAAGGCGAAGAGGTCGTAGGTGCCCCCGACAAGGTTGGCGGAGATGTCGAGCGTGAGCACGCCATCGTAGGTGAGCAGCGAGGTCGCGCCGAGATTGACCGCGTCGTATCCGCCAGCCGTCCCGCGCGCGGCGCCCTGGATCTCGAAGGTGCTGTTCGTGGCGTTGCCGCCGAGCGTGAGGTTGTTGTTCAAGGTCAACAATCCCGCGGAGGTGCCCGGCTTCAGGTTGCCACCGCTCTGAACTGTCACCGCCCCGCCGATGTTCCCGTTGCCGCCGAGCGTGGCGCCGGAAGAAACAGTGACCGCGCCGGTGGCCGACCCCTGGAGGCCATTGATGAGCAAGGTGCCCGCGGTCACGTTGGTCGGTCCGGTGTAGCTGTTGGTCCCATCCAGAATCAACGTCCCGGCGGTGGTCTTGCTCAGCGCGGCGCCATTATTGATCTCAGCGACATTCTGGAGCGTGCCACTCTGGAAGTTGAGGGCATCAATCAACGTCGTGGCGGAGCCAATGCTGTTGCCCTTCAGATCCAGGGTGCCGCCATTGAGGGTGATCGTTGTCGTCGTGGTCCCGCCGCCGTCGAGGATGCTCGCGTTCGAATTAACGGTGCCCCCGGTGATGCTCAACGTGCCGACCGCGGTGCCGGCGGTGGCCTGGGTGGCCAGGGTGAAGCCGGTGTTGACGGTCAGCACGCCGGTGCCACTGACGTTGATATTCCCGGTCGCGATTCCCGTGGTCGAGCTGTTCTTGCTGGCGCCGGTCAGGGTCCCGGTGGTGAACGTCCCATTGGTCACGGCCAGCGTGCTCGTGACGTTCCCAGACCCGGTGCCGGTATGCGCGGCGAGAGCCGTCGTGCCGCTGACGGAAAACGCACCGCCGTCGATGGTGAGCATGGCGGTGTTGGATCCTGTGCCGCTGCTCGACTTCAAGCCCAGATTGAGAGTCGCGGCGTTGAACGTGCCGGTATCGAAATTGAGCACGCCGCTCGCGCTGCCGGAGCCGCCCGAATTGTTGTTGTTACCAACCGTTACGGTTCCAGCGGTAACGGTCGAATTGTGGCCACGGAGATCCAGGGTGCCAGTGCTCACTGCGCCAGTGTTTGTCCCGTTCTGGCTGCCGACGATAATTGTGCCCCCGCCGGAGCCCGCTTTGTTGGAAATGACGACGGTGCCCGGACCCGTATTGGAGGCAAAGGAGACCGTCCCGTTCGCCTTGGAAAGGCCGATATTGAACGTATCAGCACGGAAGACGTTGGTTCCCGTGCCCAACGTCAGAATGCCGGGGCCGCCATTCGCACCATTCGAGTGACCGATCGAAACCGTTGTGGCCGTAATCAGATTGGCGGTGTTCGAGAGCAGCAAGGTCCCGGCCGCGGTTTGCCCGAAGGAGACCTGCAGGGCGCTGATGGGTGTCGTGCTATTCCCGAAGGTGACACTCGAAAGTCCCGAGAGGTCGAGGGTACTGCTCGTGGCGGAGTTGAGCTGAGTGCTCTGGGCGACGCCGATATTCACCAGGGCCGCGGTATTGGCCACGACCAACGAACCCGCGCCGCTGATGGTCAGTTTGTTGGCGGCCGTCAAGCCGGCGTTGACGCCGGAACCCAGGTTGTACCCAACGGTTAGGCCGCCCGATCCGTTGAGCGTCAAGGTCTTGCCACTCCCCACGGTGATGGTGTGGGTCGCGGAGTTGTTCGTTTGCACAACCAGACTGCTAAAAGTGGCGCTGGCGTTGGAAAGATCGAGGGTGCCGGTGTTGGTCGAGCCCTGCGCGGCGCCGAAAATCAGGCTGCCGGTCAACGTTTGATCCACCGATGCGGAGAGCGTTCCCAGATCAATGATGGTTGCGCCGGTGTAGTCGTTGGCGCCACCCGCCGTCAGAGTCCCGGTGCCGGACTTGGTCACGCCGCCTGTCCCCGAAATGATTCCGCCGATGGTGATGTTGCCCGCTCCCACGGTGAGGGTATTGCTGCCGAGGTTGACGGTTCCGTTGACGCTCAGGAGCGCCGCCCCGTTGTTGGCCCACACTTGGTTTCCGCCAAGAACGATGGGAGCAGTGATGGTCTGGTTGTTTGCGCTGGCATCGGTGATCCCGGGATTTCCGATCCCGCCGCCGGTGATGGTCAGCGCGAAGGGCCCACCCGCGCCGATGCTGCTCGAGGCACTGCCGCTCGTGTAGTTCAGGCTGTTGATCGTAAAGTCCGCGCCGAGAGTCGTGGCGAGGTTGCCAGGGGTCGCGTTGGTCGCGGTGAAAAAGACATCGCTCACGAGGGTCGGGATCCCACCCGCATCCGTAAGGCCGGTGCTCTCGCTCGCCCAGTTGGTGGATCCGCTGCTGGGCGTGCTCCAAACCGTGCCGTTCAGGCCCGTCCAGTAAGCGACCCCCAACTGCCCCGCACCGACGGTCAACACGCTCGTCCCGGTATTATTGGTTAGGGTAAGAGAGTAGGTCGTGCTGCCAAAATCGACCGTGGTATTGGCGAGGCTCAAGTTGGCCAGGTTCAAGCCCGAAGCGGCCGAAATGATCGTGTAGTCGCCCGGTGTGAGACCAGTGGAGCCGAAAAAGTTGATGGTGATCTTCTCACCGCCGGTTCCAGAAATGGCCCCGCTGATGGCCAGCTTGTCCGTCGCGGTGGTGGTTCCGCCGATATCGAACGCCATGGTGGAATTCAGACCGCCGGTGAAGACGCCGGTGCCGGCGATGTTCAGGATGCTGGTCGTTCCGTCCAACATGGTGAATGCCGAGCCGGTATTCAGGGTGAAGGCGGCGGCGCCGATCGAGTTGGTCGCGCCCAGCACTCCCGGAGTCGCGGCAAAGGTGCTCCCATTGAGGACGGTGATGGCCGTCGCGCCAAGGTTGCCGCCATTACCCAAGGCCAGGGTTCCTCCATTGATCGTGGTCGGCCCGGTATAAGTGCTCGTGCCGGTCAGGGTCCAGGTGCTCGTGCCGGACTTGGTCACGGAAACGGTGCCGGTGGTGCCGGTCGAGCCGACACCCTGGTTGGCAATCACGCCCGTGACAGTGTTCCCCAAGGAGGTGCCGCCCAGGGTCAGCGTACTGCTGTTCGTGGTGTTGTTCTGGTTGGAATACCCGACCAGCGACAGGTTCGCGGTCGTCGGATTGAGGGTCACGGCGGTCGCGGTGCCGGTGATGCTTTGCAGCGTCCCGAGCGCCAGGGAGTAACCGTTGCCGCCGGTGGCGTTGATGGTCACCGTGTTGGCCACCGGGCTGATGCCGGGCGAGAGGGTGAGAACGTTGTTCGAACCCGTCGCGGTGCGCTGGTTCACATCAATGGTCACGTTGACCCCATTCAGGCCCGTGATTCCGTCGGTCCCCGCAAAGGTGACGGCGCTGTCGGAGCGCAGTTGCAGCGTGGCGCCGGTCGCGAACCCGAGCCGGCCGCTGAGCGCCGCGCCAGCCACGCTCGTGACGCCAGCCGTGGTGTTCCCCGCATTGGCCTGCAATTGCAGCGTGCCTGCGCTGACCAGGAGCGCGCCGGAGAAGGGATTGTTGCCGGTCAACACCCACGTGCCCGCCCCGCTCTTGGTGACCTTGGTCAGGTTGGTGCCGGTGAGGTTATCGACGATCGCGCCGGAGATCGTGTTGGCATCGGTGTTGGTGCCGGTGAGGGTCAGAGTCTTGGTGCCGACGCCGGAGGCGGTGATATCGCTGGTGAAGGTGACGGCCCCGCTGCCGTTCGTGTTGGATGCGTCCAGGGTCCCGCCGCCGGTGGCACCGGCCAGGTCGATGACGCGGTTGGTGCTCACAGCGCCGGTGCCGATGAACTGAAGGGTTCCGGTCAGCGTGGTCGCGCCGAGCTTGATCGTGCCGGCGGCGGCCGTGGTCGGGGCGCCGAGAGCGCTGCTGGCCACGCCGACGTTGCCGATACTATTCACGCTGAGGATGCCCTGGTTGATGCTCGTCGTGCCGGTGTAGGTGTTCAGGTTGCTGACGGTGGTGGTGCCGGTGCCGTTCTGGACAACCGCGCCGCTGCCCGAGATCAAGTTGGCCACGGCCATCGCATTGCTGCGGTCAAACACCAGCGTGGCGTTGTCGATCACGTTGCCCGAGCCGAGCGCGCCCGTCGTCGAACCAGCGCCGACGCGAAGCTGGCCGCCGGTGATGATCGTATCGACGTAGGTATTCGTGCCGGTCAACGCGAGGTTGCCATCTCCATCCTTGGTCAGATTGAAGCCGGCGCCGGTGATGGCGCCGAGGTTCAACTGCGTGGTCGCGAGGGCGGGATTCGTCACGTTGAACGTCGGCGAAACCAGGAAGGTCGTCGCTCCGAAGGACACGGTCTCGGTGCCGCTGGTCACGTTCGATCCGCTCGTGACGTTCAGGGTCGAGCTACCGGTGCCCATGGTCAATTGAGCGCCCGTGCCGGTGCCGATGGCTTGGGTGATCCCGACGCCGGTGGTGGCCCGGTCGGCCGTGATGGTTCCCGGACTCGAGACGTAGAGGTTCGCGCGGGCAATGCTGGCGGTGTCGGTCTGGATGGCCAGGTTGCCGCCGTTGAGCTGCATCGTCATGCTCGTCGGGGTGATGTCGCCCACCACGCTGTTGCTCGTCCCCTGGAGCAGCAGGGTGCCGCCGTCCACGCGGAAGCCGACGCCCCCGGCGCCGCTGACGCCGACCCCGCCGGCGTCGTAAGCAGTGCTGGCCACGGTGAGCGCGAGGGTTCCCGCCCCCGTCTTGATCAAGCCGCCGGTGCCCAGCGTTCCCGTCAGGGCGCTGGTGATGGCGAGCGTGCCGCTATCCACCTGAATCGTGCCGCCGCCCGCCGCGGTGAAGTTGAAGATCTTGCCCGCGTTGGCCGTAAAGCCCGTGGTGACCTGCAAGGTGCCGCCGCCGGTGCCGAAGGTCACGTCGTTGGTGTTGGTGCCCAAGCCGGCTTCGTTGTCGATCTTGACCACGCCCGCGTTGATCTGGATGACGTTGCTGGTGCCGAAGGTATTGGTTCCCTTCAGGTAAAGCGTTCCGGGGCCGTTCTTGGTCAACCCAAACGCGGCCGTTCCCCCGATGGCGTTCGCCAGCGTGACGTCGTTGCCATTGGTGTCGAAGATGGCGGTGGCTCCGAAGGTGACGGATCGCACGGTCGTATCGACCATGGAGGAGATGTCCTGGCTATTCCCGGTGGCCCACTGGAGCGTGCCGCCATTCATTGCCACCGGCCCCACAGTGCCGATGCCGTTCGTTCCGAAATTCAGCGTGCCCGCCGAAAGGGTGGTGGTGCCGGTGTAGGAGTTATTTCCGGTCAACGCCCACGTCCCGGTGCCGGCCTTCGTCACGGAGGTGACGTTCACGCCGGTGAGGTTGTCCACGATCGTTCCGCTTAATTCGCCGGTCCCGGTGGTCGAGCCCTGGAGGGTGAGCGTCTTGCTCCCGACGCCGGTAGCGGCCACGTTGCCGGTGAACTTGAGTAACCCGGTTCCGGACTGGTCGAGAATCGCGCCACCGATGGTGCCGGCCAGGTTGATCCCCCGGTCCGTGGTCTCGCCGCTGCCCGCGTAACGCAGCGTACCGGTCGTGGTCGTGGCGCCCATCGTAATCGTGGCGTTCGTCCCCAAAGGCCCGTTGGCACCGGAAGCACCGATTGACGTAACGGACAACGTTCCGGCACTGATGCTCACTCCGCCGGAGAAATTGCTCGCGGTGCTGTTGAGATTCCAGGTCCCGGTCCCGCCCTTGATCACCGAAGTGACGTTGCTGCCCGTTCCGTTATTGATCGCTCCGCTCAAGGTGCCGGTCGCACTGCCGGTGCCGGTGCCCGTCAAGATCAGGGCCTGCGTTCCGGTGCTCTCCGTCGCGGTCATGTCGCCGGAGATGGTCATGGCGCCGTTGGTGGTGCCGGAGGCGTCGAATCCGCCACCGTTGGCGCCCAAGGTATAGTTGCGGTCGGTGCTCGTCGCGGCCGTGCCGGAGAAGCGCAGGATGCCGCCGTTGAGGACCAGGTTGGCCGCTGCGTTGCTGGAGGCGCCAATGGCGCTGGCGAGTCCGCCATTGGCCAGAATGCCGCCGGTTTGCACGTCGATCGTCCCACCGTTGATCGTCGTCGCTCCGGCGTAGGTGTTCAAGCCGGTCAGATTCAGCGTGCCCGTGTTGATTTTCGTCAAACCGCCGCTGGTGTTGGCGGTGTTCAGAGCGCTCGCGGTCACGGTGGCCGGCGTGGTCGCGCCTCCGCCCGTCAGCGTCACGGTGGGCACGGTGCCCGGCGTGTAGGTGCCGGGATCGGTGATCACGATGCCGGTGACGACGCCGCCGCTGATCAGGGCGTAGCCCGCCGCGGGCGTTCCATTGGCCATCAAACCGGTGCTGCTGAACTGCACCATCGGCGCGCCGACATAGCCGCTTCCGCCCGAGACCAGCAGATCCGCCTGGGTGACGCCCGAGCCCGTGGCTCCGCGCAAAACATTCGAAAACCCGATGTTGAAGGTATTGGTGTCGATGGTCACACCGCCCGCGAAATTCGCCGGGGCGCCCGGAACGGCGCTATTATTGATCGGTCCGAAAATCGTGGTGGTGAAGGTCTGATTCGACGCCGTGGCGGGGATGATGCCGGTGGCTGAAACGGTCGCATTCGGCTGCAGCGTGCCGCCGGCGAAATTGATGTAGGCATTGTTCCCCGTGCTGCCGGTGCCCGTGCTGCCGTTCAGGAACGCCAGGCCGAAGGTCAACGTCCCGGCCGCAACGTTGAGCATGCCGGTCGTGTTGGTAATGCCGGCGCTGGTGCCGTTTCCAAAAGTGATGTTCTTGGTCGAGGTGGTGAGCAGGCCTCCGGCAAGGTTGACCACCGCGTAACCGTTGCTGCGGTCCATGTTGATCCCGAACGAGGAAATCGCTCCGGCGTGCAGGAGGCTGCCCCCGGGACCAACCGTCACTTGGGAGAGACCACCGTTTTGGCCGGAAGTGGGCGTATAGCTCATCAACAACCACTCGCCGGCGGACGTATCGAGCGTCCCGGTTCCGCCGACGTAAACCACGCCGGTGCTGGTCGCCCCGTTCGACACGGCAAACCGGCCTTTTGCACTGAAGGTGCCGCCCGTAATGTTCAGATATCCGTAACCGGCCTGGCCGACGAAGTTGACGGTATTGCCGGTCGCGGTGGTGGTGTCGGAAAACAACCCGCCGGTCTGGTTGATGACGCCCGCCGAGGTCGCATTCGTGCCGAGCGTGAACGTGTAATACGTGTTGACGCTGCCGGTGCCGCTGATGTTGACCACGCCATTCTGCCCGGCCGTGTTCCCGACGGTCAGCGTTGAACCAGTGGTCGTGGTGCCGTTGCCGGTCAGGCTGCCGGTAATGTTCAACACGCCGTTCGCCACCGTGGTATTGCCCGTGTAGGTGTTCGCCCCGGTGAGGGTCAGCGCGCCCAGGCCGATCTTGGTCAGCGCTCCGGTGCTCACGGTGCCAGTGGCGCCGGCCAGTGACAGGTTGGTGCCCGCCTGGGTGACGTCGATCGTCGCGGTCCCGCCGGCGTTGATCGTAAAGTTGCGATCCGAAACCTGGGTGCCGCCGGTGTACTGCAGCGTGCTGGTCCCGAAGACAAGATTGGCCGCGGCGTTGGATGACTGGCCGATGCTGCTGGGGCTCCCGCCGTTCGCGAGGGTCGAGGCACTGAGCACGCCCGCGTTGATCGTCGTCGCGCCGTCGTAGGTGTTGGCGGCATTGGAAAGCACCAGCGTGCCGGCGCCAGCGGTCGTCAGTCCGAATCCGGTGCCGCTGACCACGCCGCTGACGGTGAGAGGATTGGTGGCATTGTTGGTCCAGGTCTGGCTCGCACCCAGAGCGACATTGGCGCTGATCAGGTCGGCGCCGGAACCGGCCGCGACGGTGATGCCGTTGCCGGCGGTGTTGCCATTGACCGCCCCGGCGTTGATCGTGAGGGTGTTCGTTCCGGTGCCGCTGGCGATGGTCGATCCGGCGGTGTTGGAGGTGCCCGTCCCGGAGAACGCCAGGCTATTGATGGTGAAGTTCTGATCGAGCGTGGTGCTCAGGTTCGCCGCCGAGTTGGCGGTGAAGGTGACGTTCGTCGGCGCGCCCGGCAGCGCGAAGGTGTTGGGCGAACCGATCGCCGCGACGGCGAAATTCGTGGCTCCCGCAGTAATGGTCGCCCAGCTCGAGCTCTGGCTGCCCGTCCAGAAGGCCAGCGGCGTGGCAACCGCCGCACCGCCGGTGCCAACCACGAGCACCTCGGTGCCGGCCGTGCCGGTCAGCGAGAGATTGTAGAGCACGCCGTTGACCACCACGTTGGGCGTGCCGATCAGGAAGTTCGAGTTCACCAACCCGCTGCCGGCCTGGATCAGGGTGTAATTGCCCGTGGTCAGGCTCGTGGTGCCACCCGGCACCGCGATGTTGATGAGGTTGGTATTGCTCACCGCGGCGATGCCCGCGCCGGCGCTGCCGATGACCAGCTTGTCCGCCGTCGTGGTCGCCCCGCCGAGGTCGAAGTTGAGCGCGCCACCGGCGAGCGACGCCACGGTGCCCGCGAAGGTGGCGCCCTGGCTGAGCGTGAAGTTGCCGATGGTGCCATCGGCCAGATTCAAAATACCGCCGGAATTCAGCGTGAGGGTGGCCCCGGACGCCGTGGTGGCAGTATTGCCGGCGGTCCGGCCGGCGACTGGGGCAAAGGTGCCGCCGCTGTTAATGGTGATGGCCGTATTGTCCAGCACCCCGGTCGAGCTCAAGACCAGCGTGCCGCCGCTGACGGTCGTCGGGCCAGTGAAGGTATTGGTGCCCGAGAGCGTCCAGGTTCCGGTGCCCGCCTTGGTCACGCCGGTCGTGTTCACGGAGCTGTTGTTGACGATCGCGCCGGAGATTTCGCCGGCTCCCAAAGTGGAACCCTGGAGGGTGAGAACTTTGGCGCCCGCGCCAGGGGTGGCAAAGTTCGTGGTAAACTTCAGCAGACCGGTGCCCGACTGTTCGAGAATGGCACCGGTGGTGGTGCCGGCGAGATTGATGATGCGGTCGCTGGTCTCACCCGTTCCCGTGTACCTTAGGGTGCTAAGAGCGTTGGCGATGGAGATGGTCGTCCCGGAACCCAGATTGCTCGTGGTGGAACCCTGAATGCCGATTTTCGCCACACTGATCACCCCGGAATTGATCAGGGTGTTGCCGGTATAAGTGTTGTCGGCCGTCAAAACCATGACACCGGTGCCATTGGCGACGAAAAACGATTCGAACGGATTGGCCCCGACGATTTTCGCATTGATGGTCAGCGTCGTGCCGTTGGCCGTGCCGTTATCGCCGCCGTTGGTGGCCGACAAGCTTCCGATGGTGAGGGTGCCCCCGCCGGTGGCGTTGATCGTGCCGCCGGTCGTGGACTGCACGGCCGCACTCCCAGTGTTATTGACCGTCAGCGTCCCCGCTCCAAGGTCCACGATCCCGCCGTTCACGTTGAGCTGCAGGACGCTGTTGCCAGTGGAAGAAAGCGTCCAGGTGTTGCTGCCCGCCTTGGTCAGGGTGAGCGCGCTGGCGGCGATCTGGCCGCTAATCTCGCCGTTGCCGGCGGTCGATCCTTGCAGGGTCAAGGTTTTGGCGTTCGCGACGCCACCGGTGAAGGTCAGGGGGCTGGTGAACTTCAGGAGGCCGGTGCCGGACTGGTCAATCGTCCCGCCGCCGCTAGCACCGGCGAGGTTGATCACGCGATCGGTGGTCTCGCCGGTTCCGATGTAGGTCAATTGGCCGGTCGTCGCCCCGGCGCCGAGCGAAATGGTGCCGTTCGCCACCGTGGTCGGGGCGCCGAGATCGCTGGAGGCGCTGCCGCCTACCACGCTGTTCAGCTTGGTGACCGGCAAGTTGCCATTCAGGATCGCCGTCGGGCCGGTGTAAGTGTTGGCGGTGCCGATCGTCAGCGTGTTCGCGCCGAGCTTGGCAAAGCCCGACGAGGTGCTGCCGCTGATATTGCCAATCACCGGCGTGTAGCTGGCGCTGCCCGAAGCCGTATCCAGGCCAAGGCTCGTTCCGGTGGAAGCAAAGGTCGCCGGAAAAGTGCCGTTCAAAATATTGGTCACATCGGTCGCCGTGAACTGGCCGGCGCCCGCATATCCGAGAGCCAGCGTGCCGCCGCTGGCGACATTGATCTTGCCGGCCGCCGGCGCCGGATACCCCGGCATCGAGGCCGTGTTCAAAAACTCGAGCGTGCCGGAAGTGATCGTGGTCTGTCCCGTGTAGATGTTGGTGCCGGAAAGAACCAGCAACGAGGCGGCACTGTTCTGAGTGACGTCGGTCACGTTGCCCCCAATATTGCCACCGATCGTTGCGGTCCCGGTGCCCGCGCCCGAGTGGGTAATGCTGCCAATGGGGTTGACGGCTCCTGACAAAGTAATAATGCCCCCCGCGGTGCCGGTGGAGACATTACTGACCAGACTCAGACTGCCCGTGCCGGTGACGCTGTTGGTCAGGACGGTTCCGTTTGCCGAAGTCAACACCGCGACCGTCAGGTCCTTGTTCAAAGTCACCACACCGCTGAAGGTGCCGGTCCCTGCGGACGTGCTGAGCGTCATCGTGCCGCTGCTGGCGGAGGCGACGGTGATTGGCTGCGCGTAAGTGAAGGTATTGATTGCGTTCAGCGTCGCCGGGGCGGTGGACACCGCCGTGTCGCCGATCGTGACCACGTTGGCGCTGTTTCCGAGGGCACTCGCCACGCCACCGATATTGAGAGTGCCGGCCTTGATGCTGACCGGACCGATGAAGGTGTTTGCCGTCGCGCCGTTGATGGTGAGCGCCGAAGTCGTGCTGTTCTGCGTGATGCCGGTGACGCTGCTGCCGATAACGGAGCCGATCGTCGTCGTGCCGGCGCCGGCGCCGGAATTGGTGATCGTGCCGCCGTTGTTCACGGCTCCGGTGGAAATCGTGGTGCCGCCGGCCGCGGTGTTGCTGAAGGTGAGAGCGAAGGCGCCGCTGATGCCGCCGCTCAAAGTGAGGCCTCCCGCTGCGGCGCTGCCGATGGTGGACGCGCCACCGAGCGTGATCGGCCCGGCAAAGCTGGCGGCGGTGCCCGAGCCGTTGGTGATCACACCCTTCGGGGTCGCGGCAAGCCCGGTTCCAGCGATGTTCAGCGGCTCGGTGTCGGCCACCGCCTGCCCGTTCACGTCGAAGGCCGCACCGGACTGGATGGTCGTTCCCGCCGTGTTGACCCCGAACGCGGTCGTCCCGCTCATCTGGAGGAGGCCGGCGGCGATGGTGATCGTTCCGGCAAAGACATTCTGGTTTCTCAAAACGAGCGTTCCTATGCCCGTCTTCGTCAGCGCGCCGGTGCCCTGAAGTTCGGCGGCGGTCGTGCCCGTGCCGGCGACGGTCCCGTCGTCAACGGTCAGCGTCACTCCCGATGGCGTATCGAACACCCCTCCGCCAGCCCCGATGCTAAAAACGTAACCATTGCCAGGCAGGAGGGACGTCGGGACGTTGACGTTGTAGGTGGCCATCGGCCGAAACGTCCCGCCATTGCTCAGGGTGACGGTCTTGAAGGCAGTGCCGCCAGTGAAGATTCCGAGCGGGGCGGACGTCGCGTTGCCGTTGCTGCCGGAGGTCATTTGGAGGACAGACGTGGCACCGTCAATGGTGACGTTACCCGTAAACGTATTCGCCGCGTTACCGACGACGAGCGTCCCTCCGTTGACCGCGAGCCCGCCGGTGGTGGTCCCGATCACGCCATTGAGCGTCAGCGTGCCCGCGCCGGTCTTGGTGACGCCGAACGTGTTGCCACCGATGGCGCCACCGGCGATCAGGTTGCCGGCGGTGACGGTGATTTGGCGGGCGGCACTCAAGGTAATCGCGCCAGTCCCGAGGTTCAGGTCGTGAGTCGTGCCGGTGCCGCCGACGAAGGTGAAATCGCCGTTCCACTGCTGGACATTGTTGTTGGCATTGACGATGGCGGCGCCGGAGGTGTTGTCGAGGATGCCCCCCGAGATGATGAGCGTCCCCGTGCCGATCGCCTTGGTGTTGTTGAAATTGAGCTGGGTGCCGGCGGCGATCGTGGTGTTGCCGGTGTAGGTGTTGGTGCCGGAGAGGGTCAGGGTGGCGGTGTTGGCGAGGGTGATGCCGCCGCTGCCGTTGCCCACCACGCCACTAATCGACGTCGCACCCGTCCCGCCGACCGTCAGCAAAAACGTTCCGTTGGAAACCGCGTCGAGGATGCTCAGCGGATTCGCCGAGTTGTTCAGCCAAGACTGGGCGCCCCCCAGCGTGAGGTTCGCGTGGTTCGTGGCGTCGCCGATGGTCACCGCGCCAGCCCCCGCGTTGATGGTCAGGCCGCTGGTCCCGATGGTCAGGGTCTGGGTCGTTGCGTTGCTGCTCTGGATCGTCGTCGCGCCCGTGTTGATGAAGGTGATGCCCGCGATGCCGGTCGCGGCGTCCAATTGCACGAATTCCGTGCCAGTGACGCCCGACTGGTTGAACACGGCCAGATCCGTCGTCAGGGGCACAACCCCCGTGGTGCCGCCCGTAATCGCATTATCCGACCAATTCGCGCCATTGCCCCACAAGCCGGTCGTCGTGGTGTCCCAATAATAAGTGGCGGCCCGCGCGGGGGTGCTCTCACCGACCGTCAGCGCCGCGGCCAGTGCGACCAGCGAAGAGGAGAGGCCCTTGACCAACCGGGAGGACAAGCGCGGAAGCGGGCGCAAATGCTGGATGCCGGATTGCAGGATGAAAGGGGGGGAAGGGGGGGAAGGGGGGGAAGGAGGCTTCATAATTACAACGACAATGAGAAAGGTACGCTAACTGGAGAGAAGACGGAGGGACAATGTGGCGGATCAAACGCCGCGCGCACGTGGCACGGGACGCGAACGCAGGTGTCTCTAAAGCACGGTCATACAAGCAACGAGAGGGAGCTTGTTTGACGGCGCTCACGGCTTTTTCCCAAGCGGGCCGGCCAGACGCCGGCGCAAAACAATACAAAAAGGGGGGGCAAACTCGGGGTCATGAGAGACATAGAGTTATACCCTGAATTTCCCGCTTCGTCAAATAGATTTATCAAAACGCCAGCCGTGTGGAACTTTGTGGAACACAACGGTGAGCCGTATGGAAAATCGGCTTGCGGGTGAACGGGCAATGCGGTGGGAATCGATCATTTTCGAAGCACCCCGGCTTCGAGCCACTCGTAATCGCCGGCGAGGACACGCTGGGCGAGCCGGTATCCGGCGCGATCTGTGTTCCTGGCAATCGCGTGAAAGAGCCGGGCGATGCGCAACCGCGCGGAGCGGGCGACGAAATCCGCCAGCTCGCTGGCGTCGCGCGTGGCCAGCGCCTCGGCCCGCGCGCAGGCGGCGCCGATCGCAAAGAGCTCGGTGGCGATATCCACAAAGTGTCCGAGCAGGATCTGCTCGCGCTCGAGCTTCGGCCCGTGCTGCGCCATGGCGTGAAAGAGGGTCCGCGCCAGGCGGCGCGTGGTGTGCGCCGCCCAGCGCACGTGGCGCGCGAGGAACTGATCCAGGTTCACTCCGGGAGAAAAAGGCAGCCATTGCCGGGGATACCAGCCAGCGTAAAAAGCGGTGGCTTTCCAGGCCGCGCGGGCGCGTTCCCCGAGCGGGAGCTGCGTATTGAGCATCGGCGCGCCGATCTTGAGGTGCGGGTCGAGCGCCTCGCGCGCGATGAAAAGCCGCATGATCTCGCTCGAGCCCTCGAAGATCGTGTTGATGCGGCTGTCCCGCATCAGGCGCTCGATGGGCACGGGCGTTTCGCCGCGCGCCTCGAGGGAGGCGGCGGTCTCGTAGCCGCGTCCGCCGCGGATTTGCATGGTTTCGGTGACGTGCTCCCAGGAGCGCTCCGTCGCCCAAAGCTTGCACATCGCGGCTTCCAGCCGCACATCGGCGTGCTTGTCGCGATCGACGAGGCTCGCGGCGTAAAAGCTCATCGCCTCCATGGCGAAGGTCTCCGCGGCCATGCGCGCGAGCTTCTCCGCGATGGCCGCGTGCTTTCCGATCGGCGCGCCCCATTGCACGCGCCCGGCGGCCCAGCGGCGCGAGATTTCGAGGCAGCGCTTGGACAGCCCCACGCACGCCGCCGGCAGGGTGAGCCGACCGGTGTTCAGCGTGGTCAGGGCCACGCGCAAGCCTTTGCCCTCGGCGAGCAGGATGTTCTCGCGCGGCACCTGCACATCGGTGAAACGGATGACGCCATTGTAGAGCGCGCGCAGCCCCATGAAGTGGCAGCGCCGCACCACTTCCACGCCGGGCGAATCCATCTCGACGATGAAGGCGGTGATCTGGTTGCGCCCGTTCTTCGGCGGCGTCTTCGCCATGACCACGATCACTCCGGCCTTCACGCCATTGGTACACCACAGCTTCTCGCCATTGAGCACAAAGTGCGCGCCATCCGGCGTGGGCTCGGCGTGCGCGGACATCTTCGCCGGATCGGACCCGACGTTGGCCTCGGTGAGGGCAAAGGCCGAAACTTCGC
This sequence comes from Chthoniobacter sp., assembly GCA_034667665.1. Classification (GTDB taxonomy): domain Bacteria; phylum Verrucomicrobiota; class Verrucomicrobiia; order Chthoniobacterales; family Chthoniobacteraceae; genus Chthoniobacter. The sequence goes on from JAXDQW010000118.1 coordinate 89,312, forward strand.
CGCCGGCGACCCGCGGCAGGAAGCGGCGCTTCTGCTCCTCTGTGCCAAAGAGGAGCAGCGGCTGCGGGACGCCAATCGATTGATGGGCGGAGAGCAGCGCGGTGAGATTGCCGCAGTAACTGCCGAGCAGCATCGCCGCGCGGCAATAATTCGTCTGCGACAGGCCAAGGCCGCCAAATTCCACCGGGATTTTGATTCCAAATGCCCCCAGGCGCGCGAGCCCCTCGAAGACCTTTTGCGGAATCTCGCCGGTGCGATCGATCTCATCCGGATCGACGTTTTCCTTGAGGAAGGCGTCGAGCCGCTGGAGGAACGCGTCCCCCTGGTCGCGGTCCTCGGCGCGCTGGAGCGGATACGGGTGCAGCGCCGCGAAATCGAGCCGCCCCATGAACAGGCCGCTGGCGAAACCCTCCCGCGTCACCTCGCGCGCCGCCTCCGTCAGTTCGAGGGCTTCGCGCTGCTCGCGCGACATCTTCGACGTGTCGATGACGGATTTGGGTTCGTCGGGCGAGGTGTCAGTCTTCATAGGGGAAAGGGAGGATGAACGCCGAAAATCGAACATCGAACGTCGAACGTCGAACGCCGAAGTAATGGGACACTTCGACGTTCGAAGTTTGACGTTCGGCGTTCGACGTTCACCCGTGTCCCTTCATTCTTCATAAAAACGCTTCTGCTGGTGGGCCATCTGTTCGAGGCGGGTGCACGGGAGATAGTGCGGCCCGGCCTCACCGGCAAGCTGCGTCAACTCTTCGACCACTTTGTCCGTGCCGAGGCTGTCCGCATAGCGCAGGGGTCCGCCGCGGAAGGGCGCCCAGCCGGTGCCCATGACCATGGCGAAATCGACATCGTCCGGTGTCTCGACCACGCCTTCATCAAGGCAGCGCGCGGCTTCATTGACCATGAGCAGCACCATGCGCCGTTCGAGCTGCGGCCGCGTAAAGTGTGTCCCGCCGGCGTCCGCGTTCATGCTCGTGGCGAGTTCGTGATTCGGACCCGGCTCGCCGCCCTTGCGATAAATGAAAAAGCCCTTCCCGGATTTGCGGCCGAGCAGTCCAGCCGTGGCCATTCGTGGCAGAATCGCGGGCGCCGTCAGGCTGCCGGGGAAGGCCGCGCTCAAGGTCGCCGCGACATCGGCGGCGATGTCCACGCCCACTTCATCGGTGAGCGCCAGGGGCCCCATCGGCATGCCGAAATCGAGCATCGCGCCGTCGATGTCCTCGATTCTCGCGCCGAATTCGAAGAGCCGGCCGGCCTCCGCCATATAGGGCACCAGGATGCGGTTCACGAGGAAGCCGGGGCTGTCTTTGACCAGCACCGGCAGCTTGCCGAGCCGCTGCACGAAACGCAGCGCCCGCTGCGCCGTTTCGGGAGAGGTGTCGCGGCCGCGCACCACTTCGACGAGCTGCATCTTGTGGACTGGATTGAAAAAGTGGATGCCGACCACCCGCTCCGGGTGCCGCGTCGCCCCGGCGAGCTCCGTGATGGAAAGCGCCGAGGTGTTGGTCGCGAGCAGCGCATCGGGGCGCACCTGTTCGTCCAGCCGCCGGAAGATCTGCTGCTTTACCGCCATCTTTTCGACCGCGGCCTCGATGACCAGGTCCACGTGCATCAGCGGCACTTCGGTCGCCGCCGGCGACACCCGGTCGAGCCCGGCGCGGGCTTCGTGCGCCGTGAAGATCCGCCGCTTGACGCCTGCCGCGTAAAGCGAGGCGATGCGCTCCATCCCGAGAGCCACCGCTGCGGGCTCGATGTCCCGGAGGAGGACGCGCAGCCCTCGCGAACTGAGCCATTGCACAATCCCCGAACCCATCACGCCGGCGCCGATCACCGCGGCCCGCGTGATGTCGGCGCCGCGCCCGGTCACGCCGGCCACGGTGCGCTTCTTGGCGCGCTCCTGGAGGAAGAAAAGATTGAGCAAGCTGCGCGTTGAGGCGGTGCCGAGCAACTCGCGGATCGCGGCGCGTTCGCGCGCCAGCGACTCCTTTTCGTTCCAGGTGCTCGCGCCCTCCATCACCACTTCCATGGCCTTCTTCACCGCCGGGTAATGCCCGTGCGTCCGGTGCTCGACGTCACGGGTGACGCGGGGCCCGATCACCGCATCGACCACCGCATTGACCGGCGCCGAGTGCCGCAATTGACGCGAGCGTTTGCCGCGCTTCAGCCGCAGCAGCGCGACCCGCAGGAAGTGCTCGCGAGGCGCCACTTCATCGACCAGCCCAATCTTGCGCGCGTGCCCGGCGCTGAGCGTCTTGCCCCCGAGAATGAGGTCGAGGGCGGCCGGGACGCCGAGCAGGCGGGGCAGCCGCGTGCAGCCGCCCCAGGCGGGCAGGAGGCCCAGCTTGGTCTCCGGGAGGCCGATTTTGGTGCAGGCGTCGGGTGAAGCGAGACGCCAGTCGCAGGCCAGGGCAATCTCGCAACCGCCGCCCAGGGCCGCTCCGTGGATGGCGGCGACCGTGGGAATGGGCAGCGCCGCGAGCTTGTTGAAAACCGTCTGGCCCAGCTCGATGAACGTGTCCACGTCGGCGGCGGACATCGTGCGGATGCCGTGCAGGTCCGCGCCGGCAATGAAGATGGAATCCTTCGCGCTCATCAGGACGAGGCCGCGCACGCGGGTATCGATGCTGCCGATAACATCGAGGTGGCTCCCGAGTTCTTCGAGGGTGGCGCGGTCGAAGATGTTGGCCGACGAATTCGGCCGGTCAAAGGTCAGGACGCAAACGTCCTGCTCGAGGGTTTCGCGGCGGATCATTTGCATGGAGTCAGGGCCTCTCCAGCCAGATCGCGCCGCCCTGGCCGCCCCCCACGCAGAGTGTCACGAGCGCGCGGCGCCCCTCCCGGCGGGCCAGTTCCTTGAGGCTCGTCAAAATGAGCCGCGCACCAGTGGCTCCGACCGGGTGTCCCAGCGCGATCGAGCCGCCGTTGACGTTCAGCTTTTCTTCGGAGATCGGCACGCGCTGGAGCACCGCGAGCACCTGGGCGGCGAAAGCCTCGTTGATCTCGATGAGATCGGCGTCCTGCGGCAGCAGGCCGCAGCGCTTCGCGACCCGATCGATGGCAAAGACCGGACCGAGCCCCATCCGGGCCGGATCGCAGCCCGCGTAGGCATACGCGGTGAGCGCGCCGAGCGGCCGGAAGCCGAGCACCGCCGCCCGCTCCTCGGTGGTGACGAGCAGGGCGACCGCGCCGTCGGTGATCTGCGAAGAATTGCCCGCGGTGACCGTGCCGTACTTCTCGAAGACGGGGCGCAGCCCGGCGAGCACCTCGGGGGTTTGATCGGTGCGCGGCCCGTTGTCGCGCGCGATCGGTTTGCCGCCGCGATGCACGGGGCAGATCTCCTCGGCCAGCCGGGCCTCCGCCGCCAGCGCCCGCTCATGCGAGCGCAGCGCAAAGGCATCCTGCGCCGCGCGGGTGATGCCGCCTTCCCGGGCGAGCAGCTCGGCCGTTTCGCCCATGTTCAGGCCGGAGACGGGATCGGTCAGCCCGAGCTTGAGACCGGCGCGCGGCGTGAAATCGCTGAGCCGGAATTCCGAGAGCGCGCCGAGCTTGCGCGCCGCGGATTTCGACCGGGCGAAGGCGGTGAGTTTGCGCGCCGTTTCCTCCTGAAAGAGGAGCGGCACTTGCGACATGCTCTCGACGCCGCCCACCACAAAGACCGACCCGTGCCCCGCCGCCATGCGCTCGTAAGCAGTGGTGAAGGCTTCGAACCCGGAGGCGCAATTGCGATGCACGGTGACGGCCGGAACGGACTCGGGGATTCCGGCGCGCAAGGCGATGACGCGGGCAACATTGGCGGCTTCGGCGGGCTGGGCCACGCAGCCGAAGATCACCTCGTCGATCAGTGCGGGATCAAGACCGGTACGGGTGAGCAGGGCATCGACGGCGATGCGGCCCAGCTCGTCGGCCGCCAGGCCGGCGAGTTCAGTGCCCATTTTGCAGAAGGGCGTGCGGAGGCCGTCGATGATGACAAGGCGCGGATTGCTCATGGGCTCATGGTCTGGCGGGCGGAGCCCGACGGCAAGCCGGCGTCACCCTTGGGCCGGTGATCGACGACGCGCTGTTCCTTGAGCAGCACCCCGACGCCCTGGAGCCGGCGCATTTCGTCGAGCGAGTGCAATTCGATGCGATTCGGGTGCAACTCGGTTTCGCTCACGAAGCGGGCGTTTAGCGCTTCGCGCAATGGATCATCCTCGATGTCATCGGACTTGGTGACGTGCAGGATCAATTCGTCCAGCTCCAGCGGATCGTCGTGTCGCTTGCGCAGTTCCAGTTGCCAGGTCTGCACATGCTCGGCGTTGTCGAGCACGTGCTCGAGCTGATTGAAATCCACGAGGGTTCCCTTGAGCTTGTCAAGCTGCAGGTCGCGGATTTCCGAGTTCCGCGAAATCTCACCGACGAGCCGCGGCACGCGCCGTCCGCAGAACGGGCATTGCTCGTAAAACAGGCCGCCGTCGGTGCAGTCGCCGGTGCGGTAGCGCAGCACCACGCTGCCGCGGGCATCGAGCGGCGTGCAGACGATCTCGCCCGGTTCACCTTCGCGGCGCGGTTCGCCGGTTTTGGGATCCACGATTTCGATCAGCGCGAGGTCGGGATGAATGTGATACCCGGCCGAACCCGCGTCTTCATTGTACGGGCACTCGGTCCAAGCCATCTTCGCCTCGGTAAAGCCGTAGGTGCGGAGCACGTCCACGTGCGTCGCCCCGAGCTCGCCGGCCAGCGCGCGGAGTTTGCGGCGCATGCCGCTGGGCGCCTTTTCCCCGCCGAGCACGATCTTGCGCAGATTGGGCAGCGCGAAGCCGTCGTGCGCCAGCTCCGTGAGCACGTGGTAGAGGAAGGTGGGCATGCCCATCAGCGTGTCGGGCTTGATCTTGCGGATGAGGCGAAGATTGCCGTCGGTGCCCATCGTCTTCCCGCCGCCGGTGCCGAGCACGAAGACGCCGAACTCCGCACCCCCGTAATGCGCAAACCAAAAGGCGAGGTGCGGCGCGAACGGAAAGAGGTTGAGCATGCGCATCTCCCGCGTGGAGCCGCAGATCTCATAGACCCGCGCTCCGCCGAGCCGCAGGTTATCGATGTCGTGCTCGGTGTAGAGGAAGGGCACGGGCTCGGCGGAACGCCCCGTGGTGCTGGTCATGAGCAGCGGCCGAAACTCGCGCTCGAAGCCCTCCGCCACCGCGTGGCGCCCGTGCAGCAGCGCGCGCGCGAGCGTCGCCGGGCGGCGGGAGAGAACGGCGGGATCCGGCTGGAGCACGAAATCGCGCACCGGATCGGCGCCGTCCACGCCGGGGAGGAAATCTTTTTTGGTGGTGAAAGGGATGCGGCGCAGATCATCGAGGGTGCGCAATTGCGCGGGAGCGATGCCTTCGCGCCGAAAGAGCGCGCCATAGTGGGCGGAGAAAGGCAGGACCGTCGTGCGCAAGTAACGGCGCAGACGGGCCAGTTGCCATTCACGCAGCGAGTGCGGGCGGGAGGGCCAGGGGGACCGGTGGTTCATGAGATGGAGCTCCGAGGAGCGCTTTGAGTTCCGGGAGCTGGGCCTCGGCGGCGGCCCGGCCAAGCGCGATGTATTTCTGCGGCTTGGTGAAATCGTGCCAGACGGCGTCGCCGGTGAGCGGGCGCACCACCAGGTCGGCTTCGCGGGCCGAGGCTTCGGCCACGCGGGTTTGCGCGCCATTGATCGCCCGCATCAGGGTGTCGAGAATGTTGCCGCTGGCGAGGTAGTTGAGGTGCGACTCGGCGAAACGGCCCAGCCAGTGGCGCTCCGGCTCGCGCCCGGACGCTTCGCGCGACGCATCGAGCCAGTAGCGGATTCGTTCCGGAGGCGGGATGACGTTGACCGCGATGATGCGCTCGATGCCCATTTCCGAGAGCACATCGACGGGCAGCGGATCGGCGATGCCGCCGTCGATGTAGGTCTCGCCGTCGAGCTCGACCGGCACGCAAATGCCCGGCATGGCGATGCTCGCCTCGACGGCGCGAGCCACTTCACCCTGGGAAAAGACGACCCTCTCGAGGGTGTCGAGCTGCGTGGCGACCACCCGCAGCGGACGGACGAGCTCGGAAAAGTGCGCGTCGCCAACGGAGCGCCGCAGCCGCGCGGTGGTGCGGCGGGTGCGCACAAAGCCGCGCCGGGGCGGAATCACGGGATCGAGCAGATGGAACAGGCCCCAGCGGCCTTCGACTTCGCGCGCGATTTTTTCGAGGACGGTGCCGTCGAAGCCATAGGCCCAGATCGCGCCGATATAGGCGCCCATGCTGGTGCCCGAGATGCAATCGATCTCCATCCCGTTCTCCTCGAGCACCTGGATCACGCCGATGTGCGCGAGCCCTTTGGCGGCGCCAGACGACAGGGCCAGCCCGACGCGGCACCGTGCGATCTCCCGGGCGAGGCGCCGGATGGCCAGCTCATAGCGGCGCTCGGGGACGCTGCTCACCCCGCGCAGCGGGAAGCCGCGGATGATGGAGTGCACGGGATGGCCCAATTGGCGAAGGCGTTCGTGGACCTCAGGGGCCGCGATCGATTCCTCGGCAAAGAGCAACGGCTTCACATGCGCACACGCCCCGCGGCTGCGCTCGGCCAGCTCGCGCAGGAGCAGACGGAAATCGTACAGGTTTTGCGTCGCGGGCTGGAGGAGGACGAAACCCAGATCCGACTGAATGAGCGCTTCGATCGCGGCGGGCACGGGCGTCTCCGCGTCGAGATGCAGCAGCACGTAATCGTAATGCCGGCTGCAGTGGCTGAGCAGCGGCGCGATCGCCGCGGCTTCCCGTGCTTCCGGGCGGACCAGCAGCCGCAATTCATCGAAGCCGCCGGCCGTGGTGCGGCGCTGGCGCGCAAAACAAAACTCCGCTCCCCGCGCGGCGACGGCGAGAGGCCACGGCTCCGGCTCGCCACGTTCATTGGCGCCCAGGCGCAGCACCAGCACGCTCTGCCCATTGAGGCCGCGCAGCGAGGTGGCCAGATCGCGAATCACGGCCTCGGCGTCGAGCCGCATGCATAGCGGCAGCAACGCCACGATCCGGCGAACCCGCCGCATTTCCCGATCCTGCGAGGGCTGAACCAGCGAGGTCACGGCTTGGGAGAAATGCCCGGCGACGCAGGGATCGCTGGCGAAAAGATTTTGCAATTCGTCGGCCGGCAGGCGGAGCAACACCGCATGCGTGACGACGATGGCGGAGGTCAGGTGCGGCTCTCGATTCAGCAGCGCGCGGGCCCCGAGCAAGTCGCCGGGTCCGAAGACCTCGTCGGTTTCGTCCGTGTCAGGTAGGCGCAGCTCGCAGCGTCCGCTGAGGATGAGGAAGATCGCGTCGCACGCCTCGCCGGCGCGAAAGAGAGTGGTGCCCTTGGCGTATTCGTCCACCGCACCGTCCGCCAGCAGGCGTTGCAAGGTGCCGCTCGGCAACAGACTCAGGAGGGGGTGGGGCGGCAGGCCCGCGGCGTCCAATGCCGGATTTGCCATGCTGGTCGCGTGCGGAAGCGGCGATGGGCATGCCGCGACGATCTTCCCTGCCGAGGGCTGCGTCCCGGTCGGCTTAGGCTTTTTAATTCGTAGCCAGCCAAACATCACAATGGTTTATAGCATGGATTTTCCGGGATTCAAATTTCCAGACTCACAAAACCCACAATCAGGGAAATCCCTCTGGTTACCCTCGAAAGCAAAGACCTACGGACGCACGTCACGGGTGCAACTTCCTCGTTCGGAAGATCTGGAATTCGCAAAGTTGAAAGTCTGGCCCCCTTCCCGATGAGCTACTGACAGCGAGGATTTCTCAATCCGTCTCCGAATCCGCTTTCGTCGGGCGAACGCCGCGGCGCGCCTACACCTCACCGGCCAACTCACGTTCCCGCGCCACGAAGCAGCGCAATTCCCCGTCCTCCTTGAAGATGGGTGTGATCTGGATTTCCACCCAATAGGATTCGCCGTCTTTGCGGTAATTGATCAGCCGCTCGCGACAAGGCCGCGCGCCATGGACCGCCTCGCGCACACGCTTCGCCGCCGCTTTGTCCGTCAACTCTCCTTGCAAGATGGGCCCGAGGCTGCGCCCGCGCAGCTCTTCGAGAGTATATCCGCACATCTTCGTGAACTCCGGATTGACCCACTGAACCAGCGCGTCCGGTCCCGCCATGACCAGCGCTTCGTGCTCGGACCGTTGCTCGCGGCCGGCGATCGAGGCCAGGATTCTCGCTTTCAGTCCCGAGGACGGCCCGGAACCGGCGCCGGATGGCGTCGCGAGCGCGGCGAGGGCCGCCGTTTCGAGCAGATGATCCACGGTGAGTTCGAGCTCACGATGAAAGGGCAGGAGCAGCTCCAGATGTCCGCGTTCCTCGGCGCTCATGGCTCCGGAGGCATACAATGCGGCTAGCTCCTGAAGCTGGTCATCGATCATGGATGCGGCGGCTGGAAGTTGCTCTCCACACCTGCATTTACGCGGCACGGCACCAGGCAGACGCCGGCGGGCGGAGAAAAAATCGAGGGCGGAGGAGGCCAGCCTCTTGCGTCAAGGCAAGCTGCGCCCCTAGATTCCCGCCCTATGTCCACGACCGAAAAACACGCCTTCCAGGCCGAGATCGCGCAGTTGCTCGAAATCGTGATCCATTCCCTCTACACGGATAAGGAAATCTTTGTCCGCGAGCTGATCTCGAACGCCGCCGACGCGTCGGAGAAACTGAAGTTCCTGCAAACGTCCGGCGCCGAGATTTTTCAGCCGGATCTACCGCTCAAAATTTCGGTCACCACCGACGACCAGGCGAAGACCATCACCTTCACCGACGCCGGCATCGGCATGACGCATGGCGAGCTGATCGACAACCTCGGGACCATCGCGCATTCCGGCTCGAAGGCTTTCCTCGAGCAACTCAAGGCGAGCAAAGGCGACGCCAATCTCATCGGGCAGTTCGGCGTCGGCTTTTATTCCGCGTTCATGGCGGGGGAAAAAGTGACGGTTTTTACCCGGTCGTCCCAGCCCGGCGAGCAAGGCTGGATCTGGTCCAGCGATGGCCAGACCAGCTACGAGATCGAGCCCGCGAGCGATCTGCCGCGCGGGACGAAGGTCGTGGTGCAACTGCGGGACACCGAGTTTGCCCAGGCCTCGAACATCGAGCGGATCATCAAGCACTACTCGAATTTCGTGGCGTTCCCGATCGAGCTGAACGGGAACACCGTCAACACGGTGCAGGCGCTCTGGACCCGCAACAAAAGCGAGATCACCGCTGAGGAGTACGACGAGTTTTACAAGTTCGTCGGCCACGACAGCGAACCGGCGCTCTATCGGCTGCACTTCAGCGCCGACGCCCCGCTCAGCATCCGCGCCGTCCTCTTCGTCCCGGCGAAAAGCCTCGAGCATCTGACCCTCACCCGCGGCGAGAACGAGGTGAATCTTTATTGCCGCAAGATCCTCATTCAGCAAAAGGCCAAGGGTCTTTTCCCGGAATGGCTGCGCTTCCTGCGCGGCGTGGTAGATAGCGAAGACCTGCCGCTCAACATCTCCCGCGAGACCATGCAGGACAGCGCCCTGCTGCGAAAGCTCAACGAGGTCCTGACCGGACGCGTGCTCAAGTGGCTGGACGAGGAAGCCAAAGCCGATCCGGAGAAATACGACCGCTTTTTCGCCCAGCACGGCCATTGTCTGAAGGAAGGAGTAGCCACGGACTGGTCACATCGGGAGACGATCGCGAAGCTGCTGCGCTTCGAGTCGTCGCACACCGAGGGCGGCAAGACGACGACGCTGACCGATTACGTGAGCCGCATGCCGGAGGGGCAAAAGGAGATTTATTACCTGCTCGCGCCGAGCCGGGAGTCGGCCGAAGCCAGCCCGTATTACGAAGTGTTCCGAGAGAAGAAGTTCGAGGTGCTCTTCCTGACCGACCCGCGGGATGAATTCGTCATGGAGCACCTCCGGGAGTTCGACAAGAAGCGCGTCATCGCGGCGGAAAAGGCGGACCTCAAGCTCGACGACAAGACCCACGCCCTGAGCGACGATGAGGCGCGGTTGCTGGCGAATTTCATTAAGGAACAGCTCGGCGACCGGGTGAACGAAGTGCGGACCTCGAAGCGGCTGGTCGGCAGCCCCGCCGTGGCTGTCGATTCCGATCCGACGATGACCGCGAGCATGCGCCGGATGATCAAGATGATGAACCGGGACAGCGCGCCCGACCTCGACTCCAAGCCGAATCTCGAGATCAATCCCGATCACCCGATCATGATCCGCCTCAATGCGATCCGCCAGACCGACGCCGCCCTCGCGGGCGACGTCGCGGCGCAGGTCTTCGATAACGCGCTGGTGTCGGCCGGGCTACTCGAAGATCCCCGCGCCATGCTGGCTCGGCTGAATTCGCTCCTCGAGCGGGTTCTCTCGAAATAACGGGCTGACAGAATTTTCGGACCCGAGGGGCGACGGTTGTAGCGCTTTTGGGATCGCCTTCGCGCGCCGACTGGGTAAGCTCCCGGCGTTTTGACACGCCCGACACGCGACCGGCTCGCCGACGATTTCTTCCGCTGCCTCGACGTCGAACGCAATGCTTCCCGGCGCACGCTCGAGATCTATCGGCATGCGCTCGAAAGGTTTCGGGAGGCCGTCCCCGCTCCGGCTTGGAAAGAGCTGACCGCCGATCATTTTCGCCGCTATCTTTTCGATTGCGCCAAGCGTGGGATGGCCCGGCCCACCATCCGGCTGCATTTCGCGGCCTTGCGGACGCTCTTCAAATTCTTGACCGAGCGCCATGGGCTGAAGGTCAACCCGCTCAAAGAAGTGCAATTGCCGAAGCTCGAGAAGAAGCTGCCCCTGGTCCTCACCGCCAAACAGATCGACGAATTGTTGAGCGCGCCGCTGCGCGTGGAGAAGCAGGCGCAAGCCCCGACCTGGATGCCGGCGCGCGACGCCGCCATCCTCGAGCTGTTTTATTCTAGCGGGCTGCGGCTCGCGGAGCTCATCGCGCTCGATGTGAACGCGGTCGATTTGTATTCGGAAAGCGTCCGCGTCCTGGGGAAGGGACGGAAGGAGCGGGTAGTGCCGGTCGGCAAACCCGCGCTGGACGCCATTCAGCGCTACCGGCAGGAAGCCGGCGTCCACAGCGGGCCGCTTTTTCTGAGCAAAGTGCGCCGGCGGATCTCCCGGCTGAATGTCTGGCTGGCGGTGCGCCGTTACCTGCCCCACACGAGCATTCCCATCAATGTCAGCCCGCACAAGCTACGGCACAGCTTCGCCACCCACCTGCTCGACGCCGGCGCCGATCTGCGCAGCGTGCAATCGCTCCTCGGGCATGCCAGCCTCTCGACCACGCAGATTTACACGCATGTCACCGTCGATCGGCTGAAAAAGGCTTACGATAACGCCCACCCCCGCGCCTGAGGGATGTCGAAAAAGGTCGGTTTGTGGGGCACGAGCAGCCGCGCCTCGGTGAGGAGCATCCCGCGCATGTCCGACAAGCTGCCAGCAAGTCCGTGCGCAATACTCCGGGGTTGCCTTGGCTCGGGAATTGCATTACTCCGCTGGCACTTTCATTCCTATGGCTCTCTTCCGCATGCTTTTCTGGTTGACGCTTTTCCTGGCAGCCACGTTTGCATTCACGGTGCTTTTCGAGCACGGGACGACGGACTTCGTCAATAACGCGAAGAAGGAGGCCGACTATCTGGCGCAAATGGCGGGCGCCAAAGTCGAGCGGAAGAAGGACCAGAGCGACAAAATCGGCGGTGGGTTGAAGTAGAATTCGTGCGGCCGAGTGGGCCGGGGGGGCGTCGGGTCACGCCGGGATTGTCAAACGTCGCGGGCGAGTGTTAGTGTTTCCGTCGTCTCCCCTCGCTTTATGGCAATTCAAACTGACAAGGACCTCTCCGACAACGCCCGCGCCCTTTGGCTGAAAGCCAGAAGCGCCATGGAATTGCGCAATTTCGGTTACGCCATCTCCCTCCTCCAGGTGGTGCTCAAGGAAGCGCCCGGTTTCCTCGAAGCGCGCAAGCAACTGCGGGCCGTGGAAATCGCTCACACCAAGGGCAAGAAGAGCTTTCTGTCCGGACTTTCGTCGGCTTCCCTCAAAGGCGGCAGCGTCATGAAAAAGGATCCTCTCGCCGCCATGGAGCTCGCGGAGAAAACGCTCGAGAGCGATCCCACCAACAGCCAGGCGAATCATCTCCTCAAGGACGCGGCCAAGGCCGCGGGCTACCCGGAAGTGGCGGCTTTCGCCCTCGAAGTCATCATCCAGGCGAATCCCACCGACACCAAGGTCATGCACGAGCTGGGAGAGCATTATCTTTCCATGGGCGATGCCGACAAGGCCGTCGAATGCTACTCGAAGATCGCGCAGCTCAATCCCACGGATCTGGTCGCGGTCAAGCGCAGCAAGGATGCCGCGGCCACCGCCTCGATGAAGAGCGGCGGGTGGGACGCCGTGGCGGAATCGGGGGGCAAGAAAGATTACCGGGATCTGATCAGGAACAAGGATGAGGCCGTCCTGCTCGAGCAAAAGAACCGCGTCTTCAAGGACGCGGACATGATCGACGCGCAACTCGGGGAGCTCTACGCGGAATGGGAGCAGAACCAACAGAACGTCGATATCTCCCGGCGGATCGCCAAGCTCTACGAGGACCGCCACGAGCTCGAGCCCAGCAGCGAAAGCCTCAGCAACGCGCTCTGGTATTACAGTCACACCAACGCGCTGGTGAGCAGCAGCGACCCGGCCGTGGCGCGAAAAGTCTCCGACCTCGGGCTCAAGAAACTCGAACTCGAGATCAAGGAGAACGAAGATTACATCGCCCAGACCGAAGCCTGGCTGGCCGGCGAGGGCCTCGGCCACGAGGACGCGCCGACTTATCAGCAACAGGTCGAGGACGCGAAGAAAACCCTGGCTGACAAGCAGCGGGAGCGCGCCGAGATGCAGATCGGTGAAGCGAAGAAACGGGTGGAGCGGAACCCCACGGACCTCGGGATGCGCTTCGAGCTCGGCGAGCGTCTGCTCGAAGCCGGGCAATTCAACGAGGCCATCCCCGAGTTGCAACGCGCCCGGCAAAATCCGAACACGCGCCTCAAGGCGATGAGTCTTCTCGGCCGTTGTTTCGTGCTCAAGGGCATGTTCGACATGGCGGCGACCCAGTTCAAAGCGGCCGCCAGCGAAATGGTCGGCATGGATGTGGTGAAGAAAGACACGCTCTACAACCTCGGGTTGGTTTACGAGAAAATGGGGAAAAAGGAGGAGTATCTCCAGTGCCTGAAGGAGATCATGGAGGCGGATTACGGTTACAAGGATGTCGCCCAGCGCGTGGAAAGCTCCTACTGAGGGCCGATCGCAGAGTTTGGGTAGGAACGCGTGAATGCGGCGTTCCCCAGCTGTCATCCTGAGCTTGCGAAGGATCTCTGACTTCAACGGGCGGAGGCGGCGCGGAGCCGGCCATCGGGATTGTTCTGCGCCACCGCTTCACCCGCAGTTTAGCGATCCTTCGCGAGCTCAGGATAGCGGTTTGGTTAGGTGAGATCAGCATCGGGCCATGCGCATTGTCTGCCTGAGCGCGGAAGCCGCCGACATTTGCGCCCGGATCGGCGCGTGGCCTGAGGTCGTGGCGGTATCAGCTTTTGCGCCGCAGGAGGGGCTCGATCCGCGCCCCGTGGCCGGCGGATTTTCCACGGGCGACTGCGAGCGCGTTGCCGGCTTCGCGCCGGACCTCGTGATTACCTTTTCGGATGTGCAGGCCGACCTGACCGCGCAACTCGTCCGAGCGGGCTGCGCCGTGCTCGCGACCAACCAGCGCTCCCTGACCGAGATTGCGCAGACCATCCGCCTGATCGGCGGCGCCGTCGGCCGGACCCGGGAAGCGGCGCAACTCGCTGATGAGTTCAGCGACGCACTCGACGCCCTCCGGTGCGCCGCGGAACCGCGCCCGTGCGTTTATTTCGAGGAATGGTTCGACCCCATGATCAGCGGCATCGCCTGGGTCGGCGAGCTCATCGAACTCTGTGGCGGCATCGACCTCTTCCGCTCGCGGCGCGGGAAAGCTGCTCGCGAACGCCGTCTGGATTCTGGTGAAGTGATCGCCGCCAACCCCGACATCATTCTCGCGAGCTGGTGCGGCAAACCAGTCAATCTCGACGCCATCCGCCGGCGTCCCGGTTTCGACGCGATCAAGGCGGTCCGGGATGATGAGGTGCACGCCCTCGATTCGGACGTCATTCTTCAGCCCGGACCCCGCGTGCTGGAAGGCGCCGGCGTCATGCGGCGGCTGTTTGACGGCTGGCGCGCGCGGTGCGCAGTTGCGTGATTGCACCGGGCGCGCCCTGACGCCACCGTAGCCGCCCTGGGTCCAATAAACGCCGCTGACCCGGCTCACTCCCGGAGCAATGCCTTGGTTCCATTTTCAATTCAACGACTTCGCGTTTTCATTCCTGAGCATTTTGCTCGAAGGGGTGCCTTTCCTCCTGCTCGGCTCGTTGATCTCGGGCTTTGTCGATGTCTTCGTCTCGTCCGAGCGCATCGCGCGCCTGTTGCCGGGGAATAAGGCGGGCTCCATCCTGATCAGCGGATTGCTCGGACTGATCTTTCCGATGTGCGAATGCGGCAGCGTCATCGTCATTCGGCGATTCATCAAAAAGGGCCTGCCCCTGTCCACCGCGGTCACCTATATGCTCGCGGCGCCGATCGTCAGCCCGATCGTGGCGCTGAGCACGTTCGCTGCATTCAAGGGCCAGAACCCCTGGCTGATGACTTCCCTGCGCCTCGTCATCGGCTATTGCATCGCGGTGGTCATTGGTTTGATCGTGCGCCAGATACCGTCCTCCGCGCTGCTCCAGCCGGCCGCCGGTGGCGAAAGCGAAGGGCGCAATCGGACGGGTCTGACGACTGCGGCGCTGCCGTCGGAACAGGATTTTTCGGCGTTAGTGGAATCATCGAGCCCGCGCCAAAAGGTGCTTTTGGCAATTCAGTCCGCGACGGCGGATTTTCTCGACGTGGCCTTCTTCCTGATTATCGGCGTCACCATTACCAGCGTCTTCAATACCGCGGTGAACCAGGGAATCATCCTGCCCTACGCGACCAATCCGCCGGTGGCCATCCTGGTCCTCATGGGACTGGCGGCGGCGCTGGCGCTGTGCAGCACCACGGACGCGTTCGTCGCCGCCAGCTTCGCGACGTTTCCGGCCGAGGCGAAGCTCGCCTTCCTGCTCTTCGGCCCGATGTTCGACCTCAAGCTTTTCTGGCTCTACGCCCTGATCTTCAAGCGCCGCGCGGTGATCATCCTGGCCTTCGGATTGCTGATCGTGATCGCGCTTATTTGCTGGCGCCTGGGCGCGATCGGCATCTGGTCTTGAGATTCGCTTTTGATCGGGCGCCATCACGCGCGTAAGCTCCCAGCGCCATGAACAAGCTTTTCTCCCGCTGGCTGCCCTGCGCCACCCTCGCCACGTGGAGCTCGATTCTCATCTCTTTTTACCTGACCGGACGGGTGCGCGACTTTCTGGCTCCGGAATTTCGACCGGGGGTGCTGCTCGGCGGAATCGCGATGGGATTGATGGCCTTGGCTTTTCTATTTTTCCCCGCGGACGCCTCCTGTTGTTCGTCGGCTGCCTGCGGCCATTCCCTTTCCCGGCTGGCCACTGGGAAAGTGCTCACCTTCTTGATCCTGCTGCTGCCGATCACGACGGCGGCGATGTTCTCGCCGGACAGCTACAGCGCTAATACGGTGAGAAATCGTGGCGTGATCACCGATGCCAGCGCGCTCGGGCGCGATCGGCGCGGTGCTCCGCTCGCCCCGCCCGAGCTGCCGCTGCCGAGCAATGGGCCGACGGCTCCCGCCGGCCCGGCCGCGGGGGTCGCCCCCGCGCCGGCGCCCGCCGCCGAGCCTTCGCCGAGCGACTACCTTCAACACACGCCCGAAGGATACATCGTCGCAGAGGTGCTCGATCTGCTCTATGCGGCGCAGGACAATGCGTTGCGCAAGGATTTCGAAGGCCGCACCGTTCAACTCATTGGCCAGCTCATGCCCGATGCGACGAACAACACCCATGGCAATCGTTTCAAGGCGGTGCGGATGTTCATGACCTGCTGCGCCGCGGATGCGCGGCCCGTCGCCACCCTGGTGGAAGCCGCAACCAAACCCACGATGGCGGAGATGACGTGGATCAGGATTACCGGGACGGCGACCTTCCCCGTCGAGAACGGACGGCGCATCGCAGTGCTCAAGGCCGATAAAGTGGAAGCGACCAAGCCACCCGAGGAATCGATGCTTTTCTGAATCGGACGGACCGCCGGAGTTTCCCGACGAGCGGTTCGCCGAAAACGCATTCGCTTCGGATGCTCCACGGTCGTTGACGGTCCGGGGCGCCTTGCGCACTATCCCGTCATGCTTCCGGAAATCGAACGGCTCCTCGTCCTGCAAGATCGTGATCGCAAGATCCGCGCACTCCGGCAGGAGTTGAAATTTGCACCGCTCGAGCGCAAGGAATTCGAGGCCAAACTCTCCTCAACCACCGGCCAGCTCGAGGCGGCGAAACTGAAGGCCAAGGAAATCGAAGTGGAGCGCAAGAAGCTGGAAAATGAATCCCAGACCAAACGCGACCAGATCGCCCGTTTTCAGACCCAGAAATTCCAAACCCGGAAGAACGAAGAGTTCCAGGCCTTGAACAATGAGATCAAGCGCTTCGAAGACGAAGTGCGCGCGCTCGAAGATCGCGAATTGGAATTGATGGAAAGCGCCGAGCAAATGAAGGCCACCGTCGCCGAAGCCACCAAGGCCGCCCAGCAGACCAAAGCGCAGGTCGAGGGTCAGATCGCGGACATCGACGCCAAGATGCAAACCGTCGAAGCGCAACTGAAGGAGCTCGACCTCGAACGCACTGCGGCGGCCGGCGAAATCGACGAGGAGTTGCTCGACAATTATCAGCGTCTTTTTTCCAACAAGGGGGAGGCCGTGGTGGCGCTCGAACACGACGTTTGCACGGGCTGCCATATGAAGATCACCGCGCAAACCTCCGTCTCGGTGCGCGGCGGACGGGGAATTGTCCATTGTGAAAACTGCGGACGAATCCTCTATGCGGGTGAACGTTGAGGGCCGGTGAGCCACAGCCACGGCGGCCGCCACTGAAACCGCTCCACCACCAACGCACATGACCCGCGTCGTCGGCATCGAAACGGAATACGGCTGTCTCGTCAGCGGCGACCCGGTCCACGGGCCGGATGCGTGGCCGTCGCGGATCAAGAACTACCTGTTCAAGAAGGCGAAGGCGGGGGTGATCGACCTGCACTACCGCGATTACGAGGAGCCGCCCGGAAATGGCGGGTTCCTCCTGAATGGCGGACGGCTCTACATCGATATGGGCCACCTTGAGTATTCCTCGCCGGAAAGCCGCACGGTGCGCGACGCGGTGGCCTACGACCTCGCCGGCGACATGCTCCTCCAGTCCGCGCTCGAAGGGCTGGAGATCAGTGAGGAAGTGGCCTTCATCAAGAACAATATCGATCACCACACCGGTGCGACGTTCGGCTGTCACGAGAATTACCTGATGAAGCGGGAGCTGCAGTTTAGCCCGCGCCTGCTCGGAACGCTGCTTTCCTTCCTGGCCACGCGGCAACTCTTCACCGGCGCCGGCCGGGTTGGGCAGGCCAGTCCCCTCGCCTTCGACTTCGATCCGCCGCAGCCGGCCGGCGCGGTGCACTTCCAGCTCAGCCAGCGGGCCGATCACATCGTCAACGACATTTACCAGTGGGTGCAGTTCAACCGCGCGATCATCAATGCCCGCGACGAGCCGCTCGCGGATTACCGCAAGTACCGCCGCCTGCACCTCCTCATTGGGGATTCCAACATGAGCCCCTTCGCAACGGCGCTGAAAGTCGGCACGACCGCGCTGGTGCTCACGCTCATTGAAGAGGGCAGCCTGCCCGAGGATGTCATCCTGCACGATGCGGTGATGGCCACCCGGCAGATCTCTCACGAAGGCACAGGGCACGGAACGGTGCCGCTCGAAGACGGACGGACCCGCTCCGCCCTGGATATCCAGCACGAATTCCTCGCGCACGCACAACGCGAACTGAGCGGGCGCGATGAGGAAACGGATTGGGTTCTCGACCGTTGGGGATTCACGCTCGAGGCGCTCGCGACCAAGCCCGAATTGCTCCTGGGCGGCGTCGATTGGATTTCCAAGAAGTGGCTGCTCGAGACCTTCCGCGAAAGCGAAGGCTTGAGCTGGCAGGACCCGTGGCTGCAAAGCCTCGACCTCGAGTATCACAACATCAACCCGGCGAAGGGTCTCTTCTTCGCGCTGACCCCGGCAAAAGCGATCGGGGAATTCAACGACAGCGTTCGCCGCGTGGAAGCGATGCGCACGCCGCCGGCTGACACCCGCGCCCATGGACGCGGACTCGCCGTTTCACTCTTTCAAGGGCGGCAGCTTCCCTACGTGATCAACTGGGATTCGATCTCGCTGGAAAACGCCAGCTACCTGCCGATGCCCGATCCGTTCGACACCTACGCCGCACTGGTCCGCGACGTCGCGGGCTAGCCGCTTTTTTAGAGCGAAGCGGCGCGGGTGATGTCGTTGAGCTTGGCCTCGAGCTTCTCGACGAGATGCTCGGCCATTTCCCGGGCCCGGCGCTCTTCCATGAGCGCTTCCTCGAGCTCACGAATCCGCTGCTGGAGATTAAAGCGAATGCTCGTGCGCACCGGCTGCGCCAGTTCCTCCACCTTTTCCGGCTGCAACTCCGGAATGTCTTTGACCAGCGAGCTCGTCCCGTCCTTGCAGTTGGTCACCGGCGTATCGGGATTGATCTCTCCCAGTTGCAGGAACTCACGCACCGCCCCGAAAGTGGTCGGACCGTAAAACTGATCGGGCGTGACTTCCACGAGGTAATCCATTTCGAGATCCGGGACCATCGGTGCCTTGATCCAGTTCTGCTCGTCGGTGGAGACCTTGTCGAGTGGGGAGACCTGCGCGTCGAGCGCCCACTGGCGGAGTTGCTCGAACGGAATCGGGCCAAAAACGGATCCGTCGTCGTATTTCATCAGGAACCAGTGCGAATCGTCCATGGCTTAGGGGGTCTCTTTTTTCTCGGTTGGGGCTTCGGAAACTTTCGGAGTGGGAATAGTCAGAGTCTGGCCGATTTGCAACTTCCGTTCGTCCACATCTTTGTTGGCCTTCTTGAGTTCGGTGATGGCGATGCCGTATTGCTTCGCGATCGAGGTGAAGGTTTCGCCTTTCACCACCACGTGCCGTTTGCCGTCGGCTGGCTCTGCTTTTGCGCTGTTCGTGGAAAATTCGGGGCTCGCCGCGGGGGCCGCGACCGGCGTGGCCACGGGCACCGGCGTCGCGCCGGAATTGTGCGCGTTTTCCAGAGCCAATCTGAGCTTCGCCAACTGCTCGGTCAGCACATCGATTTGCTTCGACTGCTTTTCCACCAGGGCACGCAGGTCCCGCACCTCTTGCAAGGTCCGGGAATCTTCCGCCCAGGCCGCCGGAACGCCGAAGGAAAGCAGCGCGGCGAGGTTGAGCAGAGCGAAAAATCGACTCATGGCGGAAGTGTTTCGCAGGTTCGATGTTTCAAGGCAAGCGTGGGCCTCTGGGGGAGGCTGATTCCCGGCGCGCCGTCTTTCTTCGTCGCGGTAGCCTTGCGTTTTTGGCGGCCAACCTTAGAGTCCCCCCATGCCTGACAGGACGCAACGCCCAGTCGGCCCTGCACCGTGGGGCCCGCAACAAGGCGATGGGGGCGGGCCGAAAGCGCCCGATGTCTCCAAGCCGGACACCAAGGACCTTCTCCAGCGCATGCGCCGGGTGGATCCGAACCAGTCCAAGCGTTACCGCCAGCGGACCGGCGAGTGATGGAATTCTCGCCCATCCGGACCGCGCTGGCGCCGGCGCCGGAGGACTTCGCGGGCCTGCTGCGCAACCGCGGACTCTATCCCCCGGTGCCGGCGGCTCTTTCCCCCGCGCCAGCAGTGGCGAGTGGCGTCCCGCCGACGCACGCCACCACCATCCTGGCCTTCAAGTTCGCGGACGGCGTCCTGGTGGCCGGCGATCGCCGCGCCACCGCTGGAAACCTCGTCGTATACGATCGGGCGGACAAAGTGCTCGAAATCGACAAGTTTTCTTTGATGGCCATCGCCGGCGTGCCGGCCACCGCGTGGGAAATGGCCCGCGTCCTCGAGCATTCGTTTCAGTTCTACCGCCGCAGCCAGCTCCAGGAGATGAGCCTCGACGGCAAAGTCCGGGCGCTTTCGAAATTGCTGCGCGATAATCTCGGGTTCGTGATGCAGGGCGTTGGCGTGGTCGTGCCGATCTTCGCCACCTACGATCTGGAGGCGAGCACCGCGCGCCTCTATTTTTACGACGCCATGGGCGCGCAGTTCGAAGCCGCCGACTTCGCGGCAACCGGGTCCGGTTCGCCAGCGGTCCGCAGCGTTCTCCATTACGAAAACACCTGGAGCGCCAGGCCCCTCGCCAAGCGCAAGCAGGAGGAAGCGGTGCTGCTCGCCTTGCGCGCCCTCGACACGGCGGCCGAGGCGGATACCGCCACCGGCGGCGTGGACCGGCGTGGCCGCGTTTACCCCATCGTCAAGATCGTCTCGAGCGAGGGGATCACGACGATGCCGGAGAAACAGCTCGCCCGGCTTTTCCGCAAACACGTGGCATGATCGAGGAACCCTACCGTTGGGTCGAAGCGATCGCCAATCGACGCGAGTACATCGAGCATCAGCTCGCGGGCGGCAGCCCGATCGCCGCGCTGAATTATCACGATGGCATCCTTCTTTTCACGCTCGGCCGGGAGCGGCAGAAGATCTTTGAAATCTACGATCGCATCGCCATGGGCGGCATCGGGCATCCGGGCGATATCGAACGCCTGCGCATGGCGGCCATCGAGGTCACCAGCACCGAGGGCTTCGCGCGTTCGGCCCAGGATGTTTCGCTGCGCCGACTGGCTAATTATTCGCTCAGTCCCATTCTCAAAGCCGCTTTCGAACAGGTTTATGGGCCCCCTTTCCTCTCGCGGCTGCTCTTTGCGGAACTCAACCGCGGCGATGGCCCGAACCTTTTCCTGCGCGTCGATTATGACGGGTCAATCCATACCAATGGCGGCACCTTCAGCCGGGCGTTCGAGAATTTTGGCGTCATTTCGGGAACCAACGCTTCCACGGGGAGGATGGAGCAGTTCCTGCACGGCAAAGCGCTCGCGAACCTCAGCCTCGAGAAGGCGCTTCGGCTGGCCCTCGATGCCTGGACCGTCGGCCATTTGACGCTCGGGGAGGACCCGGGCGCGGAGATGCCCTCGGCGGAACAGATTGACAAGCACCGCGGCGAGCAACTTGCTTCCACCTCCATCGAAGCCGCCGTGCTCGAACGCACGAGCGTTTTGCCAATCACCTGGCGGGCGCTCCCGGATGCGGACGTCCGGCCGCTGTTCACCACCGATTCATCCTTGTGAGACCGAGAAAACACCCGCGTAAAAAGCCTTCCCATTGGCGCAGAGTGTGTCACGCTTTGCGCATGAGAAATACCATGCCCTGCGTGGGTCTCATTGTGTTGGGCGGCTGCCTGACGTTTATCGTCGCGCCCGATGAGCAGCCGTATTTCCGATCCGAGCCGGCGCTCGTCTCGGCTTTTCCCACGGTGGTGCTGGATGCCGGTCATGGCGGAAACGACGATGGCGCCCACGGCAACGGCCTGGTGGAAAAAGATCTGACCCTCGATGTGGTTCAACGCACTGACGCCCTGCTCAAGCAGTTTGGTTTCAAGACGCTGCTGACGCGGACCTACGATACCTACGTTTCATTGCCGGAGCGCGCGGCAATCGGAAACAGCCTCGATAACGCGATCTTCGTGAGCATCCATTTCAATCACGCCCGCGGGAGCGGTTCGTCTGCGATGGGAGTGGAAACATTTTACGCTTCCCAGAAAGTTCCGCCGGAGGCCGCCTGGACCTGGGTGGGCATTTTCAACAAACCCGAGCCCGCGCCGACGGACAATGGCGAGACCCTCGCGGCCTTCATCCAGTCCTCACTGTCCACGCGCACGGAGGCGACGAACCGCGGCATCAGTGGCCGTCCCCTTTACGTCGTGCGGCACACCCGCTGCCCCGCGGCGCTGGTCGAGTGCGGCTTTATCAGTAATCCGTTCGAGGCCCGCCTGATCGCGAATCCTGAATACCGCGACCGGGTCGCCAAAGCCATTGGAGAGGGCATCATGGGCTATACGCGGTCGCTCCGACACCCGGCCAAGGCCCCCGCCCTCGCGCAACGGTAATGCATTGAATGAGCGCGGGCCGACTCGCGTCTTCGATTTAATGCGATGAAAAGAATTGTCCTGCTGCTAGCCGTGGGCGTGATGTGGGCCAGCGCCGCGGATGCGGAAGATCGCCTGCGCGACGTGCAGACGGAGCTGAAGTCGCAGGGTTTCTACTACGGGGAAATCAACGGGCAATCGACCAATGAAACGACGGCGGCAATCCGGCGTTATCAAATCCGGAACGGTCTCGAAGTCACCGGCACATTGACCAAGGAAACGATCGAATCGCTCGGCATCGGCCCACCTTCAGCGGCGCGCCCTCCGCAGGACACCCCGCCGCCGATCGTGAAGCCCAAGCCGCCGGTCAACTTGAGGCGCGAACCCTCTGTGGAAGAAAAAGATCGGAGCTTTCTGCGTCGCGAAGAAGCGAAGCGTTTACCCCCCGGGCAACCGACTTCACCTCCTCCGATTGCCGACGATCCGTCCGTGGTGCCGCCCCCGAGGACGCTGGAGGCCCCCTCCGCCGATTTGCCCGTGATCTTCGCCGATACGCCCTACGCCAACGCGCCGCGCGAGGTCCAGGAATCGACGCTGCGCCGCGCGCAGGGATTGCTCGCCAGCCGCGGCTTGTATCGCGAGCAAATCGATGGCGCGCCCGGTCCGGCGACGGAAGAAGCTCTTCTCTCCTACCAGCGCAGCTTGCGTCTGGCGCTGACCGGACGCCTGGATCTGGAAACGCTCAGCGCGATGCGTCTTCTGCCGGGCCGCAGTGCTGCGCCATCCGAGCAACAACGCCGCACCGTTTACCGCGGCATCTGGATTCGCTGAGCCGAAGTGCGGTGCCTGCTGGGCAATGCGCGTGTCCGCGTTCACTCCCGCCCAAACTTCACCGACTGCAGCTCGGCCCAGACACTGCCGACAAAAAGGTCGGCCTGCACTTTGAGCAACAACCGGTCTTTGTCGTCGGAAAGCCAGGCGTAAGCGTTCGTGAATTTGCTGTGCGGCACCAGCACCAGATCCTTGCTCACCTGCTGCAGCCCCAGTTGCAGCTTCACCGCCGGGTACGACTGCCCGTGGACCTCGATCGGTTCACGCCCTACGACCGACACGCGGGCGAGATAGGCCGCCTTGGCGGGGTAAACGACAAAGCAAAGGGTCTCGCCCGCCTCCAGGGATTGGCTGCGGACGAAGAGCAGCGCGGTCTGCAGATCGAAGAGATCCGGGAACTTGAATCGCTTCGGCCGGGGCGGCGTTTTCGGCGGCGGATCGCTCTCCTGAAGGCGGACCACGCCCTCCGCGGAGAAATCCGCTTTCGTCTTCTCGGTTTCTTTCCGGTAGGTTTCCGTCTGTTGCAGGCTGATCGGGCGCAGCGTCGCCGCGGCGCACCGGGCGGTATGTTTCGCGTCCATCTGCCAGAGCGCTCGCACCGCGCCGATGGTTTTGGCCGTGACGTCCAACTGGAGCTGGTTTTTTTTGGTCCGGTGAAAATCGAATTCGGCTTCGGCCGCGGAGAATGCTCCCCAGCCGAAGCGATAGATCGCCGCTTGGGGACGCGGCGGTGGGAATTTGCCCGGCTGCGGGGGTGTCAATTCTTCGCGCCAATCCGCGGCAAAGCCTGGGAGAGCGACCACCAACAACAACAGCAACGGGCGCCAGCTCCTCACGATTTGCCGAGGGCCACGCGTTCGAGGGAATGGGTGGAGATCCATCCGCGCCCCTGACCCGGAAGCGCGCAATACGTCCAGTCACCGCGCTCGCTGAGCACGCGCACCTGGCTTCCGGCAGTCAGCGACGATGCCGCCGCTGAGCTTTCGGCAGGCTCGAAATGGGCCTCCGCCGCATTCACCGTAATGATGGCCAGCGCCCGATCCTGCCCCAGGGACCACACCGCGGCGACGCTATATCCGAAGATCAGCAGACCAAACCCAGCGCCGAACCACAGGCCCGATTTATCCCGCTGTGGGCGGCCGAGAAAAATCGCCGCGAGGCAGAAAAGGCCCACCCATCCGGCAATCGCGCCGAGCGCGGTGTAAACCTCGATCGATCGGCCCGGAAACAAGGCATCGCGCCACGTCCGCGGCCAAAGGAGCGCGCCGGTCTTTCCGCGGACGAGCGAGAGATTGGCGTGCGCTTCGGGATGCGCCGAGTCCAGCGCCAGGGCCCGCTCATAGTTCAGGATGGCGCGGCCGGGCGCTTCCAACCGGTATTCGGCATTGCCGAGGTTGTAGAAGAGATTTGCCCTCCACTCACCCGCCGCCACGAGACGCTCGTAAGCCATCTTCGCCTCGGGATATTTTCCCTGCTCATAGAGCTGATTGGCCGCCTCGAAATCGG
Organism: Chthoniobacter sp.; assembly: GCA_034667665.1. Taxonomy (GTDB): domain Bacteria; phylum Verrucomicrobiota; class Verrucomicrobiia; order Chthoniobacterales; family Chthoniobacteraceae; genus Chthoniobacter. The sequence continues at coordinate 113,834 of JAXDQW010000118.1, forward strand.
CCGCGTGCAACCGCCAGCCGGCACTGCAAAGCAAGAGGATCAGTCTAAGCGCGCGCATGACCTTTTTCGAATTTCGCAAGGTTGGCCAGCACCTCGCGGCGCTCCTCCCCGGACAATCGCGTCGTGGCGGTCTCCCCGCCGGCGTAGAGCAGCGCCGCGCGCGCCGTGAAAATTCGATCGATTCCATTCACGATCTCCGCGTCCAGTTGGCGCGACGAACACGCGGCCGCAGCGTCGATGCTTCCGGGAGTCCGGCCACTGGCCAGGGCGGTGTCCAATTGCACCACCCGCGCGGCGGTTTCGAAAAACTCCTGCTCGGGAAGCTCATCCGCGCGCAGTTTTCCGAGCAGCAAGGCTTTCTCTTTCCGCCAGGCGCTGGCCCGGCCCGCGTCGGGATCACGGCGCCAGAACCGGCTCAGCAACAGCGCCGCGAGCGCCGCCAGCGGAATTAATTGCGCCAGGAGGAAGCCGCGCCGTGCATAGAGCGGTTCGAAAGTCGCGCGACCGTTCCCCGCATCGTAGCGCAGACCCAGGATGTCCGCTGGCTCCGGCGGCGGCACCGCGGACGCGTCCGGCCTGGTCTCAGGTTGCGGTTCCGGGGAAACCGGCGGCACGACCGGCTTTGGCGGGGTGCCTTCCACCACCAGCGGCTTCGCCTCGCTCTTGAGCGTCACGTACTTCCCGGCGGCGGGATCGAAGTAGGAGAATTCGAACTGCGGCATGGCCGTCTTGCTGGCCTCCGGGATCACCGCCAGGTCAAAGGTCTTGCTGCCGCTCACGCCGATATCGTCTTCCGCCTTGAAATTCGTCGAAGGCGGATAAACCCGCCAGCCCGTTGGATCACTCAGCACCGGGGCCTCGATGCGGTCAAAGTTGCCCCGCCCGCTGACGGTCAGCTTCATGGTCAAGGGATCGCCGATCTTGACGCGTTGCGGGCTGCCTTCGGCGCTGAAGGTGAATTGCCCGACGGCGCCGGAGAAGTTTTGCGGGCGGCCGACGGCGGGAAGCGGCTTCACCTCCAACTCGACGGCGTCCGCACGCCCTTTGAAGCGTTGATTCACGGCGAAGAACGGGTCGCCGAAAACATTGTCATCAAACATATCAAAGACGGAGCGCGGACGATTGCGCTGCGCTCGCGGAACTTGCGCGATATAGGAGATTTCGACCGGCCCAACCGGGATCTTCCCCGCCTTCCCTGGCGAAATCGCCGTGCGAAAAACGAAGACGTCCATTTCCCGGTTGTCCACGCGCATTCGTTGCGGCCGCGGTTCCGGGAACTTTTGTTTGGTGAAGCCTTCGCCGTTAATCGTCGGCATGACCTCGGGCTGTCCGCGCCCGCGCGCATCGATCGCCAGCCGGACCTCCATCGGCAGCATCTCGCCGACGTAAGCGGTCTTTTTTGAGAGCTCCACCTCCATGAATCCCATCTGCTGTTCGCCGTCCCGTTTCTGCGCTCCGCTGGATTCCACTTTCAAAGCCACCGGATTGGTCCGAAAGGCCTTGCCGTCCACCGCAACTTTCACCGCCGGAATCGTAAACTCGCCAGCCCGCGATCCCGCCACCTGATAGCGGTAAACGACGCTGCTCTCGGTTACAAATTTCCCATTATCGAACCGCATCGAGGTGCTCGAGGATGGCCCGAGATACCCGATCTCCAATCCGTCCGCCCTGACCTCCGGGGCCTCTCCCAGCCCGCGCCCCCCGTTGACCTTGATCTGATATTCCACCGGCTCGCCGACGCCGGTGGCCGTACTCGTCAGACTCGCACCGACCGAAATCTCCGCAGCCACGGCGGCCCCGCAGAAAAGCAGCAGCCACGCCGTGACGAGCGGGCCGAAACGCGGAAATAAAGATGCGAGCCGGTCGAGAGACATGCTGATTCTACCAATCGCGTAAGACGCGGCCGGTGCGTTTGCGTTCATTCGGATCGAGCAGACGCACTTTTTCGTCCTCGTTCTTGAGCGACTCGAGAAGCGCTTTCGCCTGGCCCTCGGTCATCTTGCCTTCCACGGCGGCGAGTTGGTCGGCCGCCTCTTCCTGCGCGTCGTTGGCTTCCTGAGACTGGGAAGGGTTTGCCTTCAGTTCGCCGGTGCGCTTTTCCCCGCTCTGCTCGGGAACAGGCTCGGGCTTCGCCTTCTGCCCGTCCGGTGAATCCTTCGCCTGCGCATCCTTGTCCGGGGGCTGCTTCCCGCCTTCGTTTTGCTTCTTTGGCACACCTTGTTTCTCCTTCGCGGGCGGTGATTGCGGTCCTTCCTTCCCTTCCCCATCTTTGGCGTCCGGCTTTTTCGTCTGGTCTCCGCCGTTCTGCGCTGCGGCAGCCGGGTCCTGATCCTTCTTCTCTCCCTTTTTTGGATCGCCGTCCTGTTTCTGCTGATCCTGCTTCTCCTGGTCCTGCTTCTCCTGATCTTTCTTCTCCTGATCCTGCTTTTGCTGATTCTTTTTTTCCTGCTCCTTCTCCTGTTCCTGTTGTTTCAGTTTTTCGAGCAGCTCCTCGGTCACCTTTTTGTTGTGCAGCGCGTTGGCATCTCCAGACCTTAAATCGAGCGCCTGCTTATAATGACCGAGCGCATCCTCGAGGGTCTTGCGGTCCAGCTTTTCGCTGCCTTTTTGAAAGAGCGTGTTCCCAAGGTTGTATTCCGCCTTGGCCCGCAGTTGGGGATCGCCGGTGGTGAGGGCCTGGCTGAAGGCCTTGAGCGCTGTCTCGAAGTCCTTGTTCTTGTAGGCGGCGGCTCCCCAGTTGAAGGCAAGTTTATCGGACTTGGGATTCTTTTCGAGCAGCTCCGCGTACCCCTTCTCCGCGGCTTCATAGCGCCCGTCCTGGTAGAGGTGGTAAGGGGTTTGCTCCGCCATGGCGCTGCCGGCCCAAATCGCCAGCAGGGCGGCGGCACGGACAATGGCCCGACCCGCTCCCCGCTTCCGCTCGCCGACGAGCATCGACACGGACAGCAGCACCAGCCCGGCGGCCAGCGGCCACTGATAACGTTCGATGGGTTGGCGGGACATTTTGGCGTCGATCTCTTTTTCGGTCATTTTTCCAAGGCCCTCGCGAACGATCTGCGTCATCTCGGCAGGGCCATGGTCGAGGTGAATGTAAAAACCTCCGGCGCTTTCCGCAATTTTTCGCATGCGGGTCTCGTCGAGCCGCGATTTGACGAATTGCCCGGCTTCGTCCCGCACAAATTCCGTGCCGCCGCCGGCACCCGGCATCGGGATCAGCGAGCCATCCGCCGAACCAACCCCGACGGTAAAGATTTTGACCGCGCCTTTTTGTTTCTCGGCGGCCTCCACACCGTCGGCCTCCAGCTCCTCCCCGTCGGTGAAGATGATCAGCGCGCGATGCTCGCTTTCGCCCTTGCCGAAAGCCTCGACCGCCACCCGGATCGCCTCGGCGAGATTCGATCCGCCCCGCGGGATGATCTCGGTGTCGAGCTCGCTGAGCGAGTTCAACACCGCGCTAAAATCGGCCGTCAGAGGCGCTTGAAGAAAGGCGGTTCCCGCAAACGCGATCAACCCGACGCGATCGCCCTGCAATTGCGAGATCAGATCCTGCGCCGCCAGTTTGGCCCGCGCCAGCCGACTCGGCAGGAGGTCCGTCGCGAGCATGCTCTTGGAGACATCGATGGCGATGAGCACGTCGCGGCCCTTGCGCTTGCTCTGCTCCCACGTGTAGCCCAGCCGCGGCTGGGTCAGGCTGAGGATGATGGACGCGGCGCCGGCCAGCAGCAGCGCGAAACGGAACCGCCGTTTCCCCACGCTGACGGAGCCCGCCAATTGATCGTGCAGACGCGGCGCCACCACCTGCCGCAGGAGGCTCCGTCGGAGCCCTTCATTCCGGATGAAGACAAAGAGGAGCAGTGGAAAAAGCGCGAACGCCCAGAACCACAGCGGCTGGCCAAAGGTCATCGCGGGCTCCTTTCGGCGGTCCGCGGGAAAAAACACCCCACTTCCCAGGGGAAGAAACCTCCAACCTCCAACATCCGACATCCAACATCCAATTGACGCTGCGCGTAGGAGGACCACGCGAAGCGTTCCGCAGCCATTGGATGTTGGGCGTTGGATGTTGGAGGTTGGATGTTCATCACCGTTGGGTGTTCATCGCCTTTCGCTCACGGCAGTTTTCGTCCCACGGTCTGGGCGAGCACCATTTGCAGCCCCAGCAACGCGAACCCCGTGGCCAGAAACCACGGGAACAGATCGCGATACTGTTTGTACTGGCTCAACTCGACCGTTGATTTCTCCAGCTCGTCGATCCGCTCGAAAATCTGTTTCAAGGTCTTCGAATCCGTGGCGCGGTAAAACTCTCCGTTGGCGATCTGCGCGATCTGCTTCAACGCGGTTTCGTCCACTTCGACTTTGATATTCCGGTACATGGTGCGCCCAAACATGTCCTGCACCGGCACGGGGGCAAAACCCTTGGTTCCCGCGCAGATCGTATGGATCTTGATGCCGAGCGCCTTGGCCGCCTCCGCGGCGGTGACCGGGGTGATCTTGCCGGCGTTGTTATCGCCGTCGGTCAGCAGCACGATGATCTTGCTCTTGGCCTCCTTGTCCTTGAGCCGGTTGGCCGCCGAAGCGATGGCCGAACCGATGGCCGTGCCGTCTTCGACGAGGCCGATGCGCACGCGCTCCAGGTTTTGCAGCAGCCAATCGTGATCGAGGGTCAGCGGGCTGACCAGATACGGACGCCCCGCGAAGCAGAGGATGCCAATGCGGTCATTCGGCCGGCCTTCGATGAATTTTTCGGTGACCTGTTTGACGGCCGCGAGGCGGTTGGCCCGCTCATTCCCGATCGAAAAATCCTCGGCGAGCATCGAGCGCGATACATCCAGCAGGAGCATGATGTCGATGCCGCTGGCCTCCACGTGGCTGATCACCCGGCCCTGCTGCGGGCGCGCCAGAGCGATGATGAAGAGCGCGAGCGCCAGGAGCAGCAGACTCGTCAGCCACCCGCCGGCCCGCGCGCGGCTGATCTTGCCGAGCGACCGGAGCGGCTCCAGCGACGAAAAGATGACCGCCGGCGCCGCGCCCCGGCCGCCTCGCAGCAGCGCGAGCAGCGGCAAAAGGAGCAGCAGCAGCAGCAGCCACGGATGCGCGAAGGTCAGGCCGCTGCTCATCCCCTGCTCCCCCTCACAAAATCAAACGCGCTTTCCAGCAACCGCGAGCTTTCGGCCGCGTCCGCGTCAATGCGCGCAAACTTGATCAGATCGCAGCGCTCCAGGAATCCCGCGAGCAGTTGGCGATCGGAGTCGCTGAATTTCACCGACTTCGAAATCGAGGCGAGGAATTCCGGCGAAGTTTGCTGCGGCGCGTGGAGCCGGTACTCGGCCCCAATGTAGGTGCGCAGGACATCCGAGACGGCAATGCTGAAGGCGTAAGGATCGAGCGCCTGCACCTTGCCGCGCAGTCCCTCGAGGCCCCGCAACGCGATGGCGCGCGGCGTGGGCGGCGGCGGCGGGGGGCGTCTCTTCAGCCAATACCAGATCAGAGCGACCAACCCGGCGAGCAGCAGCACGGCGAGAATCCCGGCCGTCACCACCATCCACAATGGATACGGGAAGACTTCCACCGGCGGCGCGATGTCCTTGATCAATTCGGGCGCCGGCGTCGCCGCTTGGGTAATCGCCGCCAGAATCATCGGATCTGGAGCCGCCGCTCGCGGGTTCGAAAGAAAGTGCGCAAGGCGGGTAGATAATCTTCGTCGGTCTTGAGCGAGATGGCATCGATCCCTTTGCGGCGGAAATCGCGCAGTCGTTCGGCGCTGCGCCGGCTCACCGTATCGATATAACCGAGACGCGTGCGGCGGTCGGAGGTATCGACGTCGATCTGCTCGCCCGTCTCGGCGTCTTCGAGCGTGAGCCAGCCCACATTCGGCAACTCTTCCTCCCGCGGATCCACGATCGGAATGGCGATCAGATCGTGCCGCCGGCTCGTAACCGACAGTTCCTTCGAGAAATCGGGCGCCTGAAAATCCGAAAGGAGGAAGACCACGGACCGGCGATGCAGCACCCGGTTGAGATAATCGAGGGCCTCGGCCGGCTCGGTACCGCGACCCTTCGGCTCGAAGAAGAGGATCTCGCGGATCAGCCGCAGGATGGGCAGGCGTCCTTTTTTGGGCGCGATGAACAACTCGACGTGATCCGAAAACAGGATCAGCCCGACCTTGTCCCCGTTGCGGATGGCGCTGAAGGCAAAGAGGCAGGCGACTTCCGCCGCAAGTTCGCGCTTGCTGAGATGGACGCTGCCCAGCGCGCCCGAAGCACTGACATCCACGATCAGCATCACCGTCAGCTCTCGCTCCTCCGTGAACTTCTTGACGTAGGCATCGCCGTGGACCTCGCCGAACCGGGCGGTCACATTCCAGTCGATCGAGCGCACCTCATCGCCGGGCTGATATTGGCGCACCTCCTCGAAGTTCATGCCGCGGCCTTTGAAAACGCTGCGATACTGCCCGGCAAAGGCGGCCTCGACGATGCCGCGGGTCTTCAGCTCGAGGTGCCGGATTTTTTTGAGGATTTCGCGCGCGGTTTCCAAGGTGCGGAAGGTGATTCGAGCTCTCCCGTCACGGCACCGCCAGACCGGCGAAAATCTTCTCGATGATCGCCTCGCTGGTCACCTCCTCGGCCTCGGCCTCGTAACTCACGATAATGCGATGCCGCAGCACATCAGGGCCCACGCTCTTGACATCCTGCGGGGTGACGTAGCCGCGGCCATTCATGAACGCGCGGGCCCGGGCGGAGAGGGTGAGCGCAATGGTCGCGCGCGGGCTCGCGCCATAGCGAATCATGCCGTCGAGCTTCAGCTTGTAAGAGGCCGGATCGCGCGTCGCGAAGACGACATCGACGATGTAATCCTTCACGCGATCGTCCACGTAAATCGTGTTCACGATGCCGCGCGCACGGATCACATCCGCGGGGTCGAGCATGGGGATCACGGTCAGGTCCGGAGCGCTTGTTGCCATGAGGTCGAGGATCTTGCGTTCCTCGACTTTGCTCGGGTAGCCGACGCGCAGCTTGAGCATGAAGCGGTCGAGTTGCGCTTCCGGAAGCTGGTAGGTGCCTTCCTGCTCGAGCGGATTTTGGGTCGCGAGCACCAGGAAGGGATCGGACAGCGGATAGGTCGTCTCGCCGATCGTCACCTGCCGCTCCTGCATCGCCTCGAGCAGCGCGCTCTGCACCTTGGCCGGCGCGCGGTTGATTTCGTCGGCCAGGATCAGGTTGGAAAAAAGCGGGCCCTTCTTGGTGCTGAACTCGCCGCTGCGCGGGTTGTAAATGAGCGTGCCGATGAGATCGGCCGGCAGCAGGTCCGGCGTGAACTGGATGCGCTGGAAGCCGGTGTGAATGCATTGCGCAAGCGTCTTGACGGTGAGCGTCTTCGCCAGCCCCGGCACGCCTTCCAGAAGGATGTGGCCATTGGTCAACAGGCCGGTGAGCAGGCCATCGACGAGGTATTTCTGCCCCACCACGACGCGCCCGATCTCCTGCTGGAGTGGCGCGATCCACTGACTGGCTTCTTTGACTTGCTGGGTGAGTTCCTGGGTCGTGGACATAAAGGAAGACGTTCGACACGCGAAACCGCGCTTCGTTCGAGCACGGGAAAAGCGTCCGGGTGGTTAAAGCAGTCGCGGGTGTTGCGCAAGCCGCGCCGCGGGATCTCGGGTGCGCACGCGTGCAAACTACGTGGGCTGGTGGATCAAGGGCCTAGCCCGTCCTGCACCGCGCGCACCACCTCTTCGACTTCGATGGCTTTCATGCACCGGAAGTCGATCGGGCATTCGCGGAGAAAACACGGGCTGCACGAGACGTGATGCCGAATGACCCGATGCCGCGCGCCGGTCGGACCAGTCAGCGCGGGTTCCGTCGAGCCAAACAGGGCCACGGTCGGCACGCCGAGGAAGGCCGCGAGGTGCATCGTGCCGGTGTCGTTGGTCAGGAGCAAATCGCAGGTCTGAAGCTGGTCCATCAGCTCCGCCAGCGTCGTCTTGCCAATGAGATCGGTGGTCGCGAGGCCCGAAGCCGCGAGGATGGCATCCCCGACCTCGCGATCTTTGCCGACGCCAAACAACTTCCACTCACACTGCGTCCGCTCGGACACGATCTTCATGACCTCGGCGAAGCGCTCGGGCAGCCAGCGTTTCGCCGGGCCATACTCCGCACCGGCGCAAAGCCCGATACGCGGAGAGCGCGCCGTGAGCGGTGCATCGCGCCTCCGGCCATTCACCCGATCACCATCGACCAGGACCCCCGCCAGTTCCGCTCCGATGAATTTCGCCAGCGCAAGATACTGGTGGACGTGGTGCTTCGGCGGCGCGGCCTGCTTCTTTTTCTTCTCGACGAAGGGCTGATCGAGCAGCCATCGGCGCTGGTGTCCGGGGAGGCCGACCCGGCGCGGGATGCCGGCGAGCCAAACCTCCAGCGCGGTGCGCAGCGAGTTGGGGAAGAGGACCGCCGCATCGAAGTTGCCGGCGCGCAGTTTGCGGGCGACGGCGAAGACGTTCTCGGTTGAATCGATGGTGATGACTTCGTCCACGGCGGAGACGGTTTTCCAGAAATCGGCCAGTTTGGCCGGCGTCAGAATGGCGACGTGCCCATCGCTGCGGCCGTCCTTGATCGCCTGGACGGCGGGCGCGCTCATGACGGCGTCACCGAGCCAGTTGCTGGCGCGGATCACGATGCGGAAGCGTTGCAGGTGGACCCCCGCCGGGACGAGGACGCCCCGTTTGTAGGAGGTGAGCAGGAATTCCGGTTTCGGGGTCTTCCAGCGATTGTGGACCCAAAACCAGTCGAACGGCTGCCGGCGAATCTGGTCCTCGATCACGCGGTTGATGCGCGTGGTGATGGTGTCGGCGTCCTCTCCCTGCGGCGGGATCGGCGGACGGATCACACAGCGCCAGCGGGCGACGCCATCCGTATGGACCGCAGCCGGCACGAGCCACGCACCGGTCCGCATGGCCAGAGTGGCCGCGAGGGTGGAGGTGGAGGCGAGGCGGTCGAAAAAGGGGCACCACAGCCCGGCATCGCCCGCGTGCTGATCCGCGAGCACCCCCACGGCCCCGCCTTCGCGCATGAACTTGCAGGCTTTGACGAAACCCTCCTTGCGCTCGAACAATTCCAGCCCGAGGCGCGCCCGATCGCGCCGGACCTCGGCGTCGATGTACCCGTTGCCCAGCGCCTGAAAGATGGTGCCGACCTTGCACGGAAAGACGATCGGCGAAAGCTGCGCGAACATCTCCCAGCTCCCGAGGTGGCTGAGCACCATGACGAAACCAATACCGTCCCGGGCGCCCGCCTGCAGCACTTCGAGCCCCTCCACCTTCACCACCCGCTGAAGTTCCTCGCGAGACATCCGCGGCAGTTTCAGGCTCGAAAACACGTTCGCGCCGAGCATCGCAAAGTGCTGGCGGGCGAGGGTCCGCAGCTCGCCGGGTGACTTCTCGCGGCCGAAAGCGATCTGCAAATTGCGCAGCACCAGGCGGCGATAGGGCGCCGCGAAGTAATAGCCGAGCCCACCCAGCGCCGCGCCAAGGCGAAAGACCACTTCGATCGGCAGCGCTCCGAGGAGCAGGCCCAGCAACCGGTAGATCGCGAAACCGAGGCGATCCATCAGCGCTTTTTCCAATACATCGCCTTCAGCGGATGCTCGTCGAGGACGTTGGACTCGACGCCGCCGAGCCGCTCCGCGTCGTAAAACTGAATCCCGACATAATAGTAGAGCGGACAGATCGTCGCCTCGTCGCTGACCAGCGTTTGTTCCGCGCCGCGGAAGATCTCGAAACGCTTCCGGGGGTCCAGTTCCCGCGCCGCGGCGGCAATGGCCTGATCGTAGCCCGCATTGCTCCAGCCGGTGCGATTGTTGCCGCCGTCGGTGACAAACATATCCATGAAAGTGTTCGGGTCGCCGTAGTCGCCGACCCAGGTCGAGCGGCACAGGTCGTATTCGAGGCTGCTCAGCGAGGCGAGATACACCTTCCACTCCTGCTGCTGGAGTTGAATGGTCACGCCGAGCTCGCGCGTCCACATCCCCTGCATCTCGACGCCGATGTCGCGATCGAGATCGGAGTCGCCTTTGAATAGATAATAGACGATCGGGAACCCCTTCCCCCTCGGATAACCGGCCTCCGCGAGCAGCTTCCGCGCGCGGTCGGGATCGAGGGTGAGACCCGGCGGCGGCTCGTAGCCGGCGGTGCCGGGCGGCACCAGACTGTAGGCGGGCAGCTCACCGGCCCGCGTGATCTTGTCCACGATGAGCTGCTTGTCCACCACGAGGCTGAAGGCCAGCCGCACGCGCGCATCGTTGAAGGGCTTCCGCTGGCAATTGAACCGGACGAAGTAGTTGCCCAGAAACGGCGCCGCATGGAAATCCGGGCGCCGCTTGAGCTCGTTCATCAGCGGGGTGGGCGCGAGACCTTTGTCGGCCATCAGATCGGCGAGACCCGTTGCGTAGAAGTTGAACGCCGTCATCGGCCGCCCGCTGGGGAGCACGTCGATGCTCTTCATTCCGACGTTCGCCTTGTTCCAATACGTCTCGCTCCGAACCAGCCGGATGCGGTCGAACAGCCGCCACTCTTGGAGGGTGAAGGCGCCGTTGCTGATCAGGTTGCCGGGCTTGGTCCAGTTGACGTTCTCTTTCTCGCAGCGCTCGACGCTCGGGACATGGACCGGCAGCAGCGTCATAAAGCAGCATAGATCGAGAAAAAAGGGCGTCGGATTGTCGAGGGTGACCTCCAGCGTGAAGTCGTCGGCGGCGCGCACGCCGACCTGGCTGAAATCCTCGATCTTGCCTTCGTTGAAGTCCTTCGCCCCGCGGATGTAATAGAGTTGATAGGCGTATTCCGAGGCGGTCTCCGGCTTCAGCGTGCGGCGCCAGGAGCGAATGAAATCCTGCGCCGTAATGATGTCGCCATTGCTCCACCGGGCATTGCGGCGAAGGTGAAAGGTATAGACCCGCCCATCGGCAGACAGCTCCCAACGCTCCGCGACGCCAGGCTGCGGCTTGCCCGCCGCATCAAAAGTGGTCAGTCCTTCGAAAAGCGCGTAGGCGATGCGCCCGTCCGGCTGTCCGGTGATCAGCGCGGGATCGATCGACTCGGGTTCGGCGCCATTGAGGAACACGAAATCCGCGCGATCCGGCACCCGCACACAACCGGACAAGGCGGCGAGCAGGACGAAGAAGAGCGTACAGCGAAAACGGGACTTGGACACGGCGAGCGGGAAGGGTGCACCAAAGCAGGCGCGCTTCCAAGGGCTTCCGCGGGACCATCAGCGAACGCAGGACAACTTCGAAGTGTCATTACCTTTTCCTCTCGCGGTGCGAGCCGGGCGACTTTTAAGCTGCCCCTCGGCTCTCATGAAATACAACACCTACCTCATTTTTGGCGCGCCGGGCAGCGGCAAGGGCACGCAAGGCAAGGTCCTCGGCGCGGTGCCCCGCTTCTTTCACTGCGCTTGTGGGGACGTTTTCCGCTCGCTCGACACGCGCACACCGGTCGGCCAGGCCTTCCTCGATTACTCCAGCCGCGGCGAGCTCGTGCCCGACGAAGTCACCGTGAAGCTCTGGATGGCGCGCATCGGCGACATGGTCGGCTCCCACGTCTTCAAGCCCGACCTCGACGCGCTGGTGCTCGACGGCATCCCGCGCAGTATCAACCAGGCGCGGCTGATGCGGGACGTGATCGCGGTGAAAAAGGTCTTCCACCTCTCGTGTCCGGACCGCGATGCCCTCGTCTCGCGGCTGAAAAAGCGCGCGCTCAAGGAGAACCGCTTCGACGACGCCAACGAGGAAACGATCCGCCGCCGCCTCGATACTTACGAAGAGGAGTCGAAGCCGGTGCTCGAATTCTACGGGCCCCAGCTCGTGCGCGACATCGATGCCACCCAGGCGCCGGTGAAGGTGCTGGCCGACATCGTTGGCTGCATCCTGGAGGAACGCTGAGCCGCGCAATCCAGAGCGCGACCCTGGCCGTTGGTCCATGATGCGAATCGTTTTCATGGGCACGGGCGAGATTGGGGTGCCGGCCTTCCGCTGGCTGCTCGACTGGCCGGGCGGCGAAGTGGTGGCCGCCGTCACGCAGCCGGACAAACCGGTCGGGCGCCGACAGGAACTGCACGCCTCCGCGATCAAGCAGCTCGCCCTTGTGAGCGGGGTGCCGATCTTGCAGCCGCAGCGAATGCGAGCCCCGGAGTCAGTGGCGGAAATCGCTGCGCTCCAGCCTGATACCATCGTTGTTATGGCTTACGGACAGATTCTCCCGAGAGCCGTTCTGGAGGCGCCACGTCTCGCCTGCCTGAATCTGCACGCCTCCATCCTGCCGCGCCACCGCGGCGCCGCGCCCATCCATGCCGCCATCGAAGCCGGCGACCGGACCACTGGAATCACCGTAATGTACATGGCCGAAGGCCTCGACACCGGCGACATCCTGCTCATCCGCGAAACCCCGATTCGCCGCCGCGACACCTGCGGATCCCTGCACGACCGGCTCGGACTGCTCGCTGCCGAAGCGCTCGCCGAAGCCCTGCCGCTCATCGCCCAGGGTCGCGCTCCCCGGATTGCCCAAAACGAAGCCGAGGCGACCTACGCCGCGAAGCTCACGCGCGAACAGGGCGAGATCGACTGGACTGCGCCGCAGACCGCCATCGACCGCCGCATTCGCGCGATGAACCCGTGGCCCGCCGCGCACACCTGGCTGCCCACGACGGATGGCCTGCGAAAGCTGAAGCTCTTTTCCTGCATCCAGCACCGCCACGACAATGGCGGTCCGGGCGTGGTCCTGCGCGCGGACAAGCGGGGCCTCCTCGTCGGCGCGGGAGGTGGTGCGGTGCTGCTGCGCGACCTTCAGCTCGAAGGCAAACGCCGCATGCCGGCGCGCGACTTTCTGCTCGGACACCCGGTGCCCGCGGGGACTCTGCTCGGGCGGGCGGCGGGCTCGTCCTCGTCCTCGTCCTCGTTCTCGTGAAACGAAATACCACCGAAGGGCGAGAACGAGGACGAGGACGAGAACGAGAACGAGAACGAGAACGAGAACGAGAACGAGAACGAGGACGAGGACGATGAATAACGCGCAGCGCCGCCTGGAAACGCACGTCGCCCAGCTCCGATCGTGCACCATCTGCCCGAAGATGGAGCGGCCCGCGGTTTCTGGTGGACCGGTGTTTTCCAAGGTGATCGCCGTGGGCCAGGCGCCCGGTGTGAAGGAGCCGGTGCTGGGGCGCCCATTTGCCTGGACCGCGGGCCGGACGCTCTTCGGCTGGTTCGAGCGAGCCTGCGGAATGACCGAGGCGGAGTATCGCGCGACGATCTACATGGCCGCGGTCTGCCGCTGTTTCCCTGGGAAGACGAAGGCGGGGGGCGATCGCGTGCCGGATGCGCAGGAGATCGTGAACTGCTCGGGCTGGCTCGAAGCGGAGATCGCGTTGCTACGGCCGGAACTGATCATTCCCATCGGCAAGCTCGCCATCGCGCAGTTTGTCGCCTTCGAAAAGCTCACCGACGTGATCGGCAAATGCCTGCCCGTAATCTACCGCGGCCACCGCTTCGACCTCATCCCCCTGCCCCACCCGAGCGGCGCCTCCCCGTGGCATCGCATGGAGCCCGGACGCACTCTCCTCAATCGCGCCCTGCAACTGATCATCCACCATCCCGCCTGGCCACACCCGCCCGGGTAGGGTGGGCGTCACGCCCGCCATGGCGCGCGTCTCGCGCGACGCCTCCGAGCGTCCATGCGCGTCTCTACGTCTCGAGGACTTCCGATAGTTGAAGCGAGACGCCTCACCTGGCCGGCGGGACGCCCACCCTACCCGGGGCCATCTCCGGACGACGCGAAGGCCTGGCGCCACGTGTAGTCGAGGAGCGCGTCGAATTCGAGGCGTTGGAGTTTGACCAACTCGGCGACGAGTTCCTCCGCGCCGTGGCGGGCTTGTTCGCACTGGCCGGTGAAAAGATAAGGATCCCAGTTCGACTGGCGCGCCATGTCCGCGGAGACCCCGCTCGCCTCGCGATGCAGCGCCGCGAAGCACGGCAGCGTCCCCGCCCGCCGGAACCAGTAGCGGCCATTGCCGAAGTCCCCTTCCCGGCGGTGCACCATTCCATGCCAGTAGGAGCCGAGGTCGCTGTGCGCTTCCTGAAAAACCCGATGCGCCGGGTCGAGGGCATCGGCCGCGTAAAGCAGGGCGCCTTTGACCAGGGCGAACGCGGCCGGGTCGCCGATGGACTGTTCCCCGGCGAGCGTCGCCTGGCCGGCTTCCTCAATCCGCCGAGGCCACTCCCAATCCAGCGGTCCGGATGGCGTCAGCTTGCCGAGCAGGTTTTCTTCGCGGAGGAGGCGGCCGATGAAATCCGGGTAGCTCTTCATGCGGCGCAGCGTCGCCACCGCCCGATCCGGGCTCAAGAAATTTCCCGCCATGGCAAGGCCGCTGCTCCAAAGAGAGGGCACCATGAAAACGATCGTCCTCCGCCCGGAACTCATCGGGTATCACAACTCGTGCCTGCGCGAGCCTGCCCGCCCCTTCAATAAGACGGCCGTGCTCGGCGCCGTCCTCCTTCCGCTGGTCGCGCTCGGCGGCTGGGTCGCGGGGCGTTTCACGGCGGCGCCAATGGTCGCACCACCGGTGGCGGCGGCGCTCAGCCGGCCATCGGTGCCGCCCGCGACCGTCACGGCGCCGATCGCGACCGGACCGAGCCTCGCGGTGATCTCGCCCGGCACGGTCGATCTGCAAGCCGCCGTGGACGAGGGTTTGCTGCAAGCCGAGTTCACGGGCAACGGTCGCGAGCAGTTGACCGCCAATGTTTCCAATCCCGGCGCCACCGATCTCGTCGTCAAGGCCTCGTTCGGCCAGATGTTCGAAGGCGGACGCAACACCGTGGTCGTGGTGCGCAGCGTGGAAACCGGGATTCCGGCCGGAAAATGTGCGACGTTCGCGCTCCAGACGGTGGCCACGCGCTCGGCCAATCGCATCGGGCCGGGCAACTACCGCCTTTCGCCCAGAACGACCCCGAAAATCGATTTGCTGCTCACCTATGCGCAGGATCATCCGGAACTCTCGCCGGGCGCGCTCCAGACCGCGGTGCTCGCCCTGATCGAAAACCTGCCCCTGAGCGCGCTTTGCAAGTTCACCCCGGTGGGCGCGGATTTTCCGAGCCGGTTCGATACGTCGGCCTTCCGCGCGGAAACGTTGGACATTCTGACCGCGCTTAGCGCGTTGCGCGAGATCGGGGTCAAGGACCGCGACCTGGCCTTGAGCATCGATCCGCAATTGAAGATCGAATCCATGATCGAACCCCGCTGCCGCCCCGTGGCCATGCAGCACTACGGCCTGAACGCCGGCAGCGAATGGGAATACTGGAAGCACGAGTTGCTCCAGGGCGAGGTCGGCACCCGGCATTACGCCCTTTTTGGCATCGCCCGTTTCTATCCCGAGGTCGCCGTCCAGATGCTGCCCAACTGGGCGCGGGAGAAGCGCACCACGCAGACTTTCCGCGTGGCCGCCGTGCAGGCGCTGGCCGAAACCCAGCGGCCGGACGCGCTGCCCGTGCTGCGCACCCTGGCCAATGAACTCGGCCGCAATACGGAGCTGGGCCGGGCCGCCCTCGACGCCGCGCAGTATCTCGATGGCGAGTTGAACAAGGCCGCGACCGGAGCCTCCTCCGTGGCCTTCCGCAGCTCGGCAGTCACCGGCCCGTTCTGATCGGAGGTTGGGCCCAGGTGCGGCGCGGCGCGCCGGCGCTGTGACGGAATTGCGAAACCTCCTCGACACGGCTCGCGATGTGGCTTGTGGGGTGGTAATGCCAATGGCATTATTGATTCCATGAGCACTACCATCACCATGGATGGCGCCGGCCGCCTCGTCTTGCCGAAGCCTGTCCGGGACAAGCTTCACCTCCGCGCCGGGGCCAGGCTGTCGGTCACCGTGGTGGCGGATAAAGTGGAGCTTTCGCCGGAACCCGAGGCGGAGGTGCGCATCGAGCGCCGCGGAAAGCGACTGGTCATCGTCGGCGGTCCGCCTTTCGACGCTGTCAAGGCCGTCAAGGCCGCCAGGGGGGAACACGATGAGCGGCTGGCGCGCAGGATTCGCGGGAAGTGATGGATGCCGTTGATTCTTCCGTGCTCGTCGCCGCACTCGTGGAGATCGAGCCTCATCACCGCGCCTGCACGGCTCTGCTCGATAAGGCAAACCTGCTCGTCTATTCCCACGGTCTCGCGGAGGCTTTCAACACCCTCACGGGAGGCCGATCCGGCTATCGCATTGCGGCAAGCCAGGTGGTCGAATTGATCGAGAGCAGCATCCTGCCCTACGTCGAGGTGGTCACCGTCTCGCCCAAAGAAATGGTGGCAGCCATGCAACAAGCGCAACCCCGCGGCGTGCGTGGGGCGGCAATCTTCGACTTCCTCCACCTCGTCGCCGCGCGAAAGGCGAAAGTCAGCCGACTCTACACCCTCGACGTTTCCGACTTCCAATCCTTCCACCGCCTCGGCGACCCGGAGATTGTCCATCCCTGAGGCCACGTCCGACCGCGTCTCACCAACCGTCTGCCCTCGCACGCAACGGCGGCTTCACCATGTGCTTGAGTCTGTCGGCAAGGCGTCGTCGTGTATTCGTGCAAAGGCGCTCACCGTCGCGCGCCTTCCACGATCGTGATCGCCAGCCAGGGGCCACGGGTCTGGTGCAGGACCGTGCTCCAATACCAGGCGGAAACGTCGGTCCACGACTCCGCGCCTGCGCTGCTGGTGATTCGTTCGCGCACCTCGAGCCGATGCGGGCCGCGAGTCGCGGTGAAGCAGCTCCAGCGCGCGCCATGCTCGTCGAGCAAGAGGGGCGCGGTTTCGACGGAGTAGCCGAGGCCGCGGAAGCAGTCGGCGCCTGGGTGCAGCTTGCGGGTGCCGGTGGTGATCCAGCGAAAGATGAACTCGCAGCGGCCATCGCTGAAACGGGCGATCTCTCCGGGAAAGCCGGCGTTGAACTTCTGCTCCAGGTCGCTCAGCGGCACCGCCTGGAGTGGCCGGCCCTCGAAGGTAGCCGGCCAGGTCGGAGGCGCGGAGGACGCGGGAAGCGCCGGGCGGCTCAGCAGCGGCACCAGCGCCGCCGCCGCGCAGAGCGCGAGGAACCAGCAGCGAAGAATCACGACGCGCATCGCTCGGTTTGCAGTTTCTGCGCGAGGGCCGCGATGAACCACGCTGCGCCGCTGAACACCGCCAGGCCGACGCCCGCGTGCGTCCACTCCGGCCACGCCACGATGTGAGCCTCTTTGAAAAAAAGCGCCGTCGCCCGCGCCATATTCGCACCGACGACCACGATCAAAGCCGCCGTCACGCAGAGCAGCGTGCGCGCGGAGTTCAAGCGATAGAAAGCCGCGAGCAGAAACGCCAGGTAGAGCCCGAACCACAGCATGTGGATGCCGCTGCACGGGGCATCGACCATGACCGTTTCGCCGGCCCAGTGCAGGAGGGAACCTTCGCGCACGACCGCAAAGCCGCACCCCCGCAGCGCCACCGAAGAGGCCTCCGCGGCGAGAACGCGCAGCGGATAGCCGAGGTAGAATTGGAGCGTCGCCACGATCGGGAGCGACAGCGCGAGCAGGCCCCACAGGCCTGCTCCTCCACGCCCGCGGAAGAGCAGCGCCCCAAACGCGCCCGCGGCCAGCAGCGCACGCACAAGCGGCGGCGCCAACGGGAACGTCACGGTGTAAACGGCCAGGCCTGCCGCCGGCCAGGCGAGCTGCTTTTCAAACGGAGGGCGCCCGTCTTGAGGCCCGTCGCGGCGCGGCGATAACAGGACCGGCAGGCGCCGCCACCCGAGCGCGGCCAGCGTCAGCAGCGCGAGCATTCCCCAAGGCTCGTCACTGCCGTCGCTGATCCGGAGCACATACCATCGCCAGACCGGCCAGGTCGCCACGCCCAGGGCGACCAGCAGGACGGCCGGCCACGGATCCGGCCCGGCTGGGCGGTGAGCATCGCTCAGGCGCACACCAACCTCCGGGCACGGTAGAAGCCCAGGATCACCGCGAGGACGAGGCAAAGCATCCAGCCGTTCGGCTCCGGCGTGGTCGAAATGGGCGCCCCCACGGCGCTGTTCTCGACGCCCTGCGGCAGCGGCAGCGGCTGCTTCACCAGTTGGGCGTTTCCGCCGGCGTTGCGCACCACGGGATCGACGGCCACGAACGACGTGTAAGCGGTGAGCAGGTTGTAGGTGAGTCCGAGGCTGGTGACTTCCCGCACGCGCTCGTCGTCAGCGTGGAGTTGATGGTAGTCCGCGAGCATTGCGATGCGGCTCCGGGCCCAGAGATAGCCAAGCGCCTGCGTCGATTGCACGTGCGTTGCGGCGGACACCGGAAACTTCTGCACATACTCACCCCCGCCTGACTTTCCGCGGACCGTGATCGTCCCGGTGGCCGCGCCTTTCCATTTGCCGAAGAGCACCACCGGCCGGTCCGCGAGCACGTCCGGGATCGACACGGGATCGAGGTCGTAAGTCTCGAATCCGCCGAAATCGGCCTGGATGTGCGTGAGCACTGGGGCGCTGATGTATTCGCGGAACTTGCGCGCCTCGGCGTCCGCTTCATCCGGGCGTGTGACGATGAACGGCTCGCCCTGCCCGGCCCGCGCCAGGCCTTCGATGAGAAAACGATTCACGCTCGAGCCAATGCCAAACGCGAACACATTGGCACGATTGAGGTTGCCGCGAATGAGGTCGAACGCACGCGTCTCCACGTCCACGAAGCCGTCGGTAATGACGACGATGCTGCGCGCCGCCTGGCCCTGGTTCGGCAATTCGAGCGCCTGTTGCAGCGCCGGAAGCAGCTCCGTTCCGCCACCGCCCTTTTCACGCTCGATGGTCTGGATCGCGCGTGACAGATTCTCCGCGCTGGCCGGCAGCGACTGGGGCGCGAGCAGCGTCGAGCCGCCCGAGAAGAGGAGGATGTTGAACGAATCCTGGGGGCGCAACGTGCCGAGCAGTTGTTTGATCAGCGTCTTGGAAACGGTGAGCGGAAAACCGTTCATCGAGCCGGAGACGTCAATGACGAAGATGTATTCGCGGGCCGGCAGTTCAGCGGCCACGACGCGTTTCGGAGGCTGCACGGTGAGCAAAAAGAAGTTCTCTTTCCCGCCCGTCGAGAGGAGCAGACCGGACTCGATCTTCGCGTCAGCGAGGCGGTATTTGAGGATGAAGTCGCGATCGTTTCCGAGCGCGTCGCTGCCATCGAGGCGCACCAGCGCGTGCGAGGCGTCGCGGAACTCCGGCTTCACGCCGTGCGTCGCGCAATGCAAATCCTGAAGCGGCATCCCGGCGATCACTTCCACGGCGATTTGGAAGGTGGCCGGCGCTTTCACGCCTTTCGTCAGGTAAGGATTCTTCACCCACCGGTCGGCCTCCGGCGCGCCCGCTTCCGGCTGGTTCGAGTAGCGCGGTGCGACCACGGTCGGAAACACAAACTCGTATTCTCCGGCGGTCGGGACGAGCAACTCGGTGTAGCGCAACTCCACCTTGATGGTGTCGCCCGGCAGGATCTGGGCAACGTTCATTTGGAAAACGTTCGGGCGCTGTTGTTCGAGCAGCGAGGTGCTCCTGCCCTCCGACTTCGCCTGCTCGTAGGTGCGCCGCGCGTCCTCCCGCTTCTGGACCTGCGCCTTGAGGACGCGCTCGCCGATCGTCATCTCCATTCCATAAACCGCGGCGCGGGTGGAGCCGGGGAAGACGTAAATCGCTTCGAGCGGAACTCCGCCGGCATTGCTGTAAACCTGCGTCACCCGCACGTCGGCGATGACTCCGGCGATCTTGACGTCCACGTCCGTGGACTTGAGCGGCATTGCATCCGTGCTGTTCTCGCCCCCTTTGACCAGGAAGTAAGGTGACAAGGTCTTGTCGTTGGCTTCCGATTCGCTCGCCTGCAGAAGACCGACCGGCGCCAGCGCGAGCAGCAGCGCGATCAGTTGGTGGGTGTGTTTCATGTCGCCAAGGTCGCAGGCGCTCGTGAAAAGAGTTTGAAGCCGGCATGAAATCGACGTGAAGCCGCCGGGGACCGAGAAGACCAAATGACCAATGCCGATAGGTCCTCCCTATTTGGTCATTTGGTCAAAAGCCGACGCACCTAGGGGCCGGCGCGTGCGGATGCTTCGTGCTCGAACAGCAAGCACCCACACCGAGGAAAACCAAAGGACCAAATGTGGAAAGCCAACCCTATTTGGTCATTTGTTCCAGGTCCGACGCGCCTACGGCTGGCGTGTGCGGATCTCGTGCTCGAGCAACCAGCGCGCGTTCCGGACCTCGCGCTGCTGCCACGAGCGCCAGTTCAAGTTGTCGAGGTAAACTCGCTCGATCTCCTTTCGCTGCTGCGCTTTTTGGAAAGCCTCGTGGGCTTCCGGGCGGTTCGGTGTTTCCGCCACCGCGATCAAGGCCGGATAAGCGGATGGCCCGAGGCTTTCGAGATAATCGACATCGAGCGTGCGTCGCGGATCCTGCTGCCAGCGCGCCACGTTGTAATCCGCCACCCACCGCGCCACGTCCGGGAATTGGATCATGAAAAACAAGGCGAAGGTCGCCAGCGCATTGGCAAAGAGCAGCCAGCCGAGTCCCTTCCCGCGCAGAATCCGCCAGGCGAGGAGGCCGAAACCGGTGGCGACGAGGAGCAGGAAGCAGCCAACATAGACCCGCAGCTCGCTGAGTTGATAAGCGTCCACGTAGAGCTTGAGCCGCAGCAGGACGCTCGCAATGAGCGCCACGTTTTGGGCGACCCAGACCAGGCTCAGGGCGCGCAGCCGGCGGGAAGCAATCACCTCGGCCGCTTGCTGAAAGATCGCGACGAGCACCACCGCAGAGAGAAGCACCGCGGCGACGAGACTGTGGACGCCTTGATGGACAAACTGGCTGTAGCTGATCCCGACCGGAAGGTTCGTCTCGTGAATCCAAAGATAGAACGCGTCGATCGTATTGGCGGCGAAGAACAACGCGTTGATCACCGCCAGGATGGCGAGGCTGCGCCAGCGGGCAATCGTCAGGTCGCGGGCCGGAGGAAACGCCGGGATGGTGTGGGTCCAGAGGCGGTCGCTGCCGGCCGGTGCGGCCGGACGGAGCAGGGCGAGCGCGAACGTCGCGAGCAGCAGCCAGAGCCCAAGCCTGGCCAAGGACAGATCGATCCCCGGAAGCTCGGCCCAGGCGCGCCGGACGGCTTCCGAGATCCATCGCGCGAGAATCGCGTTCCCCGAGCCGAGCAGCATGGCGAACAACCCTCCCAGCATCAACGCCGGCATCACCACGCGGAGGAAGATCCCGGCGCGTCGGACGGCGCGCCGCGGATTGAGCGGCATCCGCCTCAAGTTTCGCCCCGCCCACCTCCACGACGCGGGCGCGATGAGGAAGGCCCAGGCGGCCTCGGACCAGCGTGGCCAGCCCGTGCGCAAGGTGGGAAACGACGTTTCGCCGACCAGCCCGAGCAGCAAAAGCGAAAGCACCAGCAGATTGCTGAACGACCATTGGATGCTGCTCTGGAGCGCGCTTCCCGCGAAAAGCAACCCCGCCACGCTCGCCGTGCGGGCCAGAGCCGCCTTCGGGCGGTTGAGCACCAGGGCGCTGCAGACCGCGAGCGCGAAGATCGTCAGCGACAGACCCGGTGGGGCGGGCCAGAACAGGTTATCGCCAAGGATGGTGAGGAAGGCGGCCGAGGTGAGGATGCGGACGGCATCGCGATCCGGAACTGGATGGCTTGCGGGCAGGGGAGGTGGTGTTTCCATGCCGCCAACTTTCACCGCGCCCGTGAAAGCAATTTGAAGTGCGAATGAAATCGCCGCGAAGAGGGTTTTTTTTGTTCCGCCCAGTTGGGGCTGCGCTTGCTTGCCCTTGGGGGGGGGCACTCCGCTGGCAGGCCCGAAGGCCTCTTCTTGCTTCCCCCACCCTCCGGAAGAGGCGTCTGCCGACACCACCTCGAAAGAGATGCGCCCTTCTCGGCGGAAAGGCATGAGTCTAGCTAACCGAAAGGAGCCTACCCATGTCTCTCTTCATTCCATCCACCCAGTTCCCAACCGTCCAGAAGATGCGCGGGTGGCTGCTCGACGAAGGGGGCGTTTCGCGCAAGCACCTTTGGAGTGCCGTCCTCGGCGTCGTGGTCATTCTCATCGTTGCGGTGACCTTTCTCACTCTCGCCTGGAGCGAACAGCGCACCGATGCCGCCCGAAATCGTGCGGTCGATGCCCTCCGGCTGGCCCACGCCGCGGAAATGCAACTTTCGGGCCTCGAAACGAGCTACCACAGCTATCTGCTGGGCCGCGACCCGCGCGAGCTCGATCAATTTCATCGCCGGCGGATCGAGCTCCAACGGACGCTGGCCGCACTGATTCCCCTCGTCAACGAGCGGATCGAATCCAGGGGGGCGGTGCGCCGACTCAGCACGCAACTGAACCTTTGGCTCGACCGCGCATCACCTTCCGAGGCCGCCGTGGTCCCGCAGAGCCGCGACCCGGCCACTGCCGCGACGCGGTCGCCCAGCAAGCCGATCATCGATGATCTGCGCGGGTCCATGGCGGCCTTCGTCAGCCAATGCGATGCGGAGGTCGTGCAGTTTGACTCGCACACCCGGTTTCATCGCTGGCTCCAGATTGGCGGCACGACCCTGCTGAGCGTCGTCGCGATCAGTTTTCTGGTGGTCTCCAGTGTCGGAGGCTGGCGGATCTTTCGGGTGCATCTGCGCAAAGCCGAAAGCGCCCTCGCCCAGACCCACTCGATCATCACCACCACACAGGACGGCGTGGTCCTGATCGATGACCAGGGCCACATTCAGTCGATCAATCCTTCCGGGGAGAGAATGTTCGCGCAGTCGGCGAAGAAGGCTATCGGGCAACCGATCTCCCTGCTCATCCCGCAGCGGCTCTTCCTGCACGACCTGGCCAGTGTCGGCCGCGGCTCGCTCATGGCGATGGGCCAGCGGCAGGGCTACTACCCTTTCCCCATCGAGATCAGCTTGAGCGAATTGAAGGTCGAAGGCCGCCGGCAATTCTGCGCCCTGATCCGCGATGTCAGCGAGCGCAAGCGCGGTGAGGAAACCCTCAAGCACATCGGCATCGGCGTCTCGGCGGCCACCGGCGAGCAATTTGTCCGTCAGCTCCTGCGGCAGCTCTCCAAAGCGCTCAGCTTCAACCACGCCTTCCTGGTTGAGATCCTCGGCGACGGCGACAACGCCGTGGCCACACTCACCCTGGCGGAGAAAGGCGAGATGCGCGCCTCCGCACCCATCGACCTGCGCAATACCGCCTTCGCCGAGGTCCTCGCCAAAGGGTTTCGCGCTTTCACCTCGGGCGCGCGGGCGCATTTCCCCGAGGACAGCCTGCTGGCCGAAACCGAGGCCGAAGCCTTCGTGGCCATGCCGCTGGTGGATCATCGCGGCAAAACCGTGGGCCTGATGGGGGTGCTCGACAAACAAGCTTTGACCGAAACTGGTGTCATCGAGAGCACGCTCACCATTTTTGCGACCCGCGCCGCAGCGGAAATCGAACGCAAACGTTCGGAAGAAGCTCTGGCGGCCGAGAAGGAGCGCCTCGCGGTGACGCTGCGTTCCATCGGCGACGGCTGCATCACGCTGGATAACGAAGGCAAGATCATCATGGTCAACCCCGTGGCCGAACGGCTCACGGGCTGGACTCAGGACGGCGCCGCCGGCAAACCGGTCTCCGAAGTGCTCCACCTCCTCGACGAGCGCACCCGCCGCCGTTGCCAGCATACCCTCCAGCGCATCGCCCAAAATGGGCAGGCCGAGGACATGGGCGGCCCGACCATCCTCGTGCCGCGCGTCGGCGAAGAGCGGCTGGTCGAGAGCAGCAGCGCTCCGATCCGCGACCGCAGCGGACGCAAGGTGGGCGTGGTCATCGTGCTGCGCGATGTCACGGAACGGCAGCGTCTCGAAGAGGAACGCCAGAAGGCCGAGAAGCTCGAGTCCCTGGGCGTGGTCGCCGGCGGCATCGCCCACGATTTCAACAACATCCTGACCGCCATCCTCGGCAACATCACCCTCGCGCTGACCACCGGTCTGGAGCAAACGGTCGCCGAACGTCTGAGTTCCGCACGGACCGCGACCCACCGCGCTCAGGAACTCGCCGGGCAACTGCTGACCTTCGCCCGCGGCGGCGCCCCGGTGAAGGAACCGACCGACGTCAGCCGGCTGCTCTCCGACACCGTGGACTGCACGCTGGCGGGTTCGCATACCGTCCCGGATTTCCATTTCAGCGAAGGGCTCTGGCCCGTGGAAGCGGATCCCGGCCAGCTCTCCCAGGTCATTGCCAATCTCACCACCAATGCGGACCAGGCGATGCCCTCCGGCGGCACCATTCACATCACCGCCGAGAACCTCGACCTCGGTGATGAGCCCAGCGTGATCTCCCTGGCCGCGGGCCGCTGGGTCCGCTTCAGCTTGAAGGATCATGGCGTCGGCATCCAGGAACAGTACCTGAAGAAAATCTTCGATCCCTACTTCACCACCAAACCGAAGGGCAGCGGCCTGGGCCTGGCGACCGCTTACTCGGTGGTCAAGAATCACGGCGGCGTCATCGTCGTCGAGAGCGAGCCGGGCCGCGGAAGCACCTTCAGCGTTTACCTCCCGGCGAGCGACAAGCCACTCAAGCCCGTGCCCACCCCGGACCTCCCCGTCCCGACCGGCACGGGGCGCGTCCTCGTGCTCGACGACGAGGAAGCCATCTGCATGCTCGTGACCTGCGCCCTCGAGCCGCTCGGTTACGAAGTGACCGAAGTCCAGGACGGCGCCATCGCCCTGGCCAAATACGAGGAAGCAATGAAGGAAGGCCGGAAGTTCGATCTGGTCATCAGCGATCTCACCATGCCCGGCCGGATGAGCGGTCACGAAGCCATCAAGCGCCTGCGCGAGCTCGATCCTGAGGTGCGCGCCATCGTCTCCTCCGGTTACGCGAATGACCCGGTAATGAGCCGGCACGAGGAATACGGCTTCTGCGGCATGATCGCCAAGCCCTACGAGATCGATGCGCTCGGCCGCAAGGTTGCCGAAATCATGGCGCAACCGCTCCGGCCACGCGTGATCTATCACGAGTTCGAGCCGCGCAAGACGGCTTAGAGCCGGCACCACTGATCCGCTGGACAGGCGTTCCACCACTCCACCACTCCAATGGAATAATGGAGTAATGGAGTAATGCGGGCTGGCGAAAACCGCCCGGGCAAACCTGATCCCACCAGGGTTTGGAGTGGTCGGGCTGGCGGGATTCGAACCCGCGGCCTCCTGCACCCGAGGCAGGCGCTCTACCAAGCTGAGCCACAGCCCGTCTGAAGGGCGGCAAACTAGCGTTTGGCGAGGTGGGGTCAAGAGAAGTTTCGCCCTTTCTCCGGCGGCTGCCGGGCTCCTCCAGAAACCCTCCGCCGCGACGCTGCGAAGCCGCTTGCCAGCGCTCGCCCGCACGATGAAACTCCCCTCCCTTTTTGATGAGAATCCTCGTCGCGCCGGACAAATTCAAAGGCTCGATCTCCGCGGTCGCGGCGGCGGAGGCGATTGCGCGCGGCTGGCGCAAGGCCTGTCCCGAAGCCCAACTCGAACTGGCGCCGATCGCCGACGGCGGTGAAGGCTTCGCGGAAGCGCTCGGCCAGGCGCTTGGAGGGGAATGGATCACGGTGCCCGCGCTGGATCCGATCGGCCGCGAGGTGTCCGCGCGCTACGCCTGGATCGCGGAGCGGAAACTGGCGATCATCGAGATGAGCGAAGCCTCCGGCCTGTGGCGGCTCAAGCCGGAGGAGCGCGATCCGTTGCGCGCGAGCACCTACGGCACCGGCCAACTGATGCGCGATGCCGCCGGGCGCGGAGCGCGGACCATCCTGGTCGGCCTGGGCGGCAGCGCGACCACGGATGGCGGCATCGGCATGGCCGCAGCGCTCGGCTATGAGACGCTGACCAGCGATGGCGATGAGCTCGATCCGATCCCGCGCAACCTCCCCTCGCTGACGCGGATCGTGGGCGAAAACGTCATCGGCCTGCCCGAAGTCATCGCCGCCTGCGACGTGCAAAACCCGCTGCTCGGCGCGCGCGGGGCGGCGCGGGTCTTCAGCCCGCAGAAAGGGGCCGACCCAATGACTGTGGAAGCCCTCGAAGTGGGCCTGGAAGCTCTCGCGGAGGTGGTCGCGACCGACCTCGGTTGCGACTTCCGCAACCATCCGGGCGCCGGGGCGGCGGGTGGCATCGGCTTCGGTCTGATGAGTTTCTGCGGCGCCAGCATGCGGCCCGGATTTGACATCGTGGCGGAGGCGTTGCGGCTCGAGGAGCGGATCGCGGCGAGCGACCTCGTGATCACGGGCGAAGGCCGGCTCGACGATCAAACGCTGGACGGCAAAGGCCCTTCCGGAGTCGCCTCCCTCGCGCACCGCCACGGCAAGCGGGTGATCGCCTTCGCGGGCTCGGTCCTGGGCGGCGACGCCCTGAGCGAAGTTTTCGACGCCATCTGTCCGCTCGTGGATCAGCCCGTCGCGCTGGAGGCGGCCATGAACTGCGGTGCTGAATTCCTGGAACGGGCGGCGTATCGTACGGCCCGCCTCTTTCAACTCGGACAATCCCACCCGGCCCCCCGCGCGATTCTTTCCCCATATACCCAACCATGACCGATCAACGCATTGCACTACTCTTCGCCGGCCAGGGCGCTCAAACCGTCGGCATGGGCCAGGATCTCGCGGCCAGGTACCCCGCCGCGGCACAACTCTTCGCCGACGCCGATCAGATCCTCGGACACCCGTTGAGTAAGGTGACCTTCGAGGGGCCGGAGGAGGAACTCACGCAAACCAAGAACTGCCAGCCCGCGCTTTTCGTGCACGGTCTCGCCTGCCTCGCGGCGCTGCGGCAGGAAATCGGCGAGTTCAAGGTCTGCGCCGCCGCGGGTTTGTCGCTGGGGGAGTTTACGGCGCACGCCGCCGCGGGCACCTTCGACTTCGAAACCGGGTTGCGTCTCGTGGCGCGGCGCGGCCTCTTCATGCAGGAAGCCTGCGAGCAGACCCAGGGCGGGATGGCAGCGATGATCGGCGGCGACGAAAGCGCGGTGCGCGCGCTGGCCGCCGAATGCGACGTGGATGTGGCGAACCTGAACAGCCCCGGTCAGATCGTCATTTCGGGCGAGAGCTCGCGCATCGCCCTGGCGGTCTCGCTGGCCAAGGAACACGGCATCCGCGTGGCCAAGACCTTGAATGTCGCCGGCGCCTATCATTCGCGGCTGATGAATTCGGCCTTCGTCAAGCTGGGCGACGAATTGCAAAAGACGCCGCTGAGCACGCCACGCTTCCCCGTGATCTGCAACACCGACGCGCGGCCGGTGCGCGAGCCGGAGGAGATCCGTGAATCGCTGCAGGACCAGGTGACCGGCACGGTCTGCTGGACGCAGACCCTCGAGTATTTGGTGGACGAAGAGCGCTGCCAGCTTTTCATCGAGCTCGGTCCTGGCGGCGTGCTCGCGGGGCTGCTCAACCGCACCCGCAAAGGCACGCCGTGCGTGTCCATCATGGATTGCGACAGCCTCGCCGCGGCGCTGCCGGTGATTCGCGGTTGAGGCGGTCTTGCGCCGCGCGCGCGATCGCGTGCCCAGCCGCCGGCGCAACTTTGCGCGACGGAGCGGAGCGGACCTCGCTGTGGTAGCTTTCGCTCGCATGCGAACGAGCGCCATCCTCCCTGCTCCACCGCCAGGACCCTGGCGTTCGCACTCCACCGCCGTCGCTGCACTCCTCGCCCTCGTTTTCGTCGCCAACGCGGCGGAGCCGCCCGTGCCGGATGGCACGAAGGAGGAGCCGCTGGTGCGGACCGTCGCCGACGAGGCGGCATTGCTCGAAAAGGGCCGCCCCCACGCGCAGCAGAAGGCGCTGGCGAGGCTCGCGGCGCAGCCCGATCCGGGAGCCGACCAGGTTCTGCTCGCGCAATTCGAGCGTTACCACGCGCAGCAGCTCCCGCCCGCGCTCTGGCTCGACTTGTTCGAGGCGGCTGCGAAACGCGACAATCCCGAGTTGAAAGCGATGCTCGCGGAGCGCGAACGGGAACTGGCAAAAGCGACCGATCCCTTGGTCCGCTTCCGCGAATGCCTGGAGGGCGGCGACGCCGATTCGGGCCGCCTCATCTTTACCAAAAAGCCGGATGCGGGATGCATCCGCTGCCACTCGGTGGACGGCAAAGGCGGGCAGATCGGTCCCGAATTGACTTGGCTCCGGCACTCGACCGACCGCATCCGCATCCTGGAGTCGCTCATCCTTCCGAACTCGACCATCGCGATGGGCTTTGAGCCGACGTTGCTAAAGCTGAAAACCGGCGAAGAAATTCCGGGCGTGATCACCTCTGAAACCTCCGACGACCTGGTGATCACCTCCGTCGCCGACGGCAGGAAGCGAAAGCTGAAAACCGCCGACATCGCCGAGCGCACTCCGCTGCCGAGCCCGATGCCGCCTCACTTTGGCGCAGTGCTCAGCAAGCGCGAAATCCGCGATCTCATCGAGTTCCTCGCGGAGGGCGATTAGCCGCCCGGCATTTGACCCTGGCCCTTGAACGCCCCCGACCCACCACTGCCGCGCACCGAAAAGCGGAAGTTTTTCGAGCTCTGCCTCGCGGAGCCCTTTCGCCTCTTTTTCCCGGTCGGAGTGCTGATCGGCATCGCCGGCGTTTCGCTCTGGCCGCTCTTTTTCACCGGCATTCACAAGTTCTATCCGGGCGTGATGCACGCGCGGCTGATGACCCAGGGTTTCATGGGCGCGTTTGTCATCGGTTTCCTTGGCACGGCCGGGCCGCGGCTGACAGGCACCCCGCATTTTTCGCGCAGCGAATTCTGGACGTTCCTCACCCTGCTCGCCGCCATCGTCGGCCTGCACATCGGCCAGCGGTATTTCATCGGCGACCTGCTTTTTCTAGCCCTGCTGCTGCTCTTCGCGGGGCGGATGGGCTGGCGTTTCTCACGCCGCACCGATCTGCCGCCACCGAGCTTCGCGCTCGTCGCGTTCGGATTCTTGAATGCGATCATCGGCACGGTGCTGCTGCTGGTCAGTGCGATGGGCAACGGCTTCCCGGGCGGCGCGCACCTCGGCTCGCTGCTGCTCAATCAAGGATTCGTCCTCTACCTCGTGCTCGGCATCGGTGGCTTCTTGCTGCCGCGCTTCCTGATCCTTCCGGCGAAGCCCGAGTTGCCGGACACGCCCGAGCTTTCGGCGCCGTGGATGCGGCGCGCGCTTTTCGCCGCGGGCATCGGCGCGGCGTTGCTGGCGAGTTTCGTGATCGAAGCTTTCACCGCGGCGCCCCGCGTGGCGGGCGTCGTCCGCCTGGTCGCCACGGCCGTTTTCCTCGGCGCGGAAATCCCCGCGCATCTCTCCGCCGCACCGCCCGTGACGATCACCCGCAATCTACGGCTCGCGCTGGTGCTCCTCGTGCTCGGCCTGTTGCTTCCGGTGCTCTGGCCATGGCAGCGCCTCGCGGGCCTGCACCTCGTGTTCATCGGCGGGTTCACCCTGATCACCTTCACCGTGGCCACGCGGGTCGTCCTCGGCCACAGCGGCCAGGGACACCTTTTTGCGCAGCCGCTCCCCTTTCTCCGGTCTGCCGCCGCGCTGCTCCTCATCGCCGCAGTCCTCCGCGTCATCGGCGACTTTCTCCCCGCGGCGCGCGGCACCCTGCTCAACCTCGCCTCGTATTTCTGGATGCTCGCCGCGGCCATCTGGAGCTGGCGCGTTCTACCCAAGGTGCGCTGTGCCGACCCTGAATCGTGATCCTGGGAATCGTTCCGATACGCTCTATTCCTTCGGCCAGTCGCGCCAGAGCCAGCGCATGGTGTCCGGGAAGATGGCGCCGCCGTGCCTGGGACTATGGCCGCCGGTGCCGAGCTCGAACCGGTAGTCGTAGCCCGCGAACTTGAGCGCCGCGGCCATGTCCTGATTCGCGAGCGGCCAATTGCCGTGCAGGTTGTCGAGGTCGTTGCTGCCGTCCTGGAGGAAGACCCGCAGCGGCTTGGGCTGGTCCTTGGTCTTGCGGATCAAGGCGGGATAGACGTAGCCGCCGCGGATGTTGGTGAAACTGCCAATGTGGCTGACCACCTTGCGAAACGCGTCCGGCTTTTCCCAGGCCACGGTAAAGGCGGCGATGGCGCCGCTGCTGGCGCCGCAGATCGCCCAGCCGGCGGGATCCTTGGTGAGGTTGAGTCCCTGGGTGGCGACGGGCAGCAATTCCTCGAGGAGAAAGCGCGCATTGGCGTCGCCGAGCGAGTCGTATTCGAAGCTGCGATTGCTGCGGTCTTTGGCGCCTGGCTGCGTCGCCTTGATGACTCCGGGGTTGACGAAAACCCCGATCGTCACCGGCATCTCCTTCTTCGCAATCAGGTTGTCGAAGACGACCGGCACGCGCGACGCGCCGTCCGCCTTGGCGTAGCCGCCGCCGTCGAAGAAAACCATGAGGCACGCCGGCTTCACGCCGTCGTATTGCTTCGGCACGTAAACCCAGTAGTCGCGCGTGGTGTCGGGAAAGATGGCGCTTTGGTCGAAAGTGGCCTGCTTGAGCTCGCCGTGCCAGACTTCCTGCGGCTGAGAGTCGAGGCCGAGCGGGTAGTCGTCGGCGGCCAGGGCGGCGGTGGCCGCCAGAGCGGCGACGAGAGGGAGGAAGCGCATGGGCGGTTGTGGTAATGAACCGCGGAGGATGCAACACCCATCGCTGAGCAGCCAGCCTCCAATGCTCCAGGGCGAGGGTTTCCAACGCCGACGGACTCCCGCTCGGCTCTGGGACGCTGCTCTTCCCCCACTCTTCGACTCAACTTGGCAACGCCGACGAGCGCCGTCCTCAGAATTCCTGGCCCTTTTAGTGCATCACATCACTAATGGTTTGCTTCCCCCCACAGGCTCGATTAAGCGAGCCTCTGGCCGGCCGCCGTTATCCCCGCCTCAACCGTTTTTCGAGCTTATTTCGTGACGATCTCATCCCGCCACTGCATCCCATGGCTGTTCGCCAGTTGGTGCTTGTTCGCCGTGGCGACGGCGCAGGAAAGCTCGGGGACCTCCGGCGGAGGTTCGGGCAGCGGCGCCAGTTCTTCCTTCGGGAGCGGGAGCGAAAGCCCCACCGGCGGCAGTTCCGGCCCGTCCACGGGGGGCAGTTCCATTTTCGGAAGCGCCCCCGCCGGGACCACGCCCAGCGCCACGCCACCGGGCGGCACCACCACCGGAGGCAGCACCACGGGGGGTTCCACGCTGGGGGGTCCGGCCAGCACTCCCGACGCGACGGGTTCCGCAGACACGGGGGGGGGAGAAAAGCCGCGTGAATCAGCGCCGGCTTCCTATTCGATCTCGACGGGCTATGGGCGGCCGCCGGAGGTTTATGTTGCCGGCGTGGGGCGGCTGGCCAAGCCGAGATTCGAAATCAAGCTCAACGGCTCGATCGGTTTTGATGACAACATTTTCCAAACGCCCACCCACGCCCGGGAGGTGCCGGAACAGGTGATCCGCGTTCAGACCACGGCGGGCACCGAGGACCAGATTATTCTCGTGCCCGTCCCAGTGCGACAGGGTCCGACGCCGATTGGCTCACCCATCCGTCCCGCGCCCGCCTCCCCGCGCTTCAACACCGTCTTTGTGCCGGGAACGGATCCCCAGTTTGAGGAGATCGTCATCCCGGGCCTGCCCAAGCCGAAGCGGAAGGCCAGCGCGATCTCGCGGGCCAGCCTCGGCGTCCAGGTGCAGACGGCCACCCGCCGGAGCGTCTTCACCCTCGATCTGAACGTGAACGAGGATTACTACTGGAATCGCCCCAAGCAGAAGGAGGAACATAACGGGGGGCTGGCGGTGCTCTTTCTCCACCGCTTTACGCCGCGGCTCCAGGTGACCGCCGCTGTCAACGCGGCCTACCTCTCCCAACCGGACCTATCCCAAATCAATACCCCGACGAGAACGGGCGCGGGCAGTTACTTGAATCTCACGAGCAAGTTCGATCTGGCCTATCGCTGGGCGCCGCGGTTTTCCACGGTGAGCAGTCTGAGCTACAATCAGTTGAGCTTCGAAGAGAAGCTCCGTCAGACCGGCAACTACCAGGCTTACCTGCTGGGGACGGAACTGCGGTACCTCTGGTCGCCACGGCTCACGGCCGTCGTGGAAGGCCGGTACGGCGCCACTTGGTATCCGGAAAATCCGTCACTGGATTCGGTCTCCTACTTCGCCCTGATCGGACTCGATATCGCGGTGAGCCGGCGGGCTGGCGCGACGCTGCGCCTCGGCGGATCAACGCGAGTTTTCGACGAAACCGGCAAGAAATCCACGGCCCCGTACCTGGAGACCACGCTCAACTATGCACTGGGCCGGGCCAGCGTGCTGCGCTTGAACGGTCGCTTCGGCTTTGAAGAACCGCCCGACCCGAACACCGAAGTGCTGAGCTTTCGCACCGGCGTGAACGTGACCCATTTTTTCACGCCGCGGCTCAGCACCGCGCTCGCGATCAATGCCATCCACCGCACGTCCACGAACGACATCGCCGATATCGAGACCACCGAGGACACGCTCGATACCACTCTCGCCCTCGAATACACTTTGAGCCGCCACTGGAGTTTCAACCTGAACTACTCCTATACCACGGTCTTCGATGACCCGGGTAACAGTGATTATTTCCGGAACCGGCTCTTTACGGGGTTCGACTACGAATTTTAGCCGTTCAAATTGGCGTAAAGGGCGTTTCCGGGCGATTGTCCGGTTGCGGATTTGTTGAGTGCGCTTATTATTATCAACTTTTTCCCTGCCCGCCCACTCCCCTTATGAACGACACCAGCGAAGTCAAACTTCACTTTCTCGACTATTGGCGGGTCATCAAGATGCGCCTGGGGCTGATCATGCTGGCGTTTTTCCTGGTGATCGTCACCGCTGGCGTCACAACCCACTTTCTCCCGGAGGAGTTTCTTTCCAAGGTGACCATGGAGGTCAAGGAGGACAATTCGGGACCCGTGCAGATGAACGGGCAATCGGCGCAGCGCACCTACAATCAGAATTTTGTCGCGACCCAGTTCCAGATCCTGCAGAAGACGGAAATCCTCTACCCGGTCATCGAGCGGCTTGATCTGATCAAGGAATTTTCGGGACCGGGCGCGCCGCGCCTGCCGTTGCAGCAGGTCTATAACCGGCTGAAGCGTTCGATGCAGCTTCAGGAACTCCGCGGCACCGGGCTGATCGAGATCGGGGTCTATCACACGGATCGGGTCCTGGCCTCGAACATCGCCAACACCATCGCGAGTGTTTACATGGAGAAGCGCATTGCCAATATCGAGCAAGACGTCAACAAGGGGCTGGCGCAGTTGGACGAGGAGGTGCGGAAACAACGGAAAGTCGTCGAGGAGGCCGGCGGGCTGGCGGCCCGCATTCGGGCCCGGGAAGGCATTAACGACCCCGACCCGGATAGCAGCGCCTCGGCGCCGGGAATCGTTGATACCACCATGATGCAGGACTCGGCGAAGGTGAACGAACAGCGCGCCCTGGTCAGTCAGCTTTCGACCCAAATCCAGCGAATCGAACGTCTGGGGCCGGGGGAATTGTTGGAAGCGCTGCGGGCGTTGGGAATCGATGATCCGACTGTCTTGCAAAACACCCCGCTGCTGCACCAGGCGATGGCCGAAGAAGCGCGGCTGTTGAATTCGGGAGTCGGGACGAACCATCCGCGCCTCAAAGCGCTGGGCGCTCAGCGGGTGGTTTACGAAGGGATCCTGAGCCGACAGTTGGACAGCATCCGCGGAGGGCTGGCGACGAAACTAACCATCGAGCAGTCCCGCCTCGGGGAGCTCGAAAAGCAGCTCGCGAAATCCCAGAAGTCGCAAATTGAGCAGAAGACGAACATGCTCGAATACGTGGACGCCAAGAATAAATACATTCAGGCGCGAAAGGTAATGGAGAACGCAGAGCTGACGCTCACTGCGGAACGGATGAAGATCAATATTCAAGCCAACCCCGGGAAGATCTGGGAAAAAGCCGAGCCGGCGGGCGCCCCGGCCAGGCCAAAGGTTCCTGCTTATATGGCGGTCGCGGCGGTTTTCGGTTTGGTGGTGGGGGTTGGTCTCGCCTTCTTCATCGAGTATCTCGATACCAGTGTGAAGACGCTCGACGACGCCGAACGCTTCCTGCAGCTCCCGGTCCTGGCGGTCATCCCCAAAGACGTCTCCATCCTGATCAAAACGCCCGGCGATACCGCGGATGCCGAAGCCTACCGGATCCTGCGGGCCAACGTCGAGTTCAACAAACCAAGTCGCGACGCGAACACCTTCACGCTCATCAGCGGCGGACCTGGCGAAGGCAAATCCACGACCTTGAACAACCTCGCCTACACCTGCGCGAAGGGTGGCTACAATGTGCTGGTGGTGGACGCCGACTTGCGGCGTCCGGCGCAGCAGCTCTTTTTCGACGTGGAGAACAACCTCGGTTTAACCGATTACCTGCGCGGCAAGGCCGACCTCGAGGAGATCGTGCGGACCACTCGCATCGACAACCTTTCCTTCATTCCCAGCGGACAGCTTCCGAGTGATTCCGTCGGCATCCTCAACTCGCAACGCATGACCGACCTGGTGCGCAAGCTGAAGAGCCAGTATGACCTCGTCTTTTTCGACTCGCCTCCCATCCTCGGCGTCAGCGACGGGTCGGTTCTGTCGAGCGAGGTGGACATGACCATCATGGTCGTCCAGCACCGGCGTTTTCCGCGGGCCATGCTCCAGCGCGTGAAGCAGGCGGTCGTCAACGTCGGCGGGCGGCTCATTGGCGTGGTGATCAACAACGTCGATGCCAAGCACGACGAAGGGTACGGCTACTACAACAACTACACCGATTACTACGCGCCCCGTCAGGAACCGGAACGCCGCCCGGCCCCGCGCGGTGCGGTGCCCCCTGCCCCCGCCGCGGCCGCCAAGGCGGCCCATCACCAAAACGAGGAATACTGAACCATGCGCTTCTTCCTTCTTCCCCTGCTGCTCCTCAGCTCATTCATCGCGGACGGGTGGTCCCAAACCATCGCCACGCTTCGGTCGGGCGAAATCTTGGAGATGCGCCTGGGTGGAGTTCCGGCTGAGTTCACGCAAGACTTCACCTTACAATACACGGTCAGCCAGGAAGGCTTGATCAACGTGCCGCTGATTGGCGAGATGCGCGCGGTCGGACTCACCCCGACGCAATTGGAGAAGTCGATCCAGAGCAAGCTCGTTGCCGCGAAGCTTTTCACGCATGCAACGGTGAGCATCAATCTCGTGCAAAATAACCGCTTTGTGTCGGTGGGTGGTGCGGTGCGAAGTCCCGGGCGGTTCCCCTGGAGCAACGATCTGACGCTCAACTCCGCGATTCAGATGGCCGGCGGCCCGACTGAATTTGCCAGCAGGCGCACGCGGCTGATCCGGGACCGCAAGGTCACCTGGTACAACCTGAACGATCTCGACAAGGACCCTGCGGTGGATCCCAGCCTCCTTCCCGGCGATCAGATCGTCGTGAAGCAATAAGCGTCTGCCCATCACCAAAACGAGGAATACTGAACCATGCGACTCTTCCTGCTTCCCCTGCTGATGCTCAGCTCATTCATCGCGGACGGGTGGTCCCAAACCATTGCGACGCTTCGGTCGGGCGATATTTTTGAGATGCGCCTGGGCGGAGTTCCGGCTGAGTTCGCGCAAGACTTCAACTCCCAATACACGGTCAGCCAGGAAGGCTCGATCAACGTGCCGCTGATTGGCGAGATGCGCGCGGTCGGACTCACCCCGACGCAATTGGAGAAGTCGCTCCAAACCAAACTTGTGGCCGAGAAGCTTTTCACGCATCCCGCGGTGAGCATCAATCTCGTGCAAAACAATCGCTACATTTCCGTCGGCGGAGGCGTGAAACAGCCGGGGCGCCAGTTGTGGTCAACCGATCTGACGCTGAACTCCGCGATCAACAATGCCGGCGGTCTGGATGATTTTGCGAGTCCGAAGGGGATTCGCCTGATTCGCGAAAACCAAGTCACGCTGTTCAACATCAAAGACATCGAAAAGAATCCGGCGAGCGATCCCAAGCTGCTTCCCGGCGATCAAGTGATCGTTAGAAAGTAGCGGCGCAGGCACAGGGCCGGCCCGGACCGGTCCCACAGGCATGGGTTGGAGGCGGATTCTCCGGGCGTGGAGGAGTCATTCCGCGACGATCAAGTTGCGGTGCTTCCAAAGGTAGCCGAGGCCGGAATAAAGGGTCAGCGCCACGGCCACGGCGATCAATAGTCCCCCGCCGAACTTCCAGGCGTGCGCCCACCAATAGAGGCCGGTGATGACCCCTGCCCGTTCAAACTCCAGCAACGACAAGAGCACGAGAAAATAGATCACCGTGACCATCTGCCAGGCGGTTTTGTGCTTGCCCAGCTTCTCCGCGGCGAGAACGACCCCCTTGCTCGCCGCCAGGAGCCGCAGTCCGGTAATCAGGAACTCGCGGCTGATGATCACGATCGCCGCCCACGCGGGAATGGCGTGCTCGGGGATGAGACAGATGAACGCTGCGGCCATCATGACCTTGTCCGCCAGCGGATCCATGAGTCGGCCAAAATCCGAGACCAGATTGCGGGACCGCGCAATTTCACCGTCGAGATAGTCCGTCAGCGCCGCCACCACAAAGAGCACCAGCCCCGCGGAATACCCCCAACTCCAGCTCGGCAGCGTGGGCAGCCACGGGGATTCACCCGGCGGACTCCAGCGCCAGGCCAGCGTCATGGAAGCGACGAAACCCGCGGTGAGGTAGAAGCGGGCGACCGTGAGTCGATTCGGCAGATTCATGCGGCGCCCATGCGCTTACCCGAGTGCCGCTCGCGAGTCCATGCCGCATGTGTCATCTCCGCTCGGTCTCGATCCAGGCCGATTGAAAGTCGGATTTGCCATGGCCTCACAACCTCATTTGCGCTCCTGCGCTTTGAGCGCGACCCACGAGATCAGATAGGTGCAGACCAGGTACAGACCATGCCCGACCAGAGCCAGCCAGGCGGCGCGGCTGCGGCTGAAGGTTGCGCCGGTCTCGATTTCGCGCTCGGGATCAAGGTTGCGCAACGACTGCCCGTGGTCGCGCATCAATTCGCCCTCCATGGTGCGTTTCCACAGGAAGCTCGTGTCCATGACGACCTGCGCCGAGAAGGTCGGCGTCAGGCGGCTGACGAAGAGCACCGCCTTGGACATCTCCGTCGGCGGCACGGTGTAGCCGGAAAAGATGATCAGCGGAATCAGGAGCAGCGGGACGATCATCACCGCCTGCATCACCGATCGGGCGAGCGCGGAGATCGCGCAACCCATGCCGACACCGGCGACCGTCGTGCCGAGCAGCGCCGCGATCTGCCACGACACCGCCCCGTCGCGTCCGCCTTCGAAGAGCAAGGCCGCGGCGTAGAGGAGCAACGCCTGGAGCGCCGTGACTGCGGTCAGGAAGATGAATTTGCTCGCCAGATAGGCGTGGGCGCCGACGCCGACGAGCCGTTCGCGTTTGTAGATGGCCAGTTCCTCGACGATGCGCTGCGCGGCGTTGCTGCAGCCGAACCAGAGCGTCGCGATGTAGGCGAAGAACATCACTCGCGCGCGTTCGTCGGTCACCCAGCAAACCAGGGCCGCGATGACCAGCGGCTGCCCGACCAGAATAACGAAATTGCGCCAGTCGGAGCGAAGGATGGCCCACTGGCGCGCGAGGAGGATTGGCAGCGCGAAGGCCCGGCGCGCCCGGGCGGCGGCCCGCTTCAGGGGGGACGTCTCTTCCGGAAGGCCACCGGCCTCGGTGCGTTGGTGAAAGGCGTCCTGCCAGTGCTTCGCGGGGCGCTCGAGCAACTGGTCGTAAAGCGCGGTGAGCTTGTTCACGCCGAAATAGCTGCGCACTTCCGCGGCGGAGCCCTGGAAGGCGAGGCACCCGCCCACCATGACAATGAGCTGGTCCATGAGGAACGCGTTCTCCATCACATGCGTGGTGCAGACGATCGTGCATCCCGTGTCGGCGAGATCGCGCAACACTTCCATGAGCTTGAACTCGGTCGCGGGATCGAGGCCGGAACTGGGTTCATCAAGGAACAGGATCGAAGGCTTGGCGAGCAACTCGGCCCCCACGCTCACGCGTTTGCGCTGACCGCCGGAAAGCTGGGTGATCGTCTTGCCCGCATGCTCGCGCAGGCCGAGCTGATCCATGGTTTGCAGGACGAGCTTGACCAGTCCGAGCGGCGGGGTGTCCGCGGCGAGGCGTAGCCGCCCACTGAAGCGCAAGGCGTCGGCGACGGTGAGTTCCGGATGGACGATGTCTTCCTGCGGCACGAAGCCGAACGAGCGCGTAGCGTCGCTGGCGTACATGTCTTCACCATCGACCAGGACCACGCCGTCTTCCGGAGCGTCCATGCCGCTGATCACCCGCAACAGGGTGGATTTGCCCGCGCCGCTGGGCCCAATGATGCCGACAAAACGGGAGGCCGGAATCTGGATGGTGACGTTATCCAGGATCGTCAATCCGGGCCGGCGCACGAAAATGCCCGTGCTGCGAATGGTGCCGCCCGAAGTGTTGGCCACGCGGTTCAGCGCGTGGCCATCGAACTGAAAACAGAACGGCCCGATCTGCAGGCGATCTCCGACCGTGAGCTCGTGCGTGTCGAAGCGATGCCCGTTGACGAAGGAACCCGCGGTGCTGTGCAAGTCCGTGACCATGCAACCGCTGTTTTCCACCGGGGCCACCTTGGCATGGCGGCGCGACACGCCGGGGTGATTGAGCCAGACATCCGTGCCGGGCTCGCGGCCGATCAAAAGCTGACGATCGACTTCGATCCGATCGGTCTTTTTTCCGAGAACGAGCATTTCCGCTGCCTCTTCGGCCGGCTCGACCACGGCGTCCGGTTCGATTTCCGGCGCCTCACCGAGACCGAATTCGAGAATGGCCGGCCCCACGCCGACCCGATCACCAGGCCGCAGCACCGTCAGCGCCTTGATGCGCTCACCATTGACCCGGGTGCCCCGGACACTGCCCAGGTCCTCGACCGTGCAAGTGCTGCCATCCCAGGCAAAGCGACAGTGCTGCCGGGAGATTTCCACGTGCGAGAGTTCCACATCCACGGTCGTCGAGCGGCCGGCGATCGCGGTGCCTTCTTCGAGGGGGAAGACCTTGGGCGGGAGGCCGCTGATCAGCGCGAGGTGGGCGGGCATGCGGAGAGTCGAGGTTGAAAGTAGAAGGTGAAAGGCGCGGAATCTGGCGCAAGCCGTTTCGCAGGTGAGCCGCGCCCCCCGCGGGCGCGCCAATCCACTCTCAACTCTCAACCATCAACTCTCTTCACGGCAGCACCACCCAGACCTCGGCGATGCGATTCTTCTCGAGGTTCTGGGCGTCGAGCAGCGTGGATCCGCCCATGGCCACGGCGTGGACGACATTCAGCACCCCGCACTCGTGTTTCATCGCGGCGACGACGACGTCGGCGCGGGTTTGCGAGTAGCCAAGGTTCATCTTCGCGTCCCCCTTCGGATCGGCATAGCCGAGGATAACGAAGACCGCCGTGGGATCGGAGCGCAGACTGGCCAGCTCGGGCCTCTCCAGTTCGGTCTTGAGCGCCTGGATGTCGGCGGGCGCGAGTGCCGTCTTGCCTTTGCCAAAGGGCACCGTGACCACCAGGCCCATCTTCCGCGCGCGCTCGACGCTGTTGTAGAGCTTGTCCTTGTTCATGGGGGTGATGTTCGGCATCAGGTCGATGCGTTTGAGCACCTCGGCTTTGACCTTCGGGTCGACCGAAAGATTGATTTTCACCTCGCCCTTGACCACGGGCGGTGGTTCGGCGTCGCCCACCTT
The DNA here is from genome assembly GCA_034667665.1 of Chthoniobacter sp. Classification (GTDB taxonomy): domain Bacteria; phylum Verrucomicrobiota; class Verrucomicrobiia; order Chthoniobacterales; family Chthoniobacteraceae; genus Chthoniobacter. Next base: position 153,568 of record JAXDQW010000118.1, read on the forward strand.
ATCGGGATTGGGAACCGGCACCGGTTCGGGAGTCATGCGCACTGGCGCCGCCGTGGAGCTGGCGATCGTGGCCCCCCTGCCTGGCGTCGCGCTCGTGCTCGGCGGCGCGCTCGTGCCTGGCGTCGTGCTGGTGGTCGGCGTGCCTGGTTTCTTTTCCACCCGCTCCTTGATTTTGGGCCAAAAGACCACGGCGGCGGCGATGCCGGCGATGAGGAGCACGCCGACTCCCGCCAGCATGATCCGCTTGCCCGCCGAAGGTTTCACTTCGATCAGCGCCTTGCCGCATTCCGCGCAGACGAAGGGCTGACCGTCCGGCACTTCCGTCTCCTCGCCGCGATAAGCGAGCAGACATCCCGAGTAGTTCTGGCATTTGCCCAAGCGTGACATAAGACGGGTTTTATAGGGCTGGTCCCTCCGGAGTCGCTAGCAAAAATTCTCCCCGGCCCACGCCGCCAGGTCCGCGGGCAGCGGCGAATGCCAGCTCAACTGCCGGTCGGCCAGGTGCAGCGCGGCGGAGTGCAGCGCATGCCGCGGAAGCAGCAGCCGCTCCGCCAGGGCTGGAGTCCAGCCGGTGTCGATGAACTCGAGATAACAACCCTCGTCTGGCCCATAGAGCTTGTCGCCGACGACCGGATGGCCAGCCTGCGCCAGATGCACCCGGATCTGGTGCATGCGGCCCGTTTCCGGAAAAGCGCGAATGAGGGCGAAGCGGTCACCGGCGCTGCTCGGGCGAATAAACCGCCGCTCGACGTGGAAACGGGTTCGGGCCGTCGCACCCTCGCGATGGATCGCCTGCTTCAAGTAAATGCGCGAGGGGCCGCGATCGCCCTGGCGCAGGATCGGCAGATCGACTTCGAAATCATCCGGTCCGGGCCAGCCCCAGACCAGCGCGAGATATTCCTTGGCAATCCGGCGCGCTTCCATTTCGAGGTGCAGCCCGCGGGCGGACAGGTGTGTCTTGGCCACCAGGGTCAGACCGCTGGTCTCACGGTCGAGCCGATTGATCAGCGAGACCTGCCCGCCATTCACGATCTCGTAGGCGAGCAATTCGCGCAGGCCATCCCAGAGCGTGACGCGCCCGTTGGGCTTGCTCGGATGCGCCTCCACGAACGGCGGCTTCTCGACGACGATCCAGTCGCTGGTTTCGTCGATGATGCGAAATGATTTCGTAATTCTCTGGTTGCTCGTAATCGTAAGCGCCGGTGCCCGATGAAGATTACCACCAGGATGACCATTTCGAGCGAATGATTTCCCTGCGTCACGTCACCCGGCGCTACGCGGCCTCCGGCGCGGCGCTGGACGATGTCTCGATCGAGATTGCGGAGCACGAATTCGTCGCGATCACCGGTCCCAGCGGCTGCGGCAAGAGCACGTTGATGCACCTGATCGGCGGCCTGGATACGCCGACGAGCGGAGAGGTGGTGGTCGATGGGCTCGCCTTGCATCAGGCGAGCGAGGCGGAGCTGACGCGTTATCGGCGGCACCAGCTTGGGATGGTCTTTCAGTTTTTCAATCTGCTGCCGACGATGAGTGTCTTCGAGAATGTCTGCCTTCCACTGCTCCTCCAAGGCCAGCCGCTGGGGCTGGTGCGCCCGAAAGCGGAACAGATCATCGATCTAGTGGGTCTGGCGGATCGCGCGGGGCACCGCCCCTACCAGCTCAGCGGCGGCCAGCTTCAGCGCACCGCCATCGCCCGCGCGCTGATCCACGAGCCCAAGGTGTTGCTGGCGGACGAGCCGACCGGAAACCTCGATTCCACCAATGCCGCTCAAGTCATGGCGCTTCTGCAAAAGATTTCTTCTCAGCGTCGGACCACCCTGTTAGTCGTCACCCACAGCGAAGAAATCGCCCGCCAGACCGCGCGACGCATTCGCCTGTGCGACGGCAAACTCCTCCACCATGAACAGCAACACTGAGATCCGCGACAAGCTGAAGGCGACGGTGCTTTTCAAGGACTTCACCAACGAAGAGCTCGATGAGTTGCTGGAATTGTGTGATCCGGTGAAGGCGGTCGCCGGGGACTCGATCGTGAAGCAGGACGAGTCGGGCGATTGCATGTTCGTCCTCGTGACCGGCGAGGCCCGCGTCGTTCACCACCGCAGCGGTCGGGATATCGAGCTGGCGGTGCTGCGCGACGGCGATTTCTTCGGGGAACTCGCGCTGGTCGATGAAGGTCCGCGCTCGGCGGACGTGCTGGCGTTGAACGATTGCGTGCTCCTCAAGATCACCCAGGCGGTCATTTCCGCGATCGCGGGGGTGTATCCGACAGCGGCCTTCAAATTTCTCGTCGCGATCGGCCGGATCATGGTGGACCGCCTGCGCAAGAGCAACCAGCGCTACGTCGATTCGCTCCTCTTCCCACTCGGGGGCAAGGACTGAGCAGGCGTCCTCCCCCCGGCAGCGCCGAGGGGCCGCGGGTGACAATTCAGTGACAAGGGGCTTGTCGCTGCCCGCCGCCTCCGCCATAAGAGCGGCCCTTTCGTCCCCTGTCCTTCATGAGCAGCCAGCCGCAGCAGCAGCACACCCTTGCCAAAAGCGCCAGCGTTAGCGGTTCGTCGCTCCACACTGGCGGAAAAGTCACGCTGACCCTGCACCCCGCCCCGCCCGGCCATGGGCGCAAGTTCCGCCGCAAGGATCTGCCGGACGAGCCGCTGATCGAGGCGAAGATCGACAACGTCAAGACGGTGGAGCGGGCGACCACCATCGCCGAGGGCAACGTCAAGGTGCACACCGTGGAGCACGTGCTCGCCGCGCTGGCGGGCTTGGGCGTGGACAATGTGATCATCGAGATGGATGCCAACGAGCCGCCGATCGGCGACGGCAGCGCGCAGCCCTACGTCGAAATGATCCGCAAAGCCGGCCTCGTGGAGCAGGGTTTCCCCCGCGCGATTTACGAGGTGACCGAACCGATTCACATCGAAACGAAAACGGGCTCGCTCATGACCATTGTGCCGGACTCCGGCTTTCGCGTGTCCTGCACGCAGGTCGGCCTGGAGGGCCGCTTTACCCAATTCTATTCCACCGAAATCACCGCGGCCCTTTTTGAAAAGGAGATCGCCCCGGCGCGCACCTTTGTCTTTTACGAAGACGTGAAGCCGCTCATGGACAAAGGGCTGATCAAGGGCGGCAGTCTGGAGAATGCGGTGGTGGTGCGCGGCGAAAGCGTGCTCAGCAAGGAGCCGTTGCGCTTCAAGGATGAGTTTGTCCGCCACAAGATCCTCGACATCGTCGGTGATCTCTCGCTCTTTGGCCGCCCGATCAAGGGCCACGTCATCGCCGTCAAGCCGGGGCACGGGCCGAACACGGAGCTGGCCCGGGCGATGGCGAAGCAGTTTGCGCGGACCATGGCGCTGGTGCCACCGGCCGTGACGCCCAAGGGCGGCGACATCCTCGATGTCAACGATCTGATGAAGATGCTGCCGCACCGCTACCCGTTCCTGATGATCGATCGCATCGTCGATCTCGAGGGGGAGAACAAGTGCACCGGCGTGAAGTGTGTCTCGATGAACGAGCAATTCTTCCAGGGCCATTTCCCCGGCCACCCCATCATGCCCGGCGTGCTCCAGCTTGAAGCAATGGCCCAGGTGGGCAGCGTCCTACTGCTCCGCCTGCCCGGCAATACCGGGCGCATCGGTTACTTCATGAGCGCGGATTCGGTGAAGTTCCGGAAGCCCGTGGTCCCCGGCGACACGCTCTTTATTGAAGTCGAGATGTTGCAGCGCAAGCGCAGCATCTGCAAAGCGCGCGGACGTTGTCTGGTGAATAACGAGGTCGTTTCCGAAGCGGAAATGATGTTCGGCATTGTCGATCCGTGAGTGCGGCGACCATTCATCCCACCGCGATCATTGATTCGCGAGCCACGGTGGGAGAAGGGTGCGAGATCGGGCCCTATTGCGTGATCGGGCCGGATGTGGAATTGGGCGCGGATTGCTGGCTGCAGCACCACGTGAGCTTGCACGGGCCGAGCCGGCTCGGGCGCGCGAACCGTTTCCATGCCTTCGCCGTTATCGGGCAGCAGACGCAGGATCTCAAGTATGCCGGCGAACCGACTCACCTTTCCATCGGCGACGAGAACACTTTCCGGGAGTTCGTCACCGTGCACCGCGGGACTGCACCGGGCTCGATCACGCGCCTCGGCAGCCGCGGAAATTTCCTGGCTTACAGCCACATCGCGCACGATTGCATCGTCGGCGACGGCGTCATTTTTTCGAATAACGGAACTCTCGCGGGCCACGTCGAAGTGGGCGATTTCGCGGTCATCGGCGGCCTGACCGCGGTGCATCAGTTCTGCCGGATCGGCCGGCATGCGCTCACCGGCGGGTGCTCGAAAATCGTCCAGGACGTGCCGCCCTTCATGATCGCCGACGGCAATCCGGCCAAGGTCCGCAGCTTCAACAAGGTGGGCCTGGAACGCCATGGCTTCAGCGAGGAGACGGTCCGCTGCATCAAGGAAGCCTATCGGATGATCTATCGTTCCGAGCAGAACCTGCAGCAGGCGATCGACCAGATTCGCAGCGACCTGCCGGAGCTTCCCGAACTCGCGCAGTTGCTGGCTTTCATCACGAGCAGCCCGCGAGGCATCATTCGGTAAGCCATTTCGCGCTTGCCCTCGCCGGAGTCGGGCGCTACGCCTGCGCGGCATGAGTGATGGTCGATTTACGGTTTTGCCGGACGAGCGCTTGACGCAGTGGAGGCCGGTGGTTTCGGCGCGGATGAAAGAGGCGGCGGAGATGCTCGGCGAGGGCGCTTTCGATGAGTTTTTTGACCGGACCATGCGCGCGCTGCTCGGCGAGGGGTTCGCTCGCGCGGGCGCGCACGAAGGCACGGTCTGGCTGCTGGATCACAGCCGCAGCAACCTCGTCCCACGGTTCAATACCGGTCCCAACGCCGCGGCCTTCGTCGGCAGTTTCCGCCAGACGCTGAGCACGGGGATGATCAGCATGGTCGTGGCCACCGAGCAGCCCATCTGCGAAAACGAGGTGCACAAGAACCAGCGGCAGGATCCGCGGCTCGACCGAAAGCTCGGCCTGGTCACCTGTTCGATGATTGCCGTCCCCTTTTACTTTGCCGGCGAAGTGCGGGGCGTCATCTCCGCCGTGCAACTCAAGCCCGCCGGCGCCATCGATTCCGACCCGCCCGGTTTCTCCCCGGAAAATCTCGCCTCCATTCAGCTCACGGCATCGGTCCTGGCCCGACTCATCGAACACCAACTCATCACGCTGGCGCTCGGTCTGGAGGGATCCTAAGTGAATAGCTGGATCACGCCCGAAGAAGCCTGGCTGGCGATCAACCGAGGCCGTGGCCGGGGGGTCCGCGTGGCGATTCTGGATTCGGGCATCGAGGTGGGACATCCGGCGCTGCGCGGCCTGGAACTCGTCGATGACATCGCGGTGGTCGAAGATGGGATGATGCTAAAAGTGGTCCCCGGCGAGGGGCGCGACGTTTACGGACACGGGACCGCGGTGGCCGGAATCTTGCGCCAGACCGCGCCGGAGGTCGAAATCGGCAGCATTCGGGTGCTGGGCGAATCGCTCTCCGCGCGGACCGCGATCATCCTCGAGGGGGCGCGCCAGGCGATCGAGCGCGGCTACCACATCCTAAATTGCAGCCTGGGCTGCGGCGTCCTCGAACACGTGCTCAAGTACAAGAGCTGGGTGGACGAAGCCTATCTGAAGGGGGTGCACGTGGTCGCCGCTTGCAATAACCAGGACTCCGGCCGGGCCGAGTGGCCGGGTTTTTTCTCCTCGGTGCTGACCGTCAACATGGCCGCCATCGAGAGCGACCGGGATGTCTATTATCGGCCGGGCAGCCTGGTGGAATTCGCCGCGCGCGGGGTGGACGTCGAGGTGCCATGGTGCGGCGGAGCGATCAAGAAAGTGACCGGCAGCAGCTTCGCCGCGCCCCGCGTGGCCGGCATGATGGCCTGCCTGCTTTCGGAGGTGCCCCGGATTTCGCCGGTGCAAGCCAAGTCGCTCTTTCAGCGGTTTGCGCGTCCGTGGACCCCCGAGATCACCGCGCCAAACGTGCGCTGAGGGGATTCAAGTGGGGCAGGCGTCCCGCCTGCGAGGAAGTCGGACCGGCGTCCCGCCGGTCGCGGCCACTGGTCAGGCGAGACGCCTGCCTCACTTTCGACAGGCGGGACGCCTGCCCCACCACCAGGCTCACATTCAGTCAAACGACAAAATGGAGGACACCGAAACGGTCGAGCCAGAGGGCGGAATCGTGGAAACCAACAGCCGCAGGTGGGGCTGCGAGTTGGTCGGCGTGACCGCCGTGAACGAGCCGTCGGAATGGGTGATCACGTTCTTCGCCGGCACATTTTTCCAGACGAGCTGATCCAGGGAATACTGCGCCTGCACGCGCACGGACCCTTTCCGCAAAGGGTCCGGCTGATAGTGGATCGACACCGCACCGGCGATGCCCGGCACGGGTCCGCCAATGGTCACCGGGAGCTGATCGGCATCGGGCTGCGTGGGATTCAGGCCGAAGGCGAATTCGACGAGTTGGGTGAGCCCATCAAGGTCGAGATCGGCAATGAACGATTTGTTCGTCAGCCCGTAGCTCGCGAGCCAGTCGTAAAACGGCTCGTTTGGATTGATGCCCAGCAGCGTCAAAGCCTGCGCGTCGGTGATCTGAGGCAGGCCCGCCGCAAATCGCTGATTGAAGGCGTCGATGATGGCGCGGGCGTTGAGAATCTGTGCCGCCGTGTTCGGGTGCAGCCCATCGCGGGTGAAGGCGTAGTGCGGATCGTTGTCGGAGTCCTGGTCACTGATGATCTGCACCGCGCCGAAAAACACCGGCACGCCCTGGACGAAGCGGGCCGTCTGCGCATACACGTCGACCAGAGCCACGCCTTTCTTCACGGCGAGTTGCGCGATCCGCGCGTTGGCGGCTTTGGTCGCCGCGGTGACTCTGGCGCGCTTCTGCGGGTCCGGGTGCGCGGCCTTTTTGGACGGCGTCGCGCCGAGATCCGGAACATTGGCCAGCACGATCTGGAGCTTGGAGTTTTTCTTCTTGGTGAAATCGACGATTCGGCCCAGGTCGCTGATCAGGCCATCGATGAGCCGCTTGCTGTCCCCGCCATCGTAGAGCGCGCCGTAATGGGCGCGAAATTCATTCGCACCCAGCCAGATGACCACCCGCTGAACGCGGTTCTTGAGCTGATCCTCGAGCGGTTGCCGGAGCGCAAAATAGGCAAAGTTCGACCAGACGGAACTCGTCACGAAATCCTCGTATTGCCCGGCCTCGATCCCCGGGATGCCCCAATTGTACTCGTAGCCGCTCAGCCGCGGTATCGACCAGATGTCGGGCAGCTTCTTGTTCCCGCCAAAATCGAAGTTCTTCCGCTGCACCCGGCTGAGCACCTCCACCCAGCTCATCGATTCCCAGCCGGGCACCGTCACCTCGGCGTAGGCGGTCGCCTCGCTGGAAAAGCCGGGAATGCTGGGGATGGTGTCGTATTCGGCAGTCAGGCTGTCACCGATCGCGACGACCCTGGCCGCGGGCGCCGGAGCGGCCAGGGCAAAGGCGATCGCAGAACAGTAAACCAGCGGTAACGGGAGGTGCGGAATTTTCACGCCGGCAATTTATCCCACCTCCGACAACCGGCCACTGGAAAGAGGTCCCTTTCTCCAGCGCGGCGGAGGAATTTCGGGCGACCCTTGCCCCTGCGGCAGGTCGCTGCTAGAACCTCGGCACTTTTCGCCCAACGCCGTCCGGCCATGCCCAAAGATCCTTCATTGCACAAAATCCTCCTCATCGGCTCCGGTCCCATCGTCATCGGGCAGGGCTGCGAATTCGACTACTCCGGGGTGCAGGCGTGCAAGGCGCTGAAGGAGGAAGGCTACACGGTCATCCTCGTGAATTCGAACCCGGCGACGATCATGACCGATCCGGAGTTTGCGCATCGGACGTATATCGAGCCGATCACGCCGGAGGTGGTGGAGAAAATCATCGAGCGCGAGAAGCCGGATGCGCTGCTGCCGACGCTGGGCGGACAGACCGCGCTCAATTGCGCGATGAAGCTGTTCGAGTCGGGCGTGCTGGAGAAATACGGGGTGAAGATGATCGGAGCGAACGCGGCGGCGATTCACAAAGGCGAGGACCGGCAGGCCTTCAAGGACGCGATGATCAAGATCGGCCTCGACATGCCGCGCTCGGGCACGGCGCACACCATGGAGGAAGGGCGCAAGGTGCTCGCAGAACTCGGCACGCTGCCGCTGATCATCCGCCCGGCCTTCACGCTGGGCGGCTCGGGCGGCGGCATCGCTTACAACAAGGAGGAATTCGAGACGATCGTGGCGCGCGGGCTGGATCTTTCGCCGGTCAGCGAGGTGCTCATCGAGGAGTCGCTGCTCGGGTGGAAGGAATTCGAGATGGAGGTGATGCGCGACCGCGCGGACAATTGCGTGATCGTCTGTTCGATTGAGAACGTGGATCCGATGGGCGTGCACACCGGCGATTCGATCACCGTGGCGCCGATCCAGACGCTGACCGATCGCGAGTTCCAGGTGATGCGCGACGCGTCCTTCGCGATCATCCGCGAGATCGGCGTGGAGACGGGCGGGTCGAACATCCAGTTCGCGGTCAACCCGGACAACGGGCGGATGATCGTCATCGAGATGAATCCGCGCGTCTCGCGCAGCTCGGCGCTGGCGAGCAAGGCCACCGGTTTTCCCATCGCCAAGATCGCCGCCAAGCTGGCCGTGGGTTACACGCTCGACGAGGTGCGCAATGACATCACCCGCGAGACGCCCGCGAGCTTCGAGCCGACCATCGATTACGTGGTGGTGAAGGTGCCACGCTTCACCTTCGAGAAATTCCCGCAAGCCGACCCGGTCCTGACCACGCAGATGAAGAGCGTCGGCGAGGCGATGGCGATCGGGCGGACCTTCAAGGAGGCGCTGCAAAAGGCGCTGCGGAGTCTGGAGATCAAGCGGTTTGGGTTGATCGGCGATGGGGCGGACAAGGTAGTGGACGACGATACCCTGCGCACGAAGCTGACGGTGCCGAATGAAGCGCGGATTTTCTGCCTTGGACTGGCCTTCCAGCGCGGGTGGACGGTCGAAGAGATCTTCGAGATGACGAAGATCGATCGGTGGTTTTTGGAAAACATCCGGGAAATCGTCTCCAGCTATCCGAAAAGCTCGCAGGACGATCCGTTGTTTACATGGATCGGGATGCAGGATTCCGATCCGAAACTTCCTTCATTTACCGACCAACGCGCGGCTCTTCATCGCGCAAAAAAACTCGGCTTTTCCGATCGCCAGATCGCGGTCGCGACGGGAACTTCCGATGCCGAGATTCGCGCGAATCGAAAGTCCGCGAGCATTCAACCCACCTACCGCCTCGTGGACACCTGCGCGGCCGAGTTCGAGGCTTACACGCCGTATTACTACTCCACGTATGGCGACGAGAACGAGCGGCGCGATTCGGGAAAAAAGAAAGTCATCATCCTCGGCGGCGGACCGAACCGCATCGGGCAGGGCATCGAGTTCGACTACTGCTGCGTGCACGCCGCGTTCGCGCTGCGCGAGGAGGGTTTTGAGACCATCATGGTCAACTCGAACCCCGAGACCGTCTCCACCGACTACGACACCAGCGACAAGCTTTACTTCGAGCCGCTCACCCTCGAAGACGTGCTCAACATCTGCGAGCAGGAGAGCGAGAACCTCTTCGGCGTCATCGTGCAGTTCGGCGGCCAGACCCCGCTGAACCTCGCCGCTGGCCTGCAAGCCGCCGGCGTGCCGATCATCGGCACCTCCCCGCAGAGCATCGAGATCGCCGAAGACCGCAAGCTCTTCGGAGCAATGCTCGACAAACTCGGCATCCGCCAGACCAGCGGCGGCACCGCCGTGACCGAAGACGAAGCCGCCGCGGTCGCGCTAAGAGTCGGCTATCCCGTCCTCGTCCGCCCGAGCTTTGTCCTTGGTGGACGGGGCATGCAGCTCGTGCACAACGAGGTCGATTTGCGGCGTTATGTGCGGGAAGCGATTGAGGGGAGCGCGGGCTTCCAGCCCGCCGCTTCCGACTTCCAGCCGGGAGCTTTGTCGCGAGCGGACGAAGCTCCTGATCCCATGAGTGGCGCTTCGCGCGAGGAGGGAACTGCCCGGCAGGATGCCGGCCCGAGCGGGCTGGAAGCCCGCGCTCCCCAAGCTCTCTCGACCCCCCAATCGCTCTCCGCTGCCAAAGCTCCCCAAGCTCCGCGGACCACGCATCCGGTTCTCGTCGATCACTTCCTCGAGGACGCGCTCGAGGTGGACGTCGATTGCATCAGCGACGGTGAGACCGTGGTCATCGGCGCGATCATGGAGCACATCGAAGAAGCCGGCATCCACAGCGGCGACAGCGCCTGCGCGATCCCGCCGTTTTCGCTCAAGGAGGAAGTCAAAGCCGAGATCGCCAAGGCCACCAAGGCGATGGCGCTCGAGCTGAAGGTGAAGGGCCTGATGAACGTGCAGTTCGCGGTGAAGGACGACGTCGTCTATGTCCTCGAAGTCAACCCGCGCGCCAGCCGCACCGCGCCGTTCGTGAGCAAAGCCATCGGCGTCCCGCTGCCGAAACTCGCCGCGAAAATCATCGCCGGCAAGACGCTCCAGGAACTCGGCTTCACGCAGGAGATCGTGCCGAAGCATTTTAGCGTAAAGGAAGCTGTCTTCCCGTTCATCCGCTTCCCCGGCATCGACATCATGCTCGGGCCGGAAATGAAATCGACCGGCGAAGTCATGGGCATCGACCAGAATCTCGGCCTCGCCTACGCCAAGGCGCAGATGGCCGCGCAGCCCGCGCTGCCAAATCAGGGCAACCTCTTCATCAGCCTCGCCGATCGCCAGAAACCGAAGTCCATCGAGATCGCGCGCGGCTTTGCCGATCTCGGGTTCAAACTCTATGCGACGAGCGGCACCGCCGCCGCGCTCAAAGCCGCCGGCATCCCCGTCAAGAAACTCTTCAAACTCAACGAAGGCCGCCCCAACGCCCTCGACATGATCAAGAACGGCGAACTCGCCCTGATCATCAACACCCCGAGCGGCAAAGTCGCCCGCGAGGACGAAGTCAAAATCCGCAGCACCGCCACCGCGAACCGCATTCCGATCATCACCACCCTGCGCGCGGCCAAAGCCAGCCTCGACGGCATCCGCGCCCTCCGCACGCACGGCTTGAGCGTCAAATCGCTCCAGGAGTATCACGGCTGAATTCGCCTGCGTGGAACCAGGGGCGGGTGAGTAATCAGTGCTCAGTGCTCAACAATCAGCCAGCAGTCACTTAGCAGTGAGCACTGAGCACTGATTACCGGCCACCCGCCCGACGCTAACCCGGGGGCGTGGTCGATCTGCCCCCTACGGCGCGGAGAGGCGCGGGGAAATCTTCGGCAGAATCTTGCCCGAGGGGATCTCCGCTTCGACCGGCCGGCCGAGAAATTCGAGCATCACCCGGACGCGCTCCTTGGCGGGCAGCACCTGGGTGATCAGGGCCTCGAGTCCCTGGAAGGCGCCCTCGGTGATTTGCACGGACTGTCCCACCTTCAACTGCGGGTCGATGGTGACGATTTCTTCGTCGCCCGTGTTCTCCCGCAGGGCCGCGATGATCGCCGGATCGAGCGCGCCGACGAGTTCTCCGAAACGAACGATGCACTGAATCCCGGGCGACGACTGGATGCGGCGATGTTGCTCCGCGTAGTTAAAATTGGCGAAGATGTAGCCGGGAAACATCGACTCGACGAACCACACGGCCCCTCTCCGGGTGGGCTTGCGAAAACGCAGCCGGGGCGAATAACACTCGATCTGCAACTGCCGGCGCAAGCCCATCGCCGCGAGATGCTCCTGCTTGGGCTGAGCCTTGAGGCAAAACCAAAGGGGCACGTCGATTTGGGAGAGCTGGGCGGCGGAATAGGTCATTCGAAACAGGAGGCGAGAGCAGGCCTCGCAGAATATGGGCGCTGAACAAATTTCGGGCAAGGCGCACTCCGAAAAGCGGCTTCCGGGTCAACCATTCGGACTATACCCGCCCCTGGGTGCGCGCTACTTCCGCCGATGTTGTTTGATCCGGCGAGAGAGATCGCCCCTGGCTTCGCTCAGAAACTCCCGCAGCAACTCGACGGAGATCGCCACCGCGCCAAAGGTGCTGACGGTCTGCCGTTCCAGGAGGTCCGATGTTGCGACCGTGATCTCATGCTCGGCGGCGTATTTCGCCACCAGCCGTTCCACGATGTCATCGGCCGTCTGGCCGGCGCCCGAGTAAAAGACCTGAATCCCGCCCGGCATCGTATCCTCGTTTGCCTTGACGCCCCGCCCATCGAAGACCACCACAACGCGCACCCCGCTCGCGTCCTGATATTCCGTGAGCGTCTTGACCAGTTCGTCCCGCGCCAGCCAGGTGCGCCGGGCGTGCAGTTTCCGCAGCTCCGGCCACCCGAAGATCACACTATGGCCATCGACGATCAGGTAGCGCACGACGACCGGACCGCGATCTCTATGCGGGAGTGCTCGGGCGCCCCGATCGCCATTGGCCGATCAGATCACTCCGCCGGCGCGGCTTCCACCGCGGCGTCTTTCTTCTTTGGCGCGGCCTTCTTCTTCGGAGCCTTGGCGACGGCGGTTTCCTTCGCCTTGACCTTCAGGCGTTCGAGGTAATTGAGGCGGCGCCGGCGCTTTTGGATTTTGTTGGTTTGCTGACCCATGATTTTTGGAGGTTGGTTTGGAGGGCGAGTCAGTACGGGATGCAGGCAGCCGGGTCAAGGGGCCAGAACGAAACGCACCCGCGCATTGCTGTTTTTTCGGGACCGACTTCCGCCCATTGACGACCTGCCCATCGGCCTCCATATTCCGCGCCCCCTTGATCGCCGACCTTACAGCAGAGGAAATTCACATGGAACACATTCGCAACATCGCCATCATCGCGCACGTCGATCACGGCAAGACCACCCTCGTCGATCAATTGCTCAAGCAAGCGGGCACCTTCCGCGCCAACGAGGCCAAGGCCACCGAGGTGCGCATCATGGATTCGATGGACCTGGAACGGGAGAAGGGCATCACCATCCGCGCCAAGAACGCCGCCTTCAAGTGGCACGACTACCACGTCAACATCGTGGATACTCCGGGCCACGCCGACTTCGGCGGCGAAGTCGAGCGCATCATGAAGATGATTGACGGCGTGCTCCTCGTCGTCGATGCCCACGACGGCCCGCAGGCACAGACCAAGTTTGTCCTCAAGAAAGCCCTCGAAAACGGCGCCAAGCCCGTCGTCGTCATCAACAAGATCGACCGCGAGAACGCCCGCCCGCACAAGGTCCTGGACATGATTTTCGACCTATTCGTCGAGCTCAACGCCAACGATCTGCAGCTCGATTTCCCGGTCATTTACGCCAGCGCGAAGCAGGGTTACGCGATGCGGGAGATCCACGAGTTGAGCACGACCATGGAGCCGCTCTACGAGGCAATCATCAAGCACATCCCCCCTCCCCCGACGTCGGACGTCAGCTACTTCCAGTTCCTCGTCTCCAATCTCGACTACTCGGACTATCTCGGCCGCATCGCTTACGGCCGCATCGTCAGCGGCCGCGTCAAAGTCGGCGACAGCGTGGTGCGCATCGGCAAGGAAAACCGCCGCGAGCGCGCAGCCATCACCGCCATCTTCACCCATATCGGCCTGGCAAAAGTTGAAACGCAGCACGCCAGCGCCGGCGACATCGTCGGCCTCTGCGGCTTTGAAGACGCCTTCATCGGCGAAACCATCACCGATACCGAGGAACGGATGGCCTTGCACTTCGTGGACATCGATCCGCCGACGATCACCATGAAGATGTGCATCAACGATGGCCCCCTGGCTGGCCGGGAAGGCAAGCTCCTCACCGCCCGCCAGGTCCGCGAGCGCCTCGTCCGGGAAACCCGCACCAACGTCTCCATCTTCTTCGCGGACACTGAGGTCGCCGGCCACTTCGAGTTGAAGGCCCGCGGCGAAATGCAGGTCGCCATCCTCGTCGAGCAAATGCGCCGGGAAGGTTTCGAAATCCTCGTCTCCCGGCCCGAGGTCATCTACCAGCGCACCGACGACGGCACGCTGCTGGAGCCCTTCGAAAACCTTTACGTCGAAGTGCCGAACGAAAACCTCGGCGACATCCTCCAGTCGCTCGCCTCGCGCAAAGCGGACATCGTGCACATGGAGCACTTGCCGCATACCGTCACCGTGCAAGCGGTTGTCCCGACCCGCGGCCTCATTGGCTTCGAGACGGACCTCGTCAACTGCACCAAAGGGCACGGCATCATGTCGCATCTCTTCAAGGAATACGGTCCTTACAAAGGAGAAATTCCGACCCGCAATAACGGCGTGCTGGTCTCCATGGAAGGCGGCGTGAGCACCGCCTATTCGCTCGACACCATCCAGGAGCGCGGCCGCCTCTTCATCGCCCCGCAGGAGGAAATTTACGAAGGCATGATCATCGGCGAAAACGCCCGCCCCGACGACATGCCCGTGAACCCTTGCCGCGCCAAGAAGCTGACCAACATGCGCAGCCAGGGCGACGGCAAAGGCATCAGTCTCGCGCCTCCGCTGAAGATGAGCCTGGAGCGCGCCCTCGAATACATCGCTCCTGACGAATACGTCGAAGCGACACCGAAGAGCCTGCGGCTGCGGAAGAAGATCCTCGACGCCGGTCAGCGCAAACGCGCCGCGCAGAAGATCGCCTGATTTTGTCCCGAAGGGACGATGGAAATTAGCCGGTGGCGCCAGCCACCGGACTTGGAAAAAACGAGCCCGCCCCGGCAGGGGTGATGGGATTCCCCCGCGTGGTTGTTCCAACGCTGCCCCTCCGGGGCGGGATCGCTCTTCGTGCGGTTCCCGGTGGCTGGCGCCACCGGCTAATTTCCAATGTCCCTCCGGGACCGCAGATTCCGTCGTGCCGCCCGCGGGAAATCCGCTTGCCTCGGCAAAGAGCGCGGCGTGATAGTCCGCGCCCTTTCTCTATGCAGCAATTTGGCGTCGGCATCGCAGGCTTGGGCAACGTTGGCGCAGGTGTTTTCAAGCACCTGACGCAAAATCGCGCCCTGCTGAGAGAGCGGCTCGGCTTCGAGCTGACGGTCCCGAAAATCGCCGTTCGCGACCTCGCAAAGGACCGCGGAGTCGCCGTGCCCGCCGAGTTGCTCACCACGCGCTTGGAGGATTTGCTCGAGGACCCCTCCATCCAGATTGTCGTCGAACTCATGGGGCAGAAGGAGGAGAGCTTCCGCTTCATCCTCGGGGCGATCGAGCGCGGCAAGATGGTTGTGACCGGCAACAAGGCCCTGCTCGCGCAGCGCGGACGCGAGATCTTCGAAGCGGCGACGCGCCACAAGGTGCCCGTCTTTTTCGAGGCGGCCGTAGCGGGCGGAATCCCGATCATCAAGTCGATCCGCGAGGGCTTTATCGCCAATCACATCCGGTCCATCCACGGCATCATCAACGGGACCAGCAATTACATCCTCACGCGCATGGTCGAGAGCGGGCTCGGTTTCGCCGCGGCGCTCGCCGAGGCGCAGGCGGCCGGTTATGCGGAGGCCGATCCGACGCTTGATGTGAACGGCTGGGACGCGGCGCACAAGGCCATCATTCTCGCCTCGCTCGCCTACGGTTTCTGGGTTCCGGAGGACAAGATCTTCGTCGAGGGCATCCAGGAAATCACCGCCAACGACATCATCTTTGCCCGCAAGCTGGGCTATACCATCAAGCTCCTCGGGATCATCAAGGCGGACGCCAACGGCGAAATCGAAGTGCGCGTCCATCCCACGTTGATTCCGGAAAAGCACGTGCTGGCGAGCGTCAACGGCGTTTTCAATGCGCTCGCGGTGCAGGGCGATGTCGTCGGCGACACCCTGTTTTACGGCCGCGGCGCGGGTCAGGATCCCACTTCGAGCTCAGTGATTGCCGACATCGCGGATGCCGCCGCCGCGCTCCTCTCACCCCGCAGCAATTACGGCTTCATGCCGCACGGTCTTTACGGCACCTGCAAGCCGCTCGACGGGATCGTGTCGGAATACTACCTGCGGGTGCTCGTCGAGGACCGCCCAGGCACCATGGCGCAGGTGGCCGGAACGCTCGGCTCATTCAATATCGGCATCTCTTCCATTTTTCAGCCCGAGGGCGCGGAAGGCGAAGCGGTGCCGCTTGTCCTCGTCATCCACAAGGCGACCCACGGCCAGATGCTGGCCGCGCTCGAGAAGATCGCAGTGCTGCCCTGTGTGAAGAAGGCGCCACGGATGATCCGGGTGGAGAATTTCGCCTGAGCCCCGGCGCTTGCGACGGCTCAGCTTAGAGGCCAGATTCCGCCCGTGTTCACCAAACAGATCATCGAGTTGATCGAAATGGAGCCGGTCGCGGCGCGTCCCATTTTCGCCCTCGGCAGCGTCCTGCCCCAACGCGCGTGAACCGTTCGCCTTCCCACTACGACCGCGGAGTGATGGCCCGCTGGCGCGAGTATCTTCCGGTCACGGCCCAGACTCCGTTCGTCTCCTTGAATGAGGGCTCCACGCCGCTGATTTATTCGCCGAAGTTGAGCGCGCGCGTGGGGCGCGACTGCGAGGTTTACATCAAATACGAGGGGATGAACCCCACCGGATCGTTCAAGGATCGCGGGATGACCGTGGCGCTTTCGAAAGCCGTGGAAGCCGGCTCGCAGGCGGTGATTTGCGCGAGCACCGGCAACACCAGCGCCGCGGCCGCTGCCTACGCCGCCCGCGCGAGCATCGCCTGCATCGTGCTCCTGCCCGCGGGCAAGATCGCGTTCGGCAAACTGGCGCAAGCGTTCATGTACGGCGCCAAGGTTGTGGCCATCGATGGGAATTTTGACGACGCGCTGCGGCTCGTGCGCGAGATCGGCGAAACCGAGCCGATCGCGATCGTGAATTCGATTAATCCCTACCGCCTCGAAGGCCAGAAGACCGCGGCCTTTGAGATCATCGATGTCCTGGGCGATGCGCCGGATATCCACGTCCTGCCGGTCGGGAACGCCGGCAACATCAGCGCCTACTGGATGGGTTACCGGGAATTTCACGGCCTCGGCAAGGCCACGAAGCTCCCGAAAATGGCGGGTTTCCAGGCGGCCGGTTCCGCTCCCATTTATTATGGAAAGGTGGTCGAGAATCCCGAGACCGTCGCGACCGCGATCCGGATTGGCAATCCCGCGAGCTGGCACCTCGCCACGGCGGCCATCCGCGACAGCAACGGCTCCATCGACATCGTCACCGATGCGGAGATTTTGGCCGCGCAGCAGTGGCTGGCGGCGAGCGAAGGGATCTTTGTCGAGCCCGCCAGCGCCGCGAGCATCGCCGGGCTTTTCAAGTGCCTCGGACCGGCGCCGTGCGCGACCTGCCCGTTCCCGCGCATCGATCCCGGCAGCCGGATCGTCTGCACGGTGACGGGTCATGGACTCAAGGATCCGGACATTGCCAAGGAGCAGTGCGGCGCGGTCATTCCGGCGAAGGCGGAAAAGTCCGCGATCCTGCGGCTGATCGCCGGCTGACGGGGCGGAGCCGCACCGGCTCCGCAGGCAGCACGATCCTCCCCCGCCTCGGGTAGGGTGGGCGTCCCGCCCGCCGATCGCCGCGTCCCGCGGCGATCTTCGCGAGGATGACGGGTCTTCCGCAGATCACGCGCCCGGTAGTTCGGGAGTTGTCGGCGGGACGCCGACAACGGCGGGCGGGACGCCCACCCTACCCGAGAAGATCGCCCGCGACGCGAGCGGCGACGAAGACCGCGAGGGCGCGGATGTCCAGGCACTCGTGACCAGCCCCCGCCCCGCCAAAATCGCGCATTTTGCAAAGCGCCCGATCTTTCCACACCCAGGCCTCAGGACAATACGGCCCCACCTTTGCGGGATCACTCCACGTATGGATGGCGACCAGATTTGGCGTGAGCGCGGCCGCGATGTGCATCGGCCCGCTGTCCACGCTCACCACGAATGCCGCCTGGCGGATGAGCCAGATCAGTTCTTCGAGGCTGGTTTGATTCAATAGATTGGTGGCGTTCCCGGGCACCTCGATTGCCTCGTCCGCGCGGCCAGCGACGACAACCCGGACCGGCGCCAGCGCGCGACAAAACTCCGCCACTTCCGTTTCGGCCAGCGACTTGCCGGGGCCCCTCGAGAAGGGATGGAGCAGCACGAAGGGCCCGGTTTCCTCCCAACTGGCGGGCGGATTTCCCGGCGGCAGCGCCCATTCGAGCTGCGCAAGGTCGATGCCGAGATCTGCCACGAGACGGAGATAGCGATCGACGGCATGCCGCGCCGTGCCGACGTCGGCCACCCGATCGTAAAAAAAGCGCGCTCCTTCGCGGGCATCCGACAAGCCGATAACGGTTCCACCGCGGCAGAGCCGCGCGATCAGCGCGCTGCGGAGCAAACCCTGGAAGTCGAGCACGAGATCGGCCTTGCTCGCGGCCATCTTTTTCGCCCACCCGGGAATCCGCATCCATCCGCGAATCCCCCGGAAATCGCGGCGCGGAAAAATGACGACTTCATCGACGTGCGGATTGCCGGCGAGCAGCGGAGCCCACTCCGGATTGATCAGCCAGCGCAACTGGCTCGAGGGCCACTGGAGTTTGAGCAAGGCCACCGCGGGCAAGGTGTGGACGACATCGCCGAGCGAACTCGGCTTGATGGCCAGGATCGAGGACGGAACTTTTGAATCAGGAATCTTGAATGGGCCTTTCGGAGAGGCGCTCTCGCTCAATTCCGCATTCAAGATTACTTCCCCAAGGCAAGCCGGTCGGCGAGCCGTTGCGGGAGGCCGGCATCGACGATCTTGTCCTGCGCCGCCCAAATGTCGTACTCGATGCGGCGCAACTCGATGAGATGCTTGTCCGGCGAGAAGAGCACGTAGGCGGCGTGCCAGTCGCCATCGCGCGGCTGGCCGACGCTGCCGCAGTTAATGAAATACTTTTTGCCCGCCTCGATCTGCAGTTTATCGAGCGTCTGGCTCTTGACCGAAGTGTCCCGGATGTAGGCCCGCGGCGCATGGGTGTGCCCATAAAAGCAGACCTGGGTGTGCTGATAATTGAAGCTCGCCGCGGCGTCGAGCTGGTTGAAGACGTAACCCCACTTGTGCGGTGTATCGAGCGTGGCGTGGACGATGGTGAAGTCGCGCACCTGCCGCACCATTTTCAAGTCGCGCAGCCATTGCTTGTCCTCCTGCGTGAGATGATGGCGGGTCCAGTTGATGGCCTCCTCGGCGAGCGGATTGAATCCGGCCAGATCCTCGGTGATCGACGCCTGCTCGTCATGATTGCCCTTCACCACCGGGCATTCGAGGTTGCGCACGATCTCCACGCATTCGTGCGGGTTGGCATTGTAGCCGACGACATCGCCGAGGCAGACGTAGTGCGTCGCGCCATGCGCTTCCGCGTCCGCCAGCACGGCCTTCAGCGCTTCGAGGTTGGCGTGGATGTCTCCAAAGATGGCAAATCGCATTTCAGGGGGTAGCGCGGGGCGGAATATAGTCTCTCTGATCTGGGGGAATACTTAATTTTTCCTGCAAATAGTCCAGCCAGCGCAGCAGCGTCGGAAGCCGCTCGTCTTCGCCGCGGCGGTAGAGGGAACGGAGCAGTTCATAGGCCTCGCGTTCATGGCCGGGGCACTGCGCCAGCTCGTAGGCGTGGAAGCGGTGCGCGTACTGTGGCGCTTTGGGCAGCCTGGCGCACTCTGCGTAAGCTCTTGCCGCCTTGCAGTGGTCCTGGAACTTTTCGCGGTAGAGGAAGCCGAGCCGGTCGTAGAGCAGCGGCCGTTCGGGATTGTTGGCGATGCCGCGCAGCAGATAATCTTCGCCCAGCTTCCAGTACTCCCGCTGGGCCTTGATGCGGAGCGCCTCGCGCGGCTGTTTGGGATTGAGCAACGCGGCGGCGCTCGCGTTGTAGGCCATGTGCCATGCCGCCTGGTCCCAGAAAAGCACGCAGCGCGGCTGGAGCGCCGTTACCGCATCGAAGTCGAGTTTCACGCGGCCCCACTCGGTGTGTTCCCAAGCGACATGGGCATCAATATAGAGGCCATCGGCGACGACGGCGCGAAAGCCGCTCAAGGCGGCGAGAAATCCCATCTGGCCGATTCTTTCCCACAGGCTGAGGTCGAGCCTCGCACCGTGAAAAAAAGCGGCGCGATGCTGGGCTTCGAGGCCGCGCTCGAAAGGCAGCTTCGCCGCGCCGAATCCGAGAAGCGCGACGCACACCATCACCAGCCGCCGCCTCATAGTTCTTTCGCCGAAAACATGAAATAGCCGGCGAGGAAATACACGGCGATGTAGGTGACGCCGAGCGCCACCGTCTTCATAAAAAGCCCGAAAGCGATGATATTTCCGACCAAGATGTCGTCCACCAGGTCGAAGGCCGTCAGATCCGGAAACACGAGCGAAATAAGGGCCAGGAAGATTTTCGTCGGCGCACCGACCGACGCGGAGGCGAGCCAGTATTCGCGGGCGATGGGCTGGACGTGCCCAATCAAATAAACCACCACGGCCACCATGATCGTGAAAATGGAGGAGGTGGCGAAGGTCGAGAGCAGCAGCGTTAGCGCCGCGCAGAGCGCGGCTTTGAGATAAATCACGACAATGCAGGGGATGAGACTGGTCGTGAACGTCGCCGCTTTCACCTGCTCGATCGCGGCGGCGACCTGGGCCGGTGGATTCTCGCGCACGGCATCGGCGATGCCACTTTGCTCCCGGGCGTAGAGCACGATGACGAACATCACGCACATGAAACTCAAGGCGACGAAGAGCAGCGCCAGGACGCCGAGCAGTTTGCCGAGCAGGTATTCGAAGCGCGGCACGGGCTTGGCAAGGATGGTATAGAGCGTCCGATCCTCGATGTCCTTGGGCAGCATCATCGCTGTGGCCAGCACCGCGAGGAGCCAGGTGAAGATGGACATGGCGCCCAGTGCGAAATTCTTCAGCATTTGAAACTGTTCCTGGAAGGAGAGCTTCGCAAAGAACGCCGAGCTGCCGATGAGCAACAGCGCAAAGATGAGCAGAAAGTAAAAGACCTTCAGGCGCACGAGCTCGAGCAGCGTATTCGAGGCAATCGCGCCGACGCGAGCGAGGGAGAAAAACTGGTGCCGGGTCGCGGGGAGCGTGGCGGTCATGGGACGGAACATCCGACCTCCACCATCCATTCAACATCCAATGGCGGATGCTGGCGGTGGATTGGAGGTTGGAGGTTGGAGGTTAGGTGTTGGATGTTCATCGGCGGGTCACGGCTGGCGCGTGACGTCCAGGAAGTAGCGTTCCAGCGTCGTCTGCGGTTTGCGCTCCTCGACCAGACGGGCCTTCGACTTCGCGACCGCGGCCTGGATATCGGCGAGCAGTTCGGGCGTGGCGTTCTCAAGGATCAACTCCGTCTGATTCTCGATCGAGATCAAGTCGCCAAGCCGGCCCTCCCGCACCAGCACGCCCTGATGGAGAATGCCGATGCGGTCGCAGATTTCCTGCACCTGGCCGAGCAGATGCGAGCAGAGCAGCACGGTGATCCCACGGCGTTTTAAATCGAGAATCAGATCGCGGATCTCGCGGGAGCCCGCCGGATCGACTCCGGCGGTCGGCTCATCGAGTACCAGCAGCCGCGGCTCCTGCACCATGGCCTGCGCCAGGCCGATGCGCTGGAGCATGCCTTTGGAATAGCCGCCAATGCGCCGTTGCGCCGCGTTTTCGAGGCCCACGAGATGGAGCAGTTCTTTCGACCGGGCGCTCAGCTTCGCTCCGCGCAGACCGCAGATCTTCCCGTAAAAGTGGAGCGTCTCCTCGCCGGTCAGGAACTTGTAGAAATACGGATTCTCGGGGAGGAAGCCCACGTCCTCGCGGCTCTCCACCTCGGTCGAATCGCGGCCGAAAATCTCCGTTTTCCCGGTGGTCGGGCGGACCAGGCCGAGCACGATTTTCATGGTCGTCGATTTGCCCGAGCCGTTTGGCCCGAGCAGGCCATAGACCTGCCCCGGCTCGACCGCGAGCGAGAGGTCTTTGACCGCGACCACTTTTTCCCGCCGGAAAGGGATCGGGTAAACCTTGCTCAGATTTTGGATGGCGATGGCGGGAGTGGACATGTCGATCGGCCCAGAATCGTCTCGAGCCGTTACGGAATCGTTACCGGATCGATGCCGGACGGTTATTTGCGGCAGCGGACGGGATTCGTCCACCCCACAATTCACGGAGCTGAGCGATCATCGCGGCAGGTTATGGAGATGCCCGATCCGGCGCAACGGGCTTCAGTGCACGATCTGGAAACCCCGCGGGCCCTCCAAAGCGGGGATCGTGTGCACGGTCGTTCGGTCGATGTGGCTCTTCAGTTCGCTATCGACGATCCCCTTGAGGAAGGCTTCGACCTCGCCGTTTTCCCCGCTGCACTGCATCTCGACGCGCCCGTCGGACAGGTTGCGCACCCAGCCCGTCACGTCGTAGCCCCGCGCAATCTGTTTGCAGGTAAAACGGAAGCCGACGCCCTGGACGTTGCCTTCGTAGAAGACCTGACGTCCGGTCATGGCTCCAGCTCGACGGAGCGCAACCAGGTGGCGGCGGTTTCCGGCCAGACGCTATTCACCCAGCAGCCGGTGGCCAGCTCGAGTCCGCCGAGATGGTAGAGCCGGGGCAGCACCTCGATGTGCCACCGAAAGTCCTGCTCGATGCTGTTCCAGTGATCGCGCCGCGGGGTGCGCGACGGCGCGGTGTAGAGCAACAGGTTGTAGGGCGGATGATTCAGCGCGCCATTGAGCTGGCGCAGGCCGATGCGCAAGGCATCGGCGAGCTGGGCCGTTTCCTGATCGCTCACGCCGTGAAAATCCGGGCATTGCCGCTTCGGATAAATGGCCAGCTCGAACGGTGCGCGCGAAGCGTACGGGCAAAAGACGGCGAAGCCGTTGTTTTCATAGACCAGCCGCGTGCCCGAGCGGAATTCCTCAGCGAGGAGATCTTCGAAAATGGAGCGGCGTTTGTGGGCGTAAAAGGCGCGGGCCGCTTCGAGCTTGCGCCGCAGCACGGGCGGCACGATGGCCAGCGCCACGAGCTGGCTGACACTGTGCGCCACCCGCCCGCCGGCGGCTGCGCCCACGTTCTTGACCACGGAAAAGCTGCGCAGCCGCGTGTCCTTGGTCAGATCGAGCATCCGGACTTTCCAGGCGACGATGACTTTCTGAAGGGCCTCGAGCGACAGCTCTTCGAGCGGAGCGGCGCCGGGATCCTCGATCACGACTTCGTGCGCGCCTACCCCGTCCATGCGGTCATAAAAGCCGTCGGCATGCGCCTGCGCATCGCCTTCGATGCGGACGGCGGGCGCCCGATTCGGCACCACCCGCACCTGCCATCCGCCTTCGCGTCCCGCGGGGACCGAGTGCAAGGCGCGCGGGGCCAACTGTTCACGCCCGGCAACGAACGGACTGGCCGGGGCGTTCCCGATCACCGACCCGAATTCCGGCGGAAGGGCGCGGGCGGCGGAGAAAAGCGTCCACGCTTCGGTGAGCGGGTCGAGGCGCATTTCGGTCTTGTCCATGGGGAAAAGCTTGGCGTGGCAGGCGCGTGCAGGACAAGCCTGGAACATCGGCGGCCGAGCGGATAGAGGCGGTGCAGAGTCGAATGTGAGGCGGACTTTCAGTCTGCCGGAGCGGGAGGTCTTCGGTGGGGTGGCGTGGGGATCGCAGACTGCAAATCTGCGTCACATTCTCAGAAGCGCTCCGTCAGCGCCCTCCCCCATTCCGGCGTGGCCACATCGATCAAGAGGACTTCGTTGGCCTCCGTCCGGCGCAGGCGAAGGAAGCGCGGCCGGTCCGCATCGTACTCACGGCCAGTCGCGCTCGGCGCCTCCGGTCGGTATCGCTTCTCGAGCAAGCGCCGCTCCGCTTCGAAGAATTCCTCGGCGTCGCCTTCCGTGTCCCACACCGTTTTCCAGACGAGCGCCCGGCCTTGATCAAATGCCAGGTATCGATCTCCGCGCCAGCCCACCGACGCGCGCTCGGCGGTGACGCCGTCGAGCCATTCCGTGAACAGGAGGCGAATCCCCATTTCACCCACCGTGTTGTCGGCGATCGCCTTCTGGCCCTGCGCGGTGGGGTCGGGCCATTCGATGGCCTGCGGTTCCTCGCGCGGATCCGCGAGGTATTTTTCCGGGTGCAGAATCTGCGCCGTCGAACTCGGCGGATCCGCGTAGGCTCGCGACACGGCGGCGAAACCGCCCCGTGCGGTCAGCGCCGCGCAGAATTCCTGCCCGCGCAGGTAGGGAAAGACGAGCATCTCCCGCAGGTAGCGCGGCGCCGTCTGGAGCTGCTGCATGTTTTGCGTCAGCGCCGTGCCGAGGCTGTCCTTGATGGCTCCGAGCGAGAGATTCTTGAACGTGAACTCGGTCATCACCAGCGTGGCGTCGCCCTCGACCAGCGCGCTCGCCGCCGCCGCGCGGTCATCATTCGTCTTCAGTTCGAGCGGCAAACGGCTCAGGCCGAAGTGCTGGTCCTGGAGCGCATGGGTCAGCTCGTGGGCGAGGACCACGCGGTTTTGCGAGCTCTCGAGCGACGCGTCCTCGTACATGAAGAGCTTGTGCTGATGTTGATCGTAGAAGGCCGCGACCTGCTCGCTGAGGAGCTCGATGTACTTTTCACGCAACGGGAAGTTTTCGGGCAGCAGTCCCAGCGCGGCGAGGGCCGCGCTCAGGTGGCGCAACTCTTCTTCGGAAAAAACTTCTCCGAGCTTGCCCGTGATCGTCTGCCGAATTTCGGCGCGGTTGAGCACCCGGTAATCCACCGGCGTCTTGAACGGCAGCCCCCGGATCGCCACGACCTCGCGCTCAATCGCCTCGCGCTGCGACCGGTTTTTCCCGAGCGCCACCTCCCGCTCGTGCCGGGCCAGGAACTCGCGCAGGCGCTCATTCTCGGCGGTGAGCGCGCGCCCGTTTTCGGGCGAAGGCCGCGCCGCCGCGAACGGCGCGATGGGCGGCCCGTCGGGCAGTCCGCCGACCGCATTGACGAGTCGCGCATTCTCCTCCACGAGAAACTGAAACTTCCGCTCGAATTGCGAATCGCGTCGTTCGCAGGCCGGCAGAAGGAGCAAGACGGATGCGGCGACGGCAGCACAAAGCAAAGAGCGGGGGCGTGGCATTCCTGCGGGCACGGTAGGAGAGCGGTTTTGTTCAGGCAACCGCGTTGTCCCGCCAGGCGGCGGGGAAAAACTCGTTGACGCCCTCTTGGAGCAGTCGATAGCTTTCCGGCCCACCAAAACCAAAAATACTTTAAGAAAATTCCCTGCCTGCGTGGGTTCTCGCTGCGAAATCGAACATTTCGGGCGGTCTGCGCGGGCACTTTTTATCTATGGCCGAAGAACTTTCCTATGCGCTCATCACGCCCTACTCGATCCGCAAGTCGCGCACCGGCGGCATCGTGGCCCGGCTGATCTCGCGCACAGGACTCGATCTGGTGGCCGCCCGGATGTATGCCCCGAGCGCAGAGTTGACCGAGCAGTATGCGGCGGGCATTCCCAACGATCCGGATCCGGTGCATCGATCCACGCAGGAGTTGATCCAGAAGTATGTGCTCCGGAATCTGACCTCCGCGACGGGCACCCGGCCGCGGGTCCTGCTCCTGGTCTTCAAGGGCGATGAGGCGGTGGCGAAGATCAAGGCGGCCGTGGGCCACATCGTCAATGAGCGCACCAGCGGCGAAACCATCCGCGACACCTACGGAGATTACATCGTCGATGGCAACGACCACGTCACCTATTTCGAGCCGGGCGCGCTTGCTCCACCCGACCCCAAGTCGGCGGAAAGGGACTTGCAGCTCTGGGCGGCGTATTCCGACACCGACGGCGGGCTGCTCGATGAGGCGATCCAGTTTCCGACCGGCACCAAGGTCGAAAAGACCCTCGTGCTGATCAAGCCGGACAACTTTCGTTTCCCCAACGCGCGCCCCGGCGGCGTCATCGATCTCTTTTCGCGGACCGGTCTCTATATCATCGCCTGCAAAGTCCATCGCATGAGCGTGGCCCAGGCCGAGGAGTTTTACGGACCGGTGCTCGAGGTGCTCCAGGACAAGCTCAAGGGCCGCTCCGGGGAAACCGCGCGCAGCTTGATGGAGAAAGAGATCGGCATTCCGCTGAGCAAGGAAGTCGAAACCAAACTCGGCGAAGTGCTCGGCCCGATCGCGGGGCGCGAGAACTGGGAGCAGATCGTGCAATTCATGGCCGGCCTTAAGCCGAGCGAATGCCCGGCCGACAAGCGCCACGACGCCGGCTCGGAAAAGTGCATCGCGCTTTGCTACCAGGGCATCGACGCCGTGCGCAAAATCCGCGAGGTCCTCGGCCCGACCGACCCGTCGAAAGCGCCGCCCGGGACCATTCGCCGCGAGTTCGGCTCGACCATCATGGTCAACGCCGCCCACGCCTCCGACTCGCCGGAAAACGCCGTGCGCGAAATGGGCATCGTCAAAATTTCCGAAAACAACCTGAAGCCCCTGATTGAAAGCTGGTACGCGTCCAAGTAAGCACGCCGCGTTTCCTCTGACTCCGAACCCTGACCTCTGATTATGGAACTCGCCCAACGCGCCACAATTCTCACCCCATCGCTCACCCTGAGCATCGACTCGAAAGCCAAGGCGATGAAAGCCGAGGGGCTCGATGTCTGCGGCTTCGGCGCCGGTGAACCGGACTTCGACACTCCGGAACACATTAAAGCCGCCGCCCAGGCCGCGATCGATAACGGCTTCACCAAGTACACGCCGAGCTCCGGGACTCCCGAGCTGCGCCAGGCCATCTCGGAAAAATTCCTGGCCGACAATGGGCTCACCTACAAGCCGTCGCAGATCATCGTCAGCAACGGCGCTAAGCATTCCTGCTACAACACCATCCTCGCCACCTGTCAGCCGGGCGATGAAGTCATCATCCCGGCGCCGTATTGGCTGAGCTATCCCGAGATGGTGCGCCTCGCCGGGGCGGACCCCGTCTTCGTGGAAACGAAAGAAGAGAACGGCTGGAAGATGACCGGCGAGGAATTTCAAGACGCGATGACCCCGCGCACCAAGATGGTGATCATCAACTCGCCCGGCAACCCGACCGGCTCGGTCTATACGAAGGAGGAGCTCGAGGCGATCATCGAGGTCGCCAAGGACGAGGAGATTCTGATCCTCTCCGACGAAATCTACGAGAAGCTCACCTACGACGGCGCGAAGCACGTCAGCGTCGCTACGCTGCCCGGCGCTTACGACCTCACCATCACCATCAACGGCTTTTCCAAGGCCTACGCGATGACCGGCTGGCGGCTCGGCTATCTCGGCGCGCCCGAAGCGATCGCCAAGGCCATTGACGCCATCCAGAGCCACAGCACCTCGAACCCATGTTCCTTTGCGCAAAAAGGCGCGATCGCCGCGCTCAAGGGCGATCAGCAGCCGGTGAGCGACATGCGCGATGAGTTCGACCTGCGTCGGCAATACATGGTGCAGCGGTTGTCCGCGATCGATCGGGTGACGGTGGTCAAGCCGCTCGGCGCCTTCTACGTGCTGGTGAACATCGCCAAGCTCGGCCTGAGCTCGAACAACTTCGCTGATCGTCTGCTCAGCAAGCATCACGTCGCCGTGGTCCCCGGCGTCGCCTTCGGCAACGACGCGACCATTCGCCTGAGCTACGCGACGAGCATGGACATCATCAAGAAGGGCCTCGACCGGATCGAGGAATTCTGCCGGACGCTCTGAGCCGGGTGCGGAGCGGTGCCCTAATCCGCCTCAGTCCTGGTCGCGTGCGGCTTGCCGCGCAACCCCTGGACTAACGCGCTGAAGATGAGTCCGACGCCCAGCCCGACCAGCGCGCCGAACGGCCCGAAAAAGATCGAGCAGGCGACGATCCGGGCGGCGGCATGTCCCGGAGGCACGGGCGCCCCGGCCGCCAGGTGGGTTTCGATCGGAATGGGCACCGGCAGCCCGCGTCCGGGCTCGTGCCCGTAGGGGGCCAGCACCACCAGGAGCATGTAGATCTCGGCGAGAATGAACCCGGCGATGCAGAACGGTTTGGCGTAGTTTCGGACCAGCATCAGGGTGCGCAATAAAGCGCTGCCGCCTCCGCCTGTCCAGACCGCGCGAGAAGATACCTGCTTCGCGGGCAAAGATCGTGCTAATAGCTTTCCGAAGAATCCATTCATGAACCCGAAGCTTCGTCCCACGCTTGTTGTCGCCGCCCTGGCTCTCCTGGCGGGGGCCTGCGTCCACACGCCGCCCGGGACCTCGGTCGAAATTGCCCTCGCGAAGAAGCCCGAGTTGGTGAAGCTGGCGACTCCGGTGTTGCCGCCTGGTCAGCCCGTTCCGACTGTAAGGGTCCCCGCTGTGGAACCGCCCATGCCCGATCAGGGTCGGATGGTGGAAAGCGTCGGAGACGCTTTTTCGCGCGGGACGTTTTGCCTCAAAGCGGGGCAGGATGCGGCAGCGATCGAGGCGTTCGAGGAAGCGGTGAAACTCGACCCAACGTTTGCCGATGCCTGGCAGAATCTGGCCGCGCTTTACGAAAAGAACGGCGACGAAAAGAAAGCGATGGAGGCTTTCCGGCGGGCCAAGAAGATAGCGCGGCAATAAATCTAGCGGCTGACTTCGCGCAGGGCGCGTTCCACCGCCGCAGGCAGGGGCAAGGCCCCGTCGCCGCCAAGTTCCTGGTCGAGAACTTCGAGACGGTGGATCAGATCGACCACCTCACGCCGCGCGTAAGGTCCGCCCGCCGCCGCACAGAAATGGGTGCGGCAACCAAAGGGGCGGCCTTCGTAAATGAGGCACCGACCGGTCGTGGGATCGAGCACGGGACAGGCGCCATCGTCCCGAACCGGCAGCTTGGTGCGCCCGGTGGCCCGCCACGCCTTCGCCGCCGTGAGCGCTTCGCCTTTGGTCAGGAAAGGCGTACGGCCGGTCAGCTTGAAATGACAGCATTCGGTGCGACGAATGCAGGATCGCTCGATCGGACGGGTGGCAAGTTCCTCGTAAATCGCGCGGACCGCGGCGAGCGTCGCGGGCAGATTGGGCTGGAGGCGTAAGTTGGGCATCTGAGAAGGGCGATAGCCGGCCAGGGTTTTGCAGGCGCCGCCAATTCCTATAACGTTTACGCCAACAACCAACTCCTCACAAGAATTGGTAACGGCGCTTATTATGCATACGACACTAACTGAGCTCAACGAATGACGCCTCTCAAATAACAGAATAAGGTCTGTTTCTCTGTGGCGGGGATTGAACATCGAGTCCGGCAAGGAACTGCGCATTTTTTCGCGGCCATGTTACAACAGTAATCTCGCTTCTGATGTTGGTGGGGCCGGCGACGCAAAAGCCGCTCTGTTTTTGACAGTAGGCCTCCGTCCTACAAATACTTAAGATGTCTCCGACTATACGGATGGAACTGAGACTGCGATGTTGGGTAGGCCTCGGCGCGGCT
The DNA here is from genome assembly GCA_034667665.1 of Chthoniobacter sp. Classification (GTDB taxonomy): domain Bacteria; phylum Verrucomicrobiota; class Verrucomicrobiia; order Chthoniobacterales; family Chthoniobacteraceae; genus Chthoniobacter. The sequence continues at coordinate 182,937 of JAXDQW010000118.1, forward strand.
GGGTAACGACGTGCCGACCTTTTCGTCCACTGGCTCTCGTTGCAGGGCGCCGCGCAGAGGCACAATCACAAAATACCTGACGCGAGGCACGGCCGACTTCGACGGGCGCCCCACCTAATGGCAAGGCAGTGGCACAGTGGCGTGCGGCAATGGGAGGACCTGGCTTTGGGATCCGGTTGCCGACAATCGAGGTGAGTCGCGGCGCTAACCAAAGGACAGAGACAAATTCTCATACCTCCGCCGGGCAAAGCCGTCCAGATTCAATACTCCAAAAGCGACTCTTGCGTTGCGCTCGGCGAGCTGTGAGACTCGTTCACTTCCCGCGCTCCGCTGCTCCGAGGCCGCGTAGTTCGCTGGATAGGGTGCCGGCCAGGTGGACGGCGCCGGCCCTCAGATTCTGCTGGTGTCGCGAACTTTATATGCGACCTTAAGCATGCCTCGGCGCCGCTTGGTAACGATTTGCCGACATTCCGTCCACTGGCTCTCGTTAAAGGCTGCCGCGCCGAGGCACAACACCAGCTCAATCTCCCGCTCTGGAATTACTCGGCTTCACCTCTACCGCATTCCAGTAATCGTTGCTCGGCGGTAATGTTTTGTGGATCAGGCTCGCCACGTCCGCGACTGCCCGTGGAATACTCGCTAGCTTTCCACCATCGGTCGTGGCTTCTCGGGTCCGGGCGCCTGCGGAAGCCTGACACGAGGAATTCGCTCCAGTCGGGCAATTCGGATGTCATCGGGCCTCGTTCACTGCCCTGCCAATTGACTCGAATTTCGTCTTTCCTTACACTAATTCGAGTTCGGCCAAGCCCAAACATCCAAGGGGGAATTGTCCTCTGAGCAATTCGCCTCACCTTTAAAACAAGGCTTCGGGTTGCATCGCCAGATCCACAGGTCGAAAGGCACAGAGCTTGCTAAGTATTCCCCATATGATGGCTCCCCTCATTCTTGCCGCAACGTTCTACGGAGCTGGTGTGCTTGTCATGGTACGAGCGCTACTGACAGCTCCAGAGGGCTACCAAGACCGTGGGTGGTTTCACTCGCGTTCCAACCCGGTAAAATAGTCACTCGCCGCTCTCCCCGTATCCTTTTGAGCGGGTCGGGAAAGTAATCTGCTTAAGTGGGCCGACCGGCCCCGCGGGACTGAGGAGACCCCTGCGCGTGGCAAACGCCGCTCCAGCCGGGGGCAGCTTCGAACACCTGGGCGGACGCCGGGATAGCTCGCTCTGTGAGGCGCAGGGGCGAGGCAGCTCATAGAGAGCCGCATCCAAACCCTCCACCGCTCTTACGCACATTCCTGGTTTGTAAGCAAAACACCTACAAGCCCTCACGCCAACCTCCCACGTCACGATCAGAGGACTGGGAGTATCACGCCCGCCAAACTGCGGGATCATAGGCAAAGCAACACGGTCAGCATTTCACCCTGCCGCCCGTGTTCTCAAACACCCATGATCGCCAATCGAATCCGCGGAATGAGACTTGTTCACACAAGCATGCTTGGGCTCGCCTCGGCCGTTCTCTTCTGGGCCTGGTTGACCGTCCTCTTTGCCGTCGCCCCCGAAGGCACTCACCTCAACTGGATGCGCTATGTGCTTTATTCCGTTGTCGTCGTGGGCGCTTTCGCGGTCGATTTTGTGGTTTCGAAGGTGAGCGACACCGATCTGCTGAATCTCGATCTCGCCGCCGTCCTGCGGCTCACCTTTCGGCAGACTCTGACCGTCCTTGGCACCATCCTCCTCTTTCTGGTCGCGGCCAAGGATCAGGCGATGTCGCGCACCTTCCTCTTCTCCTTTGTTCCGGTTCTCTACGCGGTCCTTCTTCTCTCAAATAAGGTCCTGCCCGTGGGGCTCGCGAGATTTCTCTTCCGCCACCAGCGTCTGGAGCGGACCCTTTTGGTGGGTGAAATGGGGGACGCCAGCCGCGTCCTTTCCTGGTGCCGGAAAAAGGCACACTACGGCCTCCATGTTGTCGGTGTCGTTTCCAACCGGGCGGGGGCAGCCGATGGCGACCTTCCGGTGCTCGGATCGATCGCCAATCTGGAGGAAATCATCCGCACCCATCACATCACGCAGGTCATTTCCTTGAGTTTGCCCAACTCCCTCGCCCGCTTCGCCCGGATCGCGGATCTCTGTGATCGCCTCGGCGTGCGACTGCTGGCGGTCAATGATCTCACCAAGTGCTTCCACCGGCCGATCTCCTTCTTCCGGGAAAGTGGGCTGCAGTTCTTCTCCCTTCGACAGGAACCGCTGGAGTGTCCGTTGAACCGCATTCTGAAGCGCGCGGTCGATATCGCCCTCGCTCTGCCGGTGGTTGTTTTCATCCTTCCCGTATTGAGCCTCTTCGTCTCCGTCCTGCACCGCATGCAATCCCCGGGTTCGCTCTTCTTTCGTCAGCGCCGGTCGGGCATCGGGGCCGGCACTTTTATGATCTACAAGTTCCGGACGATGCACGTGAATCACGGTTCGGAGGCCATTCAAGCCACCAGGAATGACACCCGCGTCTTCGAAATGGGTCGTTGGCTGCGCAAACTGAGCGTGGACGAAATTCCACAGTTCCTCAACGTGCTCAAGGGCGAAATGAGCATTGTTGGCCCGCGTCCTCATGCACTCGAGCACGATCACCTCTTTGCCAAGGTGGCCAGCAGCTATCAGGTTCGGACCCTGGTCAAACCTGGCATCACCGGCCTCGCCCAGGTCCGGGGCTATCGCGGCGAAGCCACGACCGATTCGGACGTGGTAAAACGCGTGGAGTCGGACGTCTATTACCTGGAGAACTGGTCGCTTCTCATGGAATGGACCATCATTTTCAGGACGGCCTTCCAAATGATCATTCCGCCCCGCACCGCGTACTAGGAAACGGGGTCCACGAATTTCGGAAACAAGGGAAGGAGTGAGCCGATCCCATCCTTATCTCTTTCGTTTGCTTCCTCAGATTCTGGACGAATCCCTTCTTGTCCGGCCAGCCGGCCTGCAACCTGCTCCAGGGCCGGCGGACTGCCGAGCACGAATTTGGCAGGCCATCAGGGTCGTATTTCTCGAATGGAGCGACCGTCAGGGGCGGGCATTTACCCGCCGCCCGCTGGCGACCAAGGGCGGTAGCGTGCCTGCATCCTTCTATCTCAATCGAGAGATTGTTACCCCTCCTCGTTCGCCTCTGTCAGATCGCGTTTTCGACACGCGTCGATAAATCCCATCTCATTCGCCGCGTCTGTGGCCGACATACTTCCCTTCACCGGTAACTTCCCGCGCGGCGCGACCGGCCTGATCCTCTGCATCCTTCCAGCCCTCATGGGAATCTGCGAGTTGCGTGCCCGCGCGCAGAGTCCGACCACAGCGTTGTCCGCGGCCGACCTTGTCGATCTTTCAGCCTCCTCCAGCGGCCTTGGGGACCCCGCCACGGCGACCTCCCCGGCACCCAATTCCGAAGCCCAGCAAGCCGGAGATAGCGGGTCACCCGGTGCCAGTTCATCCGAGGAAGAGTCGCTTCCGGCCGCCCCTCCGTCCCCATTGCCAGCCCGCAGCACCACCGAGCTCCTCGGCGTCGTCTCCGATCGCGGCGCCGCAGCCTTGGATTCAACCGGATCCGGCTTCGGACACGGCCTTTCTTCCTTCGGTCCATTTTTCTCCGCGGCCAGCCAGGCGGTTCACGGAGGAGGCCGCTTCGCCTTCAAGGCCTCGGTCCACGTGGGCGAGTTTGCGGAGAAGGAGTCCGGAGACTCCACGCAGACTCAGCGCGGTTGGGAGTTTGGCACCCGGCTCGCGGGGACGCTCGGGGCCACCCTTGGCTTTCCAAAGACCGGCCGATTTCTTGAAGTGCAATATGCTGGCTCCCTTCAATTGGGCGGCCGGGGTCAATCCGACGGGAAGCTTGATCAAGCACTAGCGCTTACCGGCCACTACGATTTCGCCAAGCTCAAGCTTCTCCTGAATGCGGATTACTCCCACGCCACGGGCCCGGACCGGGATGTCGGGCAAGTCGTCGATCGCGACCTGGTGGCCCTGAGTCTGAACTCCTTTTACCCTCTCTCCTTAAAGAGCAGCCTCGATCTAACCCTAAGCGACAGCAGCAGCCAGTACCAGGGGGGTATCAGTTCCGATGAATTGCGCGCCGCGCTTTTCTTCAACCGGCAAGCCAGCGTCAAGACGCGCCTCGGCGTTGGCGGGACGGTGGGCTCGTTGGAAGTGGACCAGGGGGCCCATCAGACGTTCGAGCAACTCAATCTTCGCGTCGCCTACGTTCCCTCTCGAAAAATCACCCTCGCGGCCATGGTTGGCTACGAGTGGCGCCAGATCGATGGCACGACTTCGGCCACGCCCGTGTTCGACGGCTCGGTTTCCTACGCCATCCGGCCGACGACGACCCTTAGTCTCGGGGCTACTCGCGCGGTGAGAAACTCGGCGGCACAAGCCCAGACGAATTACGTGAGCAGCACGGTCCAGGTATCCGCTTCTCAGAAGATCGGCCCCAAGGTCGTCACCAGTCTTTCACTCGGCTACCAGAACGCCACTTACGACTCCGTGGATGGATCGGAAAGCGCCTCGCGGGAAGATAACTACTTCTTCGCCCGCCCTGATCTCCGGTTTCTCGTCACCCAAGCCTTCAGCCTCTCGTTGTTTTACTCCTATGGCGAGAACCGCTCCACCGAGCGAAGTTTCCAGACCCAGCAGGTGAGCCTTAGCGGCACCTATTCGTTCTGAGCGACGGTGAGGGAGATTCTACAAAAGAAACGAAGGGAACGAAGGGTGAACTTCTGAGTATCCGAAAGCCTCGTCTCCCCTTCCTTCGTTCCCTTCGTTGCCTTCTGTAATCTGCCCCCGGCTTTCGCACGCGGAATGTCTTCTACACTTACATCAGTCGAACTCGGGAAGGTGCCAAGCGTGAAAGAGGAATGCGCAGTCCAGATGACCACGGAGCTCGTCGATCCGACGGAGGATGCCAATTGGGATCGTCAGGTCCTGAGCCATCCGCGCGCGAATGCGTTTCACAGCGCTGCTTGGGCCCGCGTCCTCATGACCACTTATGGTCATCGTCCCGTGTATGTGCGTTGCACGAAGGGAGACCGCCTCGTCGCTCTGGTGCCTCTCATGGAAGTCCAGAGCCTCCTCCGGGCCCGGCGTGGCATCTCGCTACCGTTCTCCGACTTCTGCGATGCCCTGCTTTTTGATCCGAGTTGCGAGGAGGAATGTTATCTCCGGCTGGGAGCAATGGCTCCCCAACGGAACTGGCGGTATCTCGAGCTGCGCGGCACCGGCTGCGTCCCGGCGTCGGCTACTCCTGCCGTCTCCTTCTATTCACATCAACTCGATCTGCGGGGCGGGCCTGAAGCGGTTTCCGGCCGCTTCCGCCCCTCCGTGCGGCAGGCGCTCCGCAAGGTCGGACGCACCCCACTCACGGTCAGCATCGAGCACTCCGAGGCCGCCATGCGCACCTTTTTTCCGTTGCACGTCCTGACGCGCCGCCGTCATGGGCTGCCCCCTCAATCCCTCTCCTTCTTCCTGAATATACACCGGGAAATCATCGCGCAGAAAATGGGGTTCGTCGTGGTCGTCCGACTGGAGGGGCGCCCGATCGCCGCCATGGTCTTCTTTCATTGGGGAAAGACTGGCATCTACAAGTTCGGCGCTTCGGACAAATCCTTCCAGGAACTTCGACCCAATAACCTGGCCATGTCCACCGCCATCCAATCCCTGGCGGAGGCGGGATCGGAAACCCTCCACTTTGGCCGCTCGTCGCTTTCCAATGCCGGGCTGCGCCGCTTTAAGCTCACCTGGGGCGCGACCGAAGAAATGCTGCACTACTACCGCTACGATATCCGGCGAGGAGAGTGGGGTGCGAGCCGCGATCGCACCGAAGGCCTGCACACCGAGCTCTTTCGGCGTCTGCCTTCGATGCTCAATCGCCTCGCGGGCTCCCTGATTTACGCCCACCTGGATTGATCCCAGCTTCCACTTTTTACCGCAAATGACTACCGAGACTGCTGCCCAGGAAACTTCAGGCCTCGACGTCCATGACGTCCTGTTTGCCCTGTTGCGCCATAAATGGAAGGTGCTGCTCCTGACGATTCTGGGGCTTGCCGCCGCCGCTGCTTTTTACCTTTTGGCGCCCAATTCCTATCAATCCGAAACCAAGTTGTTGCTGAAGTACGTTTTGGATCGGAGCGCCGTGGATACCATGGAATCGCAAACCGAAGTTTCCGGACGTTACAGCGACATCCTGGTCGGCGCCGAATTGGCGATCCTTTCGAGTTGGGACCTGGCCGTCGCGGTCGCGGAAGCCGTCGGTCCGGACCGGTTGCTCGCGGGTGTGCCAGGCGAACATTCCGCCGCCCGGGCCGCCGGAGTGGTGCTCGGGGGACTCGAGGTCAAAGCCACCAAAGGCAGCAATGTCATCTCGGTGACGTTTCACAACGAACAGCCGGGCCTGCCGCGGCCCGTGCTCGAGGAACTCGTCCGGCGCTATTTCGACAAGCACCTGGAAGTGCATCGCTCGATGCAGGCATTCGATTTCGTCAGTCAGCAGAAAGATCTCGTTCGGGCGCGTCTGAACGATCTCGATGCCAAGATCAAGACCCTCAAGGAGCAGGCGGGGATCACCTCTTTGGCGGATAGTGAAGCTCTCCTGCAATCCCAGATCACCCGCACCCGCCAGGAGTTGCTCAGCGCCGAAGCGGACCGCGCCGAGCAGGGCGCCCGTTCCGCCTTCATGGTCAAGTCGGCCAGCACCATGAAGTCCACGGAACCCAATCCGGCGGAAACGAAAGTCGATCCCAATGCCATCCCTCCGGCCATCCTGCAACAGTACCAGGCCCTGGTCGAGCAGTTGGCCTTTTACCGCCGGAATGAGACGGAACTCCTGGCGCGCTACACCGAAGAGTCAGCCGAAGTCAGCAGCAGTCATGCCCGGGTTGCGCAACTCCAGGAACGCCGCCGCAAACTGGAAACCGAATATCCTGCCCTCGCGACGGTTGCGGTCAAAACCTCCGGACTTGGCAAACCGGACGACGCCATGGGCGAGCAAGCCCGGTTGGCCGGCACGGAAGCGAAGGTCGCCGCTCTCAAGACCCAGTTGAATGAGCTTCAAGTGATTGCGGGCAGAATCAATGCGGTCTCCTCCCAACTTCGGGATTTGGAGAGCCAGCGGCAGGTCGAGCAAAAGAACTATGCGGATTTTCAGTTGAAGCTCGAGAAATCCCGCATCGATGAAGCGCTCGATCCCTCCAAGATCCCGAACATCAGCGTCCTCCAGAAACCGTCCCCCGCAGGCAAGGTCGCCGGGAAGACCATCAAGATTGCCGCCGGCCTGGCCTCGGGCGGGCTGGCCCTCGGGCTCGCCACGGCCCTGGGCCTTGGCCTGCTCTTCGACCGCACCCTCAAGCGCCCGCGCGAGCTGGAGTCCCGCCTCCAGATCCCCATGTTGATCAGCATTCCCCGGATGCGGGAGCCTTCCCGGCTCAGGTTGAAGAGCCACCGGGCGGAAACCCGGGAGCTCGCCCCTCGATCGTCCCCCTTGGGAGCCAAGGTGGCGCCGTGGGAGCTGGGGCATTTCGTCCGACCCTTTGCCGAGGCCATTCGCAACCGCCTGATCCTCGGCTTTGAGCTCAGGAAGCTCACTCACAAGCCAAAGCTCATCGGAGTCACCAGTCTCTCCGGCGGCGAAGGCTCCTCGACCATGGCCGGCGGACTTGCCGCCAGCCTCTCCGAGACCGGCGATGGAAAAGTCCTCCTCGTGGACATGAACGCCGACAACCCCGAGATGCGCCACTTCTTCGAAGGAAGCACTTCCGGCTCCCTGCTGGACGCGTTGCGCGCGGATGGCGCGGTTCCCAGCGCGGGCGAGAACCTCTTTCTCGCCACCGGCAAGTCGTCCGACTCGATCTCCATGGCGCCCAGGAAATTTTACGAGCTCATGCCCGTTCTGCGTGCGAGCACCTTCGATTACATCATTTTCGATCTCCCTCCGCTCGACCAGAGCGGCGCCACCCTGGCCGTATCGGGCTTCCTCGACAAGGTTGTCCTGATGGTCGAGGCGGAAAAGAGCGACCGCGATACCCTGAAACGTGCTTACAACGAACTCGTCGCCGCCAAAGCCGACGTGGCCACCGTCCTGAATAAGACCGACAGCAAGATGCCCAAATGGGCCCAAGGCTGAGGGAATCCGGGGAGCCGGGGCGCCCCCGCCCCGAGTTGCTCCTTGGGGCGAGGGCGCCCTTGCTCCTTGGGCGAGCTTTGTTTCCTTCGTTCACTTCTGTGAGTTACACTAAAGAGATGTGCTGGAAGAGGATTTACAGAAGATAACGAAGGAAACGAAGTATTCGAATCCATGCATCTTCCTCGGTCTCTCCTCCTTTGTTCCCGTTGCTACCTTATAAGAGTACTCGATCACTTCAGCCCCGTTGTTTCCTTCGTTACCTTCTGTAACCTTTAGCTGGAAGATGCCTCCGTCCCCTGCTCCTTCCTTGGCTTCTGTAAAACCCCCGCGATCCGATGCGGTGGCTGGTTCCTCGAGACCACCCACCTCCACTCCTTTTCCATTGCCCAAAGCTCCTAAAGTGCTCGCCATCTCATCCGGCGGTGGGCACTGGGTCCAGCTCCTCCGACTGCGGCCCGCCTTCGAAGGATGCGACGTGACCTTTGCGACCGTACAGCAGGGTTACCAATCGCAGGTGGCCGGCGCCGCCTTCCGCACTGTGCCGGATTCCAACCGTTGGGCTAAGCTCTCCGCGCTCCGCTCGGCGTTCCGCATCTTCCTTCTTCTGCTCGAACTGCGGCCGGACGTGGTGGTCACCACCGGGGCCGCGCCCGGCTGCTTCGCCGTTTACTTCGCCAAATGGCTCGGGATCAGATCCATTTGGATCGATAGCATCGCCAATGCGGAGGAACTCTCCCTCTCCGGCCAGATGGTGAAAGGCAAAGCCGACCTGTGGCTCACCCAATGGCCCCACCTGGCCCAGGATGACGGACCCCATTACCGCGGAAGCGTGCTCTGAGGGGGCCAAGGAGCGGCGGCATTCTGCCGCCGACCCATCGGCCGAACGAAGTCATACTGAACAGCGCCCGTCCCTCCTCGCCGCTCTCAGCAGCCATTACTTACCAAGTAATCAGTTCTCAGTAATCAGTTCTCAGTTTTTAGCCTTTAGCCCTTTAGCCTTTTAGTCTTTCCGCCCTTCTCTCATGATTTTCGTCACCGTCGGGACGGAACTTCCCTTCAATCGAATGGTCCAGGTCGTGGACGACTGGGCGGCCCGCTCCGGCCGCACCGACGTCTTCGCCCAGATCGGCCAGACCGACTGGACCCCCACCGCGATCGCGTATCAGAAATTCCTCGATCCCGCCGACTTCGCCGCCCGGTTCGCCCAAGCGTCGGTCATTATCTCGCACGCCGGCATGGGCACGATCCTCTCCGCCCTGCACGTCGTGAAACCGATTCTGGTCGTTCCCCGCCGGGCCTCGCTCGGCGAGCATCGCAACGAGCACCAGCTCGCCACCGCCCGCCGGATGCGGGAACTGGGAAAAATCCAAGTCGCTTTTGATGAGGCTGAGCTCCTCCACCGCCTCGGTCACATCAACCAACTGCAAGCCGGACAGCGCATCTCTCCGTTCGCCGATCCCTCCCTTACCAATGCCATCCGCGATTTCATCCTCCCGGAGCGCGTCCGGGCGTGATCAGCGAAGGTGCCTCTCGCAAAGGCGCAAAGGCGCACAGTGTTACAGAAGATAACGAAGCTAACGAAGCTTTCGGATCCGTTCATCCGCTATTTTCTCCCTGAATAGCTCTGCGACTCGGTTGCTTTGCGCCTTGGCGGCTTTCCGAGAGTATCCGTTCCGTCCTCCTTTGTTCCCTTCGTTTCTTTCTGTAAGACCCTCCAAAACCAAGCTAATCAATGCAGGAATCTGAAGGAATAGCCTCAAAGGTATGGCGGGCGATGGAAAGCCTGGTGGACCCGAGAAGCTACCTCCACCTGCTTCGGCTCATCCACTTTTACCACTACAGCCATGTTCGTGAGCGCCGGTTCTTGCAACTCGGCGCCGGCTCCGTCATCGCCCCGAACGTCTCGCTGCGCAACGCCTCCCGGATCCAAATCGGCAGGGAAGCGCACATCGGCGAACGCTGTTACCTTTGGGCCGGCGCCGAGACCGGCCGGATTACCTTGGGCGACTACGTCTCGCTGGCCCCTGAAGTGTTCATTACCGCTTCGGATTACCAGTTCCAGAAAGGCACTCCCTTCCGCCAGCAACCAAAGCGCGAAAGCGATGTGACGATCGGCAACGACGTCTGGCTCGGCGCACGCGTTATCGTCACCGCGGGGGTGACCATCGGAGCCGGCTGCATCGTCGGCGCCGGCGCGGTCGTGACCAGGGATCTGCCCGAGAATTCGATCGCGGCAGGCGTCCCCGCACGCGTCATTGGAGCTCGGAATGAAGGCGTTGAACCATCCTCTCAACCCTCAACTCTCAACTCTCAACTCTCCTAGTGCTCTACGACGTAGCCATTCTTATCGTCACGTATAACTCGGAGCGGCAGATCCGCGCTTGTCTCCAAAGCGTCCTGGACCAGCGGGATCACGTCTCCCAGCAGATCATCGTGCTCGACAATGCGTCCACCGACCAAACCGTTGCATTGGTGCGGAAGGAGTTCCCCGACGTGGAGCTTGTCACGCCCGGTCGGAATTTGGGCTTCGCGGCGGGGGTCAATGCAGCGGCCGGGCTGGCCGATTCGGAGTTTCTGCTCCTGCTGAATCCAGACACTGAAATCCTGGATCACGCCGTGGATGTGATCGTCGATTTCGCGCGCGCCCGGCCTGCGCACGGACTCTATGGCGGACGCACCCTGAAACCCGACGGTTCCTTGGAGCCGTCTTCCTGCTGGGGTTTGCCGACGCTCTGGAGCATGGCGCTCTTCGCGTTCGGGCTCACCACTCTTGCACCGCGCAATTGTTGGCTCGATCCGGAATCGCTCGGAGCCTGGCCGCGGGATACTGTCCGCGAGGTCGGCGTCATCACGGGCTGTTTCCTGCTCCTCAGCCGCGCCGTGTGGCAGCGACTTGGGGGCTTGGATGAGCGATACTTCATGTACGGTGAAGACGTCGATCTCGCCCTTCGCGCGCACCTAGCCGGCTACCGACCCATCGTTTGTCCCGACGCCAGGCTGGTTCACGAGGTTGGCCAATCCTCTGCGAAGCCGATCGACAAAATGCTCCTGCTCTACCGGGGCAAAGCCCAACTGGCCCGGACGCATTGGCATGGCCTAGCTCAACGAGTTGCCTTGGCCCTTCTCCGCCTTGGCGTCGGTCTCCGTGTGGTCATATCGAACGTCTTGGGGTTTCTCTGCCCAATCGCTTCAGCACAGAGGTGGAATCAGCTATGGGACAAACGCTCTCAATGGAGTGCCGGATACGAAGCAAAACCGACCGCCGCACCCCTCACCTAAGCCTTAGCTCGTGAAAGCGTGAAGGATCCCACCATCAGCGTCGTGATTCCGAGCTACAATCGCCGGGACGGCGTCCTGGCTCTTCTCGGTGACGTCTACCGGCAAGGAGGAATCGAGTTCGAGGTGATTGTCGTGGACGACTGTTCGCCCGATGGCAGCGGCGATGCGATTGCTGATCATTACCCTCAGGTCAAACTCTTTCGAAACGAGAGGAACGGCGGTCCGTGCGTCGCGCGTAATCGCGGCATTCGAGCCGCCAGCGGTGAATTCATCGTGGGATTGGACAGCGATGTCCGCGTACCGGACACGAATCTCCTTGCCCGAACCTCGCAGACTTTCGCCGACCTCCGAGCTAACGTCCACTGCCTCGCCTTTCGCCTTCTTCAGCCTGACGGTGTTTCCGAGGACAAGGCGCGCTGGTGGCATCCCGTTCCCATCGGGGAGTATGCCGGGAAATGGTTTGAGACAAGTTACTTCAGCGGTACTGGCTACGCGTTTCGCCGCGAGCCTGCTATCGCGGCCGGTCTCTTTCCGGAGATTCTGTACATGCATTACGAGGAAGTCGAACTTGCCTGGCGCATCCTCGATAATAAGGGGACCATCATGCATTGCCCAAACCTTGTCGTGCTCCACCATGAGCACCAGGTTTCCCGGCGCAGCGAGATCAAAACGTTTTACAAAGTGCGTAGTCAGATCCTTCTCACAGCCGGTTGTCTGCCTGTGCTGCCGGGGCTAACCTTTCTTGCCCCGCGGATTGCCTACGCTGCGCTGAACGCCTTTCGTGGAGGTCACCTCGCCTCCTTCGCCAGGGCCTTGCGTTCGGCCCTCCAACTCCTGCCCGCGCGCCTGCGGCAACGCAAGACCCTCTCGGAGACGACCCGGAAACGAATTGCCGGTCTCCGGGCCGCGCGGGCGCGGTTCGCACTCTCCTGAACGGGGCCGCCGTGCGTGTCCTTCTCATCGCTCCCTATTACGACCGCAATGTCCCCGGCGAAAGCTGGAGCACCTACAAGTGGGTCGAAGGAGTGGCTTCCCACTGCGAGGCGACCGTGCTAACCACCCATCACTCCGATTGGAATCCTGCCTCCTCCCCAATACCGACAGCCAGAATTGTCAATTGGACCGATCCGCGTTTACCTCGCCGACTAGCCCGTATCAACTACGAACTGAAGCCCGGGTATCTCCTATTTTACTTACGGGCCCGACGATGGATAAAAGCCCAACTTCGCTCTGGCTGGAACTTCGATCTCATCCATCAAATTAATCCGTTGGCTCTCCGGTATCCATCCCCCGCTGCAGGACTCGGTCTTACCTACGTCATCGGCCCTGTCGCGGGCAGTCTCGACACTCCGCCTGGCTTTAAGAACGAGCGAGCGGATCGACAATGGTTTCGCAAACTCCGTAGCCTCGACAAGGTACGGCTGCGGCACGATCAGCTCCTCAAACGGACCTACTCTGACGCAGCTCTCGTCCTCGGTGTCGCTCCGTACGTGCGGGAACTTCTGGCCCCGATCCGTATCCGTCGCTTTGAAATCATGAGCGAGACCGGCGTGGAAGGCGTGGTGGGAAAACCCAAGCGGGCTCCCTCAGCGGGTGAGCCACTCCGCCTCTTGTTCGTAGGGCGAATGATTCGCACGAAAGGCATCTTGGATGCCGTCCGTGCCGTGGCCTTTGCTGCAAATCATTATACACTCCGATTTGATGTCATCGGCGACGGCGACCTCCTTGCGACTTGCAAGGAAGAGGCGTTGCGCCTCGGAGTCGCGGACCTGGTCCATTTCCATGGACGGATTCCGCGCGATGATATCGGCGCTTGGTATGAGAAGGCTCACGTTTTTTTGTTCCCCAGCTTTCGCGAACCTAGTGGAAACGTGGTGTTTGAGGCCATGAGCTACGGGTGCCCCGTAATTACGAGTAACCGCGGAGGCCCAGGGTTTGTCGTGGATGATTCATGTGGAATTCGCGTTGAGCCTCGTTCACCGGATTACTATGTCTCGGAACTTGGGACAGCGATAACGCAGATTGCCTCGAAACATTCCCTGATAGCTGACCTCTCCGCAAAGGCCCTAATGCGCGTCAATGAACTGGCCGACTGGGGTCGCAAATTGCAACGGCTCCTTCACTTCTATCTGGAGATTGTACCAACGCCGGGACTCAACAGAAGCGAACTCGGTATAGACACTTCCCGTTAATAGAACACCCATAAACTTATGTCTCAAATCAGCCCAGCACGAAGATTTTTCAGGAAGCTTCCAAAAGGTTTCCGCAAGCGTCCCCTAATCAGGCGATTCGTGATTTGGTTGCAAAGTCACCTCCTTCCCCATGACTGGGTATACGACGGAACATACTACGGTGAGGCGGTCGAAACGCCGGCCACAAAAGCCGCTGCCGTTATTTCGGCGTCAATAGTGCAGGACTTGAACCCTAGCAAGGTAGCCGATGTCGGATGCGGAACCGGGGCAATGCTCGAAGCTCTCCAGACGAGAGGCTGCTCAGTTCAGGGGTTTGAGAAATCAAAAGCTGCTCTCGAAATCTGTCATGCTCGGAAACTGCAGGTCAAAGAGTTCGATCTTGAGAATGACGACATGCCCATTGAGCGGATGTTTGATGTTGTCATTAGTATGGAGGTTGCCGAGCACCTGCCGCAGAAGGTGGATGACCGATATATTGACATGCTTACACACCTAGCTCCAATAGTTGTGTTTACTGCAGCCCCTCCAGGCCAGGGCGGAACGGATCATATAAATGAGCAACCACCGGAGTATTGGCTGGAGAAATTTCGCCGCAGGAACTTTCAGCTCGATGGTAGCCTCACGAATTCGTGGCGCAAGAGTTGGGGACAGTCTGGCCAAGTCAAAAGCTGGTATTTCGCAAACCTAATGATCTTCAGAAAACTTAACACGTAAAGTCGCGGAGAATGTAAGGCTTTTCATGGGAACACTAGAATACGCCATCGTAATCGCGACGCGGAACCGGCCAGAAGCCCTTCGGCTCTCGGTCCCACGAATGCTCGCGCAAACACGTCCTCCCTCCCAACTGATCGTGGTTGATTCCAGCGACGCTTTTGAACCGGTCTCGGCAGCTGTGGCGCTCGCTGTCGGCAGCAACTCAATCACCTCTGTAATCGAAAAAAGTCCGAAAGGTCTGACGCTTCAACGCAACCGTGGACTTCGACATGTTGAATGTCCGATAACTTTTTTTCCTGACGATGACTCCATCTGGTTTCCGGACACTGCCGAGCAAATCGTGCGGGTCTATGAACGGGACCGCGCCCAAATGATATCCGGCGTATGTGCACGGGAGTCCGCCCAGCCTCCTCTAAATTTTGGCGAACGGTTGTCGTTGGCGTATCGAATGCGACGGAGAGATCGGCTAATGCAGCGCATTGGTAATCTACGAACTCAGTTCGAGGAGCGCATTGCGCCCAACCCATCACGTCTGCTTGGCCGTTCGTACTTTAAGAAATTTGTGCCATCCGAGTGGCACCGTGCGAATGAAGTCGTGCCCGTGGAGTGGATGACGGGATTTCGCATGTCGTTTCGAACAGACGTGATCCGGAAAGTTGGCTTCGATGAGAACTTCAGTAACTATTGTCTCCTTGAGGATATGGATGCGTCTCTTGCAGCGTGGGAATATGGGCCGGTAGTGGCCGCGCACCGCTCCCGAGTTTATCACTACCGCTCCCCCGAGCTTCGCGGCAGCGGCAGACTGACGGGTGCGACGCAAATACTGAATCGTGCATATGTGATTGCGAAGCACACAAGCGCAGATTCTGGCGTTCGGCGTTGCTTGATTGTGTATTTGAGGTATAGAATCTTTTTGTATTTATTGAGTGCGCGTGGCGCCTTTGGTCGAGCAAGGCTTGCTGGCGCCTTGGCGGCGTTGAGGCATGTCAACGAGCTTTTAAGCTCGACTCCCGAGTTTCTTGGTGAAACATACCGGAACTGTATCGCGGCAGTTCTAGGCGATTAGGTAGACTTAACGACTCGGGGCGGCGCTCCAACTATATTATTACAATCTACCGTGTACTGTCTTGCTTTTAACGTCAGCGAATGCATCGGCTCACAACACCCTGTGGGTGGATCCCCTGAATTAGAATAGGTCACTTTGCTGCTTTGATCGACGTCCATAAGAGCTTTGGGATGCGCTTTTCCGCCATTTACCGCCCTTGACAGTGGCGGGAGCGTTGCTAAGACATTCCACGCTATCTCACTTGCTGCTAAGGACGACCCGGTCTTAAAGTTATTCGGTTGTCGCGCAAGGGAAGTGACAATCCTATTGCGTTGAATTATGCTCGAAGCGTTTGTCACACTTTTGGTTTTCGCTCAAGTGGTACTTCCGAGGCGCTACGCGTTCGTGCCCTTGTTGGTGGCCGCCTGTCATACGGGGAATAGCAAGGTGCTTTCGGAATTGACCCCGTGTCGGATCTTAATCATCGCCGGCTTGCTTCGGGCCATCGTGTCGGGTGGTTTCCGATGGAGTTGGCGGGTGCCGCTTGACCGGGTGGTGGTTGTCCTCGCCGCCGTGGCTTTAGCGGTTTCGATCTTCCCCCGTCTGGATGTTCCCAGTTCGCTCTCTCAGAGTCTCGGTCTGATCCTTAATGTAGTCGGCACTTACCTGTATGGGCGGGCCTATCTACACGATAGCGAGGCAGTCACCCGGTTCGCCACGGCCTTGGCCGTAACTTTTATCCCTCTGGCCGTACTGATGTCGGTGGAGAAGGCGACCGCAAGAAATCCGTATTTTGCGCTAGGAGCCCGAGGGGAAGGGGTGATCCAAAGAGAGGGTAAGAACCGTGCCAGGGGGCCGTTTGCGCATCCAATTCTGGCGGGCACGGCGGGCGCGACTACTCTGCCATTGATGGGCGTCTTATGGCGGCGAAGACGTAGTCTCAGCCTCACCGGCATAGGGGCGTGTGTCCTGGGAGTTTTAGCTTCGAGTTCATCCGGCCCGCTGGCAGCTGTGGGCGCGGGTCTGGTGGCGCTCGCATTGTGGCGGCTTCGAGAACACATTCTGGGAATCAAGCGGTGGGTGATTGCACTGCTCGTTGTCCTTCACTTGGTCAGTAACCGTGGAGTCTGGTATCTAATGTCCTATATCGATCTTGCCGGTGGCAGCACTGGGTATTTCAGAGCCCGACTGATTGACAGCGCGCTGGAGAATTTCTCAACATGGTGGCTAAAAGGAACTGACTATACGCGAGATTGGATGGCCACCGGCGTTTCCTGGAACGAGCGCCATACCGACATGACCAACTACTACATCCACCTAGGAGTGATTGGCGGCATTGGCCTGACCGGGGCCGTGATTGCCTTGTTCATCATTTCTTTTTCATCTATTGGCCGGGTGTTTCTGGACTCGGCGGTACAATCGGAAGTGGAACCGGAGCGCTACGGGACCACATTTGACGCCTGGTGCGTTGGATCCGCTCTATTCGCCCATGCCGTTTCATGCGTTTCGATTTCCTATTTCGACCAGATGTTCGTCCCGCTGTACCTGACTATTGCACTGGTGGCAGGCTTTAAGAGAAGTGTAGGCCCGGAGAAGAGGACGCCAGTTGATGATCTCCAAAGCTCCGACGGGATGCTGGACGGATCACGTCTGTCCGTGGTTGGGAACAACGCCAGCTAGGGCGGCGGAGTATGATTTGTTTCTAGGAGGGGTTGTGGGCTGGGTCCGACCTTTCCGATTGGTAGTCATTTCGCCTCGCGGGTGCAGCCCTAAATATGCTTGAGACCAAAAAGCTGCTTCGCGGTTCCGTGGTGATCACGCTCGCGCGAGTGGGGGGCTATGGGCTCTCGTTCGCTCGCAATATTATTCTCGCCCGGTTGATCTCAAAGTCCGATTTTGGACTGGCTGTGATGTTCGGCACCACGGTTACACTGCTTGAGGTCGCTGGGCGGATGTCTTTTGGGCAGCAGCTCGTCCAGGCAAAAGACGGAGCCACGAGAGCCTTCCAAGCCACGGCCCACGCGTTTCAGTTCGCCTTGGCTCTGATCGGAACCTTGCTGCTACTTGGCGCGAGTTATCCGGTAGCGTTCGCTCTCAAAGTGCCGCATCTGGCCTGGGCGTTCGCGGCTCTAGCCGTGATTCCGTTAGCCCGCGGCTTCGAGCATCTGGATAATTACCGGCAGCAACGGGAGCTGAACTATTTTCCGGCGGCGCTTTGCGAAGTGATTCCCCATGTCGTGATCACCGTAGCGGCGTGGCCGCTCGCGGTCTGGCTGAACGATTTCCGCGCGATTGTCTGGATCATGATCAGCAAGGCGGTGGCGGGGATTGTCGTGTCGCACCTGGTGGCTGAACAGCCGTATCAATGGGCTTGGCAGCGGGACTTGGTAAAACGGTTGTGGACGTTTGGCTGGCCGTTGTTGCTAACTAATATCCTAATATTTACCAATCAGCAGGCGGACCAACTGCTGGTTGGTACGTTCATATCGCTGGAGGCGCTGGCACCCTACGCGCTGGCGTTCTCCCTTGTGAGCATCCCATGGTTCATCTTTGCCCAAATGGGATCTTCGCTCATGCTGCCGGTTCTGGCGCGTGCCCAGGACGACGTGGAGCGTTTCCGGAGGCATCACCGCCTTTGCGTGCAGTATGCTGCCGTTGGCGCGGTGGTTTTGACGCTACCCCTGATCATCAGCGGGGAACAGCTCGTCGGATTGGCATATGGTTCAAAATATTCGGGCACGGGCCTCCTCGTCGCGTTTTTGGGAGCAGCAGCAGCCGTGCGCTTCCTCCGCTTCGCTCCGGCCGTCGCCGCCATGGCTCGGGGCGATACCGTGAACCAACTGTATTCGAATCTGTGGCGTGGCGTCGGCCTGCCGCTGGCGTTGGCCGCGGCGTTGGCCGGCGGCGGGGTGGCGCTGGTGGCCACCTGTGCGGCTGTTGGTGAGGTGGTGGCCGGGTTCATTTCCGTGCAACGGCTGGCGCAGCGTCAGCGCGTTCCGATGCGGGATACGGCCGGTGCCGCGGGCTACGTCGCGAGTTTCGTCGGCTCCGCGCTGGCTCTTGTGTGGGTGGGAGCGTCCCATTGGGAACTTTGGCTCGCGGCTTTGGCCACGACGGCAATGATTGCATTGTCCTTGTTGGTCGCCTGGGTCGTTTTCCCGGCTTCCGCCGCCAAGGCAGTTGAAAGCATGAGCCGCAAACCGGCGTCCGGGCTTCCACATCCCACCCCCAACGGACTTGTATAGCCCAGCTAACCGTTGCCTTCATGAGTCGGATTGCTCCAAGCGTCCCCGCCAGTTCGAGTCGCCAGAAGGCAACAACCGGCAGCAACAACCCCCACATTTGACATTGGCCTTCACGCCTAAAAAAGTGAACTTAGGAATTATGGGCACGCCGGTGGGCTCCGGGAATCGCGGCGTTCTGGCGCTCGGCGCCTCGCTGGTCAACCTGTGTTGCGAGGCCTCGGGTGGAGGAGGCGTGTTCTTGCTGTTGGTAAACCGTGAGGGCCAGCCCGTCCCGTTCCGCGTTGCCGGGCTGAAGCGCCTAATCCCAATTGTGAACGCGCGTATGTCGCTCCGGTCATGGCTGCGCGACCACTTGGCGTGGATCGGCCTAATGTCGCTTGCCTACTGGCTGTCACCAAGCGCTCGGATGCGCTTGACGATTGCCCGGAAAGTTCCGTGGATCAAGGCGGTTGCTGACGCCGATTTAGTCGGTGACGTGCGGGGAGGAGACAGCTTCAGCGACATCTACGGGCTGGAACGATTTGTCCTCGCGTTCCTACCGGTGTTGTCGGTCTTGCTGATCAAGGGCACGATGGTCCAGTTTCCGCAGACCTTTGGCCCATTCAAGAATCCGCTGGCCCGATTGCTCGCGAAGTTCATCCTCCGGCGCTCCTCTGTAATCATCGCCCGCGACACCCGCAGCCAGGCGGCGGCACAGGAATTACTGGGGCCGGGACAGGCGGTGATGCTCAGCCCCGACGTGGCTTTTTCGCTGGAGGTCATCCGTCCCAAAACAATCGAGCTGGACCCGCCTCGGTCCGGCAGCGTGCCGCCGGGGATCATCGGCGTGAATGTGAACGGACTGATGTATCGGGGTGGGTATACCCAGGCAAACATGTTCGGCCTGAAGATGGATTATGTTGCGTTCCTCCGAGAGCTGGTGCCGGCACTACTCAAGGAACATCCCGGAGAAATCTGGCTGATCCCACATACCTACGCCCCAGATGGCAATTTGGAAAGCGACCTCGCTGCGTCGCGAGCCGTACGCGACAGCGCTCCGGCTGAGCTTCGGCCAAGAATCCGGATCGTGACGCGGGAATACGATCAACATGAGCTGAAGGGGATCATCGGCCAGTGCGACTTTTTTATCGGCTCCCGTATGCACTCGTGCATCGCAGCATTATCTCAAGGCATCCCGTGTGTTGGGGTTGCCTACAGCATGAAATTTGCGGGGGTCTTTGAGTCGGTGGGTATGAAAGATTGGGTCGTTGATGGGCGCGAGGTGGATGCTGACGAGGCCATCGAGCGGATTATCCAGCTTCACCGTCAAAGAGACGAAGTTAGAGAAAACCTTTGGAAACGGGCGGAAGAGGCGCGTGCCCGTCTCAAAGAGGTATTTAAGATGATCATGGTCCATGGCGTCTCCTCTCGCATCGCCGAGAACGCCGCCTGATGCCGCTTTTTGAATCGATCACGGATGTCGTCGAATGGCGGCTGTGCATTGGCTGCGGGGCCTGCGCGTCGCGATGGCCGGAACAGATCCGACTTTACGATTTCCCCTCGGAAGGGATTCGCCCGGTCGTGCAAGATGGCGCTGGCGAGCATTCGCGGAATTGCCTCGACGTGTGCCCCGCCATCCTCGGTCATGTCCCTCTGGCCAAAGTGCCCAGTGTTGCCGATTCCTCCTTTGCCGCGGCTTGGGGTCAAGTGGTGGAAATCTGGGAAGGGTACGCAACCGATCCAGAGATTCGTTACCAAGGCTCCTCCGGCGGGGCGCTCACGGCCATCAGCGCTTACTGCTTGGAGCGGCTCGGCTGGCACGGGGTGCTGCACATTGCTCAAGATGAAGGCGATTCATTGCGCAATCGCACAAGGTTGAGCCACACCCGCGCGGAGCTGCTCGCCGCCGCCGGCTCCCGGTATTCGCCCGCCTCCGTCTGTAACCACTTGGAATGGGTTGAGAACGCCCCTTCGCCTTGCGTCATTATCGGCAAGCCGGCTGAAATCGTGGCCGTGCGCCGTTCTGAAGCGTTGCGGTCCCAGCTCAAAGCGAAAGTGGGCGTCACGTTATCGTTCTTTTGTGCCGAAAGTCCTTCGACCCAAGGCACCACCGCTCTCCTCAAGAAGATGGGGGTGGATCTCAATGCAGTCGAAGAACTGAAATATCGCGGCCGCGGCTGGCCAGGGCACTTCGCCGCGGTGGAAGCGGGCCAAACCGAACCGCGGCAGAAGATGAGCTATCAGGAAAGTTGGGCGTTCCTGCAATCGTATCGGCCGTGGTCCACCCAAATCTGGCCCGACGGGACGGGAGAAGCAGCCGATATTAGTTGCGGTGACCCTTGGTATGAGCAGCCGGACGGTACGAACCCCGGTTCTTCACTCGTGGTAATCCGAACCGAAAGAGGCCGCGAGATTATCAAAGGTGCCATGGAGGCGGGCTACCTCCATCTGACGCCGGCAGAACCCTGGAAGCTCGCCAAATCGCAGGAGAACGTGCTCCGGAAGAAAGGTGCCGTGTGGGGACGGCTCTGGGCCATGCGCCTCTTCGGCATCCCGACCGGCGAGTTCAATCAGAAGGACCTTTTCCACTGCTGGCTTCAACTCAGTCTCAAAGAGAAACTCCAATCGACCCTCGGCACCATTCAGAGGATCATCCGTCGCAAGCTCTACCGCCGTCATCGGCTCGATATGGCGGAAGCGGTTCCCGTGGGGGCTCCGGGAAATAAATCATCCTCGGTTTGAAATGAAACCAACTCCTATTGCCCTGAGACTTGGGTCGGTCCTGTTCCTGGCCGGGGTCGGAGTGGCGGCCGCGGGCGTTTATTTTGCGCGCGTCCACTACATCCGGGGGAAAGCCGCACTTGCGCAACCCGTGCGGTTTGACCTGTACCGCGAAGCGAACCAGGCACTGCTTGCCCGATCGACCGACATCGACGGAAAACGCCGGTCCCGAGTGGTTGTCATCGGCGATTCCACCATCTCGCGATGGAACTTCGACGACGCTCCAGAGGATTGGGAAATCGTTAATCGAGGAGTGGCCGGGGAGACTTCCGCCCAGCTCATTTATCGGTTCGCGGCGGATGCGACAGCTTTGCGGCCGGAGGTGGTCGTGATCCAGACCGGTGTCAATGATCTGGTGGCTGCATCCCTGCTGGGGCCGCGCGGCGAGGCGCTGGTTCCGCTGGTGGCGGAGAATCTGAAGGCCATCGCCCTCCAGGGCGCCGAGGCCGGGTTTGAGGTGATCTTGATCACCCTGGTGCCGCCGGCGCGGCCGGAGTTGGTTCGGCGGCCAATCTGGAACAAGAAGATCTATCGGCAGGTCCGGCAAGTGAACGAAACGCTCCTTCGCTGGGTGCCGCCGGATCGGGTGACAGTGGTCGATCACGCCGCGGTATTCGGCCCGGCAGACGTACTTGCCCCCCGGTTTGCGTCGGATGCGCTGCACTTCAGCGAAGAGGGGTATATTCGGTTCAAAGAGTTGGTCGTCCGAGCCGTTGGGGAAGCGCTCCAGCGGCGATGATAGGTTCTCGTGGTGTTGGGTGGTCAATGCCAAGCTGCATGACGTCCCGTTGGGGCGATCGGATGGGTTCCGGAGCGGGAGCAGCGAACGGCCTGGTGGGGATCTGCTCACGGAGAGCTGTGGTTATCTCTTTGAAAAAGTCCTCAATTCAGGCCGGCTGAGCAACAGCCCCCCGCACGTCACGCCGCCACCCATCGCTCAAGGCCCGCTGCCCTGAAGAGAATTCTACAGAAGGTAACGAAGGTAACAAAGTTTTCTGAACCTGCTGAAAACCCACCGCCGAGAGGGTTCTCTCTCAAAGGCGCAAAGACGCAAAGGGTTGAAACAGGTGCAAGGAGCCGGGGCGCCCTCGCCCTAAGGAGCGACACGGGGCGGGGGCGCCCCGGCTCCTTGACCTCGCGCAAAGGGCGAAAAAGACGCAAAGGAAGAAAGGTGGGTGTCGTCTCTTTTGTTCACTGAATGGTTCCTTTGCGCCCTTCGCGGCCTTGCGGGAGCCATCTGTTCCCCGTCCTTTGTTCCCTTCGTTTCCTTCTGTAAGATTGCCGACAGTTGAGTTCCATGGAATCTGCTCCAATCACTGACGCGGCTGCAACGGCTGTTTGCGCCAACGGATTCCGCCGGCGCCGCGCGGCCTTTGCGGTTTGGTGCGTGGTGCTGGTGGCGGCGTTTTTCAAGCCGTTATGCGACCTGGCTCGGCTCGCCGCCACGGACCTACATTCGCACACGTTGTTGATTCCCTTCATCTCCGCCTATCTCATCTACGTGGAGCGGCGGCGGTTGCCTGGCCAAAGCACAACCTCGTGGCTCCCCGCTCTCGTCCTGGGAGGTGTGGCCCTTGGGCTCGTAGTCATCGCGAACGGGGCTAAGGCCCTCGCCCTCGGTAAGGAAGGGCCCACCGCCCTGCTCATCCTGGCGTTCGTCGGGCTGGTGATGGCCGGCGGTTTTGTTTGTTTGGGGGCGCCATGGATGCGGGCAGCGGCGTTTCCGATGGCCTTTCTGGTCTTCATGGCCCCCTTGCCGGAACGGATTGTCTTTCACGTGGAGCACTGGCTGAAACTGGCGTCGGCCGAGACGGCGGCGTGGTTTTTCGACCTGGCGGGCACCCCGGTCTTGCACGACGGCGTTTTCTTCCGCCTCCCGGGGATATTGATTGAAGTGGCCCAGGAGTGCAGCGGCATTCGGTCGAGCTATGTCCTTTTCATGGTCAGTCTGATCGCGGCTTACCTCTTTTTGCGATCGCCCTGGCGGCGCGCCATCCTGGTCGCGGTGGTGATCCCTTTGGGCATTGTGCGGAATGGGTTCCGCATTCTGGTCCTGGGATGGCTTTGCGTGCAGTACGGACCGCAAATGATCCATACTTGGATCCATCATCGCGGGGGCCCGGTCTTCTTTGTGCTCTCCTTGATTCCCCTTTTCCTGCTTCTCTATGGCCTCTGGCGCGGAGAACAGCGGAAGAAGCGCGCTTGATCCTGCCTAAGTAACAAAAACCTTATTCTACAGAAGGAAACGAAGGTAACGGAGGGTTCCTCGCGCAAAGGCGCAAAGACGCGAAGGTCGAAGAGCAGCGCAGGCTTCCCAGGCTGCGCTACGTGCGCCACCGGCGCGTGTGAAATATTGCAGCTCTAAACGCCTTTGCGCCTCAGCGGCTTTGCGTGAGACCTTTGTTCCTTTCGTTTCCTGCTCTAAAAGCTCTATCCCAACCTGATCTATGAAGTCCCTCTATTTAATTTCGCTGCTTGCGGTCATCCTTCTGTGCTGCGGCGGTTGCCAGAACACCAACCCAACTTCCCCGCGAACCGGGTCCATTCCGACGCGGATCGACGACACCCTGGCGCCGGGTGACGTGTTGAAGATCGCCTTCTCGGGCGCCCCGGAGCTCAGTCAGACGCAGAAGATTCGACCCGATGGGAACATTTCGCTTCCCAAGATTGGCGAGATTCAAGCCGCGGGCAAAAAGCCGTCGGCCATTCGATCGCAGTTAATCTCCCTCTATAAAGCGAGCCTTCAAAACTCGGAAATCACCGTGATCGTGGAAAGCAGTAGTTTCCACGTGATCGTTCTCGGAGCGGTGAACCGTCCGGGAGAAGTCAACCTCGATCGACCGACGCTCCTGCAGGCGATCGGCAAGGCGGGTGGCGTCGTGCGAGGCTTGGGCGATGCATCGCGGATCCGGATCATCCACGAAGGCGACAAGGCTCGCGAGGTCAACCTCGAGGCGGTGCTCAACGGGAAGTCGGACACCGTGATTTATCTCCAGCGCGGCGACACCGTTGTCGTTCCGGAAAAGTGGCTGTGATGGAAGTGTGAGGCCGACTTGCAGTCGGTCATGGGCGAGTCCAGCGAGGCGGTTGGTTATAGAGGCGCGCAGCAGGAAACGCCGCCTCGCTGCCTCGCCCTTGGGCAGACTGCAAGTCTGCCCCACACTGGCCGGCGGCAAGTCGGCCTCACCTTCGTGGCAGCTCTCGGCAAAACGCCTGTTGAAACGCAAGGGCTTCCGCGGAGGCAGGTTCGCAGAACGTCGGAAACGCTTACATATCCTCGATCTTTGACTCGATGAATTTGCGTGATCTCAACTAATTAATGCCAATTTCAGACCTGATTAAGCCTATCCTCCACAGCGCTTTAGGAATGCCCTAAGCGACCTTGTGACCGGTGCGTGGAAATCGCTGGCATGCCCGCTGCTAAACCCCAATCCGTCTTATGAAAAAATCCTCACTCGTCCTCGCCGCCGTTGGAGCGCTTGCTTTCACCACCCACGCCCAAGCCGTGACCATCTTTTCCGATAATTTCGATGATGAAAACGGCGGCAACGGTGCCCTCAACTACAATTCATTCGTGAAATGGGACGTCGCCCCCGGTACCGTTGATCTGATTGGGAACGGGTATTACGATTACCTCGCCATCACGGGTCAGGGGAACCACGGCTTGTATGTGGACATGGACGGTTCGACCGGAGCAGCGGGCACCATGACGACGAAAAGTTCTTTGCTCACCCTCGCTCCCGGCAATTACATTCTGTCCTATGGGTTGGCGGGCAATAGCACCTATGTGTCGTACCCCGGTTCCTATCCCGGTCCGGATACGGTGAATGTCTCTGTTCAGGTCGGTCTCGCGGGCACCAGCTACACTCTTGTCGCAACGGATCCGTATGCCATTCATACCCTGGCCTTTACCCTCACCTCGACGACGAGTGCCAGCATCATGTTTCAAGGAATCGGCGGTGATAATGTCGGACTCTTGCTCGACGACGTGAAGTTGGACAAAGTACCGGACGGTGGAAATACGGCCGTGCTCCTGGGCCTGGCCACCTTGGGCTTGGGCATGGTGGGAATGGCCCGCGCCCAGTGGCTGCGCCGTTGCCAGGGCTGCTGATCGATCTCCTCGGGATCGAGTCATTTCCGAGCGGCTCAGGCTGGAATTCCTCGTATTAAGAAGATTCAACGATTTCGCCGTGTTCGGGGCAACCCGAGCACGGCGAAATGCGTTATAGGATCGCCTGTCGGAAATACGCGTCAGGGTATTACGACTCACCCTACCTGCCTCAGGCCACAACTTCGTGAGTCGAGGGTGCGGTTTTCTGATCGGGTGATCGTTTGACGCCGCTGGGGGCCTTGTTACTTCCCCTGCCGTATTGCCGCTTTCCAGCTTTTCACTTTTCGTCCTCCTCGTTCATGCCAGATCCCAGCGCGTTCCTCGCCTTAACAGCCGCAGCAGCCAGTCTCCTCCTGGGCGCGAGCGCCCTGATTCAGCGGCGTCGTTCCCTTGCGAGTTGGTGTTTTTTCGTGGGAATGCTGGTCTTTGCCGGCGAGGGCCTGCTGCAAGGGTTGAGCATTCGCGCCACTCGGCCGGAGGATCTCGTTTGGTGGCAAAGTTGCACGCTGGTGGCAAAATCCATTGGCCCCGGGGTCTGGCTGGCCTTCAGCCTCGTTTACTCGCGAGGCAACTATCGCGAATTTCTCCGCCGCTGGCGCGTCGTCCTGGCGTTCGTCGCGATCCTGCCGCCGCTGATCGCTCTGCTCTGCTTTCGTGGGCTGATTTCCCCCGTCCATTCGGCGCCATCTCCGGAACTAATCTGGCTGGCGCTTTCAGCGCCCGCGAAGCTCCTCAATGCTCTGATCCTGATCAGCGTCCTGTTGATTCTGACCAACTTCGAGCGGACCTTCCAGGCCGCCGTCGGCACCATGCGCTGGCGGGTGAAGTTTCTTCTGCTCGGACTCGGCCTGATCTTTGGGGCGCGGATCTTCACGCGGACCCAGACGCTTCTTTTTTCCGGGCAGGACCTTGGGCTGGTCGATATCGAGACCGGCGCCCTGCTCATCGGCTGTGTCATGATCGGCGTGGCCCACCTGCGCCGGGGACTCTCCGAAGTGGATGTTTACCCCTCGCACGCCATCCTGCAAAACTCGGTGACCTTCGTCCTGGCGGGCTGTTATCTCTTTCTGGTCGGCGTGCTGGCCCAGGTCGTGAAATGGCTGGGCGGCTCCTCCACCTTTCAGTTGCAGGCCCTGATTATCCTCGCCGGCGTCGCGGGGCTCGGCGTCCTGCTGCTCTCCGAGCGCCTGCGCCAGCGCGTGAAGTATTTCGTCAGCCGGCACCTGCGTCGGCCCCATCATGACTTTCGCCAGGTCTGGCGGCGCCTCACCGAACGTCTGGCCAGCGCCAGCGACACGACGGATAGTTGCACGGCCGCGACGCAGATGATCTCCGAGACGTTTAACGCCCTCTCGGTAACTGTCTGGCTGCTCGATGAGCAGCAGCACTGGGTGCTCGGCGCTTCGACCTCGGAGAAGGGAGACAAGGCTCCGAGCGCCGGCATCGCGGCCCATGAGGTCTCCGATTTGGCCGACCTTGGCCAGCGAGTTGAGCCGTTCGATTTGGAGGAGGTTTCTACCACGTGGGCCGGCGCTCTGCGCGCCGCCACCAGCCAGCAATTCTCCGAACGCCGCCGCCTGGCCGTGACTTTGCGCGCCGGCCAGCACATCCTTGGTGTCGTCGTTCTGGGTGACCGGGTCTATCGGATGCCCTACACCCTCGAAGAGTTCGAGCTGCTGCGCTGCCTCGCCGACCAGCTCGCCGCGACCTTGCTGAACCTTCGCCTCGGCCAGGATCTCGCTTTCGCAAGGGAGATGGAGACGTTCCAGACCATGTCCGCCTTTTTCGTCCACGATCTGAAAAACTCCGCCTCGAGCTTGAACCTGATGCTGCAGAACCTGCCGCAGCATTTCGATAATCCGGAGTTTCGTGAAGACGCGCTCCGGGGGCTGGAGCGCACGACCGCCCATATCAATGGTCTCATCGCGCGCCTGAGTTCTTTCCGTGGTCAGCTCGAGCTGAATATTGGTCGGGTGAATCTGAATGACCTGATCCTCGAAGCGATCGCGCAAATGGGGCCGAGACCGGTCGCGATCACGCAAGACCTGCAACTGGCGGAGCCGGTGCGCCTGGATCGGGAGCAAATCAAAAGCGTCGTCATCAATCTCATGACGAACGCCCACGAGGCGACTCCTCCCGGTGGACGCATTTCCATCCGGACCGAAAAGCGGGATGGCCAGGCCATCCTGACCCTCACCGACGACGGGTGCGGGATGGCCGCCGACTTCCTCCGGAAGTCGCTCTTTCGACCCTTTCAAACCACCAAAAAGAAGGGTATTGGCATCGGCATGTTCCAATCGCGGATGATCGTGGAGGCCCACCAAGGGCGGATCCAGGTCAGCAGTGAGCCCGGTCAGGGAAGCACCTTCCGCGTTCTCCTTCCCCTTCCCGCCCGATGAAACCGCGCCTGCTCATTGTGGACGACGACGAGGAAATCCGGACCCAGATGAAGTGGGCGCTCCATGCCGACTACGAAGTCGCCCTGGCGGAGGATCGCGTCGCCGCCGTGAAGGAATTCAGCAAGGCGGAGCCCAGCGCCACCCTGCTCGACCTCGGACTGCCCCCCTCCCCCAATGATCCGGTCGAAGGGCTGGCGACGCTTGCGGAACTGCTGGCCATCCAGCCAGAGGCGAAGGTGATCGTCGTCTCGGGTCAAAACGAGAAGGCCAATGCGATCAAGGCGGTGGGGGCGGGCGCCTATGATTTCCTGGCCAAACCGGTAAACGTCGAGGAATTGCGACTTATCCTCCGCCGCTGCCTTTATTTGCGCGGGCTCGAACGGGAGCACCGCGAGCTGCAGGAGGCCATACAACCCACCTCCTTCGAGGGAATCGTGGGCTCGAGTCCTCAAATGCAGGGCCTCTTCTCCGCCATTCGCAAGGTGGCCAGGGCGACCGCTCCCGTGCTCCTGCTCGGGGAGAGCGGAACCGGCAAGGAAATGGCCGCCACCGCCGTGCACCGGCAAAGTCCCCGCCGCGACGGGCCGTTCGTGCCGATCAATTGCAATGCGATTCCCGAGAACCTTCTGGAGAGCGAGCTCTTCGGGCACGAAAAGGGGTCGTTCACCGGCGCCTTGGCCCAAAGAAAAGGTCTCGTCGAGACCGCCGCCGGCGGCACCCTCTTTCTCGATGAAATCGGGGAGCTGCCCCTCCAAATCCAGGTCAAGTTGCTCCGCTTCCTCCAGGAACAGAAATTCCAGCGCGTCGGCGGACGCCAGGAGATTCATTCCGACGCGCGGATCGTCACCGCGACCAATGCCGATCTGAAGGCCGGCGTCGCGGCCGGCACATTCCGCGAGGATCTCTATTTCCGGCTCGCCGTCATCGTCATCCAACTTCCGCCCCTGCGGGAACGCGCTGGAGATATCGCGCTTCTCGCCACTGCTTTTCTCCACCGGTATGCGGTCCAAAATGGCAAATCCGGAGCGAGTTTAGCCCCCGACGCGCTGCGAGCCATCAACAGCTATGCGTGGCCGGGCAATGTCCGGGAGCTCCAAAATCGGGTCCAGCGCGCCGTGATCATGGCGGAAGGCAAACGCCTCCGGGCGGACGATCTGGAGCTGACGGAAGGGCTCACCGGTATGCCGCCGATGACGCTCAAGGAGGCCCGAGACAACGTGGAACGAGATATGGTCACCGCCGCGCTTCGCCGCAGCAACGGCAAGATCAGTGCCGCGGCCGCCGAGCTGGGAATCAGCCGGCCAACCTTCTATGAGCTGATGGACAAGCTCGGGATCCCCCGGCGAGCGGCTGCGGAGTAAGCGGTTTTCGCCTGTCTCATCGTTCACCCACCGCCCATGGTTCGCTTGCCAAAACCCCGTCGAGCGACTTGGGTGCGGGTAATGCCCAAGCGTCGGAAACCCTTACGGTTTCATCAAAGCTGAAATCCATGCCGCAACGGATTGGTCGGAATGTAAATAGCTCGTCCTGAGCTGACTACATGCCCCATTTCCCTGCCTGGCACAGGGCCTGCTAAATGAAGGTTGCTTCAATAAGCGGCCCGTTCGAGGGAACGTTTCGATTACTGGAACCAAATCAAACAGGAGAACGAGAAATGAAAAACATGTTTGCAACTGCGCGGTCGGGCTTCACCACCGGCTTCATCAAATCAGCGACACTGGCTCTGCTCGGCGTGGCAGTGTGTGCAGGTTGGGCCCCAAGTGCTCAGGCTGTTTCAACAGCATCCGTGACCTCTTCGCTGTCGTTCACGGTCAACGCCTCGGCGGGGACTCTTAGCTTTGGTTCGGATTCCGGCCAAGCCTCCGTCTATGTCTACGATAACGCGCTGTATAGCTCGGATAATCAATATGGCTCTCCGGATACCTCCGCAAATGCGACGGCAACCGGGAACCTGGCCAGCAGTTCACTCGGGCGGTCCGGCAACTCGTTTTCCGCAAGCTCAGCGATGAGTTTGGCGCTGCCTCCCTCAACCTTCGCTTATGGCGGCGCCTCCACCTACGGATATACCTACCTGACCAATACGAATAGGAACGCGTTCACCCTCCGCGTCGATTCGTTTGCTGCGATTCTGGATTTCGATCTCGCCACTGATGCTAATGGGTTATATTCGTACGGCTCTGCGTTTTGGACGGTTAGCCTTCACTATTCCGTTCCGACCGGCGGTGGCGATAAGTACGATCAATTCTCTGAGTCGCATTCGATCACTTCAAACGATATCTATTCAGATCAAACTGAAGACACTGACTCTTTAAGCTTCAAAGTAGCGAAAAATGCGACCTCGCTGTACCTCATATGGCAGACTGGTGCGTTTGCCGAGGTAGGTGACAATACTCCGATCAACGTGCCGGATGGCGGTTCCACGGTGGCTCTCCTCGGCCTGGCCTTGACCGGAGTGGGAGGCTTGCACCGGAAATTCAGCGGCGCACGCGGACGCAAGTAGGCTGCGATTGGAAGGATCTACCAGAGCCTGTCATGCACTTTCGAAGCTGCCCTATTTGAAGGGCCAAAGGCCCCAAGACAAGCCAGCCCAGGGCAACGCCCTGGGTGATGAGTTCGATGAGGCCAGCCCTGAAAGGGCGAGACAAACTCCGTCGCCCTTTCAGGGCTAGATTCTTTCTGTGGCACAGACCCAGGGCGTTGCCCTGGGCTGGCTTATTTGCGCACCTTTGGTGCTCCCGTCACTGAGCCGGTAAAGTGCATGACAGGCTCTAGGCACATTTCTGTAGTCATTCGCCGGCCAGGGTCTCCCCCTGGCCGGCTTTCTTCGTACTCGGCGCGATGTTTCGATCTTTTTCCGCCTGGATTCCTTGAATTGCTGAACTCGATCTACCTTGGGTCACTAGATCGACTCCAATGGGGTGGAGTGGAGTTTCCTGGCGCCCCGCTGCAATCCCGGTCGGCGCGGGCATGGAGCCATTTCTCTTCTTCAACCAGCGCAAGCCGGGGGAATCCAGACCGCGCTCGCGTCGGATATCCTTACACTTTCCAAGCTTACGCACCCCGCTCAACCCTCCCACTATTCTGTATTCCACACAATGCCAATGCCTTACAAATGCCATCATATTTTAGGCACACCCATTGCTATCACCCCTTGCACAATTTCTATGAAACAATCCCGCTTCCTCCGCTCCGCAGCCGCAGCCCTTGCCCTGGCCACCCTTTTCTACGGTTCAAGGGCGTCGGCGACCTCGATCGTCTTCGAAAACACCAATAATGCCGGTTCTCAGGGAAACTATGTTCTCGGCATGGACTTTATGGTGAACCGGACCATCACCGTGAATTTGCTGGGGGCCTTCGATGCCAATCAGGATGGCTTTTCCTCGACCGTGTCTGTCGGGATCTTCCAAATCGATCCGAGCAACTTCTCCTTGGGAAGTCTCGTGAGCCCACAAGTCAATCTCCTCGGCTCGTCGGCAACGCTGATCGGGAATTCCAGGTTTGTCTCCGTCACCCCCTTCACGCTCGCCCCGGGACGTTATTCCATCGTCGCATCCGGGTTCGATCTGGACGCGACGAATCAGAACGGAAACACCGGGATTGGCGGCACCACTTCCTTCAACAGCCTGGGTGGAGCTCTGAGCTTGGTCTCCCAAGGTGGTCGCTGGAATGACTCTAGCCAGGCCTTTGTCCTGCCCACGCAACACCTGGGCGGATACGGACAACCTGATCCCGTGTTCCTCGCCGGCACCTTCGGCGTTCCGGACGGTGGGTCCACAGTCCTGCTGCTGGGCCTCGCGGTGACTGGCCTGGCGCTGGTTCGGCGCTCCTCGGCGACCCTCAAGTCCTGGTCCAAACTGAAGATCTGAAGAATCGCTCGGAACACCCCAGTGCAGCAAGCTCTCTCTCCCTTTCACCGAAACGTCTTGAGGATTAAATCTTGAAAGCAATTCACCTGATACTAGCCGTGATCGCGCTGGGTGCGATCGCCCGGACCACCTATGCAACCCCGATCTATGGAGCGATCCAACTCGAGGCGCAATATGGCCTTAGCGGCGCCGATTTCACGGATAGTAATCGATTCACCGACTTCTCCCTCGAAAAAGTTTCCTCCGATCTCCTTCCGACCCTGGATTTTGCAGGAACAGGCGGAGCCCCTGCTCAGTTTGCCTCCCCATTTGTCTTTGGCTCTGCCCTGGAAGGCGGGTCAACCGGACCACTAAACATCGCGCTTAGCTTTTCCTTCGGCGGTAACACCTATGCATTTACCCTTTTGAGTGCAACAATCACCACTCGTTCTGAAACATATTTGCAACTCGACGGGAATGCCATTGTCCGCATTTCTGGACTCTCAGACACTTACGCCACGTGGAATTTGCAGGCCTATCCCACAGAGGATGACTTGTCGCAACCGATTAATTTTGCAACGATTAAGTTCGTCGCAAGCGGAGACGCGGTTCCTACTTCTGTTCCTGATGGCGGCTCGGCTGTTGCCTTGCTCGGGATGGCACTTATCGGGATCGAGGGCCTCCGTCGAACGACCTTCCTCGCGAAGCGCATCTAGCCCGAACCAGAGGCCAGCACGCGCGAAAAGTCGCTGTGATTTCCCCCTGCCCCGTCCCCCGAACTCACGCGCGGTAATTGTTCAACAAGCAATAGCCACAACAAAACTCATGGAATTGATTAGTTACGTATTCACCCCCACAACGCCGGAAGTTCATCACCCCCCTCATTTCATACCCCGAATGACTTCCTACATCATCAAGCGCCAACGCCCCCCGGTAATTTCTCAGTGCCTGGCGATGTTGATCGCAAGCTTCTTCTCTCTCTCGACATCGCCGTCGGCTAAGAGCGCGACGATTGGCCCAGATAACTTCGGCTATCGGGCCACCGACGAGATTCCGTTTGCATTCCAGGATATTTCCATCACGGGAACCCGGGTTCTTGCCAACATCGATGACGGCACCGTATCTGTAAACGTCGGGTTTGGTCTCACCTTCTACGGAGCTAATTACACCTCCGCATGGATTAGCAGTAATGGGTTGATATCATTCGGATCGGCCAATCCTATTCGCGTTAACACAGACCTCACTAAATCCCTGCCGTTAAATTTTCCTACCGTCGCGGTGCTCTGGGATGACTGGAGCACCTTCGCCGCCGGAGCCGACGCGGTCTATTATCAGACAACCGGGGTCCCGGGAAACCGCAAGTTCATCGTGCAGTGGAACGTCGTTTACCACGCTTTCGTATCTCCCAGTACGGTGGTATTTCAAGCGATCTTCTTCGAGGGCTCTCACGAGATCTTGTTTCAGTACCAAGATGTCGAGACGGGGGATTCATTCCGTAACGGAAGTTCGGCCACTGTGGCCATTCGGAACACCAGCGGCCACACCAACGGCAACAATCTCCAATGGTCGTTCAATTCACCGGTCATTCGAAACAGCGAGGCCATTCTCTTCTTCTTCAACCGGCCACCCGTCGCCAATGCGGGACCAGACAAAGCCCCCAACGAGGGAGATTCCGTCACACTCATTGGCTCGAACAGCAGCGATCCGGATGGGAACCCTTTGACCTACGCCTGGACTCAGCTGAGCGGTCCGACGGTCGTCCTCAGCAGCGCGAGTTCCGCCAATCCAAGCTTCACGGCCCCGACGGTCGCCATCGGTGGTGCCACGCTCACGTTCCAACTCACCGTGTCGGACGGCTCGCTCAGCAGCAGCGATACGGTTGATGTCACGGTCAGCAACGTGAATCACCCGCCCATCGCCAATGCCGGACCGGACGCCACCGTGCCCGAGTTGTCAACGGTGACACTCGACGCGTCGAATACCTACGATCCGGATAATGATGTCCTGACTTACCACTGGATCCAGACCGGTGGGACAAATGTGGCGCTCAGTGATGCCTTTGCCGTGAAACCGACTTTTACCTCACCTGATGTCGGGAGTGCGGGCGAGGTGCTGACCTTTGATCTCACCGTTGACGATGGCTACGGTGGCACCGCCACGGACACGGTTAAGGTCAATGTCACCTATGTCAACCATCCGCCGATCGCCAATGCGGGTCCATTTCAGACGCGAAACGAAGGCACGGTCGTAACGCTCGCGGGGACCGCCTCGGACCCGGACGGCAACCCACTCACGGTGCTCTGGACACAAATTAGCGGCCCCTCCGTGAGCTTGTCAGACGCAGCCAGTTACAACCCAACTTTTACGGCGCCCTCTGTAACCAATGCTGGCGCGACGATCGTCTTCAACTTTGAGGCGATGGACGCGTTCGGTGGTCATAGTGCGATCTCGACGACCCGCGTCACCATCGCCAACGTGAACCAGCCCCCGGTGGCGGACGCCGGCGAGACTCAATCCGTGCCGGAAGGGACGATGGTGACGCTGACGGGTTCGGGAGTGGATCAAGATACGGAAGAGCAAACACAACTCACCTATTCCTGGCAGCAGATTGCCGGACCGAGCGTCGGGGCACTTCCCAACACCCCAAGCTTCACTTTTACCGCGCCAATCGTGACGGCGGGCGGAGATCCGGCGGCGAAGGTAGTTTTGAAGTTTCGGCTCAAAGTGACAGATCCAAACGGCGCCATGGTCACGGACGAGGTGGAGATCGTGGTCGCCAACATCGACCATTCTCCGATTGCCAACGCGGGAGGCGCAGTCCTGGTCAATGAACACACGGCCGTTGGCCTGAATGGTTCGCTCAGCCAGGATCCCGACGGCGATTCCTTGAGCTTCCTTTGGACTCAAATCATCCAACCCGGTGATCCAGTCGTGACCCTGACCGGGGCCAGCACCGCCACGCCAACGTTCCTGGCGCCTTTCGTCGGCCCGACTGGTGCGACGCTCAAATTCAAGCTCACCGTCTCGGATGGCTTCGGGGGCGTTTCCTCTGACATCGCCACGGTCCAGATAAAGAACATCAACGATCTGCCGCAGATCGGCCAGGCCCGGCCAAGTGATGACTGCCTCTGGCCGCCCAATCACAAAATGGTCCTGATCAAGATTCTCGGCATCACCGACGCCAACAACAACGCGACGATCGCAATCACGGGGGTGACCCAGGATGAGCCCACCAACGGGCTTGGCGACGGCGATACGGCTATTGATGCGGTGATTAACCCGGATGGAACCGTGCTCCTGCGCTCGGAACGTTCAGGGACGGGAGACGGACGAATCTATCGGATCAGCTTCGTCGCCTCGGACTTCGAAGGCAGCGCCGCAGGAATGGTGAAAGTATGCGTGTGCCATAGCCAGAATGGCAATGAAGCTGTGGATAGCGGCGGAGTATTTAGGGCCACGCAGTAGAGTGTGACGGGTCCAGCCGCGAGTCGTTGCCTTTCTCTTCTGGTGGCGTAGTGACTCACGAAACTCTGGTTGGTCCGGCGACCTTGTCCCGACAAACACGCCCTTTCCGAAATCTGGGGCGATACCCTGGGCTAGAGCTGTTTAAGTGATTGTGGCAGTCGGGTTCGCTGGTCTCGGGGTAGGGTGGGCATCTTGCCCGCCGAGCGACGCATCTTGCGTCGCGGCCTTTCGGGCGTTTTTGGGAAGATCGTTTGGGCGAGACGCCCAAACCGGCGGGCAGGATGCCCACCCTACCCGGGCGAGGATCGGGGCCGACCGATCCGGCTACAGGTTTTCTTAAACTGCTGTAGCTTGTCTCTGCCGTTCGGGCTTCGTGAGGTCGGAACCTACCAACGCGTTTCGCCGACTGCGGAGCAACGGGCGCTTCCACCTCACCGGTGTTCACTTGTGCTTTGCCATCAACAAAGGCAGTGTCCGGACGAATCGCTCCCTATGACACCTGGCAACTGAGCGGTTTCCTTAATTCCACATCCATGCGCCTCCTTTGCCTTCTCGCCGCCCTGGCCTTTACGGTTTCATTCACCGCGTGCAGCCGGCAAAGCAAGACGCAGAAGACGCTCGAACGGGGCCGCTCCTTCTTCGAGGCGGGGGAGTTCGAGAAAGCCAAGCTCCTTTACCTATCGGCACTCCGCCTGGATCCCCAGAACGCCGAAGCGGTGAAGCAACTCGGTTTGATCTGGTCTGAGCAAGGTGCTCCGTTGGAAGCGACACGCTTCCTCCAGAAGGCGCGGGACATGAATTCCAAGGACCTGATCGTGAGGAAAAAACTGGCCTCTGCCCTGGTGTCGCTTCAACAAATACCGGACGCGAGGAAGGAGGCGGAGGTCGTCCTGGAACAAGAGCCGGAGCAGCAGGATGCCCTGCTAATCCTCGCCGAAACGGCGAGATCTGAGGATGAAACAAGGGATTTCGAGGTTCGACTGCAAAAGCTGGATGCATCGAAACTCGGCGTGGTGTTGGCCAAGGTCGCGCTGGCCCTCCGCAAGAAGGACGTGCCGACGGCGGAAGCGGCCCTGAACAAGGCCGTTAGTGTCGATCCGAATTCGAGCTCCGTGCACTTCGCGATCGGAACCGTCGCGTTGTCGAAAAAGGACCTCCTCCGCGCGGAAGAGGAATTCAAACGGGCGGCGGAGCTGGCGCCACGCTCGGGCGCCAGTCTCGCTTATGCTCAAATCCTGCTGCAGAAGGATCCAAAGGGCGCTTCCGACTATCTCACCCAACTTTCGCAAAAGATCGGGGACTATGTGCCACTGCGGATTTTGCAGGCCAGAATCGCCCTCAACGATAAGAAGCCCGACCAGGCGCTGGCTTTGCTGGAGCACGCCTTTCAGGTCGATGGGAGCAATTTCGAAGCCCGGCTTCTTCAGGGCCAGGTGTTGCTCGGCAAAGGGGATACGGACAAGGCGATCGATCTGTTCAAGAAGATCAGTGAGAATGAGGTTTACTCGCGCATGGCGTTACCGCGTTTCGAATTGGGCCGCGCCTATCTGCAAAAGGCAAATCCGTCGCAAGCGATCGCCGCCCTCACCGAGGCGGTAAAGCTGCAGCCCGAATACACGGAGGCCCTGCTGCTCCTGGCGCAACTCAAGTTGCAGCAGGGCGATTCGCAGAACGTGGTCGATTCGATGAGGACGATTCTGCAGAAAAGGCCCAATCTTCTGCCGGCCCAACTTCTTCTCTCCCAAGCCTATCGATCCCAAGGGAATCTAACGGAAGCCGCTCGCGTGCTTCGGGAGCAGGTGCAGGCCACGCCCGACGCGGCGGAGCCTTACCTCCTGCTCGGCTTGATTTCGCTCCAGGAAAACAAGCGTGCGGAGGCCAGGGAAGCCTTCGAAACGGTGCGCAAGCTGGCCCCCAGGAACCTCCTTGCTGGGTATCACCTGGTGGAACTGGATCTGGCCGAAAAGAAGTTTGCTGAAGCCCTTCAGCGTGCCCAGAGCCTGATTCAGGGGATGCCCGGCACGCCGGGGCCGTTTTACGTGCTCGCGCGGGTGCACATGGCACAGGAACAGTGGGATGACGCCGAGGAGGCGTTGAAGAAAAGCATCCAGTTGGATCCCAATTTCACCGCCGCCTATGATCTCCTCGTTTCGATCTATGTGAAGAATAACAAGCTGGAGCAGGCCAGTTCTCAGACCGAAGCCTTCCTTGCCCGCAATCCGGAAAACACCGGGGCCCTGCTCACGTGGGGTCTGATTCAGGAACGGCTGAGAAACCTCGAGAAGGCACGGGACATCTATCAAAAAGTGCTCGCGGGAAATCCGAATTCCGCGACTGCTCTCAACAACCTCGCCGTGATCCTCGCCGAGAAATTCAAGCAACTGGATAAGGCTTACGATCTTGCCAGTCGCGCCCACACCTTGCAGCCGGAAGATGGTTCCATCGCGGACACCCTGGGTTGGATTGCTTATCGCCGGCAGGACTACCAGCAGGCCGTCGCCTTGCTCCAGGAGAGTGCGGAAAAACTGCCCGCGAACTCCGAAATTCAGTTCCATTTCGGAATGGCCAGTTACATGACCGGCCAAGCCGGCGCCGCCCGAACCGCCCTCACCAAAGCAGCCGCCGCCGCAGGGGACTTTCCGGGTAAGAGCGAAATTCCACGCGCTCTGGCCATGCTCGGAAATGACACGGAGCCGGCCAGGGAGCTTTCCAAAGAGGAACTCGAGGCGTTGTTGAAGCAGCAGCCGACTGACCTCGTCGTCCGGCAGCGGCTCGCCGATCGTTTGGAGCAGGACGGTGCTTTTGCTCAAGCCGCCTCCCTCTGGGAAGAGGCCCTCAAAGCGAATCCCAAGCTTCTCCCCGCTACGCTCAAGCTCGCCAGGCTCAATGCCGGGCCGCTGCGCAATCCAGACAAGGCCCTGGACTACGCAAAGAAAGCCCGCGCCCTTGCCCCGACCGACCCGGAGGTGGCCAAGGTCGCCGGTCAAGCGGCCTACCAGAGTGGAAACTTCCTCTGGGCTTACAGCCTCCTCCAGGACATCGCGCGTCTCCCTGGGACCGCTGCCGGCGTGCTGCACGATCTGGCGCGGACCGCTTACAGTCTCGGCAAAGTCGAGGAGGCTCAACAAATAATGCAGCGGGCCCTCGATTCGGCGCCAGATGCGCCGCAAGCTGAGGAGGAGACGCAATTCTTAAAACTGGCAGCGCTCGAAGCGAAGCCTCAGGAAATTGCGGCCAATGAGTCTTACCTTCAGACGGTTTTGAAGCAGCATCCCGACGACATCCCCGCCTTAATGCTGGAGGCGGCGTTGCGAGTTCAGCGACATCAGCCAACTGACGCCATTCGCACCTACAATGCCATCCTGGCTCGCCTTCCAGAGTTCGGACCGGCTCAGAAGCGATTGGCCGCATTGTACCTCGACATACCGGATCAGTCTCAAGCGGCCTTTGATATGGCCACCCGGGCACGAAAAAACCTGCCAGATGATCCTGAGGTCGCGCAGATTCTCGCCGAGGTGAGGTATCAACGGAAGGAATACCAATCGGTCGTCCAACTGCTTCAGGAAAGCGCCGCGAAGCAGAGCCTCGACGCGAAATCTCTGTTTTATGAAGGAATGTCGAGACTCCAGCTAAAACAGATGACAGAAGGCTACGCGATCCTTGCGAAGGCGCTCGAGAGCGGCTTGGACGGCCCGCCCGCCGAGGAGGCCAGGCGGGAGCTGGCAAACCAGTCGAAGACTCAGAAGCCGTGAGCTTCCGTCGGAACGCGGGCGAGGCCTCCGTGGTTCTGTAGTCTCTCCCTCTTTGCCTTAGATGTGTTTCGTAACACAATAGAGCGTGACATGCACTTTTCGTGGAGCGCACTTTGTAGAGGCGGCTCTGCCGCGAAATCTGGGCCCTCGAGAGAGCCACCACAGGTCTATGACACAAGTGGACTAACACAGACGTGTACCACCCGGATTACCTGCTGGGTTCGGTTGACACGGCTTCGTGTCATTCGTTCTTCCTCGCGAACTTGTTCCAGCCGGGAGGTAAGTTCACGGAGGCTGCATTCGTGAGATTTCCCCCAGCTTTTTCGCAGCAGTGATGTCGATGAGGAGGCCCCGGCGTGGCGTTTTGGAGCTGCCTTACCACCGCCGAGCATTAAAGCGTGTCATGCACTTTTGGCCACAAGACAGCGCCGTAAGCACCGAAGGTGCGGCTTCATACCAGCCCAGGGCAACGCCCTGGGTTAAGTTCGGACACGGAACCAGCCCTGAAAGGGCGATTCATTG
>JAXDQW010000119.1:0-14810 GCA_034667665.1 Chthoniobacter sp.
CGCTCCCGTTCCAAAACCAGTGAGGAATTCTTCCATGACATCCCTCAGCCTCATCATCCTTCGCGCAAAACTGTAACCCATGTCTTGGCTCAAAGTGTCACCCATGTCTTGGCACCGTGCCGGACGCGTGCCCCACTACTTCTGCAGCGCGGGCACGACGAAAATCGGGACGCGGGCGCTGTGCCGCACCGATTCGATGGTGCTGCCGTGGATGATATCCCCGACGAGACGATGCCCATGCGAAGCCAGGGCGATCAAATCGCAGGCTTCCGATCCGGCCACTTGCAGGATCTGCGCCGGCGGGTTGCCCAGCCCAAGGCGGGTGGTGATGGCGAGACCGCATTCGGTGCGCAGGCGGGCGGCGGTGTCTTCGAGATAACGCCAGTCCTCCTGCATTTCCTCGGACTCGACGAGGTTGAGCTGGTCGAAATTGCGGGCCACCCAGCCATCGGCGACGTGCACGAGCAACAGTTCGCTTTTCAAAAGGAGCGCCAGCTTGACCACCGCGGCGAGCAGCGACTGGTCGGAGGGTGTGGTGTCGAGGGCAACGAGGATTTTGTGATACATGGCGGGATCAAAGGCCGAGGGCGTGCTGCCACGACTCGGGGGCGAAGAAATCGAAGAGCAATTTGAGATTCAGGGACACGATCAGGATCGCCGAGCTC
This sequence comes from Chthoniobacter sp., assembly GCA_034667665.1. Classification (GTDB taxonomy): domain Bacteria; phylum Verrucomicrobiota; class Verrucomicrobiia; order Chthoniobacterales; family Chthoniobacteraceae; genus Chthoniobacter. The sequence continues at coordinate 666 of JAXDQW010000119.1, forward strand.
CAGGCGAGCAGCTTGATCCAAAGCGGGTTGGCAAAGCGGCCCATCTTCGATCGATCGTCGGTGAAGAGCAGGAGCGGGATGACCGCGAAGCTGAGTTGCATGGAGAGAATGACCTGGCTCCAGACGAGCAGCTCGGTGGTCTTGCCCTCGCCAAACCAGCCGATCACGCAAACCGCCGGCACCACGGCGAGGAGGCGGGTGATCAAGCGGCGCAGCCAGGGCGCGAGGCGGATGTGGAGGAAGCCTTCCATGACGATCTGCCCGGCGAGCGTGCCGGTCAGCGTCGAGTTCTGGCCGCTGGCGAGCAGCGCGATGGCGAAGAGCGTGCTGGCCACGCCCACCCCCAGCGTGGGGCTGAGCATCTGGTAGGCGTCCTGGATTTCCGCCACGTCCTGGTGCCCGCTGAAGTGAAAGGCGGCCGCGGCGAGGATGAGGATGCCGCCATTGATGAAAAGCGCGAACATCAGCGCGAAGGTGGAATCGATCGTGGCGAACTTGATCGCCTCGGCCTTGCCTTCGGGCGTGCGGGTAAAATTGCGCGTCTGCACGATCGAGCTGTGCAGATAGAGATTATGGGGCATCACCGTCGCGCCGAGAATGCCGATGGCGATAAAGAGCATCTCGCGGTTGTGCAGGATTTCAGACGAGGGGACGAAGCCGAGCACGACGCCGGTGAGGCTCGGCTTGGAGAAGATCAGCTCGGCCAGGAAGCAGCCGCCAATGGTCAGGATGAGCGCGATGACCAGCGCTTCCACGTAGCGGAAGCCTTTGTTTTGCAGGAAGAGCACGATCAGCACATCGAGCACGGTGATGATGCAGCCCCAGACCAGGGGGATGCCGAAGAGCAGTTGGAGGCCGATGGCCGAGCCGACGACCTCGGCCAGATCGCACGCCGCGATGGCCGCTTCGCAGAGCACCCAGAGGCACCACACCGCCGGCCGCGAATACTGGTCGCGGCAGGCCTGGGCCAGGTCGCGGCCCGCGACCACCCCCAGCTTGACGCACAGATGCTGGAGCAGGATCGCCATCAAGTTGGAGATCAGGATGACGTAAAGCAGGGTGTAGCCGTACTTGGCCCCGCCGGAAAGGTCGGTGGCCCAGTTGCCGGGGTCCATGTAGCCGACCGAGACGAGAAAGCCGGGGCCGGCGAAGGCGGCGATCTTGCGCCAGAAGGACGCGTGTTTGGGGACCGGCACGGAGCGAAAGACTTCCGGGAGCGAATCGCCACCCCGGCGCCGCCAGCCGTCGGGGGGGGCTTCATCGACCGCTGGATCATTGGACATGGGCATGCAGAAATTAGGTTTGACTAACTTTATTCGTCGGTCTTGGAATTCTGTCAACGGCCAAAGTTCCATTTCCTTGACTGTTTTTCCGCGCCCTCCTAGGCTGCCCGCATGCCCGCCCGAAACTCCGCGCCTGCCCGCTCCCAAGCGGTCGAGGATTACCTCGAGCGGATCCTCGATTTGATCAGCACCAAGGGCTATGCCCGCGTCGTGGATATCGCGGGCAGCCTGAAAATCTCGCAGGCGAGCGTGACCAACATGGTGCAGCGGCTCGACGCGGAGGGGTTGCTCAATTACGAGAAGTACCGCGGCCTGGTCCTGACCAAGGCGGGCGAGACGCTGGCCCGGAATATCACCCGGCGGCACGAGCTGCTCAGCGATTTCCTCAAACTCCTTGGCCTCGACGACGAGGTCATCTATCACGATGTCGAAGGCATGGAACATCACATCAGCCCGCCCACCCTGCGCGCCATCGAGGCCCTCACTGCCCAGCTTCAGCGGCACCCCGCCTTGCTCGCCAAGGTGCGGAAGGAGATTGATGAGCGTTGAGCCGATCGCCTTCGCCGGGTGGCCGCATTGCCTGAAGCTGGCGAACGCGGCGGCGGAGCTGATCATCACGCTCGACGTCGGTCCGCGGATCATCTCCTACCAGGTGCCGGGTGGAGACAACGTGATGAAAGTCAACGCGGAGGAAGCGGGCCGGACCGGCGAAGCTCATTTCCTGCCGCGCGGCGGACATCGCTTCTGGCTCGCTCCGGAGGATCAGCGCACTTACGAGCCGGACAATGCGGCGGTGCCCTATGAGGCCATCCCGCCGCTGGGAGTGCGATTGACCAATCCCGCGGCGGCGCCCTGGCTGGTGCGCAAGGAGCTGACCATCACCCTCGCGCCGGACAGCTCCTCGGTCACGCTCGACCATCTCGCCACCAACGAAGGGACGGAGCCTACTTCACTCGCCAATTGGGCGGTGACGGTGATGGCACCGGGGGGCCTTGAGATCATTCCGCAGCCTCCGCTGGGCGAGCATCCGCGCGATTTGCTGCCCAATCGGCTCCTCGTGCCGTGGCCCTACACGGACATGTCCGATGAGCGCTGGCACTGGGGGCGGCAGTTTTTCACCATGCAACAGAGCCCGCGGCCGCCGGCCAAGATCGGCCTGGCGCATCGCCTCGGCTGGATCGGTTATCTTTTGCCCGACGCGCTGTTCATCAAGACGGTCCCCTACGAGGAAGGCGCCACCTATCCCGATTTCGGCTGCAATTTCGAAACCTTCACCGACGCGGCGATGCTCGAAATCGAGACTTTGAGCCCGCTGCGTCTCCTCGCGCCGGGCGAATCTCTGGCCCATCGCGAAACCTGGCATCTTTTCGGATCGATTCCCGCCCCCGCCTCGACTAAGGAACCCGCGCTGGCTGAATGGCTGGCCCCGTTTCTGGCCCGAGTCGGCCTTTGAATGAACATCATGCACCTCCGTTTCCTGAGTCCTTTTCCGCTCCTGTTGCTCATGGGCTTTTTCGCCGGATGCGAAGCCGTCGATGCGCCGGACAATGCGGCGCGCGCGGCCATGAATTCCGCGATCAAGGCCGAACCGCCGGGCGACTACTTCATCGGGCGGCGGTATTACAAGGTGGACTACAAATTTTGGGGTTGGGTGCGCAAGCCGGGCCAGCCCTGGAGCCTGGCCAAAATGGTGATGCTCAACGAGCACGAGAAGCTGGCGCCGGATCGCGCGCTCGGGAAGCTCGGCAGCGATAACAACCACGAATACAAGCTCTACGGCTCCTTCTCCGGCGAGACGGTGTATGAGCCCGCGAGCAATGGATTCTATCCGGAATTCATCCTCAAGAGCTATGAATTGCTGTCGGCCACGCCGGCCAACATCTACAAATCCCCGCTCGCCCTGGATCCGACGAAGCGGGTCATTTTGCAGCCCTACTGAGGGGTTGTGGCGGAGGCGCCGCCGCCCAATCCCTTTGGTTGAATTGTCAGGCACGCACGCTAGAGTCTTCGCTCCGCCGGGAGGCCTGATTCATTCCAGGCAGTGGCCTTCCCGCCATCCAACCCCTTTAACCCACCAATCCGACTCTATGGCACAGGCGATCATGGATCCCGAAGAAGTGCGGCGTTTCGCCAAGGAGCTGAAACGCTTCAACGACGACGTGCAGGTCAAGGCGTCCTCGCTGCAGGCGCGCTTCGCGGCGCTGGGCAGCACCTGGCAGGATCAGGAGCATGAAAAGTTCGCGGAGGAGTTCATCATGACCATCAAGGTCTTGAAGAAATTCACGGAGATCTCGGAAAAACACACGCCTTACCTGTTAAGAAAGGCCCAGCGCATCGAGGAGTATCTGGATCAGCGCTAGCGCCATGGCGAACCAGGTCCGAGTCACCTCTCTGGACGCGCTCGATTCGTTTCGAGCCAGTCTGATCATCTTCCTGACCAAGGCGCGCCGCTCCGTGGATGAAGTGGGCGACGAGCTGCGCCGGACGCGGCTCTGGATTCAGCACGATCAACGGCTGCGCTGGGAAGGCGAATTCCGGCGGCGCAGCCGGGTGCTCGACCAGGCGGAGGGAGAATTGATGAGCGCCCGGTTGTCCGGCCTCCGCGAGACCAGCCAGATGCAGCAGGCCGCCGTGCTCAAGGCGAAGCGCGCCCTGGCCGAGGCCGAGGAAAAGCTGCGCTACGTGAAAGTGTGGAACCGCGACTACGAAGGCTTTGCCGATCCCTTCGCCAAGCGGCTCCAGACCCTGCGCCAGTACCTCGATCACGACCTGCCCGCCGCCATCACCTACCTCGTCCAGGCGGTGCGGACCCTCGAAACCTACACCGAGGCTTTCCGCGCCGATCCGCCTCCTCCCCCAGCCACGGAGGAAAAGCCATGAGCACCAAAGCGAGCGCGGCGAACCTGGCTCAGGCGCTCAAGGATTTGAACGTGGAATGGCAGTACACCAAGACTTACTGGAACGACGTGAAAAGCCGGGAGTTCGAGTCCCAGTATCTCGATCCGCTGCCCAATCATGTCGCCCGCGCGATGGCGGTCATGGAAGAAGTCGATGCCTTGTTAAGAAAGGTCCGGAATGACTGTGAGTAGCGGTCTCGATCTGCGCGTCAGCCGCAGTCTCGAGCTCCTCGCGCGGCTGCGGGAAACGGCCCTCGAATTCTCAAAGCGGGAGGATCAGCTCTCCCGCGAGCTCAGCAGCCGCCGTTATACCACGAGCCGGAAGTTCCGCGACGGGATCGAGAAGACGGAATCCAGACTCGCCACGCAGATTGTGGAATTGGAGACCCTGTTCAAGGAGGGGGAGGAACGCGTCAGGTCCATTTTTGAAGCCCGGCGCGCGCGCATCCAGGGCGCCCGCGCTTCCGGCCTGCGCAGCCTCCCGAAGCGCGCCCAGGAGGCCAAGCAACGCTGGATGGGCGAAATCCAGATGCGGCAATTCCGGGCCGAGCGCCACTATGCCGCGGATATGGAAGCGGCGGATAAGGAGTTTGCGCGGGCGACCGCGGAATTGCGGACGCAAGGCGTGGTCCTCACCGGTCTTCGCGCCCACGCCCGCCGGGACTTTCGCGGCTACTGGACCTTGCTGCGGCTGCTCAGTCGTGCGCCCATCGCGGTCCCGGAAAGCGAAGGCGATCCCGGGGAGCCCGAGCAAGGACCCGCCGAGCTCGGCGAAAAGTTGACCGCGGTCGAAGAGCAACTCGGCGCGTTCCGGAAGTTCCTGCTGGCGCGCCTCTTCAGCCAGGTGCCTCCCGAGGCGCTGGTCGCGCTCATCGTTTTCGGAGGCGCCCTGCTGGCCTGGCGCCTGGGACCCGGTCCGGCGGCGCCGATGATTGCCGGCGCGGGCGTGGCAGTTTTGCTCGTGCTGCTCTTTCTCCTCTACCGCGCCGGGCTTCGTGAGGCCAAAACGGCCGCCAGCGCGATTGCGGAGGCGCTCGCCGAAGCCGGCCGCATTCACGCTACTGGTGGCGCCACCGTGGAGGCAAAGCACGAGCAGGATCGCCAGCGGATCAAGGACGAGTATGACCGCGCCTGCGCGGAGATTCGGAGGCAATGGAAACGGGCCGATGATATCGAGGCGGAATTCGAACGCGCGGCGCGGTGGAAGATCGAGAAACGAGTGCCGCGCGCCTTTGAAAAGAATGCCAAGCTTCTCGTCCCGCGGCTCCGGCATCTCGAAACGGAGCAGGGGGCCCGGCTGCAGCGCATCAAAGCCGAAGCGGAGGCGCGCAAGCGCCAGATCGCGCAAACCCACGAAGCCGAGATGGCCGCGCTCGTGGCCGAAGAACAGGGGCAATGGGATGAACTCGAGGCGCAGTGGAAGGGCGCGATCGTCCCCCTCTATGAAGCCATCGACGCGATGAACGCCGAGACCGCCGCGACCTTTCCCCCATGGGAGCGCGGAGTCGTCCAGACCTGGGTTCCGCCCACGAACTTCACCCCGGCCACCAAGTTCGCCCGGCTCGAAGTGGACCTCGCCCAGCAGGCGGACGCTCTGCCCAAGGACCCCCGCCTCGCGCTGCCCGGCGCCGCGCAGGTGTCCATTCCGCTGTCGCTGAATTTTCCCAAGCGGGGCTCGCTCCTGTTCGAGATGAGTGAGACGGGCGGCGCCATCGTCATGGGCGCGATCAACAACGTCATTCTCCGCCTCCTCTCAACCACCCCTCCCGGAAAACTCAGCTTCACCATTATCGATCCGGTTGGACTCGGCCAAAACTTTGCCGGCTTCATGCACCTCTCCGACTACGAGGAAAGCCTGATCAACCGGCGCATCTGGACCCAGCGCGATCAGATCGACGAGCGGCTCGCGGAGCTGAGCGCGCACATCGAAAAGGTCATCCAGATGTATTTGCGCAATGAATACGCGACGATCACCGAATACAACGCGCAGGCCGGGAGCGTCGCCGAAAAATACCACTTCCTCGTCGTTGCCGATTTTCCGACCAACTTCAGTGAGACCGCGGCCCGGCGCCTGCAAAGCATCGCCCTCAGCGGCCCGCGCTGCGGCATCTACACGCTCATTCACTGGGACCGGCGCCAGCCGCTGCCCGACGGCTTCGATCCGAATGAGCTGCGCAAGAACAGCGTCTGCATCCTTCGCGAAAAGGGCGAGTTTGTGCTCGCCACGGAATGGCCCGAGGCGGGGGCCGCGCTCATCTTCGACGCCCCGCCGGATCCCGAGCTCGCGGTCGAATTCGTGCACAAGATCGGCAAGAGCAGCATCGACTCGAACCGGGTCGAAGTCCCCTTCGCCCAAATCGCGCCCGCACCCTCGGAGCTCTGGGCCGCTGATACGACCAGCGAGCTCAAGATCGCGATCGGACGCACCGGGGCGACGAAGCACCAGTATCTCGCCATCGGCAAAGGCACACGCCAGCACGCGCTTTTCGCCGGCAAGACGGGTTCGGGCAAATCGACACTTTTCCACGTCATCATCACCAACCTCGCGCTTACGTGCAGTCCCGCGCAGGTGGAGTTCTACCTTATCGATTTCAAGAAGGGGGTGGAATTCAAGTGCTACGCCTCGAAACGTCTGCCCCACGCGAGGGTGGTGGCGATCGAGAGCGATCGGGAGTTTGCGCTCAGTGTGCTGCAACGCGTGGACGAGGAGTTGAAGCGGCGCGGCGATATGTTCCGCCGGCTCGGCGTGCAAGACATCGCCGGCTACAAGAAGGCCGGCGGCACCGAGCAGGTTCCGCGATCACTGCTCATCATCGACGAGTTTCAGGAGTTCTTTGTCGATGACGACGTCATCGCGCAGACCGCCTCGCTGCTCTTTGACCGGATCGTCCGGCAGGGCCGGGCTTTCGGCATTCACGTGCTGCTCGGATCGCAAAGCCTCGGCGGCGCCTACTCGCTGGCCCGCGCCACCATCGGGCAAATGGTCATCCGCGTCGCCCTCCAGTGCAATGAGGCCGATGCCTATCTGATCATGGACGACAGCAACTCCGCCCCGCGCCTGCTCTCGCGGCCCGGCGAAGGCATCTACAACGATGCCGGCGGCGCGGTCGAAGGGAACAGCCCGTTCCAGGTGGTCTGGCTGTCCGACGATGAACGCGACACCTGGCTCGACAAGGTGCGCGATTTCGCCGACCAGCATCACGATCATCATCCGAGCCCGATCGTCTTCGAGGGCAATGCGCCCGCCGATATCGGCGAGAATGACCTCCTGCGCCTGGTGTTCGACGCCGCGCCCGCCGTCCCCAAAGTGGCCCGGGCCTGGCTCGGCGCGCCCAACTCGATCAAGGGCCCGACCGAGGTTGTCTTCCACCGGCAAAGCGGCCATCACCTGCTCATCGTGGGCCAGCGCGAGGATGCGTCGCTCAACATGCTCGGTCTTTCGTTGCTCGCCCTCGGCGCGCAGTATCCCGTCGGGACGGCAAAATTCATCTTCTTTCACACCGCGAGTCCCGGAACGCCGGATGCAGAGGTAATCGCGCGCATCCTCCGGACGATCCCGCACCCGGTCACCGTGGCGGGACCGCCGGACCTCGTGCAGGTGATGAATGAGGTCGCCACCGAGCTGAAAGCCCGCAGCGGGGGCGAAGCGCACGCCGCCGGCGCCCCCTCAGTTTTCGTTTTTATCCACGGTCTGCACCGCTTCAAGAAGCTGCGCCAGGAGGACGAGTTCGCTTTCTCGACGAGCGGTTCCGAGGGCGGCTCCAGCCCGAGCGTGCAGTTCAACGATCTCATCAACGAAGGCAGCAGCCTGGGTCTGCATCTCATCACCACGGTGGACACCTTCAACAACGTGAACCGCTTCATGAACCGCAAGGCGCTGAGCGAATTTGAAATGCGCGTGGTCTTCCAAATGAGCGCCAACGATTCGGCCAGCCTCATCGACTCGCCTAAAGCGAGCAACCTCGGCCTCCACCGCGCGGTCTTTTACAACGAGCACGAAGGCTCCCTGGAAACCTTCCGCCCCTACGCCCCCCCGGATACCGAGTGGCTCGAAGTCACCGCGGAAAAACTGGCGCGACGGGGCGGGTAACTAGGTTCATCCGGGACGCTTTCAACGAACATTCCTCGACATCCAGTTAAGCAACTAACACGCGCACACGGAAGCCGCCGTCATTGCATTGTTTGGAACCGCAGCCATTGCCAGTTCCGCTGCGATTGCCGCAACTGCTGTTGACCGCTTCCGCAAAATCGCCGCGGGAACTGTCAGGTTCAGCATCGCTTTGCTCGGGCTATTTTCCCGGATGGAGTGACCTTGTTTTACGCCTTTGAGTGGAAGCGTGAACTTCACGAAGGGGACTTATTCGTGGCTTGCACCAACACGGTTTCGTTCCGAGAGGCTAACCTGTTTCACAGCCGCGGCTATGGTCATCATCAAGACCGCTATTGCGTCGGTGATTCAACCATTGGCTCGTCCGGACCCGGCAAGCCATTTCCTCGCGGCGCTGAGTCTCTGCTTTCACGCAGCCCGCACCTCGGATATGCTCTGCTGATGAGCATTGAAGAACTTGAAACCATCGTTTCGGGCCTTTCGGCTGCCGAGCTTGCTCGGTTTTCCCAGTGGTTCGAGGAATTCATGGCCGACCAGTGGGACCGCCAGATTGAGCAGGATATGCTCTCAGGCCGTCTCGACGCCGCGCTCAAACGGGCCGATGACCACTACAAGGCCGGTCGCTGCACGCCGCTTTGAATCACTTTGCGGACCCGGACTTCTGGTTTCACTACCGCCAGCTTCCGGATGATATCCGAGCGCTCGCCGACAAGAGCTTCGCGCTTCTGAAGGAGAATCCGCGGCATTCTTCCATCCGACCGCGCGCTCGCGAGAGAGCGTCCCGATGGGCTGCAATGGTTCTGGATCGGACATCACTCGACTTACGATCAGTTGCTCGCCTCGCAATGATGGCGGGGGATCGACTATCGGGACTCCACGTCCTCGGCATGGTGGAGCGCGAGCGTCAGGCCGCACGGCAGGCTCAGGCTCGAGGTAGCATTCCGCGGGTGCGGCCGCGCGACGGTGCCGGGTCCATCGCATTGACCGCGCTTTGAATCGCTTGTGACCGCCTGATAGCTCTCTAGTGTGTGGGGCTTGCAACTTTTCAATGAACGACTCATCCAGCCTCGTGGCCATTCCGTTTCCATGCCCGCCGTAGCGCGACATTCTTCCAGTTTTTCGCGCACCGAATTTGACCAGTGGCTCGCGCAACGGCGCGCCGAGGAAGGCCTGGAACCGCCGATCCCACAGTCCGGACGCCCAATTTTCAAATCGTGGCTGCGCGATGCGTGGGAAGACATCCGGGAGCTTCCGGAAGCGCAAGGACTGGGTCTGTTTTGCGAACGAGACGTGACCATGATCGTCTCCGAGTTATTCGAAAACGTCGTCATCGGCGGTCATCCTTGTTCGCTCAACGTCTTCGAGATTCTGCCGCTCAATCGCCCGAAACGCGCGGACGTGCTGAGCGCCAGACTGCGCCAGCTTTCCGGCGATGCGCGCCGCCGCGGGCCGGCGATTCAGGCCGAGATCCTTGCCCAGATTCCCCGGATCGAGCACGCCATCGCCGAAAACCGCGACCGCCTCGATGAATCTGACATCCGGGGAGAACTCCGGAAAATCGAGGGCCGCATCTCGGTTCGGCAGTTTATCGACGGGGCGTCGAGAGTGGTGCGCGAGCTTTCGCTGCGCGCGGCCAATCATCGGATGGCCGAAGGCATCGCGCTGCACCGCTTTCACGAAACCTTTCCCGGAGCCCGCGCGCGCGCTCGGGAACTCCTGTTCATTGCCGGGCCGACCAACTCCGGCAAGACCTACGCCGCCTTTCAGAAACTCGCCGCCGCATCGACGGGCGTCTATCTGGCGCCGCTCCGGCTGATGGCGGCGGAATTCTGGGACCGCATGCGCGGCGCGGGCGTGCCCTGCTCGCTGATCACCGGGGAGGAGCGCATCCCCGATCCGGAGGCGCGACACATTTCCTCGACCATCGAGATGCTCGCGACGGATGCCGAATACGACGTGGCGATCATCGACGAGGTGCAAATGATCGCGGACAAAGACCGCGGCTGGGCCTGGACCCAGGCCATCGTCGGGGTGAACGCGAAGCTGGTCATCCTGGTCGGCTCGCCCGACGCGGAGAATGTCTTGCGCGAGATTGCGACCCGACTCGGCGAACCGCTCGAAGTCCAGCGCACCGAGCGGCTCACTCCGCTCGAGGTGGCCGACCTTCCGCTCGATCCCGATAAGAAGGCCGAAGCCGGCTCCGCCTTCATCTCGTTTTCGCGGCGCGATGTCCTCGCCTGGAAGCAGACGCTCGGCGCCTCGGACTGCGCGGCGGTCTATGGCGCGCTCTCCCCCGAGGTGCGCCGCGAGGAAGCCCGGCGCTTCACCGCGGGCGAGGCCAAAATCGTTTCGGCCACCGACGCGATCGGCATGGGCCTCAATCTCCCGGTCAAGACGATCGTCTTTACCACCCTCACGAAATGGGACGGCGAGCAGGAAATCACCCTCGGCGATTCCGCGATCCGTCAGATCGCCGGCCGGGCCGGCCGCTTCGGCATGCACGAGGTCGGCGTCGTGACGGCGCTCAACAAGCGCGATCTCGACCGCATTCGCGAAGCCATGGCGGCCGCGCCGGAGCCGCTCGCGACGATCGCGCCGATCGCGCCGCACATGAAAATGCTGGAATTCCTCGCGCAGGAAACCGGCCGGAGCGATCTCCCCTCCCTGCTCGACTGCTTCGCCGCGCTGCCCGGCGACACCGATCTTTTCTGCAAGGCGGACGTTTCCTCGATGCGCGAACTCGCCGGCGAACTCGGCGAGATCAGCCTCCCCTTGAGCACCCAATTCGCGCTCTGTGCCTGCCCGGTGGATACGCGGAGTGGCGATCATATGCGGATCTGGCGGCAATGGGTGGCGGCGGTCGCCGAGGAAGTGTCATCGCCGCTGCCGCGCGGCCCGATGTTCGCCGCGGGATCCAGCACCACTTCACCCATCCAACTCCAGGGAGCGGAGGGCCGCGTGCGCCTGCTCGCCGCTTATCGCTGGATGCATCACCGCATGCCGGAGCTGTTCCCCGACATCGACGAAGCGCTCGCCGTATCCTCGTCCACGAACCAATTCATCTCGAATTCCTTGAAGAAAAAGAGCGTCCGCCGCTGCCGCCGCTGCGGTCACGGCCTGCCGGACCTCCACAAGTTCGCCATCTGCGAGCCGTGCTTTGCGATGCGGTTCGAGCGGAACGACTAGCGCGGAGCCTCGTCGTATCAATCGTCTGCCGCGCCCGGTGCTCTCCCGTTGGAAACAGTTTCGCCACCGTCTCGAGCGCCTCGGTGTCGAAGCGCTCGCCCGCGGCATCCCGCGCCTTTCGCGGCGCCGCTGCGTGCGCCTGGCCAATGCGCTCGGCGAGATTGCCTACCGCCTGGATGGCCGGGGTCGCGCGGTCGCGCTGGCGAACCTTGAGTGCGCGTTCGGCGCGCGGCTGACCGCGGAGCAGCGCCGGGAGTTGGCCCGCGCTTCCTACCGCAATTTCCTGCGCACCATGCTCGATCTTTTCTGGGCGCGGAATCTGACCCCGGAAAACTATCGCGAGTTCATGCTCGTCGAAGGCTTTGAAGAAACCCGCGCACAGTTGGAGCGGGAAGGGCGGGGGACGATCTTCATGTGCGTGCACCAGGGGAACTGGGAATGGGCCAGCCTCGCCTGCGGTTTCCTCGGCTTCGGCAATGTGGTGGTCGCGGAAAACTTCAAGAACCCGCTGCTCACCGAGATTTTTTGCACCCTGCGCCAGCACTCGGGACAGACGATCATCCCGCAGGAGAACTCGCTGTTGCGCATGTTGAAGATCGTCAAACGGCGCGGCGCCACCGGGATGCTCATCGATCTGAGCCTGCGCCCGAACCAGGCGGCGACGGTCATCGAAGCCTTTGCGGCAAAACCATCGCCCAGGCTGCTCATGTGCGTGCCCCTGATCCATGCGGTGCTTGCCGAGCGCGCGGATGCGCTCCTCGTGCCGGTCGAAACGCAGCCGCAGCCCGACGGCACCTGCCGGATCATCGCGCACCCCGGCGTGGCCGTGCCCGCGGGCGCGAGGCACCGGGAAATCGCGCAGCGCTGCTGGGAGGCTTTCGAGCCGATGGTGCGCGCGCGACCGGACCTGTGGCTCTGGCCTTACAAACATTTCCGCTACCGGCCCCGCGGCGCGACGCGGGAGTATCCCTTCTATGCGAATGAAGCGGGCAAATTCGAAAAGCTGCTTCGGGCCCAGCCGGGCGATGCCAAGGGCGGCCTCTGACGGACGAATATTTGCGTGTTACAGCTGTTACAGGCAAATACGCATTCCCCCGCCCTCGGGGCGAATCGTTTGACAAAGCGGGACGCATCGGCTTCCCCTTACCGCCCATGAAACGCCTCCTCGCTTTAACCTGCCTCGCCGCCAGCTTCGTTCTGCTCGCCGGCTGCGCCAGCCGCGGCCCTCTGAGCCACGGCACCTACAACGTCACCGCTTACAAACCGCACAATCCGGACAACGTCCGCATCAAACTCTCGCTGGCCAACCGCGCGGTCTATGTGATGGAAGGCGACACGCCACTCCTCGTCACGGCCTGCGCGATCGGTCTGCCGGCTCCGCATAACACGCCGACCGGCAACTTCCGGGTCACCAACAAGATCCCCGACAAGCGCTCGGGGACGTATGGCTTCTCGGTCAATGGCGACAGCATCCATGCCTGCACCTCGAGTCAGGCCACCGGTCGCTACGTCGGTTTCCCGATGGCCTGGTGGGTGGAGTTCACGCCCGGCTACGGCTTCCACGAAGGCGCGGTGTGGCCCATTCCGCGCACCCATGGCTGCGTCCGTCTGCACCACAACGTCGCACCGAAATTCTATGCGCTCGCGAAAATGGGCACGCCGGTGAACATCGCACAGACTCAGCCCGAGGACGCGACCATCGGCCGGGACCTCAAGCGCCCGCAGGATTACAACGATCCCGATCCGGCCGCGTCGATCCTGGTTTCGAGCCGGGCCTTCTCTCCGCCCCCCCAGCCCCTGCTCGTCGAGCGTCCGTAATTCTCCGTCTGCCGACGGAAGACAAGTTCCCGTTGCCCGAGGTCTGCCGCAGGCCTCGGGCAACTTCTTTTTGACGGCGGCAACATCGAGCGCCAGCATTGCCCCCCATGTCCGATCTTTCCACTGCCGCCAAGCCCGCCCGCGTCAATCTGCGCACGCCGGACGTGATGGCCGCGGTGCAGGCCCAGGTGGAAAGCCATTACCGGAGCGAGATCGTCGAGCGGCTGCGCGCCGTGGGCGGCACCCTGACCTGCGGGGGCGTCACGGTGCGGCTCGCGAAACAGTTTGGCTTTTGTTACGGCGTCGAGCGCGCCATTGATCTCGCCTATGCGGCGGCCAAAGTCTTCAACGATCGCCGGCTCTTCATTCTTGGCGAAATCATTCACAATCCCGAAGTGAACGAGCAAATCGCGGCGCTCGGGATCAAGAACCTGCTGGGCCGGGACAAGCAGGCGGAGGTGGATGATTTGACCGCGGAAGACGTGGTCATCGTGCCCGCCTTCGGCACCGACGTGACGACCCTCGCGCGGATCAAGGAGCGCGGCTGCCAGAGCGTGGACACGACCTGCGGCGACGTGATGAGCGTGTGGAAACGCGTGAAGCAAAACGCCGCCGAAGACATGACCAGCATCATCCACGGCAAGGCTTCGCACGAAGAGACGCGCGCGACGGCGAGCCGCGCCGTCCACGAGAGCAAGGGCCACTACCTCGTCGTCCTCTCGCTCGATGACACCGACTTTGTCTGCAACTACATCCGCCACGGCGGCGACCGCGCGGCATTCCTGCAACGCTTCGAGGGCGCATACAGTCCTGGCTTTGACCCGGACAAACATCTCCGCCGAGTCGGTGTCGC
>JAXDQW010000120.1:0-101215 GCA_034667665.1 Chthoniobacter sp.
TTTTCCCTCAATCGCACCTCTGCGGAAGAGGAGTGATGGAGTAATGGAATGATGATCCTGAGTTCCCAATACTCCAATACTCCGCTACTCCAGCCGCCGCTGACCAGAGATACACGGGAACACGAAGGGACCGCCTGGCCAAAAGTGCATGACACGCTCTAAGGATTTCCCTTAGCGCCGCTACGGCTGCGGCGCGGCGGCGTCACGCATCCGGCCCCATAGCGGGGGCCCATCGAGGAACCTAGACTTGCCCTCGCATGAAAGCCCCCTCCAGACAGCGTCGGCGGACGCGCGCCACCAGCCAGCCGCTCCCGAAATTCAAGTGCGTGGTCGTTTACGAGGACCCGGCAGCCGGGGAACGCGGGGAGCGCTTTCGCCAAAAACTGGTCGCCGCGATGCAGGGCGACTGCGTCTCAACGCCGAACCTCTGGAGTTTCTCCGTGCTGGCCATTCCCGAGATGCGCAACCTGGCGGCGAGCGCCGCCGCTGTGGCGGATATCGTCATCGTCGCGCTGTCGGAAAAACCGAGCCTGCCCGCGAAGGTGAAAGAGTGGATGGAAATGTGGCTGTGGCTGATCGACGACGCGCGTCCGGCCATGGCCGTGCTCTTCGCCTACCCCAACGAAGAATGCGGGCCGATCCGCAGCTATCTGCGGTCCCTCACCGCCAGCAAACAGCTCGACTTCTTCCCGGACAGCACCCTTCTGCCGAGCCCGTTTGCGGCCGACCCATTGACTCGGAAGAGCGACAGCATCTGTTCCACCAGCGAGGCCTGGCGGGCGAAGCGGTTGGCGTATGCCGAGCTCGAGGAACAACGACCGTGAACTCCTTTCCACCACCGCCCGGAGGCTCGGGTGAGGCGCATCAACCAGGCGCGATCGTCCTCGTCGTCGATGACTATCGCTGCCTCTCCACGATGATCGCCGGGATGCTCCGGTCTTGCGGATACCATGTGCTCACGGCCTCGAGCGGCCAGGAAGCGAAAGCGCTCGCGCGAGAGAACGCGAAGATCGACCTCCTGCTCACGGACATCGAAATGCCGGAAATGCGCGGTGACGAACTGGCGGCCTGGTTTCGCACCGCCAAAGCGGAGACCCGAATTCTTTTCATGTCGAGCCAGCCGGCCTTTCGGGAGGAACTCCAACCGGTGCATTTTTTGCAGAAGCCTTTTCGCGTCGAGGTGCTCTTCAGCAAAGTGCGCGAAGTCCTCAACCGTCACTCCGCCTCGTCGGCGAAGACCACCGCCTCCTAAGGGGGTCAAAAAGTCGCGCGGGCGAGCGGAGCACAGCCATCCTGGCTGTGAGGACAACAGGCATCTTGCCTGTCATTTCAGGTAGCGGGAGGCAGGATGCCCGCCGCCCCCACAGCCAGGATGGCTGTGCTCCGCTCGTCTCTGCGCCTCCGCATTGCATTGGGCGGAAGCGACACCGAACGGCGTTGCGCAGCCAAAGCGGAAAGAGCGATGCTCGGAATCGTGCCGCATCCCGGTTTTCTCCCCGCCGTCAGCCTCGCCGCCCTGCTCGCCCTCGCGGCCGGCGCGCTGGGTGAGGGCGGGCCGCTTCCCGGCACGGCGCTGCTGACGGTCGAAGGCGATCTTTCGGCGCAGATGGTGGCAGGCATCGGGCACTGGCTGGATCGCGAGACCGCGCGCGTCGCCGCAGAGCGCGCACGAAAGTGGCTCGCTCGAGACCCAGCCTCCCCAAAGGCAGATAATCCCTTTTGGCATTTGTCCAAGATCCTGGGATTCCCGCGAGGCGCGTCGAAACAGACACGCTTCGAGGAGCTTCACGAGCTTGAGGAGTCTGAGCGTTCGGCGGAAGCCTGGACGGCCACCCGCGTCCGCTGGCCGGTGCTCGATGGAGTCTGGGGCGAAGGATTGCTTTTGCGCCCGCGCCAGGAAATCCGGGCCGTGGTCATCGCGATTCCCGATGCCGATCAGACCCCCGAACAAATCGCCGGGCTCGAGGAGGGGGTGGCGCCCGAGTCCCAGTTCGCGCGCCGCCTGGCGGATCAAGGTTGTCTCGTCCTCGTGCCCTTGCTGGTGAATCGGAATGACGCCTTTTCGGGCAACAGCGAGCTTGGCCGTTTGACCAACCAGCCGCACCGCGAATGGCTGCACCGACAGGCGTTCGAAGTTGGACTGACGCTGTACGGCTTCGAGCTGAAAAAGATCGGGACCGCCGTATGGCGGCTGCCGCGTTTGGGCAGAGGCAAAGTGGGCATTTTCGGCTACGGCGAAGGCGGCTTGCTGGCGTTGCACGCCGGGGGCACAGGCTGGGTGAATGTCACCCTCGTGAGCGGATACTTCGGAAGCCGGGACCAGCTCTGGATGGAGCCGATCTATCGAAATTTCTTTGGATATCTGCGCGAGACTGACGATGCAGTTCTGGCCGGATCCATTGAGGACCGCGATTTCATCGTTGAGCATTCCACTGCACCAGCGATCAACGGTCCACCCACACCGCACGATGGCCGCAATGGAGCTGCTCCGGGCGCGATTCGCACGCCATCGCTTGCGGAAGTGCAGACCGAGCTGCGTCGAACCAACGAGATGCGCGCGCGGCTCGGAGACACTCGACCCGCCCGATTGATTTGCCGCGAAGACGGCACGCCGCTCGCCCCCGGCTCCGAGCCGGCGCTGCGCGCCTTCCTCGAAGCGCTCGGCCTCGGCGACTCCCCGCTGGCCACACCGCGTCCACCCCGCACTTTGACCGGCACAAACCCCATGGAAGACGCACGCCAGCGCCGCGCCGTGAAGGAGATCGAAACCTTCACGCAGAAGGTGCTGGCCACCTCCGATGCGGTGCGCGCGCAGACCGACCTCTGGAAAAAGCTCGCCCCCGACCCCGCCTGGACCGCCGTGCAGGCGGAAGCGCGCGACAAGTTTTGGAAAGACACGATCGGCAAGCTCCCCACCGATTACCTTCCGCCAAAGCCGCGCACGCGCCAGATCCTCGAACACGAAAAGTGGACCGCCTACGACGTCATGCTCGACGTGCATCCCGACGTCTTCGCGTGGGGCGTGCTGCTGCTGCCGAAAGACCTCCAGCCCGGTGAGCACCGGCCCGTGGTCGTTTGCCAGCACGGGCTGGAGGGCCTGCCGATGGACACCATCACCGACGATCAGAGCCTGCCCGCGTGGAAGACCTACCAGGCCTTTGCCGCGCGCCTCGCGGAGCGCGGCTTCATCGTCTATGCGCCGCACAATCCGTATTGCGGCGGCGACCGTTTTCGCGAGCTCCAGCGCAAGGCCAATCCGCTCGGGCTGTCGCTCTTCTCCTTCATCATCGCGCAGCACGACGTGACCACCCGCTGGCTTGCCTCGCTCCCCTTCGTCGATCCCGATCGCATCGCTTTCTACGGCCTGAGCTACGGGGGGAAGACCGCGATGCGCGTGCCCGCTGTGCTCGATCGCTACTGCCTCTCGATTTGCTCCGGCGACTTCAATGAATGGGTGCGCAAGACCGCCTCCGTCGATTACCCCTCGAGCTACCTCTTCACCGGCGAATACGAGATCTTTGAATGGGACCTCGCCCACACCTTCAACTACGCCGAGATGGCGCTGCTCATCGCGCCGCGCCCCTTCATGGTCGAGCGCGGACACCACGACGGCGTGGCCAGCGACGAATGGGTCGCGTATGAATTCGCCAAGGTGCGGCGCGCCTACACCAAGCTGGGCATCCCCGATCGCGCCGCGATCGAGTGGTTCGACGGCCCGCACACCATCCACGGCGTCGGCACGTTCAAATTCCTCCACCAGCACCTCCGCTGGCCCGAACCGAAATAAAAGACCGCGAGCCCGCCCGGCCATCTGAAATGACGCCTCCGGCGTGGCGAGGGGATTGCCGACTGCAAGTCGGCATCACATTACTACCAGCCGCGCTTCAGCCCGGCTTTGGTCACGGCGGCGTCGAGGATGACGAAGGACTTGCGGGCGGCGGCTTGTGGGTCGTAGTCGGGCTGTTTGAAGAGTTGGGCGCTCACCTCGACAACCACGTCGCCGTGATAACCCAGCTTGTTCAGCTTCTGGAAATAGTCCGCGTAATCGATGCTGCCCTCGCCCGGGAGGAGGAATTCGAACGCTCCCCCGCCGGCCTTGCGCCCGTCCTTGACGTGGATGAATCGCGCATGGGGCAGCATCGGCGCGAGCGTTTCGTCCAGGGACAATCCCTGGAGCGCAAAGTGGCTGTAATCGTAGGTGAGTTGCACCCACGGGCTGTCCGCCTGGCGCATCAGCCAGAGCACGCGCTCGGGGGTTTGCGCTGCATTAAAGATGTGCCCTTTGATCGCGATCACGATTTTCGCCGCGGCCGCCACTTCCGCCCAGGCGCGGAGCTGCGCGGCCATGCCCTCCTTGATTTGCTCCCATTCCGCGGGCTTGCCGCCGAGGACCGTCTCGAGCGGTGGTGGAGCATCCGGCGCCATGTCATAGGCCAGCTGGGCGGCGGCCTTGATGCGTTCGAGATTCCGCTGGTGCGTGGCTTCGTCGGCCACCAGCGAAAGCCCTTCCATCAAGCCGGAAAGCCGCAGGCGCAGCGCGGCCAGCAGCTCGCGAATCCGGCTTCGGTCGGCGCTCGAGAGCAGCGACGGTTCCGTCGGATAGCCGTTGAGCAACGCGAATTCGACGTTGTCATAACCAATCTCGGCGCACGTCCGCAGCGCCGTTTCCAGTGGAAGCGACTTCATTCCGTAGAGGCTGAATCCGAGCCCGAACCCTGCCGGCAACGGCGTTTCGGCAAAGGCGCGGCCCGTCAAGCCGAGGCCGACCAGGGCGGCGGTCTGCCGCAGAAAAGTGCGGCGGTGTATTTCAGCCGGGCGTGCGATCGGCCGGTGGTTGCCTTGAACCGGTGCGTCTGCTGGCGCGCCGGGTCCCGCCGCTTCCCAGCCTTTGGTCGCGCGGAGGCCGTCTGGAACGATGATGTCCTTACCGAAGCCCGAGCCGGGGGGAGAAGGTGACATGGGCTTAATCCTATTCGATCTTTGCGGCCAGTGGAAGTCCGCCGCGCGGCGTTTCTCTGCACTGCTATCCGGAAGATGCGCACCAGTTCGCGAGGATTTTTGGTGCAGTTTGCGCAACCGTTTGAGGGATCGCCGGAGGCCGGCGATGGAAATCCGACGAAATATCGCGCCCGTTGCTTTTCCTCTGCGGCCCTTTGCGTCCTCCTCGTCCTCTGCGTTTCAATTGCCGGACGAGTTTGGTTGCGGCTTCGACGCTCTGCGTCCACTGCGTTTTCCCAGATTCGGTCCCCTACACCCTTGCACCGCCAGGGTTGAAAAACGCAGAGACGCAGAGGCGCAGAGACGCAGAGGGAGAGCATCGGAGCCGCCTTGGTTGCGGCTTCACCGCCCTGTGTCCTCTGCGTCCCAGCGTGGCCCGGTTTACTGAGGCGCGACGCAGCGCCCCGCTTGGGTGTCCTGGAACCCTGGGCGGGTTTTGCGCCCACGAGGGGAATAGCGAGTGCTCCTACGCTCTGGCATGAAACCGTCTCCTTTCCGCATCTGGTTCGCCTGGAGTTTGTTGGCCTGGCTGCTGTTGGCGGGAACCGCCTTCGTCCTCCAGCGGAATCTGGAGGTGGGTGCCTGGGCGTTCGTCGCCTTCGCGCCGGCGGCGGTGCTGATCGCGGTTCGACAGGCGCTGCACGCGGCGGGCGGGCGGGCGCGGGCGTTGCGCATAGGCTGGTGGATCATCACGCTCATCGGCGGCGGCCTGGCGGCACTTCCTTTCCAAGCCCAGTGGGAGAAACTTTCGCACGACTCCTCGCAAGCGCTGCTGGTCGCCTTGGCCGCGCAAGCCTTGGGCCTTCTGCTGGTTTGGCGGCGGGCGCGTTGGAGCAGCAGCCTGGCGTTGCGCGCATGGCTGCCGGACGCGGCGGTTGCGCTGGGCTGCGTGGCCCTGCTTGGAGGCGCTGGCTGGAGGGCGGCCGATCGTTACACCGGGCAGAAGGAAGAACGCGCCCTCGCCCTTTGGGCCTCCATCGGGCGGCCGATGCGGGAGTTTGAGCATGGGCTCCAGGTCGTGGAGGAAAACAGCGCGCTCGCCGCTCTCCTCGGCGACCTCCAGCCGCTGGGCATCGTCAGTCTTTACAAAGCCACCGGACAATCGCCTCGGCGCGACACGCTCACCCTGCCTCCCGAGGTCATCGCGCTCCTCACCTCGACGGAGACCTCGGCCGCCGATCGCGTGGATCTCGCCGCACCAGGCACCCCATTTCTCGACGCACACGCAGACCAACTCGCGCAAATCTACCAGGCCATCCTCGAGCGCGAGCCCGCGGTCTGGGCTTTTGATCCCGCCAACCTCCCGGTGCCGCCGGTGCCGAACTTCCTCGCCACGCGCCTCTGCGCTCAACTCTTCTGCGCGGATGCTCTGCGGCGTTTCAGCCTCGGTGATAGCGGAGGGGCCAACAGCGCCGTGCACGCGGGATTGCGCATGTCCGAGAAGCTTCGCGATCAACCTATTCTCGTCTCCATCATGGTCCAGATTGCCGTCGAGGCGCTTTTCGCCAAAGCCGAGGCGCGTCTGCCCGCCGAGACCGGCGCCTGGGATCGCCTCGCGACCGAGGCCCCACAAATGCGCGAAGCCTTCCGGCGAGCGATCCAGTGCGAAAGCCGCGCCATCGACCGTTGGGCCAGCGGCGACTTCGACGCGCAACTGCTGACTGACGGCGTGCTCAGCGAATCCACGCTCGGCTTCAAGCTCCCGCGCTGGGCCGAACGGCTCGCCTGGCGCCCCCTCATGCGCCTCGAAGCCGCCCGTGCCTCACTCTGCAACGCCGAAGCCATCCGCGTCGTCGCCAGCTCTGAGACGCTTCGCACCGACGATCTCGCCGAAGCGCGCATGAACGGTTTTTACGAGCAGCACCCTTCCGTGATGGCCGTGAATGTCCTGCGGGCGTGGGCGCGCCTGCATGGCACCCTGCTCCTCCGCGAACAAACCGCCCTCATTCGCAGCGCCCGCAGCCAGTTGCAGAGTGGTGTCCCCGGCGAGCCCACCGACGCCCCCTCGAACGTCATCCCCGGCGCCCGGTGGAAAATCACGCTCGATCGCGCCGCGCAGACCGTGACGCTGAAACTGGAAAACGCCCCGCGTTGGGTCACCGGCTCCAACGCCTTCGGACCCGGTTTCTACCTCCTCCCGCTCGACGGCAGCCGCGGCTGGAAGCTCGAACCCACCCCGGTCCCACGCACCGCCGCGATTCAATAGCGAGAGCATCACGTCACTTCGCCGGGCGGTTGCTTTCGCGTGTTGAAAGCCGGGACATGCGGATTAAACTGCGCGCCAATGGCCCGAGCCCAGGAAAACCAAACTGTCCACGAAGTCCTCAGCCTGGTGCTGCTGGGCGTCGGGACGCTTCTCTTTCTCGCCCTCATCTCCTACACCCCGGCGGACGTGCCGAGCTGGTTTCCGCTTAGCTCGCACGCCGGCGCGCGCGGGCCGATCATGAACTTCATCGGGCGGGTCGGCGCGATCGTCGCCTGCTGCAGCTACGCCTTCCTTGGCTCCGCCTCGTATCTGGTGGCCGCGCAGCTGCTGGGCTACGGCGGAGCCAAGCTGCTCAATCCGGAAATGCGCGCGGGCTTGCGCTCGCTGTGGTCGATTGCCTTCGTGCTGAGCGGCGCTTGCCTCGCCCACCTGCTGCCCTGGTCCATTCTCGACCTCGAGCGGCTGAACATCGCCGGTCCCGGCGGCTGGGTCGGCAAATGGATGGGCGATTTCATCTTCCGCAACACCCTGGGCGTGGTCGGCTCCCTGATCTTCCTCACCTTGCTTTATCTGGTCAGCCTCATCTACCTGACCGGGATTCATCCGCTTTACCTGGCCCGTCAGCTCGCCGCGCTGCCGCCCGCCTGGCAGGCGCGATACCAGGCGTGGCGCCTGGCCCGGGCCGATCAGACCGGGCGCTTGCAGATCGAAGCGGACCGGGTGGGCAAGGCGCGCCGCAAACTCGAGAAATCGCTCTCCAAAAAAGGCGCGGTCCCGGTGCCGGACAGCGAGCCCGCCCCGGCCGCTTTGGGACCCGCCCTGACCCTCGCCTCGGACGACGAACCGGCGCGGCCGGCCCCCCAGATCTTCGACGGCTCCGCGCCGCTGCCCCCGAAGAAGCGCGACTCGAAGAAGGACAAATTTCCGCCGCTCACCGCCGTCTCCTGCGAAAACTACGAGTTACCTTCGCTCGATCTGCTCGATCCGCTCGATTTCGAAGGCCGCCAGGCCGCGGACCCGGACGAGTTGCTCGCCATTCAGGAAACCATCATCGACACGCTCGCGCAGTTCGCCATCGTCGTCACCCGCGGTGACATTACCCGCGGCCCGACCATCACCCGCTACGAGGTCTATCCCGCCAACGGGGTGCGCGTGGACAAGATCGTCAGTCTCGAGCGCGACATCGCCCGGGCCACCCGCGCCGAGCGGATCAATATCCTCGCGCCGATCCCCGGCAAAGACACCGTGGGGATCGAGATCGCCAATTCCAAGAAGCAGAAGGTCACGCTGCGCGAGCTGCTGGAGAGCGACGACTTCGTCAACTCCAAGGCGAAAATCCCGATCGCGCTCGGCAAGGACGTTTACGGCAAGACGATCATCGGCGATCTGGCCGGGATGCCGCACGGGCTGGTCGCCGGCACCACCGGCTCGGGCAAGAGCGTCTGCATCAACTCGATCATCGCCAGCATTCTCTACCGGTTTACGCCGGAGGATCTCCGCTTCATCATGATCGATCCGAAGGTCGTCGAGATGCAGATCTACAATACCCTGCCGCATCTGGTCGTCCCCGTGGTCACGGATCCGAAAAAGGTGCTGCTCGCCCTGCGCTGGGCGATCGATGAAATGGAAAAGCGCTACGCCATTTTCGCGAAAACCGGGGTGCGGAACATCGGCAGCTTCAATGGGCGCCCGAAACCGAAATCGCAGGCCGAGCTCGATGCCGAAGCCGCGGCCAAGGGCGCGATCCTCGAATTGCCGCTCGATCTCGGGCCGGTGGGGCCGGTCGAGCCGGAAAGCCTCAGCGCGGAGGAACGGATCACCAACATGACGAAGATCAGCGTCCCGCGGGAGAGCGATCTCATTGTCCCGGACCACATGCCCTACATCGTGATTATCGTCGATGAGCTGGCCGACTTGATGCAGACGGCGCCGGCCGACGTCGAGAGCGCCATCGCGCGCATTACCCAGAAAGCGCGCGCCGCCGGCATTCACATGATCATCGCGACGCAGACTCCGCGCGCCGACGTGATCACCGGCGTGATCAAGGCGAATGTGCCCTGCCGCATCGCCTTCCAGGTGGCTTCCGGCCTCGATTCGCGCGTGATCCTCGACGAAAACGGCGCCGAGCGGCTGCTCGGGCAGGGGGACATGCTCTACCGTCCACCGGGGACCTCGCGCATGATTCGCGCGCAGGGCGTGCTGGTCACGGATGAAGAGATTCGCAAAGTCGTCGAGCACGCCTCGGCGCAAAGCGAGCCGGCCTTCGAGAACTCGATCCATGAGCGCATGCAGTCCTCGGAAAACAGCGACGAGGAGGAGGTGAGCGACGAGGACGAAGATCTCGTGGACAAGTGCATCGAGATCATGCGCCAGGAGAAAAAGGCTTCCACCTCGCTCTTTCAACGCCGGTTGCGCCTCGGTTACACCCGGGCCGCGCGCATTCTCGACATCCTCGAACAACGCGGTTACGTCGGCCCCGGTGAAGGCGCCAAGCCGCGCGACATCCTCGTGGACCTCGATGCTCTCGCCTGATTTTTCCATCAGCTCCTGCCGCTCCGCCGTGGCCGAATCGCTGTCCCGCAATTGCTTTCGCGAGATCCCCGTGGCCGGGCGGGCGGAAAAGGCCGGCGCTGGCGGAGAAAAGTCGCACCTGCGCGATGGCCGCTTTCGTGCTATCGGAACACCCGCCAGAAAAGATAACCCGCCACCATGGTCGAAAGCGTCGGAAAAAAATTAAACCAGGCCCGTTCCAAGCGCGGGCTCACCGTCGATGAAGCGGCGCATGCCACCCGGCTGCGTCCGGACAAAATCGTCGCGCTCGAGAACGACGACTACTCGCGGTTTGCGAGCAACGTTTACGCGAAGGGAATGCTGCAGATTTACGCGCGCTTTCTGGGGGTCGATGTCTCGGAGTTTGCGAGCAATTTGCCGAGCGCCAATCCGATCAGCGTCGAAGATTACCAATACCTGAGCAGTGGCGCCCCGCCCCGCCGAGAAGAGCGGGTCAGCTACAATCCGCGCGAGGAGCGCCGGCGGCCCTCGATCGGCCCCCTGATTTTCTTCGTCGCCATGGTCGTGGCCGCCGGCTTTGGATTCCAAGTGTACAAGGATTGGCAGCGCATCGAACCGAAGAAGGCCGGAAAAAACGAGGCCACTCCCCCTCCGGAGACGGCCACCGCCAAAATCGCCCTGCCCACTCCGGCCGTGGGTCCGAGCGTCGCCACCAGCGTCGCGCCGGTGAAGCCGCCTCCTCCGGTGCTGCGCGCGGAGGTCCCCCCCGCGGTCGAAGCCTCGGATCGCGAATTCGTAGTGCCGACCCAGATTCCCGCGGCCGCCCCGACCGGCGCCAACGAAATCCTGGTTCAGCCGATCAAGAAAACCATGGTGACCGTGCGCAAGAACGATCCAAAATCGTCGCCCGTCTTCGAGGATTATCTCTACCCGGACGCGCCCCCGCTGAAGCTCAAGGGCGGGCGCTTCTTCATTGAAGCGAAGGATCCGCGGGCGATCCAGCTTCGCAAGAACGGCGCGCCGATCGCGTACCAGGCGCCCGGCGTCGAGGTCCAATAGGCGATGGTCATCACGCCCCGCGCGCCGAAGAAGGTCGGCATGATCAGCCTCGGCTGCGCCAAGAATCTCGTCGATGCCGAGATCATGCTCGGCGGCATTCTCCAACAAGGCATGGAGATCACCAGCGACGCCGACGAGGCGGACGTGCTGATCGTCAACACCTGTGCCTTCATCGATTCGGCCAAGGAGGAATCGGTCGAGGCCATTCTCGAGGCGCACCAGGCGCGAGGACTGAAGAAACGGGCCGGGCAGAAGCTGATCGTCAGCGGCTGCATGGCGCAGCGCTTTTCCAAGGAACTGATGACCGAGCTTCCGGAAGTGGATGCGTTTATCGGTCTCGATCAGGTCGCGGCGGCGGGCGAGATCGTGGGCCGCGTGCTCGGTCAGCCGTCGCCCTTGACGGACACGGCGTGGGAGCCGCTGAACCTCGTCACGCGCAAGCCGGTTTACATTCCCGACTACGATACCCCTCGCTTCCGGCTCACCGCGTCGCACACCGCCTACACGAAAATTGCCGAGGGCTGCAATCATCCGTGCAGCTTCTGCGTCATCCCGCAAATGCGCGGCCGGCATCGTTCGCGCAGCATCGAGAGCGTGGTCGCGGAAGTGCGCGGCCTCGTCGCCGAGGGGGTCAAGGAAATCAACTTGATCAGCCAGGACACCACCTATTTCGGGATGGATTTGTGGACGGAAAAAGCCGGGCCGCGGGCGGAGGTCAATTCCTCGCGCGGGCCCACGCTGACCCGGCTGCTGCGCGAACTGAACGCGATCGAGGGCGAGTTCTGGATTCGCCTCCTCTACACCCATCCGGCGCACTGGAGCGACGAACTCATCACCTGCATCGCCGAATGCGAAAAGGTCGCGCGTTACATTGACATGCCGCTCCAGCACATCCACCCGCGGATGCTCGAGCTGATGCGCCGCGAGACCAGCAGCGAGCACATCGAAAATCTGATCGCGCGGATCCGGAACGGGATCCCCGGGATCGCCATCCGGACCACGTTTATCGCCGGCTTTCCCGGCGAGACGGAGGAGGAATTTGCCTGCCTGCTGGATTTCGTCGAGCGCACGCGCTTCGAGCGGCTCGGGGTGTTCACCTACTCGCAGGAAGAAGGCTCGCGCGCCGCCAAGCTCGACGGACAGCTCCCGCAAAAAGTGAAGGCCGCGCGCTATAAGCGAGCGATGAAGCTCCAGCAGCGGATCGCGAAAGAAATTTCCGAGGCGCAGGTCGGCCGGACGGTGCGCGCCCTGGTGGATCAGCCCCTGATCGCGCGTGGCGCCGCGGATGCGCCGGACATCGATGGCCGCATTCTGCTGAGCAAGCCCGCGCCGGTCGGCGAGTTCATCAACGTCCGCATCACCGGCACGCAGGTCTATGACCTGCTCGGCGAACCGGTCGTCCAAATGGAGTGAAGGCAAGTGGGGCAGGCGTCCCGCCTGCCGGCCGTGTTGCGGGCGTCTCGCCTGCACGAATCGAGTGGCTGGGACGATGAGGTAAAAAGACGGGCGCATCGCCGTGGCCCAAGGAGCGGCGTGCGTCTCGCCGCCGGGTGGTTCTGCGGGGGGCGCTCACCGTTGATATCGCCCTTCGGGTGTTAGTGGGTCGGCGGCGGGACGCACGCCGCTCCTTGGGGCGCTCACCCGCGCTCCAGGCGGGGACGCCTGCCCCACTATCCGGCGGGGGGCGCCAACGAGTGCGCACTTCACGGCATCGGCGCCGGGGCGGTCACTGGCGGCGCGGCGATCGGCTCCACGGCAGGCGCTTCCTTCGCAGGCGAGTCATTCCTGGCGAGGACTGCCTCCACCGCGCCGGCCGCGGGCGCCTTATAGACGCGGACGTAATCGATCTCGAAATAGTTCGGAAAGACCGTGTCGGCATCGGGCGCTCCGCTGGGCCCAAGGGCAGAACTCACGCTGTTGCTCAGGACCACATACATCGGGGTGGAAGGCACATACTCGGCCTTGATGGTCTTGCGCGGAATGCCGTCCACCGACCAGACAGCACGGCCCGGCATCCACTCGAGGGCGTAGGTGTGCCAGTCGCAGACCGCCTCCATGTTGGTGTCACCCGAGCTGTCCCAGCGAATATCGTCGAGGGTCCCGTGCGCGAGTCCGAAGTGCATCTTGCGCTGACCGCCGTAGTATTCCGCGACGTCGAACTCCGGCGG
This sequence comes from Chthoniobacter sp., assembly GCA_034667665.1. GTDB lineage: Bacteria > Verrucomicrobiota > Verrucomicrobiia > Chthoniobacterales > Chthoniobacteraceae > Chthoniobacter. Next base: position 12,943 of record JAXDQW010000120.1, read on the forward strand.
CCAGGTTTGGTGCTGCGCCATCAACCAGAAGCAGGGCCAGAGGCCTTTTCCCACCGGAAACCTGGCGCGGATCTCGATGTATCCGTGGGTGAACGCAAACTTGTCGTGCGTCGAAACCAGCCCCTGCGTAAAGTGGAAAGTTCCCGGCTTTTCGTTCCTGCCTGCCACCGTGCGGCGATCGGTGCGCAGCCGCAGGCTGCCGTCGGCCACGATCACGTCGTCATCGACGGTATAGCTGGAATAGTACTCGTTGTGATAGCGGGGCCCGTGCGTGCCCATGAACGCCATGGTCGTCCCCCACTTTGCCGGATCGAGCGTGTCGCCCGCAAATTCGTCGCTGAAAGTGAGGGTCCAATCCTTGGGCGGATCCGCCAACAGGGGCGACGCTCCCACCAACGCCAGCGTCGCGAGGCTGACGATGAGCGGAAGAGAAGTGAGCGTCATCGCACTGCGATGACTTAGCATAGCACATGCCGCCGATTATTACAGCTATGACCGTTCCGACACGGCTGGCTGCCCAGCATAGCGGTTCGCAAAAAATATGAAAACCAAGGCCGTCACGCCGGCCAGGCCTCCCCAAAAAACGGGCCAGCGGGTGAGCCCATCTTGCAGACACCATTCCCGCCACCAGCCGCTCCCCAGGAACCCCGTCAGATTGCCGAAGCCGCTCATCATCAAGACCAAAAGCGATTGGGCGCGCGAACGCAGCCGTGCATCCACGCGTTGCTCAATGTAAATCTGGGCCGTGATGAAGTAGAGGGTGAAGGCCAGTCCGTGCAGGGTGACCCCCACCAGCATCAAACTGCGGCTGCCGAAGGCGAAGAGCACGTAGCGCAACACCCCGAAGCCGATGCCGGCGAGAAAGATCGTCTTCAACCTCACCCGGGCCAGCAGGCCGGCGAGGCCGAACATGGCCATGACCTCGGTCGCTTGTCCGAGCGTCATCGCCGCCGTGGCGTGCTCGACCCCCACCGCCCGAAGATGGATCGGAGTATAAGGATAGAACGCGGCCAAAGCAGCGGTCAGCAGCGCGGCGGTGAGGAGGACGGCGCGATGGTCGCGATTGGCAAATAACTCCATGGCCTGCCAGCCAAAGACGTCGCGCCAGGAGCGGACGGTCTTCAATTCGACCGGCGGCGTCTGCGGCAGCGCGAGCGAATACACCGCCACGATGGCCCAGCACAGCGCCGCCGCGAATCCGGCACGCGTGGAGGCGTCCGCCGAGAGGATCCAGCTCACCGTCCAACCCGCCGCCACCCAGCCGGCCGTCATCCAGGCGCGGATCGGCCCGAACTCACGGGCCGGATCGCGCAGGCGGCCGAGAACAATTCCCGTCGCGAGCCCGGAAACCGGCGATGAGCAGAGCGAGTGGAACTGGAGAAAGAGCAGCATCCAGAGCGGATGCCACCCGCGTTCGATCGCCCAAAAAGCCAGGGCCAGCCACGCCGCTGCTCCGGCGGCCAGCCAGCGGAGCAAGCGCATCGGTGCGATCCGTTGATCCGCGAGCGCTCCCACCACCATCGGCGAGATAAACGCCGAGAGCGAGGCGACGGCGTAGGCATAGGGGATATAACGCCCCAAACCGCGTGCGGTGAGCACATTGCCGAAACAGACGGTCCACATGCCCACGGCCGCGGCATGGATGAAATAGAGGGCTGCAAATTCCGCGTGGGTGACTCGCGACGATTGCCCGGTGCGATCGATCCCAGTCTCCGGTGGGACGTCGCTCACGATCGGGAAAGGAGAAACCTCAGCTCTGCGGTGGGGCCATCCGCGGAATGACAGCGGATGCACGAATTCGGCTCAATCATGGTGGCTGAAATCATTCGCCGGGAGCCGGCGTCGCGCGAGCAGAAGTTCCTGCGCCGGCCGTCGGCGCGTCTTTTGCTTTGAATCGGGGATCGAATAGTCTGCTCCATGCGTTTCTGCTCCCTTCGTGCCTGGCTCGTGTGGCTGGCGCTCTCGGCTTCTCTCGCGGCGGCGGATTACTTTGTCGCCACCAATGGCCTGAACAGCAATCCCGGCACGGAAGCGAGTCCGTGGAAGACGATCCAAAAAGCGGCGGACACGCTTTCACCCGGTGATCGCGTGCTGGTGCGGGGAGGCATCTACACCCAGCCAGTGACCGTGAATGTCTCCGGCTCAGCCGCCGGTGGCTACGTGACCTTCACTAATTATCCGGGCGAGACTCCTATCATCGATGCCGCCGGAGTCACCCCGCCGACCGACGACACCGGCCTCTTCCTCATCGCGGATCGCAGCTACATCATCATCCGCGGCTTCGAACTCCGGAACTACCGGACTACGAAACCCGAGCCCAATCCGATCGGCATTTTCGTCCTGGGCGCGGCGCACCACGTCGAACTCCGCAACAACAACATTCATCATATCGAGAACGATTTGGCCGATGGCAACGCCCTCGGCATCGCGATCTATGGCACCTCCGCGGCGCAGCCGATGACTGGTGTCATTGTCGATGGCAACGAGGTGCACCACTTAAAGACCGGCAACAGCGAAGCACTCGTGCTGAACGGCAACGTCACTAACTTCGAAGTGACCAACAACCTCGTCCACGACAACAGCAACATCGGCATTGATTTCGCCGGCTTCGAGAAGACCTGCCCCGATCCGGCGCAGGATCAGGCCCGCGATGGAGTGTGCCGGGGCAACCAGGTCTGGAACATCAGCAGCTTCGGCAATCCAGCTTATGGGAACGTCTATGCCGCGGGGGGAATCTATTGCGACGGCGCCACGCGGGTCCTCATCGAGCGAAACGTCAGCTACGCCAACGACATCGGCGTCGAAATCGCGAGTGAGCACGGCGGCAAGCAATGCACCTTCATCACCCTCCGCGATAATCTCATTTACCGGAACCGCATCGGCGGCCTCTTTCTTGGCGGCTACGACTCGCGGCGTGGGCGCACGGAAAGTTGCACCATCACCAACAATACCTTTTTCCAGAACGACACGAAAGCCGATGGTAACGGAGAGATTTTTTTCCAGTATTACGTTTCGAGTAACACCTTCAGCGGAAATATTCTCGTGGCCGGTCCGCAGAACCTGCTCGTCGCCGGCCCTTATGGGTCAAACACCGGCAATCTCTTCGACTACAATCTTTACTTCGCGGCGGCGGGCCTCGGCGCCAGCACCTGGCAATGGAAAGGAGCGACTTATTCCGGCTTCGCCGCCTGGAAAACTGCGACGGCCCAGGATGCCCATTCGATCTTTGCCGATCCGCATCTGGTGAATCCCACCACGCCCGATCTGCACGTGCAACCCGGCTCACCGGCGATCGACGCCGGCGATCCCGCCTTCGCCAGCGGCACGGGTGAATTTGATATCGACGGCGAACCGCGGGTGGCGGGCGGTCGCGTCGATCTGGGGGCGGATGAACAAGCAGTCGCGACACCTCAGCCGCCGGTCACCTTCGGCGCCGAAGCGACGGCGATCCAGCCGATCGGCGCGACGCTCCAGGCCCGGGTGAATCCAAAAGGTCGCGCGACCTCCGTTTACTTCGAGTACGGCGAGACCCCCAACTACGGGAAGCAGACGCCCGCGCAGCAGATCGGCAGCGGCACGACCGAGGTGTTGGCGCTGGAAACGCTGTCCCAATTGGTGGCGCACACCGTTTATTACTTTCGCCTCGTCGCGGACAATTCCGCGGGAACGACCCACAGCGACCAGGCGACCTTTTCGACGCTCAATGCGCCGCCGATGGCCATCGGCGACGCCGCCGAAGCGTTGGGTGTGGCTCCATTGTCCCTGCATCCCGCCGCGAATGATATGGATGCCGACGGCGACGCCCTCCTGATCACGCAGATCAGCCAGGGCCGGCGCGGGACGGTCTCTCTGATCGATGCCGGAACGGTGGTTTATTTGCCGCGCCCCAGCTTCACCGGCTCAGACTCCTTTACCTACACCGTCAGCGACAGTCACGGCGGCACCGCCACCGGCACGGTCAACGTCACCAACATCTTCGCCAGCGCCGCCGGAATCTACAACGGCCTGGCCACGGACCCACAGCAAACTCATTCAGGTGGCGGCAGCTTCATCCTCAAGCTGATGCCGACGGGCCGCTTCACCGGAAAGCTGTTCTTTGGCGGTCTGACTTACACCCCGTTCTCGGACTCGTTCGCCGGCACCGGAGCCGTCCATCTGGAGCTTTTCCGCCCCGGTCAAGCGCTGCTCGCGGTCGATCTCCAATTGGATGCGGCCAACGGCAGGATCACCGGGACCGTTTCATTCGAAGGTGAAAACGGCCGGGTGACCTCGAACGTGATGCTGCAACTGGCCCGATACGATGCCCAGACCCATCCGGCGCCTCTGGCGGATCAGTACACCGCGCTGTTGCCTCCCGATTCCGCCAGCCCCGACTCCCCACAGGCAAACGGATACGCAGTGCTCAAGGTAGGCGCCGACGGAGTCATCAGGATCACGGGCAAACTCGCCGACGACACCCCCTTCACCTGCACCGCGTACCTTCAAGAAGACGGTAGCTTCCCACTCTACTCCGGCCTTTACGGGGCGGAGTTTTCGCTGCGCGGCAGCCTATTCGGCACCTTGACCCTCCACGAATCCTCCGCGCCAAGCGCCTGCACGGGCACGCTTCGCTGGAGGAAACCGCCCCAGCCGCCGGGCGCCTTCTATCGCGACGGTTTCACGGCCGCGACGGTCGTCGAAGGTTCGCACTTCGCTCCCGCGAGGGGCGAATCAGTGCTGAAACTTCCGGATCAGGCGAGCAACGCCATCGCCCACGTGAGCGGTGGAAATCTTTCTCCCGCGTTGAGCAAGAGCGTTCGGGTCCGGGTCAACAACCTTGTCGAAGTGGACCTCCCGGAAGCCGACGCGCTGGCCATCAAACTGGGCGCCAAGACAGGTCTTTGCACGGGCCATGTTTACGACACCTCGGCGGGTGAGACACGGCGCCTTCAAGGCGTGATTTTGCCGAAGCAACACCGTGCCGCGGGCTTTTTCCTGGGCGGGACCGTAAGCGGTCTCTTCGATCTGGGGCCGCCGTGATTCCGCGTTCGTTAAGAGCCCTGACGCCGGTCAGGACAAGCCTCGGTGACTCGACTTACCTTCCGAACGAATGAAAACACGGGGAAGAGGAAAGCCTCGATAAGCTTGGGGCCGCCGGGATCAGGCGCGATCATTTTACTGGAAAGACAGCTATTGACGGCTCTCGAATTTCTTCGGTAGTTCTACGGACATGCCTACACCTAGCATTGACCAACTTAAACGTGCTCTCGCCATCGCCGAACAGATCCAACAACTCGAAGCAGAACTCGGCCGGATCGTCGGTGACCGTTCCTCTGCCCCATCTGTGCCCAAAGCAGCCGCCGCAGCGTCTCCCATCCGAAGGCGCGGCAAGCGCACGATGTCAGCAGAAGCTCGTGAAAAGATCGCCGCGGCGCAGCGGGCGAGGTGGGCGAAGTCGAAAGGAACAGCAACTGTTGCCGCCAAAGGTCCTGCTTCCAAACCCAAAAAGAAGACTCGAAAGCTGAGTCCCGAAGGTCGGGCGAGGATTGTCGCCGCCTTGAAAGCTCGTTGGGCGGCCAAGAAGGCCGGCAAGTAAGCCTCCAGGAAACCCGTTGCTCCCGCTGCTCCCAGCGGTCCGGTTGGGTGTGTTATTTCGCGGCGCTCGCTGTTCATCTTCATTTCTAGAAGCGGGGAACGAAGAAGATACAGGCATCCCACAGGCTTCTGCCCGCCGGAAAAACATCCAACACTCAACATCCAACGTCCAATCGACGCTGCGCGTAGGAGACCACGCGCAGCGTTCATTGGATGTTGGATGTTGGATGTTGGATGTAGGGTGTTGGGTGTTGGATGTTGGATGTTGGATGTTCATCGCTTCCGAAGATTCTTAACGTCGTTCCATTCGCCGGCGCCCCGCGACCAGGCAAGGCTCCAGGCACGTTCTTCGCCACCGCCTGCACTGCAAAGTCGGGCGTTACCCGAGCGTCGCCTTCCTGGCTATGGGCTGGGGACAATCTTCCTGGCCACTTGCGGATGTAGCTGGTCTTCTTCCCGATCGGGCCAGGTCATCAAAGTCGCCCCCTGACTCACCGCGACCTTCTCCTTGCGCTGGATGTTACCGATGTCCAATTCGACGGTGGTGGCATCGATCACTTTCCAACGTCCCTTCCGCGGGGTCCAATTGCTGGTGCTGCTCCCGTCCGCGTGAAGCATGAAGGTCTTGTCCTGATTGAGCCGCCACTTTGTTTCATCCAACTGACTCTTCAGGGTGGTCATCTCGGGCGTGGGTGCCGCCTTCCGCGCGGGAAGGCTGGCGCTTGTTCCCGCAGTGCCGATGGACTGGAGCTCGAACTGAATTTTGGCCGCGGAATCCGTGTCTCCATCAGCGATCGCGCGCTTGAGCAATTGTTCCAGCGATGCCCGATAGCCGTCGTTGATTACCTCGGCGACGGCTGCGAGTGCTTTGTCCCGCTTCTCGCGGAGTTGGAGGAATTCGTTCCCGCTCGAATTCTCTTTTCGTTCGGACAGCGCCGCTGCGGTCACGGCAAAGGCGATGGTGGCGACAACGGCCAGGGCGCGTTTCATAGTGGTGGTGAGATTTCGTCCAGCCCCGCTGCCGGAGGAGCAACAGACGCGCAGGCCGAATGGGCACGAATATCCCTGTAGAGTAGTCCGTCCGCAAACCGAAATCGCTCGAACGAGCGCCGGAGACTCGCTGCGCCCAAGCAGATGCCGACACGGCTGCGGCCGGCTGACATCCGATTTCAGAGCGTGAAGACACCATCATTTTCCTGGAGATTTGCCGGCACGCTTTTGAAACGGACCTTTGACGGATGGATGGAAGACAACGCGCTCCGGCTCAGCGCGGCGCTGGCCTATTATTCCATCTTCTCCGTTGCCCCCCTGCTGATTATCGCCATCGGACTTGCCGGCTGGTTCTTTGGAGCCGACGCCGTCCGGGGCGAGCTCGACCAGCAACTTCGCGGAATGGTGGGCAGGGAGGCCGCGCAGGCCGTGCAGAGCATGGTGCAAAGCGCGAGCAAGCCCTCGGAAAGTCTGACCGCCACCCTGATGGGACTCTTCATTCTGCTGGTCGGCGCTTCGGGAGTCTTCGGGCAGCTCAAGGACGCGCTGAACACCATTTGGGAAGTCAAACCCAGAGCCGGCATCAGCCTTTGGCCGTTCCTGCGCGAGCGCTTGCTCTCTTTCGGAATCGTCCTGGTCATTGGCTTCCTCCTCCTCGTGTCCCTGGTCCTGACCGCCCTGCTCAGTGCCTTCAACCGCTGGATCGAAGTAATCCTCCGCTTGCCCGACTGGCTCTGGGGGGGCGCGGGTTTGTTGATTTCGCTGGCGGTGGTGACGGTGCTTTTCGCGCTCATTTTCAAGGTGCTGCCGGATGCGAACATCGATTGGCATCACGTGTGGATCGGAGCCCTCGCGACGGGCATTCTTTTTGAAATCGGCAAGTTTCTGCTCGGTCTCTATCTCGGCAGTGAGAGCACCGCTTCGAGTTATGGCGCGGCGGCTTCGGTCGTTCTGCTGTTGCTCTGGATTTATTATGCCTCGTGCATCCTCCTTTTCGGAGCCGAGTTCACCAAAGTCTATGCGGCCTCGATCGGCCCGCAGCCGGAGCCGAGCGAACTCGCCGAACCGGTGACTACCGAGGCCCGCATCCAGCAGGGCCTGGAGCCGCACGGCGCGCTTCATCAACCGCCCCGCGAATCATTACCCTTGGTGTTTGGCGCTTTCCCGCTCGCGGGCCGGGCGGGAGGAGACGAGCTGCCCTCACCGCCTCGACACACCAGCACGGCAGCGAGTCTGGCTGCAGCCCTCGGTTGCGGCCTGGCGATTGGGATCGTTTCGCGCGTCGTGGAGGATCGAGTCGCCAGGGATCCACGCCGGCAGTTTCGCGTCGGCACGCGGGCCCTGGGCGTCGCCGCGCTCCTGTTTTTTGGCCGCATTATGCAGCGCTTTCTCCAAGGCCGGCGGCATCCGCTCCCGCGCGGCCTGCTCAAGCTTGGCCGAACGCTGCGTCACGCCTTTCCATAGATCCTTGGAATGGCGTGTTCGATGAGGTGAGTCGGCAACTTTGCCGGGCGCGGAATCGCGGCGCGGTCGCGGTGAAAAAAAATCCGGCCCGCAGAGAACCGGAGGTTTGGGCTCCCTCGATTTTCTCAATATATGAAACATTTGATCATCCCCCTCGCTCTGGCGGCGACAGCCTTTGCCCTCCCCGTCACGGCGTTTAGTCAGGCGCGCGACGTTGGACAGGCTGGCGGCCCCTCGGGCAACACGAGCGCCGTCCTCAGTGTCGCTAACAGTAATACCAGCATCAACGCCACAGGCACCCCGGATGGCTTCGCGGTCTCCAACGGTGTCGTTTACGCCATTCGTAACGGTCAGGCCATGCCCTTGGGCCAGGAACTCACGCTCCGCATCTCGCCGAACGGGGTGGTCACGGGTTTCGACGGACGCAGTTATGCGATTCCGCAGGGTCAAATGCTGACCATGGACGGAAGGGTGATGCCAGTCACCGGAGCGTTTGCCGCCAGCGTCAATGCGACTTCGGGAACGCAAAACGGGACCAACTCCGCCACGTGGGGGACTAGCGGAACCGGCTCGAATACTGCCACGGGTGGCACCACTGGGTCTGGGGTAGGAACGGGGGGAACAGTTGGAACAGGGGGAACAGTAGGAACGGCGGGAACAGTGGGAACGGTGCCCGTCGGAGGGACAGTCGGAGCGACGGTGCCGGGCACGACATCCGCGGGTGTCCTCAATCCTCTTGCCAATCCCAACGGCGGCACCATCGGTGTCCAAGGCACGACGACCACGATTGGTCCTAACGGCACCACGAGCACCACGACGACCGGAAGCAACACCACCTTCCCAGGCAGCGGCAACCAGCAGACCTTCGGTTCTCAAACGGGATCGGGGAGTTCCACCGTTTCGGGGAACAACTCTTCGACCGGTACGAGCGCTTCTGGAAATACGACATCGACGGGTACTCAACAAAATACCACAGGGACCCAACAAATCCGCCCCGGAGCAGGCAATTCACCGGGCACCGGCGGTAGTACTCGCGGTTCTGGCGGGACGGGCGGTGGAACCAGTGGCGGAATTTCGGCCGGGAGCGGCGCTAGTGGTGGGAGCGGTGGCGCTTCCGGTGGCCGATAACTTGCGGTGAGACCGGGCGTCCCGAGCCATCTCGGGACGCCCTTTTTTTGCCCAGACTGGACTGGTTTGAATCGTCGCGGGAACTTTAGTTCGGTCGCGCGCGCGGGGAGCACTGGCAAATGGAATTCCAGCCATGCGGGATTCTCCCCGCGACGCTCTCCCGGCCTCTTCCACCCCGGGGAAAAGTAGCTCCTGCTCAATCGGCGAGCACGCGCGCACCGTGCACTGCCCGCATGATGGGACGGCGAGCACGGCCGGCTTTGAACAAGATCCGCCATTTGGGCAGCCGAAGAATAGCCCGGGGGTGAGGTCGTGGCCGCGCTGGATGAGCTGCATTCATTTCGCAGGAATAGCGGGTGGAAGATCGACCGCAACGGGTCGAATGCCAGTCAGGGCGACACCTGAATAATTGATCCGCTTGAAGATGAAGGCCCCCCGAAGCTACGCACGGGTGTGTCCGGCACCGCCGCATAAGCGCGTTCCCGCGACTTCTCACGATGTTTGGTTATGAAACTCGACGAACTGCGAAACCAGGCCGGCAAAATCGGCTGGATCTTTCTCTGGCTGATCGGAGTGCCGATTCCCCTTTTACTCATTTTCTTCCTCTTACGTGGCTGCACCTAGCCGCCGTCCATGAGAGCGATCTGGAAAGGGGCGATTAGCTTCGGGTTGGTCAATATCCCTATCGCGCTGTTCTCCGCGACCCGCAGTGAAGAACTGAAGTTTCGAATGCTGCGCGCGACCGATCTTAGTCCGATCAACTACAAACGCGTGGCGGAAGCGGATGGCAAGGAGGTGCCGTGGGACAAAATTGTGAAAGGATATGAGCATGAGAAAGGCAAGTTTGTCGTCCTGAAAGACGAGGATTTCCAGCGCGTGGATATCGAGGCGACGCAGACGGTGGACATCGTCAACTTCGTGAAACTCGAAGAAGTGAACCCGGTCTTCTTTCACAAGCCTTATTACATGGAGCCGCAGAAGGGTGGCGATAAAGCCTACGTGCTGCTCCGCGAAGCGCTGCGTGACTCGGGCAAAATCGCCATCGCCAAGGTCGTAATAAAGACGCGGCAGCATCTCGCCGCGGTCAAACCACAGGATCGCGGGCTGATGCTCGAACTCATGCACTTTGCCGATGAGCTCATTGACGTGGACGAATTCAAGTTGCCCGCGGCCGCGCAAGTCGGAAAGAAGGAGCTGCAAATGGCCAAAGCGCTGATCGACTCGATGTCGGATAAGTTCCAGCCGGAGGAATATGTGGATGAATACCGCAAGGCCCTGGAAAAGGTGATCGAAGAAAAGATCGAGAAGGGTGACAAGGCTTTGCCCAGGCCCGCACGCAAGGCGAAGCCGACCAATGTGATCGATCTCGTTTCGGTTTTGCAGAAGAGCCTCGAGCAAAGCGGGCCCCGGCCGCGCAAGAAGAAGCCGGACCGTGCCACCAAAGCACGGCCCCGCAAGAAAGCCGCCTGACCAGTGCGATGTCCCTCCGCGAATATGTTCGGAAGCGCGACTTCGCCCGCACGCGGGAACCGCGCGGGAAGGCCGGCCGGAAAGCCAGCAAGGCAGCGCGCTTCGTCATTCAGAAGCACGCGGCGTCGCGGCTCCATTATGATTTCCGCCTTGAGCTGGGTGGCACGCTCAAGTCGTGGGCGGTCCCCAAAGGCATTCCGTTTGTCAAAGGCGACAAGCGCCTCGCGGTGCAGGTTGAGGATCATCCAGTCGAGTACGCCGACTTCGAAGGGATCATCCCCGAGGGTCAGTATGGTGGCGGAACCGTGATGGTCTGGGACTTCGGAACCTACGAACCCTTCGGCACCAATCCCGCGAAAGATCTCGCGGCGGGGAAACTGCACTTTCAACTTCATGGTCAAAAGTTGGAGGGCGAGTGGACGCTGGTCCGGATCAAGGGCGAGGACGATCGCCAATGGTTGCTGCTCAAGAGCGGCGAGAGCGTCAAACCGCTTTCGAAAAAGCGCGATGATGAATCCGCGCAAAGTGGCCGCCGGATGACGCAGATTACGAGTGCTCGCGATGCCGAGTGGCAATCGAATCGCGATGCGGACGAGGAACTTCCCAAGCTCAAGTTTATCGAACCAATGATGGCCAAACTGGCCGCGAAACCGCCCACCGCGGGTGACTGGAGTTACGAGTTGAAATTCGATGGCTACCGCGCGCTGGCGATGAAAACCGGCGCTCAGGTCCAACTCTGGTCGCGCAATGAAAAGGATTTCGCGGGAAGATATCCGGAGATCGCGGAAGCGGTGGCCGCACTGTCGGTGCGCAGCGCCATCCTCGATGGGGAAATTGTCGCGCTCGACGACGCGGGCCGGCCCTCGTTCGAGTTGCTGCAAGCGCTGGAGACCGGAGTGGCGCGACCGACCCTCGCCTACTATCTGTTTGACGTGTTGCAGGCCGACGGCGAGGAGCTTCTTTCCCAGCCGCTCTCGCGGCGGCGCGAGCGTCTCCAACGCATTATCCAGGGAGTCTCCGATCCGATCCGCCTCTCCGCTGATCTCGGTGCTGATGCCCATCGGCTGCTCGCCGAGGTGCGCGCCCGCCAGCTCGAAGGGATCATCGGCAAGTTGCGCAATTCAAAGTATGAGCCGGGGCGGCGCAGCGGCGCGTGGATCAAGCTCAAGTGCCACAACGAACAGGAATTTGTGATTGGTGGCTACACCCCTCCGGAAGGAACTCGAAAGCATCTCGGCGCGCTCCTCGTCGGCTACTTCGAAGGCAAGAGTCTGCGCTTCGCCGGAAAGGTCGGGACGGGGTTCGATACCGCGATGCTCAAAACGCTCAAGAAGAACCTCGATGCGCTCCACCGCCCCTCGTGTCCTTTCGCCGATCTGCCCGAAAAGCGCGGTGGACGATGGACGCAAAACATCACGCCACGCGAGATGAAGCTCTGCCACTGGGTCGAGCCGCAACTCGTCGCCCAAGTGCGTTTCACCGAATGGACCCGTGACGGCAAGCTGCGGCACCCGGTCTTTGTCGGTTTGCGCCCGGACAAGGACGCCGCGGAGGTGGTGCGCGAGCAGCCCGCGTAATTTCCACTTGGCGCCACGGGGGTAAGGTGTTAGGCCCGAATGCGGATTCCCACCCAACAGCAGTCCGAATGAACCTTCCCCCATTACCTGACGAGCTGGCCCCTTTGGCGGCCTTTATCCAGCAGAGCGCTTCGCCCTGCATTGCGGTCTCCGTGATACCGGATGGTGACGTTGCGTTCGCTGGCAGTAAGATCGGTGGTGCAGCAGCCTTGCCGGCGGCATTTCAATGGCCGCGTTACAAAGGCAAGTCTTTAGAGTTCCTACTTCAGCTCAATCTTGCGGAGCTACCCAATGGGGTTGGCTTCGGATTACCCGGTCATGGACTTTTGAGTTTTTTCTACGACTTGCAGGAGCGCCCGTGGACTCCTGAGATCGGCGGTGCATTTCGAGTTGTTTACACACCCGATGAGGCCACACTGATTGCTACACCAGCACCCGAAAATGTGAGATCGCTTGGCGAAGCTTCCCTTGCATTCAGAGCCGGACTTTCCCTCCCTTACTTTAGCTCGACTGCGCTCGGCGACTTTCAGGAGCGTATTCAGGCGGGCATCGGGCGCGTGCCGTCCGATGATGAGATGGATGACTTCGCTGAGGCTTACGGAGACTACTGCAGAGAAGTATCCCATTTCGACGATCCAAACCCCGATGGCGGTCCCCATCGCATGTTCGGACACCCCGAGAACATCCAAGACGAAATGCGAGCATGGGACAGCGAATGGGTCATGCTATTCCAGGTAGCGTCTGATGATACCATTGATTTGCAGTGGGGGGATTCTGGGATGCTCTATTTCTGGATTACTAAGGCGGATCTCGCTGCGACGCGATTCGACCGTGTGACGCTGACATTACAATGCTGCTAAAACAACAAGGTACGGGGGGGACGGGGGGTCAGCTCTAGAATCTACCACCGCGGATTGCAGTTGATAGAGGCAGGCAGGCCGTTCGACGCCCGCGCTACTCCGGTTCGGGGCCACCTCCGGCCCAGGCCTTCCAGGCTTCGAAGTCCTCCTTTGAGTGCCACGGGCGGACCGGGGTGGGCTCGCCGATTTTTGCGAAGAGGCCGCGGGCCGACTCGCGATCGCGGGCCTGGCAGGCCAGCCAGGTGTACTTAAGGAGGATGGCGCGATCCGGATACTGCGCGTACCAGGCGGCGAAGCTCTCGCGCAAACGAGGCCACGAGAGGCGTCCGGGGGCGAAGGGGTCAGGATCGAGTTTGGTGGCGTTGTGCGACACGATGCGGGCGTAGAGCTGTGGATCCTTGGTGCGGTCGGCGCTCTCGGCGGCGAAGGCTTCCCACTCGCCGGGCTCGCCAAACCACCGCGGCAGGAGGAAGTAGGCCTTGCCAGTGTAGTAGTCTGCGAAGCCGGGCTCGAACTTGGTCGCCTCCGCGAAGAGTTGCTCGTATTCCTCGCGGGGCCAGCCCTGGCCGAGGGCCACCTTTTGCAGGGCGCGAAACCATTCCGCATCCTTGTTGGGAAAATTGCGCGCCGCTTCGAGCGCTGTCCGCGCTTGATCCAGCCGCTCTTCCATGAGCCGCCAGCCTTCGTCCGTGACCTCCCCGGCGTAGCCCGAGCCGCGGGCCTTCCAGGCGTAATTCGTCCACGCCCCGCCCAGCGCGATGCACGGCGTCGCGGACTCGGGGAGTTTCATCCGCCAGGCTTCCAGCGCCGCGAAAAACTTGTCCCAATCCTTTTTCCAGGGATTGCTCACCCGTGGCTCGCCGAGCGCATCGTAGAAGTTGGACAGCAGCCACTCGCCCTGGGCATCGCGCGTCTTGTCTGTCCGCAGCTTCGCCGCGAGCGCTTCGAGATCACCCCAGGCGGCCGCTTCCAGGGCTTGGTGGGCGCGTTGGGTGATCTCCGTTTCGGCGCCTGGCTCCTGATCCTGGTCCGGCGGCGAGAGAGCCCATTTTTTCTTCTCCTCGAACCTGGCCTCGGTTCCCCACAGCTCCTTGTCCCAGCGGTTATCGAGCCGGGCGAAGAGCTGGGCGGCTGTTTCGCGGTCGCCGGCGGCGCAGGCAAAGTAGCAGAAGGCATTCAGGTTACGCCGGGAGCGGGGCGCCTGTTTTTCCAAATCGAGGAAGCCTTGTTTGGCCAGTGGCCACGAAGCCCGGCTGTCCGTGAACATGCCCAACCGGTAATGGCGGATGCGCGACCAGACGATTTGTGCGTAGAGCGCCGCGCCAGACCGCTCCTGCGTCGCCTTGGCCACTTCCGCGGCGTAGTCCTCCCATGGCTGCTGCTGGGGATTTCCCTCCAGCCAGAGCGCCTTCTTGCAATAGTACTCGGCATACTCGGGCTCAAAGGCCACCGCCCGCTGATAGCGCTGCTCAAACTCCTCCGGCTTCAGCTTCCACTGGCTCGCCACCTCCAGCGACGCTTCGTAAAAGTAAGGGTCCTTCGCCGCCAGCCGCCTCGCCTCACCGTGCTGCTCCCAGGTCTGGTGCAAATACTTGCGCCAGAGATTCGCGTCCCCCTCGAGCTTCGCGGTGGAACGGTACGCCGTCGTCGCGGCCAGCGAACCGCGCAGCCGCGCCAGCCGGGCCGTCCCCGAAGTCGGGCGTGCGGCGACCCAGTCATCGAGCCGCGCAAACAGCTCCTTCCACGATCCGGGCGTGAAGCGGCTGGCCTCGGAGCCGGGTTCCGGAGTGACAAAGGCGGAGTAAAAATAGGTGAGCTTCCACGTGCCGTCGGTGAAGCGTGCTTTGCTCGCCCGGGCTTCCTCGGCGATCTGTTCGAGCCCGTCGTAATCCGTTTTCGCCAGCATGTCGGCGACGTTCTGCATGAATGGGTCGCGTTCTCGCGGACCATCGTCAACCAGGGGCTCGGCAGCGGGTGCGTGGAACAGCGCGGCACTCAGCAAGCCCGCCGCCAGAAGACCAGGATGAAGCTTCCTCCAGATGCTCATGGATTTGAGCGTCCCTCCGCGCCCACCTCGTGACAAATCAAAAAAAGGGAAGGCCGGGCGGGCGCCTGGCGCAGGACGACAAGACAGAGTTTCGCGCATTCCCGTCTTACCGAACTGAGCTGGGTGACGAGCGAGGCGGGCGGGCCGGCGGCTTCGCCTTGCGGGCGGTTCCATTCGGCCCCGCCTTTTGCAGTTTGCGCTGGAGCAGGATCAGGACGGCCGCTTCCTCTGGTTTCAGCGCCGCCAGGGAGCGGTCGATCTTGCTGGCCATCCGCTGCCGCAAGGTCGCGATGGTGTCGCCCGCGAGATACGAATCGACGATCGCCGGATGGATATAGCACTTCCGGCAAACGGCCGGCGTATTGCCGAGCGTGCGCGCCACCGCTTCGATGGCGGTCACGACGTTCTTTTTCGCCTGGGTCTTCCCCGTGACCTCCTCAAATTCGCGCAGCGCGATCGCGGCGAGCACCGTGCCGGCCCAGGTCCGAAAGTCCTTGGCCGAGAAATCCGTTCCGGCGATCTGACGCAGGTATTCATTGACGTCCTGGGAGCCAATGTCCCGCGGCTGCCCGTCTTCTCCCTCGTAGGCGAACAGCTCCTGGCCGGGCAGGTCCCGGCTGCGCCGCACGATCTTCGCGAGCTGCGGATCGCGGACGCTGATCTCGTGGCGAATGCCGCCCTTGCCGCGAAACGCGAACTGGATCTTCGGGCCGGCGACTTTGACGTGCCGGTCCTGCATCGTCGTCAGCCCATACGAACGATTGTGGCGCGCGTACTCGTCATTGCCCACGCGGATGAGCGTCGCTTCGAGCAAGCGGACCACCGTGGCGAGCACTTTTTCCCGCGGCATCCCGCGGCGCCTCAGGTCGCGGGCCACGCGCCGGCGGATGCGGGGCAGCGCCCGCGCAAAGGCGATCATGCGCCCAAACTTGTTTTCATCGCGCTGGGCCCGCCAATGGGAATGGTAGCGATACTGCTTGCGCCCGCGCGCATCGCGTCCGGTGGCCTGGATGTGGCCGTTTTCATGGGGGCAAATCCAGACGTCCTCCCAGGCGGGCGGAATGGCGAGCCGCTTGATGCGTCCCAGCGTCGTCCGATCCGTGATCCGTTTCCCCGCGGGGTCGATGAAGACGAAGCCATCGCCCCGGCGCCGGCGGCGGATGCCCGGCCGTCGATCGCTGGAATAGCGCAATCCCGCGTCACGAGCCTCCTCCGCGAGCGCCGTCGTAAACGGGTTGGGGAGAGCGCTAGCCGTTGACGATTTCGCCGCCATTCGGATGGAGCACCTGACCGGTCATGTAGGAAGCATCGGAGCTGGCGAGAAACACGTAGCTCGGTGCGACTTCGTTGGGCTGGCCGGCGCGGCCCAACGGCACATCGGAGCCGAAGGTCTCGACCTTTTGGCCGGGAAAAGTCGCGGGAATCAGCGGCGTCCAGATCGGACCCGGCGCGACGGCATTGACCCGGATGCCGCGCTTGACGACGGCGTGCGCGAGTGAGCGGGTAAAGGAGACGATGGCGCCCTTGGTGGACGAATAGTCGATCAACGAGGCGCTGCCGCGATAGGCCGTCACCGAGGTGGTGTTGATGATCGCGCCTCCTTTCGGGAGATGAGGAAGGGCGGCCTTGGCGAGGAAGAAATAGGAAAAGAGGTTCGTGCGAAAGGTGCGCTCGAGTTGTTCCGCGCTGATCTTTTCCAATTCGTCCTGCGGATGCTGTTCCGCCGCGTTGTTGACGAGGATGTCCAGACCGTCGAGCTCGCGGACCACCCGCTCGACTGCTTCCTTGCAAAAGCGCTCATCCCCCACGTCACCGGCAATGGCCACCGCACGACGTCCGGCGTCCTGGACCATGCGCACCGTTTCCTGCGCGTCATCATGCTCGTCGAGATAGAGGATCGCCACGTCCGCGCCTTCGTCGGCAAAGGCCACCGCGACGGCGCGCCCGATGCCGCTGTCGCCGCCGGAAATCAAGGCCACGCGGTCCCGGAGTTTCGGTTCGCCTGCTTTGACGCGCACCTCAGCGTCTGGCCGCGGCCTCATTTCGGATTCGATTCCCGGCTGCCGCGGCTGCTCCTGCGCGGGTTGCACCGGCTTTTTCTTGCGTTGCATCTGAGGCATGGCGTGGGGATTCAGGTTCCTGAACCGAAAATCGCAGCGCGCGGAAGCGCTGGTTGTCTGCGCCGGCTGATCCGCCCCCGATCACCGCATCGTGGCTTCGCCGCCGATTCTGACACGAGCCGCTGGCTTTCCGGCCCGCCCCGCGCTTTTCTCCCGGTATCTCGCGCCCATCATGAGCACCGTCCCGCCGCCCATTCCGAATAGTGATCACGAAGCCTTTGAAATGCTCCAGGCTGCGCGGCCGCGGATTGTGCGGGAACTCGGGAAGGCGATCGTCGGCCAGCAGGAGGTGATCGAGCAGATCCTGATCGCGCTTTTCGCAGGCGGGCATTGCCTGATCACCGGCGCGCCGGGCCTCGCGAAAACGCTCCTCGTCAAATCCATCGCGCAGATTTTCCACCTCGAATTCCGGCGCATCCAGTTCACGCCCGATCTGATGCCGACCGATATCACCGGCGTGGAAATCCTCCAGGACACCGCGGAAGGGCGCCGGCTCGTCTTCGTGCCGGGGCCGATTTTCGGCAACATGATCCTCGCCGACGAAATCAACCGCACCCCGCCGAAAACGCAGGCCGCCCTGCTCGAGGCGATGCAGGAACACCAGGTCACCGCCAGCGGCACCCGTTACGCCCTGGAGGAGCCGTTCTTCGTCCTCGCCACGCAAAACCCGATCGAGATGGAGGGCACCTACCCGCTGCCCGAGGCGCAGCTCGACCGGTTCATGTTCAATGTCGTCATCGACTATCTGCCCGAGGACGACGAAGTGGCCGTGGTCCAGCGCACGACTTCGCCCGCCGGCGAGACGATCCAGCCGCTTTTCACCGGCGAAGACGTGCTGCGCTTCCACGCGCTGGTCAAGAAAGTGCCCGTCGCCGAGGATCTCGTCCGTTACGCCGTGCGCCTCGCTGCAATCACCCGCCCGCGCCAGGCCGGTGCGCCGGATTTCATCAACGATTGGGTAAGCTGGGGCGCCGGCACCCGCGCTGCGCAATTCCTCACCCTCGGCGCCAAAGCCCGCGCCCTGATCCATGGCCGCGCCCACGTGACCAAGGAGGACATCACCGTGCTGGCCGCGCCGGTGCTGCGGCATCGCGTGCTGGTCAACTACCGCGCCGAGGCGGAAGGCGTGAGCGTGGGCAAAGTGATCGAGCGGGTGCTCGCGTCGGTGAAGTAAGCGCGGATTGGCAAATCCCCGGCAGCCCTGCTAACCTCCGTCATGGTGAAGCGCGAACAGCTCGATCCTTACTGGCACAAAGCCCGCATCGCATCGCGCATTTGGATGAAGGCTGTGCAAGGTCGCCCGCTCACGGCGCGGGAGAAACGAGTCGCCAAAATCTTCGCGAACGAGAAAGGCGTCAGCAATCGCCTCATCCAGCAGGGAGTGCTTGGCGCTCTCGGCGGACCTTATCGTATGGTGCAGACAAGATCGGGGACGAAGCAGTCCCTTTATCTTTTGGATGATCCACAGGAACTGGCTGATGTCCTGGGTCGGCGAGATTAACTGGCAGACCCCGGCCGGGAAGACGCTGCGCGAGCTGATCCACGCGCTCCCAAATGACCGCGAGTGGTCGCTCACGCTCTTTGGCTCGTCGCCGCTGCAACTCGCCATCGAACCGACCTTCACGAGCCGGGACCTCGATCTTTTTGCCACCGACGAGACCCAAGTCGCAGTTGAGGAACTGCTCTCTCGAACCGGTCTCGCAGATCAGACGAGAGACGTTTACATCCAGCTCTGCGTGGAGGGCAATTTCCGCACCAGCCCGCGATGGTTGCGTCGCGCGTGGACCACCAAAATGGGCCACGTGCAACTGACCCTCCCGCATCCTATTGATCTCCTCATCGCCAAGCTCCATCGGCTGGAGGACAAGGATTTGCGGGCCTTCCGGCTCGTCATCGAGCGCACCGGCCATCCGGAGGAGCACGAGATGCGACGCGAATTGCAAGTTGCGGTGGACCTTTACCGGCCAGGCTTCGACGAGGAAATGGTCGGCGACATCACCACGAACACCCGCGTGCTCTGGCAGGAGCTTTGGGGCAAGGACATCGACGTGCGGCAAGAGATCATTGCGCCAGCACGAGCAGCGATCATGAAGGGCTACGAACCGGATCTTTCACGGCGCGACTACAAAGCGGAGTTGCGAAGAATGGCCGAAGAGTAGCCGCGACGCCGTTCAATCGTCCCCCGAAACCCGGTCTCCATCCTTCGAAAAGTGAGCGCTACTCAATCGCCTTCCTTCCTCGATCCCGCGGTGCTGATGAGCATCCGCAATCTCGAGCTGCGCGCGCGCACCGTGGTCGAGGGTTTCTGGCACGGGATTCATCGCAGCCCGTATCATGGGTTTTCGGTCGAGTTTACGGAATACCGGCCCTACACGCCGGGCGACGATCCGCGTTATCTCGACTGGCGCCTGGTGGCGCGCACGGATCGTTATTTCATCAAGAAATTCGAGGACGAAACGAACCTGCGTTGCCATCTCCTGGTGGACAACAGCCGCTCGATGACGTTCGGCTCGCGCGGGCACACCAAGTCGGATTACGCGCGCACCCTCGCCGCCACACTCGCCTATTTCCTCGCGCAACAAGGGGACGCGACCGGGCTGCTGACCTTCGACGAGCAGGTGCGCGAGTATCTGCCCGCACGGCACCGTCCCGGCCATTTGCGGCATCTCATGCTGGCGCTCGAGAAGCCCGCGAGCGGCACTTCGACCGATCTCGCCGCCCCGCTCCGGCGCGTTGCGGAGCTGACCCGTAAACGCGGCCTGGTCGTGCTGATCAGTGATCTGCTGGCCCCGCCCGCAGCGCTCGAAGGACCGCTCGCCCTGCTCACGGCGGCGCGGCATGACGTGGTGGTTTTCCAGGTGCTCGACCCCGCCGAACTCACCTTCGACTTCAGCACCGCCTCGCGCTTCCTCGATCTCGAAACGGGTCGCGATCTCTTCCTCGATCCCACCCTCGCCCGCGCCGAGTACGGCCGCCGGCTCGCCGCCCACCTTGCCACTGTGAAGGCCATGTGTCAGCGGCTCGGCATCAGCCATGTCCAGCTTTCCACCGCGCAACCGCTCGAATTGGCCCTCTTCGATTTCCTGAAGAGCCGCGTCCACCGCGGAAAGGTCATCCGCCGCAAATCCGCCGCCGCATGAGCAGGAATAGCTGGAGCATTCCGAAAGGCGGCGGCAACAACGGCGCTCCTTCAGCATCGAGATCGGCCGTGACTCGCTTGCGTTTTGGAGTGCGCCAGTCCTCTGGCGCTTTCGGTGGGTTCTGCGCGGGCGGAGCCGCTGCCGGCGCCCCACGCACGAAAAGGATCCAGAGGACTGTTCTGGGGAAGCTGTGCGGGTGCGGATGCGCCACACGCGAAAAAGCTCCAGAGGACTGGAGCACTCCAAAAGCTGGCGCCAACTCTGGCGCTCCAACCACGGCCCCAAATCAAGACGGAGGCGGCGCTTCGTGAACTTTCTCGCCCCACTTTTCCTGTTCGGCACCCTGGCGGTCGTCGGGCCGATCATTTTCCACCTCATCCGCCGCACGACCCGCGAAGTGACGCCGTTCAGCTCGCTGATGTTTCTCGTGCCGACGCCCCCGCGGGTGACGCGGCGGAGCCGGATCGAAAACCTCTGGCTGCTGCTGCTGCGGTGCCTCGTGATCCTTCTGCTTGCGCTCAGCTTTGCCAGGCCCTTCCTCCAACGCCCCGGCAATACGCCGGCCCCCGCGCCCGGCACGGGAAAGCGCACGGTGATTCTGGTGGACGCCAGCGCCAGCATGCGCCGCGAGAATCTTTGGAGCGAGTCCCGGAGCAAGGCCGACGAGTTGCTGCGCAAAGCCGAACCGGCTGATGAAGTCGCCTTGCTCGTCTTCGATCGCGGCGTGCGCACCCTGGTCAGCTTCGAGGACTGGCGTGCCATGGGCCTCGGCGAGCGCGCCGCATCGGCCAGTCAGCGTCTGGCCGCGATCACGCCCGGCTGGGGCTCGACCCATCTCGACGCGGCGCTCCTCCACGCCGCGGAAATCCTCGATCAAGCCGGCCAGGAAGGCCCGCACCCGCGGGAGATCATCGTCATCAGCGACCTCCAGGAAGGCAGCCGCATCGACGCGCTCCAAGGCTATCAGTGGCCCCGCGGGCTGGAGGTCGTGCTCGCGCCGGTGCGCGGTGTGCGAGCCGAGAATGCCGCGGCGCACTGGGTTTCCGAAGCGGACGATTCGGCCCCGGGCGAGCCCGTGCTTCGCCTGCGCGTCGTCAACGCTACGGAATCCAAGCGGGAGCAATTCCAGCTCGGCTGGACCGGAGATGCCGCCGCAAAGCTCGAGGCCTATGTGCCGCACGGTCAGAGCCGCATCGTGCGCGCTCCCAAACAGCCCGCCGATGCCACCGTCCCACTGGTCCTCACCGGCGACGACACGGAGTTCGATAACCAGCTCTTCCTCCTCCCGCCGCAGATCGTGCCCTGGCCCGTCCTCTTCCTCGGCGCCGATGCGGACGACGATCCGCACGCTGCGCTCTACTACCTGCGCCGCGCGTTCCCGAAGACGCGGCGGCAGAGCGTGGAGATCATCGCGCACCGGGGGGCCGAAGCGGTGCCCGCGTTTCAGCTCCAGCAGGCGCAGCTTCTGGTCCTGGGCGCCGGCGCGTCCGACGCCGCGGTCGCTGCGGCCCGCCAGTTTGCGCGCGACGGCCGGATCGTCCTCGTCCCCCTCGCCTCCGCCGACGGTGCGCAGGCGCTCGCTCGTTTGCTGGAAAATCCGCAGCTCTCCGCGACCGAAGCGCCCGTGAAAGATTACGCGCTCCTCGCGCAGATCGATTTTCAGCATCCGCTCTTCGCTCCGTTCGCCGATCCGCGGTTCAGCGATTTCACGAAGATCCATTTTTGGAAATATCGGCGTCTCGATCCGGCGGGCATCGCCGGCGCCCGCGTCGTCGCCGGGTTCGACAGCGGCGATCCCGCGATCCTCCAGGCCCCGCTCGGCAAAGGCAGCGTGGTGATCTTCACCAGCACCTGGCGCCCCTCCGACAGTCAGTTCGCGCTTTCGTCAAAGCTCGTCCCGCTGCTCAGCGCGCTCCTCGAACAGAGCAGCAATCTCCCGGCGCGGAAGGCGCAGTATTTCATCGGCGACGAAGTCCCGCTCCCACCCGGTCCGCAGCCGCTGGTCGTCCGCAAGCCGGATGGCACCGAAATCCCGGTCCCCGCGGGGTCGAAGTTCACCGCGAGCGATCTGCCCGGCATCTACGGCGTCACGCCGGGGACGCTGCGGTTCGTGGTCAATCTGGCGCCCGAGGAGAGCCGGCTGACCCCGCTCACACCCGACCGCTTCACCAGCCTGGGAGTCCCGCTGCGGCACGCCGCCGTGGCCTCACCAGCTCAAGCCGCGCAACGCGAAGCCAGCCTGCAAGCGGCGGAGCTCGAGCAGCGCCAAAAGCTCTGGCGCTGGTTGATTGTCGCGGCCCTCGGAGTCCTGTTGCTTGAAACGCTGATCGCCGGAAGATTGTCGCGCGTCACCGCCCGTCCCACCGAAACCACCGCATGATTACTCCGCTGCTCCAATCCGCGCTCGAGCCCGTGGTCCAGCGCCATCGCCGGCTCCGCTTTCACACCCACCTCGCCTGGTGCTGGCTCGCCGCCGGGGCCGTGGCGCTCGTGCTCTGGTGGGGGAAGGTCCATGTTCCCTTCGCCGCGCTCCTCGTGGGGCTCGGCGCCGGCCTGGTCGCCTGGTTCACGAGCCGCCGTGCCCAAGCCTGGGAGCCGGACTACCGCTCCATTGCGGCCGGCATCGAAGCGCGGCATCCCGAGCTGCACGCACTGCTGCTCACGGCCGTCGAGCAAACGCCGGATCAGCGCACCGGCCATCTTCATTTCCTCCAGCAACGAGTCATCGCGGATGCGGTACGGGAAAGTCGAAAGCAACGCTGGATCGACGCGATTCCCGCCTGGCGGATGGCCGGCACCCGCGCGCTGCAATGGCTCACCCTCGTTGCCCTCATCTGCGTCGTGGGCCTGCTCGGCCGCGAAGAGCTTCGCACCGCGCAAATCGCCGTGCGTTCCACCGAGGCCGTCACCGTCACGCCCGGCGACGCGACCCTCGAACGCGGCAGCGGCCTCATCGTGCTGGCGAAATTTCATCGCGCGGTGCCGAGCGAAGCCGTGCTCGTGCTCCAACCGGCGAATCAAGCGCCGCAGCGGATCCCGTTGGTGAAGAATCTCGACGATCCGGTTTTCGGCGGCGGCCTGCCGGAAGTGGACGCGGACCTTTCCTATCACATCGAATACGCGGGCCAGACGACGCGCAGCTTTTCGGTGCGCGTCTTCGAACATCCGCGCCTCGAGCGCGCCGACGCGACGCTTCACTTTCCCGACTACACGAAGCAGCCGGAGAAGAAGATCCCCGATACCCGCCGGGTCAGCGCCGTCGAGGGCACCAAGCTCGGAGTCGAATTCCGGCTCAACAAGCCGGTGAAATCCGCGACGCTGGTCGGCAAGGATGGAACGGAAGTGCCGCTGGCGACCGAGCCCGGCCAGCCGCTCGCCGCGCTGCGCGAATTTCTGGTGCGCGCCAGCCAGGCTTACGAGTTGCGGCTCGTGGACGCGGACGGGCGCGCCAACAAAGTGCCCGCGCAATTCATCGTGGAAGCGCTGCCGAACCGCCGTCCTGAGCTGAAGATCGCCACGCCGAGAGGCGACCAGCGCGTGTCGCCAATCGAGGAAGTCGCCTTCCGCGCGGAAGCGTGGGACGACTTCGGCATGCTGCGCTACGGGCTCACCTATACCGTGGCCGGGCGCCCCGCCCAGGACGTGGAACTCGGCCACGAAACGCAGGCCGACGAGCGCCAGTCGTTTGTGCACCTGCTCAAGCTCGAGGAACTCGGCGCCAAACCGGATGAGCTGATTTCGTGGTTTCTCTGGGCCGAAGACGCCGGTCCGGACGGGAAGACGCGGCGGACCGCCACCGACATGTATTTCGCCGAGGTCCGGCCTTTCGAAGAGATCTTCCGGCCGGGCGGGGATCAGGAAGCCGGCCAGCAACAAGGCCAGGCCAGCGAAGCCGAGAAGGCCGCCGATTCGCAAAAGCAGATCATCAGCGCCACCTGGAATCTGAAACGCGCCGAGGAGGCCACCGGTTCCCCGAAGCCCAGCGCCAAGTATCTCAAGGACGAGCCGGTGGTGCGCGATGCGCAACAGGCAGCGCTGGCCAAAGCAACCGCGCTCGCCGGCCGGGCGGAAGATCCGAAAGCCAAGGCGTTGATCGAAAACGTAACCCGCGAAATGCAGTCCGCGCTCGACCGGCTGAACGAGGCAGAGAAGTCCACGGCGCCTTTGCCGGACGCGCTCACTGCCGAGCAAGCCGCTTACAACGCGCTGCTCAAGCTGGCGGCCCATGAATTCCGCGTCATTCGCCAGAAAGGGAGCAGCAGCGGGAGGGAAGCGCAGAACCGCAACCAGCAGCAACTCGATCAGCTCGAGCTCAAGGAAGAGAAGCAACGTTACGAAACCAAAAGCGAAGCCCAGCCGACCCAGAACGAGCAGCAGCGCGAACAGCTCGCCGTCCTCAACCGGCTGAAGGAACTCGCGCAGCGCCAGAACGACATCAACGAACGGGTCAAGGAGCTCCAGACCGCTTTGCAGGAAGCGAAGACGGACAAAGAGAAGGAGGAAATCCGCCGCCAGCTCAAACGCCTGCGCGAAGAAGAGCAGCAGCTCGTCGCGGATCTCGATGAAGCGCGGCAGAAGATGGAGCAGTCGCCCCAGCAAGGCCAGCTCGCCGAGGAGCGCAAGCAGCTCGACCAAATCCGCGGCGAAGCCCAGCAGGCCAGCGAGTCGATGGAACGCAATGCCGCCTCGCAAGCCCTCGCCAGCGGCACCCGCGCCGCGCGGGATCTGCAGCAGATGCGCGACGAATATCGCAAGAAGACGAGCCAGCAGTTCACCGACGAAATGCGCGAGATGCGCGCCGACGCCCGCGAGCTGGCGCAACGCCAGCAGGAACTCGGGGAAAAGCTGAAGACCGAGCCCGGCAAACCCCAGCGCCGCACACTCGATGGAAGCAGCGAGCGCGAAAAGCTGGGCGAGCAATTTGAGAAGCAGCAGGGCGACCTCGGCAAATTGACGGAGAGCATGAAGCGCGTCAGCGAACAGGCGGAAGGCGCCGAGCCGCTGTTGGCCAAAGAGCTTTACGACGCCCTGCGCAAAACGACGCAGGCCGGGACCGGCGAGACTTTGGAATACACGCAGATCCTCTCCCGACGCGGCTTCCCGCAGCAGGCGCAGAAGTTCGAGGAAAAGGCGCGGCAGGAAATCGAGGAGCTGAAGACCGGCGTCGAGCGCGCCGCGGAGAGCGTGCTCGGCGACGAAGCCGAGGCCCTCCGCCAGGCGCGCGCCGAGCTCGACGGTCTCACGCAACAGCTCAACCGCGAGATCGCGCAAGCGCGGCCCGATCTCGCCGGCGACGAGAAGCAACCCGTCGGCGATCCGAAAGCGGGTGGGCAGCCACCGGGGAAGGAGCGCGAGAGCACCGGGGAGGCCGGATTGCAGCAAGGCCCCGGAAACAGGCAGTCGCGTGCTGGACAACAGCCCCGGCAGGGCGACCAACAACCCGGCGAGCCCGGCGCGCAACAAGGCCAGCAGGGCCAGCAGGGCCAGCAGGGCCAACAAGGGCAGCAAAGCCAACAGGGCCAGCAGGGCCAACAAGGGCAGCAGGGCCAACAAGGGCAGCAAAGCCAACAAGGCCAGCAGGGCCAACAAGGCCAACAAGGCCAACAAGGCGAGCAAGGCCAGCAGGGTCAGCAGGGCCAACAGGGTCAGCAGGGTCAGCAGGGTCAGCAGGGTCAACAAGGCGGCCAAAGCGGACAAGGCGGCCAGCGATCCACCGCACAGGCTGCATCTTCCCAGCAGGGCGGGCAGCGCGGCGGCAGAGCGGGCGCGCCCTCGGGTGGCGAAAATCCTGGCGCACAGGAACCTTCCGCGAATCAAAACCCCGGCGGGACTGGCGCCCGCCCTGGTTCGCGGCTCGGCGAGCAAGCACGCGCACCGCGCGAGCGCGGCGGCATTCGCACCGGCGCCGAGGGCGGCGGAATGTGGGGCGGAGGAACCGAGGGCGAACAGGCGGGACCTCTGACCGGCGGGAATTTCGTCGAATGGTCCGATCGCCTGCGCAACGTCGAGGAGATGCTCGACGATCCCGCGCTCCGCACGGAAGCGGCGCGGGTGCGCGAAGTGGCCAAGGGCGTGCGCGCCGAATTCAAACGGCACAGCGTGCCGCCCAACTGGGACATGGTGCAGACCAGGATCCGGGCGCCACTCGCCGAGTTGCGGAATCGGGTGACCGAGGAACTCGCGCGCCGGGAGTCGAAGGAAAGCCTGGTCCCGATCGATCGCGACCCGGTCCCGACGAAATACGCGGAGCGCGTGCGGCGCTATTACGAGGACCTGGGCCGGAGCAAATGACATGACCTGCGTCTTGCGGCGGCGACTCGTAGTGGGGCAGGCGTCCCGCCTGCCACGCAGTGCAGCAGCCGTCCCGGCTGCTCGGACCTGGGCAGGCGGGACGCCTGCCTCACTATCGACAGGCGGGACGCCTGCCCCACTTCGCCGGGAGCAAACGCCGAACGCTGAACGTCGAATGTCGAACGTCAAAGTATCCTCGTCGCGGGAGCCTTTCTGCCTTCGACGTTCGGTGTTCGACGTTCGACGTTCGACGTTTTCCATCCGCGCTTCCGGAATCTCACGCTGCGCATGCTGACTTTTCCCGGTGCCATCTTCCTCGCCGGGCGCGATTGGTTGTGGCCGGCCGGTGCGCTCTTCGCTGCCGCGCTCGCTTTTGTCGCGTGGTCCTATCTTCGCACCGACGCACCGCGCCGGCTGCGGCTCGCCTGCGCCCTGCTCAAGCTGATCGGCCTCGCCGCGCTGCTCGCCTGCCTGCTCGAGCCGATGTGGAGCGGCCAGCGGGCCAAGCCGGGGGCCAACGTTCTCGCCATCGTGGCGGACAACAGCCTGAGCATGAAGCTGCACGGCCGCGGCGAGCCCGAGACGCGCGGGGCGTCGATGCAGCGCTTCCTGAGCGGCGAGCGCAACCTCTGGCGCAAGCAGCTTTCGGAGAGCTTCGAGACGCAGAATTATCTCGCCGATGCCCGGCTCCAGGCCACGCAGGATTTCCGCGATCTGGATTTCTCCGGACGCAGCAGCGCCCTCGGTGGCGCGTTGAAGGCGATCGCCGAGCGGCACCGCGGCCAGCCCCTGGCCGGCGTGATCCTGCTCACCGACGGCGTCGCCGCGGATCTCGAGGACGCCGATCTGACCGGGCTGCCCCCGGTCTATCCCGTGGTCTTCGGCGGAGACCAGCCGCCGCGCGATATCGCCGTCACGAGCACCAACGTCACGCAGACCTCCTTCGAAGATGCGCCGGTGACGATCCAGGCAGAGGTCGCGGTGATCGGCGCGCCGGGCGAGGAGATCGTCGCGAAGCTCTTCGATCCCGCCAAACCGGACGCCAAACCAGTAGCCGAGCAAACCCTGACCGCACCGCGCGACAGCGAAAAGCTCGTCTTCCGATTTCAGCTTCGTCCGGACAAGAGCGGCGTCCTCTTCTACCGCGTCCGAGTCGCGGCCAAACGGGAATGGGATGCGAAAGCCGAGGCGAGCAGCGAGGCCACGCTGGCCAACAACGAGACCATCGTGACCGTCGATCGCGGCACGGGTCCGCACCGGGTGCTTTACGTCAGTGGCCGGCCGAACTGGGAATACAAATTCCTCCGCCGGGCGGTCGATGCTGACGATCAAACGCAGCTCGTCGGACTGATCCGGATCGCCAAGCGCGAACCGAAATTCGAATTTCGCGGACGCGCTGGCGAGTCGAGCAACCCGCTCTTCCGCGGCTTCGGCAATCAGTCCAAGGAGGAAATCGAGCGCTACGACAAACCGGTGCTGGTGCGGCTGAATACCCAGGACGAGTTCGAGCTGCGTGAAGGTTTTCCCAAGACGCCGGAGGAACTTTTCAAATACCGCGCGGTGATCGTCGATGACCTCGAGGCGGAATTCTTCACCGCCGACCAGATGAGCCTGCTGCAAAAATTCGTCAGCGAACGCGGCGGCGGCTTCCTGATGCTTGGCGGAATGGAATCGTTTGCGCAGGGAAATTTCGCGCGCACCGCGATTGGCGACATGCTGCCGGTCTATCTCGACAAAAGTCCCGAGCCGCCGCGGGGCGCGCCGCTCCGGCTCAATCTCACCCGGGAAGGCTGGCTTCAACCCTGGGCGCGGCTGCGGTCCACCGAACCCGACGAAACGCGGCGGCTGTCCGCGCTGCCGCAGTTCGACCTCCTGAACCGCGCGCGCGAAGCCAAGCCGGCGGCCATGGTCGTCGCGTCGGTGAGCGACGGGCGCGACACTTATCCGGCGCTGGTCACGCAGCGGTTTGGACGCGGCCGCACGGCGGCGCTCCTGATCGGCGATCTGTGGCAATCGGGGCTCGGCGACGAAGCCCTGCAAAAGGACCTCGGCAAAGCGTGGCGCCAGTTGGTGCGCTGGCTGGTGGCGGATGTGCCGGAGCCGATCGAGCTGCGTGCCGAACCGCAATCCGGAGGGGAACTTGTGCGGCTGCAAGTGCGCGTGCGCGACGCCAAATTCCAGGCGCTCGACAATGCCGCCGTGACGCTGACGGTCCAGCCGATCGACGGCGCAGCACCGGTCACCCTCACCGCCGAGGCGTCGGCGGAAGAGCCGGGACTTTATGAAGGCAGTTACGTCCCGCGCGACAGCGGCGGCTATCGCGCGGGCGCCAGTGTGGCCAATGAAAGCGGGGCGCCGGTGGGGACGGCGGCCGCGGGCTGGACGACCGATCTCGCGGCGGCTGAATTTCGTTCCTTGAAGCCGAATCGCGCGCTGATGGAAACCGTTGCCCGCAAGACCGGCGGCGAGGTGCTGGCGGCCGAGCGGCTCGAAGCTTTCGCACGCGAACTGCCTTCGAAACGCGCGCCCGTCACCGAAACGTGGACCGAGCCGCTGTGGCATACGCCCGCGATGTTTCTGTTCGCGCTGGCGTGCTTCGTCGGGGAGTGGGGGCTGCGGCGGTGGAAAGGGCTGGCGTGATGAAGGCGGGAGAACATCCAACATCCAACATCCGACGCCCAACATCCAAAGGGCGCGGCGCGCTGGTTGTGGCGCTGTTGCTGGCGATGGGGATGGTGAGCAGCGCGGACGAAAGCCGGGAGGAGCGCGCGGCGGTGATCATTGCGGTCGGTGCGGCGGGCGAAGAGGAATACGCGGGGACCTTCGCGAAATGGGCGGGGAATTGGCAAAAAGCGAGCGCGGCGGGCGAGGCGCGGACCATGACGATCGGGCTCGGCGCGGAGGAAAAGGACTGCCTTCCGCGCTTGCAACAAGCGCTGCAGGCCGAGGCGAAAGAGACGGCCGCCGCGCTTTGGCTGGTGCTCGCTGGACATGGGACGTTCGACGGCAAGGAAGCCAAATTCAATCTGCGCGGTGACGACCTGTCGGCTTCCGAACTGGCCGGGTGGCTTCAGCCCTTCAAGCGGCCGGTGGTCATCGTCTGCGGCTTCTCGGCGAGCGGTGCGTTTCTCAAGCCGCTTTCGGCGCCGGGTCGGATCGTGGTGAGCGCCACCAAGAATGGCAGCGAGAGCAATTTTGCGCGCTTCGGCGGCTATTTTTCCGAGGCCATCGGCGACCCTTCCGGCGACCTCGACAAGGACGGACAGACTTCCGTGCTCGAGGCCTGGCTGGCCGCGGCGCGCCGAGCCGCGGATTTCTACAAGAACGAAGGGCGCCTCGCGACCGAGCACTCGCTGCTCGAGGACAACGGCGACGGCCTCGGCACGCCGCCGGATTGGTTCACGGGCGTCCGGGCGGTGAAGAAATCGAGTGGCAATCAAACTCCCGACGGATTGCGCGCGCACCAACTTCATCTGGTGCCGAGCGCCGCCGAGCGCGCCCTGCCGCCCGCGCTCCGGGCGGAACGCGATGCGCTCGAAAACGAGCTCGCGCAACTGCGCAACGCGAAAGCCTCGATGCCGGAAGACGAATACTTCGCCAGGCTCGAGAAAATCCTGGTGCAGATCGCGAAGCTGTATCGGGGCGCAAAGAAGGACCAAGTTCCTGAAGCTGCGGCAGGAGTTGATAGATGATTGTTGATAGTTGATTGGCGCCGCCAGCGGGGTCGGGCGCGCGCAAGAGTCTGCGGGCCTATCAACCATCAACTCTCAACCATCAACTTTCACCCCCCCCCTGCAAAAGCACTGGCGGAGGCGCGGGGGCTTGGTCATGCTCCCTCGCACTTTCCCTATGAACCCTCCCTTCCGCCAAATCCTCCTTCCTTCCGCGGCCGCGCTTCTGCTCAGTGCCGCCGCGCACGCCGACGTCAAATTGCCGGCCATTATTTCCGATCACATGGTGCTCCAGCAGGAATTGCCCGCGACGGTCTGGGGCTGGGCCGACAAGGACGAGAAAGTGTCGGTCAAGTTCGGCGACCAGAGTGCGGACACCGCTGCCGATGACACGGGCAAATGGAGCATCAAGTTCGTGGATCTAAAGGCCGGCGCCGCTGGCGATCTCACCGTCTCCGGCCGCAACTCGCTCACCGTGAAAGACGTGGTCGTCGGAGAGGTGTGGGTGGCTTCCGGGCAATCGAACATGGAGTTCCGGGTGTCCGGGGCGATCAATGCCAAGGACGATATCGCCGCGGCGAACTTCCCACAGCTCCGCATGTTCACCGTGCAAAGGGCGGCGAAGGCCGAGCCGCAGGAGGATTGCGTGGGCAAATGGGAGGTCTGCACGCCCGAAACCGTGGCGAACTTCTCCGCGGTCGCGTTTTTCTTCGGACGCAAACTGCACCAGGACTTGCAGGGGCCGATCGGACTGATCCACACCTCGTGGGGTGGAACGCCGGCGGAATCGTGGACGCCGCACGAGGCGCTCGCGGGTGATCCGGATTTCAAACCGATCCTCGATGCCTGGGAGCGGAAAGTGGCGGACTACCCGAAAGCGCGCGAAGCCTATGAGGAGGAAATGGAGAAATACCGCGAGAAGGAAAAGGAGGCGAAGGAAGCTGGAAAGCAGCCGCCCCAGCCGCCGCACGCACCACAAGGCGGCGACGCGACCGGGAGCCCCTCCTGCCTCTACAACGGAATGATCGCCCCGCTCCTGCCCTATGGGATCCGCGGCGCGATCTGGTATCAAGGCGAGTCCAACGCCGGCCAGGCGCGACTCTATCGCAAGCTTTTCCCGACCATGATTCTGAGCTGGCGCCAGCAATGGGGGTCGGAGTTCCCCTTTCTGTTCGTGCAACTGGCGAACTTCAATTCGCGCCACGTGCCGCCGACCGGCCAGCCGGAGAACAGCAACTGGGCCGAGCTGCGCGAAGCCCAGGCGATGACCCTCGAACTGCCCCGCACCGGCATGGCCGTGGCGATCGACATCGGCGCCTCGGAGGACATCCATCCGAAAAACAAACAGGAAGTCGGACGCCGACTCGCGCTCGTCGCGGAAGCGAGCGTCTATTATCGCGACCAGGAATTCTCCGGCCCGCTCTACTCCGACGCCCAGGCGGAGGACGGCAAAATGCGGCTCAGCTTCCGCCACGCGGAAGGCTTGAAAGCCAAAGAGGGCGGCAAGCTCAAGGGCTTTGCCATCGCCGGTTCGGACAAGAAATTTTTCTGGGCCGACGCGGAAGTTCAAGGCGATCACATCGTGGTCTCCAGTCCCGAGGTGAAAGAACCCGCCGCGGTGCGTTATGCGTGGGCTGATGACCCGGAGTGCAATCTGGTCAACGCGACCGGCCTGCCGGCTTCGCCATTCCGGACGGACGACTGGCCGCAACGCTAGGCCTCCGCACCGGAACACGCGGATAGTGGGGCAGGCGTCCCCGCCTGCCCACTATCTGCCCCAGGCTGCTTGCGCCGCGGGGCGCTGCGTCTTAAGAACGACGCATGTCCAACTCCGCCGCCTCGCGTCTGGTGCTTGCGCCTTTCGCGGAAGACCTCGTCACCACGGCGGCGCGCGAGGCTCTGCACGAAGTGGGCGGGCGCGTGAGCTGCGCCATCGTTTTTGCCTCCGCGGATTACCGGCCCCATCTCGCCGATTTTCTGGAGCTGATCCAGTTGCACGGTCACGCGCCGACCATTGCCGGCTGCAGCGGCTCCGGCCTCATCGGCACCGGCGCGGAAGCGGAACGAGCGAGCGGTTTCTCCCTGCTCCTGCTGCACCTCCCGGAGACCGAGGTCCAGCCCTTCCATTTCACCCGTGGAGAAGAGGACATCACGCTCGATGGGGAAAGCTGGCGCCGGGCGTCAAAGCTGCCGGACGCGGAAGCCTGGATCGCGTTGGCCGATCCGGTGACGCTGGCCATTGATCCGTGGCTCCACGATTGGAATGCCGCTTTTCCCGGCGTCCCGTGCCTCGGCGGTCTGGCGAGCGGCGGCTCGGGCGGTGACGACATTTTCCTCGTCCACGATCGCGAAGTCATCGAGGGCGGGGTCGCCCTCGGCTTCCGCGGCGGCGTGCGCGTGGACACCATCGTGAGCCAGGGCTGCCGGCCCATTGGCGAGCCGCTCACCATCACCGGCGCCGACCAGAATCTCGTCACCCAGCTCGGCTCGCGCCCGGCCTACGAAGCGCTCGCCGCGGCCTTTGAAGCCCTGCCCGACGACGATAAACCGCACGCCCGCGGCAATCTCTTTGCCGGCCTCGCGACCTCGGAGTACGTCGATGAATTCAAGACCGGCGACTTCCTCGTGCGCAATATCCTGGGCGCCGATCCGAACCACGGCGCGGTCGCGCTTGGAGCGTACCCGCGCGTCGGGCAGACCTTGCAGTTCCAGCTCCGCGACCGCGCCTCCGCCGACGCCGATCTGCGCCGGCTTAGCGCGGCCGCGGTGCATCGCGGTGTGAAGCCGTTTGCCTCGCTCGTCTTCGCCTGCAATGGCCGGGGACGGAATCTCTTCGGTGCGCCCCATCATGACGCTGCGGTGTTGGCGAAGAAGTTCGGTCCGCACCCGAGCGCCGGTTTTTTCTGCAACGGCGAGATCGGGCCCGTGGGCGACCGCAATTTCATTCACGGTTACACCGCGTCGATCGCGCTCCTGAGTTAGTAGTGATCACGCTCCGATTGATCCGACGCCTGCGCACCGCCGTGGTCATCGGCGCCGTTTTGGTCCTGAGCGGCGCCGTCGGCACGGCGCTGGTGAACTGGTGGATGATTCACCGCACCCGCCCCGCCATCATCCAGGATCTGGCGCACCTGCCCGCCAACGATGTCGGACTCGTTCTCGGAAGCTCGCGCAACCTCCCGGGTGGCTGGTCCAATCCCTTTTTCGAAGGCCGCATCAAAACCGCGGCGCGGCTCTTCCGCGAGGGCAAAGTGCGCCACCTGCTCGTCAGCGGAGACAACAGCAAAAAGAGCTACGACGAGCCGACCTGGATGCGCGACGCCCTGGTCGCGCGGGGCGTGCCGCTGGACGCCATCACGCTGGACTACGCCGGATTTCGGACATTCGACTCGATGGCTCGCGCCAGCACCGTCTTCGGTCTGCACCGCTTAACCATCATCACCGACGATTTTCACCAGCCTCGCGCCGTCTTCCTGGCGCAGGCGCTTGGGCTTGAGGCAATCGGATTTCCCTCCGAGCACGTCCGCTTTCGCTGGTCAAAAAAGACGCGCGTCCGCGAGGTTCCCTCGCGGGTCAAAGCCTGGCTCGACGTCTACGTTCTGCCGACCAAGCCGAAATTCTACGGCCCACCCGTGACTATCCGCCTCGCCGCTCAGCCGCCGCGTTAGTGCGACGGTGCACTCCGCAACCGCAACAAGGGGGAACATTCCAGTCCTTCGCTAGCGAGCGGAAGCTTGCTTGCTAGGGTCATATTCCAGGTTAGGAGACCCAGCCGGATTCAGGTAAGCCTCCTCGATGACACAGGAGCCGCTGTTGCGCGTGATCAGCCGCAGTCTGACTCGCGCATAGTTTCCAGAACCGGTTTTGACAAAGTAATGCCGAAACACATCAGTGTCCCAGTCGTCGCGCGGCAACGACTTGGGCTTCTCGATTATCTCTTCCGGCTGGTAACCCTCTTCGGGTGCGATGAACTCAAAGTCATCCTTGCGGGGCAGAAGGCCGCCGCCGGGAACCGAGATGCGGCAGCGCCAGTCATACTGCCGGTCCGGCCCCACGACTTCAGAGCCGACAGACATTTCAATCCGAATGTCTCCCTGACCAACCGGCACCGCTCTACCCGTCGCTAAATGAATGTCCACTGGTCGGCCATCTTTGCCCACAATGACGCTTAGATGCGGAAGTCGAATGAGCGGTGTTCCTTCGCCCTTCTTCCGCAATACAAAAATTGCTGGTTCCTCCGGCCCGCGCGGGAGGAGCCTCCAATTCATTACCGGATCAGCCGTGTCGTGCGAAAAAAACGCATCGGATCGATTTGGGGCGGAGTAGTAGCCGTTTTTTGAAACACGAACTAACAGGTGCGATCCGCGCATCCCAGTTACGGCGAATCGCCCTTGCGCATCGCTTTTCGCAGAGGAGGTAGAGCTTTGAGCACGCGCATCGCCAGGAGAATCACTCATGATGGGATTGTCAATGGGACCAAGCGTAACGGTTGCGCCTTCAACAGGCGTCCGCGCTTCATCGACGACCATCCCGTAGAAATTTATCGGGCGTTTGAACTCGGCGAGATACTCCCGCTGCTGTGGGTTGAGCTTGCCTTCGTCAAACTGCTCCGCAGTCACCGCTGCATGATTTCTGGCAATCGTATCGACCGGCGGAGAGGCAGAGCCAGCGGAGACTTTCTCCGCGGATGTTGGTTGCTGGGTGAACCTTTTTGGCCAGAGCAGCCACAGCGCAACCAGATTCATCACCGCAAACACGACTAGGGCGATGATGTAATTCCGTCTCATGCTATTTCGGCTTAATGTCATCCATCAGGTGAAGGTAATATCCATCCACCCATTGGCATGGCCAATCCCGTTGAGCGCTGGGAGCCAGCGGGGTCAGCTCTAGAATCTCGCTCTTTCCACGGGAAATTCTGCGGGCCGCCTTGACCATCCGTCTCGCCGGTCAGCCGCCGCATTAGCGCGACGGTGCGCTGCGCAGCCGCAGGAAACGGAAGAACTCCACGCCTTCGCGCAGGCGCCGCTTCATGACGCCCCAATCGCCGAGCATCTCGCCAACCATCCTCGCGATTGGACGCGGGCGGAAGTAGTAGGCTTTGTAAAAGCGCTCGAGCGCCGCGAAAATCTCATCGCGTGAGAGGCCGTCGTATTGCAGCGCCGCGGTTTGCTGGCCGTGCCCGTCCACCAGATCGAGATCCTCACTGAACCAGCCGTTTTCCTTCGCCTGCCGGTAAAGCTCGGTGCCCGGATACGGCGCGGCGAGGCTCACCTGCATCGAGAACGGATCGACCTCCTTGGCAAACTCGATCGTCTCGCGAATCGTCTCCCTGGTCTCGCCTGGGAGTCCGAGGATGAAGGTCCCGTGGATCGTGATCCCGAGCTTCTTGCAGTTGCGGGTGAACTCGCGCGCTTCCTCGAGCCGGATGCCTTTCTTGATGTTGTCGAGGATGCGCTGGTTGCCGCTCTCGTAACCGACGAGCAGGAGCCGCAGCCCGTGGTCGCGCATCGTTTTCAGCGTCTCGTAATTCACGTTGGCCCGCGCATTGCAGCTCCACATCAGGCCCAGTTTGCCGAGCTGCTTTGCAATCTCGCGGGCGCGCGGCTGGTAGGCGGTGAAGGTGTCGTCGTCGAAAAAGAATTCCTTCACCTGGGGAAAAAGCCGCTGCGCATGGGCCATCTCGCGCGCCACGGCCTCCGGCGATTTCGCCCGATACTTGTGCCCGCCCACGGTCTGCGGCCAGAGGCAAAAGGTGCACTGCGCGGGGCAGCCGCGTCCCGTGTAGTGCGAAACGTAGGGGTGCTTGAGGTAGCCGATGGCGTAGTTCTCGATCGTCAGATCGCGCTGATAAACGTCCATCACGCTCGGGAGCGCGTCGAAATCCTGAATCGTCGCCCGCTCTGGGTTGTGGGTGATCTGGCCGTCGCGGCGGAAGGAAAGCCCATCGATCTCGGCGACGGGCAAGCCCAGCGCCACGTCGCGGCAGGTGAAATCAAACTCCTTGCGGCCGACGAAATCGATCGCCTCGCTCACCCGCAACGTCTCCTCCGGGAGCACCGCCGCGTGCGCGCCCACCAGCCCAACGCACAGGTCGGGATTCTGCGTCTTGAGCGCCTCGACGAGCTGCCCATCCCCGCGCAAGGTCGGCGCGCTGGTGTGCAGGATGACCAGTTCATAGTCGCGGGCGATGCGCAGGACGTCGTCCTTGGAGAGGTCATCCGGGGGCGCGTCCACTAGCCGCGAGCCTTCGATCAAAGCCGCCGGCTGCGCCAGCCATGTCGGATACCAAAACGACCGGATCTCGCGCTTCGCTTGGTAGCGCGACCCGGCTCCGCCATCGAAGCCCTGCCAGGACGGTGGGTTGACAAAAAGGGTCTTCCGAAATTTCACAGGCGTTTCCGAGCGTTTACGTCGCTTCTCCGGGAAGGCGCCCGGTGTGGGCAGGCCACCTCCGGGAGGCAATGGTGCAGGCAGATGTCGGTAGCCGTCGGATTCACGGTGCGGAATGTGTGGGCAAATGGTTCATCCGGCAACCACGCACACGAAGGAAGAAGCCCAGGCCACCTCATTATTCCCGCCCGTTTTCCCCTCCGTTCCGTCTCATTTTTAAACGCAGAGACGCAGAGGCGCAGAGGTCGCAGAGGGGATTGCCAAGGCATTTCGCCAGCGGGCTGACTCCGACGAAGCCGCTTCTCCTTCTGCCTCTGCGGTCTCTGCGCCCCTCTGCGTTTTGCCTCTCCGTGATCATCCCTGGCGAACCTTCGTGAGCCATCCGGGGATCGCTTGGTTCGCGCCTTGCTCTATAGGAGCTGCCCATCCCTTTTCTTATTCCCGTTGCCGTTTCATGACTCCCCAACTCACCGTCAATCTCCTGCGCGCACTTTTTGTCACCTTCGCCGTCTGCGTGGGCGTGATGATCGGTGACAACGCCCTGGGTTCGGGGGTCATCGGGGCGATGCTCGGTGCCGTTTTCGGCCTGGCCGTGGTCCTCGCCGATCGCCTGATGCGCGGGATCTCGGTGCGAGTGTTTTCGTCGGCCACCTTCGGACTGCTGATTGGTTTCATCTTCTCGCAGCTCCTGCTCGCCTCGCGGCTGCTGGCGGGGGCCTCGCCGCAGGTTCAGTGGATCACCGGCTTGATCGTCTATTCCGCCTTCGGATACCTGGGCATGATGCTCGCGGTCCGCAGCAACCGGGACGAGTTTTCGCTGATCATTCCCTACGTGCGCTTCCGGCAGAGCACCGTGCAGGATGCCCCGCTGCTCATCGACACGAACATCATTATTGACGGGCGCCTGCCCGAGGTGTGCGCGACAGGCTTCTTGAGCAGCTCGCTGGTCGTCCCGCGTTTCGTGCTCGATGAATTGCAAGTCCTCGCCGATTCCGCGGATCCGCAGACACGGGAGCGGGGCCGGAGCGCCCTCGAACGGCTTCAGCAGTTGCAGCGCAATCCCGCCCTGAGCGTGACCATCCACGAAACCGAAGCCGATCCCGGGACCTCGGTGGATACGCGGCTGACGAAGCTCGCCAGCGTGCTCGAAGCCCGGCTGCTGACGAACGACCCCACGCAGGCGTCCGCGGCGCGCCTCCAAAACGTGATGGTGCTCAATTTGAACGATCTCGCCCGCGCGATGCGGCCGGTGTTTTGCACCGGAGACGAGACCGAACTGTCGCTGGTGAAGGAAGGTCGCGACCTTCACCAGGCGGTCGGGTACCTGCCCGACGGCACCATGGTGGTGGTCAACCACGGGCGGCCCCACCTCGGCCGGACCGTGCGCGTGGTGATCGGAAGCTCGCTGCACACGTCGGCCGGGCAGCTCTTTTTTGCGGAGCTGAAAAAGGCCGCCTGATTCCGAGGCCCGCGGACCCCGCCACGCTGTTTACCGAATACCATGAGAGCCGCTCCCTCGTGGAGGGAGCGGCTCAAATCGGTTGCGTTTCGTAGAGCGCGCCGTCCAGGGAAAGACGGCGCCTGCGCGCGGACGCTGGGAAAGAAAACCTCGCTCGGTCAGAGCTTGGCTTCGAACTCCACCAGACGCTGCAAGGCTTCCAAGAAGTCCCGGAAAGCAGCTGCCGGAAGCATGATCGTATCACGCCGGCCACCCACATCTTCGGTGATCTTCAGAAACCGGCCGCGCTGATTCTCTTTCAGGTCGAGAAAAAAGATCTTTCGCTCAATTGCGACTTTTTCGGAAGCAATCGGATCAGACCCCATTCTCTCCCCTGGATTCTGGTTCATCATATACACAGTTTAACTGAATTAATTCGCCATCCAAACAAGGTGACGAAGGGGCGGAAGCGTAGGCAGATCTCCGCCCAGCGCAATCAACATTATGCACAATTTGGCAAGATTGTCACATCAAACCACGCCCCGACTGAACGTGAGCTGGGGGATGCGCGGCGCCGGTTTCGGGTGGTTCCCACGCTGGGCCGACGCCAAGCTTGCCTAGGGCTTGATCTTGTAAAGATGCGCCTCGGAGCGGATGAAGAGAGCGCCGTCCGCCACCGCGTAGGAGGCGAGGGTCCGCTCGCCGAGCTCATTCCTGGCCAGCAACTCGAAGGTTTTCCCCGCCTTCACCACGAAGCCGACGCCGCTCTCGTTTTGGAAGTAGATGCGCCCCTCCGCGGCGAGCGGCGAGGCCGAGAAATCGCCGCCCAGTCGCTCGTTCCAATGCACCGCGCCGGTCCGGGCATCGGCGCAGGTGCCGATCCCGCCGTCCGAGACGAAGTAAATCTCGTCGCCGACCACGAGCGCGGAGGGGGTGTGCGGCGCGCCTTTTCGCTCGGTCCAGGCGACGTGCGTATCGGTGACATCGCCGGCGGCGCCTTCGGGTTTGATGGCGTAGAGCACCGGCTTCTCGAAGCCGGAGCTGAGGAAGAGGAGGCCGTGCGCGAAGACCGGCCGCGGGATCACGGAGTACCCTTCTCCGTAACTGACGCGCCACAGTTCACGGCCATCCCGGGGGTCGTAGGCACCGACGAATCCGCTGCCGGGGCTGATCACCTGTGTCGCACCACCGACTTCGATCGCGAGTGGTGTGGCAAAGGAGAACTGCTTTTTCGCCGGCGAATGGCGGGGCGTCTGCCAACGGATCGCACCCGTGGCCGCGTCCAGCGCCGTCACGAAGGGGTCCGCCTGCCCGTCGCAACTGAAAATCAGCGCGTCGCCAACCAGGATCGGCGAGCCGCCGTTGCCGTGGATCGGTGCGTATTTCAGATCGGTCTGGGTCCAGACGATCTTTCCCGCGAGATCGAGCGCGGCGGTGCCCATGTGCCCGAAGTGCACGTAGAGCCGGTCGCCGGAAACGATCGGGGTGCCGCTGGCCGGCGAGTTCTTGCGATGCATCGCGGCGACGCTCGCCGGATCGGGGCGGAAGATTTCCGTGTCCCAGAGCATGCGTCCGTCCGCGGCATCGACGCACAGCGCATGCAGCGTGATATCGGAAGAACCGGTGTCCGGGACGGCGCTGGTCAGATAAAGCCTTCCGCGGGACAGCACCGGCGAAGACCAGCCGCGGCCGGGCAGCGGCGCCTTCCAGGCCACGTGGTCGGTGGCGCTCCACTCGACCGGGACATTCGAAGCCGCGGAGGATCCCTGGCCGGTGGGACCGCGAAATTGGGGCCATTCGCCTTCGACCGCAGAGAGTTGAGTGATGCTGGCCAGCCAAGCCGCAAGGATGAAGAAGCGGGCGGAACGCCGAAAGGAGGTGGGGAAGCTCATGAAGTGGCCCCGTGATATGCCGTTCGCGGGCGACCGTCGCAAGTGCCAGGACGCCTGCCGGGCGAAACCACCGAGTGGGGTGCGGCGGCAACCGGCCTCGCCGGCGGCTGCGATGTGAGGGCATGTTTGAAACAATCACGCAGTTCCAGCAGCAGGCCGTTGCTTTCGCCATGCACTTCGGGCTCGGCGTCCTCGTTTTCCTCGGATTCTGGCTGGCGGCCGCCATGATCTTCCGGGTTCTCAATCGCGTCGCGGCGCGATCCGGAGCCGGCCGCGAAGATGTGCTCGAACTCGCCGCGCAGATCTCGCGCACCACCCTGGTGACCTTCGGCACGATCACGGCGCTGGGCACGATCGGGCTCAACGTCTCGGCGCTCGTCGCGGGCTTGGGACTGACCGGCTTCGCCTTGGGGTTCGCCTTTCGCGACGCGCTCTCGAACGTGCTCGCCGGGGCCATGATCCTTTTCTACCGACCCTTCCACCGGCGCGATTTCATCTCGGTGTCGGGATTTGAAGGCGTGGTGGCGGAAATCAACTTGCGCTACACCATCGTCCGGACGCCGGAGGCCAGGGTGCTCATTCCCAACTCCAATCTCCTGACCAATCCCATCGTGGTCCGCGAGGCGCCCGCGCCGGAATCGGAAGTAGCCGGGGATCCGGCGCCCGAATGAGTGCTCAGTTTGCGTATTGAGCACTGAGCACTGGCGACTGGCAGCCCGCGGCCCCTACCGCAAGACCGCTACCGTCGCGTTCTCCAATTTGTCCGGCCCTCCCTTCGGCCGGCAGAGGCGTGGACCAGGCCCGAGGGGATCGTCTTCGCCCCAATAGAGATCCAGTTGCCGGCGACCCACGCCACTACCGGTGTCGGTCACCTTCCAGCGCAGACGGGCAAATTCCTCCGGCATGTCTTTTGATCGGACGCTCAAGGTGGCGTTGTGCTTGACGAGGCCATGGCGAGGGCCGATCGCGCACGACTCGCGAGCCACCAGGGGCGCCTGGTTTTGATCGACGGCCTGCTCGGCGAATGTCCATTTGCCTCCCGCATAGCGCACATAAGCTTTGCCACCAAAAGGCTCTTTCAGCCGCCCGAAGCCCTCCTTTTCCACGGCGCGAAGAAAATCGCGCGGATACTTTTGGCCTTCGAGCCCGGAGCGCGATTCCGGAGTCATGTCAAAGCCGCCGTCCTGGCTGAATCCCGATTCTTTCGGCGTGTAGTAGAGCGTGCAGCCAAAGGTATTTTCATACACCGCGAGCACCTCTTCAGATTTGGGAACAAGCATCTGCTCCGACCCTGCCGGAGGTGCGACCGGCTCCTGCCGCAGATACCAGGCTGTGAAGGCGATCGGGACGAGGGCGGTAGAGGCAAAAAGTCGTTTCCAGCGCATGTAATCTTCTTTCCAAGCCGCCAGCTCGCTGGGGATTCAGGCGAGCCGCCGACACTGAACAATTCGTGTCCGCGGCCCGATTTGGCCCTGCCCCGATTCCGTCCCATCCGGCGCTCGCGCCTACGAGGGGCGCGGTTGCATCCACCGAACCGAAGCGAATTGCTCCACCGGGTGAATATCAACGAAGAGAGGGAACGCCACGTCGCTCCCGCACGTGGCGATGAATTCATCCAACGCTATTTGCGCCACTCGCCCAAGACTCGTCTCATCCTCGACCGTGACCGGCGTCTGGCAATCCGCATGGGCGGCATCGCTGACA
Source organism: Chthoniobacter sp. (assembly GCA_034667665.1). Lineage (GTDB taxonomy): Bacteria > Verrucomicrobiota > Verrucomicrobiia > Chthoniobacterales > Chthoniobacteraceae > Chthoniobacter. The sequence continues at coordinate 54,699 of JAXDQW010000120.1, forward strand.
CAGACGACATAAGACTTCATCGTAGAGGTATCGGGACGGCTCCTGCCTGCGGACGCCGACAAATGACCAATCGCACGATGAAACCACTCGACGCGCCTTGTGCGAATCCGAGGCAGACATTCCCCAGATGCTCTTTCCATGAAAATCCTAATGATCGACGTCGGTGGCACGAACGTGAAACTCATGGCTTCCGGACACGAGGGCCGGCGCAAGGTTCCTTCCGGGCCGAAGTTCACGGCGGCGCAAATGGTCAAAGAAGTCCTGGCGGCGACCGATGACTGGGAATACGAGGCGATTTCGCTCGGCTATCCCAGCCTCGTGGCGGATGGCAAACCGGCGCGCGAACCGCTCAATCTCGGCGGCGGCTGGATGAGCTTTGATTACAAGAAAGCCTTCAAGAAGCCGGTCCGCTTTATCAACGATGCGGCGATGCAGGCGCTGGCCAACTACGAAGGCGGGCGGATGCTTTTCCTCGGCTTTGGGACGAGCACCGGAGCCACTATCATCGTGGATGATGTCATTATCCCGATGGAAATCGGCATGCTGCGGCTGACCCGGCGCGAGCACTTCATGGACCGGCTGTCAAAGGAAGCGCTTCTGCGCGATGGCCACGAGCGCTGGCAGAGCGGGGTTTACGAAGCGATCGAAATCATGCGCGACCTCTTCAAACCGGACGACCTGGTGATTGGCGGAGGCAATGCCAAACAAATCGACCCACTGCCCAAGGGATGCCGCCATCGCGACAACCAGGCGGGCTTTATCGGTGCGTCGCGCCTCTGGCCGGGAGCGGACATGCTCGCGGAACCGTACGGCACCTCGTGGCGCATCCGGCGGAAGGATGGCAAGCACCAGGCCAGGGCGGCGGCCAAGAGAAAGTCGCAGCGGGCCAGCAAGAAAAAATGACGCGGGATTTGGGCGCGATCCGGTCCATCGAGACACCGGTAAAACGTGGAAGCTCGCCGCACGGCGCGTCTTTGGCCCATACCGCCGCGCTCCGAGGCGTAGCCGATTGCAAAGCGATGCTTCTTTCCATACGGCCTCCGGCTCTCCTGACGATTTGCTCCCTCTTTCTCGCTGGCTGCGCGGCGGCTCCGCGGTTTCAACGGCCGCTCCCTTCTGTCACTGCCATTCGCCACCCGGATTTCCGCCAGAGCATCAGTGCGGTGCTCGGCGGGAGCATCGTGGAAGGAAATCGGATCGTCACCTTGAACAACGGAGCGGCGATCTTTCCCGCGATGCTCGGGGCGATCCGCAACGCGCGACAGACGATCAACTTCGAGACCTTCATCTTTTATGATGGCGACATCCCGAAGCAGTTCGCCGACGCGCTGGCGGAAAGAGCCCGGGCCGGGGTGCGGGTTCATGTCGTCCTCGACGCCGTCGGCGGGAACAAATCGCGCGCCTTGCGCCAGCAGATGCAGGCCGCCGGCGTCGAGGTGGCCGTTTACAACTCACTCTTCTGGTGGGACCTGCGCCGCTACAATCATCGCACCCACCGCAAACTGCTGATTGTCGATGGCCGGATCGGATTCATCGGCGGCGTCGGTATCGCCGACGAGTGGGCCGGCAACGCTGCCTCGCCGAAGGAATGGCGCGATCTTCATTATCGGGTGGAAGGGCCGGTGGTGGCGCAACTCCAGGGCACCTTTCTCGATAACTGGCTCAAAACCCGGGGCGAAGTGCTGCAAGGCCCCGGGTATTTCCCGCCGCTGCCGCGGGTGGGCACCGCCGCCGCCAACGTCTTCTTCAGCTCTCCCCGCCATCAGCGCTTCAGCGTGGAGTTGATGTATCACCTCGCGATCGCCTCCACCCAGCGCTCGCTGCGCATCACCAACGCCTATTTCCTTCCCGATCGCGATTTGACCAAAGCCCTCGTGCAAGCGGCCAGGCGCGGTGTCGATGTGCAGATCATCATGCCGGGCGAGCATATCGATCAGAAGGCGGTTCGGCGCGCCTCACGCAAGCGCTGGCCGGAACTGCTGGCAGCCGGCATCCGCCTTTACGAATACGAGCCCACCATGATTCACACGAAGCTACTCATCGCCGACGATTACTTCGTTTCCGTCGGGTCGGCCAACTTCGACCCCCGCTCCCTGCGGATCAACGACGAGGCAAACCTCAACGTGCTCGACCTCGATTTCGCCCGCCAGCAAGGCCGCATCTTTGCAACCGACCTGCGCCACTCGCGCCCGGTCAACCATGAGCGCGAACCGGTCAAACGCACGACCGAACTCCCCGCTCAGACCGTGCAAAAGCCAGTCGAATCGCAGCTCTAACTCGACGCCCCTGCCAAACGTATTTTGCGGCTCGTTTCGGCGGCGCCAAAGGATGAGAGAAACCTCCCGGGTGTCACTTTGCCGTCAGCGCCGCGCGCTCATCGCCAACGCCGGATTTCTCCAGAAAATAATCGTAGCCCCCCGGATACGGCGAGACCGTCCCGGCGTTCACGTGCAGGACTTTCGTCGCCAGCTTCCGGATGAAATGGACGTCGTGGGCGATGAAGACCAGCGTGCCCTCGTAGGCTTCGAGCGCGAGGATCAGCGACTCGACGGTGTGGATGTCGAGATGCGTGGTGGGCTCGTCCATGAGCAGCAGATTCGGCGGATCGACGAGAAACTTGATTAGATTGAGCCGCGTCTTCTCGCCCCCGCTGAGGATGGCGGTTTTCTTGTAGATCTCCTCCTTGCGAAAGAGGAACGACCCGAGGATGCCGCGCGCCTCGTTCTCGCTGAGTTGGCCATTCGCGTCCATCACCTCCTGAAGCACGGTTTTGTTCGGATCGAGCGTCGCTGACCGGTGCTGGCTGAAGTAGCCGATCTTGGCATTCAGCCCCAGCTTCCGCTCGCCCTTCTGAAACTCGACGACTCCGGCGAGGATCTTGAGCAGCGTCGATTTTCCGGCGCCGTTGGGACCCACCAGCACGGTGCGCTCGCCGCGTTCGATGTCGAGGCTGAGGCCGCGATAAACCGGGTTGTCCCCGTAGGCCATGTGAATGCCTTCGAGCCCGATCACCCGCTGGCCGCTGCGGGGCGGCTGCGGGATTTGAAAGCGGAATGGCTTGCGCGGCGGCACCGGCTTTTCGATGAGCTCCATGCGCTCGATCTGCTTGAGCTTACTCATCGCCTGTGACGCTTTCGAGGCCACCGAACGAAACCGATCGTAGAACTCCCGCAGCGCGGCGATCTCCTTCTGCTGGTTCTTGTAAGCCGCCGCCTGCTGCTCGTAGTTCGCTTCGCGCTGCTCGACGAAAGCGGTGTAATTGCCCTGATAGGGAATCAGCTTGCGCTCCGAGATTTCGTAAACGTTTTCGACCACTTCATCCATGAACTGCCGGTCGTGGGAAATGAGCAGCACCGCGCCGGAATAGTTCTTCAGGTAGTTCTGGAGCCACAGCAGCGAGAGCAGGTCGAGATGATTGGTGGGCTCGTCGAGCATCAGCAAATCGGGCTCCATGACCAGCAGGCGCGCGAGATGCGCGCGCATCACCCAACCGCCGCTCAACTGGCGGGCCGGCTTGCCAAAGTGCTCTTCCCGATACCCGAGTCCGGCCAGCATCTTCTTCGCTTTCGCCTCCACCTGCGGATCGCTCAGGGCCTCGTGCTTGGCGTGCGCCTCGAGATATTCCGGGCTGCTCACATCGCCCTTTTGCTCGAGTTCGTGGAGCCGCTTTTCCAGCGCTGGAATCTCGCCCACGCGCCCGGTGGCCATGTCCATCACGGTTTCCTCGCCCAGCACCTCCGCCTCCTGCGGCAGATAGCCGATCATTGTCCACTCATCCCGCTCGACGGTTCCGGCGTCCGGTTCCTCCTGTTTTAGAATGATCGAAAACAGCGTTGATTTGCCCGCCCCGTTCGGTCCGACGAGCGCGACCCGTTCGCCGTAATTGACCTGCATCGCGGCCGCTTCGAAAAGCGTGCGGCCGCCATGGCTTTTCTTGAGATCGCGAATGGTGAGCATGGGAAGTGATTTCTTGCGGGCACTTTCGGTAAACGCGGAATCGTCAAAGCGCCAGTGAATCATGGACGGAATTCCCATCCTCGCCGCAGGCGACCGGGCGCAAAATTCGTGGCGGCTCCCGATCGCCGGCGCCCGACGTTCGGCCGGTTTTCATCGATCCTCGTCCTCGGCGGTTCTTTTGCTCGAACCGCGAATGCTTCGAAATGCTCGAGTTCGATTTGGACTCGCGAAGGCCGCCATCGGGTGGTTACCGTCCGCCCGCATGTGGAAGAACCTTTCCAAATACGCCGACCTCGGCCTGTTCTTGCTCCGCGTGATCCTCGGGAGTTTGTATTTGTGGGCCCACGGCTGGCCGAAGCTGGCGGGCGGTTTGGTCGAATGGAAACGCGCCGGTCTCACCATGAAATACGTGGGGATCACCTTCTGGCCCACCTTCTGGGGCTGCTTCATGGCTTTCGCCCAGAGCGTCGGGGTCACCCTCTTTATCATCGGACTCTTCTTCCGCCCTTCGTGTCTCCTCCTGTTCCTCACCCTGACCTTCGCGAGCATCATCGCTTATCGCACGCAGGGGCTGCTCGCCGCCGAACACGCAATCCAGCTCGCCATCATCTTTTTCGCCCTCCTCTTCGTTGGGCCAGGGAAATTCAGCGCGGACAAAGGGTAGCGGCGCAGCGGAAAGATTGGGTTTTCGCGGTCTGAAAAGAATCTGCAAAGAATCCCCTTGCTGGAAATGCGAGGTCTGTTAGTTTGCGCATCTCAAATCGCGGGGTGGAGCAGCCCGGTAGCTCGTCAGGCTCATAACCTGAAGGTCGCAGGTTCAAATCCTGCCCCCGCAACCACTTTACTACTCTGTAAAGTGCTCGATTTACAGGCGGGTTGCTCCACTGCTTCCCTATCCTTAAATCGCTTTAGCACTGGTTCGCACGGTTCTGGATCGAAAAATTTGTCCGATTTTTGTCCGCTTTTTGGCCTCTACCAAGGGCGAGACGCACAATTTCGGAAGAATTGCCGGGTAATATGAGGGCGCGCCTTTTCCGAAGCACGCAGTGCTGCCGGTGCGGAAAGAGCACTTCTCCCGCTGGCTCGCATTGTTCCTGGAGACAGTGAATGCCCATTTCGCCGGCCCAAAGGCCGAAGAGGCGAAAGGGCGTGCCGCTTCCATCGCCGACACCTTCGCGCAACGCATGGGCCTGCTGAAAGATGCGTCTGGCCTCGGCCCCGGCATTCCGGTGCTCACCAGTTCACGTCACGGAGGTCGCCGACTCGGGGGCGGGAAGCTCGCGCGGGCGGCGGGGGTGAGTAGATACCCAGTGCGACCGCGCCGCCAATCCAGAGCTGACCCGCACGAATCACCAGCCTCCCGCGGTCATGGCAGGCTCAGTTGAACGCTGGCCGGTTGACTGGCATTCGTACGAGAGCAGCTCGATCTCGTGCACGAGGCAAGTCACGGCTTGCCGAGCACGTCGATCAGATCGACGGCCCGCCTCTCGACGGCGCGCCAAGTCGAGGATTAAGTGCGCCAATCGCAATGCGGTCGAAAAGACAATTGTCGCCATCGGTGGATTGTTTCTCGGCTCAATTGCCTGATCGTTGGTTCAAGCGGTCTGTCACCCTGCGGATCGCCGCCTCGACGGCACCCGGATGTTCCCATGGAATGAAGTGGTTGTATTCAGGAAAAATGAGCTCCTCGAACAGGTTGCCCTTGCCCGCGTTGGCCAGTTGCGTGCGCAGATATTCCACGTTGCTCACCGGGACTTGATCATCTGCGCCGCCGTGGAGCATCACCACGGGCACAGTGAGTTTGGGCAACTGCGACTGCAGGCGCGTGAGATCGTCGCGCAGGGTCAGCAACTCCCGATTGCATTGCCGAAGCACCCGCGGCGCTAGCCACGAGACGAGCGGCCAGTCGGCTGCGCGCTGCACCGCGTAGGGTCGTTCCAGCGCCGGGTCGATACTTCCGCCGATCAATACCACTCCGGCGATCTGGTCGGGAAATTTCAGGGCCGCGACCAGCGCGACGGGCGCACCGTAGGAATGCCCGACGAGAATGGCCTTGCGCGTCGGTTCGTGCGGGAGCAGCGCCCCAATGGCATTGGCATGGTCGTCGAGGCTGGGTTCGCGGCGATCCGGGCCGGATGCGCCGAAGCCCGGCCGGTCCGCAGCGAGCAGATTGGCACGCGGAAATGGATTGCGAAATTGCTCACCGAAAACCGCGGCGGTCGCCGGCGTGCCGTGAATGAACACGATGTCCCATTTCGCATCGGCCTGCTTCAATTCGTAGCAGCGCAGCGTGTGATTGAAAGAACTGGCCACAACCTTCGACGCAAAGGGCTTCATACTGCGATCGTGCAGTGCAAACGCAACGCTCACGGCGTGCATCAGGATGAATGGCAGGACCACCAGCACGTACGAAACTGATCAGAAGCAGGCGAGACACCCAGGGGCGATGTGGAGCTTTGGTTGATTGAGTCGGGCTGTTCAAAGCGTGGTGAGCCGCCTGGCGGCGACTTCACGTTAGCATGCGAGGGCTGACGGCGAGGAAGGCGAATCGCGGGCTGTGAACTTCCGCTGCGATTACCCAAAGACCTCAAAGCCCTTCTATGCGCGCCAAGGCAAACCTTCCGCTCCACACAGAAATGAACCCGATAAGGACCGGCAAAATCGGTAATTGAGCGACAGGAACTTCATGATTCTGGACGCCGACAGACCATGATCATCGGTTGATTCGTCGTCGACTTGTCTGCTGAACTCACGGAGGTGGATGGATACGCCAACTCATAGCGAATCCCGGCAACAACGAGGTGCTCAGATTTGTCCCTTCGAACATCGATCTTCTGTGTCCCGGCCATTGACCGCATTCCATGACCAGGTGATCATCGTCGCCAGCGAGCACTGTGACCTCGAACAGCAGCGGACCGTCTCCAGACAATCGAGACGAGAACAGCGGCATCTGGAGGAGCAGGACACCGCTGGAATGCGTCGTGCCGAAAGGAGGGAGCACAGGAGGAGCGGCCCGGGAAAGAGAAAACAGGAGCCTTAAAGACGCTGCGAATCTTGGACGAAGAGCGGGACCAACACTTACCCGCCCCGGCTTACCCGTCCTGGGAGGCCGTCGAAGCGGCGATCGGTGGAATCAGTCATCGCATCTACACGACCAGATTGGCGAGATCATGCGAACAATGGGCAATATGACCACCCAAATGCTTCTCGCCCAGGCCACCGACCACGCTGCCGGGATATTTTTCGGACTTGGCGCTTTCGGTCTTATCCTGGCGCTACTGGCGTCGCTGTTCTGGCTTTGGATGTTGATTGACGCCCTCACAAACCCCAGGCTCGATCCCACGATGAAGATCGTCTGGGCACTTCTGATCTTCTTCCTGCCATTCGTCGGTGCTCTGGCCTACCTCTTCGTTGGTCGGAGGGCGAATGCAGGTCGATCCGCCTAGCTGCTACGGTGTTTTCTCAGCAGCCAGAAGAAGGCGAAGATCAGGCAGGGCATCCATATCCAGAGCGCCTCATTTACAATCGGGCGGCTGCCCATCCAAGTCGCGCTCCAACTGCAATCCGAGTCAGCAATGGGCGTCCTCTAATCAATTACCCACAACATCCCGTTCCAGGCGCGACAGCTTTCAAAACCAAGACTCAGTCGGTGACGACCGGGACGATCCCGCGGGATAGCAACGACAAGCTCCGATCCTTCCAGACCGTAGGAACGGGAACGCCATCAACTTTCCAAACGAAAAGCGTGCGGTAGGGAACCGTCTTTTCCCGGATCGTTGCACGCCAGGACCAGCGGCACGATGCTGGGGCTGGAGGAGAAATGTGCCGGGAATTGGAGCAGTGCTGGTGAGCTCCGCTTCGCCACAATCTCCCCGCGGCTCCACCGGAACGCCTTCAACGCCGACCGTCCTTTGCGCCGGTGTCTTCTTCGACGATCAAGCCTCCTAACTCGCCGGAAAAGTCCATCCCAGTGATGAGGAAATCGCGTCGGATCGAGCCAGGCGTTTCCACGCGCTGAGTCCCAGTCGCGGACGCGGTTGCGGAGGCGGAACGGTTCACGCCCGCCTCCGCGGTGGTCAGTCTTCGGCGCGGTCACCGGCTGGGCACATCTTCACGAGCTTCGGGTCGAACTGGCAGAGGACTTCAACCAAGTCAGTCTGCGCGGGCATGACGGCGTGGATGTCCTTGTAGACACCCGGCACTTCATCGAGGCGGGCGGAGTGTTTGGACGAACAGGCCGCCTATTTCGGAATCACCCGCGGCCAAGCCACCGAGATTGGCGTCATCTCGCAGCTCGCCGCCGCCCTTCCGAAGTTTGCCGTGACACTCGGTTTGCCCCGGTTGGGTCCGCACCGACATGGGTGGCGCAGGCGCTCCGCGATCGGTCGAGGAAGGCGCGGACACGATCGTGTGGCTTGCGGCCGAAGCGCCGCAAAATCTCACCGGCAATTCCTTCGCGACCGCGCCGAGATTCCGTGGTGAAGCGCTGATCGAAGTGCAACACTGACGGATGTTCTGCGGGCGTGAACCAGGAGGTTCAGCTCGAACTCATTGCCGCTCTCGACAAGGAGGGACACCCGAAAATCGGGAGGATCTGATCATCAGCCGGGTGCCAAGGACGTTTGCCTGTCCGACATCAGGGGCGGGCGGTGCTGCGCAGACCGCGGGTGCGGCCGTAGGTGAGGTCGAGGGCGCGGAGTTGTTCGAGTCGTTCGCGATCGACGGTGGGTGGATCGGTCATGCGGAAGGCATCGCGCAGGTTCGCGACCGGATCGACCATGCTGTAGGTTAGCCACGGCAGCCAGGTGTTCACGCCCCGGCCGCGTGGCGAGGCGATCGACACCGCTTCGGTGCAAAGGCCGGTGTGGCCGTAGCCGAGTGAGCCGTCGAGATCCACGCTCTGCTTGGTGTCGTAAAGGAGTTGCCGGGCGATGGCCGCGTAGTGGGTTTCGCCAGTTTTCAAATAGAGACGGTAGTAGAGAAACGGTGCCCCGGCGAGAAACAGGTCCGCCCCCGAGTGGCCGGTCGCGATCACGCTGAAGCCCGTCGTTGGGGCACCCTTGGCAAAGATCGTTGCCGGATCGTCGGTGGGCATCGGGACATTCCAGCAATAGGCCCAGGTCTCGGTGAAGTCAGCGGCGCGCGCGGCGGCTTCCAGCCAGCGCGGGTCGCCGGTTACATCGTGCAACGCGAGGAAGGCATCCACCGCCAGGAACCCCGCTTCCTTGTCGGTCACATTCGGGTTGTCCGCCGTGCCGCCGAGGTAGGCGAAGGCTTGGTGAACATCCTGCCAACAGAACTCGGCGGCCCGCAGCGCGGCGTCACGATAGCTTTTCTCGCCGGTGACTTGCGCGAGCCCAAGCAGGAACGGGATCGGATGGCAGGTGTTTTGTTTCCCCGTATTGGCGGGCGTGCCGTCCCAGCGGAACTCGCGGAACCACGAACCATCGGCATTCTGGTGCTGCACCAGCCAGTCGCCGAACCGGTGGCAAAAGCGCAGCCACTGCGGCCGGTGCCGACTCTTCGATTCCATGATGTCCCAGGCCCGCAGCGCGCCCATCATACCATCGCTGGCGACCCGCATGAAGGTGTTGTTTTTCCGCCAATGCGGCTCCGGCTGGGTGTCGAACCAAGTCCTCGGCAGGCCCGGCGGGGTGAGCGATTCCTCGGCCCAGAAATCTACCATCGCCTCGCCCTTGTGGATCAGCGATTCGTCGTCCTGGTCGATTCCCTGTCGGATCAAATGATAGGCGAGCGGGAGTTGTTGTCCCACGAAACCCATTTGGAAGTTCAGGTGCTCCTTTCCTTCGAGTCGGCCCTCGGGAAGCTTCAGCCGGAAAGGCAGCCCCGGATGGCCGTCGTGGGGACCGGCCCAATCGGCGACCAGTCTCATTCCCGCCTGGTAGGAGGCCGCGATGTCGGTCTTCGCCACGGGTGGATGAATCCATTCAAAAGCCGTGCGCCAGGTGTCGCGCATCGCGGCGGGAAAGTCTGCGCTCCCGCCGATGTCGATCCGCAGTTTGTAAACGTGACGGACTCCGCGTTCCACCGGATGAAAGCGCTCGCTCCAACCCTTGGTTTCGCGACGCCGTCCGCGCGGCCGGAGATACGTCCGCCCACCCTCGGTGCCGGGGAAGAGCAGGGTCAACGCGGGCGCCGCCTGCCCCTGCACGCCGAGTGAGGCGAACTGCAGCCGCCCGTCGATCAAGCGCGCGGGATTCGCGTCCTCCTTGCAGGTAGCACCATCGGGTTCGAGATGGATGATCGATGCCGCAACGCCATCCGCCGGATCGCGCAGCATCACCAGCGGCAACGGGATCCGGTCCTCGCGGACGACGATGTCTTCCTCCGTAAGATCCGCGGCGATGGCGTGGGCCGGGACGTTCGTGTTCTTCTGATAACAGATTCCGGGAATGAATAGCTCCTGGGCACGCAGGGGCGGGCCGGAGTTTCGGCTCAAGCTAAAACGCGACAGGAAGCCATGATCGCCGGGCGTCGCCTTTTCCACCTCGACGCGGCGGTTCATTTCGAAGCCATCGCCAGCCGTCGCGTAGATGTCGATAAAATGAAACACGCTGCCGGCCGTCGTCGTGATCCGACCCTCGCAGCGCAGCGATTCTCCGGCGGCTTCGACGATCGAGTAAGTGTCGGTGTATTCCCGGTCATTCCCCGCCTCGCCCACCACGCGCACGCCCAGGGGATCGCGAATGGTAAATTCTATCTTCGTCTCTGGGCGCGCGGCGAAGTCTAGCTCCGGGGATTTTCCTGCAAGCAAGGTGAGATGGCACTTACCGGCTCGCAGCTCCGCCGCGCGGCTCGGAAGTGCAAGCAGGCAAAGGAAGAACGAGAGCCTTCCATACGGTCCTTTGGCCGCTCCCCAAAAAAGAAAGGTGCCGGCCGCGATTACCAGCGCGAGAACGAAGGGAATCAACCTGTGCATTCTGGGCGTTCACCCAAATAGATCGCCCTGAGCGTCGTCGGCTTTCGCTTTCTGCGGGCGCGTCGGGAATGCCGTGGCCGGCGGGACTTCCTCGATGAGGGTGGGATCGTCGTCGCCAGGCTTATTCACCCGCGTGGAGATGGGATGCGCGGTCATCCCCTCCGAGGGGTAGGGTTCGAGCATCGCGAGCCGATCGGCTTCCGAGGTGTCAGGAGAAAGCCACGCGGCGTAGCGCTCGCGCGGGAGGATGACGGCCTGGCGATTGTGAATCTGCGCGACGAGTTCGTTCGGCTCCGCGGTGATGATGGTGCAGGTGCGCAGCGGCGGCGTCCCCTCGGGCGCATCTTTCGGCCACCATATTTCCCAAAGGCCGGCAAACGCGAACGGCTCGCCGCCGCGCATCGAGATGTCGTAGGGCTGCTTTTGCTTCTCGGTGATCTTCTTCCATTCATACAAGCCGTCGGCTGGGATGAGGCAGCGGCGCTTTTTCCACGCGGCGCGAAAGGAGGGCGCCTTCGAGACCGTTTCAGCCCTGACGTTGATGGTGGCGGCCTCCCGCTTCGGGCTCGGCGACCATGGTGGCACCAAGCCCCAACGCAGGGGCACGATCGAGCGCGGATCGGTGTCGAGCACGGCGGCAACGTAGCTGTCCGGGCAGATGTTGTAGCGCGGACTTTTCCAACGTCCGCCGAGACGGACGTCGCTGAATTCATCGGCGGGCAGTCCGTCGCGAAACTCCAGATTGTTGAGCTCCGCGAAACGCTCGGCTTGAGTCAGGCGGTAACGGCCGCACATCGAGGGAGAGTATTGCGGGACACGATGGCCTCAACGTTCGCAATCACGTCCGCGCGGTAGCGATCAATAGCCTGATCCCAATCCTCGCGGCTGATCGCCTCGTGCAGCGTGTGCAAGTAATTCACAACCCGCGCATCGGTCTCCGGAACCCGACCGGAGAGGCCCGGGTACTCGTAGCCGGTATCGAGGCTGTCGTGCGGCAATGTCAGATCCCGGCCGGTGCCGTCGCGCACTGTGACGCGGGCGCCCACACATGCAACGACGGTGACAGCCAGCCCGTTCGGCCAGCCGGGCGCCGCCTCGGGGCTGCTCGTGCAGTCGATCCAGGCGCGGCCACCCGGGACGGCTGGAAGCTTGCGAAAGGTCATGCGACGATTAAAACGAGGATCGGGAAATCGTTCGAGCAATTTCGACTTGCTGCTGGATGCTCCCCGAAGCCGTCAGCGACAGTCGCGGGAAAGTGCCACCCGCGCCGAAGCCGTGCAAGATAGCCAAAGCTCAGGCGAATTTCGCCCTCAAGGCTCAGCTCGAAGCGCTCTGCGGAGTGGGCCTGACCGCGGTGCCCAAATCCTGATCAGAGAGATCGGCTTGCTTGCGCGGCCGCCTCGACAACCGAGGTGGCGGCAAGCGGACTTTTCACAATGGCCCTCAAGGGGGTCCAGCCGTAACCCCAATGTTGCAACGCCTTACTTCGAAGGTGTGCGCCAGTGAAGCTGGTGGCACGCGGGTGCAAGGCTGTTCGCACCCAAGCTATGGCTGGACTCCTGGCCGTGAGGCTGGAGTGTAAGCATGCCACGGATGAACAGGCAGGCCAATGACCCACTCTAGCACACGCGAATATGAAAACCGAAAAGGAGAAGATGCTCGTCGGCGAGCTCTACGATCCGCTTGATCTCCAGCTCTGTAAGGAGCGTGACCGGTGCCGCGACCTCTGCTCGGCCCTCAATGCCACTCGTGAGGACCAGAAGGAGGAGCGCCAGCGCATCCTAGCCGAACTGTTTGGAAAGGAGACAGACGCTTGGATTCAACCTCCCTTTTTCTGCGACTACGGCACGAACATCGTTGTGGGAACAAAGGTCTTTTTTAACTTCAATTGTGTCGTGCTCGACGTGATGCCGGTGATCATCGGCAGTAACGTCCTCTTTGGTCCGTCAGTGCAGATTTATACCGCGACGCATCCGATCGGCGCCGTCGAACGGCGCAAGTGGCTGGAGTCCGCGAAGGCGATCACGATAGGCTCGGACGTTTGGGTAGGCGGAGGCGCAATCGTCTGCCCCGGTGTGACCATCGGTGACCGGTCCGTCATCGGTGCGGGGAGCGTTGTCACGCGTGACATCCCCTCGGATGTCTTCGCCGCGGGGAATCCGGCTCGGGTCATTCGTGCCCTCACTGGAGAAGCGACGGATGTGGCGTGAATTTTCGTAGCTGTGCCTGGCCTCGGATGTCGCGGAGTCGAACCAAGCAGGTTCGCGAGTCGCGGCGGGTCGTTGAGCACTGTCCCGGTGCGATAGATCTGCGCGAGCCCGTTTTGCATCAAACCTTCGTTCAGGTCATTCCCGGTCGCTTCGATCACGGTGCAATACACCCGCCCAAGCGCAGAATGGCCCAACGCGGCCCTTCAGCGAGCCCAGACGATGAAAAAAGCGCAGCCAGGCGCTTGCCGTGAAGACCGCGGCTTCGTGGGGCTGTGGGTGGCCTGCTCGCGGGTGATGCGGAAATACGCTGCTTGCTCGTCCCGGCGGTCGCGGTAGGCCGTCTCCGCTTCCGGTGGGCGGTGAACCCGATCAATCTGGCTTTGGAATCGGTCCCGCCCACTGAGCATTGGCGACGCTGGAAATGTCGCACCCTTCCCCGTCGCCGCATCGGTGAACCCAGAGGTTGCGTTCGGTGTCAGCAGGATCGATCCAGACCTCCACGATCTCTTCGTCGTCGGGAGTCTTTTGCCAATAGTAACCGGGTTCCTTTGGCGGCGTGGATGTGTAGGTCCAAGGGTTGTCCATGTTCAACTTAAAGAATCGGAGCTGCCCGTCCTATTGCGCGCCTGAATCCCCTTGGCCCGGCGGCTGTCCTCGAAGCACTGTAGCGTCGCTGCGGCCACCCGAAAACACCGAGCGTGCTACTTCTTGCCGTCACCGTTCTTGCAACATCGGATCGCCTTGCAATTCATAAAAATAGAGAATGGTCTTGGGCACGATGAAGACCCGCACTGCTTCCGAGTCCGGCTGCCATCGGAACGCCGTGCCATCCGTGTTGGCCAGCATCCGCAGATTCTCGAGTTTGAGCAGAGTTGCCGTGGCGAGAACGGCGTCGCCCATTGTTTCAGGAGTGAATCGCGACGTTCCCACGAAGGAGGTTGTGCCGCCTGGGCTTTGGATCGCGATTTTATACCAGTAGGCAGGATCTTCAGGATCAGCGGCGACTGCGAACGACGACAGTGCCACGGTAAGAAGCACAGCGAGGAATCGGAAGGTTTTCATAGGGTCGGGCAGCAATGGGGCGGCGAAGGCACAGACAGCCGCGATGACTCCCGGTCGCAAACCCACGCCTAAACTATCGCCTGCGCCCGGCTCGCCGGCCTCATCCCGGCGACTGACCGCCGCAGGGAATGGTGCGTGCGAGGATAGCGGCAATGTTCTCCATCCCATTCCGGCGAAGTCAGGAGGTCGGTGACCCGGCCAGCTTCGAGTTCAATGGCGCTCGGGACATAGACCGACCGCTCACGCTGCCCACCAATGGTCTGCATGGTTCGAGGCTCGCCCCAGGTCCGCTGCGCTGGTCCGAGGTCATGCCGAACCAGATGACTTGCTGACGGGATCAGGTCTTCATGCACGGCTTGCAGCGCTCTCTGGCCTCGCGGGCGGCGCGCTCAGGCGGGCCTTCGATCCCATTGTTCGCCAGCACCGCGAGCACAAACCCCGCTTCGACGATCGTGGCCAGCCGCACACCTGCCGACCTCGCTCTCTCGGTTTTCGCCGGGTATTTTACGGGGTTGCTCCCCTCGACGCCTGCCGACCTTATCCAAGCTTGGGCGAACTGCACCGCGCGTCATGGCTACACCGCTCCCTTCGCCGCGCAGCCATTGCGCAATGCGCCGCCGTCGCTGAGCTTGGGCCGTTGCCATTTTGCGTTCTCTCAAAGAGTCTCTCGCCGATTGCCGTATTCCCCCGGGAACTATGAAAACATTCTTTCTCATCACCTGCATCTCCACATCGATCCTTACCCGACTCGCCGGCGAGTCCGAACCTGGGCCCGCGGCCACGACGCTGGCCCGGTCCGCGCCGGAAATTGAACAGTTGCAACAGGATTTCGAACGCCGGCGGGCGGTGGCCCTCCGTCCAGTCTCCGCGTGGTATCGCGAACGGTTGGAGACGCTGCAAAAGAGGCTCTATGCCGAAGCACCCGGTTCAGAAGCCAAAGTGGCGGAAGTCCTCAGAGCCGCCAAGGAGGCTTTTTGGGAGGAGGACCAACCCGAACTGAAACAAGCCCTTATTGGAAGCACCTGGTTGTGGCGGAGCAACTATGATCCGCATGGCGTCTCGGTAACCTTCAGGGGCGACCGGACCGTCGATCATATCGGGATGCGTGGCACTTGGCGGATTAGTGGGCCGAGCGAGGTGACGATCCGCACAGAGGAGGGAGATCGATATCTCCTTCGTTTCAATACGTCGTTAAGCGCCTATGAGGCCGACCACGACAATGTTTCAGGTGTCCGACTGCCGGTTGTTTTTCCCCCGCGGCGACATCGCGCCAGCCTCGACCGTCGCTGAGCTTGGGTAGCCTTTCATTGCATCCGCGTTCAAAGGACAGGCACGTTCTCGATTTGCTCCTTGGGAATCAGGGCGCGGACGGCGTTCCAGGCGTCCGTGGCTTTTTTCCATTGAGATGCCTGATCTTTCACAAAGGTGAAATTGGCGGACTCATCACTGGTCCCCACGAAGACGGTAAAACGTGGTTGGGAGGAGGAAACGCGGTTCTTGGGTGGCGGCGCGAGGACGTAATCCGCGAGCAGGGCTTGGATTGCCTTGTAAAGGGTTTGCGATTGCTGGGCGTCGAGTTTCTGGGAGATCTGGGTGCGGCCATGCTGGACGAATTGGACAGAGCCGACTTTCGGAGTGCTCGGGTCGCGACGTGTCGGCAGACCGACGCGAAGTGAAGGATCGCCAGGGTTGTCGCTCTCGATTCTGAGAATGAAAGAGAAATGAACGTATTGATCGAGGGGGCCGAACTGCAGATCGGCGGCTGACGCCTGGCTGGCGGGTACGGCATGAAGGGCGACCGCCAGGAAGAGGGCTCTAATTCCTTTCATGGATGGATTCCCGATTGGCGGGCGGCATCGAAGTCCGGAGGTCATTCCACAGCTTCGCCGCCGCAGTCCATGCATCCGGATTGGTTCTTCGAATGATGAGGTAAAATCCGGTTTTGAGGCCGGAATGGGAGACGGAGAGATTGAACATTTCGTTGGTTACCTTCGACGGCCAGTTTGCAGGCGGCTGGAGCCGGAACAAGCCCGACAGGTCCCGGGCCTTCTCGAAGATGGGTGCCACTACGGCCATTGGCATGTCGAAATCGATCATCGGCTGCTTGATTGGGTGCACTGTCCCTTTGACTTTCAGGAAGCCATGCTCCGACGTTCTCCAAGACAGCTGCATGCCTTCGTTCGCGGAGCCGTCGGGAAGCTGATAATGAATGGCAATGAAGAGTTCCGGATAGTCTTCGAGCTTTCCGAGCATTTGTGCGGAGACCGGCAAATGGAGACCGAAGAGAAATAGGACGAGGAAGAGGAGAAGAAAACTCCGCATGGGATGGGGCTATCCGAAAGAGGAAGAGGGTTCAAGCGACCAAAACACCGTAGTCCCGTGGTCACCGAAGAACCAAGAACGAGGGGCATCAGTATTTGGGGAAGATGGCTGGCGTCGGGAAGCGGTCTTCGTGGCTGAAGTTCCCACTGTTGAGGTATTCCTCCCGCTGCATGTGGACATCGGGCCAGTCCGCGGGACGGATGCGAACGACTCGGGTCGGGCGGAGGCCTTCGGTGATGAGGTCCGTCTCAAAACGGACCTGGATGCCGCTGCTGCCCAGAGGCGCAGCACCGGCACGGCGGAAATCTTCGGGTCCGGCGGAAGAAACGCCTGGACGTGCAGCACGGTGCCGAGCGGAACGTCCCGGAGATCCGCCGGTGCGCCGTGATAGCGGACCATGCCGTAAGGGAGCATGGCGAAAGGGTGCGGATCGTTCCGGCGAAACACGCCCGTCCCTTGCACGCGGAGGCTGCCTCGGCGGTTCGCATGGTCCACAAACACCAGTTCGCCCCGATAGGAGTGCGCTTTTTTCAAAGCGGGAAACTTCCCCGCTTCGGGCCGGAACGGCTCGTCCGCGGCAAGTGCGACGGTGATGAGCACGCACCATAGCGCGGTGAGCAGGGGGGCGGTGCGCTTCATGAGGGAACGGAGTGATGGAGTGATGCAGTTCCAATCCTCCACTACTCCGCTACTCCACTACTCCACTACTCCACTACTCCACCGAGGTCAGTATTTGGGAAAGATGACCGGGGTCGGGAAGCGGTCTTCGGGGCCGGAGCCATCGCCCACGTATTCCTCCCGAGGCACTTGCACCTGGGGCCAGCCCGCAGGACGGACGCGGACGACTCTCGCGGGGCGGATGCCTTCGATGACGAGGTCCGTCTCGAATCGGATTTGGATGCCGCTGCTGCCCAGAGGAGCATCTCCAGACTTCGTGACGTTGAGGATGGGGCCTTTGGAGGCCATGTGCGCGGGGCCGTATCCGCCTCCGGCATGCTTCAAAGTATTCTCGGACCCATTCATCAGCACCTGGCCGTCTTTCTGGAAATCGGCGTAGAGGGAGGCGTCCATGCCGCCGAACAAGGTCGCGGTCACCGTGGCGCGGCCGAACTTGCCATACTCGACGGCATCCACCCAAGCGGGCATCCAGCGGCTGCGGATGAAGGCCTTGTGAACCTCGGTTTGAATTTGCGCGGCACGTTGCGTGGCCGTCTCATCGAGCCAGATGTCCGAGATGTGGAAGCGGGTGAACACCCCATCTGGAGTGGGCTTCCAGGTGATCCCGAGCAGAACGGCCTGGCCGCCGAGCGATTTCTGGCCGCTGGCGGGCCAGATGCCCTCGGCGACCAAGTCGGCGATCCCGAGGCGCTCGCGACCGCGCCAGATGCAGGTGGAGGCGTCGAAGGTGAGCTTCTCCTCGCTGGCTTTGCCGTCCCCGCCGGCCTTCGGTTCGCGGATGGCGACGATCATCCCCGCGTTGTTTTGGAGGTCCAGTTCTTTGAGCTTCCACACCAATCCCTCGCGCTGGCAGTGGCTGGGCTCGTCTTCGAGGAGGAGGACGTGGTTCTCGGCGGGTGCAACACCGGTGCCACTGTAGCCCGCGATTTTCTCCTTGTTATCGACCGGCAACACCGGCACGGCGGAGATCTTCGGATCCGGCGGGAGAAAGGCCCGGACGTGCAGCACGGTGCCGAGCGGGATGTCCCGGAGATCCGCCGGTGCGCCGTGGTAGCGGACGATGCCGTAGGGAAGCATGGCAAAGGGATGCGGGGCGTTTCGAAAATACGTGCCCGCCCCCTGCACGCGGATGCTGCCGCGGCGGTTGGCATGATCCACGAACACGAGTTCGCCCCGGTAGGAGAGCGCCTTTTCGAGAGGGGGAAACTTCCCCGCCTCGGGCCGGAACGGCTCGTCTGCTGCGGCAATGGCGGCGTTTGTGAAGAGGGAGAGGCCGAGGCACAGGGCCACGAGCCAGGGGTCTCGGTTCATGGGGACGATGGAGTAATGGAGTAATGGAGTAATGGAGTTATGGAGTTATGGAGTTATGGAGTTATGGAGTGGGGCGGAGTTTCTTCCCATTACTCCACTACTCCATCACTCCATGACCCACCTCACAGCGCGATCACGTTGTTGCTGTCGCCAAACTTGTCTGTCTCCACACCCATGCGCTGGGCCATGAGAAGCAGCAGGTTGCTCATGTGGGCGTCGGTGTTCGCGGGGCGGCTGCAGAGCTGGTAATGCGCAGTGGTGAGCGCGCCGTCCGCGCCGAGGGCGTAGCCTTGGAATCCTGCGGCCGTCTTGTTGAAATCCAAATGCTGGCCGTGCTTCAGACCGAGGTCCGAGCCGCCGGCGAGCACCAGCGGGAGGTTGGCGTTGCCATGGCTGTGGCCGTAGGACATGCCGCTGCCGAAGAGGGCCATGGTGGAGCCGAGCAACGGCTTGCCGTTGATGTCCTTGGTCTCTGCGAGCCGGGTGAGGAAGTAGCTGAACTGCTCGATGGCGAAGGCGTCGTAGTTGGTGAGCTTTTCGATGTAGCCCGGATCGCCGCCGTGGTGGCTGAGCTGATGGCGCGACTCCGTGATGCCGATTTCAGGAATGGCAATGGCCTGGCCCTCGCCACCCAGGCTGAAGGTGGCCACGCGGGTCACGTCCGTCTGAAATGCGAGCACCATGAGGTCATAGACCGTGCGGAAATAATCACCCGCCTTGGTGTCGGCGATGTCGCGGTTGGTGCGCTGGCGATCGGCGTCGGAGATGACAGGCAGCGGCGTATCGAGCCACGCATCGGCCCGCCGAGTGCGGATCTCCGCCTCGCGAACGGAGGTGAGGTATTGCTCCATGCGTCCTTTGTCCTCGGAGCCCATTTTTTTCTCGAGCCGACGCACTTCGGCGAGGTTGTCATCGAGGACGCTGCCTTTCCGCCGCAAGGCCCGCCGCTGGGCGGCGATGCCGCCTTTCGGCGCCTCGAACATGGACGCGAATATCTCACTGCAACGGCGCATCGCCGGCAGCCGGACCCCGTCCGCGGTCCAGGCGAGGGATTCCTGGGTGATGGCGACCTCCAGAGACGGGTAGCGGGTGTGCTCCGCAGTGATTTCAGCCATCTTTTGATCCACGGAAATGGTGTTGCGGTCCGAAGGGCCGAGTTTTCCGCCGGTCAACCAAATGCTGATGCAGTTGTGGTGCTGGCTGAGGCTGCCCGGGTGATGCAGACCGCTGATGGGCGTGATGACCTCGCGGTGCTTCTCCAGCGGCATGAGCGACCGGGAGAACTGGTAGTCCTTCCCTTCCGTGGTGATCTGGTAGTTCAGCGAATGGACGCCGTTCGCCAGGTAGATGAAAGCGCTGCGCCGCGGCGTGGCGGTGGCTTTCTCCGCCGCTCCCGTTCGGAGCGGGACCATGCATTCCAACATGGGCAGGGCGATGAACGTGCCCAACGCTTTGAGGGCATGACGGCGGTCGATTAGCCAGGATTGGGAGAGGTAGTTGCTCATGGGATGGAGGGATGGAGTTGTGGAGTGATGGAGTGATGGAGTTGTGGAGTGATGGAGTGGTGGAGTGTCGAAGTGGTGGGACGATGGAGAGGTGGAGCGATGTATTTCATTACTCCATTACTCCATCACCCCTTCCAGAAGTAGGTTGAGGTCGTGTGCGACGTCGGGGTCTGCGCCATACTCGTCAGGGCCTTCGCGGACGACGAGCGTCTCGGTCCAATCGTTGGCATCGCGTTTCAGTTCGAGGGCCTCGACGAGCTTCAGGAGACGATTCTCCAGCCGGAAAACCAGCGTGTCGAGGTGCTCAAAGGTGGAGAGGTCGATCTGGCCATTGCGTGAGTAGGCGATGAAACCCGAAAGAGTTTCACCAAGTGACCCCAATGCAATACTGAGATGCTGAAGATACTCACGAACGGTGCGGCGGCAGTAGCCTTCGGCGATGTTGCGGTGAACGGAATCACTGGAAGCCATCGACTGCGAGGCGAGTTTCTTCAGCTCAAAAGGCCACCCACGAACAGCTCTCAAAGCGAGCCCATAAAGCTCGATAGCATCCTGCCAGACCAGCAGCTGCTGGTATCCACGGTTCTTATTTCGTCTCGTGGTGCTCATGGTTCTGAGATCTTGGTTCTTGTTCCGGGCGGTGGAGTGCTGGAGTGCTGGAGTGCTGGAGTGCTGGAGTGCTGGAGTGCTGGAATGCTGGAGTGTTGGGGCATGTATTTCATTACTCCAACACTCCACTACTCCACTACTCCTCCACTCCATCACCGCTTCCTCATCAGTTCGGACAGGGCCACGGCTCGGACGATGTCCTTGACCCCGGATTGGTTTTTCTTCGCTGCTGCCTCGATGGCCTTGAGGTCTTCCTGGTCATCGAAGGTGAGCACGCGGCGGAGGCCGTAGGTGCTAAGGTGTTCGATAAAGGCGCGCACGAACTTGTCGCGGTCCTCGATCAGCAGGCGTTTGAACTCGTTGGCATCCTTGAACGGACGACCGTCGGGCATCAGCCCGGCGGGATTGATCAACGGATCCTCTCCGACTCCCGCCGGGACCTTCTCACGGGTGCGCCACTGCCCGATGGCATCGTAGTTGTCCCAAGCTAGTCCGAGGGGGTCGATCTTCGCGTGGCAGGCGGCGCAGTTTGCGTCGCTGCGGTGCGCCTCGATTTTATCGCGGAGGGTTGCCTTGGGGCTCTTCGGTGGATTGGGTTCGATGGCGGGCACGTTGGCCGGCGGCGGCGGGGGCGTCTTGCCCAGAATCACTTCGCTGAGCCAGACGCCGCGGTGCACCGGGCGGTGGCGCGTTCCGTCCGAAGTCAGCCCGAGCGACGCGCCCATCGTGAGCAGACCGCCGCGATGATCCTCGGGCTTGAGCGACACGCGCTGGAAGCCGTCCGCCTTCGGCTCCGGCAGCCCGTAGAAATCGCAGAGCCGGGGATTGGCCATGGTCCAGTTGGAATCGAGGAAGTCATCCATGGGTCGGTTCATCACGAGCATCTCGCGGAAAAACTCCACCGGCTCGTCCCGCATGCTCGTCTCAAGCCACGCGTCGTAGTTGGGGTAGAGCTTCTTGTCCGGCGTGAACGTGCCCAGGCGGTGCAGTTGCAGCCACTGCCGTGAGAAGTCATCGATGAACCGGGTGATCCGGTTGTCCTTCAACATGCGGTCCACCTCTTTCTTCAATCCCTCGCCGTTCAGGGTGCCGCGTTTGGCCGCGGTGAAGAGGGCGTCATCCGGCATCGAACTCCACAGAAAATACGAGAGCCGCGAGGCGAGTTCCCAGTCGTTGAGACGCTCGCGGGCCACCGGGTCGCCCTCGACAAGGTAGAGGAAGTTGCGGGAGGTCAGCACGCCCTGCAGTGCCACCCGATAGGCGTCGGCCGGCTTTTCGCCCGCCTCGCGTTCGGAGCGGTAGGATTTCAGATACTCCGCCAGCTCCTCCTTGTTGACCGGCCTCCGCCAGGCGCGTTCGGCGAAGCGTTGCAGATGCTCCGCAACCACCTCGGGGGTCGCGTCATCGGAGGGTACCAGACCCGTGCGCCGGGACTTTTCCGCGTCCGTCTCCAGCGGCCCCTCCCATTCGATCCAATCGAGAAGCACCGTCGAAAAGAGACCGTTCCCTTTGTCATCGAACATCTGCGGAGCGTTCGGGTTGAGGAGCAGGGATTCGCTGCTATGCGTGAAAATATACCCGCCCCTGCTGCCGAGCGCATTGCGGAAAGCGGCGCCGCTCCTTCGATCCACCACATCGGTGGCCACGACGCAGAAGTCCAGCGTCGCGGGCATCTCGAGAAACACCTCGAACCCATAAACCTGCGGACTGTCTTCCGGTGCCGTGAGATCAAACTCGATGAGGCCATCCACCGTCTCCTCTCCGGTGCGCTTGCCGATGCTCAAGTGCGCGGGCTGGCCGCCGGGCGGACGGATTCCGCTGGCTTGGATGCGGACTTTGTAGAGCCCGCTCTGCTCCGGCCCCCCTTTTCCCAGCCAGTTGGGTGAGAGCGCATTCTGAACGGTGCCAGGGAAGAGCAGGTAACGCAGCGGACGCTTGATGCCGAACCGGTCCAGCGCCGCCTGTTGTTCCTTACCGCCGCCATAGCGCAATTCGGCCGCGGTCTTGCGGACTTTGCGAGCCTCGACGGACGCGGCGGGAAAGGCGCGGTCGAGCACGAGTTCCGCAGCGCGGTAAAAGCGATCGACGTGCGATGGCGAAAGCGTCAGCTCCGACCCGAGGCGCTCAAAACCATGCCACCGCGTGTCTTCAATCAGTTCCCCCGGCTTGGCCGGATCGTAGCGCACGCCGAGCAGGTCATAGACCGTGTTTTGATATTCCTTCCGGCTCAAGCGGTAATGCGACACCGCCGGCCGCGCCGCCATCCGCGCCGCCCGGCCCTCCTTGAGCCGCGAGTCGAGACTCGTGACGAACGCCGCGATTTCCTCCTGCGTCGGTTTCTTCTCCTTCTTCGGAGGCATCTCGCCGGAATTGACCTGTTCGATCACGTCCGCCCAACGATGAGCGTCCGCGCCCAACTTGAAATCGCGCGAGAGCTGGTCGATCCGCAAGTCACCCTTCTCCTTCTTGGGGCCATGACAGCTGATACAGTGTGTCTCCAGGAAGGCGTCAAACGGCTCGGCAGCGCGGACGGCACCGGCAAGGCCAAGGCTGGCGACGAGACTGGCTGAGAAGCGGAAAACGAAACGGGTCATGGGAATTGAGATCAATATAGCAGGCGCAGCCTTTGAGCGTCACCCACGAGTTCTCGGGGGGTGGGGCGGCGGCAGTCTGGGTGGTGGATTTCATTTTCCGTTTCACCCGATGATCTCCTTCACCACCTCGCCAGCCTCCTGAGACGCTGCCAATCAGGCCGTCGCTTCGCCCCGATGACGCTCCGCGCCATTGGCGGCGACTGACCGAAACCACCTGATCTATACAGGGTTCCGGGCGATTCGCTTTTGCGGAGCAGCCCGGTGCCACGGAAGCGGGAAATTGCACCGAAATACCCCATTCATGCAATTTTAAGCGCGGACGTTCAGCGAACGGGTGGCAGCTTTTTTTGAGTGCCTCGTCCGAAGCGTGCTCACATCGTCAAGCGCCAGGAGGCTCATTTGCGCGGGGTGCGCTACGTGGTGACTTGGGGATCGTGGGCGGCAAGCGCGTGGAGGGTGGCTTTCCTTGGCGAAACCGAAGATGAGAGCAGCACTAGCGCTAGCGCGCGGCCGCCGCCAATGCGGCCAGCGTCTCAGTGCAGCATCCTGAAGAGCACGAGCAGGATGATGACCGAGGCGAAGACTCCTCCTATTAGATCCCAGAAGAGGCTGCCTTCCAGCCCCCACGTCTTTCCGGTACCGCAGTCAACGCGCGGACGCAGCGGCTGCGACCGCACCGGCATAATGACGATTTTCTGTCATGCCGAGCTCCATCATTTTCGTGACCATCGCGGCACGCGAAGTCACATTGAGTTTGGCGAAGATGCGGCGAATGTGAGTTCCGACGGTCCACGAGCTGATCTCCAGCACGCCGGCGATGGTCTTGTTCGGCAAACCTTTCCCGATCATCCGCGCGATCTCGATTTCGTGCGGGCTGAGCAATACGCGGGAGTCTGGAGCGGTTTGCTTGCGAACCACGACGACGCGATAGCCGTTGACTACTTTATCGAGCATTACCTCGGGAGCGATTGGGTCCTCGGACTCCGCGCATTTTTTCAACCCAGCACGAATCTCTTCCGCCAGCCGATCGGCGACCTCCCTCGACGGTCGCAACGAATCCGCCGCATGACGACTTGCCGCCGGCGTTTGCGGAAGTCTTCCTGAGCGGGGGACGGGCGTGCGTTTTTGCGAACCCTGGGGAACGAACACTGCATCCAGACGAGCCTTCATAGGACTAAATAGGTTTTATTTGTCGGCGGGGCGCCTCGGGCCTCTGTGGCTTGGTAGCCAGCTCCGAGGACGCATGGCAATGAAAATCGGAACTGAAAATTACGCGTGCAATCATGGCTTTCCGATCCTTCCGCGCGCACGTCACACGAACGCGCGACCCCATCCACGGTAGCGCCGCCTGCGCTGACGCGGGCGTGTCTTTCTCCTGAGACACCGACCGCAATCGATCGGCGCCGCCTCCACTTACGTACCGCGCAGTGCGGTGGGCGTGTGGAGACGAGGTGTGAGCGAGACTCGCACGGCGATTTCGATCGCTCGCGTCATGGCATCCAATGGCAGCGACGGCGGACACGGCCCTTCGGGCAGAGCTTGGTGCCCGCGCGCCTGTTGCGGGAGGTAAGGTACATGGATGAAACCGCCGGTGGCGGCGTGGAGACGTGCTTCGGGCCGGCGGTGGGCGAGTTCGTGCATCAGTGCGTAAAAGACGTGATTGCAGACATAGGTGCCGGCGGTCTGCGACACGCTGGCGGGTATCCCTTCCCTGCGCACGGCGGCGACGATTGCCTTGATCGGCAGCCGGGACCAATAGGCAGCGGGCCCGCGGGGCGCAATCGGCCGATCCACGGGCAGGTTGCCCGCAGTGTCGGGAATAGGCGCGTCGTCCACATTGATGGCGACGCGCTCCAGACTGATTTCCGCACGACCGCCCGCCTGTCCGAGACACACGATGAGCCGCGGAGCGCAGGCTTGGATGAGCTTCTTGAGAACGGTGGCACTGGCCCCGAAAACGCACGGAAGAATCGCACCAATGACTCGATGGCCCTCGATCTCCGCACCGTCGAGCCATTGCGCAATCTCACCGGCAGGATTGATCGCTTCGCCCGCGAACGGCTCAAAGCCGGTGACCAGGACGGTTTCGATTTGTCGCGGGTTATCTTCAGGCTTCATTGCGCGTTCGCTCGAAAGCCAGGCAAACTAAGGACGGGTGCTGGCAGTGAACAAGATCGGTTGGGAGAGTAATTTCATCGCCGGCGGAAGGATGCTCCCGGACATCCCCGGGCGGCGCATGTCGCACGAATGCGCGAGCATGTCTGCGTTAGCCGGCATGCGCTGCCTCGCCTGTGTCTCGCATCAACGTGCGACTACCGCGGGATTCGCTCCGCTCGTAGAAACCCATTCGTCCAAGCAAACAGACAAACTCTATTAACCATCAGGACTCCTGCCATGACTCACGAACTACAACACAATGAATTTGAATGGGAACTCGAGAACGAGCTTTCACCAGAATCGCACGAATCGAGCGCTCATGAATTTGAAGACGAATCCACCCATGAGTCGCTTCATGAATTTGAATTTGAAGACGAATCGGCCCATGAGTCGCTCCATGAATTCGAGTTTGAAGACGAAAGCGCCCACGAAGCGGGTCAACAATTCTTCAAGCGTGCGTTTCGCGGAATCGGCAGTGTGGTGCGCCGCGCTGCGCCGATGCTGCGCAGCATCGCAAAGGTAGCCGCCCCCGTTCTCGCCAAAGCCGTTGGCGGTGCTTTCGGCGGACCTGCCGGTGCGCTGCTGGCGGGCAAACTCGCGTCCCTGGCAACACGGGCGCTGGAATCTGAATCCCTCGAGTCGAACAAATCTCTCGAATCCCTCGAATTGAATGAGACTTTCGAGTCGAATGAGGCCTTCGAGTCGAACGAATCCCTCGAGTCGCTCGAATCGAATGAGGCCTTCGAATCTCTCGAGTCGAATGAGGCCTTCGAATCGAACGAGGCCTTCGAGTCGAACGAATCCCTCGAGTCGCTCGAATCGAATGAGGCCTTTGAGTCGAATGAGGTCCAACACGAGGCATCTCTTGAACTCGGCGCCCACGAAGCGCAGGCCGAGTTGATGGCCCACTTTGCGGCGCAGTCGGCAAACGAGTTTGAATCCGAGGCGCTTGTCGGAGGAGCCGTGACGATGATGCTGTCCGCCGGCGACCGGCGGGCATTGCGGCAGTTGGTGCCGGCCCTCGTGCGGGGAGCGGCGATTCTCGCCCGCTTGCTGCGGCTGCGCCGGGCCACACGCCCGATGGTTCGCGTGATCCCCACGATCATTCGTCGCACGGCGGGTTCGCTCGTCCGCGGCGCGCGCGCCGGCAGGCCGATTACGCGGGTTCGCGCCGCCCGCACCATGGCGGCGCAGACGCGGCAAGTTCTGTCCAGCCCTCGCATGTGCGGCGTCATTCTCCAGCGCAATCTGCGTCTTGCGCGGCCGATGACCCAGCGGCTGAACCGCCGGCCGTCTGCCATCTAATCCCACAAACCGCGTCCCTTTACCGGAGATTCCCAATGGCTTCACTTGCAGCAGAACTGACCAACGAGTTTGAGTTCACTCCTGGCGGGGCGCACGAGACAGCTCATGCGTCCTTCCATGAAGGAGAGGCAGAGGAGGAATCCTTTTTCAACCATCTGGCGGCGATGGCCGACCGCGGCGGGCGATCCCAAGCCCTGCGCCGTATCGGCCTGGCCGCGGCACGCGCCGCGATGAGCGCGCGACGAACGCCCTGGCCCATCATCGAAGGGGAAAGCCACGAAGCGGCGGTGGCGCTGGAACTCGAGTGGAACGCGGCCCGCCGCACGCAGGCCGACGCCCACCTCGAGCATCTCGGCCACGCCGCCGCCGAGGCGACGTCGGCCCAGGAAGCCGCCGAGCATTTCCTCCCGCTCATCCCGCTCGCTGCCCGGGTGGCACTGCCGCTCGCGATGCGGGTGCTGCCGCAGGCGGCGAGACTCGCCGCCCCCGGCGCTCGCAGGCTGGCGCCTGCTGCGATCAGCCGCGTGGCGCCCCAATTGACGCGCGGTGTCGGTAATGTGGCGCAAGTGCTGTTTCGCAACCCTGCCACCCGTCCGCTCCTGCACGCATTGCCACGCATCGCCCGCGGCACCATGGCCGATGTGCTTCGCCGCTATGCATCCACTGGCGCCATGACGCCACAGACCGCCCTGCGCCTTCTGGCGCGACGCACGGCGAATGTCATCCAGAGTCCCGCGACGCTCGCGCAAAGCTATCGCAGGTCGCGCGCCGCCGATGCTCGCTTCCACCGTGGAGCGGCGCAGACGCTCGGCATTCCGGCTTCCGCCCGGCCACGGGTGCAAGGTCCGCTGGCACGCAGCACCGCCACGCGAGCTTCAGTGTCGATGGCCGCTCCGATTCCGGGCGGGTGCCGCTGCCGCTGCTGCGGCCGCTAGGGGTCATCCCGCTCTCTAAAAAATACCCTGCGTCCCATGTCCGTAGCCACCGCCACTGCCCCCCAGCTTGGAGCTGCGCCGACCGCACCTTCGCGTCCTGCGCCGTCGCGTCCCGCGCGGTCGAGCGCCACGCAGCCGGTGCTGGCGCCCTGGCTGCGGGCGCAGGCCCTGAATCTCGCCCGCCACACCCGCGCGCTGCGGGATTTCAGCCGGACGGAATTTGGCACTGGCGCGGAGTCGCCGACGGCCGGGCATGTGCAGGGGGTGAACCAGCTCATGGCCAGGCTGCGCTCCGGGCTGGTGCGCCGGGCGGTCGCGATGCAGCGCCTGAGCGCCGCGGCCATTCGCGAGCCTTCGCCCGCGCGGCTCACCCGCGCGGTCACGCACAAGCACGAATCCCACGACGCCGTGCGCAAGATCGAGAAGATCTGGGACTTCTACTTCGAACTCTTCGGCCAGCGCCAGTCGCCGTATGGCACTTGGTTGCTCGGCTGCGATCGGATCGCGCTGGATTGCTACCAGGTGGCCTATACCGGGATGGGCAAGGCTAAATCCGTTCCAGCGCCGCCGCCGTTCTGCTACATGCGCACGGGGTTTGGGCCGGCCACTTTCCGGCGCGGAATCCGCATGCGTTCGCTTGGGCGCGAGTTGAATCCCTTCCCGCTCGTTCAACTCCCGTATCATCGCCTGGTGAATCCGTGGACGCTGGGAGCCGTCTTGCACGAGGTGGGCCACAATCTGCAAAACGACCTCGGCCTGAACCTGGCCGTGCCCCGGGCCATCGCCCGGCGGCTGCTGGGCGCAGGCCTCGGGACCGCGGTCGCCCAAACGTGGACCCAGTGGAATCGCGAGTCCTTCTGCGACCTCGTCGGATTGCTCCTGGGTGGGCCCGGCATCGTCGCGAGTTTGATGGATGTGGTCGGTCGCTCACCCGAGGTGGCTTACAGTTTCAGTCCGGACGCGGTTCACCCCACGCCATACCTGCGGGTGCTGCTCAGCACGGAACTGCTGCGCCGCATGGGCTTCGCAGCGGAGGCCGAGCAGTACAGCGCGGCGTGGCGGCGAATCTATGCGGCGCCCCAATCGGGCGGCTTCCCGCCCGCTTTGCTGCGCACCGCGCCGCGCGCCATCGCGCTGGTCGTGGATACGGTCTGTTACCAGCCGTTCCAAGAGCTCGGCGGCAAGCGTCTCGCCGAAGTATTCCGCTTTGCGCAGAAGGAGCAGCGCATGATCGAGGAGGCCGCCAACCGCCTCGGCAAAGGAAATGATCCCGGCATTGTGCCCGAGCGCTTTCTCATTGGTGCTGCCCGCTTCGCGATCGACAATCGCCTCGCGCCTCCGGAAACGATCAAAGCCAATTTCTATTCCGAACTCGCACGGAGGTAACCCTATGAGTCTCGAAACCGCCTTTGATTCGTTGCGCCGCTCCCTGGCTGACCTTCAAGAGACCGTCTCCGCACTGCAGGTCACGGTAGCCGAAGACAAGCCCGCCCGGGGAGAAGCAGTGATCGTGGATCAGTTGGATGCCTTGGTGACGGACTTAGCCGGCGCACTTGACGAAGCCGATGCCCACGCCGCGGTGGCAGTTCAAAGCAGCAAGGCGACCGCTGAACTGGACCAGGCGCGAAAAGCGTTGCACAAGCTTCACGGGTTAATGAATCGCTTCATGGCTCTGTATGCAGGCGAACTCGCGGCACATAATCACATCGCGCAGCTTTTGGAAATGGGTCGGGAGCGTGGACGCGAGTGGCGCGCGTGGAGCCAGGAAGCCAAGACCGGAATCGATCGTTGTGCGGCGCCGATGAATGCAGCCGCCAGCGCGCTCCTGGACTGCTGGGCAGAACTGGCCGAGCGCATGGCGCACAATTCCGTGTCGGTGCAGGCAACCAATATCGGGCAGCAAATAACCCTCCGTGAAGACCAGCTCGAACTCAGCGGAAACATCACTTGACTGACCGCGGAGCTCGGCGCCCGCCTGGTCGCCCGGCAAAGTCCCGCTGCCACTCCACCCACCTCAGAAATCGAGACAAGCATTCTTCAACAACCAAAACCTGAACACCATCGGAGCGACACCACTATGGCCGATCCCAACGATATTAAAACATTCACCACCGCAGTCGAAGATGCCGTCAGTTACCCTATCCTCACCTCGGACGTTAACGGCGGCCGCGGGGGTGGCCGCAACGATGAGCCCCCAGGTTCTTCGGGTGCTGGCTCGGTTACCAATACGGCTCAGCAAACCATCCGGCAGTTGCTCGGTTGGCGCTACCGCAGCAACGACACCAAGGGTTTCGTCGCCGCGCTCAACCGCGCCTTCGATCTCAAGCAAACCGAGGGCCACACCGAGTGGGAGTGGAAGCCGCAGAATTACATGGTGCAGGCCGATCTCGGCGAGATCACCGGCGCCCAGGCCAGCATCCTCTCCCGCGCCAACGTGGCGGTTGGCCAGGCACTGCCGCTGCTTGATGGTCTGACCCCGCTCCGCGACGACGCAAATGACGATGAGATGGAGTCCGTCCGCTCGATCGTTCGCAGTGCGCTCACCCAACTGTTGCGGGAATTTGGCGCGGCCCGCGGCCCGCGTGTCCAGCGCGTGGAAGATTTCTTCGATCAACTGCTCGGCGCCAGCCCCGATCCGGGCAGCCCCGAGCTGGTCGGCGGCCAGTTAGGAGTGCTTCGTGAACGCTTCGGGCTGGATCGCAACCGCGTCAACACCATCGCCGAAGAACAAAACCTGACCAACTCGCTAATCCTCGTCGATTACGTGATCACGCTCTGGCAAACGTGGATGGCAAATCGGAAGTACTTCGATCGGCTGCGGCAGGCGGAGCCCTTCCTCGGCACGCAACTCGTCCTGCTTTCCCAGTCCCTCGAGTCGGTCGCCGAATCCGTCTGCGAGACCTACGAAGCCATGGATTCGGTCTTCTTTGGCGCGGTCGAGCGGCAGACGACCAGCCTTCCCTTCCCGAAAACCAACGGGAAGTCGCCTTCACCGTTGACCGTCGCCGAATTGCTGGGCTGGGTGGAAGACTTTGCCACCGGCGAAGCCCGCCAACTCATTCAGGACGCGGGCAAGGATGGCGTCGGAGCGGCGCGACGCACCCTGCGCCAGCTCCGCGATTTGGTTTCGGCTGCCAGGACCATCTCCGAATCGGACACGGGCAGCCCTGCTCGCGGCTTCCATAGCAATCGGGTGCGGCGCGCCTTGCAGGAGCTCGAGACGCAATTGGTGAAAGCGCACGAGTTGGCCAGCGATGTCCGCCCGGCGGTGCTCCTGAACGTGGAGCCGCCGGAGGTAAGAATCGACGTCAACGCGCGCATTCGGATCACGCTGATCGGCGAAGGTTTTGGCAAAGACGGCAAGGTCGTCCTGATGGGGCCGGACGGTCAGGAGGTCGAAGCCCTTTCCTCCACTCCCATCACCAGCACTCGCCTGCTCGCGCAGTTCGACCAGACCAGCTCGAAATTCCGGACCGGGAGTTGGAATGTCCGCTTCACACCCGAGGATGGACCCTCGGTCACGCTGACCGGCAAACTCACGATCGTGGTGCCAGCGCCCGAGATTAAGACCGTCGGTCTCGATCTTGTTACCATGGGAGGCAAAGTGAACCTTACCATCAACGGGATGAACTTCCGGGCGCCCATGAAAGTCACGCTCGTGGACGAAAACAAAAAAGGCATCCCTCCAAAAGGCGGGGAAGTGGACGATTCCTCCGAGATTCTGGCGGAGTTTGAAAACGTCCCTCTTGGTAAGTTTTACACCGTCCTGATCGAGAATGCCGACGGTCAAACCGATAGTTCCGAGAAGTTTGAGATCAAGCTGGCTGACCCGCCAACGATTACCAGAGTCAATCCTCTTACTGGAAAACAGGGACACAAGGATGTGCCTGTCGAGATCGTCGGTGACAACTTGAAGAGTTCCACAAAAATCGCCTTTGGGCAGAAAATCCAAGTGACGCCAAAGGAGTTGGACGCGCACGGCCACCTTCATGCTGAGATAGATATCGCCGGGGATGCCCCCAAGGGGAAGCGCGACGTTATCGTAACCAATCCCGATGAGCAGTCCGCGACGCTTAAGGATGGCTTCACAGTGGGCTGAGATATTCGACCCTAACCAACAAACTTAATATATGGCACGAGAAAGCGACTACCAACAAATGTTCGACCGCATCGCCGCGTTGCGGGAGAAAGCCACCGACCTTCATGCCGCGAATCTGATCGCCAACCCACAATTGGGCGATGCGCTGATGAAGAGCATCGACGACTTGCTGGCGGCGACGGTGCGGCAGGATGGGCAAGTCCCACCGCCGCCCGACAAGGGCATCTCCCAGCTCATCGGTCTCGGGCCGGATGCCGCCGATGAGTTCGGCAAAACCCGGATTCCCCAAGGCGTAGAACCTTACGATGAGCAGGTCACCTCGGAACGGCTCGTGGCCGTGGGCGACCTTTACTACATCTATCAGCACGAACGGATCGGTGTGTTTCGCGTCATCCGAAAACTGAAGGAACTCTTCAATGCCGGCGCGGTGCGGCTGTCGAGCGGCCCGGGCGCATTTGGCCTCTACCAGTTCGATCGGCGAGATGTGCTTCGTTACACGATCGACGATCGACTCATGGCCTACCGGCGGGCGTTTGGCTACGGCCGGGCGACAGTGCCGGCGGGCACGACTCCGAATGTCGAGTTCCACAATCAGTTCAGCCACTTTATCAATCAGGTGGCGCTCTTCTGGCGCGACAAGCGGATCAGCGACGTGGTGCGGGAACGCGCCTACGATCCGAGCTTTGGCAGCATCGCGATCGTGCGCCGGGCGGGATTGGACCTGCGGAATAACTTGAAGTTTACCTCCTTCGGCCACCTGAACGTCATGCGCGTGGAAGTAATGCAACTGCTCGAAGGCGCTTTCAAGATTCTGGGCTCGGATGACGTCAAGAATCTCTTCGGCACGGACAGCGCGTGGGACACGGTGGAAGAGATCCTGGTCCGATACTTCAATGAGCGCCTCGTAACCTCGCCGCGCCAGCGGATGGGAGTCGCGGGCCGGGAAGTGCTTCGGTGGCTGGCGCAGCCGCATGTGATGAAGATGCAGCGCGGACAATTCGAAGCCCTCCTGCTTGAGATCGCCGAGTTTGCCGAAGAATGCCTGACCAGCGCGCAATCGCTCGGCCTCGCCGCGCGCACGGAGAAGCCTGGGACGCTTCCGTGGGAGCGGCAGCCGAGCGCTGGGCGCAGCCCGGTGCGCGCTGCGCGGGCCGCCGAGCGTTCGACGAGCCGAGGCGCGCGCCCACCCGGTCGAAACGGGCGGCAGGTCGAGATGCCGTAGCAGACCCAATCACCAAAGCGCCTTCCGTCAGTCGGCGCCAACCCTGTCGATCTCACCGAATTGCCCATGTTCAGTTCGGATGAGGCCCAGGCGCGCGCGGAAGTCCCTTCGGGCGGTGGCGGGACAGGGGCCCGATCCATTCGCGAATTGCAGGAATTTGTGCGCATTCCCAGCGTCAGCGCCGACCCCGCGCGCACCGTCGATGTGGAGCGCTGCGCTGGGTGGCTTGCCCAACGATTGAAAAGGGCGGGCCTCACAACCGTGCGGATCGTCCCGACGGCGGGCCACCCGATCGTCGTAGCCCGCTGGCAAGGCGCGCCGGGGAAAGCGACGGTGCTCATCTACGGCCACTACGACGTGCAACCTGCCAGGGTGGAGGATGGCTGGCGCTTTCCACCCTTCGCAGCGGTGGTGAAAGATGGTCATCTCTACGGGCGTGGGGCGAGCGATGACAAGGGGCAGATGTTTACTCATGTGACGGCGATTGAGCGGCTGCTCCGCGCCAACGGGACTTTGCCGGTAAATGTGGTCTGCCTCTTTGAGGGCGAGGAGGAAATCGGCAGTCCCAATCTCGTGCCCTACCTCTCCCGGCACCGCGAGGCGCTGGCGGCGGATTTCGCGGTCGTGTCGGATACGAGAATGCTGTCGCCGGATCAGCCGGCGCTCACCCGTTCGCTGCGCGGGCAGCTCGCACTCGAACTGGAGGTGCTCGGGCCGAGCCACGATTTGCACTCCGGCAGCTTCGGCGGCGCCGTGCATGATCCCGCCCAGGCGCTTTGCGAGATCGTCGCACGACTGCACGATGGCGCCGGGCGCATTGCGGTCCCCGGATTCTACGACCGAGTGCGCCGTCACAGCCGGAGCGCGCGTTCCGCGATCATGCGCCACGCGGCCAGCGATGCGTCCGTGCTGGCGGAGGCCGGCGCATCCACGCCCTGGGGAGAAAGCGGGTACACGATCGCCGAGCGCCTGGCGCTCCGGCCGTCGTTGAGCGTGACCGGCCTGGTGAGCGGTCACACTGGCCAGGGCCCAAAATCGGTGATCCCGGCAAGGGCACTCGCCAAGCTGAGCTTTCGGCTGGTGCCGGACCAGGAGCCGGAAGAAATCGCCCACCTCGTGCGAGATTACATTGCGAGCATCACACCGCCGACGGTGCGCTCGACGGTGCATGGACAATTCGCCGCGCGTCCCGCCACGATCGACCCGAACCATCCCGCCATGCGGGCCGCGGCGCGCGCGTATGCCCGCGTCTTCCGGCGAAGGCCCGTGCTGATCGCCTCCGGCGGGACGATTCCCGCCGTCAGCGAATTTGCCCGAATTCTCGGCATCCCGACCGTGCTCATGGGGTTCGCCTCGCCCGGTGAGGCAGCACATGGACCGAACGAGAAATTCAGCCTCCGCAATTTTCACCGCGGCATCCTCACGAGCATGGCCTTCCTCGGAAACCTTGGCGGCCTCCGCAGGGCCGATCTGCGCGCTGGTGCGCAGAAGCGAAACGCGTTCGCATGATCATCGACTGCCACTGCCATGCCGGGCGCGGCGATGTGATGACTGCGCCTTGGAATACCGACGCTCCACTCGGCGACTACCTGCGCCGGGCGCGGCGCGCGGGGATTGGGCATACGGTTGTCTTTACCGCGTTTCATTCCGACTACGGTGAGGGCAATCGCGAAGTGGCCCGCGTGGTCGCGCGTTCAGGTGGTCGGCTCACCGGCTTTGCGATGGTCCACGCCGGGCGCGACGCTGGCCGAATCGGCAACATGGTCGGCGAAGCCGTGACCAAGTGGGGCTTTCGCGGGATCAAAGTGCATGGGCACGATCACATGCCAACTCGCGAAGTGTGCGAAGTGGCGCGCAAATTCCGGGTGCCGTTGCTCGTCGATGTCGCGGGCCAGGCACAAGTCGTGGATCTGCTGGCGCCGCAATTCCCCGACGTGATCTTTATCATCCCGCACCTTGGGAGCTTTGCGGACAGCTTTCGCGCGCATCAGGAGGTCATCTACCAACTCGCGCGCTACCCCAATGTCTATGCCGATACCTCGGGCGTGCGGAGGTTTGACTACCTCGTGGAAGCCATCCGCCGCGCGGGTGCGAGGAAGTTACTCTTCGGGTCGGACGGCCCGTGGCTGCACCCCGGACTCGAGCTTCACAAGATTCGATTGCTCGGGCTCTCGCCAACGGACGAGGCCTTGGTTCTCGGCGGGAATGCGCGCCGGCTGATCCTGGGACTCGACTCAAGGCGGCTCGTCTCGCGTGGACGGAATCAGCCGCCCGTTGGTTGGCGACCGGCTCAGCGCTGAATTCATTCGCTGGCAACGGAAAGCACGAAGGTAGCGTTTGCTGCTCGCCCGTGACGCCTGCCACTCCGCTGTTCATCTCGGCCAGATCCAGAGCCCGGTGGGCGACTGGGGCCTGCTTGATCACGTCGGTGAACTGCTGTCGGAGTTTTCGCTGTGGAAATCCGCGCTCCCGCAAGGAGCAACCGGTCCGCCTCTTTCAGAAACCGCCGATATCGAGTCGAAAGGCGCACTGGAGGAAAGCACGGCCGAGCGTGCGATCCGTTCATTGTCTCGCGCTGGTTGAGGGCGCGGAATTATCATTCGGAATAAATCCACTCTTTACCCGATGAGCAAAATTCCTGATCCCTTCCGTGAGAGGCGGCAGACGGACGGCCTTCTGAAATGCCCGTTCCAAGGCGAGAATATCCCCATGATCCTGCGCCACGAGGACGTGCGGCGTGCGGCCAAGGATTGGAAGACCTACAGTTCCGACGCGCCCTTCCGTGTGCCGATCCCATCGGAGGAGGAGGTGCGCACGGTGCGGCAACTGCCCCTCGAAACTGATCCGCCCGATCACTCCGATTATCGGGCAATTGCCGAACCCTTCTTTCAGAGGCCCAAGGATCCCGCCTTCATCGCGCGGATGGAGGCCCTGATCGATGGCCTGCTCACGGACGCTCTGAACCGAGACTCCCTGGAGATCGTCAACGAGTTCGCCCTGCCACTGCAGTCGCGCGCGCTCACCCTCCTGCTCAATGTGCCGGAATCCGAGGCCGAAAAATGGATCGGCTGGGGTATTCACGTATTCCGTATCGATGGAGGCCTGAGGAAAAGCGCCGGACTGGACGAGTATCTGGAAGAGCAGTTCGACCGCGCGCTCTCAAATCCGGGCGAGGACTTCTTCAGTGCCCTCACGAAAGCGACATTTCGCGGGCGCTCCCTCACTCGCGAGGAGATGCTGGGGTTTGCCAATATCGCCTTCGCCGGGGGGCGGGATACCATCATCCACACCATCTCCTGCGCGCTCGGCCATCTTGCCTCGCACCCGCAGGCGCTGGAGTTTCTGCGCGAGGATAAAGGACGAATCATCCACGCCAGCGAAGAGTTTTTCCGCGTCTTCATGCCGCTGACGCACATTGGCCGCGTGTGTCCCGAGGAAACCGAAGTTCATGGCGTCCCGGTCCAGGCGGGTGGTCGCGTCGCACTCTGCTGGGCATCCGCGAATTTCGATGAGACCGCTTTCGACCAACCGCACGAAATCCGGCTCGACCGCAGACCCAACCCGCATCTTTCCTTCGGCTTTGGCGCGCATCTCTGCATGGGCGCCCCACACGCCCGGCTGATCCTCCGCACGCTGCTGCGCCTCTGCTGCGAGCGGGTGCAAGGCATCACCGTGCTGGATGCGAAAGAACGGGTCGAACACGAAGCCGCCTACGATCGAACTCTCGGCTACGAATCCCTGACCGTCGCCCTGACGCCGCTGGCAGGGCCTTGACCTGGTTGCGTGGAAAACCGCTCAGCTCTCCATGATCACGCTCTTATTCGTGGAGGGCCTCCATGGTGAGAGCAACCTTCAATCAAAGGATCGCGGGGTGCCCCACTGCAGTTTTGGCGGCTCAGGCCGGGATCACCCATCGCAAAGTTTTTCCTACTTCACGATTGACCATCTAAGATTGCGGGTCTATTAAGCGTTACCTTCATTACCAATGAGAGCACTAAGAACATATCCAATACATTCGCAAGCGACCGCATGGTTGCGTTGCGAGGGTAGGTCCGTGCGCATTGGGAAACCCGAAGGCGGTTTCGGCGTTCAAGCAACCAGTGCGCGGCCGAGTTCCGTGAACGAAGACCTTACCAAGGAGGCAAGCAGGTAGTTCAAGATCTGACCAGAGATCACCGATTTTCGAGAACCCTGCTCGCCTGATAAGCAAGCAGGGTTCTTCGTTTCCGGGTGATTCACCATTTATCAAACCACGGCCCGACGGCCGCTCAATCGAAAGCAACCATACTCATCGACCAACACATTGAACCACAATTTGGGCGATAAAACCCCCGCCGCCAGCAGCAACTGACGACGGGGCGGAACGCACTGCGCGGCAGCGCACTCCTACAAACGCGGAGCGCTAACTGCATAGGCGCCGGCGCGGCATCGGTCACCAAGTCAATTAAGTCCCTGGCGGAGACAACTGCGAGTTAGTAGCCGCGCCAACGGTGGCAGCTCAAGGAGTAACCGTCAAGCGAGTCATCTTACGATGACTAGCTGGCGGATCTGTATTGTCTGATTCCTCGCCCCTGACTTTTCCAGTCCAAAGGCTTCGCATGACCATCCATGTCATGCACCGGGAGGTGCGCCTGAAACACCGAAAGAACCGCCGTGAAATTCTCCTGCGGGTGCGAACTCAAGAGCCGAGTTGGCAGCGGTGTTTGTTCTTTTTTGTTACGGCAGCTTCAGTTTATCGAGAATCGTCGTAAGCAGCTCCGCCCATTTGGCGTGGCCGGCGTCAGACAGGTGCAGTTTGTCGTCGGCGAAGTATTCGAGGTTCGGCGAGCCGTCCGCATTGGCAGTCGCGGTAAAGAGATCGCAGAAGTAGGTGTTCTGGTGTTCGGAAGCCATCTTGCGAATGCCTTCATTCATGGCTTTGCGGGCATCCGCTTTCACCGGCGCCTTGGGATTGGCGCTGGAGGGAATGCTGCAGAGCACCACCGGCATCCCCGGTCTTTCCTTTTCCGCCATCGCCCGCATCTCAGCGAGGTTCGACAGCATATCGCCGGGCGAGCCCATGGCCGTGAGGTCATTGTTGCCGATCTCGATCACGACGGCCTTGGGCTTCAGGTCGAGCGCATCCTCCTTGAAGCGGAACAAGGCGCCGCGGCTGACGTCTCCGCCAACGCCGCGGTTGGCGACCTTGAGCTTGGGGAAATCCCCGGCGAGGTTCTTCCAGCCGCCCGTGAGTGAATCGCCCACGAACACCACTGCCCCCTGATCTTTCTGACGCTGTGTCCAGAAGGCCTTCCGCTCGCCCACCATATAGCCGAAGGAGCGGACCACGCCTTTGCCCGGCCAGTCGCGATCGTTGCTGGGGTAAGGCGTGGGACCGTCTGGGTTAACTGCTGCCGTGGGTTTGGACTCCGAATTCGGCCTGGACTCCGCCGCCGCCGGTGAGCCATCCACCTTCAGTGGCACCGCGTTGGCGGGTCCCGAAGCAGCTTCGGCGCGAAGGTTGGATACGGAGATCGTTCTGGGATGGTCGCCTTGGGTTACCAGCTCGATTTTGAACCAGCTCGGACTGGCGGGCAGCTTTGCCACGATATCCGAGGTATTCCACGACAACGTCTCCTTATCGATTCCAGACTTACCCGGATGACGATCCAGAAGCCACTTCGGAGATTCCGTCCGCTCAATTCCCTCTCCATTGATCGCCAGTTTCACCATAAACCATCCGGCGTCGCCGGCATCCGGCGGCACGGTAAGGTCAACCTTCAGCAGCGGATTCGCTTTCAGCTTCGCGGCGTCCGAAGTGGAGGCGGAGAGCACCGGACTCTCCCACTTTCCGGTTGCCGCCACCGACAAGCGCCCGCCCGTATTCTCAAATGAGCCGAGACCCTTTGCCCGGTCGCCGGGAGCAGAAGCGGGAACGACCAAGGCGCCGGATTTGTGATCCCAGATGCGGA
This sequence comes from Chthoniobacter sp., assembly GCA_034667665.1. Lineage (GTDB taxonomy): Bacteria > Verrucomicrobiota > Verrucomicrobiia > Chthoniobacterales > Chthoniobacteraceae > Chthoniobacter. The sequence goes on from JAXDQW010000120.1 coordinate 93,556, forward strand.
TGTAATCGATGACGTAATCCCACTGCTTCTCGTCCGCGACCATCTGCGTTTGGTTCACGCCGGGAAGATTCATGCCGATGGAGTTCGCCGCCACGAGGTGTGCCGGCGGCCCGTGCCACTCGTAGTAAGTCTGCTTGATCGGCTTGCCATCCAACAGCCAGATCGGCTGGTTCTCCACCCAGTCCAGCGCGAACACGTGGAAATCCTTCGCGCAGTCGAAGCCGACATCCAACTCCCCCTTCTTCAGGGTGGTGAAAAGATCGTGCGGATTTCCGTAGGCCGCAGGGCTGCCAAAGGTCTGAATGTTGCAGGTCATGATCCGCGTCTGCGGCCGGCCGTCCCAGTTGAAGAACTCAAAGATGTCGATCTCCGGCAGTGCCTTGGGTGGCTTGGAGAAAGTCCCATCGGGATACTGGACGCCCTCCTCCAACCAGAAGTTCGGCCAAGCCCCGACGCCCCCGGTCAGTCTTGCGCGCATCTCGATATACATCCCGGGCGTCACCGGAATTTTGCCGCGCAGCATTCCCGACTCGATGCCGCGATCCCGAAGCCCGCCGCCGGGCGGGATGCGGCCTTTGAGCATCAGCGCGCGGTCGCTGAAGACGTGCAGCGATTTCGGATCAGCCTCGGGATAATCGCGATGGTAGGACCAGTAGGTTTTGAACTTGTCGAGCTTCCCGTTCTCCCAAATGTAACGATAGTAAAAGTTGATCCAGCTCGGCTTTGTCCCGCACCGTGGCATCCGCCCGCTGGTTGCCGAATGTCCAGTTCTTCAGCAGGGTAAACTGCTGGCCTTCGGGCTTGAGCAGATACGGCCTGGGCTCTGGAGGCGGCGCGGCCGGCTTGGAACCGCCAGCTTCCGCGGCATCACCGGCAGCCAGGATTGCCCCGGCCGACATGGCCAGCAGAGCGGCAACCTCCAAATAGCACTTCTTCATCATGGTCGGTCTCCTTGGTTTGGCATGGAACATTGGAACGTGAATTTCGCCTCTTTCCTTTAAGACCAGGTTGAACGTGCCGAACGGTCCGCGCAGGCGAGGTTCATCACCGCGAGGCATTGGGTGGCTTCGATGCCTGGATCAACAAAAAGAGTCTTTCGAGCCGTTCGACTTCGTGCGGCTAACCAGGGTCATTTTGTGAACCGTGCAATTTCATTGTTACGGCGCTTTTTGAAATTAGCTCCTAACGACCATCCCTCAAGGGCAGATGCTGCTCGCGTGCCGCTGGATCAGGCGCCAACCCGGCCAGGCGTCGATGCTCCTCGCGCAGCTCGTCGTAGGCGTGCTCGAAGAAGTCGAGGTGCGCCGCCCTTCGAAGCGCTCACGCGCTTCATCCAGGTCGAACTTCCGAGGCTCGAAGCGCTCAAGCAATTTCCATTCAACCGCAAACATCCACACACCACTCGAAAGGAGGTGAAACACCACATGACAGATTCGACTCCGGCGACTCGTCGCCGCGCAGCGCGCCCGGGTGGGCGCGCGACTTCCACGGAAGCCCACTCCACCCACCCCAACCCTTATCCAAAGATGAACCACTCCATTAACTTTGAAGGCGACTGGGCGCTCCACGGGATCATGTCCGATCTCGGTGTGAACTACGCTTTGTCACCTTTTCACCGCATCGGCTTCGAGATCGACGAGGCGGGAATCCAGACGCTCGCCGAGCGTTACCACGATCGCGTGTTTCGCGCGCGAAAGTGGTTCGATCACGACAAGCTGAGCTGGACGACACTTCTGCTCCGCTTCGATGAAGGCGCCTTTGTCGTCGCCCACGGCGACGGGCGCAACTACGCCGAGATCATCGCGCCGCAAGCCGGCCAGGTGACCAAGCTCCACGACGAGCTGCGCAAAGCGCTCCACGGCGAAGACAAGCCCAAGCAGCCGGCGTTTTACATGCTGCGGCACGATGGCGGCGACTTCTCCGCTGACCCGATTGAAAACGTGCCGGAGGCCGTCGCCGACGACTTCCTGCGCCTTTGCTACGGTGAAGACATCCTTACCTGGATTGCCCAATTCGGGGAGAAAACGCTCGCTCGCGCCGGAGGGCTCACCATCTTCGATGGGCCGCCAGGCACCGGAAAAACGAGCCTCATCACGCAGATGATTCGCCGCCTGGAGCAGACGCACGTCTTCTACGCCCTGCCGGTATCGCAGGATAGTGCGCTGTCCTCACCGGACCTGGTCCCGTTCTGGCAGAAGCAGAACACGCGGCACTCGGAGCGGGTGAAAGTCATCGTCATGGAGGACGCTGAACGTCTGCTCTGGCGGCGCCATGGCGACAACCGTGAGGCCGTGTCGTCACTGCTCAACATCGCCGATGGCTTGATGGGCAGGATGCTGCGGCTGCACGTCATCTGCTCGGTCAACGCCCGGATGGAGGATCTCGATCCCGCGATTCTCCGCCCCGGCCGATTGATGAATCACCGCCAGTTCAGCGCCCTCAGCCGCGAAGCCGCCGAGCGGGTCGCCGCCGCTCGGGACCTGGTCTTCAAGCCCAGTGATCCCTCCGCTAGCTACACGCTCGCGGAGGCGCTGAATCCCGGTGCCTACGAGCCGCCGCGAGCGAAGCCGTGCATCGGCTTCAAGACTGCCCGCGGCCGCTAAAGTTGCGGGAGCGCCCCGCCGGTGTCTGCCACTTCGGCCGTGCCGGCGGGGCCATCTTCGTGAGGACATCGGGAACCATCACAACGTAGTATGGGTGACTCACGCGACCGCCAGCGGACGATCCCCGATGGAGAGTTCCACGCCATTTTCGGCCAGGCTTTGTTGAATCTCAGCGATGTGAGCGCGGTCGCGAGTCTCCACGGTGCAGAGCACATGGACGCGCGATAGGTCCGGCCCGGCAAAAGTCCGGTTGTGAACAATCTCGGTGACGTTGCTGCCCGCGGCAGCGAGCACGGCGGACAAATGCGCGAGGCCGCCTGGCCGGTCGCTGATCAGGGCGTCAAAGCGGTAGATGCGCCCATCGGCCGCCAATCCCCGTTCGATGACCCGGCTGTGGGCCAAGGGGTCGATGTTTCCCCCGGTCAACAGCATGACCACGCGGCGCCCCTTGAGTTCCGGCAAACTGCCACCAAGCAGCGCCGCGAGACCGGCGGCGCCAGCGCCTTCAATGATGCACTTTTCCATTTCCGCCAACCGGAGTATGGCCAGCGCCAAATCTTCCTCTCCGACCTGCACCATGTGGCGGACCAAAGGACGAGCGATGGCCAGCGTGTGCCGGCCCGCCTCGGCTACAGCCAGGCCATCCGCCAGGGTGAATCGAGTGGCTACGCGAACCGGCGCATCTCCAGCAAGTCCGGCGGCGAAGCAGGCGGCATTCGCGGGTTCTACCCCAATCACTTGCAGATCGGGTTTGAGAGCGTGCAGCACCGTCGCCATCCCGGAGAGCAAGCCGCCACCGCCGACGGGAATGAGGATCGCTTCGGCATCGGGAACCTGTTCGAGGATTTCAAAGGCCAGCGTTCCCTGGCCCGCGATCACCTGCGGATCATCAAAGGGATGGACGTAGGTCAGTTGGCGCTCGGCGGCCAGTCGGTCCGCCTCGCTGCGGGCTTCGTCAAACGTGTCACCGTGCAGAACCACGGCAGCGCCAAATTGCCGGCACCGCGCCACTTTCACCAACGGCGCAAATCGCGGCATCACCACCGTCACCGGGATGCCAAGCAGGCGGCCATGCCACGCCAGCCCCAGGGCATGGTTGCCCGCGGAGGCCGCGATGACCCCTGCATGGGCCTGATCGGGGGCCAGTTGTGCCAGTGCATTGCGGGCGCCTCGTTCCTTGAAACTGCCGGTGCGCTGCAGGTGCTCTTGTTTGCAGAAAATCTGCGCGCCGGTCAGCTCGCTCAGAGCGGCAGACTCTACACACGCCGTGCGAGCGATCGCTCCGTTCAGTCGCAAACGCGCGGCGACGATTTCGGAAAGCGAAACGACGGAAGCGAATTGGGTTTTCATGTTTTGGATTTGGGCAAAAAAAAGCCCTGAGCGGTAAACTCAGGGCGTCGGGATCTTAGAGCTGCGGTAGGTTGGTGCGCGTCTATCCCTGCCCCGAGTGGGAGCCAATAATGATCGCAATGATCAAAATGGAGCTGGCAGAGGTGAGACGCATTTGAAGGCGCTCTCCATGCGCGATGAACCACCTGCTGTCAAGGAGGGCGAGCGAGAACCTCGCGTTACACACGACAAAAAAGAACAAACACCGCTGCGCACTCGGAGTGTGACCGCCCACCGCGCCCACCATTTTCAACATCACCCCGGCGGGGCCTCGTGGACATCCTCGTATGCTGCAGCAACAAGCCCAAGAGTTTGCCTCGAACTGGGTTATGGTGGTTCTGCGCTATGAAGCTGAACTTTGCCTTCCTCCAAATCGGAATTCTCGCGGTTGCTGCCGCCACCGTCGGCCGCAGCGCCGCGGCGGATTTGTCGTTCAATCGCGACGTGCGGCCGATTCTCTCGGACAAATGCTTCTCCTGCCACGGCTTCGATCCGAAGGCGCGCAAAGCCGACCGGCGGCTGGACACGCCGGAAGGCGCGACCGCCGAAATCGAGGGGGTGCGGGCGATCGTGCCGGGTGATTTGAAGAAGAGCGACGCCTGGCAACGAATCATCGCCGAGGACAAGGACGAGGTCATGCCGCCGCCGAAGTCGCACAAGACCTTGAGCGCCGCGGAAAAGGAAATCTTGAAACGATGGATCGAGCAGGGTGCGAGGTACGACAAGCACTGGTCGTTTGAACCGCCGCAGCGCGCGCCACTGCCGAAGGTGCAGGACCAGCCTTGGGTGCGGAACCCGATCGATGCGTATGTCCTCGCCGGGCTCGAACACGCCGGGCTGAAACCGGCCCCGGAAGCCGATCGCCGAACGCTGGCCCGCCGAGTTGCGCTGGACCTTACCGGGCTGCCGCCGACGCCGGAGCAGGTCGAGGCGTTTGTGAACGACCCCGCGCCCGATGCTTACGAAAAGCTGGTCGCGAAGCTCATGGCCTCGCCGCAGTGGGGCGAGCATCGCGGTCGCTACTGGCTGGATGCCGCGCGCTATGCGGACACGCATGGCATTCACATCGACAACTACCGCGAGATGTGGCCTTACCGCGATTGGGTGATCGCGGCGTTCAATCGCAACCAGCGCTTCGATGAGTTCACGGTGGAACAAATCGCCGGGGACCTGCTGCCGAACCCGACGCGGGAGCAGCTCATCGCCACCGGCTTTCACCGCTGCAACGTGACCACCGCCGAGGGCGGCACCATCGCCGAGGAAAACCTCGCCATGTATGCGAACGACCGCGTGACGACCACCTCGTGGGTGTGGCTCGGGCTCACGGCCAACTGCGCCGCCTGCCACGACCACAAGTTTGATCCGATCACGCAGAAGGATTTTTATGCGATGGCCGCCTACTTCAGGAACACCACGCAGCCGGCGAGCGACGGCAATGTGAAGGACACGAAGCCGGTGATCTATCTGCCCGTGGCGGCGGATGAGCCGCGCTTTGCGGAGTTGCCAAAGGTCACGGCCGAGGCCAACGCCGCGCTCTCAAAGCGGCGCGGGGACGCCGCGAAGGATTTCGCGCAGTGGCTCGCGACGGCAAAGCCCGAACAGGTGGCGATCAGCTCCGAGGCCCTCGCGGTGCGGTTGCCGCTCGACGAAGGCTCCGGCGAGGAGGTGCGCGCCGAGAGCAACGGGGAGGGGGCATCGTTCAAGGCGAGCGGGCCGATCGAATGGCGCGATGGCGGCAAGTTCGGGCGCGCGCCAGCCTTCTCCAACAACGCGCACTTCGACCTCGGCGATCTCGCGGGCTTCGATCGCGACCAGCCTTTTTCGGTCGGTGCGTGGGTGAATGTGCCGGCCAACTTCAAGGAGGGCGCCATCGTGGCGCGGATGGACGATCGCAAGGGACTGCAAGGCTGGGAGCTGTTTGTCCAAAACGGAAAATTCGGCGCCCAGCTCGCGGCGCGGGAACCGGCGGGCGCGCTGCGCGTCATCTCGAAAAACGGAACCGTGCGCGCCGGCAAATGGCAGCACGTGCTCGCGACTTACGACGGCTCGGGCGCGTCGGCGGGATTCCGCCTGTTTGTGGACGGCCGTGTGCAACTGGTGGTGGCGCAAGGCAAAGACCTGAAAGGCCCGGTGCGCGCCGACGTGCCGCTGCGTATCGGCCAGCGCGAGACGGCCTCCAAATTCGAGGGCGGCCAGGTCCAGGACGTGCGCGTGTACCTGCGCGAGCTAAGCACCGGCGAGGCGCGCTCGCTGCCGGATGAGCAAAACCTGCGCGCCGCCTTTGCTGTCGCAGCCGAGAAGCGCACGCCGGCGCAGAAGGCGGCGCTGCTGAATTTCTACGTGGACAATCTCGACGGTCCGTCGATCGAGATCGCGTTTCGCCTCGAGGAACTGGAGGACGAGAAGACGGCGATCCAGGAGCGCGCGACTGTCTCGCACATTCAGGAGGAAAAGCCCGGTGAAGCGATGGCGAATATCCTGATGCGCGGGGCCTATGACAAGGTGGGCGAGAAGGTCACGCCCGCGGGCTTCAGCGCGCTGCACCCGATGCCGGCGGATGCGCCGAAGAACCGGCTCGGTCTCGCGCGCTGGCTGGTCGCCCCGGAAAATCCGCTCACCGCGCGCGTGACGGTGAATCGCTTTTGGCAGGAAGTCTTCGGCACGGGGCTGGTCAGGACGCCGGAGGACTTCGGCGCGCAAGGCGAGCGCCCGTCGAACCCGGACCTGCTCGACTGGCTGGCGGTGGAGTTCCGTGAGTCGGGCTGGGACGTGAAGAAATTCTTCACCCTCATGGTGACCTCGGCGACCTATCGGCAGGCGGGGACGGTCACGCCGGAGAAAGTCGAGAAGGATCCGCAGAACCGGCTGCTCTCGCGCGGGCCGCGCTTCCGCATGGATGCGGAGATGGTCCGCGATTACGCGCTCGCGGCAAGCGGCACGCTTTCGCCGAAGATGGGCGGGCCGGGAACCAAGCCTTATCAGCCGGACAACATCTGGGAAGTCGTCGGCCTCGGCGGCGCCCGCTATACGCAGGACAAAGGCGAGAACCTCTATCGCCGGACCATCTACAACTTTTGGAAGCGCCAGTCGCCGTCGCCCAACATGGAGGTTTTCAATGCGCCCACGCGCGAGGCTTGCACCGTGCGTCGCGAGCGCACGAACACCCCGCTCCAGGCGCTCGTCACCCTAAACGACCCGCAGTTCGTCGAAGCCGCGCGCCGGCTCGCCGAGGCGGTGCTAAAGGAGCGCGCCCGAGCCTTCCGCCGCCATCGCGGAGATCGCCCGCCGCGTCCTGCTGCGCCCGCTTTCCGGAGCGGAAACCGAAGTCGTCATGCAAACCGCCACCGATCTCCAGCAGCAGTTCGCTACGAACCCCTAGAGCGCGAAAGCCTTCCTCGCCATCGGCGACAGCAAACCCGATCCCGCCCTCCCCGCCCCCCAACTCGCCGCGCTCACGATGGTGGCGAGCCAGTTGCTCAACCTCGACGAATCGCTGAACAAGTAAGCCCGAATGACGAAGTCGTCCCGACGTCGCGGCACAAGGGATTAGCCCGAATCAGGGCAACGCCCCTCGCGCACCGGGCGCCGCCTGCTGAGAGCAGGTAGGCGGACGCGGGTTGGAAGAGTGCGCCGAGTAGAAAAAGCTGGCCGACGGCAAGAACTACTCC
>JAXDQW010000121.1:0-101166 GCA_034667665.1 Chthoniobacter sp.
GGAGTGCTGAAACATCACTCCATCACTCCACCACTCCACTGGGTGTTGGGAGTTGGGTGTCGGGTTCTCCTCGATGACCCCACTCGTAACCCCGCTCGGTGCTATTCCGGCGCCCGGAGTTCCAGAAGCCAGAGCGAGCGCTCGTTGCCGGCCAGAACCTGCCTCCCATCGTCGGTGAGGGCCAGACACTGAGATGGTCGAAACTGGGTATTGTCGAGGGGCGGAAACTTTTCCTGCTCGCGCTTCTTGAGCGAAAGGCGCGCGAAATAGTCGTTGGACCAAATCCATCCATCGAGCAGGAGATGCGGCGGCCACATTTGGAATACGCCATGATCCGTGTTGTGGATCGATTCCGCTTTGTTCTCGCGAAGGTCGATCGAGAGCACATGGAACGGATCGGAGAGTAAGATGCGATCGCCGTGCAAGGGGCTTCCCCATCCGAGGTTGTCGCCATTGAGTTTGTTGCGCGAACGGTTGTGTTGCACCGCGGCCAGGTCGAGCACCTGGCTGATGCGATCATCCGCGGGCGTCACCTGCCATAAGTGATCGCCAATCACGAAGACGATGCGTTCCCGCTGCGGATCCCGGATCATATATGGGACACGGAACGGATCCCGGTCATCGAACGGAGTCCGTTTTTCTTTGCGGCGGCTCGAAGCAATCACGTCGCAGCGGTTTTGCTTCAAGTCATAGCCAATCAGATAGCCTTCGCCGACGCCGGCATAGAGCTTGCCGTCGAGACAGGCGGCCGATGTGACCGTGTCGGAGGGCAGGCCGCTCTGCGTATCGATCCTCCGGCCCGTGTCGTCGCCCAGCGGAAAGATCACAATTCCCGCGCCGCGGGTCGCGGCGTAGATCGTGTTCCCATCGAGACCCGCGGAAGGGATGAAATGGTTCCTTTCATAGGACTGTAGCCTGCCTGGCGTGATGTTGAGATCCACTTTGCCCAAAAGCTGCGCGGTCCCGGCGAGGGGAATGCGGACCAGCCGCAAGTAGCTTCGCTCGCCCTCAAACTCGAACCCAAAACCGTAAACCACATCATCCGCAATGAAATGGGCGACCACCGCGTGGAGTTCGGGAAACTGGGAAACATCGAAAATCTTGCTGGCTCTCGACCACGGCAGCTCCGAGTGCGCAGAAGCCAGCTCCGGGTGAGCACTCAAAATTTTCTGCTCGGCCGTGTTCAAGTCGCTCCGGACGGTGCTCTTGTTGTCTTCGACATCCTTGAATTGAGGGGAGTCGATCAAGGCCGACATCCGATGGGCCAAGGCAAGGGCCGTCGAGGGTTGATCGTCATCCAGGGTCTCGAGCGCGCTATCCACCACTTTGTAGATGAGTTCGTGGCGGCTGATCATGAAATTGCACAGCTCGAGATACTCCCGGGCAACAAAGGCGCGCCGGTCTTTGCCAGGCAGATTCTCAATGGCGGAACGCCAGGCCTCATAAGCCTCCGCTCGGGTCCGCGCGGCGTGCCACGGCTCGGGTGCCGTGATGATCTCTTGGGCGAGCTTCCGATACCCGGTCGCGAATCGTGCCGCGCCAGCTTCCTCGGTGATCCTGCCCAGGAGCACGTCGCCCCGAAGCTCCCCGAGTAACCCATACAGTCTCACCACGGGACGGCTGTGTTGCTGCATCAGGAGATACAGGGGCGCCATCTTCTGCGCGTACTCCTTATCATCCACGGGCCAAGGCCATCGGGAATACCCGCCCTCGTTGACCATCGCGGCCAGTAGCATGTTGAAGGCTTCCCCTCCGTTCCATTTGTTGAACTTGGGTTGCCAGTTCTGCGTGACCGCCAGCCATCGGCTGGTGAGCTGATGCATGGTTTCCGCATAGTGAGCGGTATCGATCGAAAAGGACTTGATCGCATGGCACTCCGACTGAAAGGCCGACGCGTAGTGGTCGAGATTTCGCGGGTCGGCCTCCGCATCTTTCGCGGCGGTCTCGATACTCTCCAAGCTGCGGCTGCGGCACAGGTTCAAGAAGGCCTCAATGTCCTGCTGAGCCGCAGGTGGAGATATCTTTCTCAGTCCGCGCAGCCGCTGACAGATTTGTTCAAGCGAGTTATCGAAGTCAACGGTATGGCCGGTCTCGCGCGACAGTTTGTTGGCCACGCTGCGGCGGAACAGCTCCGAGCTGATTTCCACTCCGCGGCTGGCCTTGATCAGAAGCTGTTCCAACGTTGCGGGATCAACCTTCACATTTTCCCAGGCATCCGCGCCGCCGCGACCGGTGTGGATCTCGGCGGGGCTGAACAGATAAACGGCCTGGCGGAGGAGATAGAGAGAAAGTCGGGCGCTGTATTTGGCATTGGCCGGATCCAGCGCATTGGACGCTTCCTCAGCGCGCACCGCGTCGGCGAAGTCATCATGGCTGAAGTAATGCCCCGCCTCCCGATCGAAGCGGCTGGCTTCGATCAACGGATCCGCTGCTCCTTCCACGGGCGCGGCTTGCAGCGCTTCGATCAGCTTCGCCAGAAGCGCTTCAGCGAGGAGCGGCGCGTTCGGCTCCGGGATCTGCACGGTGATTTTTCTCGGCTGGTTTTTTCCCACCTCCGTCAACAGCGCGGTGGCAGTGAGGCCCTGACCCTCCGGGGCGCGGGCGATCTCCAGTTCCACATTGACCAGCGAGGCCAGCAATCCTGCGGGCGGCGAGGCGATGGGCAGGGATCGTTCTTCATTGACGTGTTCGAGTCGGCGGCGCTCGAGCACCGCGATGTCCGGCGAGCGCGGAAGCCCGCGTTCGAGGAGCAGGCCCACGGTCTCGCACAGCCCGTCCTGGCTGCGCGGCAAATCGGCGTTGCGCACGGCGAGCAGTCCGATGGTGTGCAGGCCTTGATGGACTCGTTTGCGGGTCGCCGCCCGGACGGCGGCGGCGACCGCATCGGCGGCCCGAGCGGGCTCGGCGGCGGTCGCTGGAAGAAGGGTGTCCCCATATCGCACACCGCTGCGGGCATCAAAGATCACCACCGCCGGCGGGGCCTCCGCATCGGGCTGGCTTTCGACCGCCGCGAACAGATCGACGGTCAGGAGCTGGCCCACTTCGAGGGCCTGTCTGGAATCAACGACGCCGGAGAGTGCCACCTTCTTTTCCTCGAGCACGCGGCGGATCTGCTCGCGATCGAGAAGTTCGAGATCCGCATCCGTACTCAGTTGCGCCTGCGCGAGGGCGAGGACGTTGGCGATCCGTTCACTGCGTTCTCCGCTGACCAGCGCCACGCGCGTTTTTTCGGCCTGCGCGAGGATGGGGCAAACCAGGAGCAACAGAACGGCGAGCAAGCGCTCTAATCCGGCGGAGCCGGAACCAATCTTAACGCAGGCTCGCCCGTTCTCCTGCCTCCACTGTTCTCGCCCATGGACCGGCCTCCACTTGTCCCGGGCGCCACCCTCTCGGTCCCGAACACCGCCGCCTCGGAGCGCGCAGGGGGGGGTGAGAGGGAAGCAGGTTGTTCCCTTCCGCTGCGCCTCTCTGCGTTCTCTGCGGCCTCTGCGTTTAAAGTGGCGGAACAAGGCGAGACGGACGTCCCTCCCCGGGCCAGCAACAGCCATTTCCATGACTACTTCGGAGCCAGCATGGGCACGAGGCGCTCAGCCAGCCGACTGCCGGCCTTTTGCAGCGCCGACTTGGCCGCGACGTTCTCGCTTAGATCCACGGCCACCTCGGTCTGACGTTCGACCTGGGTCGGCTTCGCCTCGTCGCGCGGCACCACTTTGATTTCCACCCGCGCTTTGCACGACACCAGGTTCCCGCGGCGCATCGCCATTTCGCTGAACGCTTCGCCCTTGATCGCGACATCGGGCTTTCGCTCGGCGCGCGCTGGATCGAGGACGTCGAACCCGACCTTTTGCAGAATGAACTTTATCTCGGTTTCCGCCGCGGGATCACGGATCGCGTGGCTGACGTGGCTCTCGGCGATCTCGATCGCCACGGTTGGCAGGGCTTTTCCTTCCACCGATTTGCGCAAGCGCTCGATCAGCGCCTCCGGCGATTCCACCTTCGCGACGAGGGTGTCGGCGCGCTGTTTGATGGCGGCCGCGATTTTCTCGGCCAACTGCGCGACTGGTTCGTCCAGTTTGCCGTCCGGCGAATAAGTCACGGCCTCGCCGTAAACGCGGCTGGTCTCGGTGCTGATGATCTTGGCCACGATGTAGTTCGACTTTTGGTCGGCGCCGAAGACGCGGCCGGTGATCAGAATTTTCGCGCCGGTAAGGTGCCCGATCTTCGCCGCGGACTCCGGCGTGACCGTGCCGGAAAGCCCCAGCTCCATTTCGCCCTGAATCTTCTCGAGCTCCTGCCGCTCGACCAGGAGCAGATTGTCGGAAGTGGAAAGCTTCACGGCCAGCAAGCTCGAGATCTGGCCGCCGAGATCCCGGGATTTTTCGATGCCGCTCTGGAAATCGAGGATGGCGGCGGTCAGGACCTGCGGCTCCGCGGCTTGGGCGCGAGGCGTGGGAAGCAGGGTCGCGACGAGCAGCAGCGCGAGCGCAGTGAGGAAGCGGGGTGTTTTCATAGTGGGTAGGGTGGGTGGAGTTGAGTGCGGACGAGGTTGATGATTTCGGAAAATAACTCCTGCGCTCGCGGGCTCTCGGCGAGCTTGGGAAGAACCGTCATTTTGACGTGGACGATGAGCCCACGCCCGAGCGGCGACGTGACGATCCGAGGCAACTCGTCGGGCTCAGGCGGATGGAACACGATCAGGGCCTGGCCTTCGCGCAGGCCCGCGGGCCAATCCTGAGGCGTCTCCGGTTCTTTCTGAGCGAGGATGATTCCGCGGGTCGCGAAGTCGCTGGGGAGGGTCGAGCCGAGCTCAGCCGCCTTGATCTGCTCGCGCTCGAGAAAGCTTTTCACGTCGCGCGCGGAGTCGAGCGTGAACAGATCCTCGTCCTTCGCGGCACTGTCGCGCAAGGGCTGGAGCAATTCCGCCGGATAAACCGCCAGGTTGACGGTGCCGGCCTGTTGCCAGGGCGAATCGTTGTTGAGGCGCGCTTCAAACCGGACCACGAACCGCGTCTTGTTTTCGACCTTCGGCAGCTCCAGCGCGTAAGCCGCAGGGCGCTGAATCGCCGGCGCGGGCTCGAACACGAGGGCTGGCTGATCCGGCTGCGGCACCGGCGCCGCGAGCGTGCGGGCGACCTGGAAAAGCTTCGCGCGCAGTTCGCATTTCTGCTGCGGCGCACAATAGATCACCAGGGCCAGCTCGTGCTTGCGCCCGCCGAACAAGTCCGTCCCCTGGCCGGGCGCGAGGGTCAGCGCCACCGGCCGTGGCGCCTCTTCGGCCCACAGCGCGGCGGCTGAGCCAAGGACGGCAAGAAGGAGAGCGAGGGAGCGGGTCATAAGCTGGCGGTCAATGGTCGGGCCTGGATTTCAAAACCACCCGCGATCTGCGGCCGATCGCTCTGCCACAAAAAAGTCTCGCCCGAAACCAGAATGGCGCCCTCGGAGGTGAGCAGAAACTCCAGGACCTGGCGCTGCCCATCGATCTCCGCGATCACTCGCTGTCCGCTGAAGCTGACAATGCGCACCCGGTGATCATGCTGGCGCAGTTCGACCACGAGTGGCTGCCGCGAAAAGGTGGCCTGATCGGACGAGGTGACGATTTCCGTCTCGCGACCGGAACAGATGATCGCCTGGAGCTGCCCGGGAAAGAGCCGGTTCAATTCGCCGAGCAGACGCTGGTCTTGATCGAGCGAAGCCACCACTGCCGACCGCTGGCCAGACCAATGCCCGGCCAGGAAGGCAGCCCCGATCACGCCGCAGAGCACGAGGCTTGCGACCAAAGTGCGGAAGCCCCACGCCCGCCCGCTCGGGGCGAGGACACCAGGGTCCGCCCGGTTCTCGAACGCCAGCCGCGCGCGATGCCACGCCCGCTCTTGGGCCCCGTCCGCGGGCGCTGGCACCGGCACTTGCCGCAGCCGTAGTTTGAGCTCCTCGTCAGTCATACCGTCCTCCTTTCCAGGATGCGCTTCAGCTTGCGCTTCGCGGTGAAGACGCGCCATGAAATCGTCGTCTCCGCGCAGTCGCAAATCCGCGCGGCTTCGGCGTGATTCAGGCCCTCGTAATAGACGAGCACGATCGCCTGCCGGAGATCGTCGGCGAGCGCTCCGAGGGCTTCGCCCACGGCCGAAAGGTCCGCCGGCGGGGGGAGCGGCTCCTCCGGCGTTTCCGCGCTCAGCGCCTCCGCGATCCGGCTTGCGCGGAGTTTGCTCCTCCGCCAGTCCCGGCTGGTGTTGGCAGCGATCCCGTAAAGCCAGTGCTTGAAAGACGACTCCCGGCGGAATGTGCCCAGCGCACGCGCCGCTTTGATGAAGGTTTCCTGCGCGATGTCCTGCGCATCGGAGTTTTCAAAGCAGAGGCGGTAAGCGAAAGCGTGGATCATTGAGTAGTAGTGGTGGAACAGCGTGGCAAAAGCGTCGGTGTCGCCGCGGGCGGCGCGTTCGATCAATTGGGTTTCGTGAGCTTCAGCGCTGGGCACCTCCATGTTTGTTTTCTAAACCCCAAGACGCTGGGCGCACGGCAATCCTTGGAGATTTCTTGCCCTTCCTCCCCGCGCCCGTAAAAATGCAGCAGGCGCAGAGGCTGCGGCCCCCATCCCAAACCCCGACTGGTCGATCGCTGATTAGCGGGTTTCCAAAGGTGGAGTTCCGCCTCTTCCATTCCCCCCTTAACCTGCTTGCTCCATGTCCCTTCACGCCATTGCCACTCTGAACGATCTCATTGAAACCCTGAAGGATGGCGAGGAGGGCTTCCGCGCCGCCTCGGGTGATGTGCAATCCGCGGAGCTGCGCCGTCTTTTCGAGGAGTTTTCGGAGCAACGCTCCAGGTTCGCGGGCGAATTGCAGGAGCTGGTGCGCGGCTTCGGCGAAATGAATCCGGTGAATACGAGCTCTGCGGTGGGGGCGCTGCACCGCGGCTGGATCAATCTCAAAGCGGTGCTGACCAGCCGGGACGACCATGCGATTCTGGTCGAATGCGAACGCGGGGAGGATTCCGCGATTGCCGAATACCGGCACGCGCTCGAAGCCGAATTGCCGGCGAATGCTCGCGCCGTGGTGCTGCGTCAGGCCGCCGAGGTGCAAGCCGCCCACGATCAAGTGCGCGACCTGCGCGATGCGACCGCCAGCGAGTAGTCGCAGTCCGAGTCGGAGGTCGGAGCTCGGAGCTCGGAGGTCAAAGTCGCTGTGCGTGCCTTCCTTCCTGTCATCCTGAGGAACGAAGGATCTCCAATTTCGGCCTTTCGTCTTGCGTGCGGCTGGCCCGAGCAGCGCGCGGCTTTCCTCCATGCACCGTTGCGAAAAGTGGGAGTCTGAGATCCTTCGTGCCTCAGGATGATGGGCAGGTCCCTGCCGGCCGGTGCGCTGAAGATCGAAAACCACCCGGATGGCTTGGAGCCACGCTTGCTCGGAGAGGCAGGGCCGCCAGCCATTCCGGAACCGGATCGAGCCCACCGTGGTCGTGCAAATCCGGGGGGCCGGGCGTGGCTTTCTGCTCCCAGAGCCGCGGCGCGCGGTCTAATAGCGATTGATGCGCGCCGACGAGTTCCAGGAAATCACCAAGGATTTGTTTTTTTGGCAGGCCTACGAGCCGGCGGTGAAGAGTGACCTGTCCTGTTGCGCCCGCCGCTTCGGGGACCAACTGATCTTCATCGATCCCATCCCGCTCGCGTCCGCGGCGCTGGCGGAACTGACCGCCGCAACCACCCCGCTGGCGATCATCGTGACCAACGCCAATCACGCGCGCGCCGCGGCGGACTTTCGCCGCCGTTTCTCCATTCCCATTCTCGCGCATGCGGAGGCTGCGTCCGAGCCTGGGCTCGCGATTGATCAAACGATCGGCGATGGGGAAACGGTGCTCGGCCATTTTACCGCGATCGCCATTCCCGGGGCCGCGCCCGGCGAAATTGCCCTGCACGCGGATGGCGTGGCGCATGTCGGGGACGCATTGATCCACCTCGAGCCGCTCGGCTTTGCGCTCCTGCCGGAGAAGTATTGCACCGATCCCCGCGAGCTGCGGCAGGGGCTGGGAAAACTGTTGCGGTTTGATTTTGAACTCATGACATTCGCGCACGGTTTGCCGCTGGTTTATCACGCGCGGCGGCGTTTAGAACCATTGCTCGCATGAATTACGTCTTCGCCGCCGCCTTTGTCTGCGGTATCGCTTTTCCAGTCCTTCTGGCGGCCCAGGATGCCGCCAAGCCGGCGCGCAAGACGCTGAGCTTCCCGCCCGGAGCGACCACGCCCGCGGCGACGCCGGGCCGGGCCGCCAAACTCGCGGCGACACCCGCCTCAAAACCCGCGGCCAAGCCCGAAACCAAACCGGCCGTCCCGCCCGCGGACGCGTCGGCCAAGACCGAAGCGAAACCTGCGGATCCGAACCAGCCGCCGGCTGAGACGGCCGCCGTTCTGCCCGCGCGGCCGCCGGCGGAAAAAGGCGCCTCACCGGCGGTGGTGACCAGCACCGTGCCGCCCGAGCCCGCGCAAATCGTCCATTCATTTTTCCAGTTGGTCGGCATGGGTGAAATCGACGGCGCCTACACCAGCCTGATGAAAGGCTCAAAGATCGCGGAGCGGCCGGAGGAATTGCGCAGCCTGAAGCTGAAGACGCAGAAAGCGGTGGAGCTGTTTGGGGTCGTGCACGGGTACGATCTGGTGGACAACAAGCCCGTCGGCGAGCGCCTGATGCGCGCCACCTACGTCTCGCTCGGTCATGATTTCCCGTTGCGCTGGCGGTTCTATTTTTACAAGTCGCAGGGGGAGTGGAAGCTCATCGACCTGCGCGTCGATGACAATCTTCCCGGCATTTTCGACGAGCTGGGCGAGCCGCGAAACACCGACGCCCGACCGTGATCGCGCGGGTTCTGCGCTTCGTCCGATTTTCCCACACGATCTTCGCGCTGCCCTTTGCGCTGGGATCGATGCTCGTCGCCGCGCACGGGTTGCCCAATTGGAAAAGCGTTGCGCTGATCCTGCTCGCCATGGTCTGCGCGCGCACCGCCGCGATGGCCTTCAACCGGCTCGCGGACTGGGAGATCGACCAGCGCAACCCGCGCACCGCAAACCGTCACACGCTCCTTTCCCGGACGGCGGCGATCGGGCTGCTGGTGGGAAGTTCGGCGGCGTTTGTCGCCACCACCTGGTTCATCAACCGGCTCTGTTTCTGGCTCTCGCCGGTGGCGCTGGCGATCGTCTTCTTCTACTCGCTGACCAAGCGCTTCACCTCCTTCAGCCACTTTTTTCTTGGGCTCGCGCTGTCAGTTTCGCCGGTGGGCGCCTGGCTCGCGGTGCGCGGCGAATTCGCTTTCCCGCCGCTGGTGCTGGCGCTGGCGGTGCTGCTCTGGGTCGCCGGCTTCGACATCATTTACGCGACGCAGGATCATGACTTCGATCGCGGCGCGGGCCTGCGTTCGCTGGTCGTGCGCCTCGGCGTCGGCCGCAGCCTCACGTGGGCGCAGCGCCTGCACTGGATCATGCTCGCGGTGCTCGCCGCGTTCGGTTGGGCGGCGCACCTCGGAGTGGCCTTCTACCTGAGCCTCTCCCTTGTCGCCGGCGCGCTGATCTACGAGCACCGGAGCGCTGCGCGGCTGGACGTGGCGGCGATCAATCGGGCGTTCTTTTCCAGCAACGCGTTTGTCGGCGTGGTCTTCGTCGCGGCGGTTTTTGTCGATCAGGTGTGTCTGCGTTGACGCCGTCCGAACGTCTGATCTCGCTAGAAAAACACCCAATGGACCTCGCGAACGTGCACCAGCCCCATTGGATGTTAGATGTTGGATGTTGGATGTTCCTCCCGCGGCCGACCGGCGCGGTCCTTCTAATTCGCCCGGCGCAGCAGCCCGCGCGTCTGCAGCCACTCCGCCGCCCGCTGCGGCCAGGTGGTCGCGGCGTGTTCGCTCGTGCGCAAGCCGTAACCATGGCCGCCGGTTGGATAGACATGGAGCTCGCAGGGGACCTTCGCGTTTTTTAGCGCGAGCGCATAGAAAAGCGCGGTCTCGACGCGGATGGGATCGTCCTCCGCCATGGCGATGAAGGTCGGCGCGGTCTGCGCGGTTACTTTGACTTCCGGCGCGAGCTGATCGCCCTGATCCTTCAGCGTGAGATAGGCGGGATAAATGAGCACCGTGAAATCCGGACGACAGCTCAGCTGGTCGGCCGCATCGACCGGCTCGTAGCTGCGGGACTCGTAGTTCGTGCTCGCGACCGCGGCGAGATGGCCGCCGGCCGAGAAGCCCAGCACCCCCAGGCGTTGCGGATCGACGCCCCACTCCGCGGCGTGCTGCCGCACCAACCCGAGGGCGCGTTGCGTATCCTGCAGCGGCGCCTCGTAGCGCGGCCGGTCTTTGCGCGCCGGCACGCGGTATTTGAGCAGCACGCCGGTCACACCGATCGAGTTGAGCCATTCGCAGACCTCGGAGCCTTCCAGGTCCCACGCGAGAATGCTGTAGCCGCCCCCCGGGCAAACCAGAACCGCGCAGCCGTTGACCTTGTCCGGCGGCGCGGGAAATACCGTGATGGTGGGTTTCGAAACGTTGCCGAGGCGGATCAGCGGCTTGCCCGCCACGGCATGGTCGGTGGGTTTGGAAGTGTCCTTTTCTTCGCCAATGTCGCCCTTCTCACCCGGCGCGTCGCCGGCCCAGAGCGGGATCGGCTCGGACACGGCAAAGGAGAGCCGGGCGAGAGCCACGGCGAGAGAGCAGAGGAGGGGAACGAACGGCGTTTTCATGGAGGGGTTGGGACGAGTCATGGTGTGTCTAAACGCGGAAGTCGCGGACGACGAGACTTTCGCGATCTCTCCTGCAACTGGGATGCGGTTTCCCTCGTTGGCGAAAGCACTGACCGGCCGGGCGCCGCCTTAGTCGCCGAACGAGATGCCGACCGCCCGGGCGGTCTGCACCATCTGGCTTTCGGGCGAAACGAGCTTGATGCGATGAACGGCTTCGGCAATGGGCACGCTCAGCACCTGGTAGTTCTGGTAGCTGACCATGTGGCCAAACCGTCCTTCGGCGATCAGCTCGACGGCGGCGACTCCGAAGCGGGTCCCGAGAATCCGGTCGAGCGTGGTCGGAGCGCCACCGCGCTGCAAATGCCCGAGCACGCAGGTCCGCGTTTCCTTGCCGGTGCGGCGCGCCACTTCCTGGGCCACGGCGTCGCCGATTCCGCCCAGCTTGTATTCGCCCGAGCCGGTCGCCCGAATGCGCTCGCGGCCTTCTTTTTCCCGCGCACCTTCCGCGACCACAATCAGGGTGCTGAGACAGGCGGCAGCGTCGCGTCGGCGCACCGCGGCCGCGACCTTTTCGTGGTCGAACGGAATCTCCGGCAGGAGGATGATGTCGCCGCCGCCGGCGAGCCCGCCGTAGAGCGCGATCCAGCCGGCGTGCCGGCCCATGACTTCGATGACCATCACCCTTTTGTGGCTGGAGGCGGTGGTGTGCAGGCGGTCGAGGGCATCGGCCACGCACGCTACCGCGCTGTCGAAACCGAAGGTCATCGCCGTGGCTTCGAGGTCGTTGTCGATGGTTTTGGGAACGCCGATCACGGGAATGCCCGCTTCGCCGAGCTGGAGCGCCGTGGTCAACGAGCCATCTCCGCCAATCACGATCAATCCCTCGATGCCGAGCTGGCCCAGGGTCTCCCGCGCCTGGACGAGCACTGCGGGCGGAACATGGGTGCGGGTTCCGTCGCCGACCTTGGCGATGAAGTGTCCCTTATTGGTCGTGCCCAGAATGGTGCCGCCGAGCTGCATGATCCCGGCGGTCCGCCGAATATCGAGCACCTCCCACGTGGACGGCGGGAGCAGGCCTTCGAAGCCGTCGTGAAATCCGATCACTTCCCAGGCGCGATTGGTGGCGGCGCGGACCACGCCGCGGAGGACGGCGTTCAATCCCGGACAATCGCCGCCGCTGGTCAGGACACCGATGCGTTTTGGCATAATGGAATGGGCCGGTCTCGAAGGCAGACTCAGCGCGGCCCCGCGGGCGAGTCAGGAGGCGGATTCACCGCTTGGCGCTCTTGATCGGCCGTCCGGCGGCCGCCCAGGAATCATAGAGTTGCCAGCCTCGGCCGAGCAGGGCAGCGGCTTCGTTGAAGCGATCCGAGGAGCCGAGAATCACCACGGTGAGCCGCCGCGGCGTGACGTAGTGCGTTTCGCCTTTTTGCACACTTTCCGGGGTGCGCGCCGCGGAAATGATCACGCATTGCCCCGCCCGCGCCGTGGTGCCCGTTTTCACGCCATCGATATTATCGACGCCGAGGAGTTCGTTGGTGTTGCGCAAGAGGTAGGCGGCCGGACCGGTGGCGCTCGTGTAGGTAATCTTGCGTTCCTTCTGCGAGACGTAAAAGCGGAAGCCCGAGCTGGCCATCGCGTAGCTGGTGAGCCGGGCGAGATCCTCGGCGGTGGAATACGGCAGCGAGCGTTCGAGACCTTCGAGCCCGTGGGCATTGAGAAAGCGGGTGCGCAGCATGCCCTTGTTTTTGGCGAGCGCGTTCATCTGCTGCACGAAACGATCCACCGGCGGAAGATCGGCACTTCCCTGAAGCGTGCGCCCGACGTGGTCCGCCAGCGTCTCGGCGGCGGCGTTGTCGCTTTGCATGAGCGCGGCGTAGAGCAGATCGCGCAAGGAGCAGGAATCGCCCGGCTGGAAGCCGACACTCTGCGGGGTGTTGAGCGGCGCCGCCGAGGCGGGAACGGCCGCCATCTGACTGAGATCAGCGCTCGAGGCTTCGGCCCAATCCAGCACCACCATGGCCGTCGCGATCTTGGTCAGGCTGCCAATCTGCAGCTTCTTCTGCGCATTGGCCTGGTCGAGGATGAACCCGGTCGTGCCGTCGGCAATGACATGCGCCGCCGAGCCCGCTCGGGCGGGGCAGGACATCCCGAGGACCAGTCCGGCGAGCACCAGGCAGGTGTGAAAAAAGCGATGATTTAGCATGAACGGGGCGCGAATCTACCGGCGAACCTCGAAATGGCAATGGGGAAGCCGGCCGGAGGGCAAATGGCAGATGGCGGATGGCAGATGGCAGATCGCGAATGGCCGCCCCTCTGCCCTCTGCCCCTTTGCCATCTGCCATTTGCTACCTCCCCCGCCGCAGCCCTCTCATTGGCAAGAGACGCTGGATCGGGTTGGGCAGGAGTGATTCAGTGCTCAGTGCTCGGTGCTCGGTGCTGCCACGGATTACTGAGCACTGAGCACTGAGCACTGAGAACTCCTGCCCAACTGCGCCATCACCAGTGAAAAAGCAAAGCCGCGAAGGCGAGGAGCAGGATGACCGCGACCGCCCACCACATCCAGTGCACCGGCGCCTTCTTCACGCCGCGGCCGAATTCCTCCGCGACAAAGTTTTCGTAGTCGAACTCTTCGTCCGGCAGATCGAGCCCGTCGTAGATCGAATCCTGCCGCCACCCCGACTTGTCACATGCGCCGCATTCCGGGCACACCTTGGCATTGGGGGAGACCTCTTCGCCGCAGACGGGGCAGAGGAAGGATTTGCGGGACGATTTCATCCTTCTTGATGAGAAACCGCAGGGGTGAATCGTCAATCGGCGAATGCCGGATTTGCCGGGCCCCCGGCGCGGCACGATCAGTAAACGTCCCGTTTGTAACGCTTGGTCTTGCGCATGGTCTCGACGTATTCCTGCGCCTGTTCCGGGGTTTTGCCACCAGCGACTTCGATGATGCGCTTCAACTCGTTGTCCACGTCCGTAGCCATGCGCAGTTTGTCCCCGCAGACAAAAAACTCCGCGCCCGCATCGATCCAGGCCCAGATCTCCTTTTCGTTCTCGCGCATCCTGTCCTGCACGTAAATTTTTTGCTCCTGGTCACGGGAAAAGGCGGTGTCCAGGCGCAGGATGCCATCCTGCGCCCAGCGCGTGAACTGCTCTTCGTAAAGAAAATCCTGTCCCCGCCGCTGCTCGCCAAAAAAGAGCCAGTTCTTCCCTTTCGCACCGATGGCGAGGCGCTCTTCGAGGAAGGCGCGGAACGGCGCCACGCCCGTCCCGGGCCCGACCATGATCATCGGCGTCTCGTGGTCGGCCGGCATCCCGAAATGCTTCTGCTGCGATTGCAGGAAGATGCCGGCGCGCGTCTCTTCGGCCCAACGCTCCGCGAGGAAGGTGGAGGCCACGCCCTTGCGTTCGCGGCCGTGCGCCGCAAAGCGCACTGTCGCCACGGTCAAATGCACCGAATCCGGATGCGCCTTGAAACTCGACGCGATCGAATACAGCCGCGGGATCAGCTTGCGCAGCAGGAGCACGAACTCCGCCGGCGTGAAGCGCACCTGCGGAAACTCGCGCAGGATGTCCACGTGATCCCGGCTTTGGTTGCGCCCTCCGAGATAGACCTTGAGTGCGTCGGAGTTTTCCGGCTTCAACAGATCGATCAGCGGCTCCACGCCTTGCCGTGCGCACGCCTCGACGAACTTTTTGTCGGCAAAAGTCAGCGCGTAATCCGTCAATAACGCCTGGCGCAACGGTTTCGGGCTTCCATCTTTGCCCGGCACGGTTTCATCGCCGGTGGCCTTCAGGGCGACGATCAGCTCCTCCACCAGCAGAGGGCAATTCCGCGGCACCAGTCCCAACGCATCGCCCGGGAGATAACTCAGCCCCGAGTCTTCGAGTGAAACCTCGTGATGCCGCGTGTCCTTTTCCGACCCTGCCCCGCTCAGCTTCACGTTGACGGGATGCAGCGCCTGAAATGGATTCTTATGCGAATAGACGGTGGCGGCTTCAGTGGACATCGAATGGGTGTAAATACGAGCCGGTCCCGTCTCGAAGCAAGCGCGCGGTCCAGGAAGGGGAGCGCCGGCTGGGCGAGGGGGGAGGGGAAGAAAGGGTGGGGAGGATCGCGCTATGGCCCCGTTTGTCTCCCACTCGCGGGCGCGGTTTCACCGCTTGACTAAGGGGGGCTGCCCTTTAGTTTGCGCGTTCCCATCACTTCCCGACGCCCCGACATGTCCCGAGTTTTTTTTTGGCGCCCCGCATTGGCCCTGGCGGCGTTGCTTTTTGCCCTGGCCATCGCGCCTCGGTCGTCGAGAGCTCAGGACGTGCTCAATGGCATCGCCGCGGTGGTCAACGATGAGGTGATCACCTTCTCCCAGGTACGTGAGCTGGTCGGCGCCAAGGAGCAATCGGCCCGGCAGCAACTGCAGGGCGATGCGCTCGTGCAGAAGATCAAGGAAATCCGGCTCCAGGCGATCAACGACCTGATCGACCGTCAGCTCATTCTCCAGGAATTCAAGAAACAGCATTTTCAGATTCCTGACTACTTCATCGACGAACGGGTCAATACCATCGTGCGCGAGGAGTTTGGCGGCGATCGCCAGGCGTTCGTCCGGACGATCGAAGCCCAGGGGTTTTCGCTCGCCCGGTTCAAGGAATTGGAGAAGGACAAAATTATCGTGCAGGAAATGACGCGCTCGGCGGTGAAGCAAAATGTGATCGTGCCGGAGTCGAAGATCCTGGATTTTTACAAAGAGAATATCGCGGAATTTTCGACGGCCGAGGAAGTCAAGCTGCGCCTAATTTCGATCAAGAAGGCCGGGGCGAGTGCCAGCCGGCGAAAACAGATCGAGGAAATCCGGGCGAAGGTCCTCGACGGCACGGAATTCGGCGATCTGGCGCACATGTATTCGGATGATTCCACGCAGGAAACCTATGGCGATTGGGGCTG
This sequence comes from Chthoniobacter sp., assembly GCA_034667665.1. Lineage (GTDB taxonomy): Bacteria > Verrucomicrobiota > Verrucomicrobiia > Chthoniobacterales > Chthoniobacteraceae > Chthoniobacter. The sequence continues at coordinate 15,656 of JAXDQW010000121.1, forward strand.
GGTCGATCGCAAAAAGCTGAACGAGCAACTGACCAAGGCGGCCTTTGCGCTCAAACCCGGCGAGGTGAGCGAAGTCATCGAAGTCGGCGAAGCCTACTACTTGCTGCTCGTCGAGGCGAAGAAACCCGGGACGGTCAGGCCGATGAAGGAAGTGCGCGATGAAATCGAGAAGCGCCTGACCCAGCAGGAACGCCAGCGGCTGCGCCAGGAATGGCTGCAGAAGCTGCGGAAAAAGGCGTTCATCAAGATGTACTGAGTGGATGCGCCTGGTTCGCGAGTGATCGGCCTCACGCTCGGCGATGCGGCGGGCATCGGGCCGGAGGTCGTGGAAAGGGCGCTCGCTTCCGGAAGTTTGGACGGTGGATTCACCTACCGCGTGATCGGCACGCGAGGCAGCGCACAGCCCGGCCGGCCGACGCGGGAAACCGCGAGCAGCGCGGTCGCCGCACTGGAAGAGGCGGTGGCTTTGGCAATCTCGGGTGAGATCGCAGCGGTGGTCACGGGACCGATCAGCAAGGCGGGGGCGCAGGCTGTCGGATTCAATTTCCCGGGACAGACCGAATTCTTCGCCGCGCGATCGCGCACCCGGAACTTTGCCATGTGCCTGACGGGCGGCGCGCTGACGGTTGCGCTCGTCACCGCACACGTGCCCTTGCGGGAGGTGTCCGCGCTGATCTCGGCGCCGGAGATCGTGCGTGTCGGCGGCTTGCTCGCGGATTTTATTTGCCGGCGCAAAGGGGTGCGCCCGCGCCTCGCCGTGGCGGGCTTGAACCCGCATGCGGGCGAGAGCGGCATGCTCGGCCGCGAAGAGATCGAGATCATCGAGCCCGCCGTGCTGCTCCTCAACGGCCAGTTTGGTGAAGTCGCGGAGTTTGTGGGGCCGCTCGCCCCGGACACCGTGTTCCACCGGGCCGTGGGCGGTGAGTTCGACGGCGTGCTCTGCATGTATCACGATCAGGGCCTGATTCCGCTCAAGCTGCACGCCTTCGATTCGGGAGTGAATGTGACCCTTGGCCTGCCCTTCCCCCGCACCAGCCCGGATCACGGCACCGCTTTCGATATCGCCGGTCGGGGCCTGGCCCGCCCGGACTCGATGATTGCAGCGATCCGGCTCGCCACGGAACTCACGCCAGGCGTTGCGCGTTGATGGGCTCGATTCAAGACTGACGCCATCCTGTGGAAAGCCAAAACCCTCAACGTTTCACCTTCAACTTTCCGGCCTACTGGAAGTTCTTCGACATCGGGCTGCAGAACACCTTCGTGTACCGATGGAATTTCCTGCTCCGCTCCGTGTTCGGCATCGTGCCGCTCATCGGCACGGTGTTTCTCTGGCAGGCGGTCTTCGCGTCGAGCAGTGGGCCGATCGCCGGCTACGAGTATTCGTCCATGATTTTCTACTTTCTGCTCACCGTCTTCGTGGACCAATTGATCACGCCGACGGAAGACGAGTGGCAAATTGCGGCGGAAATCCGCGACGGAAAGATCAGCGCCTACCTGATCAAGCCGATGAATTTTCTCGGCTACCGCATCGCGCTCTATCTGAGCTACCGGCTGCTCTACATTGGCGTCGTCATTGTTCCCATCGTGATCCTCGCGTGGGTTTTCCGGGAGCATCTGCACTTTCCGGAACACGGCATCACCTGGCTGGCCTTTGCGGTGTCCACGGCCATGGCCGCGGGCATACAATTCCTCATCTGCTACTCGCTGGCGATGATCGCCTTTTGGGTGCTCGAGGTTTCGACCATCATCTTCATCCTCTACTCCTTCGAGTATTTCCTCAGCGGGCACGTGTTTCCACTCGATATCATGCCCGCGTGGCTGCAGGGCTTCCTGCACTGGTCGCCCTTCACCTACGAAATCTTCTTTCCGGTCCAGGTCTGCATGGAACGCGTCGCCGGCCGGGCCTTGATCGAAGGTCTGTGCATCCAGGCCGGCTGGCTGCTGCTGACTTATGTTGCCGCGCGGGTGCTCTGGCTGCGCGGTGTGAGGAAATACCAGGCCGTAGGGGGATGAAAAAAGTGCTCACTAGTCAGTGCCCAGTCCTCAGTAGCAGCCACGATTTCCCAGCCTTCGACTGAGCACTGAGCAGCACTTTTCTTCGCATGCGCCGCTACCTCGAAATCTACTGGCTCATGGTCCGCAACTCGCTGATCCGCGAGATGAATTTCAAGGCAAACTTCATCCTCTGGATGGTCGTCGAGTTGCTCTGGTTCGCGGGCCAGATCGTTTTTTTGGAAGTCCTTTTCATGCACACCGATCGCATCGGCGACTGGTCGAAATGGGAGTGCGTTTTGCTGGCCGGCACCCACCAGATCACTTCGCAGCTTTTTCAGGCCTTTTTTTACGTCAATCTCGCCGAACTTCCCGACCTCGTCCGCACCGGACGGCTCGATCTCTTCCTCGTCCTGCCGGTGGATGCGCAATTCGCCGTTTCCACGCGGCGCTTCGGTTTCAACAGCATCATCAATGCGCTCGTGGGCGTGGCCATTGTCGTCTTTTCGCTCTTCCAGCTCAGAGTGACGCCGCATCTCCACCAGATCGGACTCTATGGAGTCGCCATCGGCTTTGGCGTCGCGGTGCACTACGCGGTGCTCTTCTTTCTCGCGACCGTCGCGTTCTGGATCGTCCGGGCGCAGGGGCTGATTTACGGGTACTACAACGTCTTCAACATCGCCCGGTATCCCGATGTGGTCTTTCGCGGCGCCTTCCGGATCATCTTCAGCTACCTCATCCCGGTGATCCTCGTTGCCAATGTGCCCACGCGCACGCTGGCCCGGGCCTTCGAAGCCCCCTGGGTCGGGCTCGCGCAACTCGCCGGGGCCACCCTTTTCATCCTCCTGGCCAGCCGCGCGTTCTGGCAATTTGCGCTGCGCCGATACTCCAGCGCCAGCTCGTAAAAAACTCCCTTCGGCGGCGGTCGTCCCGAGATAAAAATAGGGCGCAATTCCCCTTGCGCTGCCAGTTGAAAGCCCTTAAGTAACGCGCCTCAATTTTTCCTGCGAAAGTCCGTCTGCGATCCCGAAAGACAGAGGAGTTTCCCCCAACGATTTTTTATGGCCAAAGCAAAACCACCAGCCGCGAAAGCACACAAGCCCGCGAAATCCGCGACGCCGGCGCCGGGTCATGCCAAGCCTGCGGCGAAGGCGGCTCCCGCGGCCAGGGATGTGAACGGCGTCAGGAAACAGGAAAGGCCGGCCGCGAAACCCCTCGTGCCAACGAACGGCAATGACGCGGACCTTTCGCCGTTCCTCAAGCGGCAAAAGGATCGGCTGCTGCAGCTTCGCGATTCGCTCCTCGACGCGATGGCCGGGGTGGCCAAGGACAACCTGCGTTCGCGCGCGGAAGGCAGCGAAGCCAGTGCCTTCGGCATGCACCAGGCGGACGCCGGGAGCGACGCTTACGACCGCGATTTCGCGCTCAGCCTCCTCTCGCAGGAGCAGGACGCGCTCTACGAGATCGAGGAAGCCCTCAAGCGGATCGAGCTCGGCTCTTACGGCGTCTGCGAAATGTCCGGAAAGGCGATCGCCCACGCCCGCCTCGAAGCGCTGCCTTTTGCGCGTTATACCGTGGAGTGCCAGTCACAGCTCGAGAAACAGAGCAAAGTGAGCCGCGCCCGGGTCCCAGTCACCTCCCTCTTTGGTCTGACCGACGAAGAGCCGGGGGAAAAAGAAGACGAAGAAGAACCGGTCAGCGACAACAAGGAATAAGCAGCCATGGCCCGCGATTTTATCATCCTCGAATGCACGGAGGCGAAAGCCTTAGGCAAACCCGTCTCGCGCTATATCTCATCGCGCAACAAGAAGAGCCCGAACACTCCGAACCGGCTCGAGAAGAAGAAATACAACCCGAATCTGAAGCGCCACACGCTGCACCGGGAAACCAAGTAACCCTTTCCAGAAAAGCACATGCAGCCGAAAACTCCGCAACGCCGCTCCAATTTCCGCCGGGCCAATCGTTCGATGCCGCGCCGCCGCATCGACATCGCGCTCGAAGCCATCGATTACAAGAACCCGGACATCCTGAAGAAGTTCGTCACCGAGAGCGGCAAGATCCTGCCCCGCCGCGTGACCGGGATGCCGGCGCACTTTCACCGCAAGATCAACCGCGAGATCAAACGCGCCCGGGCGGTGCTGCTGATGCGGTAACGCGGTCTGGACACTCCGCTTTGTGAAAGGACGTTCCTGAATGGGGACGTCCTTTTTGCTTTTTTCGCAGTCGAAGCCGGCTGCTACTTGCGCGGCGCGCGGGTGCGGAAATGGAAGAGCAACGGCAGTCCTGTAAAGGGCGAGTGCTCGCGGAGACGCGCTTCGAGGAAGCGCCGGTAAGTCGGCACGAGCAACTTGTCGTCGTTCACAAAGAGCACGAATTCCGGCAGGGGGACCGTCGAGGGCGTCTTCGGTTCCGGTTGGGTCACGAAGAGCACCTTGAAACGCCGGCCGCTCTTCATCGGTGGCGGGTGCGCATCGACGGCACTATGAAAAAGGCGGTTGAGCACCCCGGTGCCGATGCGCGTTTGCGCTTCGCGGCGGATCCGCTCGATCGTCTTAAACAGCCGGGTCAGCTCGGCGCCGGTCTTGGCCGAGACAAGCATGACCGGCGCGTAATCCACGAAAAACAACTCTTCCCGCATCTCCTCGAGCACCGCCGTTAGCGACTCCTTGTCTTCCGTGCGCTCCTTGATCAGGTCCCATTTGTTCACCGCGACGATGCACGGCTTCTTCGCTTCCTGAATCAAGCCGGCGATCTTCTTGTCCTGCGCGGTTACGCCGGCCGTTGCATCGACCACCAGGCAGCACAGATCCGCGCGGCGGATGCTCGATTCGCTGCGCATCACGCTGAAGACCTCAACCGAGTTGTCCACCTTGCCGCGCGGGCGAATGCCAGCGGTGTCGATGAGGACGTACTGGTTCCCGTGACGTTCGTAGGGGATATCGATCGCGTCGCGCGTCGTGCCGCTGATCGCGCTCACCATCGTGCGCTGGTCGTGAAGGATCGCGTTGGTCAGCGAAGATTTGCCGACATTGGGCCGTCCGACGATCGCGATCCGGACCGGCTTTCCAGCCGCCTCCGCCGCTGCCAGCCCGGGGGGAGGCAGTTCGCGCTCGATCCAGGCGACGAGAGGCTCAAACCCGCGATCGTGCTCGGCGCTGATGGCGAGCGAATTGGGGAAACCGAGCCGCGAGAACTCGGCCGCGTTCGGCATGTGTTTGTCGTGATCGACCTTGTTGATCACGAGAATCAGCGGCTTCTTGATGCGGCGCAAGCGGCGCGCGAGTTCGAGATCAATGGGGGTCAGCCCGTCCTGCGCATCAACCACGAAAAGCAGCAGGTCGCTCGCCGCCAGCGCGATCTCGACTTCCGCGTGCACCTGCTCCGTGAAGCTCGTATCCACATCGCTGCCAATGCCGCCGGTATCCAGGATCGCGAAGGGCTCGGCCCCCAATTTGCAGGTCGCGGCGATGCGATCTCGGGTCACCCCCGGCATGTCGTGGACAATCGAAATACGTCGGCCGGCGAGGCGGTTGAAGATCGCGGACTTGCCGACGTTGGGCCGGCCGATGATGGCGACGGTGCGTTCAGCCACGGCTCAAAGCTCCGAAGGTGACTTCGCGTCGCCATGCCCCTTTGCCTGGAGCTGGCGGATCCCGTCGAGGACGTAGCCGATTCCCGAAACCAGCGTGGCGAAGCCGGCGAAATAGACGGGGAGGTCGAGAAAATCGAGGTTCAGCCTCCACGAACCGATCGGGAGCGTGCGGTGGAAGAAGTTCAATTGAAGCATGCAAAGAGAGATGGCGACCATCTGCAGCGCCGTGGCGGTTTTGCCCATCCAGCTCGGCTTCACATGAACGACGCCATTCAAGTAATGCAGCGCGAGGGTTCCCGCAACGATAACGATGTCGCGCGTCACAATCAGCACCGGAAACCAAACCGGAAACTCGTAGGACCAATTGCTCACGCTCAACGTAATGATCGCGGCCAGGAGCAGTCCTTTGTCCGCAATCGGATCGAGAATCACGCCGAGTCGGCTGCGCTGGTTGTAGTGGCGCGCAATGTAGCCATCGATGCCATCGCTCGCGGCGGCGACGACGAAGATGGCGATGGCCACCCAGCGCTGCCAGTCCTGCGGCGCGCCGTGCTGGACCCCGCGGCCGTAGTAAATCGCCATCATCACGAAGAGCGGGATCATCAGGATGCGCGCGATGGTGATCTTGTTGGCGGCGGTCATGGGGCACGGCATGAAATTGGAAATGCTGCGCGAAGGCAACTTCGGCCCGAAGGACGCCGCTCTTTTGCCCGGAGCGCAGAAAGTAGATGCGTTTGCCCGGCGCTTCGCCCATGAATCCCGGCGCGATGGGCCTGCTCTCGCTCTTTCGAAAAAAATCCGTGCCGCCGAAGGCTGCGCTGTCCGAAGGGTCCGGTGCGGCGACGCCCCCGCCAGCGGCAGCCGTGGTCTGGCGCAAGCGGGACTTCATCACCTTCTCGGCCGGCGAGGAGCTTCAGGTGGTGTATGCGCGCCACGGCACGCCGGCGACCCTGCCCGCTTTCACGCTGGAATTCGCCATGAGCTGCTTCGAATTCAAGCCGCTCGATGCCCACCTCGCACAATATGCGGGCAAGCATGGATGGCATTCCTTGCAGGTCGAAGCGTTGCGCCAATGGCTGCCCCGAATGATCGACGCCGGCGTGCTCGTTTCGTCCGAGCAAGTCCGGGCGCAATGCGCCGCCATGCCGGCCGATGCAGTCCCGCCAACGCCCATTGGAACGATCGGATTCCCGACCGGCGGGAATCGTGTGCCGCTGCTCGTCCGAGCGGTCGAGAGCTTCGCGGCGAATCTCCGCGCGCACGGGCGGAAGGCGGAATTCATCGTGGCGGACAGCTCGACGCGGCCGGAGCAGCGCGCGGCTTTTCGCGCCGCCGCGGCCGAACTCAGCCGAGGGCTCGAGATGGAGGTCCTTTACTCGGGCGAGGAAGAGCGGCGCCGCTTCGCCGAGGCGCTGATCGCGCGAGCCGGTTGCCGGCCGGAGGCGGTGGAGTTTGCGCTCTTCGATCCGCTCGGGACCGGCTTTGCCTGCGGCGCGAATCGGAACGCGCTGCTCCTCCACGGCGCGGGCCGGATGCTCTGCAGCGTGGATGATGACGTGATCTGCCGGCTCGCGCTGCCGCCGGAACTTCGGAGCGCGCGCGTCTCGCTCTTTTCCAACTGTGATCCGTTTTCCCGCTGGCTCTTTGCCGACCGCGAAAGCGCGCTCGAGACGGCTCGTTTCGTGGAGCGCGATTTTCTGGCCGCGCATGAAGAACTGCTCGGACGGAGTGTCGGCGGTCTGTGTCCCGCCGACCTGCCGGCCGCCGAATTCAGTCTTGCGGATGCCGGCGATGACCTGCTCCGCCGGCTGGAACTGGGCGCGGCGCGAGTGCGGACAACGTTCCTTGGGCACGTCGGCGATCCCGGTATCCCGAGTTCCTGCTATTACCTCTATTACGATGGCGACAATCGCCGTCGCCTCACGCAAAACGAGGCGCATTACCGCGCCGCCTTGGCGAGCCGAAGCGTGCTCAGCGCCGTGCCCGCGCTATCCATCGGCGATTCGAGCGTCAGCCCCGGCATGGCCATGGGGCTCGATCATCGCGAGCTCCTCCCGCCCTTTTTTCCCGTATTGCACGCCGAGGACTTCATCTTCGGCGCGACCGTCTGGCAATGTTGCCCGGGCGCGGTTGCCGGGCATCAGTCGCTGTGCGTTTTGCACGAGCCCGGTCCGGGCAAGAGCATCCTGCTGCCGAGCGATCTCGGTCCGGCCCGGCGCGTGGTTCTCTTCGAGTTCGCGCATTTACTGCGACGGGTGATCCTCGATTTCGAGCCGGCCCAGCGAGCCTCGGCGGTGGACCGAACGCAGGCGCTCGGACGGGCCCTGAGCGAGCTGGCGGCGATGCCGCTGGTGGATTTCGTCGAAGTGCTGCGCGCGAAAACCCTCGAGCACGAGAGCGAAAAACTCGGCTATCTCGAAGACCGGCTCAAAGACGAACAGGATGCGCCGGACTTCTGGCGGCGCGACGTCGAGAACTTTCTCCTCCAGGCGCGTGAGGCCCTGACCGCAGACGATTTCGATATTCCCTACGATCTGAAGACCGGCCGTACTCCTGCCGAGAATCGAGTCTTCATGCAACAGCTCTTCGCGCGCTACGGGCAGCTTTTGCAAGAGTGGCCGGCCATGGTGGAAGCGGCGTGCGATCTCCGCACGGCAGGGTTGTCGCTGGCTATCCTGACCCCGTAGCAGGAAGGCGGTTTAACGAAGCAGCCCCGCCTCAGAATTGGAGGGTCAGCCCGACCGCTGCGGTCACGCTCTGATAACTGGCCCGCTCCACGTTCGAATCGCTGTCGATGAAGGCCGAGGCGAAGTTGCCGAACAAGTGCTCGGTAAATTGATAGATCAAATTGACCCCGACCATGTTCCGGGTGTCGTGCCGGGTTACATCGGTGAAATCCGTCAATTGCCAGGAGTAGTAAAGCTGGCCGGTCAGGTTTTGCGCGAACTGATGAGCGACCCCGGCGACGACGCGGTGCGAGTTCCGGTTATCAACGCTCGGATCGGCAAAATAATGCCCATAGGTATAGCCGGTGTAGGCCAGCGAGCGGCCGCCATTGAAAGCGAAGCCCCAGTCCGTTCCCGCCAATGTGCCGACCGCCTGGGTGACGCGATCGCCGGTATCGAAGCTGTCGTAGCGATAGGGCTCCGCAGAGATATAAATACGCGGCAGATTCGGGGCGGGACGGTAGTCGAGTGTGGCATCGGCGCTGTAGCCGAAGAAACCGCGGTCATTGTTATCGGCGTAGAGCGCGGACTCGACCTTGGCGGCGAGATCGAACGTGAAATACTTCCCGAGCGGGGTGTGGTAGCCGCCTTCGATCGTCGGCAGGGAGAGCAAGTCCCCGCTGCTGTGGTCGCCCGAAAGCTTCGCATTCGAGGTGAATTCCTCGCGCGTACCGACGTTGAAGCGGAACTTCGACTTGATCGCGGCCGGCGGTGGCGCTGCGGATTTGCCGTCGCTTTCGTTGTCAGGCGGGACGATTTCGCCGATGTCCTCGATCTCTTGCTGGCTCTGCCGGCTGGCGGAAGAGTGGTAAGCGTAATTTTTCGCGTCCTGCGCGCGCAGGGACAAAGAGAGCGCCGCGAGGGCCGGAAGAGTGAGGAAAAGGGTAGGGATCTTCATCTCAGTAAAGCGGGCGCAGACGTTCCGGCGGGCCGTTGACCGGTGCTGGAACAATGACGCGATTGTTGGTGCGATCGGCCGGCGGCGGCCCGAATTGTGGGTTGGGACCGAGCATGCCGAGCGCTCCGGGGTGGTTGACGGTGCGTTCGAGAATCTCCTGCTGATTCACATCCGAAACATTCACAGCCAGTCCGGCTGTGGTGATCGCCTCCCGAAAGGGGGGAAACGCTCCGTTCCAGCTAAAGAGCCCGCCTCGCGCCTTTTCCCGATTGAACGAATCGACGGTCAGCGAGCCATTGGCATTCTTGCGGACAAACTTTCCTTCGCCGATGACCTGGCCGGAGGGGAGCAAGGTGACGGAATGCTCGTGCATCACAATGGTTTCGGTTTTTTTGGCCAGATCGACGGCGACGGCGGCTACCGTGCCGGTGATTGCCGCGGTGAGACTGGGCGTCTTGATCAGGCCGCCGCCTTTGCCGTCCGGCACATAGAAGATGAGCGCGCCTTGCTTCAGTTCCAGGGTGCGGGTTTCGGCCTGGAAGGAGAAAATCGTGTTTTGCCCAAGCCGGACGATGGTGCCGTCGGGGTACTTCAGTTCGGCCCGTGCATCGATCTCGGTGAGCAGGAAGTTTCGCTCGCGGATGATATCCTGCACTGCGGCCGGCCGGCGCTGCTGGACGTTGACGCCGTAGGTCACTTTGTTTTGCAAGCGCGTGACCGTCGCTTCAGTAAAGGGGACGGCCGCACCGGCAAGCGCTCCAGCCAGGCCGAGCAGCGCGCTGGCCACGAGGGTGACAAGCCGGGTTGATGAATTGGTCGAGCCATTGCGAAACACGGGGCGGAGTGTTGAAGGCGGGCCGTATGGCAGTCAAGGACCTTTCGCCGAATTCCTTGCGCCGAGGATGGGCGGGTGCGGAGCGCGCGTTGACCAAGGCCAGCAGAACCTTCGAGGATCGCTGCAATCATCGCTACGGCTCTGGGCTCGGGTGCGAGTCCGGATCCGGTCCCGGACTCGAGTCCCGCGGGTTCCTGCGTTTCTTCACGGTCGTAATCTGCGCAGGGGGAACGAAGGTCTGGGTCGTCTTTTCGTCAGCCGGCGCCTTGACGTTCACCAGCGGGAAGAAATTGCCCAACGCGCCGGGATAAATGGCGGTGCGTTCGAGTTCCTCCTGGTGCTTCACTCCAGCCAAAAAATCCACATTGGGAATTCCGGTGAGGAGGGCTTGTCTGAACGGCGGAAGCACTCCGCCCCAGACGAAGAGCCCGGTCCGTGCCTTCTCCCGGTCAAAAAAATCGAAGGTCAGCGAGCCATCAGGATTCCGGCGGACGAACTGGCCTTCGGGGATCACCCGTCCCGTGGAAAGCGTCACCGAATGCTCGTGCATGGCAATCAATTCGGTTTTCTTCACCTTATCCACGGCCATCACGGCCACGGTGCCGGTGATCGCCGCCGTAAGGCTTGGTGTCTTGATGACGCCGCCCCCTTTGTTATCCGGCACGTAAAAGATGAGCGCCCCTTGCTTCAGCTCGAGGGTTCGCGTTTCGGCCTGGAAGGAGAAGATCGTGTTCTGTCCGAGCCGCACGATGGTGCCGTCCGGGTACTTCAGCTCGGCGCGCGCGTCGATCTCGGTGAGGAGAAAGTTGCGCTCGCGGATCACATCCTGCACCGCCGCCGGCCGGCGCTGTTCGGCGTTAACGCCATAAGTCACCTTGTTTTGCAGGCGGGTGACCGTTGCTTCGGTAAACGGGACGGCCGCCTTACCGTGCGACCCGCCGAGGTAGCACAGCGCGAGGGCCAGCGTGGTGACGAGCCTGTTTGATAATTCTGTGGAGCCGGTGCGAAACACGGGGCGGAGTCTTGAGGTGATGAACGGCACAGTCAAGGCCGATTCACGGAATTGAGGAGGGAAGAACTTTGCGCGTTGTTTGCCGGCACGACACGCCATTACAAAAGCCTCATGACGCTTGGGAAACGCCACCACCACCGGACCCTGCTCATCTCGTCGCTGGGCTGGGTCGCGCTGGTGTCGCTGCTCTATTCCACGCAGCATTATCTGCAAGCGTTGATCGACTGGCCCTACCGCCGGTTCGAGCTCGCCGTCCAGGATCGCGTGACGCGCCTCGCCCGCCTCGCGCCGGTCGATTCCCGACTCGTCTTCCTGGCGGATGATGCCCCCTCCCACACGCTTGACGCGCTTTGGGAAGACGAGATCGCCGCTTCACCCGCGCTCAAGCTGATGAAACGGCGCAATTGGTCGCGGGAGGTGTATGCGCTGATCCTCGAGCGGTTGGCGACCGCCGGCGCGAAGGTGGTCGGCTTCGACTACATGTTTCAGGGGGAGTATGATGGCGACGAAGCCTTCCGGGCGGCCTTGGAGAAATGGCGCAACGCAGTGGTGATCGGTGGGTACTGGGAGCAGACCCACGGCACCCATAGTTATAACCCCCCTTCGAAATCCCTTATTCCACTCGGCCAGGAGCACGATGACCGGGTCGGATACGTCAATGTTTTTCCGGACGAGGACATCGTAACGCGGCGCGTGCGACCACAAACCACGCGAGAGGACCTCGACGGTAGTCCGAACGTACCCGACTCGGTGGTGTACGAATCACTCGCCGCGCGCATGGTGCGCAAGGCCGGGTTGGATTCGCTGATCCCCAAAGATCGGTACTCGCGGATCTTTCGCTATGCCTTCAAGGGTGAGACGCTCGATGAGCGTCAAGCTCCGCCCTCGCTTTATGGGATCTTTGTCCCGGCCATTTGGGGGGCGCCCAACTTCCGCAACGGGGCGGCCTTCAAGGACAAGATCGTCCTGATTGGTCCCGAGGGACGTTATAACAAGGATCTGCTCATGAGCCCGTTTGGGCAGGTAGCCGGGCCGGAGTTCCATTTGAATGCGGCCAACGCCATGCTCCAGGGCCAGTTCTTGAAGGAAACCTCCCGCGCCGTGGACCTCGGCCTGATCGCCGCCGCCGCCTTGATCGCGTGGCTGTGCGGCCGCTTCGTGACCCGGCCGGCCCTGCGCGTCATCCTGGTCGTGCTGCTGGCCGCGGGATGCTTCTGGGCCGCGGTCGGCTTGCACAATGTCGATTGGGTCGTGCCCGTTTTCAGCCCGCTGCTCACCCTGCTCGGGGCCGCCTTCAGTTTCTCGATCGCCGAACAGATTCTCGACCGGCTGGAACGCGCCCGCCTGCGCCGGACCTTCGAGCGCTACGTTTCGCGCGATGTGGTCAAGGAACTCGTCGATAACCCGGAAGGCTGGCTGAGCACGGTCGGGGGCAAGCGTAAGTTCATCACCGTCCTCTTCTCCGACGTGCGCGGCTTCACCACCCTGACGGAATCCGCAACAGACCCGCAGGCCTTGGTGGCGCAGCTCAATGAGTACTTTGACGAGATGGTGCGCATCGTCTTTGCCCACAATGGCACTCTCGACAAGTTCATCGGGGACGCAGTCATGGCGCATTGGGGGAGCATCGTCAGTGAAGGGGAGGCCACCGATGCACGGCGGGCCGTGGACACCGGCCTGCAAATGCGCGAGACCCTCGCGCGGCTCAACCCATCGTGGAAGCAGCGCGGCATGCTCGAGTTGCAGTTCGGCATCGGGATCAACCACGGGGAGGCGATCGTCGGCAACCTCGGGTGCGAGGCGAAGATGGAAGTCTCGGTGATCGGCGACGCGGTCAACCTCGCTTCGCGGCTCGAAGGCGTGACCAAGAAGTATCACATCGACCTGTGCATTGGTGCTCTGGTCGCTCCTTACGTTCGCGACGCCTTTATCCTCCGCTCGCTCGATCTCATTGTCGTGCAGGGCAAGACCAAGCCCGTCGAGATCTTCGCGGTCCTCGACGCGCGGACCGAGGGCGTTGCAGACCCCGTCTGGCTGCCGCTGCACGAGGAGGCGATGCGGCTCTATCGGCACGGCGATTTTTCCTCCGCCGAAACGCGCTGGCGCGAAGTAATCGCCCAAAGCCCGGGCGACAGCGTCAGCGAAGTCTTCCTCGAACGTTGCGTCGCCCTGCAAAAAGAGCCGCCGGCAGGCGAGTGGACGGGTATATTCGAGATGAAGAGCAAGTGAGCCCGAGTGGCCCTCGGCCCGCTCCACTTCAGCCATCACGTCTTGAAATCGCGCGTTTCGAAGTTCATCCAGCCGAGCACAAAGAGGGTCGCGTCGGCGGCCAGCAGGAGCGTGAAATCGTGGATGATCCGCGGCCAGGGAATTTCGAGCTGAAACACCTGCATCCAGGCGCTCATGTGCGAGGTGATGAAATACGGCTCGATGCTTTCGAAGAATGGCAGGCTGCGGAAAACGATATCGACGAAGAAAATGGACATGGTGCTGACGGAGGCGGCCGCGGGCTTCATCTCGAAGCAGGAGAAGCAGAAAGCGGTGGAGGTGATCGTCAGCAAGCTCACAAACAGCAGCGGGAGAGCCGACAAATACCGGGCGAAGCCGGCGCCCAGGGGGTGAAAAACGAAGATCTGTTCCTGCGCGCCGAGAGCCAGGATCCCGCTGCCGCGCTCGTAAGCGAAGCCGGTCGCCACGGCGCACAGGCCGATGAAAACAATCAGCACCGCCGTGTAGCAGGCGGCCGACAAATACTTCAATCCGAGCAGCCGCACCCGCGAGATCGGGCGGCTGAGCAGCATGCGGATCGTGCCCTCTTCCACCTCTTTCGCCACGATGTCGCCGGCCACGAGGGCGACATAGAGCGCGCCGATGAGGAGGATCGTCGCGCGCATGGTCAGGAACGCGATCGTCAGCCCGGAAAAGTATTCGTCAAACGATCGGCCGCGCTGCTCGATGAGAAGGCGGAAGGTATTCTTCACCTTCGGCAACTCCAGCAGCAGCGGCATCAGGAGCGCCACGCCGCCAAAGACCACGAATCCGAGATGCGTGCGCTTGCGCGCAAAGAGTTTGCGCAGCTCACCATTGAGTTGGAGCCAGAAAAGCGTCATCGCCGTCCGCGAAAGGATTGGAAGATGATTTCGAGAGGCACGCGCGTCACACTTCTGGGAAGCAGAGCGCACCTTTTGTAGTCCCGGCAAACGAGAGCCGTCCAACCAAAAGCCGGCTCCGCGTCGCGCCGGAAATCCCTCGACACTGCGACGGGCAAACTTAACTTTGGAGGCAATCCCGTAGGAGCCAAATATGAATATCCGGTTGATCGCTGCTTTGACGTCGTTGGTCGTTTCCGTTTTCGTCACCGCGGCCAACGCGGCCACGTTCACCGTGTTCAAGGCGACCGCCTATCTGCCGGGCTATATCCAGCAGGGGACGGCGGGTGCACCCAAGCTCAAGATGGCTCGGCTGGCCACGGCCGATCTCATTAACCTCGCGTTGGGGCAACCGCTCTTGACGCTCTTCCCGGACACCTATGTCCTCGCCGCCGCCATCGGTGATGACAACACGGGACGCTTTATTGTTTTCGACACGAAGGTTCTGCGGGTGGTGGCGACCCTCGGCACGGTCGGGGACCGGCGGCGCGCGGAGAACAACCCCGAGGCGCTCGTGGATTTCCGTCGCGTCGGAACGGGCAACATCGCCTTCGGGCAAGCGGGCAGCATTACGGGCGGCAACCTGCGCTATGCCGGCATCATGATCGTGCAGCAGAGCGACCGACCCGGGCCTTTCCTCAATTCCCGCAGCGAGGTGGCGATTGGCTCGATCAGCTACGTCACCGGCGGCGTGCCCTCGGAAATCATCATTATTCACGGGAAACTCACGATTGATGGCAAGTCGCTCGGGACCTTCACCAGTCCTTGAACGCGACCCGTCGGAAAGGCGCGTTGATTCTGCTCGGCGTGTGGGTTCTCGCCGCTGGCATCATCGGTCTGACGCGCGAATCGAAACCGACCCTTGAATCCGTGATCGCCTATGTGCGGCAGAACGATCTTCGGCAAAAATCACCGGTCGAGCGCGAGCGAATCGTTGCGGGACTGGTGCGCCGGCAGAACGAGCTGACCTTCGAGCAGCGGACCGAGCTGCGTCGGAACGAGCTCTTTTTCCAAACGGTCGGTGCGATGACTTCCGCCGAGCGCCTAGAGCATCTGGCGGCAACATTTCCCAGCTACTCGAAGCTGATGATGGAGGCGATTTACAAGATGCCGCGCGACCAGCGCCCGCCGTTTGTCGATGCGCTCGTGAACGAGTGCCGCCGTTACGTCACGCTCAACCGCGAGCCGGAATCAAGGAGACGGGTCCAGCAGATCATCGGAGACTCTTTGCGCGCCTGGCTCGAGACCGCCGATCCTCGCGCCCGGGCCGAGATGAAGCCGGTCTTTGACCAGATGCAGGCCTGGCTGGTGATCATCTAAAGAAGCTGCGCCTCAATCGACGAGGAGGAGGACGAGAACGAAGAACTTGTCTCATTCTTCACGGATTCAGGCACGGAAGACAGGCCAGCGGCGCGGACAGGGTGGACAGGCCGAGCCCTTTGGCCCGAAGCTGGCGGCTCTTGCAAATCCACGACCAACGAGTGCTGATTTCGGGAGCTGCCCGCGGCATCGGGCAGGCGATCGCGATCGAGCTCGCGACGGCTGGCGCGGACATCATCGGCGTGGATCTTCGTCTCGCGGACCTGGAGGAGACCGGACTCGCGGTGGAGAAATCCGGCCGACGATTCGAGCGCTTCGCCTGCGACGTGGCGGATGAAACCGCGGCGCGGGCGCTCCTCGCCAGGCTCGTGGGCTTCAACATTCTCGTGAACAACGCCGGTGTCCTCGCCAGCGGCCCTTTTGCCGAAGGCGATTTCGCGGTGTGGCGGCGGATCCTCGAAGTGAATCTCCTCGGGACGATGGTGTTGACGCACGCGGCGCTGCCGGCGTTCGTCGCCCGCGGGCGCGGCCACATCGTGAACATTGCCAGCACCTCGGGAAAATTCGCGCTCCCGGGTTTCGCGGCGTATGGCGCCTCCAAACATGCGCTGGTTGGATTCAGTGCGGCGTTGCGCGCCGAGCTGGCCGGAAGCGGTGTCGGGGTGAGCTGCATCTGCCCGAGCTTTGTCAACACGCGCATGACCGACGGTGCGCCCGAGCGCTTGCCCTTCCCGCTGCGCCGAAGACCGCCGCAGGTCGTGGCGCGCGCCGTCCGCCGGGCGATCGAGACGGATGCCGCCGAAGTCTTTGTCCCGTCCTTGGCGCGGCTGACCTTCTCGATCATTCCCGCGCTCTTTCCCGCTGCCGTGCGACGGTTGCTGCTGCGAAGTGTGGCCCGGCACGGCTGGCTCAAGGTCCGCAAGGGGCTGACCGCCTGAGTCAATTAAACGATTCGCGAAATTTCGCGGGACGCTCGGCCGTAACGATGCCGTCAATGAGACGGCGCATCGCCGTGGCCCAAGGAGCGGCGTGCGTCTCGCCGCCGGGTGGGTTCTGCGGGGGCGCTCACCGTTTGGAATGGCCCTTCGGGCGTTCGTGGGTCGGCGGCGGGGCGCACGCCGCTCCTTGGGGCGCACACCGCGCTCGCCGTTTCGAACTGCATCGTTACGGCTGAGTCGCTGACCAGCAAGGGCTGGTGGAAAATGATCGCGGAGATTCGGCCGCGGTGGCGAAGCGGAATTGCGAGAGCCGGGTGTCCGGCTCCACGACGATGGCTTCGAGGACGCAAAGGTAATCGGCGAGCAGGCGCTCGGCGTCTGCCGCGGCGAAGGCCTCGGTCCGATAATCCAGGCGCAGCGTCAGGCCGTCTGGCTTGTCGAAGACTTCGAGCGAGAGGTCGAAGCGGGAGGCGGAGGTCTCGACTTCGAGTAGCGCAAAGGAAAGATCGCCAACGTTGGAGATGGTCAGCGGAGTCGATTGGAAATCGAACCGCGCATGGAAGAACGGCGTGCTCGGCGCGTCGGGACGCGCGCATTCCGCGAGCTTGTCGAAGGGCGTGTCTTCGCAATCCATGGCCGCGAGCGCGGTGCGCCGCACGCGTTGCAGGAGCTCGCGGAAAGGTGGGTCGCCGGAGAGGTTCGTGCGCAGGAGCAGCGTGTGCGCGAAACAGCCGATCAGCGGTTGCGTTTCCCGGCGCCCCCGGCCGGCGACGGGCGAGGCCACGATGATCTCGTCCTGGCCAGCGGCGCGACTGAACAGAACCTTGTAGGCCGCCAGCATGACGTTGAAGAGCGTGGCGCCTTCACGTCGCGCGAAAGATTTCAACGCTTCGACCAGAGCAGGCTCGAGCACCGCCGAAACGCTTGCGCCACGCGAGCTGCTCACACCGTTGGCGTGTCGCCGCGCGGGCAGGGGAGCGATTTCCGGGAGATCGCGGAGCTGCTCTTTCCAAAAGTCGAGCGATGCCGTCTCGGCTCCGCCATTGCGCTGCACCCAGGCGGAATACGGTTTCGGGAGCTCGGGCAGCGGCTGGGCGGCTGCAGACGCCTGGTAGAACGCCGACAATTCGAGGAGGAAGAGGCCCATCGACCAGCCATCGAAGGAGAGATGGTGCACGGTGAAGACCGCGAGATGGTCCTGTTCCGTGAGCCGCAGCAGGGTGCCGCGAAAGAGTGGGCCGTTGGCGAGATCGAAGGGCTGAAGGGATTGCCCGGCAATGCGGCGCCGGATTTCCGCTTCGAGATCGCCTACGCTCGTGAGATCCACCAGCTCCATCTCCGGCGCGCCGGTTTCGGCGAAGGTCTGGATGACGTGGCCGTTGTTTCCGTGAAAGGTGGCACGCAGCGGTTCGTGCCGCGCGAAGATGCCGGCAAGGGTTTGCTCGATCGCCCCGGTCTTGAGCGGGCCGCGGATGCGGAACGCGAAGGTGATGTGGTTGGCCGGATCGGCCGGCTCGCACTGGCCGTGAGACCAGATCTCCTGCTGCGCAGCGGAGAGTGCAAATTCCCCGCCGTTTCCGGCTGCCGCGACGGTTGGATGCTCCTGCGGACCCGGCTTTGCGGCGGGACCGGCGAGCAACTCCAGCAATGCCGCCGCCAGGCTGGGAAGGGATTGTCCGGCCATCAGCTTGCCCGTCGGAATGGCGACGCGCAGGTCGCTTTCGAGCCGGTTGACCAGTTCCACCGCCATGAGCGAATCGAGTCCGAGCTCATTCAACGAACGCTGCGGATCGAGCCGCGCGGGCGCGATGCCGAGCGTCCGGGCGAGCAGGTGGTGCAGGTGCGCTTCGAGCATTCGCTGCCGCTCTTCGGCGCGCGCGGCGAGCAGGGCGTCGCGCATGCCCCGGCCGTCCTCCACCGTCGGCTGCTCTTCCCCCGCGATGCTCATCAACGCGGCGTAGCGGGGTGACGACCGGCCGCGGGGCGACGCCTTTCCCCATTCGCGCCAATCCATCCGCATCACCGCCATCTGCGTGACGTCTTTCGCAAGGAGACGACCGAGCATCTCCGTTGCTTCGGCGGCGGTCATGCCGAGCGAACCTTGCCGCAGCAAATGCTCCGCGACGCTCTGGTTGTGCGCCACGACACCGACATCGGTGAGGTGTCCCCAATTCACGACCAGCGCCGGCTGGCCGAGCGCGCGGCGATGATGGGCGAGCGCTTCCAGGAAGGTGTTGCCCGCGATGTAATTGGCCTGGCCGGGATTGCCGACCAGTGAGCTGCCCGACGAGAAGAGGACAAAGAAATCCAGCGGATCGCCGAGCGTCTGCGCGTGCAGGTTCCACGCACCATCGGCTTTCGGGGCCATCGCGCGGCGGAAACGCGCGGCGTCGAGTTGGAGCAGGACGCCGTCGTCGAGCACCATGGCGGCGTGAATGATCCCGCGCAGCGGCGGCATGCCGCGGCGGATCTCGGCGAGCAGCGTCGCGACAGCCTCGGCGCGGCTCACGTCGGCCTGCACCACATGCACCGACACACGTTTCCCGGTCAGCGCCGCGAGGCCATCGCGGGCCGCGGCCGTCGCGGCGCCGCTGCGACTGGCGAGCACGAGGTGACGCGCGCCGCGCCCAATCATCCATTCGGCGACGGCCAGGCCGAATCCGCCGAGCCCACCGGTAATCAGGTAAGTCGCCTCGCTCGAAAACTGCACTTCGCGTTCCTCATTCCCCGGCTCGACGGTCGCCTGCGCACGGTCCAGCGAGAGCACCACTTTGCCGATGTGTTTCGCCTTCGCCATGTAGCGAAAGGCATTGGCTGCTTCCGAGATGGGAAACGGACGAAAGGGCAGTGGCCGGAGCCGCCCATCTCCGACCTGCTTGAGCAACTCCTCCACGGCGCGGAGCATCACCGCGGGCCGCTCGCGGAAAAGCTGGATGATTTCGACGGCCGAGATCGAGAGGTTGTTGATGAAGGGGCGCAGTCCGATCCGGGTGTCCTGGTAAATGTCGCGCTTGCCGATCTCGATGAAGCGGCCGCCCGCCCGGAGCAGCGAGAGGCCCTTGGAGATCGCCTCGCCGGCGAGCGAATTGAGGATGATGTCCAGGCCTTCGCCGCGCGTGATCTCCATCACCTCGTCGGCGAAATCCAGCGTCCGCGAATCCATGACGTGCGCGATTCCCATCGCCCCCAGAAACTCGCGTTTCTCCGGGCTGCCGGCGGTGGCGAAGATCTCGGCGCCGGCCTGCCGGGCGAGTTGCACGGCGGCGAGCCCGACGCCGCCGGCAGCGGCGTGAATGAGCACGCGCTCGCCGGCGCTCATGCCCGCCAGGGTGTGCAAGCCGTGATAAGCGGTCAGGAATGCAACCGGCAGGGTGACCGCTTCCTCGAACGTGAGCTGCGGCGGCTTTCGCACGACGTGCCCGAGGCCATCGAGGACGTTCATCGTGAGGTAGGCCTCGCCGCAGCCGTAGGCGAGCGCGATGACTTCATCACCGGGTCGGAAATCGCGGGCGCCTTCGCCGACGGCAACGATCCGCCCGGTGCACTCCAGCCCAAACAAGACCGGTCCGTCGTCCTCGCGCGGGAACATTCCGAGCGAAGCGACGATATCGAGGAAATTGAGTCCCACGGCGGCCACTTCGATTTCCACCTCGCCGGGACCTGGTGGCCGGCGGTGGCGGGCGCGCAGCGTCAGATGATCGATCACGCCGGCCCGCGGCTGTTCGAGGCGGTAGTTCTCGCTGCCGCCATGCCGAAAGGCGTGTTTGCCCGGAAAATTCTGGAGCGAGCCGCGCGCGAATCGGCGGACGTAGCGGGCTTCGCCGCGCAGCGCGATTTCCTCCTCGCCGTCGCCCACCCGGATTTCATCGCACCAGGCGCGGATTTCCTCCGGCGAGGGCGCGGCGCTGAGATCGACGATCCGGCAGCGCAACTCGGGATGCTCGATGAAAATCACCCGCGCCATGCCCCAGAGCGGTGCCTGGGCGATGGCAAGCGGCTCTGCGTTCGCTCCCACCGGCTCCGCTCCGCTGGTGGCCAGCCAGAGCTGTGGCGGCGCGTCCTGGCAGTGTGCGGAGAGCGCTTGCACGAGGTGCATCACGCTGTGGCAACCGCGCGCTTCCGCCTCGGCGAGAGAGCCGGGCGACAGCTCCACCGCCGACGCTGAATCCAGACTGCAAAGATGGATCACGCCGCGGCAGCCAGCCGGCATCTTCGTCACCGCTTCGCGCACGTCGCTGTCCGGCGAGACCAGCGAGCAGGTGTCGCCGGCGGCTCGCAAGAGGGCCGACAGTTGTTCCGCCACACCGCGGCGGTCCGCGAAAATTAGCCAGCTTCCGGGCTCGGCGCCCGGCGCGATTTTGGCGGACGCGATTTCCTTTTCGACCGGCTGGCCGCGCGCGATGAAAAGCGTGTGCCCGGCGTGCGCCTCGTCGTCCATGTCCGAGACGGCGCTGACCTCCGCGAAGCCGGTATTTTGCAGGAGATCCAGCCATTGCCGGCGACCGAGCAGCGGCGACTTGAGCCGCAGTTCAGGATCGGCAAATCTCCACCAGCCTTCGGTCAGGCCGAAGATGAAGTAGCCGAAGCGCGAAGATTTGTGCAGCTCGAGGAGGAGCAGGAGACCGTCCGAGGAGAGGAGCTGCTGGACGTGGGCGAGCGTCTGCCGCAGATCGCGCGTCGCGTGCAGCGCGTCAGTGGCGAGGATGAGATCGAATTGGTGTAGTTCGAAGCCCTGCTGATCCGGCGGCTGCTCGATGTCGAGAAGCTGGTAGCGGACGAATGGGTAGGCGGAAAACTTCTGCTCCGCGCGGGACAGGAACGCGCCGGAAACATCGGTAAAGACATACTCCGCCTGCTCTGCAGGGAGGCTGCGCAGAACGTGCGAGGTCGTTCCGCCAGTGCCTGCGCCGATCTCCAGCACGCGCACGATGCGCCCGGCGGGCGGCCCCTCCAGCGCGCGAGCGACCGCCCTCCCCGTGAGCCAGTTGTAGAGGCGCAACGTGTAGGAATCGGAATAGAGATGCTCGGAGGCGGCCATCGAGCCGTCCGAAAAGATGACCGTCAGCGGATCGATCTCGCCGCGCAGGATGCCGGGCAGCGCGCGCCCGCAGCGCTCGATGAGCGTCAGCTCGAGGGCGAGCGCCGGGAACGCCGAGAGCACCGCTTGCCAGATCCGCTGCGGGTCCACCTCGGGCAGGCGGCAGACCTCCCATTCGCCGTCGGTTGCCCGGAGTATCCCGTCTTCCGCGAGCAACCCGAGATACATCGCGAAAACCTGGCGGTGTCTCGCCGCGATCCCGAGGCGGTCGGCCAGCGCTTCGCCCGAAACGCGCTCTCCTTCCCGCGGCGTCCAGCCCAGCGCTGCAAAGGCCTCGAGTACGTAGGCGCTGCACAGCTGGTCGAGCTCGGACTCGATCGTCTGATACCGATCCCACAATCCGATGCGCGCATTCTGTTCCTTCGCCTCGGGGCGCAGCTCCGCGGCGAGTCGCTCGACGCTCGGGATCCAATCCGCCGACCGCTGTTGCGCCGCGCGCGCGGCCAGGGGCTTGAGGTGCCACTGAAATTCGAAAAGCAGATCTTCCCCGTGGGCCGCGCCCGGCTGGCTGCCCTCCACCGGCTCGCAACGGAAACCGCGGATTTCCGCGAGGAGAAATCCGTGCTCGTCGAGCAAACGGATGTCGCCCTCGACGGCGCGCGCCGCTCTTTTCACGAGCACCGCATGGGCCCACACGGCGGCGCCGACGGCTGCGTAAACGGTCAGCCGGCCAATCCGGCTCGGGAGGTACATCGTGCGCGACGATTCCGCGACGGTGGCCGCGAGCACCTGGAGGCACGAGTCCAGCAGCGCTGGATGAATTTGATAGCCGTCCAGATCCTTGTCCGAATCCAGCCTCACTCGAGCGATGGCTTCACCATCCCGGCGTCGCACCTGCTCGATGCGGCGGAACGCGGGACCGTACTCGATCCCGGTCTGCTGGAGCCCCGCATACAAATCGGCGACCGGCATTTCCTCGCTGCAACGGAGCCGGATTTCATCGAGCGCAGCCGCTCCGCGCGGGGAGCCGCCGGGGCGGAGTTTCCCGCACGCCAGCCGGGTCCATTCCGCATCGGCCGTGCGGCCGAAAATGTTGAACGAATTGTCCACCGGATAAAACGTGAACTGCAGTCGCGAGGTGCCCTCGTCGCTCACAAAGAACGGACGCTGAAACTCGAGTCCTTCGATCAGAAAAGGGGCGCCGCCGAAAAGCTCCGCGGCCGCGCCGCAAGCCATCTCCGCGTATCCGGCCGCCGGGAACAGGACGTGGCCGCGCGCGCGGTGATCTTGAAAAAACGGCAGGAGTTCGAGGAGCAGCCGGTTCTCCCAGGTCGGCTCGGCGGTCTGCCGCCGCTGGCCAAGGAGCGGATGGGAGGGCGGTCCCAGCCGGGCTTCGCGGGAGTCGGGGGTTTCGTGCCAGAAATGCTCGCGCTGCCACGGATACGGCGGCAGGCGCACCGGGCGCCCGCCATTCGGAAAGAGCGCTGGCCAGTCCACCGGACAGCCCAGCGTGTAAAGCGCCCCGAGCGAGCGGAGCATGGTCGCCCGCTCCGGATCGCTCCGTCGCAGCGATGGCAGCACCGCGGCGGTCTGCTCGCGTTTGCGGAGGCATTCCTTGACCGAGTTCCCCAGCGCGGGGTGCGCGCTCAACTCGATGAACACGTGCGGATCGTCGTGGAGCAGCGCGTCGATGGCGGGAGCGAAGAGCACCGTCTGGCGCACGTTGCGCCACCAGTAGGCGGCATCCAGCTCGGCGCCGCTGATCGCTTTCCCTGCGACTGTGGAAAAGAACGGGATCGCTCCCGGCCGCGGCTCCAGGGCCTCGAGCGCCGCCAGCAGCGCTTCGCGAACCGGCTCCATCTGGGCGCTGTGAAACGCGTAGTTCACCGGCACGAACCGCGCGAAAACTTCGCGCGCTTCGAGCTCGGTGCGGATCGTCTCGAGGGCCGCGGCGTCGCCCGTGAGCGTGACTGACGACGGACTGTTCACCGCCGCGATTTCAACCTGCCCCGGATGCGCCGCCGCGAGCGTCCGCGCTTCCTCCCACGGCGCCCCGACCGCGAGCATCCGGCCGTGCGCCGAGGCCAGATCCATGCACCGGCCGCGATGGAAAATCACCCGCACCGCGTCCTCGAGGCTCAGCGCTCCGGCGAGGTGCGCCGCCGCGATCTCCCCGACGCTGTGTCCGACGACCGCATCGGGCCGGATGCCCCACGAGCTCCACAGTGCCGCGAGGGCCACTTGCAACGCGAAGATCGCCGGTTGCGCGATCGCCGTCTGCTGGAGCCGCGACGCGGACTCGGTGGCGGACATTTCGTCGAGCAGCGACCAGCCGCCAAGTTCGCGCACCAGCCCGTCGCACTCCGCGAGCTTCGAGCCGAAGACGGGTTCCGAGCGCAACAGCTCCCGTCCCATCGCCCACCATTGCGGTCCTTGCCCGGTGAAAACGAAAACGATTCGGGGCCGCTGCACCGCTTCATTTTCGGACGAACCGGGACGCGATTCACCAGCCAGGAACGCCGCCAGACTTTCCGCGATTTCCGCATGGGAGCTGCCGACGACCGCGAGCCGCTGCTCGTGGTGCATCCGGCGCAAGCTGGCGCTGTAGCAGATATCCGCGAGCGAGAGTTCGGCGCCTGCGCCACCTGGCATCAGGAACGCGCGGCAGGATTCGGCGAGCGCCCGCAGCGCTTCCGGGCTGCGCGCCGAGAGCGGCAGGAGGCGTGGCGGGCCGCCATCATCCGGCGTTTCCAGCTCCGGCAGCGGCGGCGGCGCTTCGAGCACGGCGTGGGCATTCGTGCCGCCGATGCCGAAGGAATTGACCCCGGCCAGCCGCCGCCCACTCGGGAAAGGCTGCGCCATGGTCGGTACGCGCAGCCGCAGCTTCTCGAAATCGATGTGCGGATTCGGCTGCTCAAAATGCAGGTTCCGCGGGATGACGCCGTGTTTGAGCGCGAGCGCCGCCTTGATCACGCCGGCCACGCCGGCCGCGGCTTCGAGATGCCCGAGATTGGTCTTGGCTGAGCCGACGAGACAGACGCCGCCTTCCGGCCGGCCGCCCGAGAGCGCCGTGCCGAGCGCCGTGGCCTCGATCGGATCGCCCACCGGTGTGCCCGTGCCGTGCGCCTCGACATAGCTCACCTCACCCGGCGAGACGCCCGCATCGCGACAGGCCTCCCGCAGCACGGCTTCCTGCGCCGCCTGGCTCGGCACCGTGAGCCCGGGGGTGCGCCCGTCCTGATTGACCGCGGTCCCGCGAATCAGCGCGTAGATTTGATCGCCATTCGCCCGCGCCGCGGAGAGCGGCTTGAGCGCGAGCATTCCGACGCCCTCGCTGCGCACAAACCCATTGGCCCGCGAATCGAAAGCCTTGCAGCGGCCATCGGGTGAAAGCGCGGCGAGCCGGCTCGCGCCGATAAACATGTCGGGCGTGATCAGCGCGTTCGCGCCACCGGCCAGCGCGAGCGAACACTCGCCGCTCCACAGGCTGCGGCAGGCGAGGTGAATCGCCACGAGCGACGACGAGCACGCCGTGTCCACCGCCATGCTCGGACCGTGAAAGTTGAAGCAATACGAGATGCGATTGGCCGCGATGCTCAAGACGCCGCCGATGATGGTGTGAACGTCGATCGAGGTCTTGTCGAGGGGCGTGGACTGGAGCGTAATGTAATCCGTGCCCGAGATGCCGACGAACACCCCGGTGTCCGAGCCGCCCGCCAGATCGACCACTTGCCCGCCATCCTCGAGCGCCGCCCACGACGCTTCGAGCAACAGCCGGTGCTGCGGGTCCATCGAAGCCGCCTCCCGCGGCGTGATGCGAAAGAACGCCGCATCAAACCGATCGATCTCGTCCACGAAACCACCCCAGCGGACATAGGTCTTTCCCGGTTTGCCCGGTTCCGGATCGTAGTAGCGGTCGATGTTCCAACGGTCCGCCGGGATTTCCGTAATCGCATCCACCCCGTCGCCGAGCAGCTTCCAAAGACTGTCCGGCCCGGTCACCGCGCCGGGCAATCGGCAGCCGATACCGACGATTGCGATGGGCTCCTTTACCCCAGCTTCGGGTTCAATGGCGCAGGGAGTTTCCCGCAAGGACGCCGTCCGGGGAACGTGCATGATGCCTCTTCCTAGTGGCGCGCGGCAGTAGTGGCAATGAGAAGAATTGCCGCAGTCCGCGTCCCCGGTTCGATCGAATGTGGTGCAAGCGAAATGAGTGACCTGTGCAATGGCCCCGGCGGCCCTGGCAACATCCGGAAGCCGTCGTCATTCGGCTCTCAGATGAGGTGACATCGAAGTCCGTTCCGTCCTTCAGCTCACCCACTCCGCGATGTCCGGCCGCCTTTTGTGCTGCCCTTCGATCACCGTGAACTGGTTCACCGCTGCAAGCGCCCCACCAGCACTACCTCGCCCAAACGAATCCCGCTCCGTCGCGAGCTCACCGGGAGTATCTGCGGCCCGTGCCCGGCCGCATAGCCGAGTTCCCCGAACCATTCGAGCACGGCCTCTTCGACGATGGCTTCGTTGAAGCTCATCCCTTCGGTG
Organism: Chthoniobacter sp.; assembly: GCA_034667665.1. GTDB lineage: Bacteria > Verrucomicrobiota > Verrucomicrobiia > Chthoniobacterales > Chthoniobacteraceae > Chthoniobacter. The sequence continues at coordinate 41,698 of JAXDQW010000121.1, forward strand.
CCTTGGGCTTCTTCGCCTTCGGCAGCTTCTTCAAATCGGTTACGGCCTTCTCGAAATCCAAATCCACCGCGCGCGGCTGTGAATCCATCAGTGCCCGATAGCGGCTGTATTCCAGCTCCGCCCCATCTTCGCCTCCTCGGCGGTGATCTTTCCCGCGTGGTCCAGCAATTCGTGTTCGGAGAGCTTCAGAAACTCATCCAGCTTTGTGATCCAGTCCCGCATCGTCATCACCTTGCGTTGCAGCGCCCGCAGTTCGGCGAATTCGATATAGGCGTTCACGACCCGGTTCAGCGTGCCGAGTTCGTTCGCGTCGAGGTAGTTCTTGGCGATGGACACATCCTCCTTGCGGATGATGCCGCCGGGCCGCGTGGTCTTCAGGCCCATGAAGGGCTGGCCCGCATCCACCCGCGCGTGGATCACTTCCGCCGCCGTCTGCCCGTGCGCCGCCCAGTGCATCGTGTTCTGCACCGTGGCGAAGAACTGCTGCGACATCTCCGTGTTCGGCGTGTAGTCCACACTCGTTGCGTAAATATCGAGCACCTTCTGGTAGAAGCGCCGTTCGGAGGAACGGATGTCGCGGATGCGTTCCAGTTGCTCGTCGAAGTAGTCCTTCTGCCCCTTGCCCGGCGGGTTCTTCAACCGCTCGTCGTCCATCGTGAAGCCCTTTACCAGATACTCGCTCAACCGCGCCGTGGCCCACTGGCGGAACTGCGTGCCGCGGTGGCTTCGCACCCGGTAGCCTACGGCCAGAATGGCCTCCAAGTGGTAATGGCGCAGGCTCCGCGTCACTTCGCGGCGGCCCTCGACTCGAACTTGTAAGTAATCCTTACAAGTTGCCGCCTCCGACAACTCGCCCTCGGCGAAGATGGCCTTCAGGTGCAGCGTCACGTTTTGCGGCGTGGTCTGAAACAGCTCGGCGATCTGCGCTTGCGTCAGCCACAGAGTCTCGTTTTCAAATCGGCACTGAATGCGCGTGCGGCCATCCTCCGTCTGGTAGAGGACGATCTCGGATTGGGGCAAGGGTTCGTCGCTCATCTACCTTTGGTATTTCAGCCAAAACGGATACGGCGTAGGCGCGGGTTGATGGCTTGGCGCGCCATAGCCTTGTTGAACCACGACAGGGGCCGGAATCTCCGGCATCGTGGGTGGACGCGAAAATTCCCGCGTTTCGGGATAAGGTCCGCCAAAAGGAACCGCCGGCAGGGAAAAAGCCCCGTCCTTTTCGGGATCTGGATATCCTGTCTCAAAGGGCGATAACGCCTTGGCTGTCTTTCGTGCCCACTGCAACCATTCTTCCTGATCTGGCCTTAGGCCGTCAGCCTGGTCATTCCGCCAGCGTTGTTCACAGGCCGCGATAAATTTCTGGGTGACTTGGTGCAGGCGCCACCACTCAGCCGCTTTCAATAGATCGTCTCTCCGATTTCGCATCGTCGTCTCCAGCCCCTCGGCGTACTTTCGTTTTTGCTCTTCCTGCATACGAATGGCTTCCTTTTCTTGATGTTCCCGCCAGCGTCGCTCCGCTTCCACGCGTTGTTTTTCTTGCTCGATGATTTCCTGCGCCCGCCGCTTTTGGGCTTCGACGTAGTGCCGGCGAATTTCCGTTACGACCTGGGCGAGCAGTTCTCCCAAGGGAGCCTTATCACCTTCCGTCCACGGCCTGGCTTTGCTTGCCCCATAGCGTTCGGTCTTGAGCGAAAACGTCAGGTGTCCTGACGGGACGCGGGCATCCGATCGCCACTGCCAGCTTGAGCGGCGTCGGGTTGATCCGCCCGGCTCCTGCGGCCTCTCGGCGAGCTCTTCCTCGATCTTCAAATACAGTCGATCGTGCCCTTTTTGAAAGTAACCGGAGTCATGCGAGCTCTGTGCTTTGCGGAATGGGATTCCAAGAGGTTCCACCCCTTGGAGGATCGCGTGAAAGGCCTGCGCTGCTCGTTCGGCCAGAGCTTTCGTGACACTTGCTTCGGGCAGCGTTCGCTCAACGATGCTGGTGCGCTTTTGCGAGTCGAGTTTGCCGGCGTCCAGCGCCTGCATCAACTCCACCGCCAGCGGGTGCAACTGTGCGGCTTTTCCCGGCAAGGGGAGTGCTTGCCCCACGGGCTGCCGTGCCGCCTGCTCGAAGAGTTCCTCGGGCGTCGGCGGCAGCGGAGGCTTCCGCGGTTTGCGGCCTGCCTCGACCTTGGCCCAATAACCGCGCGGAGGCGGCGACACATTCAGCTTCCTGCAGCGTTTGGCGATGGCCACATCGGAGATGCCGAAATCTGCCGAGAGTTTCGAGGCCGGTGTGGACCAGATCAAATCATGCAGTTCCTGCCGGGTGAATTCGGAGAGCGGGCGATTGGGCGTCATCGGAGAACTCCGGCTGACGATTCAGGTTTGGCGAGCCATTGAACGCGAACTGTAAATGGCCTTGGGGTCCGCCGACACATCAGAATACGTCGGCGCGAGATACGAATCAGAGGTCTCGCGCAAAGCCGCAAAGACCGCACAGAAACAGGGCCGCGGAGCTGACTCCGACGTTCCGAATCACTCCGAATCACTCATCCTTTCAGTGACCAGACGAGCGACCTTCGAACCTTTGCGTCTTTGCGCCCGTGCGTGAGACCCTTTCGGCGGCTGGGCTTTGGGATAGCTACGGATCAGGGGCCGTCTTCCCTGGTCGCCGCCGGAGTGAAGCGGCCCCATTTCCAGGCGAGGGCGGGGAGGACGAGGAGGTTCAGGGCGGTGGAGGTGATGAGGCCGCCGAGGATCACGGTGGCCATCGGACCCTCGATTTCGCGGCCGGCTTCGCCGCTGCCGAGGGCGAGGGGGAGCACGCCGAGGGCGGTGACGAGCGCGGTCATGAGAATCGGCACGAGCCGTTCGCCGGCGCCGCGCGCGACGGTCTCGATCGACCAGGGCGCGCCTTCCGCCCGGACGAGATGCTCGTAGTGGGAGATCAGCATGATCGAGTTGCGGGTGCTGATGCCGAAGAGCGTCACGAAGCCGACCCACGAGCCGATCGAGGTGGAACCGCCACTCGCAAAGACGGCGAGCACGCCGCCGACGAGCGCGAAGGGGATATTTGCGAGGACGAGGGCGACGTGACTCGTCTTCTGAAACACGAGCGAAAGCAGCAGCAGGATGCCGAGGAAGGCGCCGGAAAAGTGGATGATCAGCTCACGCTTGGCCTTCTTCTGCTCCTCGGCGGCGCCGCTCCACTCGACATAGACGCCGCCGGGGAGTTTCACTTTTTCCTCCACCCGCTGCCGGGCTTCTTCCACGAACGACGAGATGTCCCGCTTCTCGACGTTGCAGGTGATGGTTTGCCGCCGGCGCGCGCCGTCGTGCTGGATGCTCGGCCGGCCGTTGGTGAGCTCCACGTCGGCGAGCTGGCGCAGCGGCATGCGCAGGCCATCGCCGTTGGCGAGGAGCAAGTCGCCGACGGTTTCCGGATCGCGCCGCGCTTCGTCGGCGAGAATCACGGCCAGTTCGTGAATGCGATTGCCGCGAACCATCTGGGCCACGTCTGCGCCCTGGAAAGCGGTCTCGACCGCCTCCAGCACTTCGAGCGGGCGGAAGCCGAACTGGGTGAGCCGCTCGGGCCGAAGATGCACCGCGAGCACCGGCGCGCCGGGCGGCGCTTTGACCTGCACGTCGGCGTTGCCGTGCACGCCGGAGAGCTGCGCCGCCACGAGCCGCGCGGTGGCATCGATCTGGTCGAGGTCTTCGCCAAAAACGTTGACCACCACACTCGCGGTTTCGCCGGAGATGGTCTCGCCGATGCGATCGCCGAGGAAGGTGAGCACTTCGCTTTGGATCCCTGGAAAGTTGCCGAGCATCTCGCGCAACTGCGCCTGGACCTCGACCTCTTCGTCCGGCGTGGTGCCGCGCTTCAGCTCGACGTGAAACTCGCTCTGGTTCGGACCCCACGTGTCTTCGCCGGCCTCCGCGCGGCCGACCTGCTGCTCGACGGTGGCGATGTGCTCGTTTGCCAGCATCATCCCGGAGAGCCGCTTGCCGGTGCGCAATGATTCCTCGAGCGACATGCCGGGCCGCGCTTTCACGCCGATGACAAAGTGGCCCTCGCGGAACTCCGGCAACAGCTCGCCACCGAAGAACGGCACCAGCGCACAGGCCCCGGCGACGAGCACCAGCGCACCGGCGACGGTGAGCTGCGGCCAGCGCGCAAAGAAGAGCACCCAGTCGCGGTGCAGCAATTTCAGCCAACTCACCCACGCCGGCTCGTCGTGGGGTTTGACCCGGCTCAGAAAAACGAGGCTCATCGCCGGGGTAACGGTCAGCGCGACGCCGAGCGACGCCATGATCGAGAGGATGAAGGCCACTCCCAGCGGAGCGAAAAACCGGCCCTGCAAGCCCGACATCGTGAGCACCGGCAGGAAGACCACGGCGACGATGAAGGTGGCATAAACGACCGCGTTGTTGACCTCCAGCGAGGCATCGAGCACCACCCGCCAAAGCGCGCGTGGCGCCGGCAGGACGGCGTTTTCGCGCAAGCGACGGAGGATGTTTTCCACGTCGATGATCGCGTCATCGACGACCACGCCGATGGCCACCGCGAAGCCGCCGAGCGTCATCGTATTGAGCGAAACGCCCCACCAATCGAGCACCAGCACCGCGGTGAGCAGCGAGAGCGGGATGGAGACGAAGGAGATCAACGCGATGCGCAAATCGAGCAGGAAGACGAGCAGCACGATGGCCACGAGCGCGCCGCCGATAAGCAGGGAGTTTTGCACGTTGCCGAGCGCCGTTTCGATGAAGGTCGCCGGCCGGTGCAGCCGCGGATAGAGCTTGATGCCCTGGCTCGCAAAAACCGGCTTCAGCTCTTCGAGTGCCGCCTCGAGCGCGTGCGTGACGGTGAGGGTATTCGCGCCGTACTGGCTGCTCATCGTGATCAGCACCCCCGGTCCACCCATGATCAACGTGTCGCCAAATTTCGGCTCGGCGCCGAGCCTCACCCGGGCGACGTCGCGCATCCGCACGACGGGTTCGCCCTTGCGCACCACCACTTCGCCGAGCTCCTCCGCGGTGAACATTTGCCCTTCGGTCTGAATCACGATGCGTTGGCCGGGGGTGTCGATGAATCCCGCGCCGCGCACGCCGGTGGCGGCTTTCGCGGACTCCAGGATGTCGGTGAGCGTGAGGTCGAAGGCGGCGAGCCGCTCGGGCAGCACCTGCACCTGGAGCTGCTCGACTTCGCCCCCGAAAACGTTCGCGTGTGCCACGCCGGGGACGGCGAGCAGGCGCGGCTTGAGGGTCCAGTCCACGAAGGTGCGCAGCTCGCGGCCGGACAACGTTTTTGAAACGAGACCGATCTTCAACAAATCCATGGTCGAAGACGTTAGCGGTGAGAGGGTGGGCGGGTGGACGCCGTCGGGAAGCTGGCGCCCGAGCGTGCCAAGCTTTTCCGCGAGGGCCTGGCGGGCGAGGTGAATGTCCGCGTTGTCCTTGAAAACGGCGTCAACGACGCTCAGTCCCTGGATGCTCTCCGAACGCACCGAAGCGAGATCGGACGCGCCATTTACCGCGCTCTCGACGGGCCGCGTGACGAGCACTTCCACTTGCCCGGCGGAAAGGCCGGGCGCTTCGGTCTGGATCGTGACCTGGGGCGCAACGAACTCCGGGAAGACATCGAGCGGCGCGCGTGAAGCGACGTAGCTGCCCCACGCGAGCAGCCCGACCGCGAGCGCGATGACGATGCCGCGGTGCCGGAGCGAAAGTTGGACGATGAAGCGAAGCATCTAGTCCGGCGCCGCGTTAAACCGACGAGCGGGAGATCGTTCTCGTCCTCGTCGTCGTCCTCGAAATAACGAGAACGAGGACGAGGACGAAAAACGTGTCCTATTGTTCATGAGTTCAGGGATTGAAGACACGTTAGTCCGGTTCACCGCCGCCCTGGGCTTTCAACTCCTCGGACAACAAGGACTGGGCGCCGGTCACCACGAGCAGATCGCCGGCCTGGATGCCGCCCCCTTCCGCCACGAACCAGCCTCGGTTGCCGTCGAGCGGGGTGTCGAGCGTGACCGGCTTGCGCACGAAATTCTCCTCGTCTTCCTGCACATAAACCCAGGTGCGGCCATCGTGGCGCAACACGGCGGAGCGCGGGATGGCAAATCCGATGCGCGGTTTTTCCGGAAGCTGCAGCCACGCGGTGAGCGCCATGCCCGGACGCAGCGGGAAGGGCGGTTGGTCCACCCGCAGAATAAAGCCCTGCGCCTGCGTCTTGGGATCGACGTCCGCCGCCGGCGTGATGGAGGGCGTCTCCACGACCTGCTCCTCGCGGCCGAGGACGAGCAGGCGCGCGCTTTTCGGCTGCTCGGCCAGGGCGTCGCCGGGGAGAATGTCCACCCGCACGAGCGCCGCTTCGCCGCGTACGAGTTGCTCGACGAACTCCCGCCGTTTCGCCGCATCGAGCTCGGGGAGTGACGGGCCCCATTCAATGAGCGCGCGCCGGCGCAGGCCATCGGCTTTGATTTCATCGGCGCGAAACTGCGCCTCCGCGGTCTCGGCGGCTTTGCGGGAAGTGTTTTCGCCCGCGGCGAGCAGCTTTTGGGTGCGCTCGTTTTCCGCGCGCGATGCGGACAGGGCCGCCTCCGCGGCGGCCAGATCGCCATCGAGGGTGACGATCGGCGTCGGGTCGAGCACGCGGCCAAAGGCGATCTTTTGCGGCTGCAGCTCGGCTTTCTCCGGCTCGCCTTTTTCGATGTCGAGCGCCTGCCACTTTTCCTTCTCGAGCTTGACCACAAAAGCCTCGGGCTTCTCTTCCTCTTTCGCGGCGCCTTCGGCAGGTTTCTCGGCGGCCGCTTCCTCGGTCGCGGGCTTCTCCTTTTGCTTTCTCACGCCGATCCAAAGCGTCCAGCCGAGGCCGATGAGCACGAGACAAGTAACGATGGAGTGGACGGTCTTGTTCATTTTACGAGCGGTGATTGCGTGGCCTCTTCGAGTGCGCCGAGCGCGGCTTGCAGCTCGACGAGCGCATCGAGACGCGAGGTGAGCGTGGTGGCGCGTTCGACCCTCGCGCTGAGCAGGGCGAGCTTGTCGCCTTCGCCGGCTTCGACCAGGCGCGCCTCGGAACCGAGCTGTCGGGCCTGCTCGGCGAGCAATTCATCCGTTACCGCCAGCTTCGCGCGCGCCGCGTGCACCGCGGCGGCGGCGCGGTCGCAATCGGCCAGCACCTTCGCCTGCACCGCATTGAACTTTGCCGCGGCCTCCTCGCGCTTCGCATCGGCTTCCGCGATCGGACCACGGTTCTGATTCAGGATCGGCAGCGTGATTCCCACGCCGAGCGTCCATTTGTTTTCTCCGGCATCCAGCTGATAGCCGGGATTGAGGTGCAAATCGGGATATTGCTTCGCGATTTCCAGGCGCAGCGTGCTCTCGGCCACTGCATAATCCGCAAGAGCCGCCAGGACATCGGCGCGATGGGTCAGGGCCTCGCGCCGGTGCGCGACACGCCGGAGCGGCACGCCTTCAAACGGAGCGAACGAAAACTTCACTCCCAGCAGCCCGCTGGTGCTCATGCCCAAAGCCTCGGCGAGTGCAGCGCGTCCGAGCGCGGCTCCTTTCGCCGCGTCCGAAACCTGCAAACGGAGCTGCGCCTGCATCAGCCGCGGCTGCGCGGTGATGCTCCGCGACTCCGCGCCGGCCTGGATGCGTTCGCCGAGCACTTTGAGCAGGGCCTCCTGCTGGGTGATGGCGTCGCCCAGAAGTTTCACGCGTTCCTCCCCGGCATAGATTTCGAGCATGGCCTTGCGCACCGCGACCCGCGCCTTCCAGCTCGCATCCACGACTCGAGCCGCCGCCGCCCGCACCGCATGGTGCGCGGCTTCCCGCCGCCGGGAACGTTTGCCCGCGGTCTCAAACGTCCAGTCGAAATCGACCCCGTAGGTTCCCGCAATCAGCGCGGTGTAGGGAGTGACGATTTGCGGCGAGAGCGCAATCGTCGGATTCGGCCGTTCGCCTGCCGTCCCGATCGCCGCCTGCGCCGTTTCATACTGGGCGCGCGCGACCGCGACCTCGGGTTGATTCTTCGCTGCTTCGTCCGCGAGTTCCTGGAGCGTCCACGTCTTGTCCGCAAGGCGGGCGTCGCTCAGTCGCGCCGCATTCGCCGCCGGATCGAGTGGGCGCGCCGCAAACTGGACGCATCCAGCAAGAGCCAGCGCTGTGGGGAGAAAGAGACGCCCGGTCATGAATGCAGGACGGTGCCAGACGGGCGGAGCGGGGGACAACAGAAACGAATTCAGGCAATGCGCTGGTCCGCGGGGGGCGCCGTGGCCTGCGGCCGGTCACGCCTCGAACTCGAGCTTGAAACCTGGGCGGACGCTCATGAGTTTGTCGCCATCGGGCAGATGATTTCCAGCGGCTGAGGGAATGAGAATGAAGTACGATGGAGCATTGAGCGGCTACCATGCAAAAGTCGGATGACGGGCGGGGCCTGGCGAAATGACAGTTTGGTCAGGCACGGCGCGCGATCGGAGATCGTGGTTCGATTTCGTCACTGAGCGCCACCTTCGAGTCGTGCACCCGCGGTTGGATCATCTCTCAAGCTCTGCGTCACAGAAGACGAGAAGGGGATCTGCAAGGTGGGGCCCGCTGGTCTGGCGATGCGCCTGGTGCGAAACTCGAACGGGCCGCTCGCAGATGCCCGACGATCTTCATGGGGTCGTGAGATGGACGGAGGTGGAACGCAGCAACTGACCCTTGGAGCTCACGGCTTCGAGGGAAAGGACCAGCTCGTTTTCTCCCGGCCTCAGCGGCAGGGTGAACTCGAACGGGAAGCTGTCATCGGTCAGCGACTCCGTGCGGTCGGGCAGCGCGACACTGAGCCGCGCCGACTTCACTGCATCGCTGTTCGCGGTAAGGTAGGCATAGAGCCACGTCAGTTCGGTGCCGAATGAAAGCACCATCGTTTCGACCTCGCCAAACGGCGTTTGGAGGAGCCGATGGGTGATCGCATCCGGGCGTGCGGGTGTGGCGTTGAGCTTGTTTTGAAAACTCACCCTCGGCACCAGGCCATCGATGACCAATGCCGTGATGCCCTTCGGTGAAAGTGCCACGCGAGCCTTGCCTGCCTCGACTTTGATCGGTGCGGACAGGCGTTCGTTGTCCCGCCAGACAGTCGCGGTGAGGACCCCCGCGGGGTTCTCGAAACGCGCGGGGTCAAGCCGCACAGTCACCTCCTTCAACTCGCGGTCGCATTGATTCATCAACATCAAGCAGAGCGATTTCTCACCGCGGGCAGCGACGTAGTTCACCCGCACGCTGTCACATTGGACCAGCCCTTTCGGCATCCACGGACGCACGTTCTCTTGATCGTAGAATTTACCGGGCGCGCCATAGACCCGTCCGCCGAGATAGGCGTAGCACTCGGCGAACTCGGCGGGGAACTCGACGGCTCCTCTCGAGCGGGCGTAGGCGTCGGCGAAGAGGTAATCGAGCACCAGATTCGCCATTGGCAGGCTGTGATTGTAGTGCATCGAGGTCGTGCCTTTGAGTTCCTCGAAGGGATGCAAGGCGAAGTCCGCCTTCTCCTGCGCGGTGGAGTATTGCGTGTTGAAATGATGACCGGGAAAACCCGCGAATCGCCCGATGATGGCCGAGCGCGCGATGTCGCGAAGGAAGGGGTCGCCGGTGTCGTGCGACAACCGCATGAACAGCGGAGCGTGCGTCGCGAGGTAGATGGCGAGGCGCTGCACGGTGCCGTTGCCCTCGCACATCAGGCCCTGCTCGGAGACGCGCCAGGCAGGCACGGTTTCCCTCGCCACCTGCACGAGGCCATGCTGGTCGAGCGAGCCACGCTTCGGTGCGAAGCCGCTCTCATTCACCGTCACGGCGCCATCCGGCACGGCCGGATAAAACCAGATCAACTGGGCGTAACTACGGGCTCCCTGGTGCGCTGCCGCGAGATACCTTGGATCGCGTGTCTCCAGCCACAACTCATAAAGCTCTTTCCAAGGCACGAGCATGTAATCGAAGAAGGTGCCGCTGCCTGCTTCGCTGAAGTCCGTCGGCGCACGATCCACCCGCTCCGCGATGAAGCGATCCACCCTTGCCCGAGCCGACGCGAGCCACTTCGGTGCGCGGGTGGCGCGATAGAGCCAAAGATCATTCTGCCAGGAGCCGCCCTTGCTGATCCACTCCATGTTCAGCATTCGATCATAGCCATGCAGACCCTCGGCGCTCTCGTTGAAAAAAGGCGTCGCGCCCTGCGACAATCGGCTCAGCGCGACGAGTTCGGACACGGGCACCGCAGGGCCGGCGAGTTTTCGCGAAGGTGTCTGGGAACTCTTCATACCCTCCTCGTTGAGGGCGAAGAGGAACTTCTCGCGCGACAGCATGAACTCCAGGATCGGCACGCCTTGCTCGCGGAAAAGCCGCTCGTTGTCCGTCACCATCGCCGCGCTGATGGGATGCAGCGCGCTCACATTTTTCACCGTGCCTTTCGAGTCGGGATAGGTGAACGCGCGATTGGGCGCATCAAAGCGCCCCGCCTCGCCGAGCGCGAAGTCGAGGATGTTGTCGAGCGCCTCGTTCAGCGAGTTGAGCGTATTCTCGCGACGATCGCGGAAGCCGCAAATATTGCGGGCCACCTGCTCGAAGGTCTCACTCAACGATTGCGCACGCCCGACGAGCACGATGGTAAAGGAACGCGATTCACCCGCTTTGAACAGGCCGTCCTTCGCACCCGGAAACGGCGCAAAGACGAGCGGCTGCGCGAGGCCCTGCGCATTGCGCACCGTCACGCCGAAGCGACGCACGAGACCGTTCGGCATCGCGAAGGGGAACTGCCCCGGATCGGCCATCACGCCCACGGTGCTTCGTCTGGTCTGCACGAGACAGCCGGGGATCGAGCATTGCTCGTCGGGAATCAAGAAGCTCAGCGGCGGCAGGCGGCGCTCATTCCACGCCAGCGGCTGAAACAGCTCGACCACATCCTCCATCGCTGCCGCCGGCGCGCCGCTGTAAGCCACCGACCACATCCCCGCCTGCCTGGCGATGAACGTGTAGCGCAGCGTTGAATCCGCACGGCCCTGCGAAAGCTCCGCTTCGATCTCGCAGGCCTCCTGCTTGAAGCTCCATCGCACCACCCCGTCACGATTCGCCACCTGCGGCGAATTCATGACGATGACCTCACCCATCTTGAAGACATCCTGCTCCACGCGTCCATCAGCTAGCTTCGCGCCGATGAGGTTATAGACCGGATTCGTCCCTTTCACCGCAGCTGGCGCCACGCCCTGCGGCGAATGCACGGCGATGAACTCCCGCGCAAAGACGATCTCGCTTTCCGCGCCCAGCGCTGAGAGCGACAGCAGCACAAGTCCGATGAATGAAGCAGGCGATTTCACCACGGAATCCCGGCGCGGTCGCGGGAGAGATGCGGTATGCATGGGTTGCTGAGCAGTCCGTCAATTAGTGAGCATTAGCCGCATGAGATAGCGCGGTTGCGCCTACGTTTTCAACGACGACCTCGACATCCAGGGACCTGGAAAGCTTTCGGGGAGTGACGGGGTTGCGGGCGATTGAGAGGATGAGTGCGACACCCCAGGCTCTCCTTCGCCGCGCGCATTTCCCCTGCGCAACCGACGCTTGCGACATTGCTGCCGCTGGCGTGGCGGGGTACAAGCACCGCATGGCTCCGCGGCGCTCTCCGACCCGCAAGAAAGTCGAGAAGCAGCTCGTTGCCGACCATCTCCATTCGCTGCAAGCGCCCGCCGGGCTCAGCCCGGTTTTTTGAAGTGCTGGATGGAGCTGAATTGATTTATTCGATGAAAAAGAAAGCCGCACCTGCTCCCGAAGCCGCTCCGCTCGAAATCCCCATTCGCGAGATTCGCGGCCAGCGCGTCCTGCTCGACTCCGATCTCGCTGCGATCTACGGGGTGCCGACGTCCGCACTAAATCAGGCGGTCAAACGGAACCGCCTGCGCTTTCCGACGGATTTCATGTTCCAGCTTACGCGCGAAGAATCCGCGAGTTTAAGATCAAAGAATGTGCTCTCAAACGCGGAGCCATCGGATCGAGAGGGACTTGCGTCGAACTCATCACAAATTGTGATGAGTTCCAGGAAGCACCGCGGCGCGGCTTACCTCCCCTTCGCCTTCACCGAGCACGGTGCTCTGCAAGCCGCCAATATCCTTAAAAGCGAACGCGCCGCGGCGATGAGCGTTTTCGTCATCCGCGCCTTTGTCCAGATGCGCGCTGTGCTGCTCGGGACGAACGCTCTCGCCGGCAAACTCGCTGAACTTGAGGAACGCCTTACCGGACGGCTCGACACCCACGAGCACGCCATCGTTCACGTCATGCAGCAGCTCGTGAAACTCCTCTCGCCCCCATCGCTGCCGCCGCGCCCGCCCAAGCCGCGCATCGGGTTCAAACCCTGATCCCATGCCAGCCCCAGACCTCCGCGCGTTGCAGATGGAGATAAATCTGAGCGATGGCTGGAGAAGGGACAGCGATAGCTGTCACTTCTCCCCTAAAGCGTTAATTCCTGGCCGGCTGATTCAGACTTCGATGCGATAAACCTGCAGACGTCCCCAGGGCGGCCAGACCCCTTCCTTCCGCTGTTCCTGACCCGTGGCGCCCGAGATGGCGAGCGACTGGCCATCTGCCGTGAAGCGGGCGTGGGTGATGCGCTTTTTGGTATCCAAGGACTGCACCAGGTTGCCGTCAGCGGCGGAGAACGTGGCGAGGTTCCAACTGCCCTGCGCCTGGCGTCCGGCCATGACGAAATGCGCGCCGCTCGGGTGCCAGGCGACGGTTTCCATCAGACCAGCGCCGTGCTGGCCGTCTTTGATCTGGTCGATCCGTTCACCCTTCCGCCAGTTCAAGCGCTGCCAGGTCATCTTGCCGTTGCCGGCCATGGGATCGGTCATCGGCCCCATGCCGCAGCAGAGCAGCGAGGTGCCATCGGCCGAGAAGGCGAGGCCGTAAATGCCACCGCAATAGTGATGCGTCTTGATCGTGCCCCAGGAAGTGAAGTCGGGCGAAGTCCACTGCGCCACGGGGTGGGCGCCGTCCCCAGGCTGAAACTCCCACACGCGCACTTCGCCCATGATGTTCGCCGCGGCGAGGTGCCGGCCATCCGGACTGAACGCGCAACTGAGCACGGGCGGGGTGTGGCTGTAGGTGGCCAGGAGATCGCCGCTCAGCGTGTCGAAGACTTTCACAGACGCCTCGGTTTCCGCCGCCGGCTCGTACTTCCAGCCGCCCGGCAGGTACTGGCCGGTCGTTGTGACGAGGCGGCTGCCGTCCGGCGAAAGCGCGAGCTGCCAGTTCCAGAACTGGTGCGCCTGCCGGCGCCGCACGCAGCGCCGGCTGTCCACATCGTGCCAGAGCAGCAGGCCGTCGTAGCCGCCGGAAATCACCGTGCGCTCATCGGGCAGGAGCACGCATCCGCTCGCGAAGGAGTGATGGGTTTCCTCGAAGGCCTGCGCCTTTCCGGTGGCCAGATCCACGTCGTAGAGCAAGCCATTCGCGCAGGCCGCAAAGGCGCGCGTGCCGTCGGTCGTAATGGCCAGGCCCAGCACGCCGGCCGGCAGATGATGATCGTGAGCGAGAGTGAGTTTCATGGGTTCACGCCAGGAGGTCGCGGATCGGTTCCGCCTTGTTTTCCACGCGGTGGAAAGTGGGCAGGCCGGGCAGGTCGTATTCGGCGTAGGGATCGATGCCGAGCGCGGTGAAGATCGTGGCGAAGAGGTTCTGCTCGTTGAACGGCTTCTCGATCACATCGACGCCGTCCGCGTCCGTGGCGCCGGTCACCACGCCGCGTTTCAAACCGCAGCCGGTCATCATCAGGCTCCACGCATGGGGATAATGGTCGCGCCCGCGGGCGGGATTCATCCACGGCGTGCGACCGAATTCGCCCATCGCGACGACCAGCGTGGAATCGAGCAGGCCACGCTCTTCGAGATCATGGACGAGATGGAAAAGCACGCGGTCCAGCTCCGGCACGAGCATCTGGTGAATCTCGTGCTGGAAGACGTGGTTGTCCCAGTTCATGCCATTGGCCACCATGACGAACGGCGCCCCGTGCTCCACGAGATGCCGGGCCATGAGCGAGTGCTGCGCGAAGCTTCCCGGGCCGTAACGCTCGCGGTCTTTCGCCGGGAGTTTTTTCAGATCAAAAAGATCCGCGCTCGCGGCCATGCCTTTCATCCGCTCGAAGGCGGCATTCTGGCTGCGCGCCACGGTGCTCTTGCGGTCCCCCTCGAATTTCGCCGTGAGGAAACGCCGCAGGGTCTCCCGCGATTCCAGGTCGTGCTGCGGGATGGTCTCGGCGGCGGCGTTGAGCAGTTGGGTGTAATCGCCGCCGAGCCGCACCGGGGCATGTTCCGCGCCCAGCCAGCCCGCCCAGTTCCCGGCTTTAAAACTCTCGAACTCGTTGCCGCCGGGGATGGGATCGAGCAGGATGAAATTCGGGATTGGTGAATCCAGTTGCCCCATCGCTTGCGACAAGGAGCAGCCCAGCGTCGGCCGCGTGAACCCCGCGCGATCGGGATTGCCGCGCTGCAAAAGGTTGATCGCCTGAAGGTGCTCCGACTGCGTCGTCTTCATGGAGCGCACGATGTTCAGCTTGTCGGCCATGCCGGCGCACTTCGGCAGCAGCGACGAAAAATGGATGCCGGGGATTTTGGTCGGGATGCTCCCGAAGGGTCCGCCGGTGGGCCGGCCGGGCTTGGGATCCCAGGTCTCAAACTGACTCGGCGCTCCGCAGAGCCAGAGCAGGATGCAGTGTTTCTGCGCCCGCTTCGTCTCCGCCGCGAAGAGCGGATTGTGAAACAGCCCGGCAAAACTCGCTGCGCTCGCGAGCGCCCCGCCGGTCAGCCCTTTGAGAAACAACCGCCGGTGGATCGCGTGCTCGTCGGGGCGGCACTGGCCGGGCAGGGGAGCGTGAGGTTCGGGGTTCATGGTTACGGGGAAGTCAAAAACTCGGCGCTGGTCATCAACGCCCAGAGCAAATCGCGCACGCCCTCCTCGGGCTTCGCGGAGCGCGCTTTGAGGAAAGCTTCAGTTTGGCTCGCTTCCTCGGCATCCGGCCGCCGGCCATCGACCGCGAGGTAGGCTTCCCGGACCCGGTCCGCCACTTCCGGCAACGCCGCGATGCGCCCCACGGTGTTATCGCTCGCGGGCTGCAAGATCCCGGCGAGCGCCGGTGAGTTGGAGAGAAATTGCGCCTGCTGGAAGGTGGCGTTGTAGTCCTTGGGCAGCACCTCGGGCAGCGCGGCAATGACCGCGCGGCGCAACGCATCATCGTTCGGAGGAAGGCCGGCGGCGATGCGCCAGGAGCGGGCGATCTGCTCGCCGGCGAGCGGGCGTTCCAGCGTCCCGGCGAAGGCGTCCGGCGCGGCTTCCGTGGCCCCGAGCGCATACACGCGGCTGAGCACGATCCCCCGCACCACGCGGCGGGTTTCATACCGGTGCGAGGCAAAATCCTGCGCCAGCCAATCGAGCAATTCCGGGTGGCTCGGCTCGTTCCGGCCATTCATTTCGTCGGCCGGATGCACAATCCCCCGGCCGAGGAAAACCGCCCACATCCGATTTACAAAGGCGCGCGCGAGAAGCGGATTGTCGTGGGTCGCCGCTTCGGCGAAGGCCTCGCGGCGGGAGAACTTCGGCACGCGCGGTTTCGCCGCCGGATCCACGTATTTGTCGTCGCCATCCTGCTCCTTCTGTTCGCCGGCCGGCCACGCTTCGGCAATCGTGCGGCCGGTCAGCAGGGTGATCACCGCGGGCTGCGATTCCTTCTTCAGGTTGGTGAAATTCATGAACCCGCCGACCGCAGATTCCCCCACCGTGTTGCTGCCTTCCACGTTCTTGCTGCGGTTGAACGCGGCGACCAATCCCCAGTAGTGCCCCTGCTTGATCTCGCGCGCCAGCGGATGGTCGTGGCACTGCGCGCAATCGATCCTGGTACCATAGACCACCGGCGCCACCGCCTCCGCGATTCGCTGATATTCATTCCGGCGTTCATAGAGAAACCACGAGGCGCCTTTGTTTTCCGGCTTGTCCGGCCGGGCAGCGAGAAAATCGTGCACCGTCTCATTCCACGGCCGGTCCGTGCGGAAGGCATTTTCGAGAAACGTCCACCAGCCGTTCTTCTTCCGGCGATCTTCGAGATTCTCCCGCTTGCCGCGGCCCATGAGGAAGACATCCCAAAGCTCGCGCATCCGCACCACGTAGTCCTCCGAGGCCAGCAGGCGATCCACGAGCGCCCCGCGTTTCGTGTCCGCCGGCGCCTGGAGGAATTCGTCCAGTTCCGCCGGCGTCGGGATGCGGCCGGCGAGATCGAGATGGACGCGCCGGCACCAGGTGCGCTCGTCCGCCGCCGGCGCCGGCTGCACGCCGCGCTGCGCCCAGCCTTCGGCGATGAGCGTATCGACCGCCTCCGTAACGGAACCAAACTGTCGCGCGACCCGCGGCTTGGTCTCCGAATCCTTCGGAGCGGCGGTCATGGCCGCGATCCATTGCCGAACCGTCTCGCGCTCCGCGTCCGTCAATTGCTTCTTCGGCGGCATGTGCGGATCGGCCTTCGCGGCGAGATTCTGGTAAAGCAAACTTTCCTCCGGTTTGCCCGGCACGACCACTGCGCCGTCCTCGCTCCCTTTCAACACCGCTTTCGGAGTGTCGAGTTCCAGCCCGCTCTTCTGTTCGAGAGGACCGTGGCACTTCACGCAGTTCACATCGAAGAGCGCTTGCACCTTCGCCGACAAAACGGCCGTCGCATCCGCCCCCCAGGCGAAGTGGCCGGTGGCAAACGCAAGCAGGAGGGTCAGGGCAGAACTACGGAGCATGATTGGACAAAGGTGTCGTTATGGTTAGAAACGATTCCCGGCAATAAACCCTAAACGACATTCCGAGTCGCGGCGTGATTTCATTCCCCAACATCGACCGAAATGCGGCTCGCTGCCGGCCGATTCCGACGGAGTCGCGAGCGGGGCGCGAAGACGTCGGTGCGCCTGGCGGCTTTGGCGCGTTCGTCGTCGCTCATCGCTTCGACCTTGCAGCCGAGGAGAATGTCGTCGTAGCCGGCGTGCCGGCACAGCTTGCCGCGCTCCCGAAGGAGGAAACCCATTTCCCGGGCCCCGCGCACTCGTCCACGCGTTCACCTGAACCGGCAACGCCACCCATTCCTCCGACGCGATCCACACAATCCTGCCGCAAATCACCGTCCCCAAACTCAACGATCCCATCCCACCACCTCCCCATGAAACCAACCTGTCTGATCAGCTTCGCCACCCTCACCCTCGCCACGACCGGGCTGGCCGCTCCTCCTCCCGCCTTGGAAGGCGCCGTGCACGGGCCGGACCGCTTCAGCATGAATTCCTACATGGCTGGAGACTACTTCTTCGGCGATTGGGGCGGCGCTCGCGCTCGTCTCGCCGATTCGGGCGTTACCTTCGACAGCTACTACGTCATGAACCCGGCGGGCAACGTCAGCGGGGGAAAGAAAGATGGCTTCAGCTACGTCGATAACTTCTATTTCGGCGTCACCTTCGATCTCGAAAAGCTTGTCGGATGGCGCGGTCTGCAGTTTGCGGTCAGCGGGATCAACCGCTCCGGCGGCAGCGTCACGAACGCCTACGTCGGCAGCCAATACGACGTGCAGCAGGTTCACGGCGGACAGAACGTCTTCCTCTACAACGTGACGCTCGAGCAGCGATTTTGGAACGACAAGGTGAAGCTGAAGATCGGACGCTTTGGCGCATCGGACGACTTCAACACGTCCTCGCTCTACGGCCTCTACATGAACAACGGCATCGACGGAAACATCCGCAACGCGCTCTTCGATACTCAGTTTTCGGCGTATCCGTTCGCCACGTGGGCGGCGCGCCTGCGGGTCGATCCCACGCCGGAATTCAACTTCCAGCTCGGCGTCTTCCAAACCTGGGACCAGATCTTCGACCGCACGCACAACGGCCTCGACTGGAGCATCCGCGATGACGACGGCGTGATGATCCTCGCGCAGGCCGGTTGGACGCCGGAGCTTTTCAAACGGCCCATGCCCGTGGAGAGCGCTGGAAAGTCCGACGGCAAGAAAGCGGTCGCCGCGCCCGAGATGAAAGGTCTGCCCGGCCACTACTGGGTCGGCGGTTCCTACTCGCCGTGGAAAGGCTACAGCCAATTTGGCCGGATCGAAAAGACGAGCGGCAGCTACGGCTTTTATGCACATGCCGATCAGATGGTCTGGCAGGAGGCGCCCGGCAGCGAGCAGGGGCTCACGGTTTTCGTCGCAAGCGGCTATTATCCGCAGGACAATATCTCCATCATCCCGTGGCAGCTCAATGTCGGCGCGTTCTACACCGGCCTCATCCCTGGTCGCGAAGAGGACAAGACCATCGCGGGCCTGATCTACGGCCGCTTCGGCGACGACTACGCGCGCACCATCGAGGCGGCCGGCAGCGGCAAGCCGACGCAGGAAACGATCGTCGAACTCGCCTACCGCATTCAGCTTTCCAAGTTCGCCTATCTTCAGCCCGACGTGCAATTTGTCTTCCGCCCCGGCGGCACCGGCCGCCTCGACGACGCCGTGGTGGTCGGCGCGCAAATGGGGATTTCCTTCTAAAGAGAGACGCGGGCGCGTCGTGGCACTGGTTAGCCACCGTTCGATTTGAAAATCTTCGTGGCATAGAACTCATGATCGTAACTCCCAAGGTGGCCGTAGCTGCCCCTTGGGCTGAGGTAGCCAGTGATGCGAATACTGATACCCCCATCAGGAATCTTTTGGTCTTCGAGGAGGTCGGAAACAGTGTCGGCCATTCCAGAAAGCCACCACTCCTCGGGGCTGTTGCGTGGCTTGAATCCGCTCTGCTCAAACCCAGCCATCCAAATCCCCTCGGCTTCCGTGGCCACGTAGCCGAAGCTCTCGAACGTATCCCGGAGCTTGTCAGGGTTGGCGCGACGAAACTCCTGGCCCGCCTTGAAGCCTTTTAGTTCTGCATCCTCGCCGCCACTCATGCTTCCGGTATGGTTGGTGAAACCGGTAAAGAAGCCGCGCACGAATTCGTCCCGGGCCTGCTCCCGATCCTTTGGCCGTTGTTCCGGCTTCAGGGATGCGAAGTAGGCGTCGGCAAGTTTGACGATCGCTGATGGTTTTGGCTCCCGGGGAGTCTGAAGGTCTGGTTGCCCGGACTGCTGGCTCGCCGCCGTCGGCGATCGTGTCGGATCGGCACCCCGCTTCGTGCAGCCGGTTCCGAGCGTGAAGATTAAAGTGCCGATCAATAAATGACGCATGCTACGGCGGCCAGGTTAGTAGATAGCAACGCCTGACATGTTACTCAGGCCCATGATGGTTGGCTCGCCGGATGTGGCATCGGCATTCGCGGGAAGAGAAAGCACCCAGTCCTGCCTTGGCAAGACGAAAGGAGCGGAGTTCATGGCGCCGAACGCCTTGGTCTATGTGGACAAGCAAAGGATCGCCACGGCTTTCTGATCAAAGAAGGGAATACCGGCAAGGGCATGGCGATGGAGCTTCGGGGCGTCCCGGAGAACGCACATCCCTGCCGGTGTCCGGATACATTCCGAACTGAGGCGGCGATGAGGTTGCCAATCCAGGAAAAAAAGCCCGAAGAGACGCGAGCACTGGGCTGGTTGGGGGCGGGCTTCGTTTGCACGCGCACCACCGCCGGTGTCCGGGCCACTTCTTCGTAGAGCGGAATTTGGTGTTGATGCAATGGCCGAATCCAACGAATGGCGGTGATGCCTCCTTTCTTCCGAGTTGATTGAGGAAACATGAAACAACTTTTTCAGATTCTTGCGGCCGTCGTCGTGCTCAGCAACACATCCCGTGCTGGGGAGCCGCCTGCGTTTAAGACAGACGCTGAGATCGACGCCTGGCTACGGAAGAATAGTGCGTTCTACGCCGTCATGGCGGTGGACATTGACAAGCGTGGTGGCTACTCCTTTCGAAGCTGGTCAGAACCCCTCGGAGTAGTGGTTACGGAGGAGGGAAGGCGATTCATTCAACTAAACCCCTCCCTCGAGGGAGCGGAGAGGGTCAGCATCCTGATTTTCGAGGTCACCAACGCCTACCAGGAGGAGCATCATCAGGAGATCGACACCAGGGCTAGAACGGGAGCGATAGACAATCCGATTGAATTTGGATTACTGCACGAGCTGGTTGAATTCGATGGACTGCGCTATCACCGAAAGGTCCTCGTCGATCTTGATCGTGTGTTGAAGGGCATCCCGAGGCCAATGTTGACCTGGATCAATCCCGCTCTCACGAGCCTGGAAACCTACGAACTGCCGCTTGCCTTCACCTTTGTCGAAGCCCAGGCCAGGAGTGGACATACTGATCACTACCGAAAGTGGTTCTGGATACAGAGAGGATGGGGCTCCAAAGACCGCTGCAATGCCAGCGATGAGTGAAAAGCGAGTTCTCCCGCAGTATTTGATAGTGCTGCGCCGCCGGACGCACACGACCGGGTGGCTTGATGACGCGTATTGGGTGCGGGTCCGGATTTGTCATCGCGGCGTGCTGTCCGAGTGTGGCAGCCTGAGCCATGCGATGGGCTGATTTGCGAGTATTCAAAACCAGTCTGGCGTTGGGCACCGTGCTGTTGGGTCTTGCCGTGACGACGGAGGCCAAGAGCTCAAAAAAGAAACGCCCTTCCCAAAAAGCGAAGCCCGCGCGGTCTGCCTCATTGCGTCAGCCAGCGCGAGCGGAAAAGGTGGCGGCGCCATTCGCCGCGGTGGTGATCGATGCCGGCCACGGGGGACACGATGTGGGCGGGATTCCGCAGAATATCATTCCCGAAAAAGACGTGGCGCTGGACGTGGCGATCCGGCTTCAGAAGCACCTGGACGCTGCGGGTCTGGGCACCGTGATGACGCGCTCCGATGACACCTTCGTCTCCCTTGGCGAACGGGTGCGGATCGCGGATCAGGAGAAGGACGCCATCTTCGTCAGCGTGCATTTCAATTCGGCCCTGCGGGAGGCGGCGCGTGGAGTCGAGATGTTTTACGGCTCGCCCGCCAGCGCGGCGCTGGCCCAGCTCATCCACCGAAATCTGCTCACCGTCACGGAGAACCCCGAGCCGCGGGGAGTGAAGCCCGCCGCCTTCTGGGTCTTGCGCAAGACGAAGCTCCGCGCGGTGCTGGTCGAGTGCGGCTTCCTGACCAACCCGGAAGATGCCTGCGTGGCCTTGGGCGAAGATCACCGGGAAACGCTCGCCACGCAGATCGCGGCGGCGATCGTCGAGTATCGGAAGTCGCTGACTGGCGACGAAGCCGCCCGTCGTGCGGTCAGCGAGCCCGTTCCTGGCGCCCTTCCCGGACAGTGAAATGCCAGGGTTGTTGGAAGACACCACATTCAAGCACAACCCGGCGGGTTGACGGCGCGATCTTCCGGCTCGCCAGGCCGCGAACTACCCGCAAGTTTGGCGGCATGTCCCCTCGAATCATCGGCCTCGTTTTCCTGGCGTTCGTTCACTTCCTGACCGTCGCTCGCGCGGAATCGCCGGCGGCGCATCCTTTTGAAAAGGAGATCGCGGCCTATGAAGCAGCGGACAAGGCCAGTCCGCCGCCGCAGGGTGCAATCGTCTTCACCGGCGCCTCCGGCATTCGCCTCTGGAAGACGCTGGCGGAGGATTTTCCGGGGCTGACCGTGGTCAACCGCGGTTTCGGCGGATCGCAGGTTTCGGACTCCGTCTATTTTGCCGAGCGGATCGTCATTCCCTATCATCCGAAGGCGGTCGTCATTCAGGCCGGTGGCAATGACATCAACGCGGGCAAGACGCCCGAGCAAGTGCTCGCGGACTTTGAAGCGTGGGTGACGAAAGTGCGCGCGGCCCTGCCCGAGGTGCGCCTCGTTTATCTCGGTCAGGGGCCGAGCCCGGCGCGCTGGGCGCAGCGCGAAAAGCAGCAGCAGGCCAATCAACTGGTGCGCGACTACATCGCCAAAGGGAAGAACCTGTTCTTCGTGGATATCTGGGCCGCTTGCCTCGGAGCCGATGGCCAGCCGCGCCCCGAGCTTTATGTCGCGGACAAGCTGCATCCCAGCGCCGAGCAATATCAGATTCGCGCGAAGCTCATCCGCCCTGCGCTGGAATGACCGGTGGGTCGCCGCGCCACGGCGCGGGCCAGCCCAGTCATTGAGCTGGGACATTCAATCGAGCGTTTCGCAGCCACGCGGGGAGGGTGAGATCGAAGACCGCAAACGTTTCCTTCAGCCCCTCATGGTCTCCTGGCGGAAGAGAGGCCTTTTCCTCTTCGAGCCAGCGATGATTTCGGAAGCGAAAGAAGATCAGCTCTGAACCCTTTGGACCCCAGACAAATTCCTTGTCGCGATAGGGTTCATAGGTCCAAAGCGAAACCGTTCTTTCGACCGGCGTCTGCGACCAGTCGTGGCCTCGTTTGGGAAGAGCTGGGAGGCGGGGAAAGATCTGGTCTGCCTGCGCGGCAAATATCGGATGAAAAGGGAAGGGGAGGCGAATAGGAAGCTCCGGGCAGATTCTGGTGGACCGAAGAATGAGAGAGGATTTCTCCCCCGTCTCGCGCTGCTCGCCAACCAGCCCAATCTCCGTCGCGCCATCGGGCGACGAGATGAAAGGTCCGCCGACCTCCAGCCGGTAAGGCGCGCTTCGGGCCGCGGCGCGGTCGAAGTAAGTGCCAGGCGCATAAACCTCCCTCAACCACGGCAGCCTCGAATTCCAGGGCAACCCGTGCTCGTTGATGAACGCTCTGACTGCGGCGTTGTGACCGGCGACCTGTCGGGACAATGCATCATCCACCCGATCCCCGGCCAGGCGCACCGGCAACCCGGTTTTTTCATCCATGCCGTGGAGATAGCTACCGTCGCCGAATTGGAGCCACCAGGCCGGGCACCCGCTCCGCAACGCGCAGGTCGCCACGATTTTGGTCGCGGCGAAGTTGTCCCTTGGTGTCGGCGATAAATGCGCACGCCGCACGGCCTCGGCAATCAGTTCGAGACGGCGCGCCGGTGTGGGACCGGGGGTGGGATTTTCGGGGCTGGCAAGACCCCAGGCTTTCCTCAGCTTCTGATACCAATGTCTGAGCATGACGAAGACGCTGGCACCCCGGAAATCCGGTGTCGATCAATCCAGCAAGTGCAGGGGCTCCAGTCGGAAATGGCCCTCGTGACGTCGTCGCCTAAACCATGCTCACGAAGCAGGCTCCTACGGGGTGCCAAACTCAACATACCCCGTGGGAAGCCCCTTGCCTGCCGGCAAAGGTACCCCAATGAACCAGCCGTAGCCGCGTTGAGTCTTTTGGAGAAAGACGCCTTGGAATTTGAGAGGATTGGCCGAAGCAGCGGTGGGAAGAGTGCCCCTGAAGAGGCCGGTCGCCTGAGTTAGCTTGGCGCCGAAACCAGGAACAGCCGGGGAGGCTGTCAATAGACCGGCCGCGCTGATGACCGGTACCGGATTAAGGATAACGCCAAGGTTTCCTTCTCCAAAGCGCACCGTCCCATTGGGAACAAGTCGCGTCGCGTCGTAACGGGAACCAATCACGCTGGTCCGCGTGGTAAAGCCGGCGGGGTGAGTGACCGTGGCGCCAGTGAGCGCTGGCTTGATCCAGTCGAGCGTGCCGTCGAGGTCGCTGGCGTGGGCTATGTCTCGAAAAGTCATGGCGCCAGTCAGCACGCCGCCATTCTTGTAAAGCAGCGCGTGGAAGGGCCACCCACCCGTTTTCGAGATCATACCGCTCTGCGTCACGGCGGTGCCGTCGCCCAAGCTGCCGGTGAAGCGCACCGTCCCGTTCGGATTGACGGTGGCGATGCCGGCGCCGTGGCCTTGCGGATACTGGTCCGCGGGCCTGGCTGGGTCGCGTTGCAGCGCCACGGTGTATTTCGCCGACACGGGCCCGCCGGTGATTGGGTCGGTCGCCGATTGCGGAGATGGGTTGCGCGTCGCGTCGAAGACGGCCCGGTCGAGGGTGAACGGGATCGTGTTCCCGTCGGCCGCGAGCTTGCCGGTGATCTGTTCGCTACCTCCCGGCGTCAGGTCCATCTGGAGTTGGCTGATCACAACGTCGCTCAACGGCGGAATCTGATTGGGACGCTGAATCGTGACCACCGGCGCCGTGCCGTCGGGCTGGAACTGGCCCTTGAAGCTGTAACTTCCCGTCCCGAGCTTCAGCCTGCCGGTATATTGGCCCAGAGTGGTGGTCACCAGCCGCAGCGTTCCCGTGTTCGCCATGGTTACCCCGCTGCCCGGTGCGATCCGACCCGAATAGGTGTCGGCACGCGTCAGGAATGGATTGGGGATAAAGTTTGGCGTCGCCACGGCCAAAAGGTGCGTCGGTGAAAAAGAAAAACTGGTCGTTGGAGACACCAGGCTTGTCGGCGTCACGCCGGTGAATTGCCAGCCGGCAAACAGGAAGCCGGGCATTTTTGGCTTCGCGGTCAAGACTACCGTCTCTCCCTGCGGAAACAGATTGTCAGGCCGCTTCGGAGTTACGGTAACGCTTCCGCGCGTCGCATCGGCCTGAACGATCAACTGCCCCGGATCAGTCACCGTCAAAGTCAACACCATGGGCTGGCTCGTGCCACCGGAGTTGGCCGCCGTGAAGACGATGCTAAAGACTCCTGTCTTGATCGGGATCCCACTCAACCGGCCGCTCGCAGCATTCAACTTCAGGCCGAGTGTGGCCAGGGTCTCGCCCCCGCCCACGCTCACCGAGTAACTCGTCGCGGTTCCACCGGTCGCCGTCGGGGTATAGTCAAAGGCCACCGCGCGGGTGCCCGCGGCAGTCGCACTCGCCGGCAGCACCGGCGGCAGGGGGGCATAGGTGAAGGTGACGATGGTCTCGAATCCCTTGGTGAGAGTGATGCTGGGTTGGATCGGCGCTTGAAACTTGGCAACCGTCGAGAACTGCAAGACCCGCCTTCCAGCATCAGCGACCAAAAGCAAAAGCGAAGCTCCACTGGAGAGCGAACTGGTTCCGCCTTTCAGCATCCAGGTCGCTCCGGCCGTGCGCGCCTCAGCGGGTTCAATAAGCACCGTCAAGCCGGTTAGCTGAAATCCCCCTCCCGGCGCGGAGCTGTCGGGAATTGGGTTTCCCACTCTCTGAGAAACGGTGCCCCCTGCGCCACTGACTTCCGCGCGACCGAACACGAGCATGGCGACCAGGAACCAAAGTCCGAGCGAATGGAGGCAAGCCGACCGGCTCAAGGATGATGGATTCTCAACGACGAGGCGGGTGGAAACGGCGGGAAGGCGAGGGCCGGCTGGCTGCCTCTGAATCGGTGCTTTCAAGGGGAAGTTTCGTTATCGATGGGTGATCCGCCGTCGCTTTTGGACCGCAAGGCGATAGCACAGGCACGAATGACGCACCAGCCAAAATCCCCCAGGGAATCCCACCGGGGGTGTGATTGGAGCTGGTGCAAGCGCGAAAGTGGGGCGGACGTCCCGCCTGCCATTAGTGGTGCGGGCGTCCCGCCTGTACGAGATCTGGCAGCCGGGACGGCTGCCCCACTTTTTGGCAGGCGGGACGCGCTGCCCCACTTCCGCGAACACAGAAGACCGGCGGCTGGCGCCCTTGGAACAAAAAACAGGAAACAGATGCGTTACGCCCGCATTGGTGAAATGTTGGTGTCCCAGTGTTCCTATCCCCAGCCTATTCGGTCGGAGGTATTTGCGCTCTGCGACCCTCCACTGCTCGGTTGCCGAGGGCTGTTTACGCCGTCGCGTTGGCGACCCTGATGGCTGCGAAATTGCAGCCGGCAGCCGCACAGGGCGTGACCTTCTCCACCATCGCCAGCGACGCTTACGCCACCGGCGACGTCAACTCCTGCGCGGTGGGCCTCAATAACATCACCAGCGACGGCACCTTTCAATTCGTCGCCTACTATGACTCATCCCGGACGATCCAGATCGCGCGGCGCACGCTCGGAGCTTCGACCTGGCAGACGTTCAGCAGCGGTTACACCGTGTCGGCGACGGACATCGCTGACGACCACGACGTCGTCGGCATCGCCGTGGACAGCGCGGGCAAACTGCACATGTCGTGGAATATGCATAACGTGTCGCTGAACTATGCGATCTCCAGCGCCCCGGTCACGACGCCCACGCTCAGCTCGATCGCTTGGACGACGCAGACCGCCGCCAACGCGCCGACCCTTTTTCCCAGCGGCGGCACGACGACCAATGAGGTGACCTACCCGCAGTTTTACAAGATCCCGGGCAGCAGCAACCTGCTGTTCACCTACCGCAACGGTGGAGCGGGCGGAGGTTCGGGCAATGGGAACCAGTTTTTCAACGTTTACACCCCTGCCACCAATACCTGGACCAACCGCCTGGTCATTAATGGCGAACAGACCAGCGTTAACGGCTACCTCAATAGCCTGGCCTACACTTCCAGCAACAACCTGCTGATGAGTTGGACCTGGCGTGCAGCGCCGAGCTGGCAAACCAACTCCAACGTCATGTTCGCGCAATCCCCGGACAATGGAACGAGCTGGTTCCGTCAGGGCGGGACGACGGCTTACACCCTGCCGATCATCCAGTCCGGCACGCCCGTCAGTTCTGTCGCCCAAGTCATCAAAAGCATTCCGCAGAACAGCAGCTTGATCAACCAGACGTCGATGACGGTCGATCATGACGACAATCCGCTGATTGGCACGTTCTGGACGCCAAACTGGAACGTCGCGACCAGCAGCGGCGATCCGAACCGGCAATACATGCTCGTCTATTATACCGGCACGCAATGGGCCACGTCGCAGGTCTCTCGCCGCACGTCGGACACGGCCATCGACAGCAACGCCAACGCGCCCTTCGTCCGCGACCTCGGGCGCCCGATCGTGCTGACGGATGACCAGGGCCGAGTCCTGATGGTCACACGCTCGACCGACTCGGGAATGGGAGCCTTCGCCAACGTTGCCACGACGGATAACGAAATCGTCGTCTATTACAACACCACCGAAAGTCTGCGCAGCGCCACCCCCGACGGATGGCGGACCATCACGATCGACACGGCCAACATGGGTTCATGGGAGCCGACCTATGACGCGAATCTCTGGCAGTCGCAAAGGAAGCTGTCGCTCTTCTACGAGCCGATGGGGCTGGGCTCGGCCAGCGCGGCTCTTCGAGCGCTGGATTGGGACGAGCAGGCCTACTTCTCGTCGCTGAATTCCTGGAACGTCAATGCCGCCGGGAATTGGGACACCGCCGGCAACTGGGCCACCGCCGTTCCCAATGCGGCGGGGGCGACCGCCAGCCTCGGCACCGGCATTTTTCCGACCAGCGCGATCACGGTCACGCTCAACGGCACAAAGATCGTCGGCACGCTCAACTTCGACAGTCCGACGTTCAGTTACAATCTGGCTTCCGGCACCAACGGCGCTCTGGCCCTGAACAACAGGGGGGTGGCGGCCGCGCTCAACGTTTACAGCGGAACGCACACGCTTGCCGTCCCGGTGGCGTTGAGCAGCGTTGGGAATAATGTCTCCGTTGCATCGAGCAGTTCGCTGACCATTTCCGGTGCGATGACCGGCTCAGGCGGAATCGCGAAGAGCGGCGCCGGCACCCTGTTTCTTTCCGGCAGCAACAGCTACAGCGGCAGCACCATCGTCACCGGCGGCATCTTGCGCATCGGCGCCTCCTCCAGCCTCTCGTCAAATTCCAACCTGACGCTGAACGGCGGTGTGCTGGCCGCCGACGCAAACATCTCGCGAGCGCTTGGCACCGGCAGCGGACAAATCCAAATCACCGGCGGCACCAGCGGCTTCAGCGCCGGCGCGGCCGACGTCACTTTTACGTTCACGAACAGTCTCACGTGGGGCGGTTCCACTTTCAATCCTACCGCCCTCCTCCTCAACACCACCACTTCCACCCATGACGTCACGCTCGCGGCGACCATCAACCTCAACAGCGCTGCGCGACTCATCCAGCCGGGAGCGGGCCTGGCGACGTTGAGTGGCGTCATCTCCAGCACGGCGGGCTCGCTCAACGTGGACGGCGCGGGGACGCTGGTCCTTTCCAACAGCAGCAACAGCTACGGCGGAGGCACGCTCATCAACTCGATCGCGCAGGGGCCCGGCGTGGTTCGCGCCACCGCCAGCAACGCACTGGGGACAGGCGCGATCACCACGGGTCCGCAGGGAAACCTCACGACCGCGCGCCTTGAACTGGCTAGCGCCACCGGCCTCACGCTTCCCAACCCCATTACCTTCACCGGACGCAACACCAGCAGCGTGGCCATCGAGAACCTCAGCGGGTCGAATACGCTTTCCGGCCCGATCACCCTGACCAGCGGTGGGGCAACCTATTTAATCCAATCCGACGCCGGAACGCTCAACCTGACGAACACCATTGCCGCCAATGCGCCGAGTGACCGAAATCTGACGTTGCAAGGAGCAGGCAATGGTCTGGTCAGCGGCGCGATTCAAAACGGCAACAAGGTGGTATCGCTGACCAAGGCTGGAATCGGCGTTTGGACGCTGTCCGTGACGAACTCTTACACCGGCTCGACCGTCATCAACGGAGGCAAGCTTTTGGTGAACGGCTCGATTTCGGGCAGCGCGACCACGGTCAACAGCGGTGGCACGCTCGGTGGCACGGGAGCGGTGGGCACAGTGACCATCAATGCCGGCGGCACCCTGGCTCCCGGCGCAAGCATCGAGAGCTTGGGCAGCGGTTCCAATATTTGGAAGGGAGGCGGCGCGCTCGAGCTCGAAGTGAGCACGGATGGCAGTACTGGCACGGCAGGAAGCCAGTGGGATCTCCTGGCCATCACCGGCGGACTCGATTTGAGCGACCCAACGACCGCGAACAAGTTCACGATCAAGCTCTTCAGCATGAGTAACGCAACGACGACGGGATTGCTCGCTTCATGGAATGCGAATCTCAATCACACCTGGGCCGGATTTGTGACCACGACCACTGGCATCACCGGTTTCGATGCTACAAAGTTTACGGTGGACGCGAGCGGTTTTCAGAATGCGACGAATGGCGGCACCTTTGCGTTGCTGCAGAGCGGCAATAACCTGAATCTGAGATTCACCGCGGTCCCTGAGCCTGACTTTGCGGCAATGATGCTGGCGGGATTCGGCGCGATGATGGCGCTCCAGCGCCGCCGTGCGAATGGGATCAGTAAGTCAGTAATCGGTGAGCCGAGCGCTGATCACTGAGCACTGACTCAGGCTCAGGGTTTCGCCGCGGAACTGTAGCTCGACATTCCAATGTCGAGTTTTCAGAGATGAAACACTCGCACCGGTCGCGCCATCGGAATGTCGGCTGCTTTTTGCGCTCACATCTGATTCAGGCTCAGGGCTTCGCCACAGCCTTGATGCTGAAATCGTCGTAATGCACGTCCACCTGGTTCGTGGTCAGGCTGACCAGCGTCTTCGTCTCGTGCGCGACGCCTTCGGACTTAAAGGCGCCCACGACTTTGCCATCGAGGCTCACTTCGACCTCGTCGGCTTTGGTGCGGATCACCAGCGCGTGCCAGTCCTGCGGCGTCAGCTTCACGGGCAAACTCTTGGTCTTGGTCTGGAGGAAGGCTTTTTCCTCCGCGGAAAGCCCCTCGGGGGTCTTCTTCTTCTCGTAGATGTCGTTGCGAAAAGCGCCCAGCTTCGCATCGCCGATCGTCACTCCCGTGGGGCTGACGTTGACATTGCAGATGTGGCCCGCGTGCGATCCTTTGAAGTTCTTGTCATCAAACCAGACATTGAAGCTCTTCGCCTTCTCACTGACGAAGCGGAACTTGACCGATACTTCGAGATCGCGCTCGGGCTCGATGACCACGTTGTCCACCGCCGGGTGATCCGAATTCTCCGGGGTGATGCCGACGAGCATGCCATCTTTCACGACGCTCCCGCTCTTGTAGTGGCCCCAGCGTTTGCCGAAACCGTCGCCGGAGAAGTCGTCGGAGAAGACCTTGCGGCCGTAGTAGTCGGCCGGAATTTGCGCGAGCGAGACCGCAGCCGTGAGCGAGAGGAGCAGGAGAGGGAGGAGGGGTTTCATGCGAAGCGGAAAGTGGCAGAGACGCCGCGCCCCGGCCAAGGCCCAATTTTGCTGCCTTCCCAGCCAGGGGGACGACCTTGTGCTGAAGGCTGCCGCTCGAAGGTTCGAAGCCGACGGACTCAATCTGACTTGTTGCTGATTCGCCGTCCGCTAGGGTGAACGGATGAACGCGACTTTTACCGCAATCGTGAAGCAGCGTGGAGATTGGTGGATCGGTTGGATCGAGGAAGTGCCGGGAGTCAATGCGCAGGAACGCACGAAGCCGGAGTTGTTGAAGTCGCTGCGCGAGGTCCTGCTGGAGGCGCTGGAATTTAATCGCGAGGAAGCGCGCAAGGCTGCCGAAGGAGAATATTCCGAAGAGCCAGTGATGGTATGAAGCGACGCGAGTTGCTGCGGCACCTGCAGCAACACCGCTGTGTGCTCATTCGAGAGGGCAGCAATCATTCATGGTGGGGCAATCCGGCAACGAACAGACGCTCCGCGGTCCCGCGACACACTGAAGTGGACGATCATTTGGCGCGAAAAATCTGCAAGGACCTCGATGTCCCCAAGCCGTGAAGCGTCCTCACAGGTAAACTCCTGATGGGCTGACAGTATCCGGCTTCTGGCGCCCCTATCCGGCAAACGCGCGCTGCAAGCCTGCGATATCGAGCTTCTTCATCTGCAGCATGGATTGAAAAGCTCGCTGGGATTTTGCAGTGTCCGGGTCGGTGAGGAGTTCGGGCAGGACCTTGGGGACCACCTGCCAGGAGAGGCCAAATTGGTCCTTCACCCAACCGCACTGCTGCGCCTCCGGAGGGCCACCCGCGGATAGTTTCTCCCAGTAGTAATCCACTTCCCCCTGCGTCTCGCACTCGATCTGGAGCGAGATGGCTTCGTTAAATTTGAAAATGGGTCCGCCGTTGAGCGCGGTGAAGGACTGTCCGTCCAGCTCAAAGGCCACGGTCATTACCGACCCGGGCGGCTTGCCGTGGATTTCCTGTCCGGCCTCGGGGTAGCGCGAGACGGCGGTGATTTTCGAGTCTTTGAAAATGGCGGTGTAAAAGCGGGCGGCCTCTTCGGCTTGATTGTCGAACCAAAGGCAGGGGCTGATTTTCGATTTGATGATTTCCTTGGTGGGTTGGGTTTTCTGCAAGCTGGCTATTCATCTATTCGACGAACGGGAGGTCCGCGATCGGACACCCCGAGCGTTTTTTCCGGGTATCATTTGCATCGCGCGATTCACAGTCTGCCTTCGTTGACCTACACCTTGGCGTCTGATGCTCCGCCCCCGCAAAAAATACACCGTCTTTGATCTCCAGCAGCTCAAGGGCAAACGCGTCCTCACCCACATCCACGTCAAATCCCCGGAGGAAGCTGCCGCCGCGGAAGAGGCCGGCGTCGATCTGATGAGTTGCAGCTTCGACTGTCCCGAGGCGCAGTCGCGTCTGCCCGCACTCGTCGCGGCGGCTCCGCAGAGCTTCCTCTCCGCGGCCACGCCGCACGGGCTGGCCTCGCCGGAGGAGGCCATTCGCGTCGCGTTCCGCGCCCTCGAGCTCGGAGCCAGCTCGGTTTACTGCTCGGCCAGCCCCTTCATCGTCGAGTCGATGGCGCGCGAAGGCATTCCCGTCGTCGGGCATCTCGGTCTGGTCCCGCGTCATGTCACCTGGACCGGCTACCGGGCGATCGGGCGCACTGTCGAGGAAGCCCTGGAACTCCACCGCCGCATGAAGGCCCTGGAAAATGCGGGTGCCTACGCCGCGGAGTTCGAAGTCGTGCCGCACAATCTTGCGCGCTTCCTCTCCTCGCAGACCCGGATGATCCTCATGTCGCTCGGCTCCGGCAGCGGCTGCGACACGCAGTTCCTCTTCTCCGACGACCTCCTCGGCGACTACGACGAACGCCCACCCCGCCACGCCAAGGCTTACCGCAATTTCGCCGCCGAACACCGCCGCCTGCAGCAGGAACGCATTGCCGCCTTCCGCGAATACATCGCCGACGTCCACGAAGGCCGCTTCCCAGAGCGCCGCCACCTGGTGGAAATGCCAGCCCCGATCCTCGACGAGGTCGTGCGCTCGCTCGGCGGGGCGCCTTCGAGCCAGAAGGCTTGAGCGCCGCTGTGCTTGCGTCCCAGACTTTCCTCCTGAATTCACGCGGGTAAGGAGTCACGGCTCGACGGCGGAAACCGACGCCCCTAGTGTTGTGTAACAGATATCTCTTTACAATAGGCGAGCGTTTTGGGCACGCTCGGATTCCATGTGGAATCCATCCGACCGCTTGCCGATGAACGCGGAACAGAAACGACAACTGGAGGCGTGGGCTCGCGCTCCCTCGACCCCCCAGAAGATCGTCTTACGCTCCCAGATTTGCCTGCTCGCTCACGAGGGTAAGTCCAACTGCCAGATTGCCCGGCAACTCCACACCTCGCGTCCCACGGTGATCCTCTGGCGCAAACGCTTTGCCGACCATGGCGCTCCCGGTTTGGAACATGAGCCGCCCCGCCACCAGCCTGCGCCGCGAGGTTTGGAGGCCGCTTTGGTCAAGAGCATTGTCGATACGACCCTCCAGAGCACTCCGCCGGATGCCACCCATTGGAGCACTCGCACCCTGGCTCGCCAGTTGCGTATCAGTCACATGACGGTCGCCCGCGTCTGGGATCGCCATGGCTTGCAGCCCCACCGGGTGCGCACCTTCAAACTCTCCAAGGACAAGCAGTTTGTGGAAAAGCTCACCGATGTCGTCGGCCTTTATCTAAATCCGCCGGACAAGGCTCTGGTCTTCTGCGTGGACGAGAAATCGCAAATTCAAGCCCTGGATCGCACCCAGCCTGGATTGCCGCTCAAGCGCGGACGCTGCGGGACCATGACCCACGACTACGTGCGCCATGGGACGACCACGCTCTTCGCGGCACTCAATGTCTTGGAGGGGACGGTGATCGGAGAGTGTTTCAAACGCCACCGTCACGAAGAGTTCCTGAAGTTCCTGCGTTCTCTGGACCGCCAGACTCCGGAGGGTCTGGACCTCCATTTGGTGGTCGATAATTACGCCACCCACAAGCATCCACGGGTCAAGAGCTGGATCGAAAAGCATCCGCGCTTCCATTTGCACTTCATCCCGACCAGTTCCTCCTGGCTCAACCTGGTCGAGAGGTGGTTTGCAGAAATCACACGCAAACGCATCCGGCGTGGATGCTTCACCAGCGTGGCCGAACTCATTGCGGCCATCGAAGCCTACATCGCTTACAACAACACCGCTCCCAAACCCTTCGTCTGGACCAAGCGCGTCGAGCAGATCCTCGAGAAGGTCGGCCGTTGTAAAGACGCGTCAGTTACAGAACACTAGGCCCCCGTTAACTTTCTTCGGCTGTGCGAGGCGGTGAAAGGTCGTGGCCGCGGGCGGCATCGTCAGCGCTTTGCGCTCAGACGCCGGGTTTGCGCTGTGGCTCATCCAGACCCGGACAGATGAAGGCGCGCGCTTGCGGAAACATCGCTTCGACGCCGGTCCGCACGCGTCCCAACTTCCGCAGCAGTTCGAGGACGCTACCCTCGTGCTCCGGGAAAAGTTCCCGCAGCGCGGCCCAGGCCGCGATCGAGCGATCGATGGAGATCAACGCGACTTTCGCCGTGCCGTCGGAGTCTTTCGGAAATGCGCGCATCTCGGGGTCGCGCTCCAACTGCTCCTCCGCGCGCGAGCCAATCGCGCGGGAGAGTTTCACGTAAATGAAGTGCTGATACCAGCGGATGACCTCGACCAGCTCCGCGAGCCGCGCCGCTTCGCCCTCCGGATCGCCGATCTCGAGCCGCGCCTCAGTCTCGAGCTCGAGGCCCTTCGCCGCGAAGGCCGGTGTCGCGTCCTCCAACCAGCGATCCACCGCTTTTAGGTAGG
Organism: Chthoniobacter sp.; assembly: GCA_034667665.1. Classification (GTDB taxonomy): domain Bacteria; phylum Verrucomicrobiota; class Verrucomicrobiia; order Chthoniobacterales; family Chthoniobacteraceae; genus Chthoniobacter. The sequence goes on from JAXDQW010000121.1 coordinate 75,480, forward strand.
CCATCGCGGCTTGCGGCAGCGCCTGTTTTTTCGCCTCGCGCCTTCGGACCTGCCGCTCGTGCGCGAGGGCCGCGGCGCGCAAATCCGGCGACGATAAATCCACGCCCGCCTCCTGCGCGGCCTCCTTGATCAGCTCGATCGTCTGCTGAAAAATACCCCCGAGCTTGTCCCAGAACTCCTGGTTCTCGACGTCGCGCGCTTCCGGCGAATCCAGCCCGTCGGCTTGTTGCATCGCGAAATTGAGGCATTGCCGGGTGAAGGGGCACCGCTCGCACCAACGATCGCAATAATTGTAGATGCCGGAAATGAATCGTGGATCGTCGGCGAGATTGCGGAGGCGTTTGGGACTCATGGTTTCAGGCGGCGCACCCTAGGGGAAAAGACTTCAACATGGCGAGTCATCCGGGTCGGAGTTGGGCGGCCTCGACGTTTCCCCGCCTCTCTTCACCCGCTGCGGGGTGTAATTAAATGTGGTCCATGAGACCCATCGTTGACCGGAGCGGCGCCGTTCCCAACCAACTGTCATCCTGAGCGGAGCAGCGCGGGGGGGTGTGGAGTCCGGGTGCGTGGCGCGCGCTGCGCAGTCGAAGGATCTCCAATTTTGCGGGCGGAGGCGGTGCGGAGCCACCTGCAGACTGACTCCCCTGCGCCCATGAAAGTCAGAGATCCTTCGACTCCGCCGCGCTCCCACCCCCGCTTTTCCACACGCGGCCGCGCGGCTCCGCTCAGGATGACCAGCTTGGTTGGATGCGGCTGCGCCGCGCACAGGTCACTCGTCGCTTTTGCACTACATTCCCACCGCTGCGCGCAAGCCGGGCGCTTCCTTGACAGTTCGGGCGCAGGCCCTTTCGTTGGTCAAATGATTCGCCATTTCCGCTTTTCGAATCGGACGATCAGCGGCTCACCCCCTCAAAACCATGATCATCATCCGCGCCTTCTCCGTGGTGCTGGCCGCCTGCTTCCTCCTTCCGGCCGGCGTCTTCGCTGACGACACGAAAGACAAGCTCTCCGCGTTCCAAAAGCAGCAATTGGAAACTCAGCAAAAGCTCCAGCATTGGAAGCTTCGGGAAACGCAGAAACAGCAGCAAAAGCAGCTCAAAGAGAAACAGGTCCAGGCGCAGTCCCAGGCAGTCCAGCAGTCCAGTGTGGCGGTGCGCTTGCAGGTCATCAATCGTACGGGGGCGCCGGTGAATGTTTTTTGGGTTTCGTTTGACGGCAATCTGAGGTCCTTCGGTACCATCCCGCCGGGCAACCGGCCCTTCGTTCAGGAGACGTTTGCCGGCCACACCTGGGTGTTCAAAACGGGCCGCCTCTTGATCAGAGATTTTACCACCAACAGTCAGCCGGTGCAGCAGTTGGTCCTCGGGGCGCCCTGAGCGGAGGCAAAGCCGTCTGCGTCGCTGACATGGAGTGATCAGAGACCGCCAGTGGGCGTTATTCTCCGCCGCGGATCGGTCGGAGGAAGTGTTCGAAGAACCGGTAGATCTGTTCGTTGGATTCCTCGGTGGGGTCGTGTTTGGGCCGGTTGGTCATCGCCACCCGGCGCTCGAAACCGAGTAAGCGGTTCACGGCGATGGCATGATTGAGCGCGATCCAGCGCGCGGGTGAATCTTCGGAACCGCCTGACACGAGAAATGGCCTCGGTGCCATGAGGGCATGGAGTTCGTGCAAATCGAGGCCCTGATCCACCAACGCGGCGTAGGCGCCCGTCCGGGGATGTTGTTCCGAAGGTAACCCAGTAGGTCGCGGCGTCCCGTCGCGCGCCCCGAGATACCACGGGTCCCAGTAATTCACGTTGGGCCGCTTCTCGTCGAAAACGATGCCCGGATCGGACCAGGCCGCGCAGGCGAATCCATCGTCGAGGCACGAGGCGAACATCGCCCACTTCCCGCCGTAGGAATGCCCCACGATTCCGATGCGTGCCGGATCGACTTCCGGCAGATGGGCCAGCGCCCTCGCGCAGTTGGAGGCGATGTAGGCCAAAAACGAAAGCGGCTGGCATTTCGCCCCGCCGGTGGCGGGCTGGCGGGCATCGCCGCCGGGCGAGCCGATCGACAGCGTCACGAATCCGCGCCTGGTAAGTTGATAGGCAAAATCACGATTCGGCTTGGCCAACCCGACGCTCGTTTCCGGATCATAGAACGGCACCAGCACGGCCGGGAATTTCCCCTTTCCCTCCGGGACCAGGAGATAGCCCTCGGAGGTCTGCTGCGGTGCGATCTCGATCCTGATGCGATGCTGGGTGAAATTCTCGCGCCGGGTGCTCGCGAGGAACTCGATGCGGGGAGCCGAGATCAGGTCCGGCCACGGCCCCATGATCTCATGCCAGCGCCGGCGGATCTCTTCCCGGCGCTTCGACCAATCGCTGGCGGTCTTGACGGCGATGCCGTTCGCAAAGCTCAGCGGCGAGCGGAAGGTGCCAAACTGATTCGCGAACTCCGCCGGCGGTTCGAACCAACCTGCCATGTCCGCCGGCAGCGGAAGGTCTCCGCTCCGCTTGCCGGAGACGGCGCCGCTATCGGTTCCAGCCGTGGCGATCACCCGTTCTTCGAGGGTGACCTTCGCGGCGCCGATGGATTCAACCAAGTCCGGCAAATCGTAGGTCTTGAGAGCGCCGTGGACCGTGGTGATCAGGTGCGTGGCAGCGGTCGGTGCCCGCACCAGGCCCGCCCATGAAGCCAGGGTCTCTCGCAGGCGGACCGAGGTGAAGAGGTCCGGTTCCAAGGCGGCAGCGTGGAGCGCAGGAACACCGGCGTGACCGGTCGCAATCAGATGAATCTTGCGAGGCGCGCCCTGCACTTCGAACTGCCTGAGGAAACGACCGCACACTAGCGCGTCCTCCGCCCAAAGACCGACCAGCGATTTGCCGAGCAAGTAGGCGAGATAGAACTCGCCCGCGCTTTGGCCAAACGTACCGCCATACCACTTCCTGCCGCGATTTTCGGTCTCGCCCAGCCCACGCAGATCAACCGCCAGAACGACGTGCCCGTTGGCGACGAGTTGCTCGATGGCGCCGCCGGCATCGGCGTCGGCCTGCTTGCCCTTACCGCTCAGGTAGAGGTAGGCATCCGAGTCCGGCTTGGGTGGGAGGAAAGCGAGCACCGGGAGTTGAATGCCGGGCTCAGGTTCGAGCACGATTTTTTCGATCCGATAACCGGCGCGCTGGATCGTTCCGAGGCGGCGATCCTTCGGCGCCGGCAAGTCCGCGAGACGGCGCACGCCCGAGATCAGGCGCACCTTTTCCAAAGCCTCCACGCGTGGTGTCATGCTCCAGAACTCGCGGCGTTGCGCAGTCAGCCTGGACTCGCTTTCCGCGTTGAGTTCGAAAACGGACCGCTCCCCAGGCATCAGCATCACCCGGCCTTTCGGCGAGCAGAGTGCTTCTTCGTCTTTCAGGATCGGCGCGCCTGGGTCTTCCACGATTTCGTCGTCGATCTTCAGCAACCAACGCCGCATCCAACGCGTCGCACCCACGCGGAGACGGGTGGAGAATTCATGCGGTGCGTCGGCCTCGACGAACTCGATGCGGTTGGCATAGCCGAGCCGGGTGTAAAGCCGCTTGCCCTGGCGGAACAAATCCCACGCACCCGCGATCGTGAAGGTCTGGTCCAGCGTCGCGGCATTGATCAGCGTGGGCTTCGGGGCGCGCATCAGCACGTAGTCCGGAATATCGAGGCCGAAGGCGATCTGCCCGAAGATGTTTTGCTCCGCGTCCTGCGGGCCGGCCGCCTCCAGCAACTCGCGGAACGTGGTGGGATAACAGGAGGGCGCGGCGGCAACGATGCGGTCATCGAGCGCCATGAGATAGCTCGTCAGCGTCCCTCCGCCGGAGTTGCCGGTGCAGCCAAGGCGCGTGGGATCCACTTCCGGCCGGCTGGCGAGGTAATCGAGGGCGCGCATCCCATCCCAGATGCGATGGCGCGCGGTGTTGGTGCCGAGCAGGATCGATCCGATGCCGACGAGCGTGTGCTCCTGCGTCGAATTGAACGCGGCTTTCCCGTCGCGCTTCAGAATCTGCGCCCGCTCGCCCTGGCCGATCGGATCGTAGCAGAGCACAGCCAGGCCGTTTTTGGCCAGCAGGATGCTCGCGCGCTGATAGGCTTCCGCCGCCTTTCCATTCGCGCTATGGCCACACGGCACGAGCACACCGGGACAGGGCGCATTCGTTTTTGGCAGATAAAGGAGCGCGGTGACGTGATGGTTCGGCTGGCTCTCGAAAATGACCTTCTCGATCCGGTACTCGCCTCGATCCAGCGCTCCCGTGACCTGCGCGTTGAGCGGCGTCCGTTCCGGAAACCCATCGAGCTGGCGGAGAAAAAAATCGCGCCGTTCGTTTTGCCAGGCGGCGATCTGCTCCGGCGTCTTCACTTGTTCGTAGGCCAGCTTCCGCCGGTCGAGCGCCCCGAAGGCTTCCCGTTTCAATACGGCTTCGAGCATCCCCGCGCCTTCGCCTGGTGGCAGCAGGTTCAAATCCTCGGCTCCGAGGACACCGCTCGCGGCTGCGAAAAGGATGGCCGCGAGCAACGTGCGCGCTGGCTGGAGTGAGATCGATGTCATGGCGCTAGTGGTGTTGGGGTCCGACAGGGGAGCCGAAATGCTATTCCATCGCGGCACCCAGGCAAACCTGCGAGGATAGACAGCGCTGCTTGTCTTCCGCACCGTCATTCCTCGACATGAAACATGCCTTTGTTTTCCCCCTGCTCGCACTCGCCCTCGCTGCACCAGCCCAGGAGCCGAAGCCAATGCGCGCGGGCATCATCGGGCTGGATACCTCCCACGTCGTCGCCTTCACCCAGACGCTCAATCAAGGACCGAAGAAGCCTGAGGACGCCGACAAGGTAGGGGGCGTCAAGGTGGTCGCGGCCTATCCGCAGGGAAGCAAAGACATCGAAGGCAGCACCCAGCGCGTGCCGGAATACACCGAGAAAGTGAAGGCCCTCGGCGTGGAGATCGTGGACTCCATCGAAGAGCTCCTGAAACGGGTGGATGTGGTTTTCCTCGAATCCAACGATGGCCGCGTGCATCTGGAGCAGCTCCAGCCTGTGCTCCAGGCCGGCAAGCCGGTCTTCATCGACAAGCCGATCGCGGCGTCGCTGGCCGACACCATTCGCATTCTCGACGCCGCGCAGAAGGCGAAGGTGCCCATGTTTTGCTCGTCGTCGCTCCGCTTTGGCAAGACCACCCAGGCCGTGCGCCAGGGCTCCATTGGCAAGGTGCAGAGCGCGGAGACGTTCAGTCCGATGAGCCTCGAGCCGACGCACCCGGATCTCTACTGGTACGGAGTGCACGGTTGTGAATCGCTCTTCACCGTCATGGGCACGGGCTGCAAGTCCGTGAAACGCTCCACCGCGGCGGATGGCAAGGTCGAAGTCACCGGCACGTGGGCGGATGGCCGCACTGGCATTTTCCGCGAGGCGAATGGCCTGGATCGCAAGGGCTATGGCGGCAAGGCCATCGGCGAGCGGGGTGAGTCTCCCGTGGGCAGCTACGATGGATATGACGTGCTGCTCTTTGAGATCGTGAAGATGTTCCGCACCGGCACCGTGCCGGTCAGCGCGGAGGAGACGCTCGAACTCTACGCCTTCATGGAAGCCGCCGATGAGAGCAAGCGCCGCGAGGGAGCCGAAGTAACCTTGAAGGACGTCCTCGACAAAGCCCGGGCGGAAGTCGCTGCGCACCCGTGATTCAACGATAGCGAGACGCCGATCGTTTTCGCAAAGTCCGGCTTTGGCAGAGCGATGGCCTTGCCCCATAAGTTCCGGCCATGCGTGCCCTGCTTCTCATTCTCGATTCTGCCGGTTGCGGCCATGCGCCCGATGCGGCGGCCTACGGTGACGACGGCGCCGACACGCTCGGACACCTCTTCGCCGCCAGCCCGGATCTGCACCTGCCCGCGCTCTTTTCGCTCGGGCTTTGGAAGATCGTCACCGGTGACGTGCTCGACTATCGCGCCCGTCACACTCGCGCGAGCTGGGGCCGCATGCGCGAACGATCCGCGGGCAAGGACACCACGACGGGGCATTGGGAAATCGCGGGCGCCGGGCTGACTGAGCCGTTCGGGACGTTCCCCAAGTTTCCGCGCGAATTGGTCGCCACCATCGAGCGCGAGGCAGGCGTCGAGTTTCTCGGCAACTATGCGCAGAGCGGCACGGCGATCATCGAGGAACTCGGCGCGGAACACCTGCGCACCCGGAAGCCGATCCTCTACACCTCCTCCGACTCGGTGCTGCAGATTGCCGCGCACGAAAAGGCCATCCCGCGGAATCGGCTCTACGAAATCTGCCGCATCGCGAGGCGCCATGCCGACGCCTACCGCATCGGGCGGGTGATTGCCCGGCCTTTCACCGGCGAACCCGGCGCCTTCCAGCGCACCAGCGGACGCCACGATTACTCGATGGTGCCGCCCCGCACGGTGCTCAACGCGATCGAGGAAACCGGTCTGCCCGTGGAGGGCGTGGGCAAGATTCACGATATCTATGCCGGGAGCGGGATCACCGGTTCGACGCCGACGACTTCGAATGCGGAAGGGATGGCGGCGATCGAGGAGCTTTGGCTGGAACTCGAGTCCGGCCTGATCTTCGCCAACCTCGTGGATTTCGACATGCTCTACGGTCATCGGCGCGATCCGGCGGGTTACACGCGCGCGCTGGTCGAGTTCGATACGTGGCTGGCGCGGTTTCTCAATCACATCGACGAGGACGATCTCGTCATCATCTCCGCCGATCACGGCAACGACCCGACCTGGCGCGGCACGGACCATACCCGCGAGGAGGTGCCACTCATGGTCTTGCATGGAAATCAGCCGCGCCCGCTCGGCACGCGCCGCACCTTCGCCGATGTCGCCGCGACGCTGGCCGAGGCATTCGAACTCAAGGACTTCGGGACTGCCGGAGTGAGTTTCTTCAGCAAGCACTGGGCAGCCAGCGTTTAGTCTTTAGTCATTTGGCCCAATGCATGTTCCTTCCTTCATCGAGCGGAAGCGCGATGGCGCGGAGCTCGACGCCGCGGAAATCGAGGAGTTCATGCGCGGCTTTAGCAGCGGCGAGATCCCGGAATACCAGGCGAGTGCGTGGGCGATGGCCGTATTTTTCCGCGGCATGACCGCCGCGGAAACGAGCCATCTAACCCGCGCCATGCTGCGCAGCGGACGCGTGCTCGCGCATCCGGCGGGATGGCCTCCGAAAGTGGACAAACATTCGACCGGCGGGATTGGCGACAAGACCTCGTTGATTCTCGCGCCGCTGCTCGCCTGCGACGAGCTGTGGGTGCCGATGATTTCCGGACGCGGGCTCGGGATCACGGGCGGAACGCTCGACAAACTGGAGAGCATCCCGGGCTTCAACGTTGGCTTGAGCGAGGAGGCCGCGATGCGCCAGTTGGAGCGGATTGGCGTGGTTATGATCGGCCAGACGGCGGACATCTGTCCCGCCGACAAGAAGCTCTACGCGCTGCGCGACGTCACCGCGACGGTCCCTTCGCCGCCGCTGATCATCGCGAGCATCATGAGCAAGAAACTCGCGGAATCACTCGACCGGCTGGTGCTCGACGTGAAGTTCGGTTCGGGCGCGTTCATGAAGACGCGCGAAGAGGCGGAAGCGCTGGCCGCCGGCTTGGTGGCGGTGAGCCGCGAAATGGGGGTGCAGACGAGCCACTTGCTCACGCCCACGGACGAGCCGCTCGGCACCGCGGTCGGCAATGCGCTCGAAGTCAGCGAGGCGGTCGATTGCCTGCACGGCGGCGGTCCGGCCGATACCGTGGCGCTGACGCTGGATCTCGCGGAACGCGTCTCGAATGCACCGCGCGCGCAGCTCGAGCAGTGGCTTCGCGATGGCACGGCGTGGCGAAAGTTCGTCGCCCTGGTCGAAGCGCAAGGCGGCGACAGCAACCACCTCGAACGCCTCGCCGACCTGTATCGGGTGCCGGTCGTTTTCGATGTCGAGGCTCCGCAGAGCGGGCGGTTGGCGGCGGTGGACGCGGGGTCGATTGGCCGTGCGTGCGTCCAGCTCGGCGCCGGCCGGGCGAAAGCGAGCGACGCCATCGACTTCGCCGTCGGCTGCGATCGCATCAAGAAAACCGGCACGCCGGTCGAACGCGGCGAACCCGTGCTCCGAATTCACGCCCGCAGTCAGACCAGCCTGGAATCCGTGCTCCCACTCATCCGGTCCGCCATCCGGATCGCGTGAGCGATGCCGGGTCCAAGAAGACGCGGATCACGAGCGGACGGCTCGGGCCTGCACCTTGATCCTCGCTTTGGCGGTGCGTCCTGGTTACTGCACCACCCTGCCGGACACGTCTTGCGCCTTCGCCAGCCGCTGTTCCTCCATCCGCTTGTTGATGACGAAGGTGTTGTTGTCGCCGTGCGTCGCCCAGGGACCGGGGGGCACATCCTTGAAGTCCACGAACTTCCAATCGGTGACGTCCGTATCCGCCATGCCCAGGTAATCGCGCACCGCCGGCGAAACGTCGAGACCCGCCCCCCCGTTGAGATTCGGCTTCGGCCGGTCATTGCCGAAGACGTACTGCCAATGATCGGTTCGGAACGGTCCGCAATCCTCCCATTGCGCGTAAACTGTGCGGCTGCCATGGCGGATGGCGATCCAGCGGCCTTTGCACACCGATTTCCACTGGCTTTGCATGGCTTCCTTGAACCAGGGAATCACCAGAGAAGCCTCCGCCTTCAGCCCATTCTTGCCCACGTCGTTGTAGGGCAACGCGACATAGAACGGGTTCTGACCGGGCACGAAATCCGCAGGGAGAAAATTGACTCGTTTCGCGCGATCCGGTTCGTCCGTGCCGCCATAGTTTTCGGCCCAGGCCGGATCCCAGGAGCTGGTATGATTGGGAACCGGATTCCGCGGGGAGGGTTTCTCTCCCACCCAGAAAGTCGTGGTGACGATTCCGGTCTTCCAAGGAAAACGCTCACGCGGACGCAGCGGCGGATCAGTCGTGCCGAGGCCTATGGAAGTGGGGCGAAGATCGACCTGGGTCAGGACCGAACTGCGAATCTTTTTGGAAGCGGGCGCCATCTCGGCCGCCTTGGCCGGGCCGTGAGGGACCAGGGAACTGAGGGAAGACGCCAGGATGGCGGACGAGCGGAGGATTCTCTTGCGCATTTTCGGGGGGACAGGTGCTAGTCCAGTCGGAGGTGAAGAAGGGGGCGGAAAGCAGTTCGTCTCCGAGGCCCCATCTGGATGCGGCTGGGACCAGACTTCTGCAACAGGGTTCCGATCCCTTTCCGGTAACGCGGTGATTGGGATGCTCCGCAAGGTGCGGTCCCGGGCGTGTCGCTGCCCAAGCGGAGGCCGAATTACAGGGCGAGAAAGTTTTGCAGCAGCTTCTTTCCCTCCACAGTCAGAATGGACTCGGGATGGAACTGCACGCCATGGATCGGCAGTTCGCGGTGGCGCAGACCCATGATTTCGCCCTCCGCGGTTTCGGCGGTGATTTCGAGAGCCGCCGGGAAGGTCTCCCGCTTGACCAGCAAGGAGTGGTAGCGCGTCGCCTCGAAGGGGTTCGGCAGGTTCGCAAAAAGGCCGGTGGCATGGTGCAGAATGGGTGAGGTCTTGCCGTGCATCAACCGGCCCGCGCGCACCACCTCGCCGCCGAAAACGTGACCGATGCACTGATGCCCGAGGCAGACGCCAAGGATCGGCGTGGTCTGGCCGAAGGCGCGGATCACTTCGTTGCTGATCCCGGCTTCGTTCGGGGTGCAAGGTCCCGGCGAAATGCAAATGCGCTCCGGTTTCAACGTCCCAATTTCCTCGAGGGTGGTCTCGTCATTGCGCCGGACCAACGGCTCCGCGCCCAGCTCGCCGAAATACTGGACGAGGTTGTAGGTGAAACTGTCGTAGTTATCGATGACGAGAAGCATCCGAATTTAGGAAGGAGGATTTAGGATTTAGGAAGTGAGGAGGATTTAGGAAGGAGGATTTAGGATTTAGGAAGTGAGGAGGATTGAAGTAGGATTTGAGATTTAGGAAGTGGACTTGCGCGCGCGGGTGGTTCCGGTAGCGGTGAAGAAGATTGCAGTCAGTTCGTTCGCCTCTTGCAGAAGGGCCGTGACCTTGCTGGCGGGGAGCATGCCGTCTTCGATGATGATCTCCAGCCAGTAGGCGCTCTCGTCCGCTTCCTCCAGGACAACGCCAAGCTTCGAGAGAAATTCAGCGCGAGAGCGACCCCGGCATGCCGAACGGTAATTGGCGCCAACAGACAGCCCGCTCCGTGTAAGCTGCCGTGCCACGACATCTCCAGGAACGTCCCCTGGGAGGTGTCGGACGAGTTTCAATACGCGAAGGCCAAAGGCTTTCGTCCGCTCTTTCAATTCGATCTTGTCCATATTTCTACTTTCTAAATCCTAAATTCGACTTCCTAATTCCTAAGTCCCCTTGGCTCTCGCGATGGCGGCCATCATTCCCATCGCCTTGTTGACGCACTCCTGGTGCTCACTTTCGGGCACCGAATCGGCCACGATGCCGGCGCCGGCCTGGACATAGGCTTTGCCGTCCTTCAGCACCACCGTGCGCAGGGCGATGCAGGAGTCGGTATTGCCGTCAAAGCCGAAGTAGCCGACGGCCCCGGCATAGACGCCGCGCTTGTTCTTCTCGCAGCCGTTGATGATCTGGAGGGCGCGCACCTTGGGGCTGCCGCTCACGGTGCCGGCGGGAAAGGTGGCCCGCATCACGTCGTATCCGGTGCGATCTGGGCGCAACTGGCCTTCCACGTTGGAGACGATGTGCATGACATGGCTGTATTTCTCGATGGTCATGAAATCGGTGACTTTGACACTGCCAAACTCGCTCGCCCGGCCCACGTCATTGCGCGCAAGATCCACGAGCATAAGATGTTCAGCGCGTTCTTTTGGGTCGGACAAAAGATCCGCGGCGTTCGCCTCGTCTTCCTCCGGGGTCGCCCCCCGGCGGCGGGTCCCGGCAATGGGCCGGATCTCGATCTTGCCATTGATCGCCCGGACGTGGACCTCCGGGCTCGAGCCCACGAGTGCGAACCGCTCGCCGAGTTTCAGGCAAAACATGTAAGGCGACGGATTCACGAAACGGAGCGCGCGGTAGAGGGTCAGCGTGTCGCCCGTGTATTCGGTTTCAAAGCGCTGCGATGGCACGAATTGGAAGATGTCGCCGGCGCGGATGAACTCCTGCCCGTCGCGCACCATCTTCATGTATTCCTCGCGGGTGGTGTTGCCCGCCGGCTGGGGCACGGCCGGCGGGGGGGTGATCGGAAGCAGCGGCAGCGTCGCGGGCTGGTCCAGCTTGGCGACGAGGTGCACGAGCTGGGCCACGGCGCGGGCATAGGCGGCGTCCGGGTCGCCATCGACCAGCGCGTTCGCCACCACTTTCAGCCGGCGGGTGCGATGATCGAAAATGAGCAGCGTCTCGGTGATGATGAACAGGCTTTCGGGCAGGCCGAGGTCATCCGGCGGCGAGGCCGTGACGGTGGGTTCGAAGAACCGCACCACGTCGTAGGCCAGGTAACCCACGGCGCCGCCGGCGAAGCGGGCGTCGGCGAGCGCGGGTGAGGGGACGTAGCGGTAGCGCTGCATGAGCGCTTCCAGCTCATGGAGCGGATCGCGCTCCGTTTCGAATTCCCGGGCGTGTCCGTCTTCGGTAATGCGAATGGTCCGCCCGCGGCTCTCGAAAATGATGCGCGGAGCCGCGCCGACGAAGGAGTAACGACCAATCTGGTCGCTCTTTTCCACGGATTCGAACAGGAACGAGTAGCCGCCTTCATCGATTTTCTGGAACGCGGAAACGGGCAGCTCCGCATCGGCAATTAATTCCGTGTGCACGGGAATGAGGTTCCCGCGCTGGGCCAGCTCGCGGAATCCGGCGAGCGGCGGCTGAATGGGCAGATTCATTTTTGGGAGTAGGTGAGCTCCGGATCGAAAAGTTTTTCTTCGGTGACTTCCATCGGCGTTCCATCCGGGGAGAACTCCTGGAAGAAGCAGCTCTCGAAGCCGGTGTGGCAGGCGCCACCGGTTTGCTCGACTTCGAAGAGCAGCGTGTCGGCATCGCAGTCGGCAAACCAGCGCACCACCTTCTGGGTGTGGCCGCTGGTTTCGCCTTTGAGCCAGTATTTCTGCCGGGAGCGGCTCCAATAGTTCATCAAGCCGCTGTGCAAAGTGGCTTCCAGGGCGGTCTGATTCATCCACGCCAGCATCAGCACGCGGCGGCTGCGGGCGTCCTGAACGATGGCGGGAACAAGCCCGTCGGCATTGAATTTCAGAGGTGGGATCATGATTGAGGAAAACAAAAAGCCCGACGATTCTCGCGGAATCATCGGGCGGTGAGTGCGGCGCCGGCGGCCCGGGGGACCGGCCGCGTGAAAGGTGGCGACGACCGCGCCGGCTGCGGGGCCGGCGTCGAGCCCGTCTTTAGATGTGCCACCAATGCGGAAAGTTCACGTGGGGTCGATAATGGGGGGACGCCCGGCACGCAAGGAGAATTCCCGCAGCGGAAGGCGGCCGGGCTCGTCCTCCTGCTCGTCCTCGTCCTTCTCCTCCTGGAGATGAAGCAGGAGACGAGGACGAGGACGAGGACGATTGCTTCCCGAAACCGCCCGCCCCGCGCTGCCAAGTCCCCGTGGGAGGCACGGCTTGACTCCCGCAGGGGGATGCCCGACAAGTGCCGCCTCCATTATTCGCCCGACCGGGTTCAACGGGCAGCGGGCACAGTTCCCGCTTTATCCCGGTTTGCCATTGCCCATGAGCACCGCCTCGCCGCCGATTTCCCAAGAAGAGCAAGAACAGATTCGACAAACCATCGAGATGTTCGAGGTGATCACGCAGGCTAATCCGCAGGATTGCCAGAGCCTCGAGATCCTGAAGGACGCGTATCAGCGGGTCGGCCAGATGGCGGAACTGCTCAAGGCCTCCCGCCAGCTCGCCGAAACCTACGTGGTCCTGGGGCAATACTCCTCGGCGATGCTCGAGTACGAAGGCATCCTCCAACGCGATCCGGACAACGCCGAGATCATCGCCGCACTCGGCGAAGTCGAGGAGCGGGTCGCCAAAAGTACCGAGTCAGCGGCTGGTGCGGACGCGGCCAATGGCCATGAGGTGGAGCGCAGCGTGATGACCGCGCCGATCAGCCTCGATTTCCGGGCCGCGGTGACGGATCCGGCAAATCTGATGACCACCCCGTCCACGATGCGCCTCGATGGAACGGCGATCCGCGCGGCGGCCCTCGCGCCGGACGTGGAGATGAAGTTGCAGGACGATGGCAACGAAGCGCTCGCGAAATTTCTGGTCCAGCACCGGCTGGTCAACGAGGAGGTGGTCGCCTCCGCCCTCGAACGGGTGCAAAAGAAAAACCGGGAGCTGCGGCCGAACGCGCTGGGTTCCTCGCTGATCGATGAAGTTTGCCGCCGCGGCGCGATCGATTTGGACACGGTGATGTGCGGCATCCTCGAACGTTCGAAGTTCGCCTATATCCCGCTCGAGAACTACGATGTCGATCGCTCGATCGTGAAAATGCTGCCCGAGAGCCTGACCATCGCGCGGCTGATCGTGCCCTTCGATATCATGAGCCGGACCTTGATGATCGCGACGGCCAATCCCTTCGATGCCCTCGGCAAGGAGGCCGTGCAGCAGCTTCTCGATTACAACGTGCAATGGCACCTGGCCGCGCCGCAGGCCATTTTCAAGGTGATCGGGGAAACTTACCGCCTCGCGTAAATGAGCATCAAATCCTTTGGCGAACGCATCGCGGATGTCCTGATCGAGGACGGGCTGCTCCTGCCCAGCCAGTTGCAGGAGGCCATGGACATGCAGAAAAAGCAGGGCGGCCGCCTGCTCAAGCTGCTCGTCGATAAGCAATACGTGACCGAGCAGGACATGGTCATTTCCATGGGCCGCTGCCTCGACACCCCGCCGATCAATCTGACCAAAGTGCGCGTGCCCGAAGAGGTGCAAAACCTGGTCCCGAAGGAAATGGCGCGGCAGTACAAGCTCGCGCCGGTGTGCCGGCTCGGGAACAAGCTCTTCGTGGCGATGGCCGACCCGTTGAACGTGCTGGCGCTCGACGATTTGCGCCAGCGCACCAAGCTCGAGATCATCCCCATGATCACCACCGAGCGCTCGGTGACCGAGGCGCTCAGCGGCGTGGGCAGCGCGGCCTCGCAAATGGACCAGGTGCTGAAGGATGCGGCCGGCATGGGCGAAGTCGAGGAGGTCAAACAACGCCGCGAGGAGATCGATCTCGACCGGCTCGCGGTGGAGTCCGAAGACGCGCCGGTGGTCAAGATCGTCAACCTGATTCTCGTCCAGGCGCTCAAGGAAAAGGCCTCGGACATTCACCTCGAGCCGTTCGAAAAACAGTTCAAGCTGCGCTATCGCGTGGACGGCTCGCTGATCGAAGCCAGTTCGCCGCCCAAGGCGCTCCAGTTGCCCATCGCCTCGCGCATCAAGATTCTCGCCGGCCTGGATATCGCCGAGCGCCGCATCCCGCAGGACGGCCGTTTCCGCATCCGCGTTTCGGGCAAGGAAGTCGATCTGCGTATCTCCGTGCTGCCCACCGTCTATGGGGAGAAGATCGTCATCCGTCTGCTCGACAAGGGCGCGCTCTCCGGCTCGATCGATCAGCTCGGCATGGACGAATACACGCTCGGCGCGTTCCGCAAGGCCGTCGATGCGCCGCACGGCATGCTGCTGGTCACCGGCCCGACCGGTTCGGGAAAGACCACCACCCTGTATTCGGTGCTCTCCGAGCTGAACAATCCGGAATACAACATCGTGACCGTCGAGGACCCGATCGAGTACCAGCTCCAGGGCATCAATCAGGTGGCGGTCAAAGCCGACATCGGCCTGAGCTTCGCCGACGCGCTGCGCTCCATTCTGCGCCAGGACCCCGACATCGTCATGATCGGTGAGATTCGAGACAACGAAACCGCCGACATCGCGGTCAAGGCCGCCCTCACCGGCCACCAGGTGCTCTCCACTTTGCACACCAACGATGCCGCGGGCGCCATCACGCGTCTCGACGACATGGGCATCGAGCCCTTCCTGATCTCCAGCTCCTGCATTCTCACCTGCGCCCAACGTCTGGCCCGCCGGGTCTGCCCGAACTGCCGCGAGGAATTCGTGCCCGAACCCGAGCTGCTCCAAAAGCTCGACATGGCCGACGCCAGCGACACCGTCTTCTACCAGGGCGCGGGCTGCGACCGCTGCAAACGCCGCGGCTACGTGGGGCGGGCTGCGATCATCGAAGTGCTGCCGGTCAGCGAAACGATCCGGCGCCTGATCATCAAGCGCGCGAGCGCCGCGGTGATCAAAAATCAGGCGATCAGCGAAGGAATGAAGACCCTGCGCATGGTGGGGATTGACAAAGCCAAAGAGGGCATTACGACACTGGAGGAAGTTCTGCGGGTCACCGCGGAAGACCACTAGTGTCTCCATGGGATTATTCGACCACCTTTTCAAACCGAAGCCCGACGGCATCGGCGAAAAGATCGACGAATTGTCCGAAAAGGCTTTCGCGCCGGAGCGCCGCCACGAGACCGAGACCCCGGCGCCCGATCCTTCGGCGACCTTTCTCAGGCCCAAAGGGTATGTGCAGCGGGGGGCAAATCCCGTTCAGCCCGGCCGCCGGCCTGGTGGCGGCACGACTCGCTCGCCCGAGAAAAAATCGGCGGTAGCTGCGCCCGAGCCGGAGGAAACTTCGGACGATGCGCGCGACGAAGTCGTTCTGACGCTCGGGGATGTGCTGCCCCGGCTTCCGGCCCAATATCTGCGGCCCGGGGAGCACGATGCCAAGCGCGAAGTGCGCTTTCACATCGACCACTTGTCTGCCGACATCGCCCGCGGACGCGCGGCCATCGCGCTCTCCACGATCGCCGCGCAGTGCCCGGATCTTTTCCACTGCCCGATTGGCGACGAAGAAGACATGGAGGTCCGGCTGCCGCTGCAAAAGCTGGTCGAGCAAATCGGCCGGATTCGCGCGCGGTCACGTCCCGTGCCGGCCATCGGCGTCTTCCGTGCGGCACCGGCCGCGCCGGTGGCGCCGATCGAGCTGCCGAAGCCGGGCTTCGCTCCGCCTGAGCCGAGTGGAGAATTGGGCGGGCTGCCAGCCGTGGCGGAACGCGCCCGCGCGGAGCCCGCCGCGCCGCGCCAACCGGTGCCGCTGCCGCCCGATGTTACGACGCCGCAGCCAGCGAAGGAGAAGCCTGTCGAGCTGGTGCCCGCTGAAGTCGGAGCCGCGAAGCCCGCAGAGGCCACGCCGGTGGCGGCGCCGCCGAAACCGACACCTCCGCCGATTTTCCTGGCACCGCCGGCCGCCCGGGTGTCCTTACCAGCGGAAACGCCGGTGCTCGCCGCAGCGGCGCCAATGGTCCAGGCCGCAGCAGCGCCGGTGGTCGAGGCTGCGAACGCCCCGGTGATCGAGGCTGCGAAGGCCCCGGTGATCGAGGCTGCGAAGGCGCCGGTGGTCGAGGCCGCGAATGCGCCGGTGCTCGAGGCCGCGAAGACGCCGGTGGTCGAGGCCGCAGAGGCGCCGGTGCTTGCACCAGTCGAGCCGCTCGCGCCGCCAATCGCCGGCGAAAAGACGCCGGAATCGGCGGTCGCAATTTTCGCCATGGAGCCGCCCCGGTTCGAGGTGCCTTCCGTTCGCGAACCGCCGACGGTCAGCGCTGAGGAAATGATTCACCTGAGCCTGGCCGCGATGATGCGCAATGTGCCGGCCGAATTGATCGTCGGCCGGATGCCGGCGGTCGGCGAAGGCACGCGCATCTCGCTGCCCTTTGCACCCATCGAACGGCAGCTCGGCAGCGGAAAAGTGGAAGTCTCTTCGGAGCGATTTGCCGCGGCGCTCCCCTTTCCCTTGCGTCCATTTTTCGCCGCCCGCGAAGGCGTGACGGTGCCCGTGCCGCTCGAGGAAATCTTTCAAAATCTCCCCGTGGGCGAGGCCGGCGAACCGGCGGGAGCGATGGATTTTTTGACCATCGTCCAGGAGAAACCGACGCTCGAACTGCGGGCGACGCCCTCGCCGGAGCCGTCCCGTGACGCATTCGAGCCCGCCGACGATTCGGCGCAACAGCAGTTCCTGCTGGCCGAGCTGGTGTCGCCGCCGCTGCCGGTGCTCGAAACGAAGGTGCCCGCCGGCGAAGCGCTGCCGGCCGCGAAAGCGCCCTTGGCCGATGATTTCCCGCAACGCGGGCGCGGGTTCGAAGTGTCGCTGGCGACCACCGATCTCGGGGCCATGGCAGCCGCGCCCGCCGCCCCTGCAGCCGGGGCGTTGAGCGCGGAATCGCCTCTTCCTTCCGGCAGGGAGCTGCCCAAGGCGGCTGCGGATGACGAGGTCGTGGCCTCGCGTGGAATCCTCGCACCCGTTCCGGAACGTGCGCCGTCGATCGGCATCGCGGAGTTGACCGCTGAAGCGTTGCCGCACCCGGCCATTGAAAAGTCGGCGGCTCAGCCTGCGGCCATGGTTGCGCCCGTGGCCGAAGCGGCGCCTGCGCCCGCGACATTTTTCGCTGCTCCCGAAGCTCCTGGCCGGTTGGCGCTCGCGCCCGAGTTGCCACCGATTGGCCATGCGCCATTGGCGGCGCGCCATGTCTCCCTCGAGCCGGTGGGGGAAGTGCAGTCGGCGACCGTCACGAAGGAGACCGTCCCTTTTCAACCGGCGCCTTCTCCCGGGCCGGAATTCCAGGGCTCCGCAACCCGCGCTCCGGAACCTCCGATCGAGGCGCCTTCCGCGTCTCCAGAGGTGAGCGCGGCTCCGGCGGACGCCGACCAGGCCGTTGTGCATTTGCAGCCCTTCCGGCCATTCAAGCCGCCCGCGCCGGTCGCCATCGACCCGGCCGCGGAGGCGAAGGCCAGCACCGAGCTGAGCGGTCCATCCGCCGACCTGCCGGCGACGGGCGTTCCTGCGAAGGGCCAGGTGATCGTGCCTTTCCCGCCTCCGATCACGGTGGAAGACCCGGTGCAGATCGCGGTGCCGGAGACGCTGCGGCCGGCCTTTGCTGTCGAAACTCCGGTCACGCGGGCGGTTGCTGCCGCGCCGGCCGCGACGAACGAAGCCGAACGCCAACCTATTCCGGCGACCCAAAGTGCAAGTCCCGCGGCCTTTGCGCCGTCGCCCGCGCGGCACCAGGATCGCGAAGCGCCGCCCGCCAAATTCGCGGAGGCGGCCGCAACCGAGTCGCCACGGCCACTGGCACCCCCAGCCATCCCGGTTTCACCGCCTCGCCCGGAGTCAAGACCGGCGGACGACCTCCCGTCCAAGGTTGCGGCGACCGGGGAAGCGAATCGTGGCGCGGAGAGGATGCCGGCACCGCCGCCCTTGCGAATCGAACCTACCGCGGACAATCCGGCGGTGGTCCTGCACGCCACCACCGCCGCGCTGGAAGGCTCCCCGCCGGTTTACGCGACCGCAACGCGGAAGGTGCAGCCGTCGCCGTTCTTCCGCCCGATCGTCCTTCAACCCCCGCCGGTGGTGAGCAGCCCGGTGGCGCCGTCGATTAGCGTGGCGCCGACCCTAAGCGGCTCGCGTCCCTCGGAGGGAGAAGTCGTGATCGGTGTTCCACCCACGCGGCCGGCAGAATTGCGGGAGGAGCCGCCTGTGTCGCCGGTGCCGCCGAGGGCCGAGTACCGCCCCGTGCCCGCACCGCCTTCGGTGCCTCCGGAAAGCCTATCGGCAAAGCCCACGGATCGAGACGACTCCGGTCTGTCGCGAAGCGCCGGCAGTCCAGGGAGCGGGGGCGCCTCGCCCCCTGAAAACAAATCGTTTTCTCCGGTGTCACGGGATTCGGAAACGCCGCTCGCGGTTCCCGCCGGGGGCCAGCCCCTCGCCGGGAAGCCCGCTTCTCCGAATCATCTCGCGCCCGCTGGAAGGCAACCTCCATCGGTGCTCGCCCCGGCTCTCCCGGAGCAGCCTGCCGCGGTGGTACCGGCGCCTGAACCGGTGACGGCATCCCCCGTCCAAACTTCCGCGCCGACGGCAATCGAAAGCGCCGCGTCCACCCCAGCGGAGCCGCCTCATCGAGATACCGCCCCCGCGCCAAAGTCTGCCGAAGCCACGCCGCCACCGGCTGAAGATCCGAGGCCAGTCATCGGCTCGTTGCACCTGCACCTGCCGGCTTTGCCCCACACCGAGCCTGCCGAACCGGAGCATGCGCCACCGCCCGCGCTCCCGCTCACCCGTTTCGACCACGACACCTTGCAAGGGCTCTTCATGACCGAGGAAGCGTTGGACCTTCCCAAAATCAGCCGTCTCGCCGCCGCCTTGCCGGGCATTCAGGCGTGCGTCATTACCGCCCGCGGGGACACCTTTATCGGCGGCGCGCTGCCGGAAGGTTTCAGCGTCGCGGCCTTGCGTGGACTGGCTCCCCAAGTCGGGGCTGCGGCGGACCGCATGACCCTTGGCGAGCTCAAGAACTTCACGCTCTACGGCGATCATTATTCCGTGAGCATTTTCGAGCGGCGCAGCATCTGCCTCTGCGCCGTGCACCGCACGCGTTCCTTCGTCCCCGGCGTGCGCGAGAAGCTCGTCGCCGTGGCCGATGGACTCGCGCGCGGTTAGAGACGGTGAAATAAGTCGAAAGCGCGGGTGGATGGCGTCGCTCCGCGCGCCATGCCAAAACGCTGCGCGTCAGCGCCACTCTGAAAGATGGGCCTTCGGCGCAGTCAACACATGGCGCGCGGAGCGACGCCATCCACCACTCGCCTATTTATTACACAGTCTCTTAGCGCGCGGGGATCTTCCTCTTCGTCTTCCCTCTTTCACTTCTGCTGAAAGCGATTCGGCTGGGTGGCTTTGAGGAAGGTTCCGAGAATGGAGCTGAGTTACCCCTGATCAACCGATGACTTCCCCAATGAACCCTCGCTGCCTCCTCCCGCTCCTCGCCACCGCCACGCTCGCCCTTGCCGCCGATCCGCCAGAACCAATGTTCCGCGCCGTGACGATCGACGACAAGATTCAGATCGGATACGGCGTCGCCGTTGCCGACGTGGACGGCGATGGTCGCCCCGACATCCTCCTCGCGGATAAACGCCAGATCGTCTGGTATCGCAATCCCAGCCCGCCCTCCGCACCGGCAGCACGGGAAAAAGGCGGCGTCACGACGATTCCGTGGAACCGCCCGGAACGTTGGGAAGGCCCGCCGAAGCTCGGCGCGTCCTTGTGGGAAAAGTTCGTCATCGCCGAGAACCTCACCGAAAAGGACAACGTCTGCCTCGCCGCGCAGGATCTCGACGGCGATGGCAAATGCGAGCTGGCCGTCGGCGCCGAGTGGAACCCCGGCGACACGGTTAACAGCGGCGCCGTCTTCTACCTGATCCCGCCCGCCGACCGCACCCAGCGCTGGGAGCCGGTGAAATTCCCGAGCGTCGAGCCGACCACGCATCGGATGAAGTGGATCAAGCTGGAGGATGGCAAGTGGGGGCTCGTCGTCGTCCCGCTCCACGGCCGCGGCAATAAGAACGGCGAGGGTGCGCCGGTCAAAGTGCTGCTCTACCACCCGCCCACACCGCTTAACGACGCGAAGGGAGAGTGGAAGAGCGAAGTCATCGATGAGTCGATGCACATGACGCACAACTTCGATCCGCTCAGCTATGACAGCGTCTATTTCACGAGCATCATGCTGGCAGGGCGTGAAGGTATTGCACAATTGCGGGCTGCTGCTAAAGGGCCGTGGGATCGGGAGGTGACAATCCCCGCATCAGGACCGGGCGGGGCGACGCTAGGGGCTGGCGAAATCCGACTCGGTCTGCTCGGAAAACATGAGAGCTTCATCGCGGCAGTCGAGCCGATGCACGGGAATCAACTGGTCGTCTATACCCAGCCAACAAGTAAGGTGAAGGGCGATTTGTGGGTGCGGCACGTCCTCACCGAGAAACTGACCGAAGGCCACGCCCTCGCCTGCGGCGACCTGTTCGGGGCGGGGAGCGAGCAGATCGTCGTAGGCTGGCGCGGCAAGCCGGGACAGGCGGGCAGCACGACGGGAGTCGCCGTCTGGACGCCACTGGATTCGAAGGGCGAGAAGTGGCGCGAAACCGTCATCGATCCTGACGGCATGGCTTGCGAAGACCTCGTCCTCGCCGACCTCAACGGGGACGGGAAGCTCGACATCGTCGCCTCCGGCCGCGCCACGAAGAACGTGAAAATCTACTTCAACGATCGGCCTTGAATGTGAGGTTGCCAATGTGAGGCCGACTTGCAGTCGGCGCGGGCGAGCGCAGCGAGGCGGCGTTTTCCGGAGCGCGCCCCGACACCTGCCGCTTCGCTGCGCTCGCCCGTGGCCGACTGCAAGTCGGCCCCACATCAGCGCCGACTCCAAGTCGGCCTCACATCCCCGCCAAAACAATTCGCAGCGCCGCAGGTCTTGCGGATATTTGGTTGTGCCCTCCACGCTGACTCGCTCCGTCATCCTCGCCTTCGTTTCGTCGGTGAGCGCTTTCGCTTTGTCTCCCGAAGATGCGGCCAAGCTGCCTCCCGCGGCCGCCCGTCCGGTCGATTTCGTGAAGGACATCAAGCCGCTCTTCGAATCGGCGTGCATCAAATGCCACGCGAAAGGGAAGGACAAAGGCGGACTTTCCCTCGAAACGCGGGAAGTCTTCCTCAAGGGCGGCGACACCGGACCGGGGGCCGTGATCGGCAGGAGCGGGGAGAGCATCATCGTCGAGGCGGTTTCCGGCATCGATCCGGATCTGCTCATGCCCAAGAAAGGGACCAAATGGACGCCGGAACAGGTCGGCCTGCTGCGCGCATGGATCGACCAGGGCGCGGCGTGGCCCGCCGGCATCACCTTCACCAAACCCCCGCCGGTAAATTTCCATCCGCGGACCGTCGCGCTGCCGGAGCGGTCGATCGAGCATCCCGTGGACAACCTCCTCTCGACCTATTTCACCGCGCATCAGATCGCTTTTCCCGCAGCCGTGGACGACCGCACCTTCGCGCGCCGGGTGTATCTCGACCTGATCGGCTTGCTTCCGACCCCCGCGCAGGTGGATGGCTTCCTCGCCGAAACCGCTGCCGACAAACGCGCGCAACTCGTCCGCCGGCTGCTCGGCGACCAGCGCGGCTACGCCGATCACTGGTTGACCTTCTGGAACGACCTGCTCCGCAACGACTACAAAGGCGCCGGCTTCATCGACGGCGGCCGCAAGCAAATCAGCGGCTGGCTTTATCAGGCGCTGATCGAAAACAAACCCTACGACCGCTTCGTCGCCGAACTGGTGAATCCCACGCGCGCCAGCGAAGGGTTCAGCCGCGGCATCATCTGGCGGGGCAATGTGAACGCCTCGATGCTGCCGCCAATGCAGGCCGCGCAGAGCATCTCGCAGGTCTTCCTCGGCGTGAATCTCAAGTGCGCGTCCTGTCACGACAGCTTCGTCAACGACTGGACCCTCGCCGATGCCTACGGGCTGGCGGCGGTGTATGCCGACGAGCCGCTCGAACTGGTGCATTGCGACAAGCCCACCGGCAAGAAAGCCGCGATGCGCTTCCTTTATCCCGAGGTCGGCACGCTCGACCCGGCCGCCGCTAAGCCGGCGCGGTTGCAGCGTTTCGCCGAGATCCTCACCAGCCCGCAAAACGGCCGGTTGCCCCGCACCATTGTCAACCGGCTCTGGGCGCGGCTGCTCGGGCGCGGGCTCGTCGAGCCGCTCGACGACATGGAAAAGCCGGCCTGGAACCGCGATCTCCTCGACTGGCTCGCGGAAGATCTCGTCGCGCATGGCTACGACCTGAAACACACGCTCGAAGTCATCGGCACCTCGCGCGCGTATCAGCTTCCCGCCGTGGAATCGCCCAACGAGAAGGAGGAGTTTGTCTTCCGCGGCCCGCTCACGCGGCGTCTCTCGGCCGAGCAGTTCAGCGATGCGGTGAGCGCGCTGGCCGGCGAATGGGCGCGGCTGCCGTCGTCGCTCGAATTCGATTTCGGCGCGGCCGGCGTTGTGGGCGGATTGCAGATGCCGAAATGGATCTGGACCAGCGAACCGGTGGAACTCGGGCCGCAACGCGGCGCGATCCGGCCCGCGCGCGCGAAGCTCGGCGAGGCGCTGAAGAAGCTCGCCGAAGCGCAGAAGCTGACCGACCTCGCTCTGGCGAAGGGCGGTCCGGCAGTCGAGCAGGCGAAGGCCGCCACCGAGCAAGCGGCCGCCGCCGTCAACGCCGCGCAGGCTCAGCTTACTGCCGCGCCGGCTGCACCTGTGGCTGGGGCGCCGATCCCGGAGACCGACCGGCACAAGGTGGTGTTCCGCAAGAAATTCAAGCTCAAGGCCGCGCCCGCCGAGGCGTATGCGGCAATCCTCGCCAGCCAGCGATTCGAGGTTCAGGTCAACGGCACCGTCGCCAAGGCCCTCCAGCGCGACGGCTTTCGCAACGGCCGGATTGCCCTGCTCGATCTCAAGCCGCTGCTCGTCGCGGGAGAAAACGTCATCGCCATCGACATCTCCAGCCATACCGAAAAGCAGATGAACGACGTGGAACGGAAGAAATTCCCCGCTTCCACCACGCATTTGAATGCTCAAAGCGGTCTGGCGTTTTATGTGCGGTGCGAGCTGCCGGACGGCCAGGAGGTGGTTCAGGTCGGCACGGATGAAAGCTGGCGGGTGCGCCGCAATCCGGATGGCGCCTGGAATACCCTGGCGCTGCCCGATACCGATTGGTCGGCAGCGGTGGGGCTGGACGTGCCACCGGTGGATGAAGGTCCGAGCCTGCAACCGATCACGCGCAAAGACTTCGCCAATATCCCCGTGGAACTCGGGACCCAGCTCGCGCCCGCCGTGAGCACCGCCGCGCACGTGGGCGAGATCCGCGCCGCGCTGCTCGCCGCCGATCCGCTGCAGGTCGCGCTCGACCGCCCGAACCGCGAAGTCGTCATGCCGGTGCGCGCCAGCAGTGCGACCACCATGCAGGCGCTGGAGCTCACCAACGGCGCCACCTTGAATGCCAAGCTCCAGCGAGCCGCGACGAAGTTCGCCGCCGAGGCCACGCACGATCCCGCGGCCTGGCTGGAGCGGGTCTTCCAGCACGCCCTCGGCCGCCCACCCGGCACCGAGGAACGCGCAGCAATGCTCGGATTGCTCGGAGCGAAACCAAAGGCGGAGGACATCGCCGACCTGCTCTGGTCGATCGTCAATCACCCCGAGTTTCAATTGATTAACTGACCGCGCTTTTCCTGCCCAAATGACACCCCGCTTTCACACCCGCCGCGACTTCCTCAAGACCGCTTCCGCGGCGACCCTCGGCGCGCTCGCGGCGGGCGCGCCGCGCCTGTTTGCCGCCACCGAGCCGGAGAAGATCCAGCCCACCGCGGATACGCTGATCGTCCTGTGGATGGGCGGCGGCATGGCGCATACGGAGACCTTCGATCCCAAGCGCTACGCGCCATTTGAAAAAGGGATGGATCCGAAAGGGGTGCTCTCCACGTTTCCCAGCATCCCCACGGCGCTGGACGGCGTGCAGTTTTCCGAAGGGCTCGAACAGATGGCGTCGGTTATGGATCGCGGGACTCTGATTCGCACGGCCATCGCGGAGGACCTCGGATTCATCCTGCATTCGCGCCATCAGTATCAATGGCACACCGGCTACGCGCCGCCGCAATCAGTCGCGGCGCCGCACCTGGGCGCGTTCATCGCGCGCACGCTCGGACCGCGCGACCCGGCGGTGCCGGCGTTCATCAACATCGGGCAGAGGTTCGATCTGGGAGAAGGCGAGGAGCTCAAGGCCTTCACCACCGCCGGCTTCCTCGGCAGCGAATACGGTCCCTTCAACATCCCGTTCCCGCACGACGCCGCCCGGGCGGTCCGTCCGCCGGCGGGCATGACGTCCGGGCGGTTTGAGGACCGCAATCAATTCTACAAGCGCCTGCTCGAGGCCAGCCCCGTGGGCCAGCACGGCAGCGCCTATCAGCGCGACTCGTTCGTCCGCGCGATGGACAATGCGCATCGCCTGCTCAGTTCGCCGGCCGCGAAAGCCTTCGACCTTTCCCTCGAGCCGAAGGAAAGCCTCGCCAAGTATGTGCCGCCCGGCTTCGACCCCGCGAAGATCGATTCGGCCAAGCAAAACCGCGACGGCGATTACGAGGCCGGCACGATCGGGCGCTTTGGCCTGGGCTGCCTGCTCGCGCGGCGGCTCGTCGAAGTCGGGGCGCGCTTCATCGAGGTGACCACGGAATACATTCCCTTCCTCAACTGGGACACCCACGAAAACGGCCACGCCCGGATGGTGAACCTCAAAAAGATGATCGACGCACCGATCGCCCAGCTCATTCGCGACCTCGAAGAACGCGGCCTGCTCGACCGGACATTGATCGTCCTCGCCAGCGAGTTCAGCCGCGACATGATGATCGAAGGCCGCGAAAACTCGCAGCTCCGCACGCAGGCGCGCGTGCCCGACCGCATCGAGGCTGCCGTGCATTACGGCATGCACCGCCATTTTACCGAGGCGGGCAGTGCGCTCCTGTGGGGCGGGGGAATGAAGCGCGGCCACGTGCATGGCCAGACCGCCGACGAGCGGCCCTGCAAGGCGATCACCGAGCCGGTCCCCATCACCGACCTCCACGCTTCGATCTATCGCGCCATGGGTATTTCGCCGAAGCATTCTTACGTCGTCGAAGAGCGCCCCTTCTACGTGACCAAAGACGGGCTGGGAAAGCCGGTGATGGACTTGTTTGCGAAAGGTTGAGGAGTGGGGCAGGCGTCCCGCCTGCCAAAAGTGGGGCAGCCGTCCCGGCTGCC
>JAXDQW010000122.1:0-322871 GCA_034667665.1 Chthoniobacter sp.
GGACAACTATTTTACTCATCCAGGCGCTCGCACCCCGCCTGCGCCGCATCGCCGCGCCTAAATTTCCTTACTAACTGCGCGCGCCAACGGCTGCGCGCGGGCCGTCAATTGTTCAGTGTTTCCCTAAAGGTATTTGCACTATTGCACTACTCCACTCAGATGGTGCAAATAGTGCAATTGCACCATTTTGCACTGTTGCACTACTTCCCGGATTTGAACTCCTTCAGCGTAAAAAGCATCTTGCCGCCGTTTCTAGCGACGATTTTGGATTTCACGCTACCTACAATCGGAGCCTCCCAAGCGTCTTCGGTATAGCTTTCGTCTGAACTGGTGGTCCGAATATGGAAACAATGCTCGTAAGTTTTACCCGCGACCGAAACGGTTTCAACCTCAACGACAGTCTTTGTGACCGTTATCTTACCCGAGGTGCTCTGCCACGTTGCTCCCACTTTGTAAGGATAAAGCGCCACGGTTTGCTCCTGAGTGTCAGCAGCTTTCTCGTCAATGGAGTAGCAGCCACTATCGTCTTTGCGGTAAAGCGTGAAGGATTCCCGCTTCGTCGGCAGCCCTTCCATCCAAGTCCGGCACCGAACATAGAGTATCCCATTCAGTTCGAGGGTGTCCTCGATCTTTCGACGAGCGATGGCCTCGGTGAGTTGTCCCGTAGGCGAAGTTATGATCACGGCCATCGTCCAGTCACACCCAACGTCAATGGGATCATATTCATTTTCGGCCAAAGCGGAAAACGCACACATCGCCACCATCAGATTCACGATCAGGAAACGCATTCTCTGAGGGTGATTCGTAGTCCTGAAACAGCAAGACTCAAAAGCGATTCTCCTGGTTTCCAGTAGATCATTGGCGTAGCTGGCCCCAATTCTCCCTCACGAAGCAGTTCGAGTCCAAACCTTCTGTTTGGACGATGTGATGTAGGTCACAAGAAGCACCCAAAAGCTCAATGCCAGGCCAAACAACGGAACCTGAAACAACGAGGGCAGGGAGTAAATGATTGTGACGACCGGAATCCATACTCCCCAGCTTGCAATCAACGTAGGGAGCACCTTCGCCCGGTAAAAGGCCAGGGTGAAGAAGTCCGAGATTCCTTCGGTTGAGAAACTCCGATTCTTCCATTCATAGGCCCATACTGTCGTTGGAGCGGCAAAAAGAGGGCAATACACGAACTGATCGACGACAACTTTCCTCAACAGGACCGAAAACGTCGGGGCGGTGCCAAACCAGACGGCCTGGAGCCGATAAAGTGTATCCACAACCGCACCGATAACGCCCCAAAATAGCGTCGCGAAAATGAGTTCCTGGATGTTCTCCCGGCGGACTTTGCCACGCTGAAAGAACAGAATCTTCAATACCTCCGGCAGAACTGCTCCCGCAACGATCGAGAGAAGGACGCTGAAAAGGTATCCATAACGCTCTTTCCAAACAGCGAGGAGGTTGAGCGCATTCTTCGTTGGCTCATGCCAATAGTAAGCCAGCACGATAGCCAACATCGCCGTCTGGATAACGAGGCCGGGGATGAGATTGGCTCGGGCTGCCCTCAATCCAACGAATAGGGGCGGTTTGTCAATCGAGCGGTTCATCAATCGGCGGAGCGTGTTCGGTCGGGATTGGAAGGACAAACGATTTCCCAGAATTCCCGGCACTCTCCGCGTGAGTAGCCGAAGATCGCAGTCGCTCTATCGGACGATGAGCACCGCGATACCCAACGAGAGGCCGGAGGTCTGCCATCAAAGGCGCTCCGGCCTCTCATTCATTTTCAATCATCCAGTGAACCAAAAGAAAGGAGGCACATCATGTTGCCCACCAATGAATCCCTGCTGCACGTCCTGACCCGTGAAGGCGTGCTCATCAACGTCAGCATCCGCTACTGGCGTGGATGCAAGAAGCTCAAAGCTGAAGACCTCGGCTTGAATCCCGAGGATGTCAGCGATCGTCTGATCAGTTTGGGACACAAACGCCTGTTGCCCAAGGATGCGCTATCCGAGCTGTCCCTCATCGAAGGACGGGCGCATTCCCTGATCGACACCAACACGTTCCCGTTCCTCAACGGGTTAGCGCACTTCCTGCCCAACGCTAAGCTGGAAGAGGTGAACGGCAAGCTCCAGCCGCTTGAAACCGATTTCTGGCAGGCGAAGGAGAAATTCCTCAAAGGCTATGGTCGGCACCGGGACCAGGCCATGAACGAATGGAGAGAGATGGCGAAAAGGCTCAGTGTCGATCCAGACCGTTTGGTGGCCACCATCACCGCTGCATTTCCGAATCCAGCGCAGATGGAAAAACACTACGGATTCGATGTGACGTTGTTCCAGATCGCTGTGCCCGAAAGGCTCGAAATGGATCTCGTGACCCTCGCTGATCAGCAGCAGATCATGGAGGCCCGGCACCAGGCTGCTCATCAGGCGGGAGCAAAGATCCGCCATGATACGGAGGAATTCGTCGCTGAATGCGTTGCCACGTTGCGGGAACAAACCGCCCAGCTCTGTCACGAGATGCTGCAATCCATTGATTCGGGGAAAACCGATGGCGTCCATCAAAAGACGCTCAACCGCCTCGCCCGGTTCATTGACCAGTTCAAGCAGATGAACTTCGCCAACGACACCATGATGGAGCAGCAGTTGGAACAGGTTCGAAAGGAGCTGTTGAGCCGGACCGCTGAGGAATATCGGGACAGCGGCCATGCCCAGAAGCAGCTCGTCAAGGGGCTCACGGCCTTGGCGGACAAAGCGAGGGAATTGGCGCGGGCCGATACCACCGAGATCGTGCAACGCTTCGGTCAGATCGGTAAGCGCAAATTCAATCTGGCCGCGTGACGTATGAATCAAGCCATTGCCAAATCCTGGACGTTCGTCTCATCCAAAGGCGACAAACGTTATCAAACCCTGCTCTACACGGATGGATCGACAAGCTGTGATTGCTTCGGCTGGTGTCGAAGGATCGCTCGGGACGGCTCACGCAGTTGCAAACATACCCGTGCCGTCCTGATGAACACCGCAGATCGCGAATGTGAAAGCATGCACGATTTTGGTGCAGGAGTTAGAGCGGCAGTCGCCAGCACCATGCCAACAGTCGGAGCGATCGAGCAATTCGGGAAGATGGGCAGGCGCAAGATGCACACCTGACACATGCAGTTCGCGGTTCGATCCCGCGCTGCCAACAACTCAACTGAAAGGAGGTGTTCTCATGGGAGAACGAATCACACGCAACACGGGCCTACTCGTCGAGGTCCTCAGTGTCATCGACCACCTTATCGCCGATCACGACACCGCCCTCACCACGCTGGAGAACCATTTCCAGGATCGCTACATTCTCGATGCTGGAAACGTAGATGACGTAGCGGATTTCGCCACTGAACTCCGGCTGGACATCACTGAGGAAGAACGAGGCACGGTGCTCGATTACATCGCGAGCAAAGGAATGATCGGCCTCAATATCGACATCGTCGAAAACGCGATCAACCAACGGTTCGATGATCGGTTCATTGAACCCTAAACCCCATCCCTTCTTCGAGGGATCACGAAAGGAGACATCCGATGAGTCATTTCACGACCATCACCACGCAAATCAAAGACATCCAAGCCCTGCGCCCCGCCATTGAAGAGTTGGGGTTCACCCTGCTCGAAAATGCCCAGGCGCGCGGCTACTCTGGGAATTCCCATCACGGCGATTTCGTTATCGGGCTCAAAGGCCCATACGACATCGCCCTAAACAAACAACCCGATGGCACCTACGGCCTGACCTGCGACTGGTGGAACGGTCACGTCGAGAAAGAGGTCGGCAAAGGCTACGGCAAACTGCTTCAGCTCTACGCGGCCCACAAGGCAACGATGGAAGCAAGGAAGCGCGGGCATCTGGTCCAGCGCAAGAAGCAGCACGATGGAACCATCAAACTCACCATCACCGGCGTATGAAACGAGCCATCGAAATCATCATCGGCACCACGGGAGAGATCGCCATCGATGCCCTGAACTTCAAGGGAGCGGATTGCGAGCACGCCAGTAAATATCTGGAGGAAGCTCTGGGAGTCGTCGGGCAAAGGACCAAGAAGCCCGAATACCACCAGTCCCGACAGCAGAAAAGTCAACAACGGCAGGGATTGTGAACACACACGTCCTGACCATCACATCCACGGGAGAAATTACCGGCCTCTACACCGAGATCATCCCACTCACCGCACTTGGATCTCTCCATGTCCAGCGCCTCTCCAATGTTGAGTTCAATGACACGGCTCAACATTGGGAGGTGAAGGATCAGGCTGGTGTTGTCGTCTTCACCCACGGCTCACGCCAGAACTGCCTTGAATGGGAGATTCAGCACTTCAACCAATGAAACAGAACATCACCCACTACATCCGCGCCGGTTATCCCGGCCTCTACCTCGTCAGTCATGAAGAACAGCGCGTCGAAGCCGAACTGAAAGCTGTGGTCGAAGGATTGAATCAGCAACCGCCAAATCCGGTAATTGATTACTTGACGCACCACACTCTGGTGCCTATTAGATTGCTGTGAACACGAACGCCGAACTTCCCGCAACTCTTCAGGAGGCAATCACCTACTTTGGCGATCCTGACCGCTCGTTCGAGTTTATGAAGGCCATTCGCTGGCCTCACCGGCGCTGAAATTGAGCAGGTCTTCGTCGATGCCCTCTACCGAGGTCGAGAAGATTGTCTCGGGTGGTCAGACGGGTGCCGATCGAGCGGCCTTGGATTGGGCGATCAGCCGGAACATTCCCCATGGTGGATGGTGTCCCAAAGGGAGACTGGCCGAAGATGGAACGATTCCCAGCCACTACGATTTACAGGAAATGCCGACGAAGGATTATCCAAGACGGACAGAACAGAACGTCATCGACTCCGATGGGACTGTGATTTTCACGATCAAGCCATTGTTGGCAGGTGGATCTATGGAGACCGCGGAGTTCGTGGTGAAACATCGCAAGCCGCTGCTGCACGTCCACTCACATGAGCCAGATGCAGGAAAGAAGCTGGCAGATTTCGTTGCTCAACACCAGATCAAGACGCTGAATGTTGCTGGTCCTCGTGCGTCAGGCGGGCCCACAATTGGAGAATTCGTGACGAAGGTGCTCGATGCCGCCTTTTCTTGAATTAAAGCTGAAGACGAAAATGTTCCTCCAGCCTAGCCTATGGGCTATTTCTGAAACAGAGGACCGTGGCCACGACGGCTCACAACCGCCGCCGGTTACTATGTAACACTGCCGTCAATCCGTCGGGAGGATTCCGTTTTGGTCAAGAATTGCAGCCGAGGGTCGAGCGAAACGAACGAGGTTGCCGCCGCCTTCAGTTCGTCCGCTGCTTGTTCCCAGAAGAGCAATGTGACCGTAAAACCATTCCGCACCAAGCCCTGAACAAGGGGGAGGTAATCAGTATCGCCGGCAACCAGCACGATCTCATCAATCCTTCGGTCGATTTCGCTGTAGGCGTCTTTGGTGAGATTGTATGTGAGAGCAACGTCCACTTTTTTCTCCCGCCCGATAATCGACCTCTCAAACACCTCGACCTCAAAACCGATGCGGGTGAGGCGACTCCAAAACGGCTCCCGTGGCGGAGACGATCCCCACAGTTTTACGCAGCCGATCTCGTGCTCGTTGGCACCCGCAAGAAACGAGTAGAGGCGATAATAGTCCATTTGCCAAGTATAGTCGTAGATTTGTTCACGTTGAGCCTCCCAAATATCGATGGCCATGTGATTTTGAACGGCAGAGAGCATTTGACCGCCGATGTAGAGGTTGGAGTTGTCCACGTAGGTGTAGTGTTTCATAGCAGTTCGAAGAGGTTGGGGTAATAAAGATTGACGGTGGAGGGGTGGCGGGCGTGTTCAATATATTCCGTGTTTGAGATCGATCTGGCAGGGTCGGCGGCGGATCGGCCTGCCGAGAACGGCTTATTTACCAACGCGCATCTCCCTACGCAGTTCTCGTGGTAAGGCAGCTAGGAATGCGGAAGCTAGATCGGCGGCACGCTCAATTAGTGCGGTTTTGTGCTTTTTCAGGATGGAGCATGCGGTCTTGCAAGCTCGCCATTGCTGATGGTGGCGATTAATAGAAGCCATATCGGTATCCGATTGTTCTTCCTCAAAAAAGCCCTCGTAAATATCCCATGCATCGTCATCCGTTTCGGCAATCGCATAAGCCGCATATCCTGCAAAGCCGATGGAAGCGTGACGAAATGCAGTTCTTCCAAGACCAATAATTTCAGTGTAGCCACCGACATAGCATTTGCTGAGGTCGTCATGCTGAGTATCCCGCAGGGAGATTGTGGGATACGCATCTAGGCCAAAGTGCTCGGCAACAATCGCGTGCGCGATTTCGTGCATTGCAGAGGAATGCGCGTCCATCTCGATGATTTCGGTTTTTGTCAGCATAGATAGAAGGTGAGCGGGGTAATGAAAGGCGCGTGCCCGGCTGTTTAGTGCTCCCGTTACTATCTGGGTTCCGTTACCTGTGCCGCCGTATGCGACAGGTGGGGATTGAGCCGCGCCCGCTGAGTGGCGAGCGCGGCTCATTGGCGCTTAGTGGCGGGTCACCTTCGGTGCCTCGGAGCTACCAGGGGCTCCGGATAGAGCATTACTACGACCGGAACTCGCGCCGGTAGTCAGCGATGCGCTGCCCCTCACTGGCCAGGAGGTCCATTGCGTTCGCGAAGATGGCATCCATCGACCGGCGAATCGACGCGAGGTGGGTGCCTTGCGGCAGATCTAACGGCAGGCGGAAGCGGAGTCTCGTAAAAAGCCGCTGAGATGTTCTCACCTCCAAACCTTCGGCTCGGAGCCGCCGAGCTGCTTGAAGAATCGCGATTTCGGTTATCGCCGTGGGTGTGTAGGTAAATGGGTCACGGAAGGGTAGGTTGACTTGCACTCGGAAGTCGCCACTCATCCGACTGATTTTCGTTTGAGCGTTCGGTAGCGGGAAGTCAGAGAGCCAAAGCTGGGAGCCTCGTGGAACGGACCGGAGATGAAGTTCCTCAAACTGCGCCTCGGTGAGCCCGAAACAGTTTTGGCCTTCCAGCTCTCGGTATTGCCGCTGGCCCTCCGAGAACCGAACACCGGTAGCTTCTGCGTCAATCTTTGTTTTCATCTGGATTGGGAGCTGCCGCGCCGAGGACGGACCCCGGCGCGGCTTCGTGTCCTGGTTGCTTACTCCTTCCCCGGTTTGAGGATGACCGTCGCGCCTTTCTTCTCTTCGGTGAGTCGACCGGCATCTTTTAGCGCCTCCCTGGCTGCGTTGAGAAGCGCAGCATCGGGAAACACGGCACGCAAGACCGAGAGGCCAATCCCCTTGGTGTATTCTTTCACCACGTCGGCGAGACTTTCCTGGTAATCGTCCACTCCTCCCAGTTCTTCATAGTCCTTGAGGGCGTCCAGTTGGGCTCTCCGGCACCTCGTCACTTCGGAAAGCGCCTCTCTTTGGGCGTCCTTCACCAACTCCTTTGCAGTTTTTGTGGCCATAACGATTTGTGTTTTTTGGTTTTGACTTAGGCCGCACACGCGTTCCTCGTTGTTGTTAGGCGCGGGTTTGGCCGTTTGGGTTTACCGCCTGCGTTCGGCTGCCTGTTTGCGGCAGGCGGGTTTGCAGGAGCCAAGGTCTTGATCAGAAGCGGCGAACGCTTGGCTCCGTTCACCGCGAAAGGCTCTGTTGTCGTCTCGGGGGATTCTCGCGCGCTGTTGGAAACGCACGTGATCCCTCAGCGAGAGCCGCCCGACACTAAAACGGCGGCTCCAGCATTGTGAGGTGGGCATACAGAAGAAGGCTAATTGAAGAGTGCAAGAAAAAAGATTGCGCTGGAGGTATTCCGAAGTATGCTAGCCCGATGACATCCGAAGGAAATCCCGAGAATGCGCAGCCTCACGCTGCGTTGCGGGAGGTGCGGGCCGCGACGGGCCTCTCCCAAGAGGCGTTCGCCCAGCTCCTTGGCCTATCACGGCCTTACATCCAGGCGGTTGAACTAGGGCAGCGGCCTGCTACGTCCGAATTGGCGAGGCGAGCGATGGTCATGACTGGTGTCTGGCACAAATCCATTTTTCCTGGGCAGCCAACCGCTCTCGATTTGGAAGGAAACCGTTATGGAGAAGAATTCTACCGCCGTTTCCGGCAATGTTCTCCACAGGAAGTCACTGAGAAGGAGATCCGCGACATCACTGATCCCTTGCTGCGTCTCGTTCACGTGGCTGCAAGCATCGGGAAAACAACATTGGTCTCCGAACTGATCGGCGAGGCAGTGAGGCATATGGGAACAGCCATTGCTGACTTGGGAGGGCTTCAAAAAGGGGAACCGTCCTCCTTTGGAAATGTCAGAGTCGGCAACTTGAGGGAAAATCCCGCGCTCGCGGCCGCAATTGATTTTGTCGATGACGGGTCCCTTTCCGACGACCAAGTGATCCCGCTGAATGAAAAGGGACAGGCTCATCCGAGTCCGATGCTCCAAATCGCCAACCCCAAGATCGTCCTTCTTGAATCCCTGAAACGCGAGCTGGAGGAAAGTGAAAAAGGTGAGGGCAAGGTCAAATCCCCGCCAGCCTGCCGCCTGCGGAAGTAGCTACGGAGATCTTCTCCAAACTCATCGGAGATGCCGGTCCAAATTCGTGCAAACGGCATAGAGTCGAATGAACAGCAGCAGCCAATCACGACAAAAAGAGCAACCGGTCCCGCTGAATTGCAGGCGATTGCCGGGGCGACTCAATACAGCGGATACGGCGGTGTTGCTCGGGTTCCAAGAGCACGACATCCCAGTGCTCATCGCGGCGAAGCTGTTAACTCCGTTGGGTCGGCCAGCCGCAAACGCGCCAAAATATTTCGCGGCGGTAGAGGTGGTCGATCTCTCGCAGAATCGTGAGTGGCTGGCGCTCGCGACGAAATCGTTGACCAGACATTGGTCTGTGAAGAACGCACGAAAGAAAAATTGGGCCAAGGGCTCTCAGGGCGACGAAGTCGCTGCATGATCTTTCAACCCTGTGCCGCACTTGGGAGAGAGGACGCCGTTCGAAGTGGTAGCGCGATCAATTTCCTCTCTGAAAACGACTCGTATTCGTCAAGTGCAGGACAGACCACGACAGCGCCTTTTGCGTAAGCCTCGTGGACAGCCCGACTTGAATGGCCGAGGGCCTCCTGTGCAAATCGCTGAGGATACCCACAAGCTTTGGCGCGTTGTGCCCATGCATGGCGATACGAGTGCAGGCTGATGCCCTGAATCCCGAGCAGGCGACACCGGCGACGAAATTCCGCGGATCGGTGATTCGCTGAAATCTTCTTAATCGTTGGAAACAGTGCGTCGGTCCCTGGCCGGTGTTCGAGAATTTCTTGCAGCTTCTTACCGATTGTCAGTCGAGCTGGTTCGCTGTCAGGACCGAGCTTTTTACGCCGGTAGGACAACACGCCATTGACCCAGTCGATGTCATGCAACAAGGTTCGCGGCATCGGTTTGTGAAGCGCCGGTTTCGTAGAGCAATTCGTAATAGGCCCGGCGTTCCAAATTGTGCTCTGCCGCGATGATCTGTTGGTGTTCGTCAGGAGTGATTGCTCTCTTGCGCTTGCTACGGATTTTCGGCCAGCCGTGTTTGTTGAGAATGGGCCAGGCGAGCCAGCCGAGATTGACCGCAAGATTGTGGAGTCGTCGCAGGTAGTGCCCAACGGAATTTCCGTTGGCGTTTAACACATTGAGCAAGTCTTCGCTCGTGGTTTCCACCAGCGGCTTGTTGCGGATCGGGTCATAAGCCTTGCTTTTGAGGGCACGAGCACATCGCTCCTGAGTCGTGGGAATGCCGTGACGTGACATCTCTTCCATGACCCGATGCCAGGTTCGGATCACCATTTTCGGATCGTGGGCTGACAAATACGCTCGTCCAATGGCCAGGTTCAAAATCGGTGCTCGATGGGCCTCGTTTTTGGCGTGGAGCAACCGCTCAGCCTCGCGCCTGTTTTTTGTGCCGAGGCTGCGCTGCTTCTTCGAGTCGTTGTCCTGCCAATAGAAGACCCCGCCAGCACGGCGAAAGAGTCGAAATTGTTGCTGCATGGTGTTCTCCGGTATGGGGATACCACGCGCCGAAGGGAGCCGGTTACCGAGCAGTCAACGAGCAGTGCCAGAGCTGGTGCGAATTGTGGTCGAACGCTCCATTTGCTGACAATTTTGCTGACAGTTCTCTGAAAACCGGCCTTGGAACCCGCCTGCGGATGCTGTAAGTGGCTCGGCATGAGCAACTTTCAAAATGGCTCCAGCGGTAGGATTCGAACCTACGACCAATCGGTTAACAGCCGATCGCTCTACCACTGAGCTACGCTGGACTTTCGCTGAAAAAGGGGAGCGCTATATGGCGCAACACGATGGGACGGGCAACCCTTTTTTGTCCCAATCATCTGGGCGCGTCACTCGCGCCACCGCGGGGCCTTCTGAACTCGCTGAACGGGGATGCGCATGGAGGATGACGATGAGCCCCCGGGGGCGGCACGCTATTTGACGAAGCCTTGAACCTTGAGCCAGAAGAGGCAATCGGCGGCCCAGGGATGCTGGGCGCCTCCGGCGCGTCCGCCGCCCAGGCCCATCCCGTGGCCGCCTTTTTGATAAACGTGGAGGTCGAATGGGACCCCGGCCCGGCGCAGTGCGGCGGCGAACTCGAGCGAGTTCTCGACTTTCACGGCATTGTCTTCCCAAGTGTGCCAGATGAAACAGGGCGGGGTGTCTTTGGTGACCTGCTTTTCATTTGAAAGCAGCTCCAGCAGTTCCGGGGAGGGGTCGTCGCCGAGCAGGTTTTTTTTGGATCCCCCGTGAGTGTTGGGACCCATGGTGATCACGGCGTAGCAGAGAATGCCCAGGTCCGGGCGCGAGCTTTCGTGCTCGATGGGATCGGGATCACCGGCTTTGCCGGCGTCGAAGTGGGTGAGCAGCGTGGAAGCCAGGTGACCGCCGGCGCTCGAGCCCATGACCCCGACCCGCTTTGGATCGATCTTCCACTGGGCGGCTTTCGCGCGGGCGAGACGGATCGCACGGGCCGCATCCTGCAGCATGGCCGGATGGCGGTAACCTTTCGATCCGAGCCGATACTTCAAGACCAGGCCCGCGACCCCATTCTTCGCCAGCCATTCGGCGTAGCCCGCGCCTTCGTGCGGTGCGAGCCCGCCGTAGCCGCCGCCCGGGCAGATGACGATGGCGGCGCCGGTGGCTGTTTCGGCGTCCGGCAGGAAGGCGGTCAGCGTCGGTTTGTCGTCGTCTTTGTCGCCGAGCGCGCCCGGCGCGCCGGCGGGCCAGAGCGGGAGGGGATTAATCGGCGCGGCGGACAGCGCGGCAAAAGCAACGGTCAAGGAACTGCAGAGGAGGAGGGAACGGAGGGTCATGGGGAGGGGAGTTGAGAAACCAAATGTCGCGTGGGTTGTCGAGATGGCGTTGCGTTCGTTTGCTGCGCGGGCTCACCGTTCGTTACTTCCCGCGGAGCGTTTCCAGATAGGCGAGCAGGTCGGTGAATTCTTCGGGCTTCAGGCCGAGCGTGAGGCCCGGTGGCATCAGGGACGCGGCGACCGCGGTCCTGGTTTTCAAGTCCGCTTTCTTCACCACGTGCGGTTGCGCATCGACGCCGACGAGGGTGAGCGCGTCGGTGGTTTCCTGTCGCACCGCGCCGGCAAAAACATCGCCGCCTTTCGTCTCGACAACGAACTGCTCGAAACCGAGCGCGATCGTCTTGCTCGGCTCGTGCAGGCTGGTGATGAGGTCGGGGCGTTTGTAATTTGCCGCGACGGTGCTGAGATCCGGGCCGACCTGTCCGCCCTTGCCATTCACGACGTGGCAGGTCGCGCAAATGCCGCCGAGCGGACCGGTCGGATCGGCAAAAATCTTCGCGCCGTTCGCGGCGTTGCCGGCGTTCACGTAGGAGCCGTCGGGGTTGGCGGCGAGGGCGAAGGCGCGCTGTTTTTCGTCGGGGGCGGGTTCTTTTGACTTCACGTATTTGCCGTTCTCGAAGCCAGGCATGCGGGCATGGAAAACCCAGGAGCCGGACTTGTTGCCGATCTTCACGAGGAGCTGGTTCTTCCCGGCGGCGAGCGGGACGGGCGTTTCGTTTTTGTCGGGCTCGTAGCCGTGACTGCCGGCTTGGTTGAGGACCTGCTTGCCGTTGACCCAGATCGCCAGTTCGTCGTCGGCGCTGGAGAAAAGCTTCGCGTCGGCGGCTTCGGAGGCGTCGATCTCGGTGAAGGCGTAGGCGCAGACCATGGCGTTCGACTTGAAAACCTTTTCCAGATCGACGCGCCCCGCGTCGGCATCGGCGGCGACGTCGATCCAGCTCACGTCTTTGCCCTCGGCATTGTGATACTTCGCGGAAAGGTCGGCGGCGCCGCCGTTGGCGAGCGCCTCTTTCTCCGGCGGATGCACCGCGTCCCAGACGTTTTCAAAAACGCCGACCATCTTCCATTTCGTGATCGCGCCGCTCTCGAAGGCACTGCGAATCTCGGGCACCAGCTCCTCCGGCACGCGGCCGCTGGCGAGGAGCGCTTCCACCTGCGGCCACGCTTTCTCGCGCATGGACTTCAGCGCCTTGATCGCGTTGCGGCGGACGCTGGTGTTCTTGTCGCGCAGCGTCTCCACGAGCACGGGGATCGCGCTCTCGTCGGGCATGTTGGCCAGCGCGCCGATCGTCTCCTTCATGGATTTCTTTTTCTCGGCGAGCGCGATCAGCGCGGGCAGCGCGGCCT
The DNA here is from genome assembly GCA_034667665.1 of Chthoniobacter sp. GTDB lineage: Bacteria > Verrucomicrobiota > Verrucomicrobiia > Chthoniobacterales > Chthoniobacteraceae > Chthoniobacter. Next base: position 12,700 of record JAXDQW010000122.1, read on the forward strand.
TTTCGCGGAAGCTGCCGAGCGCCTCGATGGCGGCCGCCTGCACCTTGCCGTCCTTGTCGGACAGCACCTCGATCAAGGCCGCGCCGGCGTTCGACTTTGGCCCGAGCTGCTGGAGCGACTTGACGGAAAATTCGCGGTTGCCGGCGTCGGCGTCCTTGAGGTGCGCGATGAGCGCGGGCGCGGTTTCCAGCACTTTCAGCTCGCCCGCGGCGGTGATGATCTTGCGCGTGGCGGCGGGGGAGAGTTTCGCGTCGGCGAGCTGCGCGATGGTCTTCTTTGCGGCGTCGCCGCCGATGCTCACCACCGCGCCGATGGCGGTCTCGCGAAACTCCGCGTCGGCCTTTTCGTCGAGCGCGATCTGGCGGAAGACGTCCATCGCCTGCGGGTCCTTTTGCACGCCGAGGCTTTCGATGAGCTGGCGGCGGATCACCGCGTCGCTCTCCGCCGTGAGACGCGCGCGCAGGGCTGCTCCGGCGTCCTTGCCGGCGGCGTCGAGGATGAAGCCCGTGAACGCCTTCGCCGCCGCGAGCCGGACGCCGGTGTCGGCATCGCTCAACGCGGCGGTCAGCACCTTGAGCGCCTGCGTCGTTCCGGCTTCTTCGGAACCGGACCCAATAGACCAGCTGCTGCTGTTTGGCGGTGGCGGAGCCTTCACCGGCTGCGTCCCCCACCAGTGTCCGTCCCACGACTTGTCATACGCCACGCGACCGAGAACGGCGATGGCACGAGCACGCGCAGCGGCGTCTTTCGAAACGGACTGATCGACCAAAACCTTGAAAGTATCGGGGTCTACCCACCCTCCCCCGACCAACTGGGCATTCTCCAACGCCAGCCAAACGGCTTCCTTCGCCGCTGGATCGTTGCCGGCGAGGATGCGAACAAACGCGTCCGTCGAATAGAACAGGGCGGCACCCCGCGCGGCGAAGCGGACCCACGGGTCACGGTCGAGCAACAGCGCGACCAGGGCCTCGCCCGCGCCTGGCTCCGTTACAAAAACGTGCCCGAGTGCAGAAGCCGCCTGCCGGCGGACGTGCGGGTCTGGATCTTTGAGTGCGGCCAGGAGTGCCGGGTGGGCGAAGTCCGTCCCGACGCTGCGGGGGACGTTGCCAACGGTGGTCCTGGCTTCCGCGCGGCTGCCCAGGAGCCTGGCGGCTTGGGCTCGGACAGTCGCATCGTGGTCTTCGAGGAGCCCCGCCGCGAGGGCGCAAACACGCTCGAGGCTCGGAGGAGTCGTCGTGGTCTTTCCGACTGATGGCTCCCGGTTGGCTGCGGTGAACGCCAGGGTCGCAATGTTCTCCAACGTCCACAACGCATGGATTCGCGGCACGCTCGGGGAGCGTTTGTCTTGCACGAGCACGGCCAGTTTCTCAAACCCGCCCTCGCCTTTCCCCACCAGCGCATACTCCGCCCGCAACCGCTGATCGCGGTCGGAGTGGCCGAGGGCGGCGGTGAGTTCTTCGACGGTCGCTTTGCTCTCGTCCTTCAGCCGCGGGGCGGGCTTCGCTTCGGGCCAGCTCAGGCGCCAGATGGCGCCGGCGATGCGCGGGCTTTTCCATCCGCCGTAACCCCAGTCGGCGATGAGCAGCGAGCCGTCGGCGGCGACGCTGAGCTGCATGGGGCGGAAGTCGCCGCCTTTGTCGGGCTCGATCAGCTTGGTGTCGCTGACGAGCTTGAAGGTGGCGCCGTCGCGCGCGACTTCGGTGACGAAGACGCCCGCCTTGCCCCACTCGCTGAAGAAGTGCCTGCCGCGATACTGCTGGGGCAGGCCGTCGCTGAGGTAGCAGAGGCCGCCGGTGGGCGAGCCGCCGCCGAAGTCGGCCATGGCAGGCAGAAAAGTTGGCGGTTGAAAGTTGATGGTTGATTGGCCGGAGCCCGGAGCGGGTACGGTTTTCCCATCGACCGTCACCAATCCGCTATCAACCGTGGCGGTGCCGCCGTGTTGCTTGATGGCGTTGAGCGTCTGTTCGCTGGGCTGGACGACGCCGTAGTTCGGCGCGCCGCGGTAGAGGTACGGGTAGCCGTAGTAGCCGCCTTCGATGTGGTGGGTGAGGCGGGTCCACCAGCCGTTGCCGTCGTCGGTGTTGTCGCGGGTGAAGGCGTTGTCCTCGGCGTCGAGATTGACCTGGAGATGATTGCGGGTGCCGGTCGAGAAAATCTCGAGCTGGGTGCCGTCGGTGCGGCAGCGGGCAATGCCGCCTCCTTGCATGGTGATGGTCGAGCCGTCCTTCGTGCTCTTCGCCTGATAGATGCCGCGGTCGCCGACGCTGATGTACCAGAAGCCGTCCATGCCGAGGGTGAAGCCGCTGACGACGTGATCGTTGAGGCCTTCGTTGGGCGGGATGCCGAGATTCGTGACGAGGTCTTCGCGCACGTCGGCGATGCCGTCGCCGTTGGTGTCTTTGAAGCGCGTGAGCAGCGGGTCGTGGAGAACGTAGAGGTAGCCGTCGTGCCAGGCACTGCCGGCCGGGGAATAGATTTTGTCGGCGAAGACGGTGCGCTGGCGATCGGCTCCGAGACCGGAAAAGCGGACGATGATGTTGACCGGCTCCTTGTTCGAAAGCCGGCCGTCGCGCGGATCGTTGCCGACGTAGAAGGAGCCGTCGGGCGCGCCGCAGACGGTGGTGCAGGCTTCCACATCCGGGTAGCTGGCGAGGAGCTCGATCTTCAGTGCGGGGTCGTTGACGATCGGAGGTTTGGGGGTGGCTGGGGTTTGCGCGGGCAGATGAAACGCAGAGGCGCAGAGCAAAATGAGAGGCACGCAGGGGGAACGGAGGGACGGCATGCGGCGAGCCTGCGACGCCGCATGCACGCCGTCAACGGTGTGTCGCAGGAGGGGCGTTGGCCGGCCGCGCTGGGGGAGGCAAACGCGGCCCTCGCGCTGCTGCCGTCGGCCTCTGTTCTGATGACGTAAAACTTGGGCTCAGCATTCGCACCGTCACCGGCGCCAATGACCCGCACAATTCAGCCAACAAATCCGCTGCCTGCCTGGTTGTTAGCTTGCACGCCGAATCGCCTCAGTCCTACCGTCCTCGCTGTGTCCCCCTCACTCCGCAGTCTCGCTGTCCTTCCGTTTATTTTTCTGACCCCGCTCGCCCGTGGAGCCGTGGAAGTGAAAGAGCAGCCCGATCGCGTGCGGGTGGAGATCGATGGCAAGCTTTTCACCGAGTTCGTTTTCACGGGCGCTTCGCACGTCTATTATTGGCCCGTGATCGGGCCAGGCGGGGTGAAAATGACGCGCAGTTGGCCGATGGAGGACGTGCCGGGGGAGGAGCACGATCATCCGCACCACCGCTCGATGTGGTTTTCGCACGGGTCGGTGAACGGGGTGGATTTCTGGGGCGAAACGGCCTCTTACAAGGGCACGCCGAAATTTCCCGTGGGTAAGATCGAGCACGACAAGATCGTGGAAGCGAAAGGCGGCGCGGAGGTGGGCGTGCTGGCGAGCGCGGAGAAATGGATCGCGCCCGATGGCAGTGTGCCGATGACGAGTATCCAGACGCTCCGCGTTTATCAGCGGCCGGAAAATGAGCGGATGTTCGACTTCGAGATCACGCTCACCGCCGGACCGAAAGACGTCGTCTTCGGCGATACCAAGGAAGGCTCGTTCGGCATCCGCCTCGCCGAATCGATGCGGCTGATGCAGCCCAAGCAAAAACCGCCGGGGGAGGGACACATTCTCAACAGCGAAGGCCTCGCCGACGGCAAGGTCTGGGGCCAGAAGGCAAAGTGGGTGGACATGTCCGGGCCGGTGGAAGGCAAGACGCTGGGCATCACGATTTTCGATCATCCCTCGAATCCGCGGCACCCAACCCGCTGGCACGCGCGGGACTACGGGCTCTTCGCGGCGAATCCATTTTGCGAGCACGAGATGGACAAGGCCCAGCCCGAACATTCCGGTGACTACAAGCTCGAAGCCGGGAAGAGCGTGACGCTCAAGTATCGTGTCCTCATTCACGAAGGGCCAGCGGATGCCGCCAAGATCAAGAGCCAGTTTGAGGAATATGTGAAGAGCAGCCAGTAATCGACCATTTCCAACCACCCCCAATTCCTATGAATCCCCAATTGAACCGCCGCTCCTTTTTAAAGTCCACCCTCGCCGCCACGGCCGCGCTTTCCCTCCCGGCCAGACTTCGCGCCGCCGCGGATGGCGCGAACAGCGACATCCGCATCGCCGTGGTCGGCTTCAACGGCCGCGGCCAGAGTCACATCGATGGCTACCTCGGGCTGAAAGGGGTGCGCATTGTGGCCCTTTGCGATGTGGACAAAGGGGTGCTGGAAAAGGGCATCGCGCGGCTCAAAGGGAAGAACCAGGAGGTGGAAGGCTACGCGGACATCCGCAAGCTGCTCGAAAGCAAAGAGATTGATGCCGTCTCGATCGCGACGCCGAATCACTGGCATTCGCTCGGCGCGATTTGGGCAATCCAGGCGGGGAAGGATGTCTATGTCGAGAAGCCGGTCTCGCACAATGTGTGGGAGGGGCGGCAGCTCGTGAAAGCCGCGGATGCGCATCAGCGCATCGTGCAGATGGGCGTGCAGAGCCGCTCGGGGGCGGGCCTCGCTTCGGCCCTCGAATGGGTAAAATCGGCGCCGCTCGGCAAACTGCTTTATGTGCGGGGCCTTTGTTACAAGCCGCGGCCCAGCATCGGGAAGGCCGAAGCGGACCTGGCGATTCCCGACACGATCGATTTTGACCTTTGGTGTGGCCCCGCCGCCAAGCAGCCGATTCACCGGAAGAAACTGCACTACGATTGGCACTGGGTTTGGAACACCGGCAACGGCGATCTCGGCAACCAGGGCATCCACCAGATGGATATCGCGCGGCGGTTCACCGGCGAAGAGGCGGTGTCGCCGGCGGTCTTCACCGTGGGCGGACGCCTCGGCTACGTCGATGATGGCGAGACGCCGAACTCGATGTTCGTCTTTCACGACTACAAGAAAGCGCCGCTGATTTTTGAAGTGCGCGGTCTGCCCGAGAAGAGCGGGGCGAAGGAGATGGACAAGTATCGCGGCGCGAGCGTTGGCGTCGTCGTGCAATACGAGAACGGCTACATCGTCTGCCCCGATTACAACAATGCGGTGGCCTACGAGAAGGACGGGAAGCTGCTGCGGAAGTTTGGCAAGCCGCCCGTGGCGAAGGGCGAGACCGAGTCGTCGCCGGCCGACAGCGAGGACGCGAAGGCGTCCGATCCGCAATACGAGAATCACTTCGCGAACTTTCTCAAGGGCATGCGCAGCCGGAAGACGAGCGACTTGCACGGCAAGATCATCGACGGCCATGTCTCGAGCGCGCTTTGCCACACCGGCAACATTTCGTATCTGCTCGGCAAAAAAGCGGACCCGGACGCGCTGCGCGAGAAGCTGAAAGGCAACAAGGACGCCATGGATTCGCTGGAGCGTCTGGCCACGCATCTCGGCGCGAATGGGGTGGACCTCAAAGTCGATCAACTGACCCTTGGGGAGTTCCTGAAGATGGATCCCAAGACGGAGAAGTTCGTCGGCAACCCGGCCGCGGACAAGCTGCTCACCCGCGAGTACCGCGCGCCCTTCATCGTGCCTGAGAAGGTGTGAGCGTGGTGATTGGCGCTTTTCCCAATGAGCGAAGAGCGTTACTCTCAATGGAACATGGAGACCGATCCGAAGAAACTTCGCGAACTGCGCTTGAATCAGCCGCCGATGACCTCCGAAGAGTTTTGGGAGCAATTCAAGAGAATGCAGGAGGCAGCCTCGCACAACGAAGAGATGGCGAGGCAGCCGCGCTCCGAGACTCCGCGCGTGCGCGAGGATTGATCCTCGATCCGTTTGATTATCTTCCCTACGCCACCCGCGGCGGCGAAGAGCATTTCGTCTGGCACATGGCCGGCGCGCCGCGAGTCTTCAAGTTGACGAAGGCGAATTGCTTTGGGTTCACCGTGGATGCTGAGTGGTTTCTGGACGAGGAATCCGATGCGGCCGAACTGAAGCCAGCGCTTCGCGGCGCGACGCCGCTTGAGTATTTCGAACGACTGCTTCTTCAGAATGAGATCTTCGGCGACGCGGTGGAATTTGTCGGAATCATCGACAAACGGCAGGCGCTCCAGGTCGTAACGAGCCAGCCAGCCATCCGCGGCGAACCCGCGACCCCCAGCGAGATAGCCGCGCTTATGGAGGCGCTGAGCTTTTCACCGTTACCGCAGGTAAATCTTGGCCGAGCCGGTGCGCTTTCTTTCCTGGCACCAGCGAACGAATTGCGGCTTTCGACTGCCACGCGGCCAACTTCATTTCGACGGGCGGCAACACTGTGCCCATCGACGTGATCCTCGTCCCCGCCAGCGACGATTTGCTCGCAGCGCTCACCTGAGTCTCCCGCTATGAATCGTGCTCTCCTCGTCCTCGTTCTCGCCGCCAACATTGCTCACGGGGAGAACCCCGCGGGCGTTTCCGCGGATTACCAACTCCTCTACACGCAGGACTTCAGCAAGCCTGAGGCGCTCAACGATTTCGCATTCACTGATCCTGCGGCCTGGAAGATCAGCGAAGGCGACGGCAAGACCGCGATGGAACTCGTGAAACAAAGCGCCTACCAACCGGCCGTGCGCTCACCCTTCAACATCGCGCTCCTCAAGGGCAAGGTCTTCGACGACGTCATTTTCGAGGTGGATTGCTTCCAAACCGGAAAGGAATACGGGCATCGCGACATGGTCTTCGTCTATGGCTCCCAGTCGCCGACGAAGTTTTACTACACGCACATCGCCACGGCGGCGGACGACCACGCGCACAATTGCTTCATCGTCAACGACGCCCACGGGTAAAGTTTGCCCGCGAGGTCACGCCGGGGGCGAATTGGGGGTTCGGGGTCTGGCATCACGTGCGGGTGGAGCGCAACGCGAGCGCCGGCACCGTGCGCATCTTTTTCGACGACATGGAAAAGCCCATCATGACGGGAGAGGACAAGACGTTTGGGCCGGGGTTTATCGGTTTCGGCTCCTTCGATGACACCGGGAAGGTCGCGAACGTGAAGGTGTGGGGGAAGAGTGTGGAAACCAGGGAAACACCGGCTTTCCCGGCCGGGAAATAGTGGGGCAGGCGTCCCCGCCTGCCGGGAAGTGGAGCAGCCGTCTCGGCTGCTCGTGCCAGCGAGACGCCCGCACTACGAATCGGCAGGCGTCCCCGCCTGTCCCACCCCCAGCGCCCGAGGTGGAAATCGAACTTGGGAGCATCGGTCGAGCACCGTAACGTGCCGCCATGAATCGCAAAATCGTCATCGGATGCGCCGTGGTCTTCATTATGTTCGCGATTCTCGTCGGGGTGGCCATGGTCCAGTTGCCGCGGCTGTTTGAGAAAGGCAAAGGCTGGTTCCTGGCGACGCTGGCCGAACAGCAGCGGATCGACAAACTGGAGGCTGCCTGGAAACCGCCATCACCAAACGTTGACGCAACCTGGTTTCCCGCGGAGCTGGGCGAGTGGAAACTCGACCGCAGCGCTCCCATCCCGGGGGTGCCCGAGCTGGACATCCCGCGCGGCGGCTATCACGCGTCGTATTCATCCAGTCGCGGATCCGTGCAGGTGGAGGTGGTCGCCGCCAACGATTTGGAGAAGGAGACGTTGCTGCGCCGCGCGCAGGACGCGCTGTCGAAAGCCGCCGATGCGGAGGAGACGACGACGCGCGTCGGCGGCGTGACCGTGACCTCGAAGAATGGCTCGTCACGCATGACGTCGTCGATGGGCAGCCGCACCCACGTGCAACTGAAAGGCGACGAGCACACCCGCTTTTGGTGGGTGAAGGGCTGGCTCTTCATCTTCCGGGCGCGGGGCGCGGCCGATTCGGAAACCTTTCCCCAAAAGCTCCTGGAAGCGACCGGTTTCAAAGCGCCAGCCGCTCCAGCGAGATAGGCCCGCGTTCCCAAGCGGCTCCATTTTCGCTTGGCTCCGCCGTCCGCGCGCGGCCATGCTCCAGCCTGCTATGACCGACTCCTCCCCGTCCTCCCAACCTTGGTGGAAGCTGCTCAACGGCTACCACTGGTTCGTCTTCATCGTGGCCTCGGCGGCGTGGTTTTTCGATTGCCTGGATCAGCGGCTTTTTTCGCTCGCGCGCATCCCCGCGCTCTCCGCGCTCATGACCCGCCCGCCGAGCGATGCGGAGGTGCAGGCGTTTGGCAAAGTCGTCACCGCCTGGTTTCTCATCGGTTGGGGCATCGGCGGGATGATCTTCGGCGCGCTCGGCGACCGCTATGGCCGCGCGAAGATGCTGACCCTCACAATCCTCATTTATTCCGCCTTCACCGGCCTCACCTTCTTCAGCCAGACGCGCATCGATTTCACGCTCTTCCGCTTCCTTACCGGGCTCGGGGTCGGCGGCGTCTTCGGGCTCGCCGTGTCGCTCATCGCGGAGACGGTGCCCACCGGCGCGCGGGCGCAGTCGCTGGGTTTGCTGCAAGTGCTCTCGACCATCGGCAACGTGACCGCGGGCTTTGCAAAGATGGGCATCGACGCACTCGAAGGGAGCAAGACCATCGCGGCCGGCAACGGCTGGCGCTGGATGTTTCTCATTGGTTCAGTGCCGGCGGTGATGATCATCTTCACCCGCCACCGGCTCAAGGAACCGGCGCCGTGGCTGCTCCTAAAGGAAACCGGCAAGCTCCCGAAGGGCAGCATCTTCGCGCCTTACGCGGGTCTGCTCGCAGATGCACGCTGGCGGAAAAACCTGATCGTCGGCGCGCTCATCGCTTCCACCGGGGTCGTCGGTCTGTGGGCCATCGGAGAGTATGCGGTGGATTTGCAAAAGGCGGTCTTCGCCACGCATTTTGAAAAACTCGGGCTCGCGCCGGAGGTGGTGAAGAAGAGCGTCAATGACGCGATTAGCTGGGCCTACCTCCTGAACATGCTCGGAGCCGCCACGGGCATGTGGCTCTTTACGCGGTTCGCCGCCGCGGCCGGCCGGCGGCTTGCCTTTTTCTTCGGGTTCTCCGCGGCGTTGCTCATCACGGTTTTCGTCTATTGGAAAATGAATTCGCCGCAGGACGCCTACTGGATGATGCCGCTGATGGGCGCCGCGCAACTCGGAGTCTTCGCCGGCTTCGCGATTTATCTGCCCGAGCTTTTTCCCAGCCGTCTGCGCAGCACGGGCGTTTCTTTTTGCTACAATCTCGGCCGTTTCGCCGCCGCCGCGGGCAGCTTCTTTTCCTCGATCCTGACCAAGGAAGTCTATGCCGGCTATGCCCCTCCGTTGCCCTATCGCTATTCCGCGATGACCATGTGCGTGATCTTCCTGGTCGGGATCGTCACGCTGCTCTTCGCGCCGGAAACCAGGGGCCAGCCACTGCCCGAGGAACGCGGTGAAACGGACGTCGCCGGCATCGAATCCGATCTCGAAGTGGTGATCGATCCCGGCGAGAAAGAGCCCGCGTAAGCTGACGGTCCGCCGAATGCCGCCTGCATTCTCGGTTTCTGTCCGGGGCAAAAGCCGCCCCTGAGGATTCGTGCGCAGGCCATCCACGGCCCAATCCACTTTTTCGGGCCAGGGAATGGAGAGTAGGGGGGTCGAACCCCTGACCTCCGCATTGCGAACGCGGCGCTCTACCAACTGAGCTAACTCCCCGTGGGTGAAAACCTCTTTGGGTGGAAAAACACTATCGGAGTGAGAAAATTTCCAGCAAGCGAAAAGTGTCTCCCAGTCCTGCCTGGTCGGCGGGAGTCCGGGGAAAATGGCTGCGCAAAGCACGGAACGTCAGGTGCTTGTGAAGTGTCCGTGCCTGGCATTCTCAATCAGTGCGTCTGAGGCAACGCGGAGGTGCGAGTGCGCGGAACAAATTCCACTCTCGGCTCCCCAAGTCGCGGTCGGGCGCGGCTTGGCGGGTTCCGGGGAGGCTTGCCAATTTTCGTCTTCGCCATCAGCTTCCGCGATCTATGACTCCCTCCCGAACCTTCGTCCGAGTTTTTGCGACTGCTTTTCTGGGCAGTGCGGTGCTGCTGCCGGTAGGCCGCGCCGAAGTGAAGGTGACCCCGGTCTTTGGCGATCACATGGTGCTCCAGCGGGAGATGGCCACGCCGATCTATGGGACGGCGGAAGCGGGGGAGCAAGTGACGGTGAAGTTTCGCGATCAGGAGAAGACGACGACGGCGGGCGCGGATGGCAAATGGGTGGTGAAGCTCGATAAACTCAAGGTGGGCGGGCCGGATGAGCTCACGATCGGGACGCTGACGATCAAGGATGTGCTGGTCGGCGACGTGTGGATCGGCTCCGGGCAGTCGAACATGGAGATCGCGTCGAAGGGCTTCATGGCAGGCGATCCGGTGCTGGCGAAGATCGTGGCGGACGGGCCGTATCCGCAACTGCGCATCTTCTCGACGCGCGGAAAGAAGATCTGGGAGGAGGCGACGCCGCAGACCCTCGAGTATTTTTCGGCGCTGCTGTTTTCGTTTGGCCTGCCGTTGCAAAAAGAAATCGGCGTCCCCGTGGGGCTCATGTCGCCCGCGGTCGGGGGGACGCCATCGGGCTATTGGCTGAGCGAAGAGGCGTACCGGTCGGATGCGGCGTGCAAGGCGGCTGCGGAGAAGTTTGCGCAGACGTATGACTTCGATGCAGCGAAGGCGAAATATGACCGGGACCTGGCCGACTGGAAGGCGGCGGCGGAAGCGGCCAAGTCGGACGGCAAGCCCGCCCCGCGCGGGCCGAACGCACCGGCGAAGGCAGGCGAGTCCACGGGTAAGATTGGCAATCTTTACGAAGCTCATGTGCGTCCGATGGTCGGCTTCGGCATTCGCGGGGTGCTGTGGGATCAGGGCGAAGCAGGGACGGCGATCACTGGCGTGGATCAATACACCCTCATGGGCGCGCTGATTCGCGGCTGGCGCCAGGAATGGGGGCAGAACGAATTTCCGTTTCTCTATGTCGAGAAACCGAGTGGCGAGGGTTGTGCGTGGGATCCAACCGATCCGGTCACGAACAAGGCGAGCCCATTTGCGCCGTTGCCGGCGCAGGTGCCGCCGCTCATCGCCGGCCTCTATCGCGAGACGCACATCCGCATCATGCAGTATCCGCAGACCGCGATGGTCACGAGCTCGGACCTCGGCAACATGACGCATCCGACGAACAAGTCCGGCTACGGGCTGCGCGCCGCGCGGGTCGCGCTGGGAATGGTCTATGGCAGGAAGATCGAGATTTATGGGCCGCTTTATGCCTCGCACCAGATCGAGGGCGACAAAGTGCGCATCCGTTTCAGCCACACGGGGCAGGGGCTCGCCGCGCCGCAGGCGCAGAAACTGCAAGGCTTCGCCATCGCCGGAGAAGACCAGAAATTTGTCTGGGGTGATGCGGTCATCGACGGCGACAGCGTGATCGTTTCCAGCGCGAGCGTGCCGAAGCCCGCCGCCGTGCGCTACGCCTGGTCGCAGCAGATTCCGTGGGCGAATCTTTTCAACAAAGACGGGCTGCCCGCGCCCGCCTTTCGCACCGACGCCTGGGAGCGGTGACGGGCATCCGGGAGAGCGAGGCTCGCCTCACTCGGCCGCGCGCAGCCGGGCCTGGATAGCGGCGCGGCAAAGATTGAGCTGATCATAGGTGGTGGTGTCGCCGAGCGCGTCCTTGACCGGGCTGAGGCGTTCGAGGCCGTGGCGGGCAAAGGCGGCTTCCATGCGCGCCTGCTCGTCGGCGGTAAAGAAGCGGCGCAGGTCGCAGGGCTGTCCGGTGGCGATCATTTCGGCAAGGTGCTGGGTCACGGTGCGCGGGTTCATCTCGCGGGCGCGCGCGATTTGCTCGATCGATTTGCCAGTATTGAAGAGCTCCCAGGATTCCCGCGCGGTGCCTTTGGCGACGCGCTTCGGTGCCGGCCCGATCCAGGGCTGGAGCGATTCGGCGAAGGCCTGACGGGGATGGTTTCGGAGAAAGGCGGCGATCTCCCCGCAGAAGACCGGACCAAACTCCTGGCGTTTCTTTTCGCCGACTCCGGCGATGCGGCCGAACTCGGCGTCGGTGGTCGGGTAATCGCGCGCCATGAGCCGCAGCGCCACGTCGGAAAAAATGACGTAGGCCGGCACGTCGCGCTCGTCGGCGAGCCGCTTGCGCAGGGCGCGCAGGCGCTCGAAGAGCGCTTCATCGCAACTGATGTCGCCCTCGCGATGCTCGCGCGCGGCGGAGGTCTCCAGCGGGCGGGTCAGCGTGATCGGACGCCGTTGCCGCAGCGCGTCGAGGCCGTCCTGGGTCAGTTCGATGACACTGAACTTTTCCGTCGTTTGCCGCAGCAGGCCGAGCCGCACCAGCTCGCGCCCGATGGCCTGCCAGTCGGTGCGGGAGTGCTCCTTGCCGATGCCATAGGTCGAGACGCGGTCGTGGCCCCACTTGAGCAGCTTTTCGGTGCGCGCCCCGGTGAGCACTTCGATGAGGTGATTCAGGCCGACCCCGAAGCGCGGGGTGACCTCGCGCACCCGATAGACGCAGGAGAGCAGCTTCTGCGCGGCCACGGTGCCGTCGAAGGTCTCGCGCGGCGCGAGGCAATTGTCGCAAGCGCCGCAATTCGCGTCGGGGAACTCCTCGGAAAAGTAAGCGAGCAGCGCGGTGCGGCGGCAGGTGGAGATTTCCGCGTAATGAACCATCTGCTGGAGCTGCTCGCGGGCGATGCGCCGCTCCTGCTCGTCGGTCTTTTCGTCGATGAAGGCAGTCTGTTTGATCACGTCGCCGGAGCTGTAGAGGAGCAGGCATTCGCTGGGCAGGCCGTCGCGTCCGGCGCGTCCCGTTTCCTGATAGTAGCCCTCGATGTTCTTCGGCAGGTCGTAGTGAATGACGTAGCGGACATTGGGCTTGTTGATGCCCATTCCGAAGGCAATCGTCGCGCAGATCACGCGCACCTCGTCGCGGAGGAACAGCTCCTGGGCCGAGGAGCGCACGTCGGAATCGAGGCCGGCGTGATAAGGCCGCGCCCGGATGCCATCGGCGGTCAGCCGTTCCGCCACGGATTCGGTGGCTTTGCGGCTGGCGCAATAAATGATGCCGCACTCCTGCTCGCGGCTGCGCACGAATTGCAACGTCTGCTCGTAGGGCTTCGCCTTGGGCAGGACGCGATAGGCGAGGTTGGGCCGGTTGAAGCTCGCGACGTAGCAGTGCGGGTCCCGCAGCCGCAAATGCTCGACGATATCCGCGCGCACCCGGTCGGTGGCGGTGGCGGTGAGCGCCATGACGGGAGCGTTCGGGAAATGATCCCGCAACTCGGCGAGCTTGCGGTATTCAGGCCGGAAATCGTGGCCCCACTCGCTGACGCAGTGGGCTTCATCGATGGCGAACTGCGCGATGTTCCAGCCCTTCAGTGTTTCGAGAAAACCCGAGAGCATGAGCCTCTCGGGCGCGACATAGAGCAGGCGAAAGTCGGAGTGGTGCAGGCCACGGAAGCGCGAGCGGGATTCCCCGGAATCGAGCGTGGAATTCAGGAAGGTGGCCGGGATGCCGCTCGCGGTCAGCGCATCGACCTGGTCTTTCATCAAGGCGATCAGCGGCGAGACCACCACGGTGAGCCCTTCGCGCACCAGGGCGGGGAGTTGGAAACAAAGCGATTTGCCGCCCCCGGTCGGGAGCAGGGCGAAGACATCGGAGCCGGCGAGCGCGTCGCGGATGATTTCCTCCTGGAGCGGCCGGAACGAGTCGTAGCCGAACGACTGTTTGAGGGTGCGGTGGAGGTCGGCCTTCATGAGGAAAAATCCGAAATCCGAATATCGAAATCCGAAACGAATTCCTAAAGCAGGAAATCAGGAAAAGCTCGAAACGAGATCAGCGAAGCACTCGGATTTCCGCCCCAGCGGATCAGCGCCGGGGCGGTGGCACGAGCACGGACTGCATGCCGGCCGCCGTGGCGGCGGCGATACCGGTGGCGGTGTCCTCGAAGACGAGGCATTGCTCGGGCGGCACGTCGAGGCGCAGTGCCGCTTCGAGGAAGGGATCCGGGGACGGCTTCCCGCGCTGATAGTCCTCGGCGGTGACGATCGCCTTGAACAAGTCGGCAATTCCCAGTGCGCGGAGGGTGCTCATGACGATCCGCCGATGCCCGCCCGAGGCGACGGCAAGGGGCTTCACGCCAAAGTAGCGCTTGGCCAGCGCCACCACCGGCTCGATCGCGGCGATCTCGTGACTCAGGTCGAGGAAGATCGATTCCTTTTGCGCGACCGTCGCCTCGACCGGCAGGTGCAACTCGTGCCGTTCGTTGAGGATTTCCACGATGCGCGCGGTGGGCACACCGCCCAGTTCGTAAAACATCGCTTCCGGGAAGTTTTGCGCGTGTTCGCCTAAAGCGGTTTGCCAGGCCCGATAATGCGTCGGCATGGTGTCGGCCAGGGTGCCGTCACAGTCGAAGATATAGGCCGCAAAGTCGCCCGGTGGCAGTTCAAGGGGGAACCCGGATTGGGTCGGGAGTTCTGTCACTGCCGTCAGGATGATGGTATTTCCCGGCGTTGCCAAGGCGTTTATGGAGGCTGTGAAAATATCCACGGTGCGCGCGGGCCGTCACCTCAAACTTGGGCTTTCAGCCTTCCACCAACGCCTTGAATCGGCCCAGATTGAGGGCGAGTCGGCGCTCGAGTTCTTCGCGGTCGCTCCATCCGGTCTCAGGGTCATAGAGCATCTTGAGCGTCACTTCCGTAACCCCAGCGTCCGTGGCTTGGAAGGAAACCACGCCGGAGCTGTCCGGTCCGGAAATCGTGCGCCAGGCCATCCGTTGGTCCGGGATGCGGAGGGTGAGCTCGCAGACCGACTCAAGAACTTGTCCGGACGCTTCCGACTTCAACAGAAAGCGTTTGTCATCCAGCCAGCTCAGCTCCCGAACGCCTTCCATAAAGGAGGGAAACTCTTCCATCCGGCTCCAACGCTCGAAAACATCCTTGATAGGGGCGCTGACCGCGACGGTGTGTTCGATCGACACGAGAGTGGTCTGTGGCATGGAGATAAAGGGGCGTAAGCAACCGGGTTTCCATCCCTCCTGCAACCCTGATTTGATGGTCAGGCCTGGCAGGCCGGAGCGCAGGTTACGATCGTGCGCTCCTTTCCCACGGCCCCGCGGCAGGGCCAAAATGTCTTTGCTTCACTGGCGATTGCCGGTAATCACGGCCCCTCGCGTGAAGAAACTGATCATCCAGATGCCTTGCTACAATGAGGAAGGCACGCTCGCCATCGCGCTTCAGGCTCTTCCGCGGCAGGTCGCTGGCGTGGACAAGGTGGAATGGCTGATCATCAATGACGGCAGCTCCGACAAGACCATCGAAGTCGCGCGTGCCAACGGGGTGGATCACATTGTGGATCTCGGCACGCACCAGGGCCTGGCGCGCGGTTTCATCGCCGGGCTGGACGCGGGCCTGCGCGCTGGCGCGGACATCATCGTCAACACCGACGCCGACAACCAATACAACGCCGACGACATTCCGAAGCTGATCGAGCCCATTCTCAAGGGGGAAGCGGAGATCGTGGTGGGCGCGCGGCCCATCACCGAGATCGAGCACTTTTCCCCATTGAAAAAGACGCTGCAGAAACTCGGGTCGTGGGTGGTGCGGGCGGCGAGCGGCACCGATGTGGCCGATGCGCCGAGCGGTTTCCGGGCGATGAGCCGACGCGCCGCGATGCAGCTCAACGTCTTCAGCCAATACACTTACACCCTCGAGACGATCATTCAGGCCGGGCAGAAGAACATGGCCATCACCTCGGTGCCGATCCGCACCAATGGCTACCTGCGCCCTTCGCGCCTGATGAAGTCGATGCGCGCCTACGTCCAGCGCTCGATCCTGACCATCCTGCGCATCTTCATCACCTACAAGCCGCTGCGCTTCTTTCTCTGGGTGGGGGCCGTCCCGTTCACCGCGGGGTTTCTCCTCGGGGTGCGCTGGCTGATTCTCTTCACACAGGACCCCACGCGCGGCCGCGAGCCGAGCCTCATTCTCGCGGCGATCCTGATCCTGATTGGCGTCCAAGCGTGGTGCATCGGCGCCGTCGCCGATATCATCGCGGTCAATCGCAAGCTGCTGGAAGACATCCAGCAGCGGATAAAACGGGTGGAATACGGAAACCCGTCCTCATCTTCGTAATCATCCTCAGACGCCGGCCATGATTTCCCACGAGAGGATGAATCCCGCCACCGCTGAGCGATGAGCCGCGAACTCTTCGCCCGCGAGGCGCTCGCGCAGATCCCGAAGATCCTGACCCTGCAGGATCGCAACGCGCACAGCCCGACCTACGGCTGCTTCGATCGGAATTTCTGGCATTACAAGATCATCGACTTCCCGAGCGGGATGGCCGCCGAGTTCGTCTGGCCGCTGGCGCTGGTCCATTCCCTGCCCATTGCGGGCAACGCTTACTTCCGCCAGCCGGCGATCAAGCAGTGGGCGGAAGCGGGGATGATCTACGCCGCGCGGAGTGCGCATTCCGACGGCTCGTGCGACGATTATTTCCCGTTCGAGAAAGCGGCCGGCGCGGCGGCCTTTTCGCTGCTCGCGGGGATCGAGAGCTACGCCCTGCTCAATCTGCACAATCCGGAGATCCTCGATTTTTTCGCGAAGCGCGCCGACTGGCTGGCCGACCATCATGAGAGCGGCCGGCTGACCAATCACCAGGCGCTCATCGTCCTCTGCCTGGAAAAGGCGGGCCGGCTTTTCGAGAGCAATCGTTGGGACAAACTCAAAGCCCGGCGGCTCAAGCGGGTGATGGAGTGGCAGAACGAGGAGGGTTGGTTCCAGGAGTACGAGGGCTGCGATCCCGGTTACCACACCCTGACCGTGGGGCTGCTCGCGCAGCTTCATGAGCTGACGCCGACCGCCGAGATCAAGACCGCCCTGCAAAAGGCGATTTATTTCGCCGCGCACTTCGTGCATCCCGACGGCTCGTTCGGTGGCGAATACACCAGCCGCAACACCTACAATTACTTCCCGCACGGCTTCGAGATTGCGGGCCGATGGCTGCCCGAAGCGCTCTCGATCAACGATCGCTTCCTGACCGGCCTGGCCAATGGCCTGGGCTCGTGTTACGCGGACGACCACATCATCGGCCATCACACCTGGAGTTACCTGCTCGCCTACCAATACTGGGCCTCCGAGCGTCCGGCGACAGCCCCGGTGACCCAGGGGCGTCTCTATTTTCACCACGCCGGCATTGTCATTGAGCGGCGCGGTCCGGCGGTCCTTTACCTCGCGCTCAACAAGGGCGGCGTCTTCAAGTTCTTTCTCAACGGCCGGCTCGCGCAGTCCGATACGCAGTTCTCGGTGCAGATCGAAGATGGCCGGCGCCGGACGGCCGTCGCGCATCTCGTCGCCAAGTATCAGATCAAACTCGGCGACGACGAAATCGTGATCGGTGGGAAGCTGGGCTGGGCCAAGTCCAAGCAGATGACGACCTTCAACCTTGTCGTCCTGCGGGCGCTGATGCTCACCGTGGGCCGCTTCTTTCCGGACCTCATCCGCAAGCTGCTGCAAAAGATGCTCATCACGGGCAAGAAAGCCGCGCCGCTGACCTTTCAGCGGACGCTCGCGTGGAAGCACGAGCAGCTCACCGTCACGGACGAGTTAACGGCGGCCTCCTGGGATAAGGTGCGCGCGGTGGGCATCGGCGCAGCGCAAACTTCGATCTACGTGGTCATGAGCCGCACCTGGCAGGCCGGGCAACTGCAACCGTGGCTGGACCTCACTCCGCAGGTGCAATCGCTCAAGGCGGGTGAAGCGCTGCGGGTGGAACGGACGTTCTAATGAACAGCCAGCTTCGAACACCCAACATCCAAGATTCTAAGTTCCGAATCGTTGGGCGGCAGCGCGCTGTGCGATTGGATGTTGGGTGTTGGGTGTTGGATGTTTCACCGTTGTTGGTTCACGCGGCTTAGGCTGTTCTCTTCGTTGAAAAAGCTCGTCTCCCTCGTCGTCAGCCTCGGCATTCTCGCGCTCATCTACTGGAAGCTGAGCCAGCACGGGCAGCTCGCGCAACTGGGCCACATCTTCGCGGACTGCGATCGGCTTTGGATGGTGCTCAGCCTCGGCATGGTGGTGCCGCTCACGCTCTTCACCTCGTGGCGGCTCCAGCAGCTCATGCCGCGCACCGGACAGCTCGGCTTTGGCGAAGCGAACAAGCTCATCCTTGTCGCCAGCGTCTTGAATCTCATCCTCCCTTCCAAGATGGGCGATATCGCCAAGGCCTGGTTTATGAAGGATCGCGGGCATCTCGAAGGCTCGCTCGCGCTCTCGCTGGTCGTTTTCGAGAAAGCCTGCGACATGCTTTCGCTGCTGCTTTGGTGTGTGTTTGGGCTCGCCTGGATCAAATGGAGCGACGCGCGCGCCCTGGCCGCATTTCATTTGCCCGCGCAATGGGCGGAAAAGTTCGGGCCGGCTCAGGAATCGCTGATGTTTTGGTTCAGCGCGCTGGTGGTATGCGGAAGCCTGCTTCTCGGCGTGCTGCTCCTCGGATCGCAAACGTTTGCCGGATTCTTCTTCGCCACGGCGGCACGCTACGCGCCCCGCAAAATCGGAGCGAAATTCGCCAAGCTCGGGGCCTCGTGGAATGAGATGCACCGCTATTTTTGGGAAAGCAAAGCGCGGCTGGCGAAGGTGACGATCACGTCGGTTTTCATCTGGTTCCTGCACCTGCTCCAGATCTGGATGTTCATCCTCGCGCTCAAGGCGTGGGCGCCGTTCCTCGCGAACCTCGCGCTCTCGCCGCTCGCCATTCTCGCGGGACTGCTTCCGCTCACCTTCGCCGGCGTAGGCACGCGCGACGCGGCGCTGGTGCTCTTCTACAAGCCCTATTTCGATGCCCCAGTGGCCGCCGCGCTCGGACTGCTCTGTACCGCACGATATCTTTTGCCGGCCATCGGCGGGCTGCCTTTCGCGGGCCAATATCTGGCGGCGGTCAAGACGGCGAAGAAGGCAGAGCTGGCGGGCGAGGCGGCGGGCTCGTAGCCAGCGTGCGCTGGCGCGAATGCTCTCTGCCATTCAGATCACGCCACGCTCGACCAGTCGCGTCCAGGCCGTGCGCATCATCTGAAAGCCGAAGTGGCCTTGCGGAACGGTGACCAGGTCCGACCCCGGCCAGCGGGCGTGCAGCCGGGCGACGTCGGCGGCGAGCGCCACCCGATCGTATTCGCCCGCCACCAGCAGGACGCGATCGGCGCCACAGAGCGCCTCGCCATGGAGCGGTGAGGTCAGGGGGAAGTGGCGCTCAATGAGCGGGTGGTCGATCCCGACAAGCAGCAATTGCGGCCGCAGCGCCGCACCAGCCGGTGAGATCCAGATGGCGTGCTCGACGTCCACAATCGGTTCCAGCAGCGCCACGAAACGAAATTCGCGCTCCACCGACGCCAGCAGTGCGCCGATCCAGCCGCCGTAGCTGGAGGCCCAGAGCCCGAATTCGCGGCAGCCGAGACCGCGCAACTGCATCATGAGCTGGCGCAAGTCCGCGACCCCCTGTCGCAGGCCCTCGGCGGTGCGCACGAGATCGGCCGTCATGGCCAGCTCGCCGTTCCAGCAACCGCGTGGTTTGCGCGAATAATGATAGGGCAGATGCACGAAGCAGGCGTTCCAGCCGCGTGCGTTGAAGTGCGCGGCCCAGCGCCGGTAGCCGGCATCGCTCGCCGACATCAGCGCGTGCAGAAAGAGGACGGTTGGGGCGGACCAGCCGCGAGGACCGGGATAGAGATCGACGTGGACCTGGTCGTTCTCGGGAAAGCCGGAGGTGATAAAGCTCGGCCATTCGATTGCGGATTGCGGATTGATGATTGCGGATTGCTCCGGTGGCGGACTGAAGAAGTACTGCTCGCGAGTGAGCGGCGCGTGCGTCGCGATGTAATGTTCGAGTGCGGCGCGGCTGCTGCCGTTGAGCCGGTGGCGCCGCTGGATGGCAGACATCGCGCCGCACATCGCGCTGTCGATGGTGATCGCGGCCGCCTTCGCCAGGTTCATACGCGACCTTTTCGTCGCATCGGCGGCTGCGGGAGATCGTCGGCGCTGAGATGAAAGCGCTCCTTTAGCTCCGCATAGAGCGCGCGCAGCGATTTGGCGATTTGCGCTTCGAAATCCGCCCGGGCCGCCCGGCCTTCGCCGGTGAAATGCAGGGGTTCGCCAAAGGCGAGCCAGGCGCGGGCGCGGCGGAAGGGAATCCAATGGCGATGCGTGTAGAGCTGATCGCTGCCGACGATGGCGCACGGAATGACCGGCGCCTTGCTCAGACTCGCCAACCCGGCGATGCCGGGTTTGAGCGGCGCGCCTTCGAGCACGGAGCGGGGGCCGTCGCGGATGCCGCCCTCGGGAAACAGACCGACGACCCGTCCGCGCCGCACCCGCGCCAGCGCCTCGCGCACGGCGGAGCGATCGACGTGCTCCCGATCGACGGGAAAGGTGTCCACGGCGTGCATCCAGAGCCCGACAGGAGCCGGTGAATAGAGCTCGCGCGTGGCCATCCAGTCGATCTTGCGGGTCATCGCGCCGGTGATGAACGGGGGATCGAAGTGACTGATGTGATTGGACACCAGCAACCAGCCGCCGGGCAGCCGGGCGCGCTCGCGATGGAGGACGTGGGTTTCCGTCACCACCGCGAGGATGCCCTTGAAGAGGAGCCGCGAAGCCATGTAGGCGAGCCAGCGCACAGGGCGCGCACGCTAGGGAAGATGGTGAGAACGTTCAACTTCCAACGTCCGAGATGGGGATCGATGGGACGGATGGGACCAATGGAAAGCCGCTCCAAGCTCCATTAGTCCCATCCGTCCCCTGGGTCCCACTGGTGCTTTCCGTCACGCGAAGCTGGCCGTGAACGCGCAGCGCGCGACGTGCTCGCTCGGGTGAAACATCCTAAGCGGCTGACGACTGCTCGGTTTAACCGGTGTATCTTTCCAGACACCCGCATGAAGGGTCCACTTCACCGTCCCATTGCTGCGCTCTTCACCTGCCTCATGGCAGGGGGATGGCTTGCGCCTGCCGGGATGGCGGAGACGGCCTCGGGGCCGGTGATGCTCGGCGAACAGATCAAGCCGCTGCTCAAGGAATACTGCTTCGATTGTCACAACGCCGACAAACAGAAGGGCGACCTGAATCTCGTGCCCGTGGCGGACAACTTGAAGCTGCTCGAAAACCGGGCGGTGTGGGAGAAGGTCGCGGAGCTGGTGGAATCGCGGGAGATGCCGCCGGAAAAGAAGCCGCAGCCCAGCGAGGAGCAGCGGGAGCTGGTGATCAAATACATCGACAGCCAGATCTCGATCCTCGACTGCACCGCCCAAAAGAATCCCGGCAAGGTGACCATCCGCCGGCTGAACAAGGAGGAGTATCGCAACACCATCCGCGACCTGCTCGGGGTCAACTTCCAGCCGGAGGATTTCCCGAACGACGAAGTCGGATACGGCTTCGACAACATCGGCGACGTGCTGTCGCTCTCGCCGATGCTGATGGAAAAGTTCATCACCGCGGCCGACGAGATCGTGCAGAAGGCGATCGTGCTCGGGGCGGAGCCGAAGCCGTTTGTGAAGCGGCTGAAAGGCGACAAATTTGTCTCGGCGAACGAATGGGTGAAGCCGCTGGAAACGCGCGTCCTGGGGTTGTATCGCGAAGGCGAGGGGACGGCGGCCTTCGAGGCGCCGGCGAAAGGCGAGTATCTCTTCCGGGTGCGCGCCTTTGCGGAGCTGGCCGGGCCGGAGGCGCCGAAGCTGGCCCTCCGCGTCGGCGGCCGGGAGTTGCAGGTCTTCAACGTCACGAACCAGGACAAAGGCGCGATCTACGAAGTCCGGACCGCGCTCGAAGCCGGCCAGCAAAAGGTCTCGGTCGCGTATCTCAACAACTACAACGACCAGACCAACCCGGATGCCAAGCTGCGCGGCGACCGCAATGTCTTCGTCGATACGGTCGAGATCACCGGTCCGCCGGGGACGCCGCTCGCGGTGCCGGAGAGCCACAAACGGCTGATCCCGCATCTGCCGCAGCCGGGCCAGGAGCGCGAGGTCGCCACGGAATTGCTGCGCACCTTCGCGCAGCGCGCCTATCGCCGGCCGGTCACGGAGGCCGAAGTCGCGCGGCTGGTCGGCTTCGTCGATCTCGCGCTGAAGCACCAGGGCACTTTCCTCGAAGGCATGCAGGCCGCGGTGCAGGCGGCGCTTTGCTCGCCGCATTTTCTTTTCCGCTGGGAACTCGATCCCGAGGCGATGAAGCCGGGCGACGTGCGGGAGCTGGGCGATTACGAACTGGCTTCGCGGCTCTCCTATTTCCTCTGGAGCAGCATGCCAGACCCGGAGCTTTTCGCGCTCGCGGCCAAGGGCGAGCTGCGCCAGAGCGGCAATCTCGAGAAGCAGGTCGCGCGCATGATGCAGGACTGGAAAGCGCGCGCCTTCGTGAGCAGTTTCGCCGGGCAGTGGCTCCAGATCCGCAACATCTGGGAAGTGAACGTGGATCCCAATGCGTTTCCGAAATGGAACGATTCCCTGAAAGGCGCGATGAAGGAGGAAACGGAGCGCTTCTTCGAGGCGATCATGAAGGAGGATCGGCCGGTGACCGATTTGATCGATGCGGACTTCACCTTCCTGAATGAAAAGCTCGCGCGCTTCTACGGCATCGAGGGCGTGAAAGGCGATGGCTTCCAACGCGTGACCCTGCCCGCGGATTCGGCGCGCGGCGGTGTGCTCACCCAGGGCAGCGTGCTCGTTTCGACCTCGACGCCGACGCGCACTTCGCCGGTGATTCGCGGCAAATGGATTCTCGAGCAAATCCTCGGCACGCCGCCGCCGCCGCCGCCGCCGGATGTTCCGCCGCTCCCGGAGCAAAAAGCCGTCAACCAGACGGCCTCGCTGCGCCAGCGCTTCGAGGAGCATCGCAGCCGGAGCGAGTGCGCGGGCTGCCATGCGAAGATGGATCCGCTGGGTTTTGCGCTCGAGAATTTCGACGCCACGGGCGCCTGGCGCGACACGGACGGCAAGTTTCCGATCGACGCCTCGGGCAAGCTAACCAATGGGACCGCGTTCAACGGCGCGCGCGACCTGAAGCGCGTGCTGAAATCGAACAAGAACTTCGTGCGCAGCCTGACCCGCAATCTGATGACCTACGCCTTGGGCCGCGGCCTCGAGTCGTACGATCGCTGTGCCGCGGACGCCGTGATGGCGCAGGCCGAGAAGCAGGGGTATAAGTTTTCCGCCCTCGTCGTGGGGATCGTGACCAGCGACCCTTTCTTGAAACGCAAACTCGAAGTCGTGAAGAACTAGAACCCGTTTATGAACCCATCAATCGTTCTTCATCGCCGGACTTTTCTGCGCGGCCTTGGTGCGGCGATCGCCCTGCCGCTGCTCGATGCGATGCTCCCCGTCCGGGCCCTCGCGGCCGCCGCCGGCACGAAGAAGGCGCCGCTGCGCATGGCGTTCCTCTTCGTACCCAATGGCGCGCACATGCCCGACTGGACCCCCGCCGCGGAGGGCGCGGACTTCGAGTTGCCCTACATCCTCCAGCCACTCCAGCCGCACAAAAACGAGCTGCTCGTGCTCAGCGGGCTGGCGCAGGACAAGGGGCGCGCCAATGCGGACGGCGGCGGCGACCACGCGCGTTCGGCGGGGAGCTGGCTGACCTGCTCGCAGCCTTTGAAGAGCGAAGGATCGCAGATCCGGGTCGGCGTTTCGGCCGACCAGATCGCCGCGGATAAGGCGGGCCGGGAGACGCGATTCGCCTCGCTCGAGCTCGGGCTCGAGCCAGGCCGCCAGGGAGGAAAATGCGACAGCGGCTATTCGTGCGCGTATTCGAACAACATCTCGTGGCGCAACGAGTCCACGCCGATGACGCGCGAGATCAATCCGCGCCTGGTCTTCGAGCGACTTTTTTCGAGCGAGCTGCCCAAGGAACGCAGCGAAGGCCAGCGCCGCCGCGAGATTTACCGGAAGAGCATTCTCGACTTCGTAATCGAGGACGCGAAAGCGCTCAGCGCAAAGGTCGGCGGGCACGACAAACAGAAGCTTGACCAGTATCTGACCTCGATTCGCGAGATCGAAAAGCGCGTCGAGAACGCGGAGAAAATGGTCGCCTCGGCGAACACCTCGGTGGCGGCGGGCTACGAAGTGCCGGAGAGCATTCCGGAGAGCTACGAGGAGCATGCGCGGCTGATGTGCGACATGATGGTGCTCGCATTCCAATCCGATACCACGCGGATTTGCACGTTCATGCTCGCCAACGAGGGGTCGAATCGGAGCTATCGCAACATCGGCGTGAACGACGGGCATCACACGCTCTCGCACCATCAAGGCGATCGCGCGAAGCAGCAGCAGATCCGCGAGATCAACCGTTTTCACGTCCAGCAATTCGCCTACATCCTCAACCGCCTCCGCGCGATTCCGGAGGGCGACGGCTCGCTGCTCGACAATTCGATGATCGTGTATGGAGGCGGCCTGGCCGATGGCAATGCGCACGATCATGCGAATCTCCCGCTGGTCCTGGCCGGCCGCGGCGGGGGCAGCGTTCTGCCGGGACGTCACGTGCGTTACGCGCCCGAAACGCCGATGGCGAATCTGCTCGTCGCCATGGTCAATCGGATGGGTGTGCCGGTCAGTTCGTTCGGCGACAGCACCGGCGCCCTGCGTGGCCTCGAAGGGTGAGAGCCGTTAAGGGAAGTGGGGCAGGCGTCCCGCCTGCCATCAGTGCTGCGGGCGTCCCGCCTGCACGAGCAACCGGGACGGCTGCTCCACGTCGTGGCAGGCGGGTCGCCTGCCCCACTACCGGTCGGAATCTGTCCCGCTCCCTGGCTTCATTTGCGCTGGCGCTCCTTGCGGTCGGTTACCTCGCCCGCGCGGACGACGCGCCACCGATCGACCAGCTCGTGCAACAGCTCGCCGCCCCCCAGAACACCGTCCGCCGCGAGGCCGCCTATCAGCTCGGCAAGCTCGGGCCTGCGGCCAAGCCGGCGCTGCCCGCGCTGATCAAAGCGCTCGACGATCCCGACCGGCAGGTCTGGGCCTTTGCCGTCAGTACTATCGCCGGACTCGGGCCCGAGGCCGTGGAGGCGATTCCCGCTTTGCTGGACGGCCTCGACAGCCGCAAGACCCGAGGCAAGCGCGACCGCGACAGGCAACAGGCCCTGGTCCGCTCCGCCTACGCGCTGTCGCGAATCGGGGCGGCGGCGATCCCGCCGCTCATCGCGGCGCTCAATGAAGACGACTCGTCTCGGCGCGCCGGTGCGGCCAGGGCGTTGGGCGGAATGGGTCCCGCGGCCATCGAGGCCATCCCGGCGCTGCGGGCAAACTTCGGGCACGGCGATGCCGCGGTGCGCCGCGAAGTGGTCGATGCGCTCGGGCAGATGGGTCCGGCGGCCCTGACTCCCGCGGCCGAAGCGCTCACCTGGAAAGAGCCGCTCCAGCGTGCAAGCGCGGCGCTCACGCTGGCCGAACTCGGCCCGGCGGCGGCGCCCGCGCTGCCGGCGATCGAGGAACTGTTGGGGCGCGAAACGGATGCCCCGGCTCGCGCGGCGGCGTTGCTCGCGCTGGCCAAAATCTCGCGCGAACCGGCGCGGTCCGTGCCCCTGCTGATCGAGGGCCTGAAGCATGACAATGAAGAGGTCCGCCACGCCGCGAGCAACGCGATTCACTTGTTGCGCGGAGCCAACGAAATCCTGATTCCAGCGCTGACCGCGCTGCTCAAAGACCCCACGCCCGGAAGGAGCGAACGTGCTGCGTCCGTGCTCGCCCGGCTGGGTGCGAGTGCGCAACCGGCGGTGCCGGCGCTGATCGAAGCGGCGACCCGTCAATCGCCGCCAGCCGCCGCTTATCTCCAGGCTTTCGGCGGGATTGGCGCCCCGGCGGTGCCGGAAGTGCTGCGGGCCATCGAAAAAGAAAATCCCGACTCGCTCACGGACGGGCACTGGAGCGTGCAATGCCTCCAGGCCATCGGGGGTCCGGCGGTGCCGGCGCTGATTCAGGCGCTCTCGAGTCCGAGCATCAGCGTGCGGCTGGTCGCCGCGCGCGGACTGCGCGAGCTCGGACGCTCCGCCACCGGCGCCGCCGGTGCCTTGCTCGCCGCGGGTGCCGATTCCGATCCTCGAGTCCGCGCCACGGCGTTGGGCGGAATGGTGAGTGTGCATGCGCCGACTTTGGCGGTGGTTTCACGCCTCGAGGCGGGAATCAAAGATCCGACACCCCTGGTGCGGCTGGCGGCGGTGCACCTCGTGCCGCAACTGGGTGGCGATGCCCGGCCGCTCGCGCCCGTCTTGCTGGCCGCGCTGAATGACCAGGAGCCGGCCGTGCGGTCGGCGGTGGTGGAGGCGTTGGAAGCGGTGGGTCCGGCGGCGGAACCGGCGGTCGCGCCGTTGCTGCAATTGCTTCCGAGCGTGGATTTGGGAATGCGCGCACGCATCCTGATGGTCTTCGCGAGCATCGGTTCCGGCGCGAAGAACGCGCTGCCGGCGATTCGCGGGGATTTGAAACATGGCGAGCCTCTGGTGCGCGCGGCGGCGGTGGCCGCACTGGCCAAAATCGAAGCCCGGGACCAGCAACTCGCCGTGCTGCTGCCCATGCTGAATGACTCCGAGCCTCCGGTCCGCCGCGCCGCGGCGGCGGCGCTCGGGGCGCTGGGCGACAAGGCGCGCGACGCCACCGGCCCGCTCACGACGATGCTCGACAAAGATGACGAGCGCGGATTTGCGCTCGAGGCGCTACGGCAGATCGACGTCCGCTCCGTTCCGCATCTCGTCCAGATGCTCGCGCATCGCGACGCGGCGGTGAAGGTCTTCGCGTGCGAGCGTCTCGGCAAACTGGGCCCCGAAGCAAAGGAAGCGCAGCCCGCGCTGGAGCCGCTCGCGCAAGGCGGGGCGCCGGATTCGGTAAAGGGCGCGGCACGTGAAGCGCTCAAGCGCATCCATCCGTAGCCGGTCCCCCGCGCTACCGCATTCAGGAGGGAGGCGTCCCTCCTCCATGCGCGTTCGCGCGAGGGCTCTGTGCCTTCGTGCGCAGACTTCCTCGTCGGCTGCGCTCACGGGAAGTCGATTCCCAAGCCGCGGCTCGTCCCGAGCGGGCGGCCACGAGGGCAAAGAGCCCTCGCGCCAGCGTGCGCTGTGGAAGATTTCGGGTCCTCGTGGGGGCCGCGGGCCGGGACGGTTGCCGCGGCGGGTGCGCGCTGCTAAGGCTGTGTTCGTCCCCACATGGAACCGTTCACCATCTATTTGATCTGCTTCGGCGTGGGGCTGCTCTTCACCATCGTGACCGCGGTCTTTGCGGATGTCTTCGGCGGCGGTCACGATCTGCACGCCGGCGGACTCCACGGGCACGCCGAAGGCGGCTTCGGTTCGCACGACATGCCGGGATTCTCGGCGCTCAGCCCAACGGTGATCGCCTCGTTCGTCACCGCGTTTGGCGGCTTCGGGATGGTCTGCTCGAAATGGGGGCCGACCGCGAGTCCGTGGCTGAGCGCGCCCCTGGCCGCGCTGGGGGCCTTCACGGTGGCGGCCCTCGTGCTGCTTTTGTTTCGATCGATCTTTCGCTCGACGCAGGGTTCCAGCGAATCGCACGTGGCGTCGCTCGTGGGGGCCGCGGCCACGGTCATCAGCCCGGTACCGGCGGCCTCCGTGGGCGAGATCGCTTATGTCCAGGGGGGCACGCGTTACACGGCGCCGGCCCGCGAGGAGGACGGCACGCCGTTGCCCGCCGGGCAGCCGGTGATCATCACGCGGATTGTCGGCACCCAGTTTTACGTTCGCGCGGCAACCTATTTACCATGAACCAACACCTCCTCATCCTCCCCCTCGGCGTCATCCTTGAAGGCGCCAATTTCCTGGCCCTCACTGTGGGCGGCATAGTTTTTGTCATCATCGCTTTCCTGATGGTGATCGCGAGCCGCTACACCAAAGTCGGCCCGAACGAAGTGCTCGTGGTCTCCGGCCGGCGGCACCAATTCATCGAGGCCGATGGCTCCACGGGCGCGCGGGGCTTCCGCATCGTGAAAGGCGGCGGCACCTTCATCGTGCCGGTGATCGAGATGACCAACGTGCTCTCGCTCGAGTTGCTGACCATCGACGTGCAGACGCCCGAGGTTTACACCAGCAAAGGCGTGCCGGTGCGGGTGGACGGCGTGGCCCAGGTCAAGGTGAAGGGCGACGACGTCTCGATCGCGACGGCCGCCGAGCAGTTCCTGAGCAAGCCCACGGAGGAGATTAAGAACGTGGCGATGCAGACGCTGGAAGGCCATCTGCGGGCGATCCTCGGCACCATGACGGTGGAGGATATTTACCAAAACCGGGACGCCTTTGCCTCCAAGGTGCAGGAAGTCGCGGCAGGCGACATGGCGAACATGGGGCTCGGGATTGTCAGCTTCACGATTCGCGACATCAAAGATTCGCAGGGCTACCTCGAGGCGCTCGGCAAGCCGCGGATCGCGCAGGTGAAACGGGACGCGCAGATTGCCCAAGCGGAGGCCGATCGCGACGCGATGATTCGCAGCTCGCAGGCGCAGCAAGCCGGCCAGGAAGCGAAGTTCCTTGCGGATACGAGGATTGCGGAGGCGCAGCGGGACTACCAAACCAACCTCGCGCAATACACTGCCGCCGTGAACCAGAGGAAGGCGGAGTCGGACCTCGCCTACGACCTGCAGAAGTTCAAGACCGGGCAGTTGGTGAAGGCGGAGGAGGTGCAGGTCTCGATCATCGAGAAGCAGAAGCAGATCGAGCTGCAACAGCAGGAAATCCTGCGCCGACAACGCGAGCTCGAGGCCACTGTCCAAAAGCCCGCCGATGCCGAGCGTTACCGCGTGGAGACCCTGGCGAACGCGACAAAATTCCAGCTCGAGACGGAAGCCGTCGGCGCGGCGAGCGCCTCGAAGGCCAAGGGCCTCGCCGCAGCCGATGTGGCCCGAGCGACCGGTGTCGCCGAAGCGGACGCGAGCAAGGCGCGAGGCCTGGCGCAGGCTGCGGTCATCGAGGCGCAGGGCGCGGCCACGGCCGAGGCGATGCGGCTCAAGGCCGAATCGTACAAGCAGTACAACGAAGCCGCGGTCATCGAGCTGATCGTTCGCGTGCTGCCGGAGCTGGCGGCCAGAATCAGCGAGCCGCTCTCGAAGATGGAAAAGATGATCGTGATCAACAGCGGCGAATCCGGCGGCGGCGCGAGCCGGGTGACCGGCGACGTGACGCAGATCATCGCCCAGCTTCCGCCGGTGCTCGAAAGCCTGACCGGCGTGAAGTTCGCGAAGCTCCTGGAACAAATCCCCGCCTTGCGCAGAGCGATGGAGCCTGGCGAACCGCCCGCGCCGCAGAGTCCGGACGGAGCGCCGAAACCTCCGCCGGAATTTCGGGCTGCGGTGTGAGGGCGGCAATCGTCGAACGCCGAACGCCGAAGGAGGAGGGCGTCTACTTCACGGATCGGGCGTGAAGCGGGCGACTGAGCGGCCGTTCGTCGAGATCCACACCGTCCCTGCACGCCACGGATCGATCGCCAGGGCGTGGGCATTGGCGAAGCGCGCGCCGGGGCGTGTGATTTCGCCCCAGCTCGCGCCGCTGGTCGCGGAGTAATAAATGTGATCGGTGGTGTCGCCTGGGAAGCGGCCGAGGATGGCGATCCGTCCGCCGCGGACATCGAACTCGGTGACGCTCTCGACCCCACTGAGCGCCTGCCACGTCGTGCCGCGGTCATCGCTGTAATCGAGGCCGATCACCGTCCCGACATCGGTCGCGGCGCCCACCCAGATCCGGCCCGAGTCGGGATCGACGTGCATCACGGCGTAGGTGTCGCGCGGCTGCGCGGTCGTTTTCGACCACGACACGCCGCGGTCGGTGCTCTTGTAGAAGCCGCGGGTGCGGAGGAAGAGGTAGCGCACGGAGGCGTCCGTGGCGTCGCGATCGAGGGTGGCGTTCCAATAAAATTCCGCGCCGCTTTGGAAACCCGCGGGAATCCCGGTTGCCTGCGTGAACGTGGCGCCGCCATCGGTGGTGCGATAGACGCCCCCGGCGCCGCGGCCAGTGGTGCCGCTGGCGAAGACGAGGAAGTCGTCGGCGTTGTCCGCCGAGGCGACGGCCTCGACGAGCTCGCGATTGTTTCCCGAGGGCAGGCCGGTCCCGGAGAGCTTGTTCCAGGTCGCGCCGTTGTCGGTGGTCTGGTAGAGGCGCGCCTGGTGGGTGCTTTGCTCGCCGCCCGGGGCGATGACCTTGCTCCCGCTGATGAGCAGGCGATGGGTGAACATCACGTTGTCGTCGGGGAAGGGGAACCGCGGCGCGATGTAACCGCTGCTCGCGCCGCTCGCGCCCGCGTCGCTGACCGTGGTGCAGCCGAGATCGGCCAGGGGCAGCCAGACGCGATTCGGGTCGGTCGGATGAAAGTTCGCGCGCCAGGCGACCGTCTCGCCCACGCCGTGCTGGATGAAGCGCCAGGTCGTGCCGCCATCGTCGCTGCGAAACGGCGCGTAGCCGCCGCCGAGGAAGAGCCGGCTACTCAGGGTGGGATCCTGGATCAAACCGTTGCGCCCGCCATCGATGGAAGTGATGCCGGGCGTGCTCCAGCCGGGAAAGGCGCCGGTCAGCGTCATCGGGAGCCGGTTGAAGGTGGCGCCGTTGTCCGTGCTCCGGCAGGTGTTCTCGAAAAGGTCGGCGGCGATGACGTCGCCATTGGCGAGCACTTGCACGGTGGCGAGATGGCTTTCGCTGTCGGGCGGGTAGGGGAGCGCCGGGAGGTAGCTCGTTAGGTAGAGATCCTTTTTGAGGTAAGGGCCGGTTGCCCAGTTCGCGGCGGTCACGCGCCAGAGCACATTTTTTTTGCCGTTGAGGCCCGCGGCAAAGGTGGTGCCATCGGCCTTTCGCGCGATGCGGTAAATGCGCTTCGAGGTGAGGATCTTTTTCCAGGTCACGCCGTGGTTCACGCTGAACCACGCGCCGCCATCGCCGTAAGCCCAGAGGTGATCGGGGGCGGAGGGCAGGATATGGATCCCGCAGAAGTTGATGCTGCTCTTGTGGAAGGTGGATTTGGCAACCTCGGTCCAGGTCGCGCCCGCATCGAGCGAGTGGCGGAGCCCGGCGCCGCGCGAACCGGCCCACAGCTCGTTGTCATTGCCCGGCTGGATGACGAGGCACTCACCACCCCAGCGCGGCTCGTCATTGCCGGAAAAATTGACGCCCGCCAGCACCTGCGTCCACGAGCCGCCGCCATCGATGCTCTTCCAGACGCCGCGGCCGGGATTTTCCGATTCATAGGAGGTCCCCACGGCTTGATAGACGACGTCGCGATTGCCCGCCGCGACCGCGATTCCCTGCACGAAGTAGCAGCCGAGGTGGGGCAGGTCGCCGCTGACAAACTGCCAGGAATCGCCGTGGTCGTCGCTGCGATACATTCCGCCCACATCGGTACGTCCGTAGAGCCGGCCGGAGCTGTGCGGGATCACTTGTTCGAACCAGCCGCCGCCGTCGGCATCAATTTGTTTGAAGGTGCCGGGAATCGGGGCAGCCGATGCACTCGCCAGGAGCATGAGGAAGAGGGATGGAACGACGTTCACCTTCGGCACTATGCAGGACAAAGACCCCGGAGCAATGGAAGGGCAATGCCGGATCTGTGCCAAGGGCGCGGCCGTCATGCTAGCCCGCTGGGCGCAAGCCGGCTCAACCCACGGCTAGGAGATTGTCGGCCTTGCGGCGGGACAGCCGCGGAGCGGCGCCAACCTGAGTAGCCGTGGTCGAGCGGAGCGAGGCCACGGAATTGGAAAACGTGGGGCAGCCGCGTTAGCGGCGAAACGTTGCTTCCGCGCTGGGTGTCGCCGCTACGCGGCTTGCTCATTACCTTCTAATCCGTGGCCTCGCTCCGCTCGACCACGGCTACTCGGGTTGGCGCCGCTCCGCGGCTACATCGCAAGTCCGCCAGCCGGCCACTAGGCATCGGTCCGCAGCACGGTGGGGTCTAAGATTTCGCTTTCCTCGCGACGCGATTCAGTTTCGATTCCCCGGCTTCCGCGGGCTGCCGCGGTCGCCCGCATGTTTTCCTTTCTCCTGCCCAAGCACGTCCGACAAGGCCGCGATCTGATCAAGGACGCCAGGAAGCTGCTCGCCTACAAGCGCGACCTCTGGGGCGAAGTCACTATTGCGGATTTCGAGACGCACCTGCGCCGGCTCGAGGGGGCCGTCCACGCCCGGGACGCGCGCGCCATCGAGGAGCAGGCCAGGGAGCTCGACAAGCTTTGCGCGGCGAACCTGCCGCCGGTGCGCGATGCCGGCATGCGCGAGAACGTGGAGGTTTTCCTCGTCGCCATCGTGATCGCGCTGGGGGTGCGGACCTATTTCCTTCAGCCGTTCACCATTCCCACCGGTTCGATGCAACCCACGCTCAACGGCATCCTCGGGACCGCGACTCCGGAGCCCCCGCCCAATGTGCTGGTGCGCGCCTTCCAGCTCGCCGCGCTCGGGCGCACCTGGGTGAATGTGGTGGCCGAGAGGGAATGCACGATCGTCGGGGTGCGGGAGTTCAAGTCGCTGCTGCCGTTTGTGGAGCGGACGCCGTTTCTGAAATTCGGCTTTTTCAGCCGCACGGAGATCCAAACGGACCGGGCCGGGAGCTATGTGGTCAAACAGCCGAGCGAAGCGGTGTCGCGCTATCTCCTCCAGCCGCCGGGACATCTTTACCAGGCGGGCGAGCCGATCGCGCGCGGCTACATCGACACGGGCGATCATGTCTTCGTGGACAAGTTCAGCTACCATTTCCGCAAGCCGCAGCGGGCCGAGGTCTTTGTTTTCAATACGGAGCACGTGCCCACCATTGAAAACCGGCGCAATCCCGGCGGGCCGTCGCAGTTTTACATCAAGCGTCTCGGCGGCTTGCCGGGCGATCAGCTCCGGATCGCGCCGCCCGAGCTGTTCATCAATGGCCAGCCGGCACAGGAGCGGCGCTTTCGGCGGGTCATCGATCAGAAGGAGCCGGGTTATCATGGTTATTCCAATGGGCCGGAAGGGGGGGCGCGGTTCGGGATCCTCGGGGACCCGGAAATCCCCTTTACCATTCCGCCGAAGAACTACTTCGCGCTGGGCGACAACAGCTATCACAGCTCGGACAGCCGCGATTGGGGGCCGGTCCCGGAGCAAAACATCATGGGGCACGGGGTTTTCGTTTACTGGCCCTTCGGCGCGCACTGGGGACTGATCCGGTAGCTCCGGCGCGGCTTGCGTCCGGTCGTCAGGCGGCGGCGCCTGGAGTCGAAATCGGCGGTTGAAAACTGGTCCTTGCGCGCGGGCCTGACCTGCGCGAAATCCGCCCCTTGCCCAGCGAGCCGTGGACGGTTTTGGGCACAACCCGTGCCCCTTATGAAGCATCCCCTCGTTGCCTCCATTGAGCCTCTCGAGCCCCGCATCGCGCCGGCGGGGATCGTCACGATTGACCACAAACCGGCGTGAAATCGCCCCGCAACCAAATGCGATCAGGGCCGGAGCGCGCGGCGGCCGTCCGCCCGCTGGACGGCGGCGGCATCCTGCGGTAGGGACAGGGACATGGTCGCACCGCTGATTTCCGCAGAAGCCGTCATCGACGCCGTCCTCGCCGGCGAACGCATCTCGCAGAATGCCGCGCGCGCGCTCTACCACCTGCCGCTCGAGCAACTCGGCGCGCTCGCCGACCGCCGCCGCCTCGCGGTCACCGATGGCCGGGTGGTCACTTACATCATCGATCGCAACATCAATTACACCAATGTCTGCGACGTTTACTGCAAGTTCTGCGCGTTTTACCGGACGGAGCGCGATGCCGATCACTATGTGCTCAGCTTCGATGAGTTGGACCAGAAGCTCGACGAACTGACCGCGATCGGCGGCGTGCAAATCCTGATGCAGGGCGGGCATCATCCGGGTCTGGGTATCGATTGGTACCTCGCGCTCCTCGGCCACATCCGGGAAAAGTATCCGCACATCAACATCCACGGCTTCAGCCCGCCGGAGTTCAATCATTTCGCGGACGTTTTCAAGATGCCGCTGCGCGAGGTGCTCACGCGTTTCAAGGCCGCGGGGCTCGGCAGCATTCCCGGCGGCGGAGGCGAGATCCTGGTCGATCGCGTGCGCAACCGGGTCGCGCCGCTCAAGTGCATGAGCGACCAGTGGCTGGAGGTCATGAGCATCGCGCACGAGCTGGGGTTGAGCTCCAGCGCGACGATGATGTTCGGCCACGTCGAGACGCTGGATGACCGCCTCGAGCACCTCCAGCGCCTGCGCGACCAGCAGGACGCCACGGGCGGTTTCACCGCCTTCATCTGCTGGACCTTCCAGCCCGGTCTGAACCGCGCCGGCCACGTCATGCTTCCGGGGGTCAAGCCGCTCGGCAGCGCGGAGTACCTGCGCATGCAAGCCCTCAGCCGCATCTTCCTCGACAACTTTCCCAACGTGCAAAGCTCGTGGGTGACCCAGGGGCCGA
The DNA here is from genome assembly GCA_034667665.1 of Chthoniobacter sp. Taxonomy (GTDB): domain Bacteria; phylum Verrucomicrobiota; class Verrucomicrobiia; order Chthoniobacterales; family Chthoniobacteraceae; genus Chthoniobacter. Next base: position 46,977 of record JAXDQW010000122.1, read on the forward strand.
AGATCGGCCAGATCGCGCTCAAGTATGGCGCCAACGACTTCGGCAGCGTGATGATGGAGGAGAACGTGGTCAGTGCCGCCGGGACCAGTTTTCGCCTGGCGAAGGAGGAAATCGAGAGGCTGATCCAGACCGCCGGCTACGAGCCGCGCCGGCGGAATAATTGGTACCAGTTGCTGGGGTAGGCGCGGGGGGGGCAGATGGCAGATGGCAAATGGCAGAGGGCAGATGGCAACTGGCAGAGGGCAGAGGGCAGAGGGCAGAGGGCAAAAGGCAGATGGCAGATGGCAGATGGCAAAAGGCAGATGGCAAAAGGCAGAGGGCGGAGGGCGGAGGGGGAGGAAAGCGCGCACATGTAGGTGAGGGGAGAGCGGGATAGAAGGGCGGAGAGCGAAACTGGAACGGGCGGAAAAACGAGTCTTCCGCATTTGCCATTTGCCATTTGCCATCTGCCATTGGCATCTGAACGCCATGTCCAAATATCAACGCTTCGAAGACCTCCCCGTCTGGCAGGAGGCGGCGCGGCTTTACAATCGGGTGCTCGATCAGCTCGAAGAGCCGGGGGTGCCGCTCTCGGCGGGGTTTCGCAACCAGCTCGATCGCGCGGCGCTTTCGGTATCGAACAACATCGCGGAGGGCTTCGAACGGGCCACCACCGGCGAGCTGCTCGCCTTCATCGCCATCGCGCGCGGCTCGGCGGGCGAGGTGCGCTCGATGATGGCGGTGGTGAAGGATCGTCCGCGGCTCAAGCCGCACGTGGCAGCGTTGCTGGAGCTGCGCGCCCTTGCCGAATCCTGTGCCCGGCAACTCACCGGATGGGCGCAGGCGGTGGATAAGCTGCCCTTCGCTGGTCCGAGGCACCTGCCCGCCGAGGAACGAAAAACCCGCGAGAAGTCCGGAAAAGCGAAGGATTTCCGCCTGAATTTCCTCAAGACCCTCAAGCCCAGCCACCCACTCTACCATTCGCCCGAAGCCCGCGCCGCCCGCGGCGAAACGGACGCTTGATCACCTGCATCGGCCTCGGCGGCGAACCGGTTCCTTCGATCATCTGCCCTATGCCGCCCGCGGCGAACCGTATGCCGCCCGCGGCGAACCGGATCCTTGATCACCTGCCATCTGCCTCCGCGGCGAAAGCGGATGCTTGATCATGTTCCACTTTTAGCCGTCCGCAATCGCGGCGAACCATGTGCTTGATCAATCTGCCATCCGCCATCTGCCATTTGCCATCTGCCCTGTGACCGCCACCCGCGAACTCTACGACCGCTACGTCATTCCCACCTACGCCCGCTTCGACCTGAAGCTGGCGCGCGGGCGGGGGAGTGAGGTGTGGGATGAAGCCGGCAAGCGCTACCTCGATTTCGGCGCGGGCATCGCCGTGACCTCGATCGGCCACTGCCATCCGCGAGTGATCGGCGTGATGCAGGAGCAGATCGCCACGCTCGTGCACGCCTCGAACCTGTATTTCACCCGGCCACAGGCGGTGCTGGCCGAGCGGCTCGTCCGACTCACCTGCACTCCCGAGACGCCCCGCGGGAAAGTCTTCTTTTGCAACAGCGGCGCGGAGGCAAACGAGGCGCTTTACAAACTGGCGCGGAAGTTTGGCAACGAAGGGGTGACGCCGGCGCCCAAGCATTCGGTCGGCGAACTGGTCGCCGCGGATCCCTACCGGCACACCATCATCACCATGCACGGTTCCTTCCACGGCCGGACGATGGCGGGGATCGCGGCGACCGGGCAGGAGAAGGTGAAGAAAGGATTCGAGCCGCTCGTCGAGGGCTTTGTCCACGTGGAGTTCAATAACGGTCCGGCGCTGCTCGCGGCGGTGCAGGAACCGGGCACCGTGGCCGTGCTGCTCGAACCCGTCCAGGGCGAGCGCGGCATCCACGCGGCGACGCCCAAATTCCTGCGCCTGGCGCGGGAGCTGTGCGACCGGCACGGCTTGCTGCTGATGTTTGACGAAGTGCAGTGCGGGCTCGGACGCACCGGTGACTGGTGCGGCTGGAAGACGATTACCGGCCACGACCTGATGCCCGATGCGGTGAGCTGGGCGAAAGGGATCGCGGGCGGTTTCCCGCTCGGCGCGATCTGGGTCAGTGACCGTCCGGTGGAACTGAAGAGTGGCGGGACCAAACCGCTCTGCGATCTGCTGGGCCCGGGTTCGCACGGGACCACCTTCGGCGGGACGCCGCTCGTCTGCGTGGGCGCCAACGAAGTGCTGGCGGTGATCGAGGAAGAGGGGATGCTCGAGAACGCCCGCACGCTCGGCGCTCACGCGCGGAACGCCATCGAGGCGATCGGCTCACCGCTCGTCCAGGAGACGCGCGGCGTGGGCCTGCTGCTGGCCTTCGAGCTGGTGCCGGACTTCGCCGCACGGGTGCCAGCCGCCGCCGCGCGCGGGCCCAGCCTCTTCGTGGTCGATCGACTTCACGAGGCCGGCTTGCTCACCGTCCCGAGCGGCACCCATGCGGTCCGCTGGCTGCCTCCGCTCAACGTGGATCGCCACGAAATCGACGAAGCGGTGGAGATCCTGCGGGGCGTGCTCGCGCTGCTGGCGGCGTAGCCTCGCGCGGGCCTTGCCCGCACGGCGCGGATGCCTCTGGCCCGCCCCGCAACCCTGCACCACCTGCCCCCTTTGCCCGCTCCGTGACGACGACCCTTTTCGGAGAACCTCTAACTAGCTGTAGAAGACTTTGAGTATCACCTCATTGCCGGCGGTCACGGAGAAGGTCTGGTCTGGAGGCGCGGTATCGCCCGCAGGGACGGCAAAGGTGAGCGTATGTTGCCCCACTGCAGCCGTCACTCCCGTCCCAGGCGCGACTTGCACGGGGCGCGAGCCGCCACCATCGATCTTATAGGTTGTCGCGTGGGTCGCGTCGGCTCCGGTCTTATAGATGCACAGGATTTTTCCGCTCAGACCTCCCACCACCGCCGACCCGTATGGGACCACGATTCCGCCATTCATGACACGTCCCCGGTTACTGCAAGCAAGTTAGTCTTCATAAGGAGGCTGCTTCGCACACAAGTGCTGACCGCACAACCGAATTACGGCCGTCCGAGCCGCGGCTGGTGAACCCCAGGAGCGATGAACACCCGACACTCAACATCCAACATCCAATGAACGCTGCGCGTGGTTTCCTACGCGCAGCGTCGATTGGGTGTTGGGTGTTGGGTGTTGGATGTTGGATGTTGGGTGTTGGATGTTTTTTCCGGCCGACCAATGAGGCATCACTGCCGCCTGCTCCAGTTACTTGATCGTGAACTCGACGACGCCCTGCCAATCGGGTGGACACCCGGTCGCCCGCAAAGTCGCGATCTGCTGCAAATAGAAGTTCGCGACCCCATCGGCGCCCTCCGTTCGGGCGAGCGTTTCCCGCATCTGCCGCTCGGCGATCTCGAGATCGCCGCGCCGAAACGCTTCGAGTCCCTGCGCAAAACCGTCGAGCCAGGGCGGGCGCGGGGTGGCTTCCGTGGGGCCGAGAAGCTCGTGCACGACGTGGCCTTCCTTCTTGCCGACGACGCGGAATTCGCCCAGACACCGGCTGAGGAAGGTATCGCCGAGTTGCTGCCGGAGGACATCGGAAATGAGGATGTTGGTGCCGAGATGTTTGTTCAGCCCCTCGAGGCGCGACGCAAAATTGACGGTGTCTCCAACGACCGCGTAGTCAAAGCGCTGGATCGAACCAATGTTCCCGGCGAGGACCTGTCCGGTATGGACGCCGACCCGCGTCCGCAGGGCGCGCCCATCGATTTCAATGAGTGACGACACGTGCAATCGCCAGGCCGCGAGCACCGCTTTGCGCGCGTGATCCGGGTCCGCCAGCGGCGCGCCCCAGACGGCGAGGACCGAGTCGCCGACGAAATTGATGATCGTGCCGTCGCTGTCGAGGATGTGGCCGGTCGTTTGCGTGAAATACCTGGTGAGCACGTGGGACACGAGCTCCGGATTGTGCAGCTCTTCGGCCAGGGCGGCGAAGCCTTCGAGATCGGTGACCAGAACCGTCGCCTCGATCACGACCCCGCCGGGAGCCAGATCAAATTCGGCATCGGCGATCCGGTCCGCCATGTGCGGGGAAAGGTAATGTCCGAAGGCTTCGCGGAGCGCATGGCGGCGGCGTTCTTCGAGAAAGTAGCGCGCGCCGACCGCCCAGGCCAGAGCGAGCGGCGTCTGGACCAGGGCCGGCACACACCAGGCAAACCAAATCCGGTGCTGAGCGACCAGCCAGCACGCAAACCCGACCACCAGGAGCAAGCCCAAACCCGCGAGCAGCGCCGCCAGATGCGGACGGAATCGCGGGAGCACGCCGCCCAGGAGGAGGCCCGTGGCCAGCACGATCCAAAGCTCACGGCGTCCATCGAGACGGACGAGCCACTCGCCGTGCAGAAGGTTGAGCAGCGTGGTGAGATGAATCTCGACGCCGCTGGAGAAGTCGCGGCCGAGCAGGGCGTAGGGCGTGCGAAACTCGTCCTTCCCCAACTGCAAGGTCCCCAGCGTCGGGCGCCCCCCGACCACGACGATCCGATCGCGAAAGAAACCCGGGGGGACTTCGTCGGGCGCCAGCGCGCGATCATAGCCAAGATTCGCCAGCGAGCTGGGCGGGCCATAGTAATTCAGCCAGCGCGATTCGGCGCGGGCCTGCAGCGTATCGGGCAGCGCAGCGCCGAGCTTGACCGCGGCGCGCCAGGTGGCCGACGGCACATTCTCGACGCCGGTATAAATGCGGCGCACTCCATAGTCCGCATCGATCGGGCGAAACGCGAGCAAGCCCCAACCCGCCGCCGCGCGCCGCAGCACCGGAATGGGTGCGACGGTCCGCTCCTGGTCGGCGCCCAGCCCGCTGTCGAGTTCCAGCGCGGCGCCGAGGAAGACGTGGCCATTTTCCTGAATCGCCGCCGCAAAATCCTGATCGACCGCCGGATCCGGCGAGGCGTCGCCGAAGACCAGATCGAAGAGCACGGCGCGCGCTCCATCGGCGGTGAGACGGCGGACGAGTTGGGCATGGAGCCGTCGATCCCAAACGCCTCCCGTCTGGCCGAGCGCGCGCGCCGCGTGTTCATCGAGATACACGATGCACACCCCGGGTGCGTCCAGGGTTCCCCGGAAGGCGAACAGCAAGTCGTAGCTCAGCCGCGTCAGGCTTTCGGCAAATGACACCAACAGCCAAAGGCGCGGCCGGGCGCGCGTTTCACCGCCCGCGGCCAGCGACGCCGAGGTGACCCACCAGCCGGCCAGCGCGACGATCGCGGCGCCCAGCAGGCTCGCGCCGAACTTGAGCACTTTGCGAATCTGCCGCCGGCGCTCCTTCCAAACAGATCCACCGGCTTGGCCGCGATCCGCGCGCGAGGCCATCGCGACTTAAAAGGCGAGCTTGCACCGGAGGACGAAGGTCCGATCGCGCGGCAACTCGAGGTAGGGATTCAGCGCGCTCAACCGGTAGTCGGCGTCGGCGAGATTGAGCACGCCGCCGCTCAGTTCACATTGGTTCCGATAGAAGCGCCAGCCGGCGAGCAGATTGAGCTGCCAGAAATCCTCGCCGGGCAGGCCGAGGTTATCGACCCGCCGATGGGCGTGCAGCAGGCCGTCATCATCCGGACCGCTAAAGTCCGCGCTGGTGACAAAGTCATCGTTCTCCTGCCGGTACCAGTTCGCCTCGGCGCGAGCAAAGAACCCGCTGGGGTGATTGAACAAGGCAAAGAGGCTCAATTCGTGCAGCCCGGACTCGATCCGGGTATCAGCGGTGCGGGTGAGTTCGCCCAGGGCGCCCGGGTCCTGGGTCAAGTCCGCCCCCTTGCGCAGGCCGGCGATCTGGCGTTGCAGTCGGGAACGCGTATAGCGATAGCGCGCCCCCACTGACCAGCATTCGCCGAACAGTTGATTCAGGCTCGCGGTAATCCCATCTTCGCGATAGCGATCCCTTTCCTCGATCGAGGAGGGCAGAACGGCCAGGGGCACCCCGAAGTCTTCGAGCAAATCGAACACTCCAATGGTGCGATCAAGCTTCTGTTCGAGCAGATGGTATTCGATTCCGAAATAAGTCCGGGTCGGCAGCTTTTGCTCGAAGCTGGCGCCCGAGAGTTGGTAGCGGCTGCCCGCGACGGAGCCGATGAGCGACTCGGAGGCGAGGGTGCGGTAGGCCTGGAGGAAACCGGCCACCTGGGTGGGCTCGAGCCGCACACTTTCGTCAAAGCTCGCGCCGCTGATCGCCTCGGAGTAAGAACCGCGGATCGTCGCACCCTGCCACGGCTTCAGAACCAGCCCCGCCTTGGGCGAAACCCGGTCCTGAGAAGCGTCCCGATCATTAATCGGAGGATTTCGGAAGTTATCCGGATACTGCAGACTATCATAAGTCACACCGCCGGTCAGGGAGAGCCACGGAGTTAGCTTGAGGATATCGTAGAGGTAAAGGTTGACCCGTTCGAGATCCACGGAGAAGTCCTGCTTTGCCGGTGGGTTCTGGAAGAATGGAACATCGTCCGGCCGGGTGCCATTGGCATAATTGGTGAGCCTGACATGGGTATCGAATTCGCCGCTCTGATAGCGTCCGCCCAAGATCGTGGTGCTCGGGCCGAGGGTGATGATTTGCTGGAGCTCGGCACTGTAGGTCTCGAAGTCCGCGCGATAATCGAGATCGAAAGTCGCGCCGACCGTCCGCAGGATCCGGCCCTGGCCGAGCAGGGGCTGGAAGGACGCGAAGAGCGCCTTGTCGCGCGGGATGATGCCGTCCCCCACGGAGATGTCGAGGCCGGGCGCCGCGAGCAGGGAAACGTCGCGAAAGAGAATCGTCTGGGTGATTTCCGCGTCGGTCAGGACCTGTTCATTGGCGAGCCGGCCGAGGAGCAGCAGCGTGTGATTGCCCGGCGCCCACTCATGATGCCAGCCGAGTAACAAGAGCCCCGGATCCTGTTTCTCCTCGAAGTCGAAGGTTTGCGCCGCCCGATTGGGCACCTTCCGCTTCTTCAAAATCCCATTCTCGTCGGGGACTTCAACGGTCAGAAAACTAACCTCTTCGGGATTGTAACGCTGGAGGATGTCTCCGCTCTCGAAGTCTCCGAATTTGGTCTGGAGAAAGACCGTGTCCTGCGGGCCAAGCTGCAGTTTGAACGAGCCATAACTTTCCAAGCGCGAGAGGCGGTTATTGGGGCGGATGCCGTTGTCATACTGATACTCGGCGTCCAGGGCATAACTCAGGTTGCCAAAGGTGCCGTATTGCGAGCCGGTGTGGCGCAGCCGGCCGTGGCTGTCATATTCAGTGACCACATTGATGCCGAGGCCATCCCGCTCGAACATCTTCGAATACTCCTGCTCGGAAACGAATTGGGAAAGCGGCCCGCCGCCCACCGGAGAGAGCAGATTGGCGAGCAGCCGTTCATTGAACCAGGCCGTTTCATAACGCAGCAGGATGCGCGTCGGGTCGCGCAGCGCATTGAAGCTATCGGCGAGGAAAAGGTGGGCCGGCGCGCTGCCGTAATCGTCATCCACGGCGCGCACCGCTTCGCGGACGCTCTGCTCGGTCATCCCATTGTTCAGATAGATGGCGGCCAGGTTGGCGCCGCGCACCGCGCGGTCCTGGTCGAGCAGAAACTGGGAGCGATAAACGCGGCGATTGTCATTCAGCGCCACGGATTTCTCGAGGTCGGCAACCGCGGCGTTGTAGCGATTCTCCTGTTTGTTTTGGATGGCCGAATAGAGCCATGGGGTGGGGTCGTTCGGGTCGAGTTCGATGGTCCGATCCAGCTCGCGATGGGCCCGCGCATTCTCGCCCACCTGGCTGAAGGCCTTGCCCAGATAGCTGCGCAGGATCGAGCGATTCGGCTCGAGGGCCGCGGCCGTTTGCAAATCGCGGCGCCCTTCATCCTCGCGGTTCTGGCGAATCGCCGTGAGCCCCCGCCCCAGCCAGGCATTGCCGAGCGCACCGTCGAGAACGATGGCTTGCTCGAACGAACGGCGGGCCGCGCCCATCCGATTTTCGGCGCTGAGGAGGAAGCCCTGAAGCGCGAGGGCCTGGGCGTTGCGCGGCGCGAGTTCCAGCGCGCGCTCGAGCACCTTCATGGCTTTGGGAATGCGGCCGAAGGAGAATTCCAGCTCGGCGACGCGCGCCCAGGCGTAGCCGAATTCCGGCGAGAGTTCCGTGGCCTTGCGCGCGGCTCGCAGCGCTGCTTCGAGATGGCTGCGCGACTGCTGGTAATATGATTCCGCCAGCCACTCGCTGCTGGTCTGTGGTTCCCCCGTGCGCGTCCATTCCTGGAACTTCACCGCGGCGATCATCTGTTCGAGCGCCCGCCGTCCGGGCTCGCCCTTCGGCACACCGGCGAGCGCGGTGCGCGCCTTGTCCACCTGGCCGACCGACAGCAGGACGGCCGCGCGATAGAGTCTCCCTCCCGGCGTGGGACTTACCCGGCGGGGGTGTCTCGCCAGCGCACCGGGTAAGTCTCCGGCACGGTAAGCCGCGAGCGAATCCGCGAGGCCGCGTTCTTCGGAGGCCTTGTACGCGAACAGCGCCGGATCGAGCACGGCCGGGTAATACAGGCACCATTGGATGATATTGACCGCCTCGATCATCGCGGTCTTGCGCGGGGCCGCGCCGAGCACCGCCTCCCCCTGCTCGCCGCTGCGCAGGAGCACCCGCCCATGCGCATTGCTCAGTTCCAGTTCGCCTTCGAACATCGCCACGGTGGTCTTTCCGCCGGTCACCCGAAGTGCGAACTCGGTCCCGCGCAAGGCTCCGTTCGCCGCCGGCGTGCGAATTTCCATCTCCTCCGGCCGTTCCCGGCTGAAGAAATAGGTCCCTCCTTTTTGCACCTCGAGGATCTGCTTCCCTCCAGCGGCGACCGGGGGCGACACCTCGAGGGTGGTCAGTTCATCCACCCGCAGCATGCTCAGATCCGTGAACCGGACGGCCGCCCGGCTGAACTCACCCGTCCGCAGTTTGTCCCGGACGGCCAGCTCCAGGCCCACGTTCGCCGCCTGCCATGGCACCCCCCGTATCTGCGTCTCGACGACGTTTTCCTTTTCCACCAAAACGGCTCCTCCCGGCGCGGCGCGAAGCGTCAGCGTTCCAGCGTAAAGGAGGAAGAATCCGAAGAGGCAGCGGGTCGCGCGCATGGGTTTCGTCCAATATCGGGCCGGGTCGTTTTGCACAAGCCTGCGCTCCGCCAAACCAGGTGCGAACAGGCGAGGGATCAACGTCGCACCATCCGCCGCCACTCAGGGCTTGGCGCAGGAGCATCCCGGCGCCTATAACCCCGCGGCTCCATGTTGAATCCGACGCCCTCCCTCCAGGCCCAACTCCGCGCCGCCGCGATCCGGTTGCCCGCGACGCAGGTGCTCGTCGGGTTCGATGGGTTCGTGGATACGATCCTGCACGCGGTGGCCCGGCGCGAATCCGCGACCGAGTATTCGCGGATGGAGAAAATGGGCGAGTTCGCGGCGAAAATCCGGGCGGCGGCGGGGTTGAGCGCCAACCTCGAATTGGTGACGCAGATGGTGAAACTCGGGGGCAACGGGCCGATCATGGCCAACGCGCTCGGGAGCTTTGGCGTTCCCGTGACCTACATCGGCAATCTCGGCGCGCCGAACCTGCATCCCGTCTTTGCCGAACTGGCCGGGCGCGCGACGGTATTCTCGATCGCCGAGCCGGGTTATACCGATGCGATCGAATTCGACGACGGCAAGCTGATGCTCGGCAAGCACGAGAGCCTCAAGCAGGTGAACTGGGCCAACCTCATCCGGCACGTGCCGGAGGCGCAGTTGCTCGCCATCTTCGAGCAGTCCGCCCTCATCGCGCTGGTCAACTGGACGATGCTCACCCAGATGACCGCGATCTGGCAGAAGATCGCCGCCCGGATCGCGCCGCGGCTCACCGGTGAGCGGCGCTGGCTCTTTATCGATCTCGCCGACCCGGCGAAACGCTCGCCGGCCGATCTCGGCCGGGCCCTCCAGCAGATCGCGAGTTTCGAAGCGCACTTTCGCGTGATCCTCGGTCTGAACATGCAGGAAAGCCGGCAGGTCGGCGAGGCGCTCGGCCTTCCCTCGCCGGACGAGACGTGCGCCAACGTAATGAACCACACGGCGCAGATCCGACAGGCATTGGAGATCGACACGGTGGTCATTCACCCGACGCAATTTGCCGCCGCGGCGGATCTCCACGGGGCCACCCAGGTGCCCGGCCCGTTCACGGCGAAGCCGAAGATCACCACGGGCGCGGGCGATCATTTCAATGCCGGATTTTGCGTCGGGCGCGTGCTCGGACTCGACCTCGGCGCGAGCCTTCAGATCGGCGTCGCCACCTCCGGCTTCTACGTCCGGCGTGCGAAAAGCCCCAGCCTGGCGGATCTGAGGAAGCTGCTGAAGGCGCCGCCGCGGCGGGCTTCGTCAGCTCCGGTCCCGGTGTGACCTGCGCACCGGCGAGATGGGTCGGCGCGTTTGGGCCTTCCGTCGCAGGATCAATCGGGCATAGATGGAGGCATGAAATCGATCTCCCTCCTGCTGCTGTTGGTTGTCCTGGCGGCGCCGGGGATGGCGCAAACTCCCGCGGCGACGCCGGCACCCACCGCCAACCAGACGGTGATCCCCCTCTTCCGGGCGAAGCTGCCGGGCGGCAACTACGAAGTCGCCATTCGGGCCATCGTCGCGGTGACCAGTCATGAATACCTTGTGGATGGAGTCGCGCGGGTCACCGAGGTAAACATCGACACGACGGGCTCGCTGTTGGCGCGCTTCTATTACATCGAGCCGACGACCCCCAACACACCGCTTGGCATCGGCAACGCCGCCATCGAGCAAACGCAGCGGCTGCTCAAGGAAGCCGCGGACAAGACCGGGCAGGACGTCTGGAAAAAGGTGGTCAAGAATTACCCGACGACGACGCACGCCCGGACGGTCGAGTATCGCGTGCAAAGCTTGGAGCAGCTCAACAAGCTCTACGAATCGGCCGAACAAGCCTTCCGGCTCCAGCGGGACACGCGGATCACGGTGGCCGATGAATAAAGCCGCGGCTCCTCCCCATGCAGGCGGCCGGCGTTGCTCGGCGCTCCTGACCGATCTCTATCAGCTCACCATGGCCAACGGCTATTGGAAGAGCGGCACGCACGACCGGGAGGCGGTCTTTCACCTTTGCTTCCGAAGCCAGCCATTCCAGGGAGGATTTAGCATCGCCTGCGGCCTGAGCGACGCGATCGATTACCTGAAAACGCTTACCTTCCTGGATGAGGAGCTGGCTTATCTTGGCACGCTGACGGGCAACGACGGCAAACCGCTGTTGGACCCGGCCTTTCTCGACTACCTGCGCACGCTCGAGTGGCGCTGGGATGTCGATGGCATCCCGGAGGGGACCGTGGTCTTTCCGCAGGAGCCGTTGCTGCGCATTCAAGGCCCGCTCCTCCAATGCCAGATCGTGGAAACGGCGCTGCTCAACCTGATCAACTTTCAAACCTTGATTGCGACCAAGGCGGCGCGCGTTTGCCTGGCGGCCGAAGGCGAGCCGGTCCTCGAGTTCGGATTGCGCCGGGCGCAGGGCGTCGATGGGGCGCTGGCGGCCAGCCGGGCGGCGTATATCGGCGGCTGCGCGGCGACCTCGAACGTGCTCGCGGGACAGCTCTTTGGCATCCCGGTTCGCGGCACCCATGCCCATAGCTGGGTGATGTCCTTCGACAGTGAAGAGGAAGCCTTTCGCACCTATGCGGAAGCCATGCCGAATAACGCGGTCTTCCTCGTGGACACCTATGATACCCTTCGTGGCGTGGAGCGCGCGATCAAGATGGGACGCTGGCTGCGCGAGCAAGGTCACGAATTGGCGGGGGTTCGGCTCGATTCGGGGGATCTCGCCTGGCTGAGCATCGAGACGCGGCGGATCCTGGACGCCGCGGGATTTCCCCAGGCCGCGATCGTCGCGAGCAACGACCTCGATGAGCACACGATCACGAGCCTCAAGCAGCAGGGCGCCCGCATCAATGTCTGGGGCGTGGGGACCAAACTGGTCACGGCTTACGATCAACCGGCGCTGGGCGGGGTTTACAAACTCGCGGCGGTGCGGAACGCGGACGGCGCCTGGGAGCACAAGGTGAAGCTCTCGGAACAGGCGGCGAAAATCTCAAGTCCCGGCCTCCAGCAGGTCCGCCGGTTCCGCCACGAGGGCCACTTTGTCGGCGACATGATCTTTGATCTCGATGGACCGCCGGAGCAGAGCCGCACGATTGTCGATCCGGCGGATCTCACGCGGCGCAAGCGGGTCGCCGAGGAGGCAGAGCACGAAGACCTGCTGGTGCCGATCTTCCGGGCCGGCGCACTGCTTTACCAGCGGCCGCCGATCGCGCAGACCCGCGACCGGGCGCAGGCTCAACTCGGAGGGTTTCACGAGGGGCACAAGCGCTTCCTCAATCCGCACGAATATCCGGTCGGGCTTTCGCCCTCGCTGCACGCCCTGCGCACCAGCCTGATTCTCAAAGCGCGCGGCGAAGACGTCCCGGTCGCGCTGGGAGCGCAAGCCGTGAACCTGCGGAAAGTTGCGCCACGGCGCTAACCGAGGGAGTCCAAAACTCCACCCCGCAGCCTGTCGGACTTGCGTGTCGAGCCGCGGAGCGGCGCCAACCCGAGTAGCCGTGGTCGAGCGGAGCGAGGCCACGGATCAGAAGGTGATGCGCAAGCCGCGTAGCGGCGAAACCGGAAGCAATGTTACGCCGCTGACGCGGCAGCCTCGCATTATTCCGATTCCGTGGCCTCGCTCCGCTCGACCACGGCTACTCGGGTTGGCGCCGCTCCGCGGCTGTGACGCCGAACAACCTTGCTCGCGCGCTGAGCTAGCTAGACCTTGCCGCCCAGGAACGCCGGCGTTATTTTCGAACTCATGAGTGCGGTTGAGATTATCGAGCAAATCAAGGCGCTTCCCCACGAGGAGCAGCGCAAGGTGTTTGAATTCATGCGCGACGCGAGCGGTAGCGAATCAGCCCTGCGGATTCGATTCGCAACTGACGCTCAAGCGCGGGAGGCGAGCGCCGCTGTTGTCGAACAATTCCCCGAAGTCTTTCGCCGTCTCGCTCAGTGAACGGATCGAAAGACCCGCTGTTTCTGACTCGGGAGCAGGTCATGGAGTTTCATCGCGAGCAGATCGAACTCTTTGGCGGCGCAGCCGGCTCGAATCCGCTCTCGCGCAGCCCCAAACGACCTGGTGCTACGACTCCGCGGCAGACCTTTTCGACCTTTCCGCCGCTTACGCCTTTCACCTGGGCAAAAATCACGCCTTTCGTGATGGCAACAAGCGGGAGGCGTTGCATGCGGCGCTCGCGTTTCTACACATCAATGGCGTGGTGATCGCGGCGTCGCAGGAGGCCATGTACGATGCCATGTGGCAACTCGTCACCAGCGTCATCGACAAGAAACAATTCGCTGCATTCCTGCGAAACCATTGCGCGTAAACGGGTGCCTGGAGAGGCGCCGGCGACCGCGCAACGTGCGCCGCGGATGGGTGCCTGGGCAAAGAGAGCCTCCGAGAGCGGATGCTGCGGTCACTCGACCCGGTCGGAGACGGACTGGAGGAGCTTCGCGACCTCGCTGCAGTTTGACCCCAGCACGACTCGTCAGTCGTCGCCCAGCCCGTGGCAAATGCGAAACGGCATTCCGCTGCCGCAGTAACACGGCTTCCCGTGGAGAAACATCTGACGCGTTTCCACGGGTTTGCCTTTCCACACCCTCTTGGAGTCAGGCAGAAACACAATCTGCGTCTGGCCGTCCGTCCGGGGAGTGACATCGATCAGCGCGCCATTCGTGCAACGCCAGACCGCGTGGAAGGCGGCGTCCACATAGACCGCCGGCTGCTCGCGCATGCTCCACCCGTATTGCACGGATCCGCCGCGCCGCTTCACGATCTCCGTCACATTCTCAAAGCAGCGGCCCGGCAGGCATTCCATTTCGGGTGACACCGGCACATAATCCGGCGCAGAGCTTGCATCGATCTGATGCGCGAGCTTCAGGATATGTTTCGTGAAGGTGGGAGCGGCCGGGCGAGCACTCATGGAAGTCGGATATTTACCCAACGTCCAACCTACGACTTGCCATTCGAACTCACTTCGAGAGCGGCAACCTTGTCCACCTCGGCGGACGGACGCCGGTGAGTGCCCGCGGCAAACTTCGCGTTCAATTCGGCGGCAGTTTCCATGAAAGTCACCAGCGCCGAAGCGACGCCCGTGTATTCCTTGCCGGTCTTCCTGACGATGCCAGCCTGCACCAGGTTTTGCAGCTTTTCGTAAGCCCGCAGGCGCAGCATCTCCTCTCCGCCGCCGGCGGCATTCCGGGATTTGAGGTTGGCGTGAACGACGAGAAAGAGGGCCTTGAATTCGAACGACGCCTTTTTGGAAAGCACCGCCGCCAGCTCCTCCGCAACCCGATCCGGACCCCGACGCGAGAAGCCATAAGTAGATTTCATCCATCCTTATAGCCCGGATACCCGAGAAGTCGAGGAGTGTTATCCCCTCACAGCCTCAGCGACCTCACTGAGATCGCCTTCGATGCTGGCGACTTTGGGATGCATTTCCTTGACGAGATCGTGTTCGGCCTTGGACAGCTCTTCGATTCGAGCCGCCTGTCCTCGCAGTTCCTGGAGCATCGCGTCCTGCCGAGAGGAGATTCGATGCATCCACCAAAAGCAGATCAACCAGCAGCCGGTATCGATCACGGCGAGCCATTGAAAGAAGGATTGATTCATCACTTCAAATCGCGTCGTAGCCGGCCGTTGCATGTGAATCTCGTCAATAATTCATCGGCGGCTGGCGCGAAGGGGTTCCGTTCTTGTGCCGCTGCACGCTTGAGGCGCCGCCAACACGCTTCACGGCTGAATCCCAGTCGCTTGCTTGCGGCGGAAGGCTTGGGCGGAGCCGGCAAATAAACCCAGGATCAGCATCGTGCCGGCGAGGATCAGGAGGCGCGTGAACCAGGACGCCGCCGCCACGGCTTTGGCCTCGAGTCCGATCTGCAAATCGGCCCAGGTGTCCACGGCGACGGCGCGACTGAAGGTGAGCAGGCGGCCTTGCTCGGGGATGCTGGCCTGGATGGCGGCGGGATTGCTCACGGCGGCGTCCTGCTGCTGGATGATGCGCTCGGCACAGCGCAGGAGGGCGGCGTTTTCGTCGGCGGGGTTGCGGTCGATGATTTGTTTGGCGTCCTGCTGGGTGTAGTTGGGGTCCTTGCCACCGCGGCCGGCGCGCAGCTTTCCGGTCAGGGCATCGGGCTCGCCGACGGCGGTGGCATTGCGGACATTCAGCCCCACGACGGCCTGCTGGAGCTTGAGATTGTGCAGTTGCACGCGGGCGTCTTCGTTGAAGGCATTGTCGTGCTGGCTGAGCCCATACGCGGACTCGAAGGCCCGCCGCGCTTCCTGCGGATTGCCCTGTTGGAGAGCGGAATTGCCGAGCGCGAGCATCTGCTCAGCGGCCTTGGTCTTGTCGCGCTGCTGGGTGGCCTCGCTTTGCAGGTAGCTCTGGACGTTCACCGCGACGGCGCTGGAGACGACTTGCTCCTGCTGCAATTGCAGGGAGCCGGTCCGTTTCTTGAGCTGCCATTTCTCGTTCAGATAGACGCGCCAGGTGATGTTCTCCAAAGGCAGGTCGAACTTCGGGGCGACCAACTGCAGGTCGAGCGCGCGCGCCCCGGCCTCGCCGATCTGGCTGCTGTAGAAGATCTCCACGGGAATGGCCTGGCCGCCGCGGGACTGCTGTTCGAGCGGGATCAGGATCTGGTCGCCCTCGCGCCAGGGCCACACGCCGTTTTGATTGACGAAGGCGAACCAGAATTTCGCGTCCTTGGGCAGGGTGAAGTGGAGCAGACGCTTGTCGCCGGGCAGGACCTCGAGGCGCACCTGGGTGAGCATCGCGCCGTTGTCGGAGATCACCGAGGTGAAGGTGATGCTGTTCACACGCGCGGGCAGGAGCTTGGTGGCTTCGTGGCGTTCGAGCTTCATGGGGAGCTGGAAAGCCGGTTCCACGAGGCGATAGGCGAAGCTCGCGGAAGAGGCGGTGAGATCCTTCTGGAGCGTGCGCGGAATGCTCTGCCATTCCGTGGGCTGAAGAGCGGCAGGCGGCGCGTCCACGCGGACCTGGAGCCGGCCGCCGGTTTGCACGGTGACAAAGCCCCGCTGCAGGTTCACGTCCCCGACCTGCACGCCGCGCAGGCTGGTCTCCACAGCGTTTGCGGGCACCGGGGTCTGATACGTGACCTGCAGGAGATACGGCCCGATGACGCGCCGGTGCAGCTTCACCTCCCACGTTTGCAGGCCCTCCTTCGCCGTATTCGCCACGGGAAGAAAATCGGCGACCTGATCGCCCTGGAAGCGCACGTTCTCAGCGTTGACCGGCAATGAAACGTGGAACGCCTTCAGTCCCGTGTTCTCGATCTGGTATTGCAGGTTCGCGGCGATCTTCACCTGCGCCTCGCCGACCGTGGCGTGTTGCAGGCTGGTCACCTGCACCCATGGGTCCACCTGCTCGACATCGAGCGCGAGGTTCCACGGCGTTTGCAGGATGCGGAAGGCCAGCACGCCCTTTTGCTTGATGCCCGATTTCTGCGGATCGAGCTGCGTGACGCCGTCGCGCGTGGCGACCTGGAGGCGCATGCCTTGTTCCGGCACCACGAGGAAGGTGCCGCGCTGTTTGCTGGCTTCGCGGAAGATCAATTGCGGAGCGACCCAGGCTTTGGCCGCCTTGAGGCCCGGCCCGGTGAGGCTGATGGCAAAGGCCTGCTGGCCTTCGGTGCGCCCGCGCAAGTGCATGGTGATGATCCGGCCCGCGTCGGTTTTCAGCTCGGTCCAATGGCTCAAGGCCTTGCCCTCTATCGATTCGACGTCCATCCCGGCGGGCAGCGCGAAGCTCAGCCGGAAGATGCCGGCGCGCGTGATGTCCACCGTCGCATTGACTGCGAGCAGCGCGCGGTCTTCGCCCAGGGAAAGGGTGTCCTGCGATTCAACGCGCACGTCCGGCTCGACGGCCGAGGCCTTCAAGGCCGCGGTCGCTTTCACATCCGCGTAACGAAAGGCGCGGCGCACGGTGAGGACCGGGATTTGGGCCTGGAGCGCGGGCGCGAGGTGGTCCGGGAAATCCTCGAGATTGATCGGCGAAAGCGTCTCGGCGGTCACGGTGTCGAGCTGCACTTCGTTGCCCGTGGCCACCCCGAGCAGACCGATTTGTCCCGCGGCGCCTTCGACGGAGACGAGCCCGACCGGCTGCGCCACCGGCAGCGGCCCCGTGGCGATCTGCGAGCGGATGAGCAGCGCGAAGGGCCGCGATTGCGGCGGCGCGAGATTCACGCGCAGCTTGCCGGTGTCGGGATCGAAGCGCCACTGCGAGACCACGGACGCCGGGGCCTTGTCCTTGGCCGGCACGGTGCTCGCCGGGTCGAGGACGTCGGTGATCGTGGCGCCTTTCGGCACGTCGAAAACCAGCTCGCTCAGCTCGCCCTGGGCGGGCCGGATGGCCGCGTGGTGCAGGCCTTCGATGACGCCCGCGGTCGGTGCGTAGAGCTGCGTCAGCTCCGCGTAGAAGACCGCCTTTTCCCGCGCGGCATCGCGGCTGCGCGGTTTCCAGCCGATCCAGATGTCGTTGATCGGCGAGAGCACGAGCGTGGCGACGGTGTCCTTGCCCGCGGTCTTGCGCTCGATGGAAACGGCCGGCGGTGAGACGACGTCCACGTCGAGCCCGGCGAGCGTCAGCGTGAGCTGGTTGACCAAGCCGAACTGCGCCGGCAGCGCGAAGCCGCTCTGGCCGGACATCCTCGTCACCGGCACCTGATACTGGAGCTCGATGTCGAAGCCGCCGCTTTCGAGGGCGAGCAAATGCTGCACGCGCCGCCCGCCGACGTTGACCTGGACAAGCTTCAGCGCCGTGGCCGGGTAGGTGGCCTTGGTGAGCACGGCCCAGTCGAACAACACCGGCAAGCTCTGGCCCTTGACCGCCTCCCAGTGGATCTTCGCCGTCGCGAGCGCGAACTTTTCCTCGACGCGGATCTGCTGCGTGACGGACTCGGCCACGGGCGGTTCCTTCGGCAGCAAGGCCGCGGTGTCCTGCGCGGACGCAGCGTGGACGAACAAGGCGAGGAGCACGGCCACCGTGGTTGCCGCCGCGGTGCCGCCGGCCGGCGGTGGCGACACGGGGCTGGGTTTGCGTGGCGATCGCCAGAGCCGGCGCAGCGCCGGCACCGCGAGGTGCAAGGTGAAGAACACCCCGGCCACCACGAGAAACGCGCCCGCGCCGTTCGGCCAGCGGAGCGTGGCCCACGCGAGCAGCGTCCAGCCGACGATCCGCCAGAACGGTTTGTCCTCCAGCCATCCATAGGCCCAGGCAAAGAGCGCGAAGAAGGCCGGCCAGGCGTAGCCGATCCAGTCGAGGACCGAGATCTTGTCTTCGAGGTTGCCGACTTCGACCGACAGCGCATTGCCCGCCTGCTGCACCGGCGCGAGGAAGGTCACGTCGCGCGGAAGCTCGGCGGTGTGCTCATTCACGATCTCGGCGAGGCTGATCAAGGCCAGGCCCGCCAGGACAAACGCCACGCAGCCCAGCACCATCCCCGACCAATGGCGGACGCTGAATTTGTAAACCCCGTCGCGCGCCGCGCCGCGCCACACCGCCACGGCGAGCGCCAGCAAGGCGAGCGCGGCGGCCAGCGTGCCCACGGCCCGGCCTGCTTCGTCGCCGCCAAAGGTCCGCGCCAGCATGGCGAAGCCGGAGACATCCGGCACGCCGTCCACCGGCGTGAGCGAGCCCTCGCGATAGACCAGCCGCTGCGCCGCGTCCGGCTCCAGCTTCCATTCCGCGAGCAGGACCGGCGCGCCGACAACTGGCGTGGCGACCTTCACGCGCTTGGGATTTTTGGCGCGCGCGGCGAGTTTCAGATCGATGGCCAGCACGGCATTCGGGTCCGCTTGCTGCGGCAGCGGAATGAGATTGGCGCTTCCATCCTTCACCGGCACGACGGCCGCGCCGTTAACCGTGGCCGACCACAGTTCCGTGCCTTCGGGGAGGGTCAGGCGGAAGTGCGCGTTGCCCCGATTCTTCACGAAGTAATGTGCATCGGTCAGCACCTGGCCTTCCTTCGAGATGCGCGTGGTGAGCGCGGCGCGGTCCACCACCTGGCTGAGCGAATCGCCCTGCGCGAGCGGGCTGAGCGCGAGTTTCAAATTGAAAGGCCGCGCGGCGTAGCGATACGCGGCGAGGATCGGCGCGTCGAAGAAGAGGCGGTATTCGGGCGGGACCTCGCCGGTTTCGAGCGGCAGCAGTCCGGACGAGACATCCACCGGCTTCACCTGAAACTGATACGCGCTGATCACGAGCGTGTGGCCCTGCTCGGATTGGGCATCGAGCGGGCGCGCGCCGGTAAAGGCGAGGGTCTCGCCCTGCGCCTTGAAGGGCCGCTCGTAGGTCGCGAGCAGGGTGTAGGCGCCAGCCACCGGCGTGTGCAGTTGCACCACGAAACCGCCCTCGGTCTTCTGCCAGTTGCGGATGTCTTTGCCGGTGAACTCGACGTTAAAATACTCCGCCGACAACTCCACTTTGAAGGCCGAAACCGGCGCGCCCGAGACCACGTAATTGAGCACGCTGCTGCCATAGGCGACGCCTTCGCCGATGGAAAACAGGTGAAACGCATCGACCTGGATGGACTGCGGCAGACGCTCGACGCGCATCGTTGCCTGCCAGGCGGGTTCGCTGAGACGGAAGGCCGCCTGGATGCCCGCAACCTTGCGCGGAAAAAAGGCAGTGGCGATTTCCGTGAGCGCCTGGGTGCGCTCCGCGGTGAGGCGGAAGCCCGCGTCGGCGGAGACGGCGACGTGGCCGCGCACCGACTTGGCTTTCGTGACCTCGACGTGCGGCAAAGCCCAGTCCGCGGCGCCGAGCGCCTGATTGCGTTCGAGCCGAAGCTGCACGACCTGCCGGCCCGAGACCGGCTGCGCATAGACGAGCCGCAGCTCGGCCTCGGTCGGCTCTTCGAGATCGCGCAGGAAGTAATCGGCCAGGCCGGCGGCGTTGAGTTTGGCGACAGCGTAGCCGCGCGGCACGCGCAGCAGCAGCTCGCGCAGCGGGGCCTCGCGGACGTCCAGCTCGATCTCCGCTTCGATGCTCAGCTCGTTTTCGCCGAGGTGATAGGCGAGGACTTGCGAGACGGTCAGCTCGGGCAGGATTTGATCGGCCTGAATGCGCAGCGCGAAATCGGCTCCGGAAAAGCGGTAGGCAAAACGCTGCTCGCCCGCGGCGCGGAAGGCCGCCTTGGTCGCGTCGCTTTCGGGGAATTGCTCGGGCGACACCTGCGAGAGCCCGCGGGCCTGCGCGACTTCGAGCCGCACTGCGCCTTCGTTGACGATGCGGAAGTAGCCGGCGAAGCGAGTGGCGCCCTCGGGCCGCAATTGCATCGCCTCGACGCTCTGCGGAAACGCGCCGATCGGCGTCTGCGTCTGCACCTGGAGGGCAAACTGGTTCTTCTGCGGCTGGTTGAACTGCACGACGAGCCGGCGCTCGCCCGCGTTGGCACCCGGCTCGACTTTCCACGCGAGCACCTGCTCACCCTGCACGCGCGTGACTTCGCCGCTGCCGCGCAGGAGCAGCGTCACGTGGTCGAGCTCGCCTTGCATCACTTTGCAGTCGAGCAGCGCGACCTGCCGCATCAGGCCGGGGCCGACGCTGATCTGGGCGAGCATTTCGGCGGCGTAGAAAAGCTTGCCCTCGGCTTCCGGGGCGGCGGTTTTCCAGGCGAGTTTCACCGTGCCATCGGGCGGCAGGAAGCTCGCGAAATCAGTGGCCGTGCGCTCCGGCCGGGCGGCGCCGGCGAATTGAAACTGGGTGTCCGCCGCGAGGCCCTGGAGGACGATCGGTTGCAGCGCGCTCGGCGCGACGCGGAAATCGACCGCGTTCCAGCCGTCGTTCTGCCGGACGGCGGCGTTGAACTTAAACTGGAGCGGAAAGTCGCCCGCCTTGTCGAAGACGAGCACGAAGCGGCCGCCGTTGGAGACAACCCGCCAGTCGGGATGGGGCGCGAGTTCCGTCAGGGCGACCCCGCCGGAGAGCAGGCTGAGGGAGCCGCCCTTGGGGTTGGTCACTCGCGCCATGGCGGTGAGGATGAAGGCCGCGTTTTGTTCGCTGAGCCGGCCGGCGAGCTTGAAGTCACGCAGCACCACCTGCCGCGTTTCAGGATCGGCGATGGTGATCTTGAGCGGGAGCGTGTATGCCGAGCCGTGAAACTGGAAGGCGAGCGGCTCGGGCTGGTCGGGCTGCGCTTCGCCGCGCAAGGGCTCCGGCAGAAATTTTGCCTCAACGGGAAGCAGCCCGGTCGGAGCATCGGCCTGGAGGTCGAGCTCCGGCGTCGATTCGATTTTCACGAAGCCGCTGAAGAGCACGGGCTGCGGAGGCGTGAGCGTCAAGAGGGTCACCGGGTTCTTCCAGCTCTTCAGCTCCCGCTCGGCGACGATGACGACGGTGAGTTGCGTGAGCGGCCCCTTCTTCGGCCGCAGGATGAGGGTGCGCGCGCCGGCCGGCTCCTGCCGGATGCTCCAGTCCTGGAGCGCTTCGCCGGTCACCTGCTTGATTTCTCCCTCGCCGGAAATGGTCAGCGGCAGCTCCTTCGGCTCGCCTTGGAGAATGTCGATGGTCGCCGTGATTTGGTGCGTGAGTTTCTCGCGCGTGGCTTTGAGGGAGTGCTGAAGGGTGGTCGCGAAGATCAGCTTTTCCTTGTCCCCCGGCTGACCGTTGAGCAGCCCCTCAATGACCAGCCGCACCTTGCCATCCGCGACTCCGCCGGCGATCGAGGGGTTTTTGATTTCCGCCTCATTGGGAGCCGCGGTCGCGGTGGCGATGAGCCACGGGATCAAGAGGAGAAGGAGATGGGGCAGTTTCATAGTCGCGATGGTTGCATGAGACGTTGGGTAGGGTGGGCGTCCCGCCCGCCGCCAGACGCGTCTCGCGTCTGGCACCGCACGGGAGGAGATGCGCGGTGCAGAAAAGACAGCGAACCGCCGCGCACCGGCAACGGGTTTGCCTGTGAGAACGCATCGACATTCGTTGTGCCAGGCGGGACGCCCGGCACGGCGGGCGGGACGCCCACCCTACCCATCCATGCGTTCGTCCTCATCGTCCCGATAGGCTCTTCGCCTGGCGGATCATCCACTCCAGTTTCTGCGGGCGCGGGTCGGCGCCGTAAATCGCGGGCACGCCGTTCAACAGGCTGAGCAGACGATCCGAATTGACCTCGGCGGCGTACGGGCTGGCGGCCAGCATTTCGGAAAAGGCACTCGCGGCGCCGGCCAGACGCAGGGCGGGGCTGGCCTGTTCGAGCGGCACGGCGGGGGAAATGAAGGGCACCGCCCACTCGTGCTCCTGGTAGTCGGAAGTGCCGGGCACCTTGAAGCGGACCCGCACCGTGGCGAGGTCGCCTTCGCCGCGCGGATTCACCTCGACGACGTAAAGCGCGTTGCCGGATTCCGCCGCGCCGATCTCGGCGGCATCGACGGTGTTGTCGCGGAATTGCTCCTTGGTGAGCTGATGTTTGGCGTAGCCAATCTGCCGATACGCCGTCACGCGCCGCGGGTTGAACTCGACCTGCACCTTCACATCCGACGCCGCGACGCGCAGCGCGCCGGCAAGCTGACCGGCAAATTCCGTGGCCGCTTCCTCGGGCGTGTTGATGAAGCCGTAACGGCCATCGCCATTGCGCGAAAGCTGTTCGAGCAGGTCATCGTTCAAGCCTTCCCAACCGATGCCAAAGCAATCGAGCGCGATGCCTTGTTTGCGATGCGCCTCCACCTTTTGCTTGAGCGCGTCCGGATCCACGTCGCCGAGATTCGCCGCGCCGTCGGTGAGCAGGACGACGCGATTGATGCTGCCGACCTGGTAATGCCGCAGCGCGGTCTGGTAGCCGAGATCCAGCGCGGCGGCGATGTTCGTGCCGCCTTGCGGAGTGATCTCACCCACGCGCGCGCACACCGCGCCGGACTCGTTGCCCGCCACTCCATCCGCCCAGAGCCGCGGGGTGCGGGCGAAAGTGATGATGCTGAGCTTGTCCTGCGGCTGCAATTGGCCGGCGAGCACGCGCAACGCCTCGCGCACGATGCGCACGCGATCCGCGCGCTCCATCGAGCCGGAGTTATCGAGCAGCAGCACCACATTCAGCGCGCGCCCCGGCTGGCGGCCGGCGGCGGCGGTTTTCACCGAGCAACGCAGCAGATCGCGGTTTTGCGCGAACGGATAGCGCGCCCGCTCCGTGGCACAGGCCAGCGGCGCATCCGCGGCCGGCTCCGGATCGCGATAGTCGAAGGCATTGATGAACTCCTCGCTCCGCACGCCGGACGGCTCCGGCATCTGCCCTTGCTCGAGGCTGGCCGCCGCGAGTTTGAACGACACGTCGCTGACATTGAGCGAGAAGGTGGAGAAGGCGTTCGCGCTCGTCTGGATTTCCGGCTGCGGCACGGGAGCGGCGGGAGCGGGCTTTCGCGAGACAGGTTCCTCCTTCTCCAGCTCTTTCAGCTCTTGCTTCTGCGCGGGCTCCAGGAGCTTGGCGACTTCCATGGGCTTGTCCGGAGCATCCGGCTTATCCGGGGCCTCGGGCGCGGATGGATCGGCGGTCGGGGAGATAAAGCGCAGTTCATCGACATTCCGATAAAACCGTGTCGTGCTCGAACCCTTCCCCGACGGGTCGTTCTTCGCCTGATTTATCCCACCGTCGGGTGCAATGCCCTGGCCGGCGTTAGCGATCACGCCGCTGCCGCCGAAGAGGATCGCCGCGGTCCCATCCGGCGCGCTCACGCCTCGGCCAGCGTCAGCCGTCACCCCGCCGCTGCTGAAGACTCGATAATTGGAGATGCCCGGCGTGGCGCTGGGGTCGATCCCTTGCGGCTGGGCGCCCTGCTGCTGAATCGCGCTGCCGTAATTGGTGAAACCATCGAAATCCCCATCCTTCACCACGATGCGGGAATCGAACGCCGTCGGCGTCGTCGGAGTGATCGCGAAGGCGGTCGTGCCGGTGGATGCTCCCAGTTGGTTTTCAAATTGGCCGCTCCAATGGTGCTTCACTCCTTTGACTCCTTCGGACTCGGACGTCCGCCGGTCTGTGGGTGAAGCGGATTTTCCGGTGAGTTTGCCCGAATCAGCGAACCCCCCGCTGACGTTCCCGCTGTCACCCAATACGAGGGTGCCGCCATTGACCGTCGTTCCACCGGAATAGGTGTTGCTGTCATTGAGCACCAGGGGGGCCCTGTATTCGGCAAAAGCATCCTTCTCCAGAGCCTCGCGTCTGATGTTCTTATCACGAGTGCGTGTCTGGCCCGAAATATCCTCGCGCGCGCCCGCTCCAGATGCCGACTCGCGCTTCGTGCTGAAAAGACTTCCGGTGATCGGGATGTCGCCGAGCATTGGTGGTTTTGCGTCAGCAGGGCGCCCCGCTCCGGTGTTCGCGGCCACGTCCGAGTTGAAATCCACGGGAGGCGGAACGGGTAGCAGCGATGAAATCGTGGGCCGATCGCCGTTGGCAACGCTCGACTCGGGAACTTTCTCGCCCCTACCGGCGCCTCCGCCTCCCATGCCACCCGCGGGGCCCGGTGGCAGTTCAACTTTTCCGGCGGTCGAGAGAGGAGCGGAAACGCCGAAAGGTTCCGCAGCAGCAACTTCCACTGCACCGGTCGCGATGCGAGTTTGCGGACTTGGGTTTCGGAACAGCCGACGCACCTGGGCAGGAGATTCCTTGGATTCAGCCGAAGCGGAAGCTGCCGCCAGGGCCGGCAAAGGACCTGGGATCGGTGCTGGCGCTTCCGTCGCCGGCTGAGAAGCGGGAGTCGCGGAGGGAATCGGGAGGTAGAGGGTTCCGGAACCTGACTTGGTGAGCGCAGGCAAGCGAACCGATTCCGCTGACGGCTTTGGCAGATTGAACTTTCGACCGCCGGTGACCTCCATCCTTTCGCTCGGCGCCAGGGCAAGCTCGTGCCCGCGCGCGCCGCCTTCTCCCCAACTGCGGAGGGCACCGGGCTGCGAAGCCCACTGCCTTTCCTCCGCTGCGGCAGGAGGACTTTGCAAGGCGTTCGACGCCACGCCGCCGCGGGTAGCCGCCACTTCCAGATCAAAGCTGACAGGTTGCGAGCGACCCGCCGAGAAGGTTTCCAGCAGCAGCGCTCCACCGATCAAGGCGATCAAGGCCGCAGCCAGCGCCAACGGCACCAGCGACCGCCACTCTCGCTGCGGCGCCGCGAGGTCAAGCTGAAACGGGACCGCCTTGAAATGCGCCAGCAACCGCTCGCGGCGTTCACTGGAAAGCCGCACCGGCGCCGGTGGCGCCGCCGGTTCGGGAAGCGCGCTCGCCTCGCGCAACAGCCCGAGGGCGTGCCGCAGCCGCGCATGCAGGGCGGCCAATTCGGGATCGCTCGCCATCTGGGCTTGGAGAGCGGCGGCCTCCTCGGGAGACAACTCACCCATCAACCAAGCCGTCAGGCGCACTTCGAGTTCCTCACGCGGGGAAAGCGGGGCGTCCGGGTTCATGGCGTCACCCCCGATCGATCCAACTCCACCGCCATCGCCTTCAGCGCGTGGTGCAGCAGATAGCCGACGTGACCGACCGCCAGCCCCGTCCGCGCGCTGATCTCCTTGTAGGAAAGGTCTTCGTTGAAACGGAGCCGGATCAACTCCCGGCTCCGCGCATCCAGCGTTTCCAAAACCAGGCGCACCAGCCCGATGTTCTCCCAGCGCGCGATCTGTTCATCCGGCATGGGTTGCGAGTCGCCCGCATCGCTGGCGGCCTGGGCTTCCTCCCGGGCCGCGGGATCGAGCGGCACGATCTTGCTCGCGCGCCGCTGATGATCCACCGCGAGATTGTGCACGGTGCGATACAGCCACGGCTGGGGCGCGCGCACCGCGTGGAACTGAGCATGAAGTTTCATAAAAGCCTCCTGCACGATGTCCTCCGAAACGCCGAAATCGTTGAGCAACCGCCGGGCATAAATGAGCAGCGGCGACTCCAGGGCGGCAAAGACCTGCTCGATCGTCTCCCACGCGGGGGTGGGCGCAGCGCTTTCGTCCGAGCGGTTTACGGCCATCGTGAGCAGGTCGGCGGGGGCATCGAGCGTCGGTGGTTCGTGGCGAGTCGGGGACGACATCGTTCACGCATAAGACGAACGACGCGAGGGTTTGTTAGAAAGGGGACGCTTGCGCTCATTCCTCCGACGAACGAAAGAATGGCAGCAGGTGAGCTCGCGGGGCTGCGCCTTCCCCCAACTTTCTCCGGACGCACCCGTTGGTCTAACTTGTTTTCCCGATGAAGAACCCGAATGCACTGGCCACCCTCGCGGGCATCCTCGGCACTCTGACCTTTGCTCTCGGCCTCGTGATTGCGGGATCGTCGCTTTGCATTCCGTCGGGCGGCCCGAAAAGTTCCGGGCTCTATCGCTGGACGCCTCTCGATGGGCAGCAGCTCCTCGTTTACAGCAGCGGACCGAGCGCCACCTGGACTTCCGTTCGCGTCGTTCTCACCGCCGCGGCGACCTTCGTGATCGTCGGCAGCTCCTTGATTTTCGTTGGCCGCCGCCTCCGGGCCAGGAACTGACATCGTGAACCCAAGAACGCATCTCCGTCATCTTTCCGCGTGGCATGTTGACTGACCAGCCGATCAAAGAGGTGGCCGGGGATCTGCCCCGGCGTTGGATGTCGGATGATTACTTCGACCTGGTGGTCTGGTATGAGGTCGATCACACCACCATCCACGGATTCCAGCTCTGCTACGGGAAACCTGATCACGGGCAGGCGCTGACCTGGATCGATGGCCGGGGCTTCTCCCACACCGCCATCGACAGCGGCGAGGAATCGCCGGAAGCGAACCGCACTCCGGTTCTCTCGTCTGCTCGCGCGCCATTTCCCGCTGCCGTGGTCCGGGAAGCGTTTCTGCGCCGGACGGAAAGCCTCGACCCCACCCTTCGTGACCTGGTGCTGTCCAGGATCCACGAGTATGCGACCGGAGCCCCCTGACGCCTTCGCGTCCTACGCCCCGGGCGCCCGCGCACCGACGGGCGCCCGTTTCCGCTCGGATGACTGTGAACTTTCCCGGTCTGTCCCGGGCGGCTATCCTACGCGGATGATTGCCTCTTTCCCTCGCTGGTGCGCCATCGTCCTGCTGATGGGCGCGCTGGGCGGATGCCAGTTGCTCCCGCGGGCGGCCGCGGCGCGCCGGCGTGCGGCGAACGAGAAAGCCATGGCCGAAGCGCGCCAGCGGCCGCTGCTCATGGGACGAATTGCCCTGGTCAACGCGGAGACGCACTTCGTGCTGGTGGATGGCGCGGACGCGCAGTCTCCAAAGGCCGGCGCCAGCTTGCGCAGTTATGCCGACGGCGCGCTTTCCGGCGAGCTCCGCGCGACCGGCGTGCGGCGGCGTCCGTTTTTCATCGCCGACATCGTGCACGGGACTCCGGCGAAAGGCGATGTCGTGCTGCAACCTGGAGAGGGCGAGGCGCCCACGGCGCCGCGCGCCGAGCCGGTCCGCCACCAGCCGCCGACGCCGCCGGCTCAGCCGTTCCCGTTCTGGAAGCGCTGGCTACGAGGCCTCAGGTTTGGAAAGTGAGGCCTCGGAGCTGGACCAGTAGGCCATATTCACCAGGCGCCCGCTGATCTGGCGCAGGCGCCGCGACATCTCGGTCATCATCGCGGAAACCATCTTGTAGCCCGTGGCCGGATGGCTGGCCATGAAGGTGCGCAGGGGCTCGTACTCGACGCACGCGATCCGGGTCGCTTTCATCGCGTAGATGCTCGCGGTGGCGATGCCGGGATCGAAGAGATTGATCTCGCCGAAAAAGCCGCCCACGCCGAGCCGGCCGAGCAGGATTTCACGGCCTTTGCCGAGGCGCCGGACGTGCACGATCCCATCGCACACCAGGTAAATGGCAAAGACCGGGGTGCCTTCCTCGATAATCCGTTCCCGAGCTTTGAACTCGCGGATGGTGAGCAAAGCGTCGAAGGCCGCGAGCTCTTCATCGGTCAGAGACCGCAAAAAGGAGACGGTACGCAACAGGTTGGAATCCATAGGTCTGCAAGGCTAAGCGGCGCGGCCCGCGGTGGCAAGGAGCCCGCACGACGCAGCTTGGGTGCCGCGGTGATTGAAGGGGTGCATGACGACGCATCGTTGAGTGGAGCGGTGCCGCTCCCAATCAATCTGTCATCCTGAGCGGAGCAGCGCGGGTGTGTGGAGTCGGGGTGGGGTTGCGCGCTGCGTAGTCGAAGGACCTCCAATTTTGTGGGCGGAGGCGGTGCGGAGCCGCCTGCAGACTGCCTCCGCCTGCGCCCATGGAAGTCAGAGA
The DNA here is from genome assembly GCA_034667665.1 of Chthoniobacter sp. Taxonomy (GTDB): domain Bacteria; phylum Verrucomicrobiota; class Verrucomicrobiia; order Chthoniobacterales; family Chthoniobacteraceae; genus Chthoniobacter. The sequence continues at coordinate 75,257 of JAXDQW010000122.1, forward strand.
TCCTTCGACTCCGCCGCGCGCCCACCGCCGCTTTTCCACACGCCGCCACGCGGCTCCGCTCAGGATGACAGCTGGGCAGGGACGGGCTGCGCCGCAGCGCAGGTTACTCGTCGCACTCGCACCCCCCGGGTGCTTTAGAGAATTGACGAAGCCTTTGTCGCCTATAAGGTCAACCCCATTAACCTTATGCCGCCCACCCGGGAAGAATCACGTTTGCGAGCTGATGCCGAGCGGCTGGCCGACATTTTCACCAGTCTCCAGCGCTGCTTCATTCTCAATCTGTCGAAGGAGCTGGCGCGCGGGAATGTCTCGTTTCCCCAGTACTGCCTGCTCGGTTTCCTCGCCCAGCAGGACCATCTCACGATGTCGGAAATCGCCCAGCGCATGGGGCACACCACGGCCGCCGCGACGGGGCTGGTCGATCGCCTGGAGAAGCTCGGGCACGTCAAACGCACCCACGGCAAGGACGATCGGCGCCAGATTCTCGTTCAGATCACGGAAACCGGTGCGGCCCTGGTTGCCGAAGTCCGCGACGACATGGTAACCAACCTCCTCAAAATGATGACCCATCTGGACAGCAGCGAGCAAAAGACCTGGGTCCAGATTTACGAGAAAATCTCCACCTACTGCCAAAACCAATGAATCGAATTCTGCGCTCCGCGGCTTGCGCCGCTCTCCTGGCTTCTCTTTCGCCCGCCGTTTCCGCGGGTGAGCGCAGCGGGGCGATTCGCACGATTACCGGTGATCTGCCGCTGGACGAGGCGGTGCAAATCGCGCTCAAGCAGAATCCCAACATCCTCAAGGCGCTGCAGCAGATCGAAGTGACGCGCGGCCAGATCATCGAAGTGCGCGCCCAAGCCCTGCCCCACCTCAGTCTCAACGGGAGCTACAATCAGCAGGCGACTTCTCTGCTCGAAGGCCGCTCCCAAGGCGGGCCGTCCTCGGGAGCTCCAACCAGCGTGGATGCCAGCCAGTTTGCCAGCATCCCCGGAGTCACCCCGAGCGCCGCGGAACAGATCGCCGGCGAGCTCGAGTCGAGCTTGAACAACAGCTCGTCGAGCACCTCGCAGAGCCAGGGTGGGATCAACGACAAATCATGGCAGGTGACCGTGCAAGCCACGCAAGTGCTCTACGCCGGCGGCCAGGTGCGCGCCGCGATCCGGATCGCGAAATTCACCGAAGACAGCAGCTACTTCAGCCTGCGCGACACCGTCGATCAGACGATCGCCACGGTGCGCCAGCAGTTCTACACGGTGCTGCTCACGCGGGCGCTGATCACCGTCCAGCAGGAGTCCGTGAAGCTGCTCAAGGATCAACTCAAGGATCAGCAAAACCGCTTCGAGGCCGGCACCGTGCCACGCTTCAACGTGCTCCAAGCCGAGGTCGCACTCGCCAATCAGCAGCCCCAATTGATCAGCGCGGGAAGCAACTCCCTGATCGCCCAGTTTCAGCTCGCGAAGACGCTCGGCCTCGATCCGGGCCCGCAGGGGACGCCGACCTTCCGGGCGGTCGGCGATCTCACCGCGCACGAACGCCCGGTCGGCTTGAAAAACGCCATCCAGCTCGGCATCGAACGGCGGCCGTTCCTCAAGGTCCAGCGGCTCAATATCCTCATTCAGAAAGAGCAGATCAAAGTGGCCCTCGCCGGCTACAAGCCGCAGTTGAATGCCAACGGCGGCTTCGAGGTGCGCAATTCGTCGCTCTCCGACAAGCTCGATGACACGGTCAATGGCTGGTTCTTTGGCTTCACCGGACAGTGGAAAATTTTCGATGGCCTCGAGACCTACGGAAAGGTGAAGACCGCCCGCGCGAACCTCGAGTCGGCCAAGATCAACTACGACGATTCCGTGCATCAGGTGGAACTCGAAGTGCAACAGGCCTTCGCCAATTTGCAGACCGCGCGGGAAACCATTCGCAGCCAGCAAAAGACCGTCGAGCAGGCGCTCGAAGCGGTGCGCCTCGCGACCGAACGCCTCTCCGCGGGCGCCGGCACGCAGCTCGACGTCTTGAATGCGCAGGTGCAATTGACGACCGCCCGCAGCACCGAGTTGCAGGCGCGCGCCAACTACAACACGGCGCTCGCCGATTTCGATCGCGTGACGGCCACGGACACGGTCTATGCCGAGACCTTCGACGATCCGCTGGTGCGGGGCAGAAGTCCGAAAGCCGTTCCCGCGGCGAACGCGGCGCCGGCGAAGAAGCGCTGACAATGAGGGCGGCGGATGCAGGGGCCTTCGAGCAGTTCCCCGCGCTCCTGGCCCTCCCCGGAATTCGCCACGCTTTTTGCACCCGAGCGGCGGATCTCGAGGTGAAGGTCGAGCGCGGTCTGGCCTTGGAGCGGCTGGCGGCCCGGCACGCCGCCGTGCGCACGGCTTTGGGCCTGGCGGACAGGATTTTTGTCGTCGGCGCGCAGGTTCATGGTGGCGAAGTCGCGGTCGTCGATGCGCAGACCGTGGGACCGGTGGGCAAGGTGGATGGTTTGATTACGGCGGACCCGCGGGTCTGTCTCGGCGCCTATGTGGCGGATTGCTGCGCGGTCTATCTGGTGGACCCGACGAAACGGGTGATCGGATTGCTGCACTCCGGGCGAAAGGGCAGCGAACTCAGCATCACGTCGGCCGCCATCGAACGCATGGTTGCGGAGTTCGGGTGCGATCCGGCGAACATGGTGGTGCAACTCAGCCCCTGCATCCGGCCGCCGAACTACGAAATCGATTTTGCGGCCCTGATTCGGCGGGATTGCGAACGGGCCGGGGTGGGACGGATCGCGGATTGCGGCACGTGCACCGCGGCCAATCTGGAAAGCTATTACTCCTATCGCGCGGAGCGCGGAAAGACCGGACGCATGCTCGCGCTGCTGGCTCTGCGGGACGATTTGACTGCTGCGGACTGAGTCCCGCGGAGGACGCGAAAAACACGAAACACAAGGCGGCGAAGCCGCAACCAAGCTCGTCGGGCAAGTTGAAACGCAGAGGACCGAGGAGGAGGGGACAAGCGGGGGTCGGAATCGGGCGAGACGCGGAGGACGCGGAGGGCTGCAGAGGAAGAGCAACGCACACGACATTTCGTCGAATTTCATAGCTGACAACGATCCCTCAACCAGTTGCGCAATGTGCACCAAAAAAATCCTCGCGAAGATGTGCGATTCTTCCAGATAGCAGTGTGGAGAAGTAGTTTGCCTCTGCGCCATCTCGTGATCCAGGGAGTCGAGGTAGATGTTCGCCAGCAGCGGACTGATTACCGCCCTCTGCGGCGTGCCGTTCGGCGTGGGCTCCCACGCCTTGCCGGTCTCCATGACTCCTTGATTCAGGAACTCTTCCAGCAACCTCAGGACTTTCCCATCCACGACCTTTTCCCGCACGCCATTAACTTGTCCTAGGGAATGCTGTCGAAGTAGCAGGGTTGATCGAAGAGTCCGAACAGAGCCGAAGCCGGCCAATCAGACGCCGGCTGACGTGGGGTGGCCGAGGGCGGCTTGCAGGAGGCGTTCGGGGGTGGCTTCGGCGCGGGTGAATTCTCCGCCGATGCGGCCCTCGTGCAGCATGAGGATGCGGTCGCTCATGCCCATTAATTCTGGCAGCTCGCTGGAGACGAGCACGACGGCTTTTCCGGCGTCGGTGAGCTGGTTGATGATTTCGTAAATTTCGAGCTTTGCGCCCACGTCGATGCCGCGGGTGGGTTCGTCGAGGAAGATGACCTGCGGCTCCGTCATGAGCGCTTTGCCGAGGACGACTTTTTGCTGATTGCCGCCGGAGAGCTTGCCCACCCGGGCTTCCATCCCCGGCGCCTTGACGCGCAGCGAACGAAAGAGCGCGTCGTTCTTCTGGAACTCGCGGCTGGCATCGATAAAACCGCGGCGCGTCAGGCGGGCCAGCGAGGAGAGCGAAAGATTGAAGCCGATGGTTTGCTCGAGGACGAGGCCGTAGCGGCGCCGATCCTCGCTGACCAGGACCAGCCCGCGGCGAAGGATTTCCGCGGGCCGCAGGGGTGGGAGCTCGTGGCCGGCCAGTTCCACCCGTCCGGCGTGCCGCCGGCCCCACGCGCCGAATACATGCATGAGCAGCTCGGTGCGACCGGCGCCCATCAGTCCACCGAGGCCGAGCACCTCGCCGGGGGCCAGGGAGAAGGAGATGTCGCTGAGGCGCTCGCGCCCGGTGTGCTCGTCGCAGACGGTGAGTGCTTCGATCCGGAAGATGTGAGGCAGACTTGCAGTCTGCCGGGCGAAAGGGGTGGGGGATTTCGATGCAGCGGGGGGCGCATCTTGGGCCGTGCGGTTGAGACCTGGCGGGGCAGACTGCAAGTCTGCCTCACCTTGTTTGGCGCGCCGCGGGAAGAGATCGGCGATCTCGCGGCCAACCATCGCGCGGATGACGTCGGCCTTGCTGGTTTCGCGCGCGGGCTTGGTCCAGATGGTCGAGCCGTCGCGCAGGACGGTGATGCGGTCGGCGAGGCTGAAGACTTCGTCGAGTTTGTGGGAAATGTAGATGCAGGCGATGCCGCGCGCGCGCAGATCGCGCAGGATGGTGAGGAGAATCTGGACCTCGTGCTCCGCGAGCGCGGCGGTCGGTTCGTCGAGAATCAGAATGCGCGACTCCTTGCGCAGGGCCTTGACGATTTCCACGAGCTGCTTCTCCCCGACGCCGAGCCGGTCGCAGCGCAGATGGGGATCGAGCTTCACGCCGAAGCGGTCGAGCAGCGCGCGGGCTTCGCGATGCACGCGCGGCCAATCGATCAGGCCCAGGCGCCGCGGCTCCGCGCCGAGAAAGATGTTCTCCGCGACGCTGAGTTGTTCGACCAGCGCCAGTTCCTGGTAGATGACGGCGAGCCCGGCGCGTTCCGCGTCCGCGATGCCCCGAAAATGCGCGGGCTGGTCGGACACCAGGAACTCCCCTTCGTAACTCCCATGCGGATGCAACCCGCTGAGCAGCTTGATCAGCGTCGATTTTCCCGCGCCGTTTTCGCCGCACAGCGCGTGGATTTCACCCGCTCGCAGGTCGAAGGAAACATCCCGGAGCGCGACGACGCCGGGAAATCGCTTGGTGATGCCGCGGGCGGTGAGAATCGCGCTCATTGGTCATTTGACCGGCGCGCCGCGATAGACTTCCTCGCGTTTTTGGAAGCCGTCCTTGACGACGGTTTCCTCGATATTCTCCTTCGTCACCGCGACCACATCGAGCAGCACGCTCGGGACGACGATTTTTCCGTTCTCGGTCCCGGACCGGGCGATGACGGGCTGTCGCTTCGCCAGCTTGACGGCGAGTTCTGCGGCCTGGTTCGCGATCAGTGAGAGCGGCTTGTAAATGGTCATCGCCTGGGTGCCGGCGACGATCCGCTGGCAGGCGGCGAGGTCCGCGTCCTGCCCGGTGACGACGATTTTGCCGGCGAGCCCTTCTTCGGTCAGCGCCTGAATGGCACCGCCGGCGGTTCCGTCGTTGGAGGCGAGGATGGCGTCGAATTTGCCCCCCGCCTTGGTGATGGCGGCGTTGGCAATCTTTTTGGCGTTCTCAGGCCGCCAGTCCTGGGCCCAATCCTCGTGCACCACCTCGATCTCCCCCGCTTTGATCAGCGGGCCAAGGATGTGGTCCTGACCCTGCTTGAAGAGCACCGCGTTGTGGTCGGTCTTCGAGCCGTAGATGCGCACCAATTTCCGGGGCGGGCCGCCCGGCCGGTCCACGAGGAATCTGGCCTGCAACTCGCCCACTTTCACGTTGTCGAAGGTCAGATAAAGATCTAAATCACAACCGGTAATCACCCGATCGTAGGCGAGCACGGGCACGCCGGCTGCATGGGCCTGCTCGACCGCCTTCGCGCAGGCTGCGCCGTCGTGGGGAATGATCACCAGCACATCGATGCCCTGGGTGAGCAGACCTTCGACATCCTTGATTTGGCGAGTGTCGTCACTGTTGGCGCTTTGCACGGAGACCTCCGCGCCAAGTTCCGTGGCCCGCTGGACGAACCGGTCGCGATCTCCCTGCCAGCGCTCCTCCTTCAGAGTATCCATGGACAGGCCGATCCGCGGCCCCGAAGCGGACCCGCGGGTGGGGGTGGCACCGCCACGACGGCCCAAAACGAGGCCCGTCAGGATGCTCAGCAGGCAGGAGAGAAGAACGAGGGAGACGCGAAGTTTCATCCGGGGAGAGAGGCACATCATAACGGTTGGCAACCCTGCCTGCCAAGCGCCTTGGCGAGAGGCGCAATTTTGGGACAAACGCGCCCTGTGGGCAGCCAATTTACGGGGTTTGATAAAATTTCTTTTGACGAACGTTAAGAAGGGGCTGAGGACATGAGCTGTAGGAATCTCTCTTTTTGATTTCCCCCATGTTCCGCTCCCTCGATTCCAGCTCTGGGCCGACCCTGCCGCGCCTGCGGCTGGCGGAAGGCCGTTTTTCGGCAGTTTCGACCCCTGCGCGAGTTGATCTATCCACGCGACCGGACGTTCGCTTAAATGCGATTTTTCCAAAATTCCCCGCCCGAACAGTCTTGCCTCCCCCTCTATGAAACGCATCCGCTCTTCCCAACCCCGTCCCTTGGCGTGCTCGCTCGCTCGTTTCAAGTCCACGATGGCCGTCTGTGCCGCGCTGGTCGCGGGAGCAGCCAAGGCTACCGTAATCACCTGGAGCGGCGCGACGGATACGAATTTCGAGATCGGCACAAATTGGGGAGGCACGGCTCCGGCCAACAATCTGACGGCGGATATCGGGCTGTTCGCCGGCACGCCGACGGCCAACCAGCCGGCCTTGACCGTGGATCGCGCCATCAACGGACTCCGGTTTGATACCGGTGGCTGGACGCTGAGCGGAGGATTCACGCTGAGCCTCGGCGCGAGCGGAATCAACAATGCCGCGCAGCTCAGTGGCCTCGATACCATCTCCGCGAAGCTCGGCATTGGCGCCGCACAGACGTGGCAGGTGGGTGCCGGCGGCACGCTCGCGGTCACGGGCGATGTCTCGGGGAGCGGCGGTCTGCTCACGATCGGCAGCGCGACCAGCACGGGGACGGTGACCCTGAGCGGGAACAATACTCACAGCGCCGGAACGACGCTGGCGGGGGGGACTCTCAATATCAACAGCGCCACCGCCCTGGGTGCTGCGGCGGGCACGTTTACGATCGCCGGAGGCACGATCAATAACACCAGCGCCGGGGCGCTGACCCTGGCCAACAACAATCCCCAGGCGTGGAATGGCGATTTCGCGTTCGGGGGGACCCAGGACCTCAACCTCGGCACCGGGGCGGTGACCCTCAGCGCGGCGCGGATAATCACGGCGAATGGGACGGGGACGCTGACGGTTGGGGGAGCGGTCGGCGGGGCCTTTAATATTACCAAGGCGGGGGCGGGCAATCTCACGCTCAGTGGGGCCGTCGGGACAGGCGCGGGGACGATCAACGTCAGTGCGGGCAAGCTCACGCTTTCGAACACCGGCAACACCTTTACCGGCAATATCAACATTACCGGGGGTATCTTCGAGACGCCGGGTGGCAATGGCGGTGCGACCTCCGCTCCGCTTGGCATCTTTACCGGCGGCACCGCCTACAAGTCCGTCAATCTTTCCAACAACGCGACCTTCCGGTTGACCGCCTCTTACAATGACAATGTCCCCACCGCAGCCCTGCCCGGGAACGGCCAGGTCTATGTGATCGGCACCGGCGGCGGCACCTTCGACGTGGTGGGAAGCGGCGTCGTGTTCACCCTCGACGATGGGGCCGGCGCCGGAACGGGTACGGGCAATGCGCAGTTGCAGGGGACTGGCACGCTGACCAAGACCGGCTTGGGAACGCTGAGTTTGGGAAATGGCACCAGCAACTTCAGCGCGTTTACCGGTGCGATTATCGTCAATCAGGGGACCGTGGCGATTGGCGTTCTGACCACCGGCGGATTCCCCCTCGGTGACACGAGCAACGGGACCACCATCAATTCCGGTGCGGTCCTGAATCTCCAGGGCCAGAATATCGGCGCCGAACCATTGACCATCAGCGGCACCGGCATCAGCAGCGGCGGCGCCTTGATCAGTAGCACGGGCACCGGGACAACCACTGGCACGGTCACCCTTGCGGCCGATAGCAGCATCGGTGGGGCGGGAAACCTGGTGCTTTCGGGACAAGTCACTGGAGGGGCCGCTTTGACCAAGATCGGAGCGGGCACGGTCACTCTTGGCGTGACCAACAACTACACCGGCCTGACCACGGTTAGCGCGGGCACGCTGACGGCCACCGCTAGCGCTGCGGTGCCCAGCGGTCTGAACCTCACCGCCGGAACTGTGAATGCCAATGCCGTGGGTGCGGTGGCCGGCAATGTCGCGGTCGGCGGCGGCACCTTCAATGAATCGCTCGCCAACGCTCTGAACGGCACGGGCCAGACGCTGACGGTCACCGGTGGCACGGCCAACCTGAGCTTTGGCAACACTTATACCGGCGGCACCACAGTGAGCGGGACCGGCGTGGTCAACGTGACCAACCTGAGCGGCTCGGCGACCGGCACCGGGAACGTGACTCTGAATAGCGGCGGCCGACTGACCAGCGGCGCCACCGCCAGCCTCTCGGGCACCGTCCTGAGTTCCGCGGGCGTCGGGACGATCACTCCGGGCGGGATCGGGGCCTCGGGGATGGGCGCGTTCGGCACCCTCAGCATTGGCGGTCTCACGATCAGCAGCGGGACCGGTCTCAACTACGATCTCACCACCCCGACGGGCAGCAACGACCTGATCAACGTCACCGGCCTGAATACCTTGACCGCCCCCGGCGGCGCCGCCCCGGTCACGTTTAACCTCACCCCGAGCGCGGCGGGCACGTACCACCTCATCGGATTCAATAATGATTCGACCGGCACCCCGTTCCCGACCGCGGCCAACTTCAGCATTCCCACCGGCACCGCCAATGGCCGGCTCACTTTCACGATCAACATCAATCCCGTCGGCGGGAACGCCTATTTCGTTGACCTGACGGCCGCCGGAAGCGGCACCCCGATCACCACAGTTTTCAACAATCCGAGTCCTCTTCCGAGCGCGACCGGAGCGGATTGGAACAATGCCGCCAACTGGAGTGCCGGAGTGCCTGGGCTGACCAACGACACGGTCACGATCAACAACGGGGATAGCACCACGGCCACGACGATCAACCTCAACGGCCAGCAGCACGCCGGCTCGCTGACCTTCGCGAATACCGGCACCTCAGTCTATACCCTCGCCGCCGGCACCGGCCTCAATTCGGGCCTCTTTTTTGATACCGGCACGCTGGCGGGACCAGCGACCCTGGTCAACAGCACGAACAACAACGTCATTACCGCGCCGATCGTTCTGCTCAGCAATACGAACGTCACGGTCTCCGGCACGACCACCCTGACGCTCGGCGCCAGCAGCATCATCAGCGGCCCCGGCTCGCTTTCCCTTACCGGCGCCAGCACCGGCACGCTCTCGCTGACCTCGACCGCGGCCAATACCTTCACCGGCGGAGTCAATATCAACGGTGCCGGTGGCGGCACGCTGCTGGTTGCGAACGACGGCGACCTCGGCCCTGCGCCCAACACCGTCAACTTCACCAACAACGGCATCCTCAGTTACACCCTGAACGTGGGCGGCACGCCGACGCGCGTCTTCAACTTCGGCACGGGCGGCGGCACCCTCGCTACTCCGGGTGCCGGAACGACCGGCAAGGTTTTGCTGGCCAACGCGGGTCAACTTACCGGGTCGGGAACTCTGACCAAAACAGGCGGGTCGGACCTCCAGATTATCGGTGCCAACTCCGGCTTTACGGGCAACGTCAATATCAATGGCGGTTTCATCGAACTGCAGAATGCTGCCGCGCTCGGAAGTGTCGGGACGATCACCGTCAATGATACTGGCGAACTCGTCGGCAGCCTCCCCACCGCTTTCATCCCCAACCCGCTGGCCATCACTGGCACGGGCATCATCGGGGCCAACCAGAGCGGCACCGTCTTTTCCGGGCCCCTCACCGTGCCCGCCAGCGGCAGCTTCATGCTTGCGCCGCGCCAGTTTCAGACGCCGACGACCGGTACCAGCTTTACGCTGGCCGGGAACATCACCGGCGGTGCGAACCTGACGCTCACGAACACCCAGACGACCCAGGGCACCGTCATTCTGGCGGGCAACAACACCAACTGGACAGGCACCGTCCCGAGCCTCGACGTCAACCAATCCGTGGTCTTCGGCCCGAAAGGCCGGCCAGGCGGAGGGACCGGGATCGCGGCCACGTTGAACGGCGGCGTCTTCGGATTGGCCGCGGACGGAGATGGATTCGGCACTCCAAACGTCGCCGGGACTTTCTCGGATGCGTTCACCCTCAACGCCAGCAGCACCATTAGCGTCGGACGGTTGGGATTAGGGATTCCCGCGGGGTCCGCGCTCTTCACCACCGCGTCCAACAAGATCATCGAAGAGACCGGTCCGCTTTCGATCGGCAACGTAACGCTGGCCGTGACCAACAATAACGGTTACGCGCTGAGATTTACTGGCCCCACGACACTCGCCGCGGCCACCCCGACCTTTTCGGTGGCCAACGCGACTTTCGCCTACCAGCCGCAAGGCTTGATCCTTCAGGGGCAGGTGACCGGCGCCAACGGTTTCATCAAAACCGGGGCCGGCACGCTGGTGCTGGGCAACAGCCTCGCCAGCAACCCCAACTTTACCGTCGCGAATGCCTTTACGGGCACGATCACCGTAGGGCAGGGGGTGTTATCAGTTGACGAGGATTCCGAGCTGGGCACCGCAACGAACTTCGTCAACCTCGCTCCGACCACCGGCACCTCGACCCTGCGGGCGACGGGCACCTTCAGCACCGGGCGTACGATCCAGCTCCTCAGCACGGCGAACACCCGGGCGATTGAAGTGACCACTGGGAAAACGCTGACGCTGACCAGTCCGTTTGACGTCACCGGCTTCACCACGGCCAGCCTCGCCAAGAACGACGCTGGAACGCTGGTTTTGACCGCTGACAACAGCGGCTGGAGCGGGGGGATCACGATCAATCAGGGTGTGGTCCGGCTCACCAGCCCCAACGCGGCCGGCACCGGAGCGATCATTATCGCCAGTCCGGTCACTGCGGCAGTGCAGATTACCGGAGGGATCACGGTCAGCAACCCGCTGACCCTGCAAGGCACGAGCGTCAGCCAAAACCAGGGCGTCAATTTCGGTGGCGCTTTGCAGAGTGTCGGCGGCACGCTGGCCGTGCCGGTGACCAACACCTGGGCCGGGCTGATTACCCAGAACAGTGGCGCAGCGACCGTCATCGGTGCGGATGCTTTTTCCGATCTCAACCTGACTGGCGGCATTACCTCGGGCAACACGCTGCTCTTCGCGGGCGCGGGCAATATCAATCTCACCGCTGGCACGCTGGCTAACAGCGGCCCGCTCGTGGCACTCGGCACCGGCACGGTGACGATCAGCATCCCTGACACGGCGGCGGTGGGCAATGTCACCTCCAATAACGGCGCGCTGACGCTCAATGGCCTCGGCAGGTTCGGCGCGGGCGGCACGGTGGCGGTCAATCCTGGCGGAACGATCAACGTGGACGACTCCGGTACCGCGACCGCCAGCCGTCTCGGCGGCAAGGCCATGACCCTGGCTGGCCGGTTCAACTACACGGTCAACAGCACCGCGCCCTCGTCGGAAACGTTGACGACCCTGGCGCTCAACTCGGGCGGCTCCACCTTTAACGTCAATCCCGGCACCGGCGCGCAGGCGAGCACGATCACCTTCACCACGCTGACCCAGAATGCCGGCAGCTCGATCAACTTCACCGGCGCATTGGGCACCGCCACCAATAAGATCGTCTTCACGACCGCGCCGACGTTGGTTCCGGCCACGACGGGAATCCTGGCCCGAGCGCTGGTGAATGGGACGGATTTCGCGACCTACGATGCCACGAACGGCATTACGGCCTTCAGCGCTTACAATGCGAATCTCTCCGCGGCGGCCGTCACGGATACCGTGAAGTTGACGGCCAGCACTAATCTCGGGCGCCCGCAAACGATCAACGGGCTGGCGATCAGCGGCACCGGGTTGACCGTGGGGGGCGGCAGTTTCGCCCCCTTGACCTTGACCAGCGGCGGTTTGCTGGTCACCGGCGGCGCCAACACCCTCAGCATCCCCATCGTGGCCCTCGGCGGGGTCGAAGGCATCTTCCACGTTGCCAGCGCCGCTACGGCGACGATGAGCGGCACCTTCACCGGCACCGCCGGGCTGACCAAGGCGGACGCGGGAAACCTGAACCTGTCGGCTCTGCAGTATTATACCGGCACCACCACCGTCAACGGCGGCACTCTGAAGCTTGGCAGCGCGGCAAATACCTTGTTCCCGAACAACGCCCTGGTCGTGAACCCCGGCGGGACGCTGGACCTCAACGGCCAGGCGCAGTTCATCGGCACCCTCTCCAGCGCGGCCGCGGGAGCGACGACCAACATTGGCGGGGGAACGATCACGTCGTCCCTTGCCGGCGCCACCCTGGTGGCCAACACCGGGAGCGCCAACTACTCGGGCGGACTCACCGGAACCGGCCTGGCGTTCGTGCGGTCGGGAACAGGCGGCACGCTGGCTATTCTCAATCCGCTGACCTATACCGGCCCGACCTTGATTAACGGTGGAGCTTTGAGCAGCGGCGGCACCATTCAAGGCACGACCTTGGTGGACAACGGCGCTTTGCCCAACACGTCGTCGATCAACATCAACTTCGCGTCGTTGAACCTGAACAACAGTTCCTCGAACGCGGGCTCCTCCGCGTCGGACAGCGCCACCCGGGTGAATCCATTGACGCCCATCACCCTCAGCGGCGGCGGCTTCAACTACTACGGCCGCGCTTCGACGCTCTCGGCTGAGTCGATCGGCCCGGTCGCGCTGGAGCGAGGCACCTCGATCATCAGCTCGACCATGCAGACCAACTTTGGCGTCGCGCCCGATTCGGCAACGCTGACCCTGGCGAGCCTGACCCGGAACGCTGCCAACGGCGCCACCATCCAGTTCGCCCAGAACTACACCAACAACAGCACCGGCACCCTGGGGCTGATCAATGATGGCGCGGGCCGCAGCCACAACATCATCATTACGGCCGCGCCGACGCTGTCCAACAACCTCATCGGCGGCTGGGCCGTCACCTCGCACTTCTTTACCACGACGGGTGCGGAGTTTGCCACCTATGTTCCCGGTCTGGGCGTGACCGACCTGGCGAATCCGGTCGGCAACGGCTTTACTGTCGTGACTGGGACGCCTGGCTACGATGGGGCGGCGATTCCAGCAGGCAATCAGCCGACACAAAACATCCGCCTGCTTGCGGGCGGGACCGTGCCTTCCAGCGGCGCGGCCATCAACGCGCTGAATCTGGCCTCGAACCAAACCGGCGCGGTCGCCTTGACCTTCGCCGGTGCGAACGATGTCTTGAATCTCACCAGCGGCGGCTTGCTCGTGAACAACGTGATCGGCTCGGCTGGAGCCACCACCATTGGGACGACACTGCTCCCCGGCGTGCTCACCGCGGGCGGTTTGACCCCGGCGGCTGCCTCCGACCTGTATCTCTATAACTATGCCAACGGCGGAGCTGCCACGACGATCAACTCGAAGATCGCGGACAACACCAGCGGTGGCACCAGCAAGGTCCGGCTCGTGGCCTACGGCGGCAACTGGGGGGCCAGCAACATCATCCTGGCCGGCGCCAACACCTACACCGGTGGCACCATCGTCAACCAGCAGACCCTCACCATCGGCGCGACCGGTGTCCTTCCGGCCCCGACCACGGGGACCGGCCTGACCATCAACAATGGCACGGTCATTCAGGTGGCCGGCGGGGTGATCGCCAACCAGTCGGTGGTGCTCAATGGCGGCGCCGTGATGACGCTGGTGGGAGCCAACACCCTGACCAGCCTGACCTTCAACAACATCGGCGGCACCGCCACTCCGACCGTCACGACCGGCGGCGTGCTTACCCTTCCCGGCAACAGCATCAGCGCTTCTTCGATGAACGTCGCCACGACCGCGACGATCAACGGCACGCTGGACTTCGGCGGCAACGCCAACGCCATCGCGATCACGGTCAATCCGATCTCCTTCAATGCGCAGACCCTCACGACGCTGCAGCCGACCCTGAATGTCGGCGCCATCATTCAAAACGGAGGCGCCCTGACCTACTCGGGCGGCGGCCTGCTTCAGCTGAGCGGCCAGAGCACCTTCGCCGGTGGCGTCACCGCGGGCAGCGCCGGCGGCCTGGTCATCGGAGGCAACAGCACGCCGAGCACCGTGGGCAGCGTGGTGACCGCCGGTCCGCTCGGCACCGGCACGCTGACCATCGCCACGGGCTCCACGCTGCTAGCCAGCGGCGCGTTTACGGTGGCCAATCCGGTCACCGTCAACGGCAACTTCACGTTCAACGGCATCAACAACCTGACCCTCAACGGCGCGGCCACCCTGCCGGCTGGAAATACCGCCATTACGGTCGCCGCCCCACAGATGACGGCGACTTTCGGCGGGTCCGTAAGCGGGACCGGAGTCAGCATCACCAAGCAGGGCTTGGGAACCCTGGCTTTCGCGGGAACGAACGCGTTCACCGGGGGGTTGACGGTCAACGGAGGCACGGTTCAGGCCGCCGGCCCGGCCGGTCCGACGGTCAGCCCGCTGGGCACTGGCGCGGTGCTCCTCAATGGCGGCGGACTCGATCTGCGCAACAACGGCAACGGCATCAATGGAACGATCTATGTCGGCAGCGGCACGACGACGACTGGCTACACCAGTGTGGCGCTCGATCCGGGCGCGAGCGGGGCGGCGATCAACGTCAACAACAACGGCGCCAATACCAACAACGCCATCCAGCTCGGCACCCTGACGATGGCCGGCGGCCAGACGCTTTCGGTGACCGGAGGCAACAATTATTCGGTTCGCTTCACCGGCACCAACTTCACCGGCACCGGTCCGGTGAATTTCAGTCCGGCCACCGGTGTGGCGGTCGAGGTGATTGGGACCACGACGAACGGGTTGGTGCCGGTCAACATCGGCGCGGGCACCCTGTTGCTCGGGGGGAACTTTGGCTTTACCGGCGGCACGACGATTACCACCACCAATTTGCTGGGCGCCGCTCCGGTGGTGAACACCACGGCAACACCCTTTGGCGCCGGCCAGACCGTGACCGTGAATTCCGGTATCACGGTGCCGATCGTGCCGGTGATCGCGGGTTCGACGCTGACCAGCACTGGATACACGCAGGGCTCGCTGCTCTCCCAGTATTACAACTTCGCCGTGGCCGGCTTGAACACGGCCGGGGTGTCCGGCGCCGTCGGCGTCTCGGTGATCGGCCAGCACCTGGGTGACGTCAGCTTCAGAGCGGCTCCGCCCCTGCTCTCGAACGTGGTCCCGGTGTCGCCAAATTCGAACATTGCCATTTACAGCGGGCTGCTCCAGATCGATGCGGGCGGCACCTACACCTTCGGCGGCGGTTCGGATGACATGTTGTCGATTTCCATCGATGGCACGCCGGTCATTCAGGATATCGGCAGCGGTCACGCCCTGGACCTGCAGGCGGCGAAGACGATCAACCTGTCATCTGGTCTGCACTCGATCGTGATCAAGGTGGCGAATAACAGCAGCGGCGGCGGCTACTACGTCCTCTATAACGGCCCGGACACTGCGGGCAACGGGATCACGGGTCCCACGCCGGGGATGCAAATGATTCCGAGCAGCAAATTGTTCGGAACCGCGGATGCGGCGACGGCGGCCAATGGCTTCCTGAAGGCGGGGGTGGTGAACAATGCCTTTGCCGTCCCTGCGGCCGCGACGGTCACCCTGGACGGCCAGGGGACCGACCTGAACAGCGCGCTCGGCAGCCTCGACCTCGGCGCCAGTTCGACGCTGACCGTCGGCAATCAGTTGGGCATTGGCACGATCGGGGTCCTCGGCACGACCACGCTGGGCACCGGTGTCACGATTTCGCCCACCACCGGAATGCTCAACCTGATCGGGGGGATCAACGACGGCGGCAACGGCCTGACCAAGACCGGGAACGGCACGCTGATCCTCGGCAACAGCACCGCTTTCACCGGTCTCTTCGCGATCAACGCCGGCTACGTGCAGATCGGTGCGCCCACGGCCTTGAGTTCTTCACCTCTTCCGACCGCGAATACCGTCGCGGCCAACGCGGAGCTGGATCTGAACGGGATCCAGGGCGTAACCGGAAACATCACGCTGAACGGCTCCGGGCCCTCTGCACTCGCCAACTCGGTAACCACCGCCGCTTTGGTCAACAACCGGCAGGCCCCCGCCAGCGCGAGCGGGACGATCACCCTTGGCTCCGCGACGGAGATCCAGGGACTCGGCGATATTGCGCTCGATGGGGTGGTCCAGGACGGACCGGTGCCGGCAGCGGCGATCGGCAAATTCGGCCCCAATACTTTGAGCCTGAACGGCAACAACACCTTCACGGGGGTGTTCACCATCGGCCAGGGGATCGTGAAGCTCGGCCATGCCAACGGGCTCGGTGCGTCGGCAGTGGCCAGCAACACGATTTTCACCGCCGGTGCGGCGCTCGACGTGAACGGCCAGACCAGTCCCGAGCCGCTCAGCATCACCGGCGCGGGCGTGACCAACCTGATCGGCAAAAACACGCTGGGTGTGCTCTTCAATAGCGGCCCCGCGGCGACCTTGTCGGGTCCCGTCACCATGCTGGCGACGAGCAGCATCGGCGGCAACTCCCTGGCCGCGGGCAGCGCCACCGCGACACCAGCTGCGGGGGATCTCACGATCAGTGGAGTACTCGGCGGTGCCTTCCTCTTTACCAAAGTCGGCGGGAACACCCTCTACCTGACTAATGGCGCGAATACTTTCACCAACTTCGCGGTCAACCTCGGCACCGTTCGGCTGCAAGACGCGGGCAAGCTCGCCAGCGCTAACACGCAGAATACCGTCAACTCCGGTGGAACCATCGTCCTCGACAACACCGGGACGGCGGTTAGCGAGCGCCTGGGTAACCGCGGGTTGTTCATCAATGGCAATCTGACCATCCTGGGGAACGCGACGACGGCGGTGGCCGAAACGATCAACACGGGGGCAAACAACTTCAATTTTGCCAACTCGGCTGCGGTGATCACGCTCGACGCCTCCGCTGGCGAGGGGGTGACAGTCACGGTGAACAGTTCCGCCACCTCCATGTTCTCGCGGACGGCCGGGGCCACTGCACTGATTCGCGGAACGGGTTTGGGAGTGAGTTCGGGGTTTGGTTTCGGGAGCATCCTCGGCACGGGCACCAGTACCGGCGGCACGCAGAACAATGGGCAGAGCGTCGGCCAGGCTGGAGCCTTCGGCAATCCGAACCGCCTGATCATGCAGTGGGCTCTGGTGGACAGCACGGTCAACGGCCTCGGCACCAGCTTTGGCACCTTCAGCTTGACCGGTGGCATCACGGCGCTGCTCCCCAGTGAGACCTCCTCCACGCTGACGGCGAACAACAATATCCTGCTTGCGTCCACGGAAACGGTTGCCGCCGCCAGTACGCTGGTCATCAACTCGCTGACTCTCGGCGAGAGCACCGGGTTGGGGGCCTCGGGTGGAGTCATCGTCCCGGCGGGCAGCAGCCTGCAATTCGACAGCGGTGGCATCCTCGCCTTCAGCAACAATAGCGGAATCATGGGCGGCGGCACCTTGACGGCGACCAACACCTTTAACCGGGAGCTGGTTATTCACACGGTGGGCAGCGCCACCTCGCTGAATATTGCCACGCCGATTTATAGCGTTGCCGGCGGCCTGACCAAGGCCGATGGGGGCACGTTGCTCTTGAGCGCGCAGGAAAACTATCTGGGCAACACCGTGGTCAACGGCGGGACGCTCAAGCTCAATGGCGGCAACCAGACAATCTTCGAGCCGTTCGCCACGGCGCCGGCTCCGGGCAACACCGCGGCGGGCATTTCCGGACAGGTGCTCCAGGTCAATCTCGGCGGCACCTTGGACCTTAACGGCTTCAACCAGTCGGTCATCAACTTCAACAGCGCAGGCACGCTGCCCGGCATCGGCGGCACCGTGACCAACAGCGCCGTGGGCGCTCCGGCGACGTTCCGCATCGGTCAGCAAACCAACCAGACCTTCGCGGGGAATATTACCGGCAACCTCAACTTCGTGCGCGAGGGCAACAACACGCTCGCGCTGACTGCTCCGAACACCTACACCGGCAGCACCACCATCACGGGCGGTTTCACGGACCTGGTGGATCTGGGGGCGTTGCAGAGCACCTCGGGCATCAATATCCGCCGGGCGGTGCTGCGCTGGAACGACAGCGGCATCCAGGCTGTCGGCAACCGCATCAACCCCGCCGCCGGGATCAACCTCGACGGTGGCGCGTTTAGCTTCGTCGGACGCACCGGCACGCAGGCCACGGCCACGGTGGGGGCGATCACGCTCAATTCCGGCGCCAACTGGATTGGCTCGAGCGGCACCAACGGCACCGCAGTGCTCACTCTCGCCAGCGTGACCCGCACCGCCAACATCGGCGCGGCGGTCTCTTTCGTCGCGGGCACCAGCAGCCGGGCCGGCGCGCTGGCGGATCAGGAGCGCATCGTGATCACCGCCCCGCCCGCGCTGACCAACGGCATCATCGGCGCATGGGCGACCGTGCTCAACGGGTCCGACATCCCCAATAATGCGGCTTCCTTTGCCACCTACGATCCGGCGGCCGGGGTGCGCGGTCTGGGCGGCTATAACTACGCGACCACTTTTGCGGCGGGAAACAATATGCGCATCACGGTTGCGGGCGCGGTCCCGACCGGCGGCGCCACCACCAACTCGCTGACGATGTCCGGCGCCGCGGCGTTCGACCTCACGTTCGCGGCGCCCACGGACACCCTGACGCTGCAGAGCGGGGGCCTTTTGATCGGCCTGGACAACTTCGCACATTCGGTCAGCACCGTGGTCGATTCCGGCCGTTTAACGACCAGCCCCGGCCAGCAGGAACTCTTCATCCACAATGGCGCGAATACGCTGACCGTGAACGCCCGGATCATCGACAACGGTGCGCCACTCAACGTCGTCCTCGATGCGCTGAGCCAGGCTGGACCAGCGATCACGCTGACCGGCGCGAACACCTACACTGGCACCACTTACGCGAACGGCGTGATCGTCAATCTGAACTCGCCCACCGGTTTGGCGATTCCCGGGAACCTGATCATCTCGGGCGGCAACAATTTCGGCGCGGATTCTTTGCCGCAGGCCAATGCCGCCATGACCCTGCTGAGGAGCAACCAGATTGCCGACGCCGCGACGGTCACCCTCCAGGGTGGAACCCTGCTCAATCTGAATGGCTTCAATGAAACTATCGCCGCTCTCAGGTTTACCAGCGATGGGGGCTCGAACGGCGCCCAAGGGCCAACGGTCCAAACCGGCCCCGGTACGCTGACGATCGCCTCCGGTGGCATCGTGGCCACGAACCTGAGCAATGCCTTCAACATCGCGACGGTGAACGGCTTCCTGAACCTCCCCGGCGCGCAGGTCATCAGCGTGGACAATTCATCGGCGGTCCCCGGCCAGATCGGGCTCGAGCTCAATGCCGCGATCACCAATAGCGGCGGCCTGACCAAGATGGGCGCCGGCGTGCTCGGCATCGGTGGCAAGAGCGGTAACTTCACCGGGCCCCTCCTGGTCAACGTAGGTACGGTCGCCATCGGTGCGAGCACGGCCAACATTGGCCAGTCGGCGGTGACCCTGGCGGCCGGAACCACCCTCGATCTGCGCGGTCTCAACGGGGTGATCGGGGGGCTGAATGGCGCCGGCACCGTAACGAACTTCAACCAGACGACGGGCGGTACCCTGACGACCGGCCTGAAGGGTGCTCCGGCGAGCTTCACCGGCACTTTCACCAATCCGTTTGTGCGTGGCCTCCTCAGCGTGACCAAGGTCGGCGCCGGCACGTTGAACCTGGGCGGGGACAGCAGCGGCGTGACCGCCGGCACGAGCGGAAATCTGGGCACCTTGACGGTTAACGGGGGCGCGGTGACCCTCGACAGCGCCAGCGGCAAGGTTGGGTTCACCACTTACACGCTCAATTCGACGGGGACGATCAACATCGATGACAGCACCAACAACGTCCCCAACCGCCTGGGCGGCGTGTTCCAGCTGACGTCGGCCGCGGTGCTCAACACGACGACCCCACGGGTCTTGAACCTTCAGGGTGGCTCGATCAACATTATCGGCCCCAGCGCCGGCGATCTGGCGGAAGGCTTCGGCACGGTGGCTGTCACCAATGGCGCCAGCACCCTGACCATCAATCCGGCGGCCGCCGGGACGAGCACCATCACTCTGAACACCCTCGGCAATATCGCCAACAGCGGCCCGCTCGGCGGCACCCTGCTGCTGCGCGGCGCCGGGCTGGGTGGTATTGCAGGGCCGGGTGTGACGAACGTTCTCGTGAATACCGCGCCCCAACTGATCGGCGGAGGCGGCGCGGCGGGGACCAGGACCATGAGCGTTCGCCCCGACATCATCGGCGATTTGAGTCCCACGGGAACCGGCACGGGCTTCGTCACCTATATCGCCGGCACCGGCTTCCGCTTGCTGGATACCGCGACCGAACTGCAGGCCAGTCCCGGCACCTATGGGAAGCTCCTTCCCGCGATCACGACGACGGGCAGCCCTGCGGTGATAGTGCCGAGCACCACCGGTCTGGTCATTGGCCAGACGGTAACCGGCACCGGTATTCCGGCGGGCGCGACGATTGCGGGCATCGATGTTCCGAGCAACACCATCACCCTGAGCGCCGCTGCCACGGCCAATGGTCGGGTGGTGGCCACCTTTGGCGTCGTGGCCACGAGCAACGTGACCTCGATGACGGCGTCCACCTTCAATGCGAGCACGACCCTCAACAGCCTGGTCCTGAACAGCGGCGCCGGAATCACTTCGACCGGCGCCGGGCAGCTCGGGCAAATCTACAGCCCGGCGGGCACGGTCAACCAATTCATCGTGACCAGCGGCGGCATCCTCGCGCAAGTGGGCAACACCGGGATCGTCGGCGGTCAGTTGACGACCAACACCACCAATGAACTGATCCTGGATACCGTGGGCGACCTCGCGATGGGCGCGTTTATCACGGCGGCCACAGGCACCCAAGGCGTCACCAAGTCGGGCGGCGGCGCGCTGTCCTACAATGTGCCCCAGTATTACACCGGCACGACGACCGTAAACGGCGGCACCTTGCTCCTGAACAGCGGACAGGCCAACACCATCATGGTGACTCCGACCAACAATATACCGGCCTTGGTGGATCTGCGGGTGAATGCCGGCACCGTGGATCTGAAGGGGAAAAATCAAGCCGTCGGCACCCTGAGCAACAACAACCCGATTGCGGGCACCGGTGGGACGATTACGAGCACGGCGGCGGCGGGTCTGACCACGAGCACGACGGTCGCCAGCACCTTTAGCGGATCGATCAATGGCGCGATCGCCTTAACCAAGGCGGGCAGCAGCACCCTTACCTTGACCGGTGCCAATGGCTACACCGGCCCCACCACGGTCATCGGTGGCACGTTGCTCGTCCGCGACAGCGGCACGCTGCTCGGCACGTCGGGTATCACGCTGAATTTTGGCACGTTGCAACTCGACGACACGGGGCTGGTGAACATCACTCCCCGGATTCCCGTCGTGCCCATCTCGATGAGTGGCGGCGCGCTGACCTTTAGTGGCGACCAGTCCATTGACTCGGCGACGGTGGGCACGGTCACCTCGGTACGCGGCAACAACACCATCACCTTGAGCCAGATCACCAGCAACCTGACCGGCCGCTTCGGTTTGACGATCAACAATTTGTCGCGCGCCACCGGCTCCTTCGTGAACTTCACGAGCGCCGGCACCAACGCGAACCTTGGTGATATCGGCGGCAGCCCGGCGATTTTCCTGAACCAACTCGAAGGGGTTCCCTTCTCCTCGACCAACCTGGTCAACGGCATCATCGGCGGCTGGGCGGTGGTCGCGGGCTCGGAATTCGCCAGCTACGTGAATGCCCAGGGCATCAGCCGGCTGAGCGGGACGGGTTATCCCGGCTACGGCAGCACCGACATCACGACGGCGACCGTGTTGCAAAACGTGAACGACGGAACTAGTCGGACCCTGGCCGCCACGAAGGCGGTGAATTCCTGGCGGATCGCGCCGAACGCCGCCAACACGGTGACGATTGGCGCGGCGGGCGTACCGCAGACCCTGACGATCGCGAGCGGCGGTTTGCTGACGAACAACAACAATACCTTCGTGATCGCGCAGGGCGACACCACGGGCTTCGCTTCGGCGATCACCTCGGGGACCAGCGAACTCGATGTCTTCGTCAATCAGAACACCACCACCATTGGCGTCAAGATCGTCAACGGCATAGGGGCCGCCGCGACCATGAGCCTGGTCAAGGGTGGTGGCGGCGCGCTGACCCTCAGCCCCGGGGCGAGCAACACCTATAGCGGCCCAACGATCGTCAATCAGGGCACCTTGAACCTGGGCGCCGGCGTTGGGGTCACCGTGATTCCGGGGGACATCACGATCAACAACGCCGCCGTCACCCATACCACCGCGAACGCCGGGCAGATCGCCACTGGCAGTAACGTCACCATCGTAGGTGGTGGCACGCTGACCATGCCCAATGCGCAGAATTTCCTGGGCAGCCTGATCTTTAACGGCATCGGCGGGACGACCACTCCCACCGTCGCCACCGGCACCAGTTCCCTGACCTTGGGAGCGCAAAATGCCATCGTTTCGAACAACGACAACTTTGCCACTACCCCGACCATTTCCGGTGGGGCGATAGCCTTCGGTTATGAGTTCGGACCGACGATCGTTAGCACCTCCGGCACCTCGCCCGTGGATCTGCGCATCAGCGCGCCCATCACCTCGGTCCTCGGCGGAGCGCTGGTCAAAACCGGTCCTGGCTCGATCTCGCTCGATGGCAATAATCTCTATACCACTGGATTCCAACTCACGGACGGAGCCCTGATCGCAGATAACAACGCCGCCGTCGGCACCGTCGCCGGAACTTTCACGATTGGCGACGCCGTGACCGCGCCGACGGTGCCGTTGACGATCATGTCTGGCACCACCATCCGCACACTCCTCAGCCCGGTGGTGGTGAATCGTGATTTCACCTTCGGCGGGACTGTCGCTGTCAACGGCCTGATCTTGGGCGGGACCGTCGATTTCCTGGGCATCAATCGCACCATTACCGTCAGCAGCCCTCTGGTCACGAGCACCCTGAGCGGGGTTCTCACGGCGACCGCCGGTTTGACCAAAGCGGGCCCGGGCGTCCTGGTCCTGTCGAATGCGACGAATAACTTCGGAGCCACTCCGACGGTGGTGGTCAACGGCGGCATTCTCAAGGATGGAGCGGCCGGCGCCATCCCGGCCGGAACGGATCTGACGGTCGCGGCGGGAGCCGAATTTGATCAGGCGGGGATTGCCCAGGTGCTCAGAACGCTGTCGGGAGCGGGCCTCGTGGGGAACTCGGGCGCCGCGCAGACCTTGAGCATCGGCGGTCTCACCGCCACCGATGTGACCACCAACGCGAATAGCATTTTCTCCGGCGTGATCGCCAATGGCACCAATGCGCTGACTTTGCAGAAGGTTGGCCTTGGCTCCCTGACGCTCAATGGCAGCAGCATCTACACCGGGGGGACGACTCTGGTCACCGGCTCGATCGTTGTCGGCACGGATAATGCCCTGCCCACGACCAGCGTGCTGACCATGGGCAACGCGACCACCGCCACCAACAGTCCGTCGCTGCTCGTGAACGCCAATCAAACGCTCGCCGGTCTGGTCGTTTCCACCAACAACGCCGCCGCGACGGACACCATCACCATCGCCGCCGGCAAGACGTTGACGGTGGAGGGCAATGTGACCCTGGGTTCCAATTTGAGTGCGACAGACACGACCAAGGTGATCTTCAACGGGGGCGGTGCGTTGGCCGTGAATCGGGACGGGGGCGTCTTCCAGGTCGGCGGCGCCACTGGGGCTACCAATGCGGACACCACCACTGTGGATATGACCGCCCTGGGCAGCTTCAGCACCAACCTCGGGGCGACGGGAATCTTCCGGGTCGGCGACAACAACTCAGGAGTGAGTCTGGACAACACGACCCTTACGCTGGCTCCCACGAACACCATTACCGCGGGCACTTTCGGGGTCGGGGATGCGACCGCCGGCAATGTCGCCACGGTAACGTTAAAGCTTGGATCCGGAGTCAACACCATCAATGCCAGTGTCATTAGCATCGGTGCGAACACCCAACGCGCCACCGGCATCCTCCAGTTCAATACGGGGACGGGCACGCTGAAGGTTCGCGCGTTGGACGGAATTGGCCGCGCCAACCTCAATCAAATCAACGGAGGCGCCGGCACCGGTGCAACGCTCGTGAGCACGATCGACCTCACCGGGCATAGTGCCGACCTGCTGCTGAACACTTGGACCATGTCGGCGCGGTCCGGCGGCAGTGCCGGCGCCGGGAACGCGACTTCGACCTTCACCTTTGATACCGGCACTCTGGACGCCACGATGTTGGTCCTCAGCAACAAGACGGGAACGACCAACTTCACGGCGACCTCGACCGCCACCGTGAACATCAATGGTGGCACCGCCACCTTTGGCAGCATCCTGATGGCAGGTAACTCCTCGACCGGTGGGGCTGGAGGAAGTTCCACGGGAACGCTCAACCTCACGGGCGGTGTCGTGACGTTGAATGGGGATATCACAAAGATTGGCACGACCGCGGGGACCGGGACCACGACCGCCAACATCACCCTCAACGGCGCCACCCTCGACCTGACTGGACATAACATCGGCAGCGGCACGGCGGGTCAGTTGATTAACACGCTCAATCTGCAAAGCGGCACTTTGAAGAATGTGCTTCAGATCAATGGCGGGGCGGGCATTACCAAGACCACCGCCGGCGTGCTCACGCTCGACGGGACCAATAACTTCACCGGACCGGCGGTCGTCAGTCAGGGAACCTTGCGCGTGGCGGCGACAGGCACCTTTGTGGGAGCGCACACCCTCAGCGTGAGCAGTGGGGCCATCGCGCAAATCAACGGATCCGTCTCCGGGGGCGGCTCCTTTGCGGTCAATTCGGGAGGCACCCTCCAGGGGATCGGGACGATTTCGGATCCCACCTCGATCGCCAGCACGGCCGTCGTTGCGCCCGGCCCTGGCCTCAGCACCCTGACCTTTGCCGACACCAGCCTCACCCTGGCCAGTGGGGCGAGATACCAGTACGAATCCGGTTCGGGCGTCACCGATCGCATCAGGCTCACGGGCGTCAATTCCACGCTCACCCTCACCGCCTGGACCTTGCAACTCGCCGATCTCTCCACGGATGCTCCGCAGGGCCGGGTGTTTGTTCTCTTCGACGGCGACACCGCCGCGACCGCGCAGCTCAACCTCGGCTCGATCGGAACTCCGACGATCGACTACGGCACGACGGGCTGGAGCGGTGGCACCATTTCCTATGTGCCGGGCACCAATGACATCGTCCTGACCGGCGTGATTCCCGAGCCGAGCAGTTGGTCGATGCTGGTCGGCAGCCTGAGCCTCGCCCTCGGCCTGCAGCGCTTCCGCCGCCGGCGGGCGTGACCGAGAACGATCCGGGGCCTGGCTCCTGAAGTCATATCCCCCGTGTTTTCGGATTCTAAGGGGCGCACCCGACTGGATTCGAACCAGCGACCGGCGGATTAGAAATCCGCTGCTCTATCCAACTGAGCTACGGGTGCTTTTAAGAGTAAAACAGGGCTTCCCCAGAGGTCGTTTCCTGTTCATTGTATCCCCCGATTGTATCCTTCGGGAACATGAGCAAGAAAACCACATCAGCAGAAGTCAAAAAGGAGTCTCCTTGGGAGCGCACAAAGTTCCAATACCTCATTCGGTATAAACCGTCAGGCGTGTATTTCGCGAAGTTCAAGGTAGGCAAGAAGCAGTTCCGATTCAGCCTTGAGACCACGGTCATCACCGTTGCTCAGGCCAGATTGACGGAAAGGATGAAGGAGAAGAGGGCGGCGGTTCCAACGAAAAACCTCGGGCGGATGCTGGTGAAGGACGCCATTGCGACGTACCGCCAGCAGTTCCAGTCCAACACCCGTTTGAAGCCCGGAACGAAAGACTACTACGAGGAAGTTTTGGTGATGCTGGGAAAGACGTGGCCGGGGCTGGAGGAAACCGAAGTGACGAAGATCACACCGGCGCAGGTGAGAGAATGGGGTGTGAAATTGGCGAAGACCTTTTCCCCCACCCGGTTCAACAATGCGCTCTCGGCGATGAGGCACATCCTCGACATCACGGTGAAGGCAGGAGCCAGGCACAACAATCCGGCGAAAGACGTGAAGAGGATGCGGCAGCGGGCAAAGAAGCTGGCCCTGCCGAGCCGGGAGCAGTTCGGCCAATTCGTCAAAGCCATCGAGACGGCGGGTGGCAGGTTCTCCCACCACTGCGCGGATTTCGTCTCCTTCCTCGCCTTCACCGGGATGCGGAAGGGCGAGGCCGCGATGGTGGCTTGGAAGGACGTGAATTTCGACAAGGGCATCATCACGGTGCGCGGCGACGAGGAGACCGGGACGAAGAATTGGGATGTTCGGCGGGTGCCCATGATTCCACAGGCCAAGGAGCTTCTCCTTCGGATGCGTGCGAAGGTGAAGGACGAGCCAGCGACGGCAAAGGTCTTAAAGGTGAACGAATCACAGAAGGCCATAGACAGGGCGGCGAAAGCGGCGGGAATGGAGAGGATCACCCACCACGATTTGCGGCACTTCTTCGCCACCATCTGCATTGAAAGCGGCGTCGATATTCCAACCGTCTCCCGGTGGTTGGGACACAAGGACGGCGGCGCTTTGCTGATGAAAACGTACGGCCACCTCCGGGACGAACACAGTTCGACGCAGGCCCTGAAGGTTTCCTTCTAAAAGACCGGGTCTAGACCTCCTCGGCCCTTTGGTCGGAGGGCATGGCGGGCATCCTGAGAGTGCAATTTTGGCGGCGAAAGGTAGGCTCAGGGTCTATGCCTAGAAAGAAGGGCCAGCGAGTAAAGAGCGGCACCAATAACGCCGAAACCCTATCGGAAGCCATCGACTCAGCGAGGTGGGGCGACCTCGCAAAGAACCCGGCGCGTGATGTGGTCTTCGTGGTCTGGTCGTCGCGCATTGGAATGCCAGCAGGTTTGACGGAAGAAGACGCAGCGGATTGGCAAACATCGGTGAAGGAGTGGGAGAGCAAGCTCGCAGCGATGACGGTGGAGGCGGTGAAGGCTGGCGATGAGAAGACCTTGAAAGACATTCTTGCCGCGCTGCACCACTGCAACGAACTCGGCAAGACGGGCGCGGTGAAGGCGGTTGATCCTCAGAGAGTCGTCGCGTTCAGCACCTATGGCGCGAATCCCGACACCACCAGCCAGCACGTTCGCAATGAACTTCACAGGCACAAGGTAGCGGCATCGCAGAAAACGGTTCGGCGCATCTTCAAAGGACATAAGATCATCCTGAAGAAGGCTCCGGCAGGTCGGCCCAAGAAATAGGGGACAATTAAAGGGTAGGTCCGGCACCTATTAGGGGTGTCCTCTCGGTGGTGTGGTGCAGGCATGAAACGCACCTCCACCGAAGTTGACTTCTCACGGTATCCCATGAGTTCACCTACCATAACAAACATCCCGGAGCGCCTGCTCTATTCAATCGAGGAAACGGCCACCCTCCTGAGCCTTTCCAGAATGACGGTCCTGCGAATGACCTACAAGAACACGCTGGTCTCCAAGAAGATCGGGCGGCGGCGCTTAGTAACCAAGGCGTCCATCGACAAACTCATCCGTCAATCCGTCGGCTGAAACAGCAATCGGCCACTCCCTTTCGAGAATGGCCGACGCTGGATGAAGCAACAACAAGACGATGAATCAATCTGCTCTTCATAATCGACCGCCTGTCAACTGTCCCCGAACCAAGGTGAAGCGGTCGCAAAAAGTTCGGATCATATACAGCTCGAAACATAAGGTTTTCGCGCTGCATCACGCCAAGGCGCGAATCTACGGACCCATTTACGTCGAACTCACGAAGTTAGAGACTGCCGCTCAGCTTCTTCGCGTTATTACCGATGTCGCATATCTAGCCCCCGAGTTACTCGTGCGATTCGTCGGGGCGCTGGACGCCGTTCTGATTCAGACCTTCAGATTCCATCTGTACGAGATTGGCCGCGGGCGGAATGGACCCCGGCTCGATTGGAAGGCAAAAGGCGTTTTCAAATACTAAGCCGTGAGCGCATCTCACAGGATCGCCGAGCAAGTGGTCGGTCCGGTCGATTGGAAGACCGAAGACATGGGCTTTTGCACCTGCCCCGGCGAGCACCTTCACACCAAGCAGACCGCACCCAACCACTGCGCCGTTTACCTGAGCGGAACCCCAAACGTCGCCTGCTTTCACCACTCCTGCGAGGACGAGCGGCAAGCCAAGTCCGAGGAGCTAAGGAGGAAGCTGGGGCCGAGGATTCAAACCTCGTGGCGGTCATCGTGGGGCAAAGCGCGAGCCCCCAAAGACAAGCCGACCTTCGACCCGGCGAAGCTCCAGCAGGTTGCCGGTCAAATCCCCGAGAATATCACGCCCGGCTGGTTGGCCGACCGCTCCCCGGTGCCGGTGGAAAACATGACGCCGCATGATTTTCTCACCCGCATCTATCAACCCGGTGAGCGCGTCTTGATCTTCGTCGGACGTAACGAGACGCAAGGAACGGCCCTCTGGCCCGGAGAGCGATTCCGCACCAGCCACGAAAACGGGGTCTGGTTTCAGGCCCAGCCGGTCGATGGCCTTTGGCGGGCGAAGCGGATCGGCACCGGACAAAGCAGAAGGACGGCGGAATGCGTCACTTCCTTTCGCTTCATGGTCGTCGAGTCAGACGTCGCCCAGCCGGATCTGTGGTTGAAGGCACTCGTCCAGATGCGGCTCCCCATCACCGCGATCTACCACAGCGGCGGCAAATCCATTCACGCCCTCGTCCGTCTGGACGCTCGAAGCCGGGAGCAGTGGGAGGCGAAAGCCGCACCGCTGAAACCTGGACTCATCACCCTCGGGGCGGACCCGGCATCCCTTACTTCGGTGCGGCTCACGCGGCTCCCCAATGCCCATCGCGGCACTCGCAAGCAGGAACTCTTCTACCTCAACCCCGAACCAATTTCCGAACCTCTTTATGCCCACGCTCAATAATCACAGACGAACCCGAGCAGACGCCACCGCGCCGCTCTTCGGGGCTCCTCCACCAGATGCGATTCCGCTTCCGCCATCGAAGCTCCTTTCCGAGTTCACGCCTCCGCCGCCGGACAATCAAAAGGAGCTGCTGAAAAGCCGCTTCCTCTGCCGGGGTGGCGGGATGCTGTTGGTTGGGCCAACGGGTGCGGGAAAGAGTTCGCTGGCGATGCAACTCTCGATGCTCTGGGCGCTGGGCAGGGAAGGTTTCGGCATCGAGCCCGCCCGCCCGTTGCGCATCCTGATCATCCAAGCCGAGAACGACGATCACGATATGTTCGACGCAATGGATGGCGTCCGGCAGGGATTGGGCCTGAGCCGGGATGAATGGATGCGGGCAAGCGGGAACATTCGGGTATGTCACGAAAACTCCCGCAGCGGCCCAGACTTCTTTGCGCAGGTGGTTCGTCCGCTCCTCGCCGAGTTTAGGCCCGACCTGTTTTTCATCGACCCCGCCTTTGGCTATCTCGGCGGCGAGACCAACAACCAAGGGCACGTTAGCGCATTCCTTCGCAACTGCCTGAATCCGCTGATCACAGAATTTGACTGCGGAGTGATCGTCAATCACCACACGAACAAGCCGCCCACAGGAGAAGAGAAAGCCGGTTGGAGTGACGCGCAAATGGCCTATGCCGGGGCGGGTTCTGCGGAATGGGCGAACTGGTCGCGGGCGGTGCTGGCGCTGCGGGGAACGAAATCCTACGGGGTCTTTGATCTGGTCGCGGCGAAGCGGGGCGAGCGGCTTCGCTGGCGCGAGGCCGACGGCGCTACCCTTACGTTCAGGAAGCGAATCCGCCACTCGCGGCAGGACGGCGTTATCTGCTGGCACGAGATGACCGCCGAAGAAATCGCCGAGGAGGAAGCAACGCAGATGACTCGGACGAGCGACACACCACCGGGGATCAGTGACGAGGCCGTTCTCGAGCTACTGCCGGAAGACGGAAGCGTGCTCAAGCAGGCGTTCCGAGACGCGATGCGAACCCGCTTCGACATCGGCTTGCATCGGGCGGACAACATCGCGAAGCGCCTCGTAGCAGAGGGCCGGATGTTTGAATGGCGGGTGCCGCAACCCAGGACCCAGCCTGCCGTTCACTTTGCGAAAACTCCCCAGCCGTAGCCCCTCACGGGATTCGTACAGGGCTCTGTAAGCATCCCGGAGGAGGATGCCCGGTGTAAGGTGCAGGAAACGCGGGATTCGTACAGGGAGCGAAGAACCCCCAACCATCTGCGGCAAAGGCTACGCGGGATTCGTACAGTGATTCTTACAACCCTGTTGTAATCATCCCGCGCCCTGAGTCGGGATGATGATTACTACAGGCCTCCCTTTAGGGGGCCTCTGTTGTAATCATCTTCTCACGGTAAATTCGTATCTGCCCTGCGCCTGTGGTCATCACTCGACCAGAACGCGCTGTGGTGATCGTCAAGAGAAGCGGCGTCTTATGCGGCAAACCTGCCCTCCTCAGCCCGACGATGCCCGAGGTGCAGGCAGGATCGGCAACCTTCGGCTCTATCTCGCCTCCACGCGCGCACCCATGTAGGGCATCGTGGGAGTGACGCCGGGCCTGAAATGTCCAAGGAATCTCTTTGGCTTTTCCTAGGACCTCGGGTTGGGGCAGCTGCGTCCATCGGTGCATGCATGGTGCGGAAACCCCATTAGACGCTGCGTAGCATCCAGAGTTGACAGCTCTACAGTGAATAAACCTGTAAAATGCCAACCACATCCGCACCCGAACAATACCTCAGTCTGAATGAGTTAGCCAGGAAGGCGAACATCTCATACCCCACCGCGCTGCGTCTTGCGGCGGCTAAGATCATCGAGCCGGACGCATTCACAGGACGGACCGGACTCTACAAGGCGTCCCGTTGGGAGGAGCTACGCCAGATCATCCGGGACAACGTGATCCCTTACGGGGTGAGCAACGACTACCGCTTCATCACCGACGCATCCCACCCGCTTCACTTTCAGTCCTAACACTCACATGAAATACACCACATACGCCCAATACGAAAACGAGAGCTTCGACCCCAACATCGAAAGCGCCAATGACAAGCTCAACGCGCTGGAGGCCAAAGCAGGGAAGAGTCCTTCCCCCTTCAACGCCAACATCGAGCAGGTCAATCGTTTGATCTTCGATCTGGAGAACGCCGCACCCACCACCAGCATCAGCAAACCCGCTGTGGTGGCCAGTGGTGCGAACCTCATCACCCTGCGCAACCGCTATCACGAACTGATCAACTGCCTCGGCCTGACGGTGGCCTACCAAGCGGAGTGCAAGACGGAGGCTGAATACAACGCCGCAATCACCCGCCTCGAAGGCCGGGTAAAAACACTCACCGGCAGCACCAAGGTCCCCGAGCCTCCTACCCCAGCGAGGGGATACACGCCCAAGCAAGCGGCGGTGGACTTCTCCACCTCCCCCAAAGCCTCGGGACTCGCCAAGGCTATCGGCGCGGCAACCCGCAAAGCCGACGCCAAGTAACTCACAGCAAGCAGACAGCAACAACAACACACGCAAAACACGATGAACAACACAGACACAGACCACAGCGGCGACCCTTCCATCTTCACGGGTGGGAGCAAGATGCCGTTCAACGATTCAGCGACAGCCACCAAGCACCCGAAGCCGCGGAAATTCGAGACTCCCAACTTCAACGTCGGCGCCTCCGAAACTCCTCTCCTCACCAAGCTGCGGGAGACCTTCGGGCGCAAGAACACTATCGAGAACACCTTTGAGCAGCAACGGGAGAAGCTGGAAGCCGAGCGGCAGCGGATGCGGGAGTTGGCGGAGCAGCTCAACCACCACACCAATGATGTGGAGAGAGCCCAAGCTCGGCTGGCCAGAGCAGATGCCGAGTTCGCCGACCTGAAAGAGCGCTTCGCAGCTTACGGCGTGAAGGTCAAAGGCATGTGGGGACTGGAGCCCAACACCTTCACCGGCCAGACGATCCCGATTGAGAACCACTACGCCGACTTTGCCGGATGTGAGCGCGCCATTGCCGACTTCCCCGAAGCTCGCAAGCCGCTGGTGGCGGCGGTGAAGCAGCAGGAGGCGAAGCTGGCCAAGTTCAGGAAGGATAACGACCTCATCGCCGAGGACTAAAAAGACGTGAGCATACCCGCCGCCGGGCGCGGACTCCTGCTGTGTGGTGGGAGTGAAGCCCGGCAATCTTTTCCCCGATGAAATCATTCGCAGTCTTCCTCATCCTCCTCCCCAAGCTGAATCCGTTCAGCCGCAAGAATACGCCGCTCCTCCAAGACCTGAGTCGCTATCTCGCCGCAAGGAAATCAGTCACCGTCGACAAGGTGGAGGTCCCAGCCGCGCAGCCTCGGCCAAGGTGGAGAGCAAGCTCGGAGAGGACTCAGGCCCCGGCTTCTAGTTCCAAGGCCACCACGAGGCCGTGGTGAGCAGCAAATGAACGCCACAGTCCCCTCAACGAGGTACGAACCTACTAGGAGAGAAATCTCCGCCCTCGCCTCTCGGCTGATGGGTGAGGAGGTAACCGCCGACGGGATGGCCGCATACTTCGAGTCGATCAAACCGCTGGTGAATTACGTGATGTATTCCGGCCAGAGATACGCCGATCCGAAGAAGCTCACCAAGAACGAGCCCAGCACCGTCACCCAGCGTGTCTATGTCCTGACGCACATGCTCAAACCGGCGATCTTCGGCTTCAAGAAGAACGTCGAGGTGGCCCGCGAACTCAACGTGTCGAAGAGCCTCATCATGCGAGCGGTGAAGGACTTCAACGTGGCCTTCGGAATTTACGCACCGAACCAGAAGAAGGTGAGCAGCCACGCTACGCACCTTGGAGGTGAGGACGGGGGAGGCACCTACGTCGCGGCTTCCAAGGCTAGTTGGCAGCGGAGGAGAGAGAAGGCAGCAGCAGCAGCGGCACTCACCAACACAGAATTATGAACGCAATCAAAATCGTCCTCGGGCTCAGCACCAGCCAAGTCACCACCGGGCTTGGTGCTCTGCGCGGCCAGTTCAAAGACTTCCGCAAGGAAGTGAATAGCTCCCTCAACTTGGGGCAGGTCTTCGCCTTCGGCGCGGTGGTGGCTGGCTTCAACGCCATCTTGGACAAGGCAGGCCAGTTAGCCGACCTCACCGCCCGTTTCGGGGTTGGGGCTGAGGGATTGCAGCGCATCGGTAGTGCCGCAGAGCAAGACGGAGTGGCGATGGAAGGAGTAGCCGCCGCCCTCAACAAGACCATCGTTGCGCAGGGTAAGGCGAGGGAGGGAAGCAGCGAGATGCTAAAGGCGCTGGATGATCTGAAAATCAGCGCCACGGATTTCGTGAACCTCAGCCCGGAGGAAGCCTTTTACGCCATCGCAGACGGGGTGGCTGACAGCGACGATCAGGTGAAAGCCTACAACGCCACCTTGCAGCTTCTCGGAAGGGGTGCGGGTGAACTCATCCCTCTCCTCCAGCGGGGCGGTGCTGAGATTCGCGGCATCGGTGATGCGGCTGGGGTGATGAGCGCCGATACGGTGGCCCTGCTGGATGATGTGGGAGACAAGATGAGTTCCCTCCTGAACCGCTTCAAGGTGCTGGGCGCTGAGACGGTGGGCTGGCTCTACAAGAGCGCACAAACTGCCGGAGCCGCCCTTGGTGCCGCATGGCTGAACATCAAAGAAATGATGGGTGGAGAGAGCCTGGGAAGCGCGCAGGCGTTCAAGGACCAGTATGAAGAGATTTGGAATCCGAAGAAAGACGACGCCGACAAGAAGCCCAAGAAGCGCTTCGATATTGCGGAGACTGAGGAGCAGGTGAAAAGCGCGACGGAGCTTGCCAAACTCTACGACAAGATCGCCGAGCAGAAGAGGCAGGCCCTCTTTGAGCAGTTAGAGGGAGAGTCCAAGATCAACGAGCTGATTCGGCAGCGGGACGAGCTTTACACCAACGCCGCCACCGAGGGAGACGCCGCCAAGCAAGCCGAGATGTGGATCAAAGCCGGTGACTTGGAAAAGAGCATCCTCCAAGAGCGGGACCGGGTGGGCAAGGAGGAGGAGCAGCGGCAGGAACGCATCGCCAAGAAACGCGAGTCATTGGAAGACAAGGCGCTGGAACAGACCCTCGACTCGAAACCCATCGACGAAAAGATCGCCATGCTAAAGGAGTGGCAAGCCAAGTTGCGGGAGGCCGCTGCCAATACCGACGACGAGGAAACCCGGCTGGAAATCGCGTCGAAGTATCTCGACAACCAGAGCAAGCTCAACGGTCTGGAGAAGGAGAAGGACGGAAAGAAAGACGCGGGTGTGAGCGTCCAGAAGGGCCACCTCACCAACATCGGCGGCGGTGGTGGAGCCTTTCTTGCGAGGAAAGACCCTGACGTTGCGAAGACGGCCAAGGCGGCGGAAAAGACGGCGAAAGCCACCGAGGCCGCGCTGAAAAAGCTGGATCGGCTGGCGGACAAGATCGACGCCCGGTGGAAGTGAAAAGGCTCTGAGGGACGGGTCTAGCCAGCCCCGGCCAGAATCAGAAGGGCATGGTGGGCAATCTCATGCCGACGTTTCGGCGCACTTTCTCCTGTACGATGTGCGTGACCGCCTTAGTCGTCGATCCAAGGCGAGACCATAACCAACTCGCCGAAACCAAAAACGAAAGACCACGATGAAAAAGACCACGACGACCACGAAGAAAACCGCCACCGCCAAGAAGGCCACCACCAAGAAGACGCCAGCAGCGGCAGCAGCCCCAGCCGCCAAGAATCAGAAAGCAAGCTGGCTGGTGGCCCGGCTGAGGAACGCTCTCCACAAGAGCCGCCCAGCCCTGAAGGAAGGAAAGAGCTTGAGGGAGGTATCTACCCTCTCGGAAATGAAGGCGGCCCTCTCCCTGCCCCGTGAGGAGTGGGAAAACCTGCTCGAAACCTTCTTCAACCTGGGAGGGAAGCTGGAGGAGAAAGCAGCCTAAGAAAAGTCCTCTTCAAAAGCGCCCATCAGTCGAAAGGCTGG
The DNA here is from genome assembly GCA_034667665.1 of Chthoniobacter sp. GTDB lineage: Bacteria > Verrucomicrobiota > Verrucomicrobiia > Chthoniobacterales > Chthoniobacteraceae > Chthoniobacter. The sequence continues at coordinate 110,407 of JAXDQW010000122.1, forward strand.
TGGGCGTTTTGCGTTTACCGTGAAGGTCAGGCCGTAACCCGGACGTGATTTTTCCATCCATCGCCTCTCAGGAGACGTTGGATTTCGCGGGAAACTCTGTTCTCGATTTGCTCAGAACTCCCATTGATTTCGGGAGCGTGGTGGCACCGATCGCAGGTGTAGCGCGTGGTTTCCCTCCCTGCGCCGAAGTAGTTTCCCATGCGAGCGTACGTCTGCATGTCGCAGCCCGATTGAGGACAGAAGCTGACGAGGTTATAGAGCCCACCTTGCCTGTCGTAGTGCCAGCGCCAGAGCACCCCTTCAAACTCAAACTCTGTGAAGTCCCTCCAGTTTGGTTCGGGCGGACCCGGTGGAGGCGACGATTTCCACATTGCGGCTATGATCCACAACGCGCACCAAATTCCCGCAATCACCAGCGGTGCAAGGAGCCAGCCCGGAACCGAATGGGTTGAAGCGATCCAGACCCAACCGGAATGCAACATGGTTCCAACCCATTTGAAGAACGGGGGAACCCAATTACTAAAAACGTAGAGCAGCCCGGCCAAGGTAAGGCCGCTCACGACGCCGACGACTATCTTGGTGGATGGCTTCTCGCTGGAGGACATTGCGCAGGGGCGGAATGCGACTGAACGGCCGTGTTATCCAAGCTTCAGAACCACGTTTATTACCAAGTCGGTAATAAAGTCCTCTGCTTGGACTGGGGAAATCACCACCGTCGAAGGGTGAGCAGCGAGATTTCGACGGGTTAATTTCTCTGACAAGATTTTGAAAACATTCCCGGTGATGATCCCCGCCGAATTGCAGATTTCGAGCACCTCAGATTCCTTTAACTCCTCGAAATCATCTTTCGACTTAATGGTGAGATTCCCCTTCTTGGGGTAGCGGATGGGTATGCGTGCATTGAACGCCGCCAAGTGCTTAGTGACCACAAACTCTTCGAGGTGGTTAAACGCGAGGTTCCAGCACATTACAATCGCGGCTCGAAATGCTCCGTGGCGGAAACAAACCAGCGCCTCATCTAGAAAAATCCGCTCGGTGGAAATAGGAATCTTCGACGGAAGGTCCTGAAGTAATTTATCCACTACGACGGCAGACGCCCTCTTGCCATATTTCGCGTCCAGTTCGTCTCGCGCTACTCGCGGAAGATAGAAACCTTTGCCGTCTCGAAGGAGCTGCTTGGGTTTCTTCTTTTCAAGGGCGGAGAGATAGACGCCGATGTTGCTGGGTTGCTCGAGATGCAATTCTTCATACGCCAATCGAATTTCCCGCTGGGAGAATCTTTCTCTCCCTTCGCTGGCGTGGAGATGCCATGCGACAAACTTGATCTTGTCGTTGTGCTCCCACCTCGCAAATCCGGGAACTGCCTGCACCGCTTCACCGAGTGTCACACAATTACGCGCCGGTATTAAGCTTTCGTACGACGTCCAAACCAATGTGGGTGATCTCAAAGGTGCCGCGTTCGGCCCCAGCTTTGAACCATCCAATTTTCTTCATCGAGCGAAAGGGTTGGCCCATATCTTTCTGAACTCCCCACCCGAGAAGGCGAAAACAAGTCCAGATGTGATTGATCCCAATCTGCGGGGTCGCGCGTTGTTCTTTGAGCCATGCCGCAACGACGAGATACTTCTTGTTGTCCTCAGAAGGGCTCTTCGATTTGGCGTAATCTTCGAGTGACAAAGGCCCAGTGGTCAGATCGAGTTCAAGAACCTCTGGAGTAGGGTAGGCACGGTTTTTCTTCGGCTTCGCCGATGAGGAGCCGTTCGCCTCTTGTTCTTCCTCGGCTTCCCCTTCATTCTCGTCGAACAGGTCTGGCTCGGACACTTGCGCCGGAATTACTTGTGAGGAAGGCAACGCCTTTATGACCCGGACAGGTGAGCCGCGGCTCGCAACTGCCGCAGCCGTCCGAACCCCCTCAAGCAACGTTTCGCTACCACCCTCCACCTCCACCTCGAAGAAGCGGATTTTGATTTTTCCTTTGTCGTCTTTAGGCATATGAATCTCCGGTTACCCCAACCCGTTGGGGGCTGTAGATTTCACACATACGATATGTTGGGGTTGAGCGTCAATGGCAAAATTTCGATGCGTCTTTTCCCCGGTGAGCAGAAAAATGCGTCCCTTTCATCCCTCTGTATTGTATCCCCCATTGTATCCCTGAGCCGCCTTTTTCAGATTTTCCTGATACATCCTGATACTGACTTCACCGACCGGAGATCATCTGCCAGAGAGGGTTTCAAGCTCCTGATGTATCAGCATGTATCACGAGGCACACCCCTGTTCTCTAATTAGAAATCCGCTGCTCTATCCAACTGAGCTACGGGTGCACGTTGTTCACGGAACTAACTTAGATATGGGAAAATGGAATGTCGCGGCGGATCTGCTTCCCTTGGTCGCCCGCTACCGCCGCAGCGCCTGCAGCACGGCGTCGGCGTCGTAAACGCAGCCGCCCCATGTCCCTCCGCTCACTTGCTGGAGCGCGGCCCAGAGCCGCGTGTCATCCGGCAATAGCGGATGCGGAGAGAGTCCGGGATGCGGTTCGCGAGCGGCGAGCTCCTGCGCCGTCCGCTCCGGATCAAACTCGCGCGCATTTTTCCCCAGGTAGTCGATGCGACCCTCGAAGTTATTTCGATCAATGGTGATGCGGATGACATCGCCGTCGCGCAGCTTGCCGAGCGGTCCCCCCGCGAGCGCCTCGGGGCCGATATGACCAATGCAGGCGCCGGTGGAGACGCCGGAGAACCTGGCGTCGGTGAGCAGGGCCACGTGTTTGCCGAAGGGCAGCGCCTTGAGCGCGGAGGTGAGCTGATAGGTTTCTTCCATCCCCGTTCCGAGCGGACCGGCGCCGGCGAATACCATCACGTCGCCCGCGACGATGCGGCCCTCCCGGATCGCGGCGATGGCGTCGGCTTCGCGGGTGAAGACGCGCGCCGGACCGATCTTGCGATAAACTCCGTCGGCATCGATGACCGACGGATCGAGGGCGGTCGCTTTGATCACCGCGCCTTCGGGCGCGAGATTGCCGACCGGGAAAACCAGCGTGCCGGTGAGCCCGCGTTCGCGCGCCACTTGGGGTGACATGATCACTTCATCCGCATCCACGCCGTCCCGCTCGCGCAACAGCTCGCGAAAGCGCTGCCGGCGTTCGGACCGTTCCCACGTTTCGAGATTCTCCCCCAAGGTCCGGCCCGTGGCGGTGAGCACATCCGTTTCGAGGAGCCCGAGCGCGTGCAGGTGCAGCATTACCTCGGGGACCCCGCCGGCCAGAAAGACGCGCACCGTCGGGTGATACTTCGGCCCGTTGGGGAGAACATCGACCAGCCGCGGGGTGCGCCGATTGATCTCGATCCAATCGCGGACCGTGGGGCGCGGCAGGCCCGCGGCGTGAGCGATCGCTGGGATGTGCAGCAGCAGGTTCGTGGAGCCGCCAAAGGCTGCGTGCACGGTCATGGCGTTGCGGATGGCCGGTGCGGTCAGGATCTCGCGCATCGGGATGCCGCGCATCGCGAGTTGCGTGATCGCCCGTGCGGCGCGCGTGGCGATTTCCCGCCAGACGGGTTGCCCGGACGGCGCGAGCGCGGAGTGGGGGAGCGCCATGCCGAGCGCTTCCGCCACGACTTGGGAGGTCGCCGCGGTGCCCAGGAATTGACAGCCACCACCCGGCGAAGCGCAGGCGCGGCAGCCGAGTTCCGCCGCTTCCTTGAGCGTGAGCAGGCCGCGCGAATAACGCGCGCCGATCGTCTGCACTGTGCCGGCGTCCTCGCCGTCCGTGGGTGGCAGGGTGACGCCGCCGGGGACGATGATGCCCGGCAGGTCGCGGCTGCCGGCGAGGGCCATCATCATCGCGGGGAGTCCCTTGTCGCAGGTGGCCACGCCGATCACGCCCGCGCGGCGCGGCAGGGATCGGATCAGGCGGCGGAAGACGATGGCGGCATCGTTGCGATAGGGCAGCGAATCGAACATGCCCGTCGTGCCCTGGGTTCGGCCATCGCACGGGTCAGAGCACGCGGCGGCGAACGGAACCGCGCCCAGCGCCCGCAGCTCGCGCGCGGCGGCTTCGACTTGCAGCGAAATCTCCCAGTGGCCGGTGTGGAAGCCGAGCGCGATCGGGCTGCCGTCCGGCGCGCGCAGGCCGCCCGCGGTGCTGAGGATGAGAAATGCGCGCTGGGCCGCGGCGGCCGGTTCCCAGCCCATCCCGACATTTTGCGTCAGCCCGAAGAGATCGCCGCTGGGGCTCTCGCGCAGCAGGGCGTCCGTGAGTGGGAGAGCGCCGGCCGGCCCCGGCACGCGCGTGGTGATCTCGAAAATGGATTCGTCGTGGGGGAAGAGATCGTCGGCGGACATGAGGGAGCGAAATGTGGCAGAGCCACGGTGCTGCGGGAATGCGGAACTCCGGGGGAGCCGACGGAGGAATGTGAGGCTGACTTGCAGGCGGCGCGGGCGAGCGAAGCGAGATGGCGTTTTCCGGTGCTCGCCCCTGCTCCCGCCGCCTCGCCTCGCTCGCCCCTGGCCGACTGCAATTCGGCCTCACATTACCTGCGGACCAGCCAGCCGAAGCCCATCCAGGTGGCGAACCATTCCCGGATTTTCGCGGCCGCCTGCTCCGGCAGATCGCGCGAATCGGCGAACGCGGCGCCGCACGCATCCGCCAGCGTCGCGCCGCTGCGCAAGGCGCAGAGCAGCCGATACGCTTCCGCATCGAGCCGCTTGTAATAGACCGCGAGATCGACGCGATGCACCGCAATGTGGATCGGCCTGGGGGCTGGGGACGCGCTCAATCGCACCGGCCCGCGGCGGCGGCTCGCGGAGACGGCGTTGCTCGCGATCCCGGTGTTGGATTTCCGCAGCCGGCCGAGCAGTTTGTCCACCGGGTAGGTCAGCTCGAGGAGAGTGACGTAGGGTTGGAGCTCGAAACGGAGCAGCTCCGGCGCGAGCCCGAGTTTTGTCGGATCGAGCGGCGGCTTTTCGGGTCCGTCAAAGGCGATCACACGTGCCCATTCCACCCGGACCATTTCGAGCGCCAGTGTTCCGTGCGGCGCGACCAGCTCCGGATGCTGGCCAAGGAACGGTTCGAGGGCCTGGCCGAGATCGCGCAGATTCCACGACGTGGAGCCGCAGGCGTCGAGGTAGGCCACCGCGAGACGATCGAATTTGCGCTCACCGAGCACCGCGCGCAGGCCGCGAAAATCATCCTGAAAGCTGCCGAGGAGGCGCCACCAATATTGCTGATTGTAGATTTGCAGGCGCTCGAAAGCGGTCAGGCGATCGTTTGGTTTGACGATGCGATTGGCCGTCTCGGCGGCATCGGGGCGCATCAATTCGGCCGAGGTCAGGGGGCGCATCAGCGTGCCGGCGATGGTCCGCTGGATCTCCGCCAGCGACATTTTCCCGGCGGATTTGCCAGAAGGCGGGATCGGTCGATTTCTGGAGGAAGACGCGGCGGGCTTCTTCGATTTCAATTTCATGATTCAGTGATCCGCCGCTTCAGACATCCCCGCGCCGATCCCTCACGCGGCCACCTTCACCTGCGGCACGAACCGCTTCGCCTTGAGCGCCTCGCGATGCACTTCGTCGAAAGACGGAATGCGGTCGTCCCATTCGAGCAGCGTCGCGGTCCGGCCGATGCGCGCAACGGCGTGCGCATACATCTGCCAAACGGGATCCAGGACGGGGTGATCGTGAGTATCGAGGAGATAGCGCTCGAACTTGGTATGTCCCGCGATATGAATCTGCGCCACGCGGTCGGCGGGGACATGATCGAGATAAACGTAGGGATCGAAAACATGGTTCTTCGACGAGACGTAGATGTTGTTCACGTCGAGCAGGATTCCGCAGTCCGCGCGCTCGACCACCTCGCTGAGAAATTCCCATTCGGTCATTTCCGAGGCGTGGAATTCCGCGTAGCTGCTGACATTTTCCACCGCCACCGGGAGCTCGACGAAATCCTGCACCTCGCGCACGTTGCGCGCGGTCCACTCGACGGCTTCCCACGTATAAGGCATCGGCAGGAGATCATGGGTATAGCGGCCATCGACACTGCCCCAGCAAAGATGATCGCTCAGCCACGGCGTCTGGGTGCGCCGGGTCAGGGCTTTGAGTTTCTTTAAGTGGCCGCGATTCGGGCGCGCGGCGTTGCCGAAATACATCGAGACGCCGTGCTGCACCACGCGGTATTGTTCGAGGACGCGGTCGAGCACGCGGAGCGGTCGCCCGCCTTCGACCATGTAATTTTCCGAAATCAATTCGAACCAATCGACAACCGGCTTCTTGTCGAGGATGTGCTGGTAATGCGGCACGCGCAGACCAATGCCGATGCCATAGTCGGTGAAGGCGTTGAAGCGGGAGGCGGGCATGGGAGATTTAGGAAGTAAGATTTAGGATTTAGGAAGTGGGTGAGGCGACGCGTGCGAGAACTTCCTAAATCCTACTTCCTAAATGAAGAGAGGGGGCTCCGGCCTTCCGGCCGGAGCCCCAAGCGATAACCCAGTCTTCTTACTTCGGATGAGTGGGTTTGCCGTCCTTCATTCCGCAGCCGCCCTTGCCTTTGCAGGAGTTCTTGCCCGCGCAGCCGGCGTCGCCGCTCTTACAGCCGCCCTTGCCCTTGCAAGAGTTCTTGCCCGCGCAGTCATGCGTCTCGCCCTTCTTTTCGGCGAGGACACCGGCGTCGGCGGTGGCCTGGGACTTGTCGAACTTGACGAGCCCGCCGGTGGTTGCGGCTTTGGTCGTGGTGAGGAAACCGCCGGTGATGATGCCGGCGACGGCGGCTCCAGCGAGGAGCGCTTTGGTGGTGCTGATACGTTTCATTAGGTTTCTGTTCTGGTTTTGTTTTTTTGGTTTTCCCGTCAGCTCCCGCTTCCAGACTCCTGGAGAAGAACCGGCGAAAAGTGTTTGGGTAATGCTGCGGTCATCGTCTGACGGCGGATGCGCGCTTTTGTTCCGGAAAAGAAAAAGAATCTTGGGGGGATCATCGCAAAAACTGCCGATGGGACGCTGACTTTGAGGTCAGTTTTTGATCTTGTCGAGTTCAACGAGCAGCGTTCCCGCAGTGAGCGCGTCGGTCACGAAAGGCGCGTCTTCGCCGGGCCGATAAAGCACGTAAAGGGGGACACCGACGCGGCCGAAACTCTTGAGCGCCCGGGTGACCAGCGGATCGTCGGTGTTCGTCCAGTCGGCGCGCAAGGCGACCACCTTTTTCTCGCGAAACTTGTCGCCGACGGCGCCATTGGCCAGGACCAGGCCTTCGTAGGCCTTGCAGTTCACACACCAGTCGGCGGTGAAATCGATGAAGACCGGCAACCCTTCCTGGCGCCCGGACGCGAGCCGCTCGTCGGAAAACGGCTCCCAGACAATGCTGCCGGTCATCACGACGGCCGCCTTGCCGGACGCGGGGTTCGCGGCGTCGAGCTTGCCGTCGAGGAAAGTAAAGTATCCGACGACCGGCAGCGCCACCAGCGCCAGCGGGCCGAGCCGCGATTCGCGAAACACCCCGAAAAGCCAGCACGCCAGCCCGACCACGAGCAGGAACCAGCTCATGCCGGCCACCACGTGCGGCCCGCGCAACCCGAGGATGCCAAAGAGCCAGACCGCGACCGCGAGCATGGCGAAGCCCATGAGCTGTTTCACGCGCTCCATCCAGAGCCCCGGCTTCGGCACGAAGCGGAGCCAGGCCGGATGGACGGTAAGGAGGAAATAGGGGAGGCTCATCCCCGCCGCGATCGCCGCGAAGAGCAGGAAGATCACCGGCGTGGATTGGGTCACGGCAAAGCCGAGGCTGGTGCCGAGAAAGGGCGCGGTGCAGGAGGTGCCAAGGAGCGTGGTGAAGAGCCCGTGCAGAAACGCGCCGCCGTAGCCCTCGCGACGGGAAAGTTCGCCGAGCGTGTTGGCGGCGCCGCCGGTGAGAGCCAGTTCGAAAACGCCGAGCAGGCTCAACGAGAAGATAAAGATGAGCGCGATCAATCCCGCCAGGAGATAGGGATTCTGGAACTGGTAGCCCCAGTTGAACGCGGTCTTTAGCCGGGCCACCACCGCAGCCAGGCCAAGGAAGAAGGTGAAGACTCCGGCGTTGAAGGCCAGCCCGAGGCGAAACACGCGTGCGGGCGCTTCGCCGGCCTGGTGGACGAAGCCGAAAATCTTCAACGCGATCACCGGCAGCACGCACGGCATCACATTCATGATCAAGCCGCCGAGAAACGCCGCCAGCAGCTTGAGCGCAAATCCGCCCCCGCCGCCGGCCCCCACCGGAGCAGCCACCGCGGCCGTCGGCGAGGCCGCCGGCAACGCGGCGCCCGCCGCGACGGTCCAACCTTCCCGCCCCCCATCAGCGGTGGTCGTGACCAGCACCCCTTTCCACGGAAGGGTGGGGGAGCCGCCCTCCTGAATCGGAATCGTAATCGAGCGCGAACCATCGGGAGCGATCTCGCCCAATTTCGGATGCCCGAGGATCACGCTGGGAGGCGGCAGCGGGAAGAATTCGGTCTTCGTCTCCGGCGGCAGTCGCTGGATCTGCAAGGTGACCGAGTCCGTCTTGCGCTCCCATTTGATGGCGAAGGGGGCCGTCCGGGCCTTGGGCAGTAGCGCGCGCCATCGCGCGAAAAGATCGGCATTTGCGGGTGCGCCATCCGCACCGGTGGGGAGCGCCAAGGCCACCTCGCCCGCGCCGGGCACGCAGGTCTTTTCGCAGACCAGCCAGCGGAGCTTCGCCTGGAGCGTGACTTCGCCCGCGGGCAATGACGCCGGGGGGGTGATTTCGACGAGGAGGAGCACTTCGCTCTCGTAGATGTAGGTGAGCAGGTCGCCCTCATCGACCCGCGAGTGCGGGATCGGCCATTGGATCGGTCCGGCTTTGAAGCCCTCCGGAAGCTGCCAATCGATCCGCAGCGGGGCTCCGGATTCTCCCTGGTACTGCCAGTAAGTATGCCAGCCGGGCGCGAGCTGGAGGCGCACGCCGACGGTGAACGGTTTGCCTGGGGCGATCTTTGTGGTGTCTGCGACGAGATTGGGAATGAGCAGCGTCTTGTCGCCGAGGCCCGCTGGAAGAAGACCTGGCTGCGCCCAGCTCGAAACGGCGCAGGCGGCAAACGATGCGAGCGACAAGAGCCAGGGTCGGGGGTTCATATCGCCAAAATCATACAGAAGCGCGTCGCCAGGCAAAGCCCGGTGGTTGCAGCAGGTCATAGTGGGGCAGGCGTTCCCCGCCTATGTCCCGGGTAGGGCGGGCGTCCCGCCCGCCGAGGAGGAGGAAGGGAATCGTGGGGGAAGGCCGACGGGCGAGCCCGGTTGGGGCGTCACGCCTGAACCAACTTCAGAGGCTGCGGAAAAGGCCGCGATGCAAGATGCATCGCTCGGCGGGGCAGGATGCCCACCCTTCGTGTGCTGATGAAACCATGAAACCAACCAGTGGAAGTCTGAGTCCACCTGAGACATGCGACAGGTGGGTAGCCAAGGGAAACTGCGTCGCCGCGAGGCGGGGTGGAGAACATTCCGAGGCAAAAGACCGGTCTTGCCGGAGTCAGCGCTCCGGCGGACGTGGCGCTGCCAATTGGTCACGCAGCCAGCCGGGTCGATTGGTGGTGATCCCATCGATACCGAGAGCCGCCAGTTTTCGGGCGACTGCGGCATCGTTCACCGTCCAGACATAAAGCTTCAGTCCGGCTTCCTTCACGTGGGAAACAAACGTCTGGTCGATCGCGAAACGGTAATCCACATCCAGCCCATCGAGCTTTGCTGCTTTCGCCCGGGCGATCAGCCCATCGATCGGCGGGAGCAAGCCCTGACTCTCCTTCTTCGGAGATTCGATCCAGTAAACGGTCAGCTCTGGAAAGCGTTCTTTGGCCTCCTTCATCGTCGCGTACTTGGAGCCGATGATGACGAGCTGTTTGGAGTTCCAGTCCTTCAGCACCCGGCCCAACTCCGGCAACACTTCGGCATCGCCGCCCTTGATCTCGATGAACATCTGTTTGCCCTCCGGCACGGTCGCGAGCGCTTCCGCGAGCGTCGGGATTTTTTCCCCTTTCCACTGCGCACCCTTCCAGGAGCCGGCGTCCAGCGCGCGCACCTCGGCGAGGGTCTGCTCGACCACGTTCCGATCCACGCCCGCGGTGCGTTTCGTTGTCTTATCGTGAATCACGACGATGCGGCCGTCCTTGGTGAGGTGGATGTCCAATTCGCCCGCGTCGGCTTTCTGCCCCCAGGCGAGTTTGAACGAAGCCACCGTGTTCTCCGGTGCGTCCTGCGAGGCGCCCCGATGCGCGACGATCTCGGTGGCAGACAGCGGCAGCGTGAGCAGCCACAGGGCGCCGAGAGCGTGGGGAAGCGCCGGCATTTACTTCCGTGGCGGTCCCGACGCCGAGGGCAAAGCCTGGCTGCCGATCCGTTCCTTGCTCAGCGCGAGGTCGTCGATCCAGGCGACGAAACCTTCGCCCGCGGGCTGATAGTTATTCCAACCGAACGAGAGGCTGTCGAAAACCGCGGGGATCTCGGCGCCCGCGAAGTTGCCGGCGCCCTTGTGCAGCGCGATCTCGGTGACTTCCTCCCCATTGACGAAAAAACGATAGGCCTGCGTGGCGTGATCGATGAACCACTCCGCCAGCGTCCATTCATCGGAGTAGCGAAAGCGATACTTGCTGCCGGTGGCGAACTCCGGGCGCTGCTTCGGCTGGACGTTGTAGAGAAACTGAAAGGTGCCGTTCGGACCGAGCACGGTGTCCAGGACACGCACTTCGATGGGATCATTAAACAGCGGGCTGGTCGCCGTCCCGCCGACGAGCGTCGAGTGGATGACGGCGAACTTCTTGCCCTCCGGCACGACCGGGGCCGGCGTGGGCAGCTTCACCTTGAAATAAAGCCGTCCCCAATGCTGGCCGCCCAGCGCCGCGATCTCCGCGCCCTGCTTCGTGATCCGCCGCGCGCCGCGCGGCGCCGCCTCCAGGCGCAGCGATTTCCGGCCGCTGTGCGCCGCGTCCTCGGCGACCGCCACCGCGCCGGTTTTGGTGAAGCCCGGCGGGATTTCGCCCACCGCGGTCGCCTCGAAATCTTCCGAGAGAAGAATCCTGGCCGGCTCCGCGAAGGCGATCGGAGAGGAGAGCAGCAGCAAAACAATCGCCCGACGGAGCCGCAAAGGGATGGCGTTCATGGCGCTCATTCTTTCAAACAACACCCCGCGCTGCGACCTTTACCTGCTGATCAACGTCGGCATGGGCTGCCAACGGCATTCCTGATTCGAAGGCACCGCGGAGATCAGCCGGTGGCGGCAGCCGGCTTGCGCCACCGGCTAATTCCGAGGGTCTTTGGGGCGTTTCTAAACCGGTTCGGCCTTCCCCGGAATCGGGAGCGGATAGGCGCCGTTTTCGTCGGGCTGGATCGGCGCGGGATCTTGCAGGGAGCTGATGTCCGGCGCGAAGCGACGCTCCGATTTGAGCGCGTCCTCCCATTCCATCTTCTGTCCCGAATACACCGCCATGCGTCCCATGATTCCGCTCATGGTGCTCATCGCGCCGCGTTCCGCCTCGTTGTACGGCTGGTCATTGACGATCGCGGCGAAGAGGTCGTCGTGCTCGCGCTGATAGGGATCGATGGTCGGCGTTTCGACTTCATAGCGCCACGGTTGCTCGCCGGTAATGATGAAGATGTTGCGGTCGTTGATCATCTCCACCGCGCCCTTCGTGCCATGGGCGTTTTCGGTCACGTTGGTCCAGCAGCCGGGGATCTGGCGATTCTCGGCAAACAGCCGCGTGCCATCCGCGTATTCGTATTGGATCGCCATGTGATCATAGATCGCGCCCGCATCCTTGCCGCGCCGCACCTCGGCTCCGCCCTGGCCGATCGCGCGCACCGGGTAGGCGCCTTTGATCCAGTTGATGACGTCGAGGTTGTGCAGCCCCATGTCGAGATGGATGTCGCCGCATTGCCAGGCAAAGTAGAACTGATTGCGGAGCTGGAATTCGAGTTCGTTCCACTCCGGTTTGCGGGGCAGGAAGGCGCGGGCGGCGCCCATGTTCCAGTAAGTGCGGAAGTAGGTGAGTTGCCCCAGCGCGCCGTCCTGCACGCGCTTGACCGTTTCGAGATAGCCCGGCTTGTGCCGCCGCTGGAGGCCCACGCCGACTTTGAGATTCTTCTTCTTCGCTTCCGCGGCGGCGGCGAGCACCCGCCGGATGCCCGGCGAGTCAAGCGCCACGGGCTTCTCCATGAAGACATGTTTTCCCTGCCGCACGGCCTCTTCGAACATCATCGGGCGGAAGGTGCAGGGCGTGGCGAGAATGATCACGTCGCACCCGGCGATCGCCTGCTTGTAGGCTTCGAAGCCCAGGAAGATGTGATCCTCCGGCACCTCGACTTTGCCGGGGTTCTGGGCGGCCAGATTCTTGATCGCCAGTTGCGCCCGATCCAGGAAGAGCTCCGCGATGGCGACAAGCTGCACGTTTGCTCCCGATTTCAGCGCCTGGTTGGCGGCGCCGGAGCCGCGGCCGCCGCCTCCGACCATGGCCAGCTTGAGCGGCCCGCCGCCGGCCGCGCCATGCGCAAAGCGAGAGATCGGCAACGAGGCCAGGAGAGCGCCACCGGCGAGCGTGCCGGTGGTGATGAAGCTGCGCCGGGTGAGGGCGGATGGTGTCTGCGGAGGAGGGACGGGGGTGTTCATGGTGAAGGCGTAGAGTTTAAGCGCGCCCCCGGCCCACCTGGCAACCGCTTGCTGTGGATCCACGAAGCCAGCGCGTCGTCGCCGCAACGGAGCAACCGACTTCCGACCGTCGAGGTCAGGCGGGATCCCCGGCCTCAGTCCACTCGAGTGACCCGCCAGAGGTCGAAGCTGATATCGTCGAATCCGGGAATCGCCGTGGCGAAGGGCTCGACGAGCAATTCCGCCGTGGAAGCCTCCAGGAAAGCTGAGATCTCGGGATCGCACCGCAGGATGTCGGAAATCACGACGTCGCCGCCGGTCGAGAAGCGCTGGACGCGGGCGGCGAGATTGACCGTCGAGCCGAAGTAATCGAGCCGCTCGTTGAGGGTCACGGCGATGCACGGCCCCGAATGAATTCCGGCCTTGAGCGTGAGCGCCGGGCCGGTGGTGTCGTTGAGCCGGGATTGCGCGCGCAAGATGGCTTTGAGCGCGGAGAGCGGACGCCGAAAGATAGCCATCACGGAGTCGCCAATAGTTTTCACGAGAGCCCCGCGCTCGGACGTCACGGCTTCGTGCAGGATGTCGAAATGATTCATCACCCGCCCGAATGCCGGTGCGTCCCCGATCTGCTGGTAGAGGCGCGTGGAATCGCGCAGGTCGGTGAAGAGCACGGCGAGCGTTCCCACCGAAATTTGTTCGCCGGGCCGCAGCGCCTCCCTGGAAAACAAGTCGCGAAAGACTTGCAGCGAAGTGACTTCGGCAGCGGTGACGGCCTGGTCGCTCCATTCCAGGCGCTCGATCATCATCCGCTGGTTGCGCTCCGTCGCATTGACGAGCCGCAAAGTCGGCCGAGTCCCGGCCTGCGGTTCGAGGTCCGGCCAGCCGTGGGCTTCGGGGCGGAATTCCAGCATCTCGGCCCCGCCGGGAGCGACCGTGAAAGATTGTCCGCCCGGATGCGCCGCGGCGCGCACCCGGTAGCGCCCCGGATCCAGGGCCACCACCAGCTCGCGGTCGGTGCCCGCCGGCAGCACTTGCTGGGCGACGATGTGCGGGGTGATCTGCGGTCCGCCGATGCAATAGTCGCGAGCGACCACCTCGCGCACGGCCGGGTTGGGTCGAAAGGTGAGCTCGACGGAGCGTTCGAAATTGGCGGTGAAATCGATGTTGCAGCTCGCGCAATGCACCTGCGCCTGGATGCGGCCAAGGTTGCTGCTGCTCTGCTGGGCCCCGCGGCAGAGTGGGCAGAGCAGGTCCCACTGGAGATCGAGCAACCCGGCGCGGGTGGCCCGGAGAAACAACTCCAGGGCCTCGAGCCGCGGAGCGGCCAGCTCGTCCGCAAAGGCGTAGGGCCGGAGGTGAGTCAGTTCCATGTCGTCCGCGGTCCCGACGCGTTGCACGAGCTCATCGGTCAGCACCGGAGACATGCGGTGCTCGATGAGCGCGTGACGCGCCGAAGCGAGGCGCGCCTCACCGCCGGGCGCGAGGTGGACTTCGTCGCGGGCCACAATGATCGCGGGGGTGGTGCCCGGCCCGGTCTGGGTTTTCGCCCGGGCGTCGTAACGCTGAAACGTTCGCGCAAATTGTTTCCGGGCGATGATTCCCACCTGGATCGGAATGAGCACCGCACCCACCCAGTTGCGCGCGTGCGTCCAGACTTGATAGACGAGGTCGGTCCCACCCTCGGACGTGGGCGTGAATTCCACCAAAACGCGCAGGTCTTTGACCGGCCCCTTGAGGTATTCCCGAAGAACCGCGAAACGTTCCGGGCGCACCCACTCGAACGGTTGCTCGTTCCACTCGATCGTCATCCCGGCGACAATCGTCCGGACGCGGTGCGCGTCCCCGTGATCGGTCGCCCCCTGCTGGTAGAGCCGCTCGACGGGCGGCAGCCCCGCGTCGCGATCGAAGCGATTCGTGTCCGCGACCAAAGGCCACAGGGCCTCCGGACGGGAGCGAAGCCGCCATTGCCAGCGGTAATGAAACTCACGGGACATCGGGTTGAATCCAAGGATGCCTGTTCTTTGGCGTGCTCGTCCACTGCCGCGGTGACTCGCCTCAGAAGGCCCATTGAAAAAGCAGGTGCACGCGGGCCGATGCTCAGTGGTCCGTGGTCGGCGTTTCGTGCACCTGTCTCAACGGACCCTTCTCAACCACTGATGAAACGAGAACAGGTTTCGTTGCCAAAGCTCATCATCCGCGACAAACCTCTCTTCCTCCTGGAGAAAGGCGCGGACGGCCTCGTGCGGACCTGGACCGAAATCGGGAAAGACCGGATGTCCGTTCAGATTCGTGTCCTCCACCACCAGGTACGAGCCGGGCCCGACGAACTCCCGATAGATCCGCAACTCCTCGAGGACATGGCCTGCGGCGTGGTCGGAGTCGAGCGACACCAGGCCGCCCCCGCGCCTCACGAGCGCTTCCACCGCGCGGACCGTCTCCGGTTGCGTGGAGTGACCCTCGATCAGGCGGAGGCGTGGATGCGTCAGGGTCCGCGCTTCGGGCGAGATCGCGAGGTCGATGCCCAGAACCAGGGCCTCGGGCGCGGCGCCAATCAAATCGAGAAGCGTGGCCAGGAACAGAACAGACCCACCGCCGGCCACGCCCGTTTGGATGACAAAACCCGGACGCAAGCGATGGACGAGTTCTTGATAGAGTTGGAGGTCCAAAGGGCACTGCTTGATTTGATAACCAAGGAAGGAGTTCCGATCCCAACCGAGCGAATGGTAGTAAGCTCTGTGGAAGGCGTCCACGACTGCGGGCCGCGGCACCGGGACGTTGATCGCCAGCTTCTTCTTCATCACACGTGTCTCTGCGCCGGTTCGGAGGCGGTTGCAAAGTGAATCAGGAATGCAGGAAAGCTGTTTCGCGCGCGTTCCGGGCGGTCCACGACTGCGAGTCCTGACGGACCAACCGCCAGGGCAGCTTCCCGCTGCTTGCCATCTGGCCGCACAAACCCTTTCCATCGCGGAAGAAACGCGCTTCGATGCGCTCTTCATTCTCACCCCCGAACCTATTTATGCCAAATCCCTGGACTGGAAAAGGAAACC
Organism: Chthoniobacter sp.; assembly: GCA_034667665.1. Classification (GTDB taxonomy): domain Bacteria; phylum Verrucomicrobiota; class Verrucomicrobiia; order Chthoniobacterales; family Chthoniobacteraceae; genus Chthoniobacter. The sequence continues at coordinate 126,061 of JAXDQW010000122.1, forward strand.
CTTACACGCGGCAGGAAGTCCGCGATCGCCTCGAAGCCACCCTCGCGAAAGGCGAGCCGATCATTGCGGCCGGCGCCGGCACGGGCATCAGCGCCAAGTTCATCGAGAAAGGCGGCGCGGACTTGATCATCATCTACAATTCCGGGCGCTTCCGCATGTCCGGACACGGCTCGACCTGCGGCCTCATGGCTTATGGCGATGCCAATCAGGTGGCCATGGACATCGGCGAGTACGAGGTGCTGCCGATCGTCGAGGAAGTTCCGGTGATCTGCGGCGTCCACGCCACCGATCCGCGGCGCCGCATGTGGCACTGGCTCGGGCGGGTCAAGGAAATGGGCTTCTCCGGAGTGAACAATTTTCCCACCCACACGATCGTCGATGGGCACTTCCGCAAGGTCCTCGAGGAGACCGGCATGAGCGTGACCAAGGAGTTCGAGATGGTCGCGCTCGCTCATCGCATGGATCTTTTCACCATCGTCTATGTAGCCACCCCGGATGAGGCGAAGGCGATGGCCGAAGCCGGCGCCGATGCCATCATCGCCCACATCGGCACCACCGTCGGCGGCTCGATTGGCGTGACCGGCGCGGTCGCCTCGATGGACGAGGCGGTGCAGCGCACGAAAGGCATCATCGCCGCCGCCCAGGCGGTGCGAAAGGACATCTTCTTTCTCAGCCACGGCGGTCCCATCGCCACGCCGGACGATGCGGCTTACGTCAATGAGCGCACCGCTTGCGTGGGCTTCGTCGGCGCCAGCTCGCTGGAACGGCTCGGAGTCGAAGACTCGCTCATGGAGATCACGCGACGGTTCAAGAAAATCCCCGTGCCCGCCGCGCGAAAAGCGGCGCGCGAGTGAGGCCATCCAGCACCGCTAAGCGGCTCAGGAACGCCTTCGCCCTCGACCTTTCATCAGTGGAATCAGGTAGAGACCGCGAAGGGTGTGGTGCTCGGGCGCGGCGAATTCGTCGAGACCGAATTCAATGGTGCGCGGATCGTCCCGCAGCCGGAAACTGCGGAAGAGCCGGTCCCAGACCGAAAGCAGCGCGGTAAAGTTGGAGTCCGTCTCGGGCTGCAGACGGGAGTGATGCACCTTGTGCATGGCCGGCGTGACGATGAAGAGCCGAAGCCATTGATCGAGCCGCGGGCCAACGCCGATGTTGGCGTGATGAAACTGCACGACCAGCAGCATGACGGTCTCGAAAAGGGCCAGCTCGCCGAGCCGGATGCCCGTCAGCCACAGCAGCGGCACGCGCAACATCGAGGACATCACGATTTCGCCGACGTGGAAGCGGTTGGCGGAGGTGACGTCCATTTTGAAGTCCGCGTGATGGACGCGATGAAAACGCCAGAGAAACGGCATCCGATGATTCGCCCGGTGCCAAAAGTAAGTGAAGACATCGAGGATGAGCAGCGCACCGACCGCATGGGTCACCGGGCCGAGTGTCAGCACGTTCAACAGCCCGAAGCCACGCCCCTCGGTCCACGCGCTGATCGCCGCAAGCAGGCTGATGAAACCGAGCGCCGGGAGAATCGCGCTGGCCGCGCCGACGAGCAGGTTCTTCACCCCGTGGGCGAGTCGCTCTTTACCGCAGTGCCGAAAGAAGTCGAAGAAAGGTGTCGTCGATTCCCAGACCAGTAAGGCCACCAGCCAGATCATGGTTACGGGAGTTCGGGCTTGGGAAAGATAGAGGAAGAAGGTATCCATCAGGGCGCGAACGGCAAGATACCGCGGGTCGAGTAGGCGAGGGGAGTGCTCGCATTTCCATCGACTAGAACAGAGTCGTCTCCTCCGGCGATGGCACCGACGACATCTTCGGCGCGGAAATTCAGCACGGCGGCTTTGCGGTCCTATTCAGAATTACCGCGGCAACGCGAAGGGCCGAGGCGGAGGACGGGACAAGTGGGAGTAGGAACTGGGCGAGCCGCAGAGGGAGGCGAGAGGCTTCGCAGAGGGAAAAAGGCAACGCCCACCTCTCGCAATTGTGAGTGGTCGAATGCTCTTCCTCCTTCTGCCTCTCGTTCTCCTCTGCGTCCTCTGCGTTAAATTGAGCAGCCGAATGTGGCATCGATACCGCCTATAATAGCTGCGCTACCACCTCTCACCGGTCGTCAGAACTTGGTCGAAAAGGCCAGGGTGAGCTCGCGTGGACGCGGACGCGTGCTTTGAGAGGGCCGATAGTATTCGTCGGTCAGGTTCTTGCCCGCGACCTGCAAACTCATGGGAAAGGTCTTCCACTCCCACGAGTAGCCGACCAGGGCGTTGAGCAGCGTATAAGTCTGGTGCTCATCCTCAGGGGTGTCAGAAAGGAGCGTCTGGTCGTAAACGAAGTTCGCGCCTCCGGCGACATAGAGACCGTTGAGCCAGCCTTGCGTGAAGTTGTAACGCGTCCAGATATTCGCGAGGTGCGGGGCGCTCATCTGGAGCGGGGCGTTGTGAAACTTCAGGACTTCCTTGAAACCGGGTGCGTCCGAACCGCGTTCGAGGATGGCGTCATCGTGACCGCTAAACTCGACGATTCTCGCGTCCATGTAGCTGTAAGAAAGATAGACTTGCCAGTGGTCGGTGAGCGATAGCGTCGTGTCGAACTCAATGCCGCGGGAGCGCTGTTCGCCGCTTTGGACATTGGTGAATAATTGCCGGCCGGTCGCGGGGTCCAGTCGGGCGATGTCATTGACGATATTCTTGTTGCGGATGTCGAAGACCGTGATCGTGCCGGAGACGCGGCCATCAAAGAGGTCGGCCTTGATGCCGATATCGTAGCCTCGGCCCTCGGTTGGGACGGCGGGCGTGGTTCGCACGTTGTCCCTGGTCAGGATTTGCGTTCCAGGGACAAATGACTCGGCGTAAGAGGCGAACAGCGAGAGACCGGGCGTGAGCTTGTAGAGCGCGCCATATTGGGGTGTGACCTTGTCCGCCTTGAATTTCGGATCGACCATGTGGGTCAGATGGTCGGTGAGCTGGCTTTCCGTCTCGGTCAGGCGCCAACCGGCGAGCACCAGCAACCGATCGTGGAAGAAACCGAAGGTCGTGCCCCCGTAAACGGCCCGGTCCTCGAAATCGGTGGTCTGATCGACCCTGGCCGTGGTGAGCGCGGAGAGCGGGATTTTCACGACCCGGTTCCAGGTGTCGGAATCGCGCAGGTCCCAGAGCGGGAGGGGCGAGGCGACGGGATTGGCGCCGAGCGCCGGGTCGTTTGGCGCCTGGCCGGCCTGACTGTCGAAACTGCGGTTGATGAACTGTCCGCCGAGGAGCAGACGCAGACTCATCCAGCCGAGCTGATACTTGCCGACGGCTTCGGCTTCGAAGGTGTCGTCATCGTTGGTATAGATGGCGCGCTTGAAACGCCGGCCTTGCAAGAAAGTCTGATTGTTCGCCATCCCCAAGTTGCCGGAGAAGACCGCATCCACCTCGTATTCGAGGTGCGAGTAACCGGCGCGCAGGTTCCAGTGATCGTTGGCCTTGACGTCAATCAAGGCGGTCAGGTTGTCAGTATCGCTGTGGCGAAAGTCAGCGAAGGACATGCTGTTCCAGTTATCCGGCAGGCCGGGCACATCGACGCCCGAGCGGTTCGGGTCGGACCGGGTCGCCCGCAGGCCGGCAGGGCCCGCGTAGCCCGGCTTTTGCATGACCTGGGGATCTTCGCGCTTGCGGAAGTTTTCGTACTTTAGTGATACGCTCAGCCACTCACTGGGCTGCCAGAGCAACGACGGCGAGACGTCGGTGGAATGGGCGTCATAGGGATCCCAGTAGTTGATGTCCTGATCGTAGGAGGCGGCGAGGCGGTAGTAGAGCCCTTTGACGAACGGCCCGGTCACATCGGTCTCGAAACGGTAGGCGTCGTAGGAGCCGTAGGTCGCCCTGGCGCTGGCGGCGAACTTGGGCTGCGGGTCCTTGGTGATGATATTGACGACGCCGCCCGGCGCGAGCTGGCCGTAGAGAAACGAGGCCGGACCCTTGACCACTTCCACGCGAGCGATGTTGGTGAAGTCGAAGATCGAGGGGCCGTGGAAGCCGTCGCGCAGCATCTGGACGTTTCCCGGGGTCGCGCTGACCGCGAAGCCGCGGATGGCAAGGTTGGCGTTGCCTTCGTTGAAATCGTTGCTGCGATAAGTGACGCCCGGCGAGTATTTCGCGATGTCGAAGACGTTGTGGACCGGTTGCTGATCCTCGATAAAGGCCTCGGTGAAAGCCTGGATGGCGAACGGGAGATCCTTGATCGGCGTGTCGATGCGAGAGCCTGACACTGAGTTGGAAGCGCGGTAGCCCTTATCCTGCTGGGTCGAAACCTCGAAGGGCGAGATCCTGACATTCAACAATTCCTCGAGGCTGAGATTGCGCAAAGCCGGCGCGGTCCCGGCTCCAGAACTTGTCGGGGCGGGCTGCTGCCCCGCGGCCCGGCCGTCGAAAGCACTCCAGACGAGGCCGAGAGCAATCACCTTTCCTAACCAGGCGCGCCAACCGCGGCACCTTCGCAACAAGTCACGGAAATGACCTCCGCTGTAATGAAAACGACAGAGGCTTGCGTTGGACATGGTGGTCTCCTTGTGGGGGCGAACTGCATGCTTGATAGTCGCTTTTTTGGAAAGGTGGAGAGAAATCCGAGTTTTCTAGAACTGTGCGGGAGTTTGCCGTGGACAGTCGACGCAGCGGCGCAGATTGTGCGGGGCTGGCTGACTTGAAGGCCCGAGGCCGCGGCGCCGCGGGAATGCAGTTTCCCCGGTGAAGTCACGGCGAGAGCTTTGAGGGAAGCCTTGATGCCAAAGAAACCCAAGCCCGATCTTCAACGACATGCTTCTACTTCCGACGTTCTCAAGCAGCACCGCAGAACACACGAACGCGGCCGCTGCGAACCGTTGGCGTGGGGGCAGTGCGGCGCTGGTGCTGGGCACCCTGCTGCTTATCGGGTCCCAAGTTGCCGGCGCGGACAACGCACCGCAAAGCAGCGCCACCAAGCCGGCTCCCAAAGACGCAAAATGGCTGAGTCGGCATGAGGGCTTTGTCGAGTTGGCCAAACAACAAGAGGTCGGCGTTCTCTTCCTGGGCGACTCGATCACCGACTTCTGGCGCTACGCGGAAGGGCAGGAAGTGTGGAATCATTATTTTCGGCCGCGCAAAGCCGCCAACTTCGGCATCCAGAGCGACCGGACCGAAAACGTCCTCTGGCGCGTGCAGCATGGCGAACTCGAGGGAATCAATCCCAAGGTGGTCGTGCTGATGATCGGCACCAACAATACCGGGAACAATAGTGCTGCGGAAATTGCCGATGGCGTCAAAGCCATCGTGGACGAGATCTGCCATCAAAAGCCGGAGACCAGGGTCCTGCTGCTGGGCATCTTTCCACGCGGTCCCAAGCCCACCGACCCGGTTCGTCAAAAGATCAAGGAGACCAACGAAATCATTGCCAAACTGGACGACGGCGGCCAGCACGTGCGTTACCTGGACATTGGAGAAAAGTTCCTCGATGCCGATGGCAACCTGCCGCCGAAGATCATGCCGGACGCGACCCATCCCAACAAGGGCGGTTACCAAATCTGGGCCAAAGCGATGGAACCCACGCTGACAGAATTGCTGAAATGACGGTCTCGCCGGGTCCGCTCACCGTGAAGACTTCTGATCGGGGTATGAGTGGCATCCGCGGCGCCTGGAAGCTCCGATTCCCAAGTGTGGTTACCATCATTCTCATCCTCCTGATCCTCATGCTCATCGGCGCGCTGCCCACGTGGCCGCACAGTTCACAGTGGGGTTACGGCCCGAGCGGCGGCCTCGGCACGATCCTTGTGATCCTGCTCATCCTGTATTTGTTGCACGTCATTTAGGGGGCGCACGGCAATCCGCCAGGCGGGCGGGTGCAGTGGTCAGGCGGTGCGGTGCTTTTTCGGGGGGCGGACTTCGGACGCGATCTCGCTGGTGCCGTCCTTGTTGAGAATGAGCACACGGTCGTGAAATTCCTTGAGCGTGGAGCGGTGGCCGATGCTCACGAAGGCGATGCCGGAGGCGCGTAGCTTTTCGTAGAGGAAGCGTTCGTTCTCTTCATCGAGCGCGCTGGTCGCTTCGTCGAGGAAGGCAATGGCCGGCTTTTTCAAGAAGAGCCGGGCGAAGGCGACGCGCTGCTGTTCGCCGAGGGAAAGGACATTGGTCCAATCGACGACTTTGCCCAGGTCACCGCCCACGCGGGCAAAGATGTCGTGCAGGTTGACCTGTTCGAGCACGGCGGTGATGGCGTCGTCCCTGGCGTCTTCTTCGCTGAGCGGATAGACGAGCTGGGCGCGGAGGTTGCCGGGAACCATGTAGGGTTTTTGCGGGAGAAAGATGAGACGGTTGTGGGCCGGGCGGTCGATGGCGCCGCTCCCGGATTGCCAAAGGCCGGCGATGGTGCGGAGGAGCGAGCTTTTGCCCGAGCCGCTCTCGCCCATGACCAGCAGGCTGCCGCGCCGGGGAAGCTGGAAGCTGAGGTGCTGCGTGAGGGTCTTTTCGCCGCCGGGCGTTTGCACGGTGACGTCGTCGAGCTTGAGCTGAAGCGCCTCTTCGTTGACTTCGATCTTCGCCTCTTCGGCCTCGCGGGCGTCCTCGGCGTCGAACTCATCGAGGTTGTCCCAGAGGTCGCCGAGGCGGCGGATGCCGGCGGTGAAGGAGCTGAGGCCCTCGATCTGCGCGATGATGATCGAGAGGGCGGCGAGGACCGAGGCGAAAGCTCCCTGGGCCTGGGTGACGACGCCGAATTCCACCGCGCCGCGCAGGAACATGGGGCCGACGATGAGGCCGGGGATGATCAGGGCGAGGTAGTTGTAGCCATTGGCGAAGAAGCCCAGGTTCCGCGTCCAGCCGATGATCCAAAAGGTGTTGTCGAGCACCAGGTTGAGACGCTCGATGAGGTCGCGGTGCTCGCGCTTTTCGCCGCGAAAGAAGGCGATGGACTCGGCGTTTTCGCGGATGCGGATCAGGCCGTAGCGGAAGGTGGCTTCCTTTTGATATTGGTTGAAGTAAAGGCCCACGAGCCGCCGGCCGAAGAACATGGAGACGCCGGTGCCGACCGCGGCATAAAAGCAGAGGACGCTGACGAGCTGCCCCGAGACAGACCACAGGACGCCGAGGAAGGCGACGAGGGTGACGACGGAGTTGATGACGACGAGGAAGAAGTTCAACACGCCGGTGGTGAAGAGCTTCACGTCTTCGGCGATGCGCTGATCGGGATTGTCCACCGACTCGGAAGCGCGGATGCGATAATAGGCGCGGTTGAAAAAATAGCGCTTGATGAGGTGCTGCGTCAGCCAGCGCCGCCAGGCGAGCGAGAGCCGCTCCTGCGAATAGCGGTAGAAGACGCCGACCGGGACGGAGACGAAGCAGACGGCGACGAATTTCCAAACGCTGCGCATCCAGCCGGCCTCATCGCGCAGGGAGAGCGCGGTGATGAAATCGCGCATCGCATAGCTCAGGAAAACCTGCACCACGCCCACCGCGCAGCAGAGCCCGAGCAAGGTCGCGAGCCAAAGGCGCGCCACCCGTTTGGCCCCGCCATTGAAAAAGGCTTTGGCGAGGACGAAGAATTTCTTGAGGAGCGCCAGATAGGTCTTTTCCGGGGCGGGCATCAGCGGGATTTAGAGGCGGGAGCTGCCGCACTGGCCACGCAAATCGTCTCGAGCTTGAAGTTACGAACTTTCGGCATCCGTCGCGCCTTCGCGGGCATCCGTTTCCCCCTGGCGCCCGATGCTTTGTGTACCATGAACACACGAATCTTTTGCGCGCTCCTCACTCTCGCCGCCCCGGCCCTGGCGGCCGAGAAACCCGCCACGGAACAGCTCAAAGAAAAAACTGCGGAAGCCGTCGAGGCGACCAAGGAAGGCGCCCGGCGCGCGGCCGATGTCGTCACGGCGAAGTCGCGCGAGGCCTGGACCAAGACCAAGGCCTATTTTTCCGACGATCCCGCGACCTATCGCGACGATGCCACGAAGCATTTGAAGGAACTCGAGGCGGAGCTCGCGCGGATCAAGCAGCAGACGGCCGGAGTCAAGGACCGCCCTTATTTTGCCACCCAGCTCAAGGCGCTCGAGCAACACCAGAAATTTGCCGTCGCGCAGCTCGCCGCGCTGAAGGGCGATGAGGTGAAGAAAACGGACAGCAAACGCATCCGGCTCGACAAGGCCATCGAGCGCCTCGATGAGCATCTCGATGTCGCCCAAAAGGAAGCCAGCGACTTCACTGGCTCCAATTGAGCACGGCTGCTACCGGCTTTCGATTCGGGCGAAGCTTTTTGCCTCCGCTTTCGAGCCGCTGCGGCGGAGCAGGCTGAGCACCGCGCCGCGCTTCGGCAGCGCTGGTTGAGCGCCGAGTCTGGTTGTCGCCAGCGCCGCGGCGGCATTGGCGAAGAGGGCGGCTTCCATCACCGAATGGCCTTCGGCGAGCGCCACCGCCAGGCCAGCCGCGAAAGCATCGCCCGCGCCGGTGGCATCGATGGTTTTGACCGGCATCTTCGGCAGCCAGAGTTCCTCACCGCGCTGATCCCCCTTTCGCCAGACGACGAGATTCCCGTCCGCGCCGGCGGCGATGATGGCGGCGCGGATGCCGTGGGCGAGCAGGCGCTCGGCGGATTTCCGCGCCGATTTACGATCATGCACCTTCACTCCGGTCAGCGCCTCGGCTTCGTGCTCATTTGGACGAATGACGCTGACCAAACGCAGCAATTCTTTCGGCGCGCGAACCGCCGGTGCCGGATCGAGCACGATGGGCACGCCCGCGCCATGGGCGATGCGCGCGGCGGCGAGGTTCGCCTTCATCGGCACCTCGAATTGCAGCACGAGGACGCGGGCCTCGCGGATGACTTTAGCCGCCTTCTTCACGTCGCTTGGGGAAAGGTGAAGATTCGCTCCGGGCGCGACGAGGATCTGCTTTTCGCCGCGCTCATCGACATTGATCAGCGCCACGCCCGTCGCCGCGCGGGGATCGATCGCGACGTGCCGCACGTCCACGCCTTCGTCCATCAGCCGCCGCCGCAGCGCCTCCCCACGCGCATCCGCACCCACCCGGCCGATGAACGCCACCCGCATTCCCAGCCGCGCCGTAGCGACCGCCTGGTTCACGCCTTTCCCACCCGCCTCGGCGGCCTCGAAAGTATCGCCCTGCACCGTCTCACCAGCCTCCGGCAGCCGCGTCCCCCGGACGAGATAATCGGTATTCGCGCCCCCGATGACCACCACGTCGAACATTGATGGAAATGAACTGGAGCATGCTCGCTTGGTGGTCATAATAGTCTCAGGCCGAAGCCGAGTTGCCGCACAAGCCATCCACTTGCAAGACGGACCGCTGGTTTGGAGGTGCCCGGTCCTTCGATGTCCTGCATGCCGTGCGAGGCTTCGCCGGCGAGCACGATTTGCGGGCCCATGTTGCGCTGAATCGATTTCGTGCTGCCTACTGAGGCAGCACCCAGCGTTCGATCGTGCCGTCGTCGTTGGTTACGGCGAGTTGCGTTCCGTCGGCGTTGAAGCGCACTCCGACCTTTGGCGTGGAGGCGCGAAAGGCACAGAGCATTTCCAGGGTCGTGGCGTCGTGAATGCGAATGAAGGTCGGGGTGCTCGTGTCGATCGTGCCGAGCTTCTCTCGCGCGTCACGGCGCCCTGAGCTGACCACCGCCAAACGACGTCCGTCGGCGCTGAGAACGGGGAAGAATTCATAGCGTTTGATGGGTGGCAGTTTTTTTGGCGTCGGTGAGGACTCCAGACGTTCGTAGGTCTCGCCGTTGGCGACCCGCGAATTTCCCTCGCCGGAGACCGTGGGATGAGTTAGCGCGCCCGTTTCAAAATCCAGACGTTCGGGATCGTCTCCATAGCGCAATACCAACAGTGAGCGTCGATCCTTGGCGAGAAACCTGGGTCCGCCGCCACTTTTGAGCGGCATGCGGGCCAGAACCTTGCCGGTAAAGATGTTCACCCGCATCAAGGCCTCATCGTTGAAGCCTCGGGAAATCGCGAGAATCTCGTCGCTGGAACACCAGTAGATTCCGCCCCAATCAAGGCCGACGTCCATCCTCGCTATCTCCACCCCCGTTTCCAGATCGACCACCACAGCTCTACTTGGGCTCGCCCCGAGAAGTCTCCGTCCTCCATCGATGAAGATGGCGTATTTCCCGTCCGGTTCGCGGATGCTCGCCGGAAGGAAGCCCTTTGGTGGAGGAAATCGTTCGATCATCTTCATGGTCGCCGCGTCCCAATGACAGATCGAGCCGTCCTCACCGATGCTCCAAAGCCGACGGCTGTCGGAGGCAAAATAGGCGGCCATCGTCTCGGCTGGGTGTCCGGGATAGGGCACCATCTCCTCGAATTTTTCCATGCGAAGAAGATAGGGAGTAGGCCGGATGCCAGCGGCGACAAATATCTGGTCGTCCGGCGTGAACGCCATCCTGCGGACGGATGAGTTGTCTTGGAATTGGGTTTCCCAAATCAGTTTCAAGCCTGGCGTTTCATAGATACTGACGCGGGCCTCTTCATCGGCAATCGCCACGTAGTGACCGCCAGGCGAAACGGCCACGTTGGACGGAAAATGGGTGGGCGTTTTGGAGACTACAGATTGCGACTGACCGGTGGTGAAGTCGTACGCATCGATTCGGAGAAGGTCTTTCAAAAAGTCTTCGGGCGAGTGGACGGAACCGATCGACAACAAATATCGCCCGTCCGCGGTGAAGGCATGTCGCGCGACCGGAAAGTCGAAGTGCAGGCGCAACGGCTTGCCCTTTCCGGTGACCGTCTCGACGAGTGCTTCGGAAACCGTGGGATAAGGATCGTCGTGGTGTGGCACTCGTGCGATGCGCTTCCCGTCCGCGCGGAGTGCACCTGTCCAACTGACTTGGGGCATCAACTCCGTGCGAATTTTTCTGCCCGTCGCCATCTCCCAAAGGATTAACGTGTGGACCCCGTAGGTGGTGGTCATCATCACCCGGCCGTCCCGAGATAGCTCAAGGTGAGCGATATCCGTGTTATCACTCCGATAGCTCCTTTCAAGACGCCCGGTGCGCCAGTCGTAGCGACGGAGGAGAATGTCGCTCCATTGCTCAAGGTCCTTAATATAGAGCGAAGTGCTGTCGGGCGAAAATGCGATCTGCGAAGCGCTGCATGGAACGGTGCCCACGCAACTCCAGTCGGCCAGGCTCCAAACGCGCGTTTCCAATCCACCAGTGGCAAGGTAGGCGCCGTCCGGCGAGACGGCTACGGCAATGGTGGAATTTGCGTGCCCAAGGCGCAGGCCGGTCGCGGACCGCGTGGGTCGGACGCCCTCCATGCGCCGGAGCGCTTCGCGCAGGAAACGGCTTTGCTCGACATCCGACGTTTCGATCGCGAGCTCGACCTCTTTTCGCCACCAACCTTCCAAATGGTCGCGCATCGTCAGCAGCGGTTGCTCCACCGTCCGGGCGATTTCCACGTCCTCCATTTCGCTGATCAGCCAGGTGAGCGAGTGGTTCACATCCGTCGTCCGCTCCTCCGGGATTCGTTCATTTCCTCCTGGGGTCCAAACGGTCACGTTCTTCTCGTCGCGCGCGGGCATGGGAACGGGCCCGCCTGCGTTCTCGATTTGCGTAATCAAGTTGCCCGCGAGCGCGGCGAGCACCCCCGTCGGGGATGCGCGTTCAAGCTGTCCGAGCGTTTCGATCCACACTTTTTGCGTGACGAATTCGCGAGCCGTGGCCGGATCGGATCGGAACATCAGGGCTGCGATCTCTTTCCCCAATGCCGCACTCCCCTCGTCCGCGTGATGAAAAAGAAATCGCTGCCCAAGCACTCTCGCTGCCGCCTCCTTCGCACTGAGCAAGCCGATGGCCTCCTTGACGCTTCCCCTGAAAAGGATCTCCCGTATTTTCGAATCTCGCATCCAACGCGGCGCGTCGGTGATCGGATACGCGCCGCGGCGCGTGAGCGCTTCGCGGACGGCTGGCTCCAGTTTCGTTGGCAAAACCGAACGACCGGCGTAGATCGTGGGCTCTCCGGGTTGCCTCTTATACTGGCCGCCAATGAAATAGAGCCGCGGTCCAGCTCGCGCTCGTGGCGAAAGGTTTGAAGCGACCTCTGAATCGGAAACAATGCGCAGCTTCTCATTTTTCCTGAACTCGCGTCCGCTGATCCGGCGGAGCACTTTGATCTTGCGAAGAGAAAAGTCGGGTCGATCCACCTCCTCGCCGACGAAGATAGAATCGGCTGCCAGCGTCAAGGTCTCAAGCCTCGCCGCGCACAACGCCCGGGCGGCCTGCAGTTCTTCCGCATCCATGTTGAAGCGGAGACAGTATACGGCGCCCTCTTCGGACGAGGCGGGAACCAAGTGGAAAATGAATCGGCCTTCCGGCTTCCACCGACACGAAAACTGCACGGACTTCGCGGAGTGCTGTCCGAAAAGGACATCTTCAATTTCAAGCTGAAAGATGCGGTCACCCTTATCGGTTTCCTTTCCGACGAGCTGTCTTGCCGTGCCGAGGGCAACCAGGGTCGGTGGTTCCTGCGACTCATCGGCAGAATTCGTCCGAGGGCGATCCTGCACCCAGAGAGCCGGGCAGATTACGGGTAGGCTTCCAGCGCACGCGACTGGCCACCCCTCCGTGAGCGCGATGGCTGCCAGCCAAAATGGAAACAAATGGTTCGCAAGACGGGTGAAAGCGATGCAGCCGCGGCGACCATCACGAACCACGGCATTTGCAGGAATCTGCGTCACACCCGCACGTTAGCGACTGTGCGTGCTTTTCGCCAACGCTTCAGTCTCGAAGGTGTTTCTTGCGTGAGGCTTGCAGCCAATGCGGCGGCGGCGCTGCTTCGCGCTATCGGCGGCTCAGCCAATAGTCACGAAACGAACGCAGACGCGGCAGCGACTCGCGGTCTTTTGCGCGATTGGTCGCAGCTTTGCTGGCGATGATGTCGTCGGGATGGCACACCGGGAATCCCTCGACTTCGACCCGGCGCTGCCACGCATCGGTAAAATGTTCGATCCCATCGGGCGCGAAGACGAGGTCGAGGTCGAATGGGCCGTTCTTCAATTGCACGAAATCTTTGCCGCGCTCGATGTCGCCCGCCTGCGAGTCGGTCAGCTCGAAGCCGAGCTGGCGCAGTGCTGCCACCAAACGCCGGCCGTTCTCCGGTGAATCTTCAACGAAAAGATCGGCATCCTGGGTGGTGTCGGGAAAGCCGAGCAGGATCGCGCCGGATTTGCCGATGAAGAGATAGCGAACCGCGTGAGCGGCGAAGACATCGCGGATTTCCTGCGCCTGCCGGTACTCAAACGCGGCCATAGCCGAGCCAGTCGGGCAGATTTTCTTCGCACCACCGGCGGTAATCGGCGGTGGTGTCGAACGCACGATATGGCGCGTCGTCCATGACTGGCTTGTAGGTCTTGATGAAGGCGTAGCGCATCCGCAGCGGCAGCGGGCGACGCGCGGCGGCCTCGAACTCGGCCAGCCACTCGGGGGGGATGTCGCTGACGTCGCTTGCTTTGGGATTAATGATCATCGGAGGCAAAATGAAGCGCTCCAGCCTGTGCGTCCACGCGGATCGTGGCGCCTTCGTGGAAGCGGCCGGCGAGGATTTCCATGCTCAGCGGGTCGAGGAGGTCGCGCTGGATGGCGCGTTTCAAGGGGCGGGCGCCATAGACCGGGTCGTAGCCTTCGCGGGCGAGGTGGTGCTTGGCGGCGTCGGTGAGGTGCAGGGTGAGCTTTTGCGCGGCGAGGCGTTTGAGGAGGCGGCCGAGCTGGATCTCGACGATGTGGGTGAGGTCTTCGTCGGAGAGGCGGTCGAAGATGATGATCTCGTCCACGCGGTTGAGGAACTCGGGGCGGAACGCGGCACGCAGGGCGTCCATGACCCGGGCTTCGCGCTGCTCGACGTTGTCGGCGGCGTCGAGGATGTATTGCGAGCCGATGTTCGAGGTCATGATGATGACGACATTCTTGAAATCGACGGTGCGGCCCTGGCCATCGGTGATCCGGCCGTCGTCGAGCACCTGGAGGAGCACGTTGAAGACGTCGTGGTGCGCCTTTTCGATCTCGTCGAAGAGGACGACGCTATACGGTTTGCGGCGCACGGCTTCGCTGAGCTGGCCGCCTTCCTCGAACCCGACATAGCCCGGAGGCGCGCCAATTAGCCGGGCGACGCTGTGCTTCTCCATGTACTCGCTCATGTCGATGCGGATCATCGCGTGCTCGTCGTCGAAGAGGAACTCGGCGAGCGCGCGGGCGAGCTCGGTTTTGCCGACGCCGGTGGGGCCGAGAAAAATGAACGAGCCCACGGGGCGGTGCTCATCCTGGAGGCCGGCGCGGGCGCGGCGCACGGCGTTCGAAACGGCGGTGACGGCGCGGCGCTGGCCGATGACCCGCTTGCCGAGCCGCTCCTCCATGCGGACCAGCTTTTCGCGTTCGCCTTCGCGGAGATTGGTCACCGGGATGCCGGTCCAGGCGCTGACGACCTTGGCGATGTCTTCCTCGGTGACTTCCTCCTTCAGCATCGGCTGACCGCTGGCCTGCATCGCGGCGAGTTTGGCATTGTGGGCTTCGAGCTCGCGGGTGGCGGCGGGGATGTGACCGTATTGGATCTCGCTGGCCTCGGTGAGGTCGCCGAGGCGCTGGGCGCGCTCCAGATCGATGCGCAGTTGCTCGAGCTGTTCCTGGAGCTTGCGCTGCTCGTCGATGACCTTCTTTTCGTTCTGCCACTGCGCCTTGAGTGCGGCGCTGGTTTCGCGGGCTTCGGCGAGCTCGCGTTCGATCCGTTCGAGGCGCTCCTTGCTCGCGGCGTCCTTCTCTTTCTTCAACGCCTGCCGCTCCATTTCGCGCTGCATGATCTCACGTTCGAGCGCGTCAATCTCCGTGGGCATCGACTCCAGCTCGATCTTCATCCGGCTCGCGGCTTCATCGACGAGATCGACGGCTTTGTCGGGCAAAAAGCGGTCGCTGATGTAGCGGTGCGAGAGGGTGGCCGCGGCGACGAGCGCGGCGTCCTGGATGCGCACGCCGTGGTGGACTTCGTAGCGTTCCTTGAGTCCGCGCAGGATCGCGATGGTGTCCTCGACGCTCGGCTCATCGACCATCACGGGCTGGAAGCGGCGTTCGAGCGCGGCGTCCTTTTCGATGTACTTGCGATACTCATCGAGCGTGGTCGCGCCGATGGTGCGCAGCTCGCCACGCGCCAGTTGCGGCTTGAGCATGTTGCTCGCATCCACGGCGCCCTCGCTGGCGCCGGCACCGACGATGGTGTGCAGTTCGTCGATGAAGAGGATGATCTCGCCCTGCGAGTCGGTGACTTCCTTCAGAAACGCCTTGAGCCGGTCCTCGAATTCGCCGCGGAATTTCGCGCCCGCGATCATCGAGCCGATATCCATCGAGATCAGCTTCTTGTTCTTGAGCGACTCGGGCACGTCGCCGCTGACAATGCGGCGCGCGAGGCCTTCCACGATCGCGGTTTTGCCGGTGCCGGGCTCGCCGATCAGCACGGGGTTGTTTTTCGTGCGCCGGGAGAGCACCTGCATGACCCGGCGGATTTCTTCGTCGCGACCGATCACGGGATCGATCTTGCCCTTCTTCGCCAGCGCCGTCAGATCGCGGCCATATTTTTCGAGCGTCTGGTATTTGCCCTCCGGATTCTGGTCGGTGACCCGCTGCGAACCGCGCACCTGCAGGAGCGCCTGCATGAGTTTGTCGCGCACGATTCCGCTCTTGCGGAGCATCTGCCCGAGCGACCCTGCGGCCTCCGAGACGGCCAGCAGGTAATGCTCACCGCTGAGGTATTCGTCCTTCATCTTCGCCATTTCCTTTTCCGCCGCCTCAAGCGTCAGCGAGAGTTCGCGGCCGAGCGAGACCTGCCCGCCGTGCGCGGAGGCGCGGCGCGCGAGATCGAGGTGGAGGTAGTCTTCGAGCGACTTCGCCGGAATGCCCATCTTCTCGAGGAGCGGGCGCGCGACTCCATCGGGCTGTTCGAGCAACGCGAGGAGGAAGTGCTCGTTGGAAATCTCGGAGTGCCCAGCCTTGCTCGCGAAATCCTGCGCGGCCTGGAGAGCCTCCTGCATTTTTTGGGTGAAACGGTCAATGCGCATAGGGGAAAGTGTCTGCCGGAATACAGCAGATTGCCATCCGCCTCGTCTTCAGAAGCAAGGACGCGTTTGTGGTGCCGCAATGGCGCACCGTTTGCGCCACACGTCGCGAGTGGTGCGACAATTTGCGTTTTCGAAATAGCGCCACCAGAAATCCCCCTCAGCGCGGTGTCGCGGCTCGGCGAGCGTCTGCGCGCTATTTCAGATAGAAATCCACCGTCGTCACGACGCGGACGATCTTCCGGTCGGGCGAGCTTTCATCCACGTCGTTGATCTCGAACGGCCCCTGCACCGCGTGCTTGATCGCGCCGACCTGCGCTTGCGAATCGCCGGCGAACTTTTCCGCCGCCTTGCGCGCGTTTTGATTGGCCTCCTGGATCATCCCGGGCTTGATCCCATTCAGGCCGGTGAAGAGAAACTGGGTCTTGCTCCCGTAATCGCCGCCCTGGAGGACCAGACCCGCCTGCACCAGGCGGTCGCACGTCTCCATCGCCGCTTTGACTTTCGCCACCTTGGGACTGCGCAGGAGCACCGTGATCCCGGCCCGGTAGCGGAAGCGCGGCTTCTCTTCGTCCTTGGCCGCGGTCAATTCCTGGATGCGCGGCGGAGCCTGGCTGATTTCGGTGGCGTCAAATCCCTGGACGGTCAGGAACTCCTGCACCGCCCCGCGCCCCTTGGCGATCTCCTGCTGGAGCGCCGCGAGATCGTCCTGTCCCACGCTGAAGGCGATCGGCCAGATGGCCAGATCGGCGGCCACCTCGCGCTCGGAAAGGCCCTTCACCGTCACAAATTCATCCAGCCGTTTCGCCGATAAGACGGCCTGCCGCACGATGAGGCCGAAGACCGCGAGGCCGACGATGAAAGCGATGCTGGGGAAGACGAAGTGCCGCGAATCAGGTGAGCGAGAGTCATTCATGGAGGTACCAGGGAATACGCGGCGGTGGAGGCGATTCTTGCAGGAGAGAGGCTTCCACTTCCATCAAATGTGACGCTGAATCGCGCTTCCCCACTGGCGCCGAGAGGGCACGGGCAATATTTCCATGTTACAGCTGTTACACGGAAATACTTGTGAGGCCGCATTGCCGATTGATCGGCACATGTCGAAGTTGCGACCCGCCGGGCTTCCCCTAGCCTTTCGCCTCCGATGTCTCATCGCCGCGCTGCGCTGCTGCTCATTGTCACGTCGCTCCTCTGGAGCCTCGGCGGCGTGCTGATCAAGAGCGTGGACTGGCCATCGCTGGCGAAAGCGGGAGTGCGCAGCGGGATGGCGGCGGTGGTGCTGTGGGCGTGGTTGCGCCGGCCGCAGTTCACGTGGTCGTCCACCCAGCTCGGGGCCGCGGTGGCCTACGCGGCGACGGTGACTTTCTTCGTCGTCGCCAACGATCGCACCACGGCGGCCAACGCCATCTTCCTTCAATACACCGCGCCCATTTATGTGGCGCTGCTCGGCCCTTGGTTGCTCAGCGAACCCACCCGGCGGATCGACTGGCTCTGCATCGCGCTGGCGCTGGCGGGCATTGCGCTGTTCTTTCGCGACGGGTTCAGCGCGACGGGCGTGCTCGGGAATCTGGCCGGGCTGGCCAGCGGATTTTCCTTCGCCTGCATGGCGATGTTGCTGCGCAAAGAGCGCGAGAGTTCACCCGGCTCGGCGCTGCTGCTCGGCAATCTGCTCGCCGCCGCGATCGGTGTGCCGTTCGGATTCGGAAGCATGCCCACGGCGCCGGAGTGGGGAGTGCTGGCCCTGCTTGGCATTGTCCAGCTTGGGATTTCCTACGTCCTGTACAGCATCGCCATCCGGCGGGTGACGGCACTGGAAGCAATCCTGATTCCCATGTTGGAACCGATCCTGAATCCAGTCTGGGTAGCGTTGAAGCAAGGCGAAGTGCCTGGACCATGGAGTCTCGCCGGGGGTGCGCTGGTGCTCGGCGCGGTGCTGCTGCGGGGGCTCGCCCGATGACCTGGCGTGCATGGTGGGCGGTGCTTATTTTGCCTCAGAAGAAATCAAAACGCAGAGGCCGCAGAGGGCGCAGAGGTCTGGAGAGGAGGGGTGGCGGGCTGCCTCTGCGTTCTCCGCGCCTCTGCGCCTCGTTTAATCGCACGGCGTTTTGCATGGCTGCGGCTAAGGAGATGCCTTACCGCGCGAGGCGAACGCCCAGGCCCATGATCTCGCGCGATGGATGCTCGAAGATCTCGATGAACTCGACGCCGGGGCCCGCTTCGTCGCGGCGCAAGAGGTCCCAGACTCCACAGACACCGCCGAGCGGCAACTCCCGGTAGGGCGCGTTGTTCACGTCGTGCAAGGCGCACACTTTGGCGGTGCGACCCACGTTTTGATAGTCCGCCCAGGCCCAATCGAAACTATGGTCGCCGTCAATGAAGACGGCGTCGAATTTCTCTCCGGCAAGGTCATACGAAGTCTTGCCGACCACGTAGCGCAGGGGGATGAGCTCGCGCACCTCATGGTAAAAAAGGAACGCCGGCCAGAGGTCGATGGTCGTGGCTTGAACTGCCGGGTTGAAGCGCTGGAGGTAGGCGGTCGCGAGCGAGGCCGTGGCGCCATTGAAGCAGCCGATCTCGAGATAACTCGCGGGCCGGTGTTCGGCGAGCAGCCGGAGGTAGCGCGCGAATTCCCGCGGGAGCTGAATCAGGCCCTGCTGCGAGGCGTTAAGATAATCCTCCTCGCCCTCGTAGGTGATCGCGGCCTCGGGAATGGGCACCAGGCCCACGCCGCGAATCAAGGCGGCGAGCCAATCCACGGAGCGCAAATCGTCGAGCGGCGCGCGTTGAATCTCGGCCACGGCGTCGAGCACGCGCTGAAAATCCGCGCGCTCGGCGTCATGGTCGGCGAGGTGGGTGGACACGTCGGCAGCTTGCGGCGCCGAGCCGCCGGTGGCCAGCGGTTCCACACGGCTCCTCGGTTCTAACGACCCCAAGGGGAGCGTGTTCCCTTGACCGCCGTGTTGGCGAATCGGGTTGATTTACTCGCCGTAGAACCAAGGCAGCATGACTGCACACCAAAACGCGATGGTGAAGAGGAGAAACAGACCTGACAGTATCCAGCGCTGGCTCCTCCACGCCCAGATGAAGAGAACAACGCCGCCGAGAGCTCCAATCTGGTAAGGGTGACTAAAGCGGAGAGCAAAAAGGAGAAATCCATGGAGCAAAAGCGCAGTGAAAAGGTGAAGGAAGGCGGCGCTTATGAGGATGTCGCGCGGACCGAAGGGTAGTTTTGATGTGGGCTCTGGTGGCACGTCATTCATCGAGTGCGGCCTATTCGCCTGACCAACTCCTCCATCCCCGCGACGGGCGGTTACTTTACAAACTGCGCAAAGATCTTGTTCGCCTCTTCCAACGTCTCCTTGCTTCCCACGTCGAACCACGTCCCCGGCACCTTCCAGGTAGCGACCGGAGTCCGCTGATAGAGCCACTGGATGAATCGGCCCGGCTGATCGGGATTGTTGCCGGCGGCGAGGTAGGTGGTAAACATGGCCACCGTGGCGGCGGGATAGTAGTAGAGCGCGATGCCGATGAGCGTGCTCTTCGGCTGGGCGGGCTTCTCCTCGAAGCTCGTGATCACGCCGGCGCCGTCCACCGCGACGACGCCGTATTTTTTCGCCTCCTCGAGCGATCCCACATCATACACCCCGAGGACCGGCTGGTTCTTCTCCGTGCAGAATTTGCCGAAATCCTCCAGGCTTTCGCTGAAGAGATTGTCGCCCGCGACCACGATCAAGTCGCTGGCGGCGAGACCGGCGCGGGAGACGACGAGGTTGATGTCGCCGATCGCGCCGAGCTTGTCCGCGTCGCTGGCCGAGCCATCGTTAATGATCTCGAAGGCGAGTTTCGCGTGGGTCTGGTTGTAATGTTCGGCCCAGGCTTGGAAATCGGCGGCGAACTTGCTGTTCGTGACCACGTAAACCTTCTCGATGCCATGGATCGGCGCGAGGTTGTCGATCACCCATTCCATCATCGGCTTCCCAGCCACATCGAGCAGCGGTTTCGCTTTGTTTTCCGTCAGGGGGTAAAGGCGGGTCGCGTAACCGGCCGCGAGAATGAGGATATTCATGCGGCGCGCTTTTTGCCGGACCGCCGCGGTGCTGTCCAGTCGCGATGTGCGGAGACGCGGAGATGTGGAGTTGTGGAGCTGTGGAGTTGTGGAGTTGTGGAGAGTTGGGAAGCGGCACCCTCTCCACGTCTCCGTATTTTCGCCCTTGCCTCGCGATTCCCAATAGCTAGTGTTCGGCTGAACATGGCACCGCTCACCAAACGCCAAAAGGAGATCCTGGACTTCATCGACCGGGTGCAGACGCGGTCCGGGGTGATGCCCTCGACGCGCGAAATCCAGGAACACTTCGGCTTCGCCAGTCAGACGGCGGCCGTCAATCACCTGCGCGCCCTCGAGAGAAAAGGGGTGATTCAACGCCAGGCGGGCAAGGCGCGTGCGATGGTGCTGGTTTCGAATCTTCGGCGGCAAAAGATCATCGATATCCCGCTCTACGGCCAGATCGCGGCCGGCATGGCGGAAGCCACCGACCAGCAGGATGAAGGCATGATCTCGGTGGACGCGGAGTCCATCGGCATCGGCAGGGGCAAGCGCGTCTTCGCACTGAAGGTGCGCGGCGAATCGATGATCGATGCCGGGATCAGCGATGGTGACCTGGTGGTCCTGGAGATCAAAGAGCCCCGGCCGGGGGACGTGGTGGCCGCTTTGATCGATGGCGAAACCACGCTCAAGCGCTACCTCTCTACACACGGGCGCCCGGTGCTAAAGGCCGAAAACCCGGCCTTTCCCAATCTTGTCCCGGTGGGCGAATTGCTGATTCAGGGCGTGATGGTCGCCTTGATCCGCAAATACCGGCGGTAGGGCTCGTTCGCAGGAAGTGCGCATGATTGGCCTGCTCGTCGAATTCTCGCTGGTCGTCGCCGCGTTTCTCTATGCCTGGCGGCGGCAGGTCCGGCGACGGCAGCGCGACCGGGAGCGTGCTTCCCAACTGGACTTTGATTTCTCCCGCGCGCAACGTCGCGGCTCGTCATCCGACGCCGTTTCCTGACCCGGCCGAGTGGTCCGTCGCGGCAGCCGGATCGCGCCGACTGATGATCATTCACCTCGATGCCGACGCCTTTTACGCTTCGGTGGAGCAAGCGGAGAATCCGGCCCTGCGCGGCAAGGCGATGGCCGTGGGTGGGCTGCACCGGGGGATCATCGCCAGCGCCACTTACGAGGCGCGAGCGAGGGGAGTTTATACGCCCATGCCGACGACGCGCGCGCTCAAAGTCTGCCCCGAACTCGTCCTCGTTCGCGGTGACATGGCCAGGTATGCGGACTACTCGCGGCGTCTCTTCTCGTTCGTCGAGGAGTTCACCCCGCTGATCGAGCGCACCTCGATCGACGAGGGCTATTTCGACGTGAGCGGTCATCGAACGCTCACGCCCGCTGAGATCGCGCAGCGGCTCAAGGCCCGCGTCTGCGAGGAACTCGGGATCACGGTCTCTCTGGGCATCGGGGAGAATAAGCTCATCGCCCAGATTGCGGCCAAGCTGCGCAAGCCCGACGCGCTGGTGGAAGTGCCGCGCGGCACGGCGCGCGACTTTCTCGCCCCGCTCCCAGCGCGCTGGCTGCCCGGCATTGGCCCGAAAGCCGAGGAGCGCTTCCGGGCGCTCGGGCTGGATTTGGTCCGGGACGTCGCGGAAGCGAGCCCGGACCTCCTGGTGCGCGCCGCCGGCGGCTACGCGGAGCGCCTGCGCGCGCTGGCGCTGGGGATCGACGACCGGATGGTGGAATTGGGGCGTGACGAAGCGAAATCGTATGGCGTCCAGGACACCTTTGGTGAAAACGTGAGCGACCGCGAAGCTATCCTCGCGACCCTGCGGACGATGGCCGATGGCCTGATGGCGCGGGTCCGCGCCGATGGGAAAGCCGTTCGCACCGTGACGGTGAAAGTGCGTTATCCCGACTTCACCGAAGACTCGCACGGCTCGACCCTCGACGAAGCCACGGATCTTGAAACCGACGTTTTCCCTCATCTCTCGGCGTTGTTGCGCGGGGCCTGGAAACGGCGTGAGCCGCTGCGCCTGGTCGCGCTGCGTTTCAGCAACATCTGTGACCCCGTTTTCCAGTCCGAACTCTTGCTCGACCCTGCGGCCCGGCGCCGCGCCAGCCAGCGCAAAGCCGCGCAATTGCTCGACGACTTGCGGGGCAAGGCGTTCCCCGTGACCCGCGGCCACGCGGTGACCGCGAGGGAGCGGCGGGTTCGGCGCTGAATTCCCTCGCCCCGGCCGGGGCGGAGCCGTTTTTTCCAGGTCCGGTGGCCGACGCCAGCGGCTAATTTCCGCTGTCCCTCCGGGACCCCCCTGCATCGCACTGTCACAATACCTTCCGCGGGCGCGCGTGGGTTGCTCCTTGCCGGGGGGCGGTTTTGCCCGTATCCTCCGCCCCTCTTTTTCCTATGAGCACGACCACTACTCCCGCACCTGCAACCGCGATCTCCCAAGGCGAGCGCGGACCGAAAATGAATGGGGCCTCCATCCTCGTGGAATGTCTGGAGCGGGAAGGGGTCGATACGATCTTCGCCTATCCGGGCGGCGCGTCGATGGTGATGCATCAGGCGCTGACCCGCTCGAAGAAGATCCGCACCATCCTCCCGCGCCATGAGCAGGGCGGGGTGTTTGCGGCCGAAGGTTACGCGCGGGCGACGGGGCGGGCGGGCGTGGTCATGGCGACCTCCGGGCCCGGGGCGACGAACCTCGTCACCGGCATCGCCGACGCTTACCTCGACTCGACGCCGCTGGTCGCCATCACCGGGCAGGTGCCGCAGGCGATGATCGGGAAGGGCGCCTTTCAGGAAACCGACGTGTTTTCGGTGACCGCGCAGATCGTCAAACACAACTACCTGGTGACCGACATCAACGACCTCGCGCGGATCGTCAAAGAAGCGTTTTACATCGCCCAGACCGGCCGTCCTGGCCCGGTGCTCATCGACATCCCGAAGAACATTCAGATGGGCGAAACGCAACCGGTCTTCCCGAGCGAAGTCAATCTCCGCGGCTACAATCCCGTGGTGCATTGCGGTGACGCGGAACTCAACGAGCTGGTGGGCCTCATTCGCCAGGCGAAGAAACCGATGATCTACTGCGGTGGCGGCATCATCTCGGGCAACGCCTCCGCGGAACTCAAGGAGTTCGCGGAACGCACCCAGATCCACGTCGCCACCACGCTGATGGGCATCGGCTGCTTTCCGGAGTCGCACGAGCTCTCGCTGAAATGGCTCGGCATGCACGGGACCGTTTACGCCAACAATGCGGTGAACGAAGCCGACCTCCTGCTCGCCATCGGCGTGCGTTTCGATGACCGGGTGACCGGCAAGATCAGCGAGTTTGCCAAGCACGGCACGATCGTTCACATCGACATCGACAACGCCGAGATCAACAAGAACAAGGTCGTCAAGCTGCCCATCCTGAGCGACGTGAAATACGCGCTTCAGCGGACCAATGCGCTGCTCGCCAACGCCGGCTTCGAGGCCAAATCAAGCGGTTACACCCTTTATCCGGAATGGCGGACGCAGATCGCGGCGTGGAAGGAGCTTTATCCCTTCACCTACACCGACACCGAGGACGCCATCCAGCCCCAGTATGCGATCCAGTTGCTCTGCCAGATGACCAAAGGCGAGGCGATCATCACCACCGGCGTCGGGCAGCACCAGATGTGGGCGGCCCAGTTCTACGATTTCGACAAACCCCGCACGCTGCTGACCAGCGCCGGGCTCGGATCAATGGGCTACGGCTTCCCGGCGGCGATCGGCGCGAAGGTGGCGTTTCCGGACAAACAGGTCATCGACATCGATGGCGACGGTTCTTTCGTGATGAACATTCAGGAACTCGCTTGCGCCCGCGTAGAGCACATCGGCGCGAAGGCCATGGTCCTGAACAATCTCCACCTCGGCATGGTCGTGCAGTGGGAGGATCGCTTCTTCAAGTCCAACCGCGGCCACACCTTCCTCGGGCTCTTCACCGACGAAACGAGGGACACCGCCGACATGGGCACAATCTATCCCGACTTCATGAAAATCTGCGAAGGCTTCGGGGTGCCGTCGCGCCGGGTGATTCACAAGAAAGACCTCCAGGCAGCGATGGAATGGTTCCTGGCCGAGAAGGGAGCCTGCGTCCTGGAAGTGATGGTGCCCTATACCGAGCACGTGCTGCCGATGATTCCCGCGGGGGCCACCTACAAAGACGTGATCTACGCCGGTCGGCAGACGTTGCAAGCCGGCTCCGGACTGTAGCCCGGCTGGGTGAGACGGGGCCCGCCGCCGCGGGAAAGAGGAAACGCCGAACGCCGAACGCCGAACGAAGAGGCCGGGCTCCATCGTCATTTCTCGTTACGCGCGCGGGCGCCGGGAGCTGCGATTTTGGAGCTCAAACAACCTGCTCCAATGATCCTCGATGCTTCCTGCGACATGACCTTCCACGCGAAGGCGCCTATTCCTCTCATCCTGATGCTTCGCCCGCGCAGCGGTTTGGGCCAATGGGTGATGCGCGAGGAATATGCCCTCGATCCGCATGTGCCGGTCACGGAGCATACCGATGGCTTCGGCAACCTCTGCCAGCGCGTGGTGGTGCCGCCCGGCGACTTTCACCTTCACGCCTCCTGTCGGACGGATACCGCGGATGTGATCGACGTCGATTCCTCCGCGGCGTTCGTTCCCGCGCAATTTCTGCCCGAATCCACGCTGCAATTCCTGCTCCCCAGCCGGTATTGCGAATCCGACAAGATCAATGCGCTCGCCGCTTCGATTGTCGGGGACGCGCCGATCGGCTATCCGCAGGCCGAAGCCATCCGGCGCTGGATCAAGACGAACATCGAATATCGCTACGGCGCGAGCAACGCCTCCACCTCGGCGCTCGACACCG
Organism: Chthoniobacter sp.; assembly: GCA_034667665.1. Taxonomy (GTDB): domain Bacteria; phylum Verrucomicrobiota; class Verrucomicrobiia; order Chthoniobacterales; family Chthoniobacteraceae; genus Chthoniobacter. The sequence continues at coordinate 151,008 of JAXDQW010000122.1, forward strand.
CGGAGGCCCGGAGCGGGGTCTGCCGCGATTTCGCGCATCTTGGGATGGCGCTCTGCCGAAGTCTGAACATGCCCGCGCGAATGGTCGTGGGTTTCCTTTACCGGATCCAGCCGATGGACTTGCACGCCTGGTTTGAAGTTTTCGTCGGCGGCCGCTGGTACACCTTCGACGCCACGCAGGAGGACCCGCGCGGCAACCGGATCGCCATCGCTTATGGCCGCGACGCCGCCGATGTCGCCTTGGTCACCCAATTTGGCGCGCTCGAACTCAAATCGATGAAGGTCAGTGTCGAACAGGCGCCGGCCGCAGCATCGCCGCAGCCAGCCGGCGCCGCGTGAGTTGGCGCTCCCCAAAAAACCATGGATTCGCCGCGCCGGCCGGGCGCTACTCCAGGGTCACGTTGTGCTCGCGCAAGGAGGTGCCGGTCTGGCGTTGGTATTCGCCGAGCGCTTTGTTGTAATCCGAGCGGGCCTGGACTTCCGCCGCTTCGGTCTCGGCGAGCTTCTTCTGCAAGTCCAGCACCACGAAGGTCGTGCCGGTGCCGGCCCGCAACCGCTCCTCGCCGGCCTCAAGGCTTTCGCGGGCCAGGCGGCGTGCTTCCCCGGTCGAGACGATCCGTTCGCGCGAGGTCACGATCTGGCCGGAGGCGTTGTCCACATCGACGATGATCTGCTGCTCGAGTTGCTGCAGATTCACGAGGGACTTGGCCACTTCCAGCCGGGCCGAGTTGAGCGCGCCGCGCGCTTCGCGATTGCCCAGCGGAATGCTGAAGATCACCCCGGCGCTCCAGGCGGATTGGTCGCGGCGCGGGACCCGGCTGATGCTGGCGCCGAAGTCGTCGTCCAGGCCGAGCAGCGCGAGGCTGCCCGTGAGATCGATGCGCGGCAGCACCTGATTCTTTTGAAAGGCGAGCCGGATATGGCGCTGTTCGAGTTCGAGAATCGCCTGCCGGTAATCAGGCCGCAGCGCGAGCGCCTCGCCGATCCCGCCCCGCACATCTGGTCGGAAGCGGGGAGAGGGTGGCGGCTCGATGACGACGCGGACGTCGAGCATCTGGAGCAGGTCCGCGGTGACCAGTTGTTTGAGCACATTCTCGTTATCGAGCACGTGGCGTTGCGCGAGGATCACGCCTTCCTCGCGCGAGGCGACTTCGGCGCGGGCCTCGGTCACGTCGAGCGGGGACTTCACGCCGATGTCCACGCGGGCCTGATTGTCTTTGAAGAGCTGCCGGGCGAGCTCGCGCGAACGCTCGGCGACGGCGAGGTCTTCGATGGCCAGTTGCAGATCGTTATAGACGAAGTTGGTCTGCGTCATGACGTCGATAACCCGTTGCCGGAGCTTCCACTCGGAGACCAGGACGTTGTTTCGCGCGATGCGCACCTGGGTGAGATTCGCCGCCGGTCCGGCGTCGCGCAGCAGCGGCTGGACGAGCTTGAGGCTGCCCGTGGTTTCAAAAATGTCGCCGATCAGATTGTCGGCGCCGAGGCCATTGCGAGTGCCGTAGCCGAGGTCATATTGGGTGCCCCACGAGGTGACGCCCCTGAGACCGCTGCTCAGGTGATCGAGCTGGTTGACCCGGCGGCTGGAAAGGCGCAGCCCGTTGTCGAAGACGAATCTGCGGGTGTCTTCGCGGCGTTCCAGGCCGATATCGAACACGGGGTCGAAATGGCCCAGCTCGCTCCGCACGCCTTCCTTCGCGATCTTCGGTTCGAAACGCTGCACTTCGATCGAGAAATTCTTCGCCAAAGCCTGCTGCAACGCGGTCTCCAGGGTGAGCCGCAGCACCTGCTTCGAGGCCGGCGCCTTTTGCGCCAGCGCGGCCAGCGGCAGCGTGAGGGTGAGCGCCAGGAGCGCAAAGCGATTCATGCGTGAGCTGGGAAAAGGCGGGGGCACTTTGGCGCGGGGAAGAGACTTCAGGATGGGGCGGGCGTCACTCTCTAAATCGCGCAGGGTTCGGAATCTTATTCACTATTCGCACCGCTCCCTCACGCGGAGAGGAAAAACGCGGCCTTGCAAACTGCCGCGCGGCGGACGTTTGACACTGTGCCTGCGGAAACCTTACCTTCCCCGCCTTCCCCGACCCATGACCACCGCCTCGCCCATCACCCGACAGACCGTCGGCCGCACTTTCATCGTTGCGATCAGCATGCTCGGATCCGTGGCGCTGGGGCAACTCGCAACGGTGGTGTGGGTCTTTATCGCCCGGTCGCAAGCTCCCTCGCTGAATGTGCCGGGCACTTTGGCGCAGCGTCCGGTTTCGCCCACGCCGGGCGGGGTGGCTACGGTCAATCCCCCGGCGGTGGCGCCGCCGGACGAGGCGAATTTTTCCGCCGATCCGCTCGCGGAACCGGGGCTGCCGGGTGCCATCTCGACGCCCGCGACGGCCGGCCTGACGGCCACGCCGCCGAAGCCCACGCCGCTGCCAATCAAGACCCCCGGGCTGCTCGAGCCGGAGCAGGGCGCGCTCTTCAAGGAGACGATTGCGAAGGGCAAGCTGCTGCGCGATGGCGGCGACATGAGCACGGCGCTGACCCGCTTCCGGGAAGCCGCCGCCATGGACGCGAAGAATCCGGAGGCGCTCTTCGAGATGGCCGTGACCTACGAAAAGATGCAGCTCAACGATCAGGCGGGGGAGCAGTGGCGGCGAATCTTCGATCTGGGCGAAGGGGCCGGCCCGTATTTCACGGCGGCCGAGGCCAAGATCAATCAGGCCAAGGCAATCGCGCTGAAGGAACTGTCGCCGCAGTTGGTTCAGGAAACCGAGGAAGGCATCGCCGCGGGCAAGACGCTGGGTTTGCTCAAGGTCGAAACGCAGGATCATGAGGACAAAAGTTCCGCCAAACACCTCAGCATCCGGATCCCGATCAAAGCCCGGGCACGCGAAAAAATCGATGTGCGGGACCTGACCATCCAGGTCCTTTTCTATGACATTGTGGATAACACGAATCTCGTGCAAACCACCGCCAATGTGAGCTCGCGCTGGACGACGGCGCCGGCGGATTGGCTCGATGCGAGCGTCGAGACGCTGGAGGTGGATTATCAGCTTCCCCTGCCCGAGGCGCGCGGAGCCCGAAAGGAGAGTCGAAAGTATTTCGGCTACCTCGTTCGCGTCTATTACAAGGGAGACCTGCAAGCGGCGAGCGGCGAACCCGATCGGCTCGTGCAGCAATTTTCACCTGAGCAGAAGCTCCCAACCGACACGAACAAACCTTGATGAAAATTTTGCTGGTGGATGATGACGCGGGCGTAGTCCAGTCGCTGAGCGCGCTCTTGCAAGGTGTTCCGGAGCACGAGGTCCGCACGGCCGCGACGGGCGGTCAGGCCCTGCAAAGCGCCATGGCCATGGGGGGAGTCGATCTGCTGATCACCGATGTGGTCATGGAGCCGATGGACGGATTCACGCTGCGCGATCACGTGACCAATCGCTTCCCGAGTTCGCGGACGATTTTCATTAGCGGATACGATCTGACGGATTATGCGGGCCAAACCGCGAATCACCAGGTCCTCGCGAAACCGATCGACAAGGCGGACCTGCTCGCGGCCATCGATCGGGAGTTCGGCACGGTGGCGGCCAGTGGCGAAGCGGCTCCGGCGGAGCCAGTGATCGAGGTTTCCCCGGAAGCGGCGGAGCCCGAGCCAACTGCCGCGGAGGCCGAGCCCATTCCGCAAATCCCGCCGGCACCAGAGCCCGCGCTGGAATTGGCGTCGGTGGCGGAGCCAGAGCCCGCCTTGGAATCAGCGCCGACCGCGGAGCCAGAACCCGCCTTGGAAATGGCGCCGGCTGCGCAGCCAGAAGCGGTTCCCCAGCCTGCGGCGGTGTCGGTGACGCACCCCGTCGCAGTTCCGCGTGTCGCCGCGGTGCCGCAGGTGGCCGCGGGAGCAGGTCCGCGAGCGGTCGCCGTTCCGAAAGCGACCCCGGCGGCCACACCGATCGCGGTTCCGAAGGTCGCCGCGGTTCCGCAAGTCGCAGCCACACCCCGAGCCGCGGTCGCAGCAGCGCAGCCAAAAGCCGTCGCGCAGCCCACCGCCTCGCCTGCTCCGCAAGCAACCGCCACACCGCGAGCCGTCCCGGTCGGACAGCCGAAGGCCGTCGCGCAACCGACGGCCACCGCCGTCCCGCGGGCGGTGCCGGCTGCGGTTCAGCCCACCGCCACGCCGCGCGTCGCTGGCCAACCGGCCGCCGCGGTCCCCACCGCGCCGCAACCGGTCGCGCGCGCCGCGCAACCCACCGCGATTCCGCGCGTGGCTGCCGCGGCGCAGCCCACGGTCAAACCGCAGGCTCCCGCCGCGGTCGCCGCGGCCACGCCAGTCGTTCCTCCGCCCTCCGCCGCGGGGGACGAATCGGTTCCGCCAGCGGATACGAGTTTGATTGGCCAGACCATTGGCAGCTACCAGATCATCAGCCTGCTGGGGGCCGGCCGCTGGGGCAGCGTTTATCTGGCGATGCAAACCTCGATCAACCGCCAGGTCGGTTTGAAAGTGCTCGCGGCGAGCCAATCGCACGATGAGACCGCCAAAGCGCGTTTCCTCGGTGACGCTCGGGCCAAGGCGCATGTGCAGAACCCCTCGATTCTTGCGGTATACGAAGCCGGCGAAGCCAGCGGGCACACTTTCTACGCCCACGAATATGTGGACGGCCGCAATCTGGCGGAGATCCAGCGGAGCGGCGAGCGACTGGACGAGCCAACGGGTCTCAAGGTGCTCAAGGTCACTGCGGAAGGGTTGAATTACCTGAACGCCAATCACATTCCGCACAGTCCGCCGCTGGCCAATAGCGTCTATCTGAGCAAGGATGGCCACCCGCGCGTCGCCAATCTCGCGACGCAACTGGCCGATGATCAGCTCCCCCTCGACCAGGAAATCCAGATGCTGGGCCGCACCATGCTCAGCGTGCTGCCTTCGATTCAAAAGGTTTCACCGGGCTTCCGCGCGCTACTCAGCAGGATGGTGCAAAGCGGGCCGCAGGCGGTGACCTCCTGGGTGGCCCTGATCCAGGGCATCAAGGCGCTCGAACCGAAAGTCATTCCGGCCGAAGCGGCAAAAATCACCGCCCAGGATCGGGCCGCGATCGAGGCGGTCGAAGCCGCGCGCAAGGCCCAGAAACGCTCCCTTTATCTCAACATCGGGGGCCTGGCCTCGCTGGTCCTGCTGGCCGCGTTTTCTCTCTGGTGGTTCCTCGGCAGCAACGAGCGCAACATGGACGAGCAAGTCCACATCCCGGCGGGCAACTTCACCTTTGGCAGCGGCCAGACCGCCCAGACGGGCGAATTCTGGATCGACAAATACGAGGTGACGATCGGGCAGTACGCGAAATTCGTGCAGGCTCTCGAGGAAAATCCGCATTCCAAATACGACGATCCCCGGCAGCCGCCCCGCAAGACCGCGACGATGCACAAGCCGCCGGATTGGAACATCTACTACGGACGCGCCCGGCAGGGGAACGCGATCCACAGCGTGCCTTCCGACCTGAACATGCCCGCCATCATGGTCGATTGGTGGGACGCTTACGCCTACGCCAAGTGGAAGGGCCGCGAACTCCCGACGGAAGAGGAGTGGGAGAAAGCCGCTCGCGGCACCAATGGTTTCATTTATCCCTGGGGCAACGAGTTCGACCCGAGGAAGGCCAACTCCAGCGAGGGCTACGTGGCGCAAGATCCCGGCAAAAAAGCGTCGGTGGACGGCTTTAACTACTGGGGCCCCGTGGATAAGCAGCGCGACAAGAGCCCCTTCGGCGTCCTCGGCATGGCCGGCAATGTCGCGGAATGGACCGCCACCTGGAGCGCGGATAAGAAACATCCGATTATCAAAGGCGGCAGCTTCATGTCCACCGACGTGCGCCTGGACAAACGCGTCGATAACGTTTCGCCGGATATCGCCCAGGAAAACATCGGTTTCCGCACCATCAGCCACAAGCCTCCCGAAAAATGAAGACCGCCCGCCTGCTGCTCGCCCTCTGCCTGGCCGCCACCGCGACCGCCCACGCGCAGCTCAACGTGGATTTGGAGATCAAGCGCCGCTCGTTCATCGCGCATGAGCCGATCATCGCGACGGTGACGGTCAGCAACCTTTCCGGCCGCGACCTCACCCTCGCCGACACCCCGCAGATGCAGTGGTTCGGGTTCCAGATCAATGGGCAGGGCGACCGCATCGTCCGGCCCCGCAACCTGAACTACGGATTGGACCCCCTGGAAATCAAATCCGGCGGGCAGATGCGCCGGACGGTGAATCTTTCCGAGCTCTACGAGATTGGCGAATTCGGCATCTATCGGATTCGGGCGAACATTTACTCCGCCGATCAGAAGAAGTTCTACTCGTCCCGGTCCACGGCCATCGAAGTCACCGAAGGGCGGCTGATCTGGAAGCAGACGGTCGGGGTGGCCGGGGGCGGTGCCGAGCGCACTTACTCACTCCTCGCCCACCAGCAGGGTGAATACTCGATGCTTTACGTCCGCGTCGAAGATCGGGAGAACGGGGTTGTCTATTGCACGCACGAGCTGGGGCGCCTTCTCGAAGGCCAGCCCCCTTCACAGGACTTCGATCTGGGGAACAACCTCTACGTCCTGCAGCTCACCGGTCAGCGCGAATACCGCCTTACCAAGATCGGCACCAACGGCGAGTACCTTGGCCAGACGAAATATGCTGCGCCAAAGAGCCGGCCGTACTTGCGCAAGCTGGCGGATGGGAACCTGCAAATCGTCGGCGGTCGGCGCGAGGAGCCCATCGCGAAAAATGCCGCCGATGTCCCGGTCAAGCTCTCCGAACGGCCGCCGGGGATTCCCACGAACTGAGGGGATCGAATTCCTGGTTCCTGGTGCTTGGTTCCTGGTTCGATCCGGATCCGTCCTCAAGGTCTGAATTCGTGAACTGCTTGTCCTCGTCGTCGTGCTCGTCCTCGTCCTCGAAATAATGAAGAGGAGGACGAGAACGACGACGAGGACGAGGACGATCTCCCGCTCGTCGGTTTCAGACGAAGCTTCACTCGGGTAATAAACACCAGGCACCTCCCCAAGCCCCGCGGCCACCTCGATGCACCTCCTCCGCCGTCCTCGCCGTTTGCGCTCGTCGCCCGCCTTGCGGAGCCTGGTGCGCGAGACCTCCCTGAGCGCGGACGATCTGATCCTGCCGCTGTTTGTCAGCGAAAAAGTCCGTGATCGCACGGCGGTGGCGAGCATGCCCGGCGTCTTCCAGTTGTCCGAAAAGGAATTGCTGGCCGAGGCCCGCGCCGCCTCTGCCGCGGGAATTAAAGCGGTGCTGCTCTTCGGCATTCCCGCGGAGAAGGACGAGCGCGCCTCCCAAGCGCATGCGGAGCACGGCGTAGTGCAGCGCGCCACTCGGGCCTTGAAAGCGGCCTTGCCCGATCTGCTCGTCATCACGGATGTGTGCCTTTGCGAATTCATGAGCCATGGCCACTGCGGAATCGCGCAGTTTCACGGTGACGTGGTGAACGTGGAAAACGACGCGTCGGTCGAGTTGCTGGTCCAAACCGCGGTTTCGCACGCCGCCGCCGGCGCGGACGTCGTGGCGCCGAGCGACATGATGGATGGCCGGATCGGCGCGATTCGCCGCGGTCTGGACGCCGCCGGATATCAGGGCACCGTGATCATGAGCTACGCCGCGAAATTCGCTTCCGCGTTTTATGGTCCCTTCCGCGAGGCTGCCGAAAGCGCGCCACAAGCGGGCGACCGCCGCAGCTATCAAATGGATGCCGCCAATGCGCTCGAAGCCTTGCGTGAAGTGGCGCTGGATATCGAGGAGGGCGCCGACCTCGTGATGGTCAAGCCCGGCCTTGCCTATCTCGACATTCTCTGGCGGGTCAAAGAGCGCTTCGGTCTTCCCACCGTGGCCTACAATGTGAGCGGCGAATACGCCATGATCAAAGCCGCCGCCGCGAATGGCTGGCTCGACGAACGGGCCACCGTCCTCGAGTCAATGATCGCTTTCAAACGCGCCGGGGCCGATCTGATCGTGACCTATTGGGCGAAGCAGGTCGTCGAGTGGCTCCGCGGTGAAGGGCGGAGCTGATCGTGGGGCCGGCGTCCCGCCTGCGATCAGCGGTGCGGGCGTCTCGCCTGCACGAGCAGCCGGGACGGCTGCTTCACGGAGTGGAAGGCCGGACGCCTGCCCCACGGTCACGGGGTGATTAGCAGGCGGGGAGGGGCTTGCTCCGCCCTCCGTCGCCGAGACTCGCCCTTCGCCGGCGGCTATTTTTTCCCTTCGTAGGCGCGGACGAAGTCGATGCACTGCTTCACCTCGGGCAGCGAATCCTCCCAATGGTATTCGTACTCGATCGAGATGTTGCCGTCGAAGCCCTGCGCCTTGAGTTCATCGAGCACCCGGCCGACTTCGCCGACGCCGGTGCCATAAGGCACGTCGTGGCTCTGGCCGTAGTCGAGCTTGTCCTTGAGATGGCTGCTGATGATGCGGCCCTTAAGAGTGCGCACCGCCCAGACCGGATTGATGCCCGTCGTCTGCCAGTGGCCGGTGTCCGCGCAAGCGCCGATCCGGGGGTCGCGGTCCTTGCAAACCTCGAGGATGAAGTATGGGTCCCACATCCGATAATCCGGATGATCCGGGCGGCGCGGGTGGTCGTGGAACCCGACCTTGATATCGTACTCCTTGACCATTTTTTCGATGGTATCGATCGCATCAACGGATTCCGTGGTCACCGCCCGCAGACCAATCTTCTTGGCGAACGCAAAAATCTTGCGCGCCCCTTCTTCGTCCTTTGGAATGCCGACGACGCCGTAGTTGACGGCCTTGATCTTGTGCTCGGCGAGCTTCGCCTGGACCTTCGCCACGACCTCGTCGGACGCGTTGTGATCCCACTTCACCTCCGGTTGCTCCTTGCTCAATTTCTGTCCTGGGTAGAACTCGATCACTTTGCCGCCGGCGGCCGCGGTCTTTTCGATCGCCTCGAAAACCGAGAAGCGATTGAAGGTGTAAGCCTGGCAGCCAATGGCCCAGCCGTTGGTCTTGTATTCGTCAGGGATTGGTTCGGCGAACGCGCCGGCTGCGCAAACAAATGCCGCGAGGGCGAAGATTGGGAGGAGAGTTTTCATGCCGCGCATTGGCTGCCAAGGCGTTGGGCAAGTCAAGCATCGGCCTCGCCTGCGGTGCCGCTTGCACGATGCATGAAAGCCGCTATCGCCATAGATGTGACCTGGCTTTCCCAAAAACGTTCCCTCGTGATCAGCGGCCTCGTGATTGGCTCGATCCTGGCCCTGGGGCCAGTTTGGGGGCTCCTCGGGACGGTGTTTGGAATGAGCCGCGCATTTCGCCAACTGGCAGGATCCGGCATCAGTGACCCTCGAGTGCTTTCGGCCAGTGTTGGCGAAGCATTGAATCTGACCATGGCGGGCCTTCTGGCCTGCCCGATCGGGCTCGCGCTGATCGTCGTTTGCGCGATCGCGCTCAGCCGCCTGCAAAAGGCGCCGCCCCCGCTGCCGGAGGGAGGGCGGGCGTCGTCGCCGCCGGGCGCTTGAGCGTCGGACCTTTTCTTCTTACGCTTCCCAGCATGAGAACCGCGTTGAAAAAAAAGCTGACCGCCGAGGAGTATCTCGCCATCGAACGCGCGGCGGACTACCGCAGCGAGTTTTGCGACGGCGAGATGTTCGCCATGGCAGGCGGAACCCAGCAGCACAATCTCATTGTTGGAAACCTGCGCGCCGAGTTGCGTGCGCGGCTCAAGGGGCGCACCTGCCGAACCTATTCCGAAAATCTCCGCGTCCAGGTTCCCGCCACCGGGCTCTACACTTACCCAGATGTCATCGCCCTATGTAGCCCTCCCGAATTCAGCGGCGCCGTGCAGGACACGCTGCTGAACCCGCAACTCATCGCCGAAGTGCTCTCCGACAAGACTGAAGCCTACGATCGCGGACAGAAGTTTGCGCAGTACCGCACGATTCCGAGCCTTCTCGAGTACGTGCTGATCTCGCAGAGGGAGCCGCTCGTTGAGTGCTTCACGCGCCAGGCCGATGGCTCGTGGGTTCTGGTGGTCTTTGCGGGAATGATAGCGCGGGCGCGCTTCGACTCGGTCGCGGCGGAAGTGCCGCTCGCGGAAATTTACGAGAATGTGGATTTCACGGCGGGCGAGGAACCGGCTAGGACTGCCGGTGCATGAAAATCCGCTCCCTCGAACTTTTCACCGTCGCGCCGCGCTGGCTGTTTCTCAAGATCACCACCGAATCCGGTCATACCGGCTGGGGTGAACCGGTGGTGGAAGGCCGCGCCGACACCGTGCGCGCGGCCGTCGAGGAACTGCAGGATTACCTTATCGGTGCGGATGCTTCGCGGATCGAAGACCTCTGGCAGGTCATGTATCGCGGGGGGTTTTATCGCGGCGGACCGGTGCTGATGAGCGCGATCAGCGGCATCGACCAGGCGCTCTGGGACATCAAAGGCAAGGCGCTGGGCGTGCCGGTTTACGAGCTGCTCGGGGGAGCGGTGCGGGAAAAGATCCGCGTCTATGCGTGGATCGGAGGAGATCGCCCGGGCGACGTGGCGCGCGAGGCGCTGGCGAAGAAGGAGGCGGGCTACACCGCGATCAAGATGAACGGCACGGAGGAGGTCGAATGGATCGGCTCGCCGGCGCGCATCCGCGAGGCGGTCGCCCGCGCCGTGGCGATTCGCGAGGCGTGCGGTCCGGACTTCGGGATCGCCATCGATTTCCATGGCCGCGTGCACAAAGGGATGGCGAAGGTCCTGATGAAGGAACTCGAACCGGTGCGGCCGCTCTTCATCGAAGAGCCGGTGCTCCCGGAGAACAACGAGGCATTGCTCGATCTGCGCAGCGTTTCCTCCATCCCGATCGCGACCGGCGAGCGGCAGTTCACACGCTGGGGGTTCAAGCAACTGCTCGCCACCGGTGGCGCGGACATTATCCAGCCGGATTGCTCGCACGCCGGAGGGATCAGCGAATTGAAGAAGATCGCCACCATGGCCGAGGCCTACGATGTGGCCGTCGCGCCGCATTGCCCGCTCGGGCCGATCTGTCTCGCCGCGTCCTTGCAGGTGGATTTTTGCACACCCAACGCCTTCATCCAGGAACAGAGTCTCGGCATCCATTACAACGCGGGCAGCGATCTGCTCGATTATCTGGTCGATCCCGAGGTCTTCCACTATCGCGACGGCTTCGTGCATCGCCTGACCGGACCGGGGCTCGGCATCGAGATCGATGAAGCGAAGGTGCGCGAAGCCGCGAAGACCGGGCACCGCTGGCGCAACCCGATCTGGCGCACCGACGACGGCTCGGTCGCGGAGTGGTGAGCCGGCCCGAGCTTGGGGGCGATTGGATCGAATTGGCGCCGAGCGAGTAGAACTTTGCCAGGTAGGGTTTGGTGCGGCTCTGCGGGAGGGGCCCTGCGAATGTCGCCCGCGACTTTCTGAGCGCAGGGTGCCGCGAGTGCCGTTCGGCGCTCCTTCCGAGGTAGTGGCTCAGAAGGTGCTAAACGAAGCGCCACCATTATGAAACGGCAGGCAAACCATTTCCGCGCCCTCGCCGTGTACTTTGCACTCGGCTGCGCGCTCCCGCTTTCCGCGGACGCGGGGCGCGAAATGAAACAGGGCGAGAGCACCGCCGGAATTGAACCGATTAATGCGGTGGAGCCGCTGATTGCCCCGGTGGCGCCGGCCAGGAAGTGGCGCCTGGACGGCAGCCTTTCCGCGGCGGCGATTTACAACGACAACATTTTCATCGGTGCAACGGGAAAAATGGGTGATGTCCTTTTGACGATCTCGCCATCGGTTTCACTGACCCTGGGCAGCCCGGACGGCCAGGGCGCCGGTTACCTCACGCTGAATTACGCTCCTGGATTCGTCCATTATGCCGAGCACAGCGCACAGGATTCGATCAGCCATTCCGCGTTGTTCAACACGGGTTACCGTTTCACCCGGCTTTCGCTGAGTCTTAGTCTCGGGTATCACCAGGGGAGGGAAACGGATGTCGAAGTGGGCGCCCTCGTGGATCACCGAAATTACTCAGCCGCCTTGACCTCCAAATACGAGCTGACCGACCGCAGTTCCGTCGATTTGAGCCTGTCGAAAAGTTTTTCCGACTATGACGGTTTTCTGGATGTGTCGGAGATGGTGGTTCAAGGATACTTCAACTCCCGCATCACGGAGGCGATCACGCTGGGGGTAGGCGTCGCCTACGGCAGCGCGGAAGCCCAGGGAAGCACCGCCCAAGGCTATGAACAGGTCACCATGCGCGCGGCCTACTCGGCCACGGAAAGGCTCAGCCTGAGCGCCAATGTCGGAGGCGATTTTCGCAACAGTGGCGATGGGAACCAATGCTCGCCCATTTTCGGACTGGGCGCCAACTACAAGCCATTTGACAGCACCGATGTGAGTTTGAGCGGCTCACGAAGCATTGTCCCCTCGGCGGTGCTCGTGCACCAGGATAAGGAGTTGACCTCCTTTTTCCTCTCGGTCCGGCAAAGATTTCTCCAGCGATATTTTCTGACGCCCTCGGTTGGCTACGATCACACGGAATATGGCGGCTCCGCTGAAGGGGTCGGCGAGAGCAGGAATGACGATTCGATTGCCTTCGGCCTGAATGCGGCCACCAACCTCACGGAGCATTGGAGCGTGCAGTTGTTCTACCAGTATCGCCGAAACACCTCCACGGCCGAAGGCTTCAGCTTCACCAACAATCAGCTCGGCCTCTCGAGCGCCGTGAGCTTCTAGCCGGCGGCGGACATCCTGCGTCACCGCCGCGGAGCGGGGCGAACGGGAGGCTCGGTTTGGGCCGCTCCGCGGTGGCCACCCCCCCAAAAGTCCGAAAGGCTGAGCGGCGTTTCAGAGTATTTCCCCCTCCTTTGTGGATTCGCCGCAGGCGGCGCGGCCCATGGCACGACCGCTGCTTTCTCATCCTTGGGTTCCTCCATTGCCCAACCTATGATGTCGAAAGTCTCAGCGGTCTTCACCTTCACCATTGTCGCGCTCTTCACGATGCGGGCGGGGATTTCTCACGCAGAGGCGCCCGACGAAACGCTTCGAGGACTGGCGACCCCCTCGGCCAGCTATCAACTCTCGCCCCAGGATCTCGTTCAGATCCACGTCTTCCAGGAGGATGACCTCAGCACCGTGCAAAGACTTTCTGACAATGGCACGATCGATCTGCCTCTAATCGGCGAGGTGAAACTGAGCGGACAGAGCCTGCAACAGGCGGCGCGCACCATCGAAACCCGGCTCCGGCCCGACTATCTGATCCATCCGCAGGTCACGGTCACGATTGCCGAGTTCGTCAAGAAACGCATCACCATACTCGGCGAGGTCAACAAGCCAGGGGCCTACGAGATCCCGGCCAATGAATCGATCGATCTCACTCAAGCCATCGGCCTGGCCGGCGGCTATAGCCGTCTTGCCAGTCCTGCTCGGACCACGGTGAAACGGGCGGTGGGTGGAAGGGAGGAGGTTATCAAAGTGAACGCGAAAGTCATGACCAGCGAAGGTAACACTCAACGTTTCAAGGTTCTGCCAGGCGATACCATCACTGTCGGAAAGAGCTTCTTTTAGCCACCCCCCACTTCCGGACCTATGCGCGACAAACCACAAAAACAGCCGGACCGGGCGCTCTCGCTCGAGGCGATTAATTGGAAAAACATCTTCTATGCGGTCAGGGCCAAGCTCTGGCTGGTCGTTCTTTGCGTGATCGCCGCCGGTGGGGCGGGGGCCCTTTACATCCGGAAGGCGCCGGTCATTTATTCCGCCCGGACCGTCATCCAGGTCGAGCAAAAGGAGCAACGGGTGGTGAACGTGCAAAACCTCAACGAGGAAGATCTGCGCTTTCCCGATCTGCTGAATACGCTGGTCCAGAGCATCTCCAGCCGGACCGTCTTGTTGCGCGTCGTCGAAGCCAACCACCTCGAGGAGAATTACGACTTTCTGCCCAAGCCAGCCTCCGGCTCCTATAGCAAAGACCAGGCGCTCGGTGCTCTGATCTCATGCCTCTCCGTGAACCTGCGCCGGGGCACGCGCCTGATCGATATCACCGTCGAGCATACCAACCCCGACATTGCCACCTTGCTGGCCCAGTCAGTAGTCCAGGAGTATGTCCGCCATACTTACGAACAGCGTTCGGTGACGGCCCGCGGCGCCAGCGAATTTCTGGCGGAGGAAGCCGAGCGATTGAAAACGCACCTCGAAAAGGCGGAACAACGCTTGCACGGTTATCGTCAGGACAACAACGCCGTCTCGCTCGAAGACCGCCAGAATATCGTGGTCGAACAACTGAAGGATCTGAACGGCCGGCTTGGCCAGGCCAAAGCGGAGCGGATGCGGCTCGAAACAGATTTTGCGCAGGTCCAGGCTCGCACCGGAAACCCGGCGGAGCTCTTGCAGGTGCCCAGCCTGGCGTCGCAGCCGGCGGTGGCCATTGCGAACAGCGCCATCCAGGAGAAAGAAGCCGAACTGGCGGCCTTGCGTCAACGTTATGGCCCGAAGCATCCGCGGCTCATCTCCGCGTTGACCGATTTGCGAAACTTCAACGCCGCGCGGGCCGCGCTCCTGCGCAATTCGGCCGAACTCGTGGGCGCTTCCTTTCAGCTGGCGCTCAAGAATGAGCAGGAGTTCGAGAAGGCCCTGGCCCAACAGGAACAGAAGGCTCTCGACCTTAATAAGATGTCGATTCAGTACAACGTCCTGGTTCGGGATGTGGAAACCGACCGGGTTCTTTACCAATCCCTGGTGACCCGGATGAAAGAGACGGATGTAACCAAGGGCCTGGAGCAGAGCCCGATCCGGGTCTTCGAACCGGCGTTCTCGTCAGGCAGTCCGGTGCGGCCCGCAAAACAGCGGATCATGCAGACCAGTTTACTCGCTGGTCTGTTGCTCGGGTTAACCCTGGTGGGGGCTAGTAACGCTCTCGACAGCACCTTCAAGACGGTGGAGCAGACGGAATCCACCCTCGCCCTGCCGGTGCTGGCGAGCATTCCTGAAACGCAAAGCCGCAGCGCCACGACGCGCACCATCGAGATTCCCGAAGAGCCGCAGGTCATCGAGGCGTTTCGCTCGCTGCGGACGGCCCTGGCCCTGACGGCCTTTGAAAAAGAGCGTCGTACCCTGGTCTTTACGAGCGCTGGCCCCGGGGAAGGCAAGAGCTTCTCGGCCACGAATTTCGCCATGGCCCTGGCTCAGCAAGGTCTCTCCACGCTGCTCATCGATGCGGATCTGCGCAAGCCGGTCGTCTCCCGCCTCTTCTTTGGTGAAGAGCGCAAGCCGGGGCTCATCGACTGCCTGCAGCATCGCAGCAATGTCCGCGAGGCGGTGCACGCCACCGAATTGCACCACTTGAAGATCATGCCGACGGGCACGATGAGCGCCGATCGCGCCGAACTGCTGGCGGGCTCCGGTTTTGCGGATCTCCTCGCCGAAGCGATCCTGCAATTCGATCGCGTCGTCATCGATACCGCGCCGCTCAATCCGGTCAGCGACACGCTGCTGCTGGCGCCGCACGTGGACGCGGTGTGCCTCGTCGTCCGCGCCGGGAGCACGGGCCGGGGGGCCGCGGTGCGGGCCTGCCGGGCTCTCAAGGCCATTGGCTGCAAGCCAGTCGGCGTCGTGCTCAACCGTCTCCGCCGTCAGCACCTGACCGGCGGTTACTACGAATACATTTACGGCGACCACAAGGGGGGCAAGGTTGCCGCCTGACGGTGGATCAGGTGTTGCCCAGGATGACCGCCAGTTCCTCTTACCAGTTAGTCATTCGGCCCAACCGAAACTGGCTGCGGATCGATTTCCAGTCGATCTGGGAATACCGGGATCTTCTGCTTCTGCTGGTCCGGCGCGACTTTGTCTCAAAATACAAGCAGACGGTGCTCGGACCGGCTTGGTTTGTCCTCCAGCCATTGCTGACGACGCTGGTCTTCACGGTGATCTTTGGCGGCCTGGCCCGGCTCTCCACGGATGGCGTTCCGCCCGTCCTCTTCTACCTTTGCGGCCTGACGGCCTGGAGCTACTTTGCGCAGAGTGTCAGCAGCACCTCTTCGACCTTCGCCAGCAATGCGCACCTCTTCGGGAAGGTCTATTTCCCGCGCCTGATCGTGCCGCTTTCGGCGGTGCTCTCGAACCTGCTCGCCTTTGGCATTCAATTCGGAACATTCGTCGCCGCTTACGCCTACTTCAAATGTTGCACCGCAACCGGCGGGAGCTTTGGACCGCGTCCCGAGGTGTTTCTCCTGCCGTTGCTCGTCGCCCAGATTGCCATGCTCAGCCTGGGCGTCGGATTGTGGATGTCCGCCTTGACGGCAAAATACCGGGATTTCGCCCATCTCTCAGCGTTCCTGCTTCAGCTCTGGATGTATGCGACGCCGGTCATTTATCCGCTCTCGATCGTCCCGAAAAGTTGGCGGTGGGTGGCGGTGCTCAACCCGATGACGGTGCCGGTCGAAAGCTTCAAGATTCTCTGCCTCGGCAGCGGCTCGCTGAGCCCCGCCCAGATCGGGCTCTCGATGGCGGTGACGCTCGTGGTCCTGCTCACCGGTTTGCTGGCCTTCCAGAATGTCGAACGGACCTTCGTTGACTCGGTCTAGCGCCATGGCTGCTCCGATGATTGAAGTCAAAGGCCTCTCCAAGCGCTACCGGCTCGGCGCCTTCGGCGCACGCAGCTTGCGCGACGAAGCGGAAGCCGTCTGGAATCGGCTCCGGGGCAAAGCCGTGCGGGCGGAGTCGCCGGACGACTTCTGGGCCCTGCAAGACGTCTCGTTTTCCGTCGAGCCGGGAGAAGTGATCGGCATCATCGGCCGCAACGGCGCGGGGAAATCGACCCTGTTGAAAATCCTCTCGCGGATCACCGAGCCGACAATCGGCGAAGTGATTCTGAATGGCCGCGCGGCCTCGCTCCTGGAAGTCGGAACCGGCTTTCACCCCGAGCTCAGCGGCCGGGAAAACATCTTCCTCAACGGCGCCATCCTCGGGATGACGCGCGCGGAAATTCGCCGCAAGTTTGATGAAATCGTGCACTTCGCCGAGGTCGAGAATTTCATCGATGTGCCGGTGAAGCGCTACTCGAGCGGCATGTATGTCCGCCTCGCCTTCGCCGTGGCCGCGCACCTCGAGCCCGAGATCCTCATCGTTGATGAAGTCCTCGCGGTGGGCGACCAGGAGTTCCAACGCAAGTGTCTTGGGAAGATGCAGGAGATTTCGTCGGGTCAGGGCCGGACCATCCTTTTCGTCAGTCATCACATGCCGGCGATCCGGCGGCTTTGCCGCAAATGCGTGGTCCTCGATCGTGGTCACGCGTCGCCCCCTCTGCCGGTGGATGAGGCGATCGACGCCTACACGTCCGGAGTCAGCGAGTCGGGCTACGATCTGGAGGTCAGCAAAGTGCGGCGCGGCGGGAGCACCGAAGGCCGCGCCTGCCGGATCACGCGGATTCGCGTGGAGGGCGAACTTTGCTACGGCAAGTCGATGAGAATTGAATTCACCGTCGAATGTTTCCGGGAGATTACGGACGCGATGCTCGGGATCGGTTTCAACGTGGCCGAAGGCAGCCGTGTCCTGACGCTCGATTCCGACCTGAGTCGCCGGCTTTTGCACCTGAGACCGGGCACCCACTCGGTCACGATTACCCTTCCGAGTCTGCCGCTTCATCCTGGCTTCTACTACTGCAGCGCCGGGATCGGGTCGGGCAATCACTTCTTTGATATCCTCGACAGCTTTGCCGTCTGGGAGGTCAAGACGAGCGATCAGGACGAGTGGAGTGACCGCGGTTTCGCCGGCTGCCGTCTCGAACCGGAGGTCACGCTCGCCACGCTATGACCACCGCTCTTCAGCGTGTCCGGTCGCGCCTCCGCACCGTGAAGCAACGCTCGCGCGAACAGGCCCGGTGGCTCCGCACCAACAGCCTGCCGTATTTGCTCACCTATTCGCGGCTGAATAACTTCGTCATCAATTTCCGGTTGACTCCCGTGGATCGGCAGGAGTTGCGGCGCCTCCCCAATGTCGTGGTGGGGCAGATCGACATTACCGCGCAGGATTACAGCCGCCTGCTCGCCCAGCCATCGCTCACCCAGTTTGCGCGCTTTCCCGCCGGCTACACGAAGATGCTGGAATACGCGGCGTCCGCGAAGCTGCTGGGCCTGAATGCGGACTCAATTCTCCTCGATGCGGCCGGTGGCAACGGCGAGTATTTGCGCGCCGTCGGCAGCGTCTTCGGCTGCCGCCAGCTTTTCTGCAACGACCTGCTCCAGCCGCCCAAAGTCGAAGACGGCGTCCATTATGTCGGTCAAGGGGTCGAGTTACTCGACTTAGCTGATGCATCGCTCACGGCGATCGCCTGCCACCATTCGCTCGAACATTTTCGGGCCAATGCCGATCGCGGATTCTTCAAGGAGATAGTCCGGTTGCTCGCCCCGGGCGGCAAGGCCTGCATCGTGCCGTTCTTCCTCGCGGAACAATATGCGGAAATCTGGAACACCAGCCGATCCTTGAAGTTCGATCCCGACGCGCTGACGATTCACGATCCGTTCGCCACCTTTACCGGGTGGGGCGATTTCGAGGGCTTCGCGCGGATCTACAGTCTGGAAAAATTCCGCGAGCGGCTCCTCACCTTAATTCCAGCCGGATATTCGGTGAGCCTCCATGAAGTCAGTTTTTGCGGGAAACCGTGTCCGCAGATCGATTTGCTGACCAACTACCATCAGCCGCGCATCAACCGGAACATGCTGGCGCTGCTGATCGAGAGAGCGAAGTAACGTGAGCCCGCTTCCGCCCCGGCTCCTCGTTCTGACCCGACATACGCCGCTCCCGGGTGAGGATGGCGCGGGCAGCTACCTGTTTGGCTTGCTCAGCTATCTGCGGAAGCAAGGGTTTTCGATCCGTGTGATCTGGTTTCAGCCGCACGACCACTGGACGCAACGCGGTTGGTGCGTGGTGCCGGCGCACCTTGCCGAGACCCTGGATCTCCATCTTCCGGGGCAGATTGCCTTGGGGCGCTGGCGGTTCTTTCCCAAAGTTTACCTGCTGCCCTGGAAGGCGCGGTTGCTTGATCGCATCAAGCGCGTCCTGGTGTGGCTGGGGGTGTTTTCTCGAATCCAGCAATGGAGCGGCAGACCCACCACGCAAACCGACCCGATTCAGAAGGCACCGGAGATTTGGATGGCACCGCCCAACAACGAGGAACAAAGGGTCGCGCAAGCTTGTGCGCGGGAGTTCCGGCCCGACGTGGTGCTGGCGAATTTCTGCTGGATGAACGAGCTGTTCGACTTGTGGCCGCGTCAGCCGCGCGGGCCGCTGCGCATCAGTCTCACGGTCGATGTGGCCCACCAGCGCGCGGCCTTCCTCGCGAAAGCCACAGGTTTGAAAGGGTATGCCGGCTTTGACGAAGCGGAGGAGAAGCGATTGCTGGAGATCTCCGATCTGCCCGTCGCCATTAGCGAAGCGGACGCCGAAGTGTTTCGCCGCCTCTGTCCGGATCGAGAGGTTGTCGTCGTGCCCAAGGCCATCGAAGGGCGTGCCGCGGCAGGTCCGCAAGTGCCGGGCCGGTGCTTGTTCGTGGGCAGTCACAACCAGCCGAACTGCGAGGGGCTGACGTGGTTTCTCGAAAAGGCCTGGCCCCAAGTAAAAGCCGCATGCCCCGACGCTGAATTGCACGTTTGTGGAAACATTAACGAAGTCGTTACGGGTAACTATCCCGGGGTGTCATTTCTCGGACGGGTCGAGGATTTGGAAATGCAGTATGGGGAGGCGGAAGTCGTTGTCGTCCCGCTCCTCCATGGCAGCGGTGTCAAGATCAAGCTCGTGGAAGCGTGCGCCCACGGGAAAGCGTGCGTGACCACACCGGTCGGCCTTCAGGGACTTCCGTTTTTGGCAGAACACGTTTTGACCGCGGAGGATGCCGCGGGTCTCGCTGATGCGATGATTCGCCTGCTGAAAAGTGCCAGCCTGCGGCAGCAATTCGAGCGCGGGAGTCTCGCCGCGGCGCGGCGCGAGCTTTCGGAAAAGCAATGCTACGAGCCACTGCTCCGAATCATGACCTCGCGACTTGGCGCGACAACTCACACCCTTGGTCGGGCGAACGTTTCAGTTGACCACTCCGGCAGGCGGGCAGGGGATGGCTCAGTGCCGCGCGTGAGTGTGGTGATGCCGGTTTACAACGCCGGCCGGTATTTGGCGCCAGCCGTGGAAAGTGTCCTGGCGCAGACCTTTCGCGATTTCGAGTTCATCATCGTCGATGACGGTTCGACGGATTCCTCGCTCGAGGTCCTGCGGGCATACGAGAAGCAGGACGCCCGGATTCGCTTCATCAGCCGTCCAAATACCGGCCTTGTCGGTGCGCTCAATGACGGCATCGCGGCGGCGCGCGGAGAGTTCATCGCCCGCATGGACGCCGACGATGTGAGTCTTCCGGCGCGGCTCGAGCGCCAGGTGGAAATTCTCCAATCGGATGCGGAATGTCTGGCCGTCGGCAGCGACGTGCTTTTCATCGATCCGGAAGGAGCCCCACTGATTCGGCGCAATCCTCCCTTGCAGCATGCGGGCATTGTCGCGGAATTATTGGAAGGCAACGGCGGCGCGTTGATTCATCCGAGCGTCGTTTTCAGGCGGGACGCCCTCGTCGCTTGCGGTGGCTATCGTGAAGAGGCGATCCACCTCGAGGATTTCGATCTGTACCTCCGGCTCATGTCCCATGGCCGTCTGGCCAATCTTCCCGAGGCGCTGCTGCTCTATCGCCAACACCCTGCCAGTATCAATCACACCCAGGGAACCCGCGAGGCTCGTCGAGCCGCGATGGTGAATCCGCTGCGGTCGGAGCGCTGCCTGGCGCCCCTGCCGATGGCTGCGGTGGAGCCCAGCTTGGGGGGGGAAGCGGACTGGCGCCGGCACTGGGCGTTCGATGCGGCGCGGGGGGGGCATTGGCGCTCGGCCAGGAAGAACGCCCTCCGGGCCGTCGCGGCGGCCCCCTGGAAACGTCAGAACTGGGCGTGCCTGCGCTATGTCCTCGCCGGCGAGAAAGCTTTGGCACTCGACCCCGCCCTCGCATGAACCCGCTGCGCAGGACCATTCATCGATGCATGGAATTGAGCGGCGCCGATGCGCTGATCGATGCCGATGGCATCAACCGCTGGATCGAGCGGATGCGGCACCGATCGGTCGAGATCGCCGGCGGCGGAGAAGGGAACTCGCTCATTCGACGACTGATCGAGGCCGGAAAACCGGCTGCGATTGGCAAGATAGGATCGAGCGAGTGCTGGACCCTCGCGTGGCATTTGCAGCTCAAGCGATTCTACAAATACACTTGGGTGCCTCCATCTTTTGGTGAACTCGACCTGGCCGAGCAGTCCGGTGTCTTCCCAAACTCGCCGGAAATGTTTCACCAATTCGCCGAGGCTTACCTCGACCAACTTCCGCACCTTGACCTGTGTGCGGTCTGGTTCAATCCGGGCGAAGCCCAGATCCTCGGACGGCTTTGTCCACAGACCAGGCGGATCGCGCTGAAGGCCCTCGATCCCTTCTTCTTTTCCCAACCCTGGTCGTCCGCCTTGAAAGGCAAGAAGGTGGTGGTGATTCATCCCTTCGAAGAAACGATTCGCCGGCAATACACCCGGCGGAACGAGATCTGGACGGGGTCGGGCACGGTCCTCCCCGACTTTGAGTTGCGCACGATCCGCGCCCCCTACGGCTTTTCCACGAACGACTTTCCCAACTGGCTCGCCATGCTTCGCTGGCTGGAAAACGAGCTCGAGCGATGCCGCGACACCGAGGGATTCGATGTCGCGCTGATCGGCTGCGGCGCGGCCGGCATTCCCCTGGCAGTGCGAGCCAGGGAGCTCGGCGGCATCGGCATCCACCTGGGCGGCTCATTGCAACTCCTGTTCGGCATCCGCGGAAAACGGTGGGATGTGCGTCCCGAATACCAGCCGTTCTTCAATGACGCCTGGAGCCGCGCTTCCGCCGGGGAGACACCGAAGGAAGCCATCAAAGTCGATCAAGGAGGTTACTGGTGAGCGACCCATCCCCGGCGCGCCGTCTCTCCGGCATCCTGAAAGCAGTGGAATCCTTCCTCATCCGGCGGTCTTCCATCGGACTGGTCGAGGAGCACTACATCGTCACCTCGGCGCTTTCGGAGGAGAGCACGGCCGTGGATCTCGGCGCCAATCTCGGAAGGTTCTCCTCCGAGCTAGCGGAACGCTTCTCCTGCGCCTGCGTCGCGCTCGAGCCGGCGCCGGAAAACGCGGCCCGCATTCCCGAACATCCGCGGGTGCAGGTCGTGCAAGGGGCCATCGCACCTCGATCGGGAACGGGAGAACTTCGATTGGCAGCGGATTGCACGGCGAACCGTCTCACTCTGGCCGATCCGGCGGACGCCCCGTCCGGCGACGCGGCCTGCATCACGGTCGCGCTCTTCGACTATCCCTCTCTCCTGCAAGCGGCTGGCGTCCGGCGGGTCGATCTTTTGAAGGTGGATGTGGAAGGAGCCGAGTGGGACTTTTTCGATTCCTTGACTGACCTGGACTTACTCTCGATCGGGCAGATTACCGTCGAGTTCCACGACTTTATCGAAGAGTTGGGCGAGGCGCGCCGCACCTGGCAAGTCTATCAACGGTTACTTGGTCTTGGGTTCCGCTGTGTCGAGGATCCGGCCACCGGATCTTATAACGTCCTCTTCGTCCATCCGGCGCTCGAAATGTCCTTCCACGACCGCCTGCTGATCGCTGCGGTTTCCACCCTGCAACGATGCGCATGGAAACTGGATCGCGTCCGGCGCACGCTGCTTTCCTCCCCGATTCCGGGAAAGCCTCCCCTCGGAATCACGAGCGGAACCAGCGCCACACCCGAGGTCAACGCACCGTGAAAACTCCCGTGGTATTCATCGTTTTCAATCGGCCCGATCTGACGGCGAAAGTCTTCGAGCGGATTCGCGAGGCGAGGCCTGAGCGCTTGCTCGTCGTCTGTGACGGTCCACGCAAGGAGGTTGCGACCGACCTCGAGCGGGTCGCGGCGGTTCGTGCCTTGATTGATCAGGGTGTCGATTGGCCGTGCCAGGTCGATCGCAACTATGCGGAGTCGAACCTGGGCTGCCGGCAGCGCGTCGCTTCCGGACTGAACTGGGTCTTTTCGCTGGTCGAAGAGGCAATCATCCTCGAGGACGACTGTTTGCCAGATCCGTCCTTCTTCCCTTACTGCGAGGAAATGCTCGATCGCTACCGCGACAACCCGGAAGTGATGCACATCAACGGCACCAACTTTGTCAGCCGATCCTGCTCCGTTCCCACCAGTTATTTCTTCAGCAAGTATGTCTGGGTCTGGGGCTGGGCAACCTGGCGCCGCGCCTGGGAGCAATATGACTACGAGATGCAGACTTGGGAGGCGAAGTTCCGCGCCTTCGACTCCATGTTCGACACCGCTCGGGAGCGGGCTTTCTGGCTGACCACGTTCAACGCGGCCCGAGCCGATCCGCGCCAGGGCGATACCTGGGATTTCGCGTGGATTTATAGTTGCTGGGTGAGAAAAGGCCTCGCCGTCTGTCCGCAGGAGAACCTGGTTCAGAATATCGGGTTTGGCAGCGATTCGACGCACACCACCGCCGCGGACCGGCGACTAAGCATCCCGGCCACGAGCCTGCGGATCGAGCGGCACCCCGCCAGGGTCTCAAGGAGCCGCTCTCGGGACGATCTTATCTTCCGCTTCTATCATAACGGCGATGTCCGGCGGGCGAGTTCCCCCGATGTTTCCCTGCGGATCTTGAAGGAGACTTGCCAACGATACTTTCGCCGCGCCGGCCAGGCCACGGCAGTGATCCCATGAACGCGAAGTACGCAGCCAAGTGGTGCTTCTGTAAACTCCGCCAATGGGTGCAAGGCGTTCCGCAGGCCTCGACCTCTGATGGGAAGCTGAACTTGCACCTGGGTTGTGGAATCGTGAACAGCCCCGGCTTCGTCAATATCGACGCGATGCCGATGCGACACGTTCACTGCGTCCAGCCCGTGGACCGTTTGCAGAAATTTCGGTCTGGATGCGCTGACTTGATTTATGCCTCACACGTTCTGGAACATATCAGCCACCGGGAAACGCTGAACGTGCTTCGGGAATGGCGGCGGGTGCTGAAAACGGGGGGCGTCTTGCGGCTGGCCGTCCCCGACTTTGACGTGATCTCCCGATTATACCAAGACGGCGGGTGCGACGTGGCGGTGGTGGAAGGCGTCCTTCTGGGCGGCCAGGATTATGCCTACAACTATCACAAAGCCGTATTTACCGAGCGCTCGCTGACCCGCTTGCTCGCGCAAGCGGGCTTCACACAGGTGCGGCGCTGGACGTATGGGTCATCCCCGATGACCTCGCTGAACGATCATTCCGCTTTGATTCTCACTCATCTAGGCCAGAGTTATCCCATCTCTCTCAATCTCGAAGCGGTGAACGGAGGGGATTGAGATGAAAGGCATCGTTCAGACGCTTTTGCGCAAGTGGGGTTATAAGATCAGTCGGGTTGAATCGCCGCGGATTCCAGCAGGCTCGCAGGAGCGGCCGATCGGACTCATGGAGAGTTTCCTCGAGGATGTGGCCGCCCGCGGACTCAATCCCAAACACATCCTCGATCTCGGAGCCAACTGCGCCGAATGGAGTCAGACAGCGCGGCGCATCTGGCCCGCGGCGACCTTCACCCTGGTCGAGCCTCAGGTGGAGATGAAGCCGCACCTCGATGCGTTCTGCGCCGCGGCGCCGGGCTCGCGCTGGCTCCGTGCCGCGGCCGGGCGGGCCGCCGATGTCATGAAGCTCACGGTCTGGCCCGATCGCAAAGGCTCTTCGCTCGCGCTCACCGAAGAAGAGCTCAGCACGTCCGATTGGGAGCGGCGAAGTGTGGATGTGGTCACCGTGGACTCGCTTTTTGCGGACCTCGCCGTGCCCAAGCCGGCGCTGGCCAAGCTCGATGTGCAAGGGTTCGAAGTCGAAGCCCTGATGGGCGCCACCCAGGTGCTCGAAACCCTGGAGGTCGCAATCCTCGAAGTCTTCCTGTTCCATGTCCACGCCAGGACGCCGAGCTTTGTCGCCGTCTGCGACTTCATGAGTGGCGTGGGCTTCGAACCCTACGACATCTGCGGTTTTTCCCGCCGACCTTATGATGGCGCTCTTGGACACACCGACATCGCGTTTGCCCGGCGCGATGGCTTTTTGCGAGGCCACCACCAATGGTAAGCAGCCCGGTGAGCGGAAAGAAGCGCGTGCTGCTTTACTTCGGGCACGCCCCCATGGAAGGGGCGGGCAGCGCCATCATCGTCCTGCGGCATCTCCGGCGCCTTGCGACGCATGGCTGGACCATCCTGGTCGTCTCCGACTGGGGACAGGATCTCGCGGTCTGCGAGGCGGAAGGCTGGCCGGTGTTTCACCTCAGCCACCGCAAACCGTGGTGGCCTCCTTACTATCCTCGCAACCGGCTGCTGTGCCACACGCGCCATTGGCTCTGGGCAGGCGAGTGCCATGGGTTTCTGAACCACCAGCGACCCGATGCCGTGTTTACCTATCTTTCCGCCTTCACCGACTTCATGTCCCAGGTGGCGCTGGCGTATGCGGAGCGCTACGATGTGCCGCTTTCCCTGATTGCGCATGATGATCCGGTCTGTTTTTCCAGGAGCCTGGAGGAGGGCGTGAAGCTGCGCGCCCGCTATCAGGACATCGTCGAGCGCTCGCACCGCAATTGGTTTGCTTCGCCGCAACTGGCCTCGATTTACGATCTCCCACAGGAGCGGCGCTCCACCTTGCCGCCGATTCCGGACGGCTACGCGGCGTCGCCGGATTGGCAACCGGAGTTCGCTCAGTGCCCACTGATTGTCTATGCGGGGAACTTTTGGCCGGCCCAACTGCCGCTGCTCGCGCGGCTCGGACGCGAAGTGGCGGCGGCGGGTGGCCGACTGATGCTGCTCGTCAGGAAGACGCGCGAAATCAAGTCCTTGTGCCGGGAAGCGCCGGTGATCTGGCATGAACCCTTTCGGGAGAATCGCGAAGCGCTGCGGTTTCTCGCGGAGAACGCGGCGGGATTGTTGATCTCCTACGCGGAAACGAGCGAGAGCATGCCGTGGATCCGGACCAGCTTTCCGAGCAAGCTCATTGAATACACTCATCTTGGTCTGCCGCTGATGATCATGGCGCCTCCGGAAAGCGCGGTCGCGCAGTGGGCAGAAGAGCGACAATTTCCTGACCGCGCGAGCACTGACACCCCCGGCCCCATCACGGCGTTTGTCGAGGCGCTCAAGGATGAGAAGGTCTGGCACGCCAAGGCCGCGATCCCGCGGAAGTTCGCGGAGACAGAGTTTGACCCGGAGCGCATTCAGGAAGCTTTTGAAGCCAGCCTCACTCGCTGACGACTGATCCCATGGCCACGAGCAAACTCACCGAAATTCCCGTGATCCTGGTCGGCTGCGGCGCCATCAGCCGTTTTTTCTACGCTCCGGCGCTCACGGCGCTGGCGGCGCCCGCGGCCTTGCGCGTCGTGGCACTGGTGGATCCGTCGGAGGAGAACCTCGTCCACGTCGCCGAGGCCTTCCCCGAAGCGCGGAAGTTCCGCAGCCTCGAGGAGGCGGAAATCGCTCCGTCGCATTTGGTGATCGTCGCCTCGCCGCCGCGCTTCCATGCCCGCCAAAGCATCCACGCGCTCGGCCGGGGCGCCGCGGTCCTGTGTGAAAAGCCGATGGCGGCTTCGTTGGAAGATGCCGAGGCGATGGCCGCGGCGGCCACCGAAGGCATCCTGGCGGTCGGCCTCTATCGCCGTTTTTTTCCCGCTTGCGAGGCCATCCACGGTCTCGTGCAAAAGCAAACGTTGGGACGGCTGAAAAGCTTTCAAGTGCACGAGGGCGGACCGTTTAGCTGGCAGGCGGCCTCGGAGTCTTTTTTCCGGCGGGACTCGACGCCCGGCGGAGTGCTTTACGACACCGGCGTCCACACGCTGGATCTGCTGCTCTGGTGGCTGGGTGAACCCGCGGATTTTGTCTATGAAGACGACGCGATGGGCGGACTGGAAGCCAATTGCCGGCTGGCGCTGGAGTATGCGCATGGGTGCCGGGGCGAAGTGCGCCTGAGCCGCGACTGGAAAACGGAGAATCGCTACACCTTCTTCTTCGAACGCGGCTTTGTCCGCTGGATCGTGAACGAAGCGGACCGCCTCGAGATCTGTGCCGATGGCATGCCTGCGTCCCTCCGCGGCGATCTGGTGCCGGTGTCGCAAACTGCAGATCGCCTCATCGAGCAGGGCCAGGCCCGCACCAATCCGCAAAGTTTCATCGAACAGATTCGCAACGTCACCGCGGCGATGCGGGGCGAAGAACCACTGCGGGTGCCGGCCGCGGAAGGTCTCCGCTCGCTCCGCTTGATCGAACAATGCTATCGCAAGCGAAGCCTGATGGAACTGCCCTGGTTGACGCTGGACGAGGCTGAGGAAGGCCGGCGGCTTGCCTTTGCCGCCGACGAGGAGGTCGCTTCGCGATGAAAGTGGCGATTGTCGGCGCCAGCGGCTTCGTCGGAACGCGGCTCGTCGAAGCCTTCGTTCTCGGGAAGGTCGCCGAGGTCGTCCCGGTGGTGCGCTCCTTTTCCAGTCTGGCAGTGCTCTCGCGCTTTGATCTGCCCTGGAAGGTTTGCGACGTCTTGAATGTGGAGGAGCTGGCGCGCGCTTTTGCCGGCTGCGATGCGGTGATCCACGCCGCGCTCGGTGACCCGGTGCAGATCGTCA
Organism: Chthoniobacter sp.; assembly: GCA_034667665.1. Classification (GTDB taxonomy): domain Bacteria; phylum Verrucomicrobiota; class Verrucomicrobiia; order Chthoniobacterales; family Chthoniobacteraceae; genus Chthoniobacter. The sequence continues at coordinate 178,663 of JAXDQW010000122.1, forward strand.
AGATGGCGGAATCAATTTACGCTGCGGCCGACCAAGCCAACGTGAAGAGGCTGGTCGCGCTGAGCAGCGCGTCGGTGCACGGGCTCGCGCCGGCATCGGGAACCAATGAGTCGAGCCCTCTGCACGAGAAACACTCGAGCGACTACAACAATGCGAAGGTGCGCGCCGAGCGGGTCATGCTCAAGTTACGTCAGCGCGGAAACGTGGAGCTGGTGCTGCTGAGGCCGAGCATCGTTTATGGGCCGCGTTGCCGGTTGCTGGCCACCATCGCGCGGCAACTCCTCGACGGCACCGCTTTCCTGGTGGGGGAAGGGGAGGGGATTTGCAACGGGATCTATGTCGATAACTTGATCGAGGCGATCCGACGCTCCCTCGAAAGCGCGCGAGCCGACGGCGAAACCTTTCTGGTCGCGGACGCGGAAGCGATTACGTGGCGGGCGTTCCATGCGAAAGTGGCGGACGCTCTTGGAGTGAACATGGATTCCGTGCATCGCGTCGCTGCGCCGGCATTCCGGCGTTCGTTCAAAGAGCGGGTCGAGGCTTATGTGGCGACACCGTTTGCGCAGCGTCTCCTGCCAGCGGTGCCCGGGCAGGCGAAGCGGCTCACGAAGGTGCTCCTGGCCGGGCTGAAGGAGCCGCCTCGTCCCAATGCCTGGACCCTTCCCAACCCGCCGTCTTGTATCGTTGATGAGGAAATGGCGACGCTGCAGCAGTGCACCTGGAAGTATCCGGGAACGAAGGCGGCCGAGCTCTTGAGTTATGCACCCAATGTGTCGTTCGATGAAGGGATGCGCCGGAGCATTGGCTGGCTGGGCGTGGCCGGTTATCCGCTGAAGAAGAGATGACCAGGGTCTTGTTTGTCAGCCGTTCGCTCGTCGGGCCTCAGTATCACGGTGGCTGTGTCTATCCCGATGCCATCTTGCAGTTCCTGGCGGGGCGGGGATGTGAGATTAGTTACCTTTGGCTCGCGGAACCTTTGTCCGGCGAACGGCCGATCATGAAAGCGCCGCGTCCGGGAGGTTATGTGAAGACGCTGCACGTGCCCGGTGCAATCAACACCGGAGGCTGGCTGGTGAGCCGCCGGCTGTCTGATTGGCTAAGTGTGGCCGGCTACCTTGGCCGCAAGCTACAGCAGAAACTTGGATTGCTGGTGGCAGCGCCAGCGGCAGAAGAACGGGGCGCGCTAGCCACACCCGCTGAGGCGCGGTTCGTCCGCGATGTGGTGGAGGAGATGAAGCCGGATGCGGTCATCGTGGATTTTGCGGAAACGGCGGACGTGCTGGCGTGGGGAGAGTTGAGCGTGCAGCCTTTGAAACTGGTTCTGACCCACAATGTCGTCCACGAGCGCGTCGCTGCTTATCGGCAACGCGGCATGCCGCTCGATTTCCTGCCGATGACGCGCGAACAGGAGACCCGCCTGCTGGCCCATACCGATGTGGTGGTCGCGATTCAGGACGCGGAGGCCGCGGAGCTTCGCGAGATGTTGCCACAGACGCGGATCGTCGTGGCTCCGATGCCGGCTCAGCCGCGGCCACTTCCCACCTCGCGACAGGTGGAGGGCCGTTGCTTTTTTGTGGGTGGCGCGACGCAGCATAACATCGACGGCCTGCGGTGGTTTCTCGAGGAGGTGTGGCCGAAGATCCTGGGTGAGGTTCCGGGCGCCTCGCTCACGGTCTGCGGCACGGTGGGCGCGAGTTTTCCAGGCAGCCACCCTCGATGCCATTTCCACGGCAGTGTCGCGGACCTGGCGAGTTATTACGAGGAAGCCATGCTCGCGATCGTCCCGCTGCGTGCCGGTTCCGGATTGAAGATCAAGCTGATCGAAGCCATGACCTTCAGCCGGTCGATTGTCTCGACAGGCGTCGGTGTCGAAGGCTTGGCGGAACTGCAGGCCGGGCGAGTCATGCCGGTCGCAGATGACGCCTGTGGCTTCGCCTCCGCCGTCTCCTCATTGTTAAAGGATCGTGACCGCCGTGAGCAGGTCGCTGCCCGGCAAACCGACTGGATCCGCGTGCATCTCGGGCCGGACCAGGCGTTGGGTGAACTGTTGCAGGTCATTGCCGGCGGCAGGTCGCAGCGCTCCCTCGCGGCGGCTTGCAACTAAGTGTGACCTGACGTGAAATCGCGCTTTCTTCACAAAACCTTCTTTCGGTTCCGAGAACGATGGCACGCGTTGATTACCTCTCCAGTACGTCGGTGCTTTTGGAGTCTCCAAGGGATGCGCGTCGGCCCCGGTACTCGGCTGCCGCGCATGGCCGTGACCTGGCCGCATCAGGTCGAGATCGGCGCCCGATGCCTGTTGGAAGCGGATATCTCGTTCAAGTTCGACGGCATCTGGCGCGAAGGACCTTCCATTGTTATCTGCGACGAGACCTATATCGGCCGGTCTTGCGAGTTTAACATTCAGAAGTCGTTCCGGACCGGGCGCCATTGCCTGATCGCCTCCGGGTGCAAGTTCATCGATCACGATCATGGAGTGGAGATCGGCCGGCCCATGAATCAACAGCCAGGTCCGGAAGCCGCGATCGTCCTGGGCGATGACGTCTGGCTCGGGGTCAATGTGATCGTGCTGAAAGGCGTCCGCATCGGCGATGGCGCCGTCGTCGGAGCCGGTGCCGTGGTCACGAAATCGATCCCGGCTTTCGAGATCTGGGCCGGCATCCCCGCCAAACGAATCGGGCAAAGAAGGCTTTCTTGAGACCCGTCCCTCCGGAGCTATGGCGTGGAATGTCGAAGGGGCGCAAGTTAGATAGTTAAAAGGTTATGGCCCGATCACTTCCAAAACGCAGACTGTATTTGGTAATTGGATGCTGCGTGCTAGCGATTGGTGTTTTTCTGTTCCCCTGTTTGGGTTGGCTTCCTGACCGCGTGCTAATCGAGCGAGCGACCGGAGCTGCTCTCCCAAGCTCGGCATCCGAATTGTGATATTGGGTTAGAAAAGAACGCGGCTCATATCAAGCGCAGCTTATCGCGCGTTTCAGGATCCCTGAAGCGGATTGTTACCACTTCGCTGGTTCACTTGGGCTAAGCAAAGCGGATAGCACCGAAGGCTGGGAGTTCCCGCTTCGTTTCAATAACGGACAGCAGCGTGGTGTGGTGGAACCCCCTGAGAGACAGATCACGAGATTCTTCGGCGATAAGGGCTCCATTCAGACGACAATTGTCTGGTCAGATGGATATGCGTATTTGCAAAGAGTAGGAGCTTTCGGCTGGATGAGCTGTCCTTTGTGGGGATGTGGTGGGCGTATCTCAAGGTGGAACAGGCGACTCGATATAAGATTCGATGGTAATACTCCTGCCGAGTTGAGTCCGACTGTTGTATTCGACCAGTCAGGTTTTCCGAAAAGGGTTCCGCTCGGCGCGGAGCGGCTTAACCCGAGTAGCCGTGGTCGAGCGCAGCTAGGCCACGTAAAGTAAAACTAAGCACGAGCCGCGTTTGCGGCGAAACCATGGGAAGTATCGGCGCTACGCGGCTGACGTCGTTGCTTGGGACCGTGGCCTCGCTGCGCTCGACTACGGCTACTCAGGTTAAGCCGCTACGCGGCGTCCGCGTTTTGCTCGCTCCTCTCTGGCTTCCGCGGGCGGTGGCGGTCCGCGGCGATTGGGCAGCACCGCACCCCCTTCGCCCGCGGATGCGTGAGATCCTTCGACTTCGCTCCGCCGGCGCTCCCGCCTCCGCTGCGCTCAGGATGACAGCATTTGGAAAAGGTGTGCCGCTGGCTTGGAACGCTCGCGCCGACAAGGAAATTATTGAGCTGCTCCCGCTGCTTCCCCCGATTCTTTGAGCAATTCGCGGAGACGTGGCAGAAGCGGACGTGCGCCGGGCGGCATCAGATCGGGTTCTTCCTTTGGTGGCGGAATTTGAAAAAGGAGATTCCTTAACCACGCGTACAGAATGGCCCGCGGGCCCTGCTGTCCGAAGTTCATCGCGTTGGGCGAAAAAAGCTCGTCAGCTTGCGCCTCGAACAGCTCTTGGAAAACGACCTTGTCACCCTTGAGCGCGGCAACAACCAAAGCGCGTTCGCCCGTCATCTCGGAGGTGGAGAAAAAGCGGATCGCATCGGCGGGAGAAAGATGTGCCCGGGAGTAAATGACCCACTGGTCGAACAGCAGGAAGTCTTCCTTGGGAAAAGTCTCCAGCGCCCTGGCGTGATCGGGATGCTTCGGATCCTTGAGGGCTGGAATGAGCGGGAAGACATCATCGCGCAGGGATTCGTAGGCAGGCGTTGCCATCGCCTTGGGGAACTTCTTAAGATAGGCCGCAATGGCTTTGGTGGCCCCGCCCAGATCCTCATTGAGCAACGCAGCGGTGATGGCGGCGTGCGGATGGACGTCTTTCAAGAGAGTCTGTGCCCGAACCGTATCCGATTGCAGCGCCGCCAGCGTGAATGCAGCCGTGGCCAGACGGGACCTTTCGTCTCCTTTATCGATCGCCGTCTCGGACCAGCGGTCGTAGAAGCGAAACGCGGAGGTCACGGCGTTGGCGCGAACGTAGTTTAGGAAAACCACTTTGGGCGCAATGCCAAGGCCGGTGCTCCAATGAGCGCGCTCCAGAGCCTGAGCAAACCCGAAGGGGTCCCGGTTGCTATCGAACTGTCGGTCGATCAGAGAAATCTGGCCGACGGTGCTGGCTGGTACCGCGCGCAACAGCTCCTCGCGCAGCTTCAGTGCGTCCGGGAAGGTCGCGGATTGGAAGGCTTGGTCGAGGATGTCCTCATTTGCGAGCGCGCTCCCGAGCCGATACGGAGTCGCTTCGCGAATGGCTCGACGCAGTAACTCCGCTTCACTCTTGGTCTCACCGCCGTGATTCATCTGAAACTCCAAAGCGCGGTGGGGATCGATCAGCCAGCGCCGCCGCGCATAGGCATCGTCGGTTTTCGGCCACTCCGGCGGCGGAGCAGAATTCAGGAGTCGGGCGACGCGAGACTGCGCGATGAACTGGTAGCGCTCCGACGTATCGAGCGGCGCGGCCGCGGCCACCCTGGTGTTGATATTGAAGGCCGTCCATCCGGAGACCTGAGCGAGCCAGCCGCTTTCCAACGCGCGGGCCTTTTCATGAAGGGTCGGATGAATGGAGTAAGTGTTGTGCAGATCGGCAAGCTGGATACCGCCAAAATCCCAGCCGTAGATCAGGAGGTCATTCGCGGTGACGACGGCCACCGGAATCAGCGGGCCCTTCACCTGGCGGCCGGCGCGGTTGAGCAGATCGGCAAACTCTTTGGAGGGCGCCAGAGTTGGCGAGTATTTGCCGTCCAGATCGTGGACCGCGCGCGCCTGTTCCATCACGTCCTGGGCATCACCCGGGAGCGGCGTGAAACTACGCAGCCTCTCGATCCATTGCTGAAGGAAGCGCATGGGGAATATCTCCGCATAGGGTTTGCGCCCGCGCACCCGGTTCAGTTCGGGGCCGTAGTCGAGCAAGCGGGCGAAGTTCTCACCGGGATAGAGTTTGGACGAGAGGTCGCGGAAAATGTCCGCGTAGCCGGGATCCATGCTGTTGTAGGCGATGAAGATCGGTGCGGCGAAAAGGCGATTCTCCGGCAGGGCGATGGTAGCCAGTGCTTCGCTGGCTGCCGGTTGCCGAATGAGCAGATCCCAACAACGCCACACCGGCAGCGGCCTCTCCGAACGCTTGGCCCAGGCTTCGGCGCATTCCGGACCACGACCGGCCAGGACCAGGATGGTGGCCCACTCCGGCCCGGCGGCGGCGCCGGTCTGCTGCTCCGCCGCGCAGAGCCAGGCGGCTGAACGCGCGAGCAGAGTGCCATCGAGCGTGACCTCGTAACCCACGCTGGATAGGGCCGCTTGCACCAGGGTGCCCGCAAGCCGTGCCGCCGCAGCGCCTGCGGGGAGTGGGGTGGCGTCGATCTGCTTGAACGCGGAGTCGATTCCCTCGAATCGCGTCAGGCCGCCGCTCTCGGCGCCGTCCCAAAAAGCTGCGGCGAGGTCGGACGCGGGTGCCGCTTTGCTCAGAGCCCAATCGGCGCCGGTGAGTTGCTTCCACACACTGCGATACCACTCGGCTCCATTGCGCAACGCGCCATCGGGATAGCGCACGGTGACCTCGCGGCCTGGCTTTCCGGCCCATTCGAATGACCAAAGGGTTTCGCCAGCAAGAGAGGTTTCGACGTAGTAAGTGACCTCGACGATTCCGGGCTTTCCTCCGTTGCGAATCCACGCCAGAACTCGGGCGGCTTCCACGGGAAAGCGGCGCTGGACCTGATCGTGGAAGTCAACGGGCGGCGCGTAGAATTGCGCAAGCACAGAGCCTTGAAGACAGCAAAGAACCGAGAGGAAGGAGAAAAGAAGCTTCATGGGGGCGGCACTAGAGAATCAGGAAATAGAGGTCAGGCGAGGCGACATTTGCCGATTGCCGCCCCAGCGCTCGCCGCGAAGGCCCGTCCGCGCGCCCAGCGCCGAACCCGGCGCGCGGTATCCAGAGCAAAGCGTGCGGCGAGGACTCCAGACCATCCCCAATACATATCCTCCCAGTCGAAGTTGCGCGTCGGAATCGCGAGTTGAGCGATTTCAATGCCTGCGACCATCAAGAGCAGGGTGAGCAGGCACCAGTCGCGGAAGGCCTGCTTGGCTCCGGGCGACCGCCGCAGGCCAATCACGAGCGGCATGAAAAAGGTGACCGCGGCGAGGCCGCCGAAGCCGACGAAATGGCGAAAGGTATCGAATTGATCCGCGAGTTTTCCCAACCAGAGCGGCATCCACGGGATTTCCGCCATCCGGGGCGAGGGGCGAAGCGCGCAGTAGCCCACGAGGCCGAGCACAGCCGCGAGGGAGAGGCAGGCCACCGCCGGCACGATCCGGGTTCTCCAGCACCTTCCTTCTCGATCAGCCATGCTCGGCGATTTGCAGTTCCGCGGTTTTCGCGAGGCAGAGGAATTCGTAATACCCGTGGAGCCGCGCGAAGTAGTAGCCTTCCACGCCATCCAGGAATCCGCGCTGCCACAGATAGACGTAGAGAAAGCGCAGGAGAGGTCGAAACGGCAGCCGATGCGAGAGACGTTTCAGCCGGCGCCGCAGGCCGACGGCGTCCATTTGCAGCCTCAGCCCATTGCCGAGGAAACGGTCCCGCGCCACGCGCGCTTCCCAGTTTGAGTAGCGGTTATGTTTCTCGACAAAGACTTCCACGGACGGGAACGCATAATGATCCATCTCGCAGCGCAGGTGTCCGGTGGCGCCGGTCACCACCACATGCTCGTGGACTTCGTTGTCGCCGCTCTGCGTGTCCGCCTCGGTCAACTTTTCGTAACGACCGAGCCGATGCTTGAACAGGCGCAGGTTCCAGTTTGGGTAATAGGCATGGCGCAGCCATTTGCCCATGAACCGAAACCTTCGATTGATCCAGAATCCGGCGGCCGCGCCGGTCTCGCGTTCGACGATGGCCCGGATTTCAGCTTCGGCTTCGGGCGGCAGCACTTCATCCGCGTCGAGGATGAAAACCCACTCGTGCCGGAAAGGAAGGTTTTCGAGCGCCCAGTTTTTCTTCTTCGGCCAGGTGCCGTTGAATTCGAATTGCACGACTTCCGCCCCCCACTTCGCGGCGAGGTCCGGCGTCCCGTCGGTGCTCTGCGAATCGACGACGAAGACCTGATCGGCCCACGCTACCGATCGCAGGCAGCGCGGCAAATTGGCGGCCTCATTGCGCGCGGGGATCAGGATCGACACGGGAACCTTCGACGCGCTCATGGCAGCAGCGATCGATAGGCGGCGAGGTAGCCGCGGATCATCCGCCCGGTGGAGAAGCGCTCCGCGTTTTCGAAGCCCTGGCGAATGCGTTGTCGGGAGTCGGCGCGACTCTCCGTGAGCAGGCTTCGGACGACGAGCGCCGCGGCGGCCGGATGCTCCGGATCGAGGTAAATGGCCGCTTCCCCGCCGACTTCCGTGAGCGGCGCGCGATCGCTCGCGGCCACCCGGCAGCCGCACGCCTGAGCTTCGATAATGGGCCACCCAAAACCCTCCGCGAGCGATGGGAACAGGAGCAACTCCGCCCCGGAATAAAGCGCGCGCAGGTCCTCGGCCGCGACGTCGATCACGGGGATAACGTTCCCGGCGATTTCCGGATGCGACTGGAGGAAGGCGTGCATTTCCGGGCAGAACGGTTTGCCGGCGAGGACGAGTTTCGGGGTCGCGGCGCCGGTCTTTCGAAGGGCGGCGTAGATTTTGAGCAGGCCCATGCGGTTCTTGTACCATTGATTGCCGCCCAAATGGAGGAGGTAGCGTGTCTCGGGATCGCCGAGCAATTTCGCCAGCCGGTCCCGCCGTTCGGGCAGTGGCGTGGGCGAATAGGGGAGGTTCAAACCCATCGGGATCACCGCCGTGCGCTGCGGGGGCAATCCGGAGATGCGCAGCAGCTCAGTGCGCGTTTGCTCCGAGATGCAGACCACGTGAGCGGCCCTCTGCAGGCCGCGCAAGATGAGCCATTGGTAGGCGCGGCCGGTCCAGCCGGGACGGCTCGTCGGGATTTCGCCGAGGGCGGAGCGAATCGCCAGCAGATCATGGCAGCTCACGAGATGAGGCACATCGCGCAGGTAGCGGCTGTAGGGCGCGCTCGAGTGGTCGCAGAGGTGCACCAGGAAGTTCGCTCCCGTCCGTTTCAGCGCCGCGATCTTCCGCCGCAGCCGCCACGGGAAAACCACGAATTTGTCCAGGTAACCGAGCCACTTGCCGAGCCCCTCGGCGTCCGGTTTGACCTGCCCGAACCATGGCTCAGGCCGGATCACTTCGACGTGCACGGTCGGGTCATATTTGGGCAACTCTCGCGCGAGCACCTCGGCGAAGAGCTGCATGCTCTGCTGTTGATCAATCCGATAATTTCCCACGAGCAGGACGGTGAGCGTGCCGACCGCCGCGGCCGGCGGTCGAGCGGACTGTGCGCGCGCGTCAGCCTGCGTGGCCGGGCTCGTGCTGATCGTCCGCCGCTCGCCCACCGCCGAGGAGATCGAGGTGGTATCAGACATGGGGGCCGATGCTTCTCGCGGGGTTGCCGGCGACCACGGCGCCGGGCGGCACATCCCGCGTGACCACCGCGCAAGCTCCGACCACCGCGGCGGCTCCGATCGTGATTCCCGGCAGGACAAACGCGCGCGCTCCGACAAAGGCTTTTTCCTCGATCGTAATCTTCGCGGTTTGCAGCGGCCGGGCTGCGTCGGCGAAATCGTGCGTGCCCGTGCAAAGATAGGCCTCCTGCGCCACGGTGGCGTGCGCCTTGATCTCGATGCCGCCCAGGCTGTAGGCGATCGCGCCGTCACCCAGGCAGGCCCGGTGGTGCAGCGTCAGATTCCACGGGATCTGGACGCGAGCCCGCTGGTGAATGAAGGGGCGGCCGTGGATGGTGGCGCCGAAGAGCCTGAGCCAGAAAAGCCGCCAGGCGTTGAGCGGCTTCGGCGTCCAGGCACAGAACAGGGTCCAGCAGCTTTCCCAAAGGAGCATCCGCACCCGCTGATCGAGCGTCCAGGGCGAGGCGTAGGCGGTCTCCTGCGCGAAGGTCTGGACGTCAGCGCTCATCGATCAGGGTTCCGAAATCGTCGAGGTACAGGGCGGCCACTTTTTCCGCCGTGTATTGGCGGGCCGTCCGCACGGCGCATTCGCCGAGCTGCTGGCGCCGGGCGGGATCGCACATCAACGCGTGCAACTGCCCGGCCAGCGCCCGGTCGGCATTGGGGCTGCGATGATCGAAAGCCACCGCATTTTCACCGAGCCGCGCGTAATCGGCGAAACAGTCGAGATCGGAGAGCACCGTGGCGCACCCGGCGGCCATGGCCTCGAGCGGCGCGACGGGTGAGGCCTCGCCACGATCGGCGAGCGACGGATAAACGAAAATCGCCGCCCGCGCATACAGTTCGCGCAGCCTCTCGGCGTCGAAGATCGGCCCGAGCATCTCGACATTCCGCCCCCGGAGCATATGCCGGAAATCTTCTCCACCACCGCCTTCCGCGGCCCGCCACGGCCCGGCGAGGAGCAAACGCCACTCGCGCGCTTCCGCGCTGCGCTCGCGGAGCAAAGCGAAGGCCTGGACGAGGAGTTCCAAACCTTTCTCGGGGTGAATTCGGCCCGCAAAAAGAATCACCTTCTCCTTCTCCCGGCTCGGCGGCTCAGTCTCGTCCGGGAGCGGATTGGGAATCACTCTGACTTTCGATCGAAGCTGGGGCGCCTGCTCCTTGATCGCGCGCTCGATGACCCCGGAAACGGTCTGGATGCGCGCCGCATGGCGGTAAAAACCCATCTGCTTCCTGGGGTAGCGCTGGACATGAACGTAGAGCGCGCCGGCGCTGCGCGATCGGGCCAGGATCGGCATCCAGAAAGTGTTGGTGACGAGAATGTCGGCGTGCGGCAGGACCCGGCGGGCGCGGAACGAATAAATGAGATCCCGAGCCTTCAGCAGCAGGAGCGAGCTGGTCGCGGCAAATCCGGGGACGCGAATGTGCTGCACCCCCCCGATCGTTTCTTCCTGCGGGAGATTGGCGTACCGGCGCGAGACGTGCGTGACCGCATGCCCCGCGGCCGCGAAGCGCTGACCGAGCGCGAACCAGATTTTCTCCACCGCTCCGCCCAGGAGCGCGGGTACGGGGAAGAACGCCCCCTGGACAATGGTGATCCTCATGCGGGAACTCCGGCGAACTGCAGCGCGGTGAGCGGCGTTGGATCCGAGGCCCCGGCGAGCAGGTGGATCAGGCTTTCGGCGGCGCGCGCGAGCTCAAATCGTTGGGCAAAGCAGTGGCGGGCCCGCACCCGCATGTGCTCCCGCTCGCCTGGTGCGAGGCGCAACCAGCGGCGCAGCAGCGAGCTGGTTCCCGCGAGGTCGTCCTTGGCCACCAGCCCGGCGCCGTCGTTCGCGATTTCGCGCCAGATATTGACCTCTTTGGAAATGAGCACGGGGAGCCCGCAGGCCAGCGCTTCCGCCACGGCGATGCCGAAGTTTTCCTGGTGCGAGGGCAGCACAAAGGCTTCGGCAGCGTGGAAGGCGCCCCACCGCAAGTCGCCCGAGAGCATGCCCGGAAAAGTCACTGAACCCGGCGGGCCAAGCCGGGCCGCGAGCCCCGTCAGCTCGGCCTGGTAACGGGCATTCGCGAAAGGTCCGGCCAGCATCAGGTGCAGCTCTTCACCCCGGGGGTGGGTTTTGGAGATCTCCGCAAAGGCGCGGAGCAGCAGATCCGCGCCCTTTTTTTCACAGAGCCGACCGAGGAAGAGGAGCAGGCGCTTGCCTTCCAGCGCGGGGAAATGCCGCAGGAACGCGGCGCGTTGCGCGGCCGGGTCTCCCTGAGGGGCGAGGGTCCCATAGGTCACCACGCGTTCCCGGCAGCGGTAGAGCCCAAACGACTGACGGGCCAGCCGGCGTTCCTCATTGCAGGTGAAAATAACGGCCCGGGCATCGCGCAGGACGCGATACTCGGCCCACGGCCAGTAAAGCCATTTCTTGAGATGCTTGAGCGGATAGGTCCGCTTGAACCAGGGGTCGAGCATGCCGTGGGTAAAAACGAAATAGGGCACGCCGCTTTTGCGCAGCGCCCGCCAGACGCCCAGGCTGTGATACTGCCAGATCCCGTGCACGATCACGGCGTCGAACCGCGCGGCATGGCGCGCGAGCCACGGCACCAGCGCCGAAGTGTAGCCATAGCCGGATGCGGAACGTCCCAGCGCCGCCACCGGCACGGTGATTTCCTGCGGCCAGGGAGCCCCGGGAGGATCGAGCGAAAGGACCTCGACGGTGTGGCCCATTTCGCACAGCACGTTGGTGAGCAGCCGCACCGCTTCCGCCGGGCCGCCCCCGGCGGGATTCAGCGAGTGGATGCAATGGAGCAGGCGCATCAGCGGAGGGGAGAACCGCGTTCCACGCGGTCTGGCGGCGGCGATTTTCTCGCACTGAGGAGCAGGTTGGTCGGGATCAGCAAATCACGCCACGGCTTGTTCATGCCACAGGTCGTCATCTCGATTTGCGCAAAGCCGGCCTTCGCCGCCAGCCGCCCCAGGGTATTCCGGGTGAAGAATCGGGTGTGCGGGTATTCCGGATCAAAATGGTGATCCCATTTGAACAAAGCGATGCAGACATTCTTGAAGAGGCCATGGTACAGCACCGTGACGAGGAGCAGTCCGCCAGGTTTCAGCACGCGCTGGATTTCCCGCAGCGCGAAGGCCGGATCGAAGAGATGCTCCAGCACCTCGCTGCACCAAATGGCGTCAAAGCGGTCGGCGGCAAAGGGCAGCGACTCCGCGACATCGTGCGCGACAAAGTCGATGCCGGGATGCTTTTGGAGATTCAGAGCGATCTGTTCGGGAGAAATGTCGATGGCCGTCACGCGATCGCTGAAACGCCGCAGTTCCGCGGTGAAGGAGGCATCGCCGCAGCCCACCTCCAGAATTTCCTCTTCGCTCGACAGCCCCGTCAGCCTCCGTCCCATCCATCGACGAAAGTTCGGCGCATATCCGGCGCGCTCTCCGGAGTAGGCGGCGGCGGATTCGACCCAGTACTTATTGTAAAAGTCGGTTTGAGAATTTGCCATTGGAGGCCCGGTTGCACCGGGGTGGACACCAGCTAAGCGATTACCATTCCATCCGGCCCGCGGACGGCGTGAAGAATCCGGTTGGCGAGGCCTCCGCAGCGATTTCATCGGGCTCCTCGCCGGCCTCCGGAAGGCGCAGAGCGGCGAGCGCCAGGCCCGCGCCGAAGACCGCGAAGCCCAGCGTGGTCGGCTGGCCGAACTGGCCGTTGATCCAAAGCAGACCGGACGCCCCGGACAGGAGCAAGGGGAGCGGTTGCCCCACCTGCGCGCCGCGCAAACCGAGGAAAAACATCCAACCGGCAATCGCGACTCGCACGGCGAGATAAGCCAGGCCAAGGATGGGCCCGGTTTCGAGAATCACCCGCGACCATTCGCTTTCCGCGAGCAGGAAGCCGAGCGTCCCGGTCGTGAATTGGGCGCCCACGTTCGTGCCCAGCCCGATTCCCCAACCGAGCAGCGGGGTCCCGGCGAGCAGGTCGAGCCCGCCGCTGATATCCGAGAACCAGCGCATGGCCAGCCCCTGACCGGCGGCGCCGACGCTCATGTCGCTATCGCCGGTCTCGTTCGCCCGCATCGCAAAGACCTCCACCCCTTCGCGGAAGTAGCTCAAGGCGGACGCGACCAAAATGAGCGCGGCGATGACGGCGACCGCCCGCCCCACGTGGGGAATCAGTCTCCGGTCCATACCGCAAATCACCACCAGGCCGGCCGCGACAAAGGCCACCGAGCCCACCGCCAGTCGGCTCGTGGAGACAGCCAGGGAAAGCACCAGGGCGAAGGCCGCGGCGCTCAAGAGCAGGGGAGAGATGAAGCGACGGTTGACGAGGCCGTAAAAAACAAACGCGCTGAGCAGGGCGAGAAATTGCGCCGCTCCCGTAATGAAGGAGAAGAAGCCGGGCGGCCGGATCTTGCCCATCGCGCCGTGCAACTGCTCGGCATCGCCTCCGCCGGCTACGGTGTTGAGGAGAGCGTCGGGCGCCGCGCGGAACTGAAGCACCATCAGCACAGCCATCGGAATCGCCAGCACGAGCATCGCTTTTCCGACGCGCTCCACGTCCGCGCGCGTCAGCACCTCGGCCATGATGAAGATGAGCGGCAAATGGAGGAAATTTGCCCGCAGACCATAAAGCGTGACCATGAGGCTCCCGTGCGCCGCAAAGAGGCCGGTCGTAAACGCGCCCACACAAAGCAGCGCGAGCGCCGCGACCGCGCGGTTGAGGGGAAAAATCCCCTGGCGGAGGGCCAGAAAGTAGATCGCGATGACCACCGGATCGCGGGCCAGGAGCAGGACACTCGACAGGCTGGGCACCACCCATTTGCGCAGCACTCCTTCGAAGATGAGGAGCCAGAAATACAGCCAGATCAGCCGGCGGATGCTTTCGTTAGACGGTGGCATCAGCGTGCTGAGTTGAGGTCACTTGGTCGCTGCGAATGAGTTCCGCGACCCGGTCGCCGTATCGGCTCCAGGGATGCCGGGCGGCCGTCCGGAGCGCTTGGTGACGCATGGCCTCGAGCCGCACGCGGTCGCGGGCGAGGACGGCCAGTTTTTCCTCGATGGCCGCCGTCGAGCGAAGCGGAATGATGAACCCATCATCGCCCTCGGTCAGAATGTCCGGACCGCCGGTGTGCGGCGTGGTGATGACGGGCAGCCCCTGGGCCAGCGCTTCGAGGATGACCAGCCCGAATCCTTCGAACAACGAAGGAAACACCAGCACGTCGTGTTCGCGCATGGCCTCGAGAACACCGGCGTGCGGCAGGGTGGGAATCCAGGTGTGCCGGGCGAGATTCCGGTCAAGCGCCGGGCAGCCCTCCGGGCGGCGTCCGATCACCGTGAGGGTCGCGGCGGCCTTCAATCGGTCGATCGCCTCGAACAAATACGAGAGCCCTTTGCGCTGGCTCAGCCCGCCCACGAAAAGCACGCGCAATGGAGTGGTGGCGCGGGTCGCCGGGCGCAGCGTGCTGGCCGGAACGGGAGCGCCGTAAGGAATCACGGAGATTCGAGCATCCATCGCCGGGGCGAGGGCGAGCGTCTCGCGCGTGAAGGAGCTGGCGACGAGGATCGAGTCCGCCAGTGCGAGCTCTTCGTCCTTGCGCGCGAGCTTTTCAGGCGAATCGGCGAGACCCGTCAGCGTCATCGCCCAGTCGGGTTGCCGCTCCGCTTCCTCCTCGAAAATCAGCCGCGCCGCCCGCCAGTAACCGATCGGCAGATCGTAACAACAGCTCAATCCGCGGTGGCGGGCAGCGCGGAACGCCTCGCGGCAGCCGTCCTCGTAGCCGTAGATCGTCCCGGTCCCCGGCGCCAGCCGGCCTTGCGCGATCACCGCGGCCAGGGAGCGATCGAGGTTCTGGTAAACCGCATCCACGTCGCGTGCGTTCGGTTTGCAGACCCTGCCCGACGCCAGCCGCACCAGCTCGCGGACCGGGCGCGTCTTGAGCAGGCCGGGCGGCAGGTCATACGCCCGGCGCTCGAGCTGCCGCCGCACGCTCACCGGAAGCGCGCGAAACCTCGGGCTGGCGCTCGAAACGCCGAACGAAGTGTAAAATGCCGAAAGGCGTCCCGCGCGGCGCAATCCGCTGAGCACCGCGCGCACGTTCGCGTTCCCGGTGGGATGCGTGACCGCAACCATCTTCATGCCGCTTCCCCTGTCGGGCTGATGGAAGTGATGCTCGTGTCCTCCGCGCGAGGGGGCGCGAAGAAGGCCAGCCATTTCGCCACCACCGTGTCGCGATTCAGATATCGCTCGAAAGCGGCGCGCTGGGTGTCGCGCGAAGTGACGCCGCCGCGCAGCCGGGAAGCCAGATCCAGGACCGCCGCTTTCGCGTCGTCGTATTCAAAGTCGGCCTTCAACAGAATCGAATCTTCGTCGGAGACGGCCAGTTCGCGGGTGCCGCCGCGGTCGGTGGCAATCCATGGCAAACCCGAGGCCATCGCTTCGATCAAAGACAGCGGCATCCCCTCCGTGTGCCGCGAAAACAACACCACCGCGTCGAGTCCGGAGTGAATCTTCCGGAGGGCCGCCGCGCCGCGATACGGACCGTGGAATTTCAGATTGGGCAACGGCTTCAGAGCCGACGCTTCGTCACCTTCGCCATGCAGGTGCCACTCGACCTCGCGAAGGTCAGGGTCCTGGCTCAGACGGACGACGAGATCGATGCCCTTGGTGCTGACCAAACGGCCGATAAACCCGAAGCGGAGCGGGCGCTCACCAAGGCAATCCTCCACGGCCTCGGCGGTCGCCGGCGCGCCGAGATCCGGGATCAGATAGACGAGCTTTTCGATCTGCTGCCGGCAGCCCGCCCGGCGCAAATTGGCGCGCGTTTCCTCGGAACAGGCGATCAGGCTGGGCACCGCTTTCAACAGCCACCGGAAGCTTGCCGCCCAGGTCGTGCGCTCGTCGGGGTCCGCCGAAGTGTGATGGTGATGAATGATCCGGGTCGAGAGCCGCGCGGCGAGCCAGACCACGGCGGCGAGGCTTCCCTGTCCGTTGGTGTAGATCACGTCCCAGCGCTTCCGGCGCAGCTTGCCCGCCTGCCAAAGGAGCCAGCGCAGCTTGGCCAGCTTTCCCGCCTTCGTGCGGGCGACTGGCATTTCCACGAGCTCCACTCCGGCGTCCACGCATTGCTGGCGGCTGGCGTCGTTCAAAGAGTTGCTGGTCGTGACCATCGTCACCGCCCAGGCGTTTTGCGACAGGAGCGTCGCCAGCTCGACGAGGTGCGTTTCCATTCCCCCGATCGCCGCCATCTCCGGGGTGTAAATGAGGATGCTCTTCACGCGGCGATCTGCAGGTCGCGGGCCCGCGGATCCCGCACGCTGGCCAGAAAGTTGGTCGCGATCGCCCGCAGGCTGGAACTCATCGGCCGGCGTGGCAGGCCGGCGCGGAGCGCGGCGGAGAAGCGCCCATCGAGTTTGAAAAGCAGCGGGTGCGTCGCCGGCGCCGGGGTCGGTCCGACCCGCAATTCCCAATCGTCACGCGTCACCACCACGGGCAGCCCATGATCGAGCATTGCCGCGACCGTTCCACTCTTGCCGATGAGCGCCCCGGGCGAGGTCGCGACGCCGAGATCGACCGTCTGCAAAAACTGCGAAACGCGCTCTCCCGATTGCTCGCCCAGGTGGATGCAGCGAACGCCATGGCGCTCCTGCGTTTCCCGCAGAATCGCGGCGCCTTCGGCGTTGATCCGGCCGATGCTCAGGATCATCGGCGTCTTGTCTCCCGCGGCGGCGGCCCAGGCGGCGAACAAGCGGTCCGCCGACCATTGCGGATGGATCGTTCCGAACAGTCCGAGCAGAACGACGTTCGGCCGGCGGGCGCCGCCGATCCGTTTGAGGAGCCAGCCGCGATCGGGATCGTGGGAAATGGGGACATTGCCGAAGAGCGGCAATTCTTGAGCCTCCACGCCGTTGCGCCCCAGCAATGCGCGATAGATCGGATTGCTCGTGTGGACGGCCGCCGGCCGAAGCCGCTCCACGAGCTCGAGCACCAGGTGTTTTTGCAACGCGCCGATGATCCGATCCTTCCAGCCGTACTCGCGGGCCTCTCCGATCCACAACTCGTGCAGCATGAGCTGCGTGCGGCGCTCGCCGATGATGGCCTCGAGCCCACGCGCCGTGCCGAAACACAGCCCTTTGGGATGAAAACCATACGGGACAAATTGCACGCTGACCACGTCCGGATCGAAACGGCGCGCGGCTTCCGCCGCGAACTTGACCCGGGTATTCCAAGGCATGAAAGAGCCGAATCGGCGCCGTTCGCCGGGTTCTTGGTTGCCGGCAAAATGGTCATTCAGCGCGATAATTTGAGTCGCGTGGCCCAACTTCTCGATTTGCCCGGCGATCGCCCGGGTATAATCGCCCACGCCATCCCGGCCGGGCTCCGCTCCAGAACAGAGAAAGGTGATCTTCATTGGGTGGGTGACGGCAGGTTGCCTCTGAGTAATTGCAAGGCGATGAGTTCCATCTCCCCCTGAGAGAGCAGCCAGCGCGCCATCAGCCTTTGATGGAGTGGCTTTCAGCGCCCAGCCACCCCCCTCGCGTGGTATTCCCAAGGCCGCGCGCGCAACGCGAGCGCTGGACGCTCCTGCGCGGCGGCGCTGACGACGTGCGCGAGCTCGCGGCGCTGCTCGGGGTAAACTATGCGGAGGACGCTCGCGGGCAATTCGCGCACAGCAACCTGATCACCCTGCTCAACGCCGACGGCGAAATCGCGTTCCAGCTTCGGTCGGCGGCGGGACGCACGCCGCTCCCAAGCCCGCCCGCTCGCGGCTACAGTTTAACTTAAACCGATCTAGCTACTCGGAGTCCGCGAAGGATATCACTGTCGATGTGCGTTACCGCGAACGCTTCCTGAAAGGCAGGAAGCTGGATCACTTCGGTGAGTGGACCGATGCAGTTAGATAATGCCGGTCAGATAGAAGACGGCGATGACCACGAATACCGCCAGGGTTTTGATGACGGTGATGGCGAAGATATCGCGGTAGGACTCGCGGTGGGTCAGGCCGGTCACGGCGAGCAGGGTGATGACCGCGCCGTTATGCGGCAGGGTGTCCATGCCGCCGCTGGCCATGGAGGCGATGCGATGAAAGACCTCGAGCGGAATTCCCGCGGCCTCGGCGTTCTGGATGAAGGAGTCGGCCATGGCCGCGAGTGCGATGCTCATGCCGCCGGAGGCCGATCCGGTGATGCCGGCCAGCGAGGTGACGGTGATGGCTTCGTTGATCAGAGGGTTGGGAATGGTCTTCAAGGCGTCGGCGACGACGAGGAATCCGGGCAGGGCGGCGATGACCGCCCCGAAACCGTATTCCGAGGCCGTGTTCATGGAGGCCAGCAGCGCGCCGGCAATTGCCGACTTCGAGCCTTCGGCGAACTGAGTCACCACCGGCTTCCAGGCGAAGGCAAAGACGGTCAGGATGCCGATGAGCAGCGCCCCTTCCACCGCCCAGATCGCGGCGACCTTGGAGATCTCCTGCACCACCGGGGTCGCGTTGCCGATGACTGTCGGAACGAAAGAATGGGATGTGCCGTAGAGGCGGGGGATCGAGACGCTGAACACCTTGGTCATGACTCCCACGAGGATCAGCGGCAGGATGGCGATCAACGGATTCGCCAGCTTTTCGTGGGGAAAGGGCTGCGGTTCATTGACGAGAGCGGCGCCGTAGCCTTCGCCGGCGGCTGCCGCCTGGCGACGACGCCAGTTCAGGTAAGTCAGACCCATCACCAGGATGAAGAGCGCGCCGACCGTGCCCAACCAGGGGGCGGCATAGATGGTGGTTTTGAAGAAGGAGGTGGGGATGAGGTTCTGGATCTGCGGCGTGCCGGGCAGCGAATCCATGGTAAAGGTGAAAGCCCCGAGGGCGATCGTCCCCGGGATGAGCCGTTTCGGAATGTTGCCCTGCCGGAATAGTTCCGCGGCGAATGGATAGACGGCAAAGACCGCGACGAAGAGGGACACGCCGCCATAGGTCAGGAGGCCGCAGACCGCGACGATCGAGAAGATCGCCCGCTCGCGCCCGACCAGGCCGATGATCGAAGAGACGATGGATTTGGAGAAGCCCGATAACTCGATGACCTTGCCGAACACGGCCCCGAGCAGGAAGACCGGGAAGTAGAGTTTGATGAAACCAACCATCTTGTCCATGAACAGCCCCGTGAACATAGGCGCCACCAGACCAGGCTCGGTGAGCAGCACAGCGCCGAGAGCCGCGACCGGAGCGAACAGGATGACGCTGTAGCCACGGTAGGCCACGAGCATCAGGAAGCCGAGCGCCGCCAGGACGATGAGGAAGCTCATCATTGGGCCGTCCACCCGCCGTCGATCGTGATCGTCTGGCCGGTGACATTGCGCGCCAGCGGGCTGATCAGGTAGTCGATGGCCGCGGCGATTTCTTCGAAGGTGATAAAGGCTTTCTTCGGCATCGGCGCGAGCATCACGCGCTCGATGACCTCCTCCTCCGAAATGCCGCGCGTGCGGGCCTGGTCGGCGATCTGCGCATCCACCAGCGGCGTGCGCAGGTAAGCCGGGCAAATGGTGTTGCTCGTGATGTCCGCCTCCGCCGTCTCCAGCGCGAGCACCTTGGAAAAGCCGATCAGCGCATGCTTCGCGGCCGTGTAGGCGGATTTGTAAGGCGACGCGACAAGGCTGTGAATCGACCCAATGTGAATGACGCGCCCAAAGCCTCGCGCGCGCATCCCCGGCAAGACCGCCCGCGACATCAGAAACGTGCCGCGCAAAAGCACGCTCATGAGCAAGTCCCACTTCTCGGTCGAAAAGTCTTCCACGCGCGCGACGTGCTGAAGCCCGGCATTGTTCACCAGCACATCAATGCGCGCTCCACCAAGACCGCTCACAAAGCTCTGGATTTGCCCCTCCGAAGTGACGTCAAGCGCATGGGCTTGCGCCGCTCCGCCAGCGGCTTCGACTTGCGCGACGGTTTCGCGAGCGGCGTCGAGGCGGAGGTCAGTCGCAAGGATCGTGTGCCCCTCGCGAGCCATGCAAAGACTCAGCCCGCGGCCCAAGCCGCTGCCGGCGCCGGTGATGAGAATGGTGCGGGCGGAATTTTTCATGGAGCGGCGGAGGTTGGTAATGTCGGCGGATACACGCTGAAGCCCAGCACCAGAGCCGCCTCCCGCAGACGCCCGTCAGTCGTGGTCACTTCCCATTCCCCGGACACTCTCGCAGTAGCGAGATGAATCCCATCCAGCGTCCGCAACGGCAGCGCGGGTGTTTGACCGTGGCATTGTTCAATAATCGTCTCGTATTCGGCCGCTCCGACCGGCACAAGAAACAGCACCAAAGACCGCACTAAAGTCAGGCATTTCAGTGCGGATCGGTGTTGTAACGCGGCTCTCGTCATTGGTTCAATTGATAGCGATCTCGCAACGTGCGGCGCATGACTTTGTTTGACGCGGTGCGCGGCATCGTTTCGACGAGCACGAGGTCGTGGATCTTGAAGAGCGGGTTCAGGTCGCGCTTGATCGCACTTTGCATTGCGGTCGCCAGTTCCTTCTTGTCCAGGCTCTGCGCGCCGGAGCAGACCGCGTAGATGACCAACTGACTCGGACCTCCGCCAGATGACATGGCGATCGCCGCGGTCTCGAGGACGCCCGGAACGGTTTGCAGGACCTGCTCGATCTCCGCGGAGCTGACCTTGATGCCGCCGAGGTTCATCGTGTCGTCCGCCCGGCCCTGGGCGCGCCAGTAACCGCCGGGGAGTCGCTCCATTTGGTCGCCGTGCCGTCGTAGCGTTTCGCCGTTCGGGCCGCGCGGAGTGCCACCGAAATAGACTTCGTGATGGTCCTTGTTGAGCAGTGACGTCGAGAGGCCGATCGAGGGTGGCACGATGAAAAGCTCGCCGCTGTCCGCGGGGTTTCCGCCTTCATCAAGGATCACAAAATCCAATCCCAACGCGGGTGTGTTGAACGCGCCCGCCACGCACGGACGCGCGACCGTTCCCGTGATGTAGCCGCCGCCGATTTCCGTGCCGCCGCAGTATTCGATGACCGGTCGTCCGCCGGCCAGTTGCATCAGCCACCGCATATCATCCGCGCTGGAGCACTCGCCGGTGGAGCTGAAGAGCCGGAGCCCGCGCCAATCGAGGCCCTGCATGCAATCGGTGTTGCGCCATGTCTTCGCCAGGCTCGGCACGACGCCGAGCATCGTCGCCTTTGCCTCCTGCACGAACTGGCCAAAGGGGCGCCCGGTCGGCGTGCCGTAGTAGAGGCCCATCGCGGCGCGGTTCATCAGGCTCGCGAAGATCAGCCACGGCCCCATCATCCAGCCGAGATTCGTCGGCCAGACGAGGACGTCGCCGGGCTGGATGTTTTGATGAAAGTGCGCGTCCGCCGCGCACTTGAGCGGAGTCGTCTGCGTCCAAGGGATTGCCTTCGGCTCTCCCGTCGTGCCCGATGAGAAGAGGATATTCATCGCGTCCGCCGGTTCGCGCGGCGTCACCTCCAGCGGAGAGTCGCTTTCCAGAAAATCGTGCCACGCGCGATCGCTCGCGCGGAGCGAAAGCGCCGGACTCTCCGGCGTGCGGAGGACGATGGCGGGAGGCGCTCCGGCTTCGATGGCATTCGCATAAAGCGGCAGCGCCTTGCCGCCGCGCACCAGCACATCTTGTGTGAATACCGCCACGGCGCCGGCAAGCCGCAAACGCGTGGTGATCTCGCGGGGACGAAAACTGTCCGCGATCCCGACGACCACGCATCCCGCCGCGACGATGCCGAGGTAGATGGCGACGGCCTCGACCGTCATCGGCATCAGGATCGCCAGCGCATCGCCGGGCCGGTATCCGAGGCGGCGGAGATTCGCCGCGACCCGGCCGGTCAGCGACTGAAGCTCGCCATAGCTCATCACGGACAACACGCCGCCTTCGGCTTGGTACACGATGGCCGGACACTCCGCGGGCGCGGCGAAGCAGGTCTCGACGATATTCATCCGCGCCCCGGTCAGCCATGTCGGATCCTCCACTCCGCGCGATAGATCGAGCACTGTGCCGAACGGCTCGCGAAAACGAACGCCCAGTCTTTCGATCGCCAACGACCAATACTCCGCGCGATGCCGCACGGACCAGGCGTGCAGCCTGGCATACGAATTCACGCCCGCCCGCTGCATCAACCACGCGAGGTTGGTAGTGGCGATGAATTCCTGCGTCGGCGTCCAATCGGGAGCCGGCGGTTCGAGATGTTCTTTGCGGGGAGAGGGCATCGCCGGAGTTTATTTCATCTCGCTCCCAAAGTGTGGCTTTGGGATCGCCCCCGCGAGGCGAAACTTGGTTTCGGCGGTTTGCCGGTGCCTTCAACGCGCTCACCACAAAAGGTGAAGCGGAGTGAGCATCATCGAAAGGGAGAACTTTAGACACCGTGGTGAAGTCGGCGCAGGCGATCATCAACGAGAACAAACGCCGGTAATTGATCCCGGCCTGCGGCAGGAATTTCAGGGATACAGAGCGAGTTCGACCCACAGCACGCGGGCCTCGATTTGCTTACGCTCGTTCATCTGGAGCCTTGCGACGGTCGCCTTTCCCATGGGTGTGAGGCCTCTTAGCTCCAGCGTTCGTGGAGAGAAGCGGAAGTGCCGACCCCATCGATCGCGGCGAGGGTCAAAGAGCGGAAATTCGCGCCCGGTATCGGAATCACTCCCCGTCGTGTGGTCAGACTTGTGTCCGTTGCAAGTCACACAGCAGAGCGCGAGGTTCGTAAGGTCGTCGCTGCCGCCGCGCGCCAACGGCGTGATGTGTTCAATGTGGAAGGTCGTGCCGGTGATGATCTGCGGCGCGCGGCAGTATTCACATCGGGCGCCCGCGCGCTCCTCAACGAGGATGCGGGCTGCGGGAGTGACCATTCAGGCGGCGACAGCTTCGCGCGATTTTGCAGGTGGGCGGCGCATTGATTTGCTGCGACGGGGCTCCGTGAGGAGCATCCGGGCGTTCTCGATGCTGAGCCGGTGCGCTTCGCCGGCCAAAGCGGCAAACTCCTTCTTTTCGCGGGCGGTGAGCTGCCCCTCATTGCTTTTTTCCATGAGTTCGTCGAGGCGGGCCTGGATTTTCGGATCGAGCCGATGCAGTCGCGCTCGGGGCTTCTGAAACGTGATCAAGTCTCCGATCTCGATGCCGCACGCCTGGCACACCGCGCCGGCGACGCGAAGATCGACCTTTTGCAGCGGCTCGTCGGAGGTCAGCCGGTAGAGGCTTTTGATGTTCACCGGGAGACCGGCTGAAGCGAGTTGTCGATGGAGCTGAAAGACCGTGAGGTTGCGCTCCGCGAGAACGGTTCTCAGGCGTGAGTAGGCTTCTGGTGTATTACCATTCATGTGGGCATACTACCGCTTTGATGGAATTGGTCCACGTACAATATGGCGAGGACTCCTACACCCGCTCCACCACCACGGCGCAGCCCATGCCGCCCCCCACGCACAGAGTCGCCAGGCCGCGGCGCGGTTTTCGATGCGCAAGGTGCACGAGCAGGCGCGCCCCGCTGGCGCCGATGGGATGGCCGAGGGCAATGGCGCCGCCATCCGGATTGACCTTCTCCTCATCGAGTCCCAGCTCCTGGATGCATGCGAGCGATTGGGCGGCAAAGGCCTCGTTGAGTTCGATCAGATCGAACTCGCCGGGGTCTCGGGAAACCTTCCGGGTGGCATGGACCGGACCCAATCCCATCAGCGCCGGTTCGCAACCCACCGAAGCCATGGCCGAGATCACCATGAGCGGAGCCAGCCCGCACTCGCGCCCGCGCTCTGCATCGCAAACCACCAGCATCGCCGCGCCGTCATTGAGGCCGGATGCGTTGCCGGCCGTGACCGTGCCCTGTGGGTTGAACGCCGGTCGCAACGTGGCCAACGAATCGGCCGTCGTCTCTGGCCGGGGATGCTCGTCCTGCTCCAGTTTGTCCACGGGCACGAGCTCGTCGCGGAAATGTCCGGCGGCGTGGGCCGCGGCGTAACGCTGCTGGCTTCGCGCGGCAAAACGATCCTGCGCGTCGCGCGAGATCCCGTAGCGTTCGGCCAGTCGCTCCGCGGTGACTCCCATGTGTTCGTCGCTAAAGGCATCGGTCAATCCATCGCGCAACACGGAATCGACCAGGACGCCGTTGCCCAACTTGTAACCCGAACGCGCGCGCTCCAGCAGATACGGCGCGTTGGACATGGATTCCGTCCCGCCGCACAGAACCATCCGTGCCGAGCCGCTCTGAATGGCCTGGACCGCGAGCATCACCGCCTGCATCCCCGAGGCGCACATCATATTGACCGTGAACGCGGGCGTGCTCACCGGAAGCCCTACTCCGATCCCCACCTGGCGCGCCACGTTCATGCCCAATCCGGCCCCGAGCACGTTCCCGACAATCACCGAATCAATAGCCGCGGGATCGAGTCCCGAAAGCGCCGCCTTTCCCGCCACGACGGCCAAATCCACGGCGGAGCGCTTGGCCAGACCGCCCAAAAACCGGCCTTGAGGCGTGCGCCGGGCGGAAACGATCCAAACGTGTTTCATGGGTGCGAGGAGCCTCGATCAGAGGAGGGCAATCAGGGTTTTCATCACCCTCTTGCGACTCGCCGTTGGTACCTGCGGCTCGCGAAATGAACAAGTCTTTCGCCGCAATGAGACGCACATCGGTCACATCATGGCTCCCGTCGAGCATTGGCCAGATCGAGGGCTCCGGAGCCAGCCGGACAGATTCATCAACGCAGAGAAACAGGGCGGCGAAGCGCAACCAAACTCGTCGAGTAATTGAAACGCAGAGGACGCGGAGGAAGCAAAGGGCCGCAGAGGATGATGGAAAGGCACCTTCGTTCCGAATCGCTTTGCACTGCTATCTGGAAGAATCGCACACGTTCGCGAGGATTTTTTGGTCCAGCCCCGACTTTCGCGCTTGAGCCTCTGCGTCCTCCGCGCCTCTGCGTCTCTGCGTCTCTGCGTCTCTGCGTCTCTGCGTTTTCCCAGATTCTGTCCGCTACATCATTGCACCGCTATGATTGAAAAACGCAGAGGACGCGGAGGACGCAAAGGGCCGCAGAGGAAGATGGAAAGGCACCTTCGTTCCCAATCGCTTCGCGACCTCTGCGCCCTCTGCGTTAACAATTCGGAGGGGGCTGGGCACAACGCCGCGCGCGTGGACCCCTTCAGGCTCGCCTGACGTAGCGACCCAGCAATGCTCCCAGCGTCAATGCCCACTCCTGCCAGAAGCGCCGGAGGGGTGAGTAGAGGCGAATCGGGGTTGCCACGTGGCGCCAGTAACCCTTGTCGGCCAGGTTGGGCGGCACTCCGCGTAGCGCGCTGGCCAGCATGCGTTTCCGCCACGGTTTGGCGCCTCCGGCGGCATGCGACATGGTGTAGCCGCCCGGGATGAAATCCATGCCCTCCTTGCCGATCAAGCTGAGCTCAAATTGCTCCGACATGATCGCCATATTGAGCGCGTCCTGGTCGGCGCAATAGAACGTCGCGGGCCGGTGCTCGATCATCATCGCGCCGAGCTGCCCTTTTTCTTCCTCGATCGCATCGATGATTCCCCGCCACAGGGCGAGGAAGCCCGCCTGGTTGCGCCTGAGCCCAATAAAGCCGCCGTTGACATACACCTCGAGGGCGCGGTTCAGGGGCAGGTTCGCCCGCCGGGCGAAGGCGCGCCATTGATGCCGGATGGGATGCGACGAGGACATCGGCGAGTTGATATCTTCGCACAAGGCGACCCCGCACCCGGCCCACTCCTCGAAGAAGCTCCACCGGCATTTCACGACGATGTCCGGGTCGAAGTAGAACGCCGTCTCCGCCTCGGGATCGAGCCGATCCAGCAGATCGAGGATGAACACCGGCTTGAAATGGGTCAGATGTCGCTCCGTGACGACGCGGACGAAACGGATTTCGCACCCCGCCGCGACTTGAAAAGAGACGTATCCATCCCCCTCGACGAGCGGCTGCGCCCAAGGCGGCAGTTCGCCGCGGAAGCCGGCCCAAATGCACCCGCGAAAGCCGTGGGCGTAGAGCGAATTGGCCAGGGCTCCCAAGCCATAGTGGTAATTTCCTTCAAATAAGGTGCAGACGATGGAGCCCATGAGGGTGGCGGTTACTGGCTGCCAGAAAGCAGCCACCGGGCCATCAGCCCGCGGGCTGCATCAGGCTTCGCGCCCAAGCCGCCCCCGCGAAGGCCAATTCCTGAACCCGCGAGGGCCGCAACTTCCACGATTCGAAAAAATTCGTGGCCGACCGGCCCGGCGATTTCCGGAAGAACATTCGGCCGGCATTCGAGAAGGACGCCGCAGCGGTCATCCGGCGTTCCGCGCGGGGCCGCACTTCCCAGTCGAGATGCTTTTTGTAAACCTGCGCGGTTTCCGCGACCGTCTCCGCACCCCGGGCGGAAAGGGATGAGGCATGCTTGCGGTAGAAACAGCTCTCCCGGCCCGTGTAGGCAAAGCGGACGCCGGCCCGCGCGGCGCGGAACCAGAACTCCATGTCGTCGCAAATCCGGAACGCCGGGTCAAAATAACCGATGCGTTCGAAGATCGCGCGCCGGACCGCCACGCTGGACGGCTGAATGATGTATCGGTGGGCGTAAAGCGCGTTCAAGAAGTCCGCTGACGCTTCCCGGCCCGGAGCGCGCCGTTCGAGGTGCCGGCCGGTCGCATGATCGAACAGGACGCAGCCGGAGTGCGCGATCTCGACGTCGCCGCGAGAAAGCACTTCCATCAAGTCCTGGAGATGGGTCGGCGCCCAGTAGTCGTCCGCATCCAGGAGCGCAACGGTTGCCGCGAAAGCGTCGCGGATGCAAGTGCTGCGGGTGGCGCTCAGACCGCGATTCTCCGCATGCCGCAAATAGCGCACGGACTGCGCCCCCTGCTCGCGAAAAGCGTCCACGAGTCGCTCGGTGCCGTCGGCTGACCCGTCTTCGGTGACGATCAGCTCCCAGTCGGTGAAGGTCTGCGCCCGAATCGATAGGAGCGTTTCCGGCAGGTATTGGGCTGCGTGGAAAGCGGGAATGCAAATGGAGACGAGCGACATGGTTCGAGCGCTGCCGGACAGCGCACCCTGAGGATCTCTAGCAGCTTGGGTGCCGTATCGCTGCCACCGGTCGCGGGCCGTCGCGTTGCCCTCGTGCGAGGGAGTCCGGATCCAACTCTCAAAAGAGAGGGCGACGAAATTTCAGAAGCTGATGCGCACCCCGCCGTTGACGCTGTGCACCTGATAGTTTTCCCGGCCAAGCTCCGTGGTGTAATACCCGAAGATCGCGACCCCTGAGGTCAACTGGATCGAGGCGCCGGTATCCAGGAGCAGTCCGTCGCGACCGACCCGGGGGCCATGGACGGTGAAGGCGCGGTCCGAGGAAAAGCCGGCATCGATGCCCGACTCGCTGGTCAGATACTCATGCTGCCACTGCGCCCGGACTTCCGGCGTGAAGACCCACCGGCCCATCCTTTTCGTATAAGCGGCTTTCAGTCCCACGGCCGACTTCAACGAGTCCTGGCTCTGCGCCTCGATCCGCATGGCGCCGAGCGCCCCGCGCTCGGTGAAACCGTCAATCCCAACGGTGCTGTATTGGATCGACGCGACCGGTCCGACGGTCAGTCCGCCCAGGTGAAAATCGTAGCCGGTCCCGAGCAGGCCGTTGAAGTCGGTTGCGTCGGTCTCGCCGCGCGCGAATCCGCCGAGGGTGCGGCGTTTGGTGTCAAACGAGCCATAACCGCCGCCGGCGATCGCGTTCAGGTAAAAGTCGCCATCGTAAAGGGTGCCGTAAAGACTGCCCTTGCCGCTGTCGATGTCCAGATTGCCGCCGCGGCTGAGGTCCGCGGAAGTGTTGGCGTAGCCGATGGCCGCGCCCACCACCAGATGGCGATTGACGCGATAATCGCCCCCCACCGAGACGCCGCCGGTCCTAAACGACGAACCCCGGGCGGAGCTGGTATTTTCGACGTCTCCAAGTTCACCGGTCCCCGAGATGAAGAATCCCCAGCGCGGGTCGTCCTCCGCCGCGAGTGGCTCGTTGACCGTCTTGCTTCCTTTGCCTTCAAGGCCGGTGGCGCTCTTGCCATCAAAGTTTTGCGCGCCGTGCGAGTCGCTGACCGCGAAGCCGGAATCGCTGAAGCCGGTCGCGCCCTGCCGCACTTCCCGGAGGCGGCGCTCGAGATTGCCGACCTGGACCTGGGAAATGGCCAGACCCGTGGTGAAGATCGCGGCCAGGTCTTCCGGCGAGAGCAGACTCAGGGCTCCGGGCAACTGCGCCAGCGGGAGACCGTTCAACTTTTGCACGATCGGATCGCCTGGATGACCGAGTGCCAATTGATCCAACGCCAGGGCCACGGCCAGCTCGTTCGGCGGGAGCTGCTCGATGAAGGGCAGGTCGGCAAAAGAGCCCTGGATGAATTTCAGGAGAGCGTCGTTGGGCTCGTAAACCACGCCCAGGGTTAGCAGCGTTCCGGTGGCCTGCGGGTCGTGGAAGCTGGAGAACCTGCCCGACACCCCGGCCCCCGCCGTCAGGATGGTGAAAACGTCGCCCGGCTGGGCCGTGAAGCCATTGAGATAGGACAGATTCAACGCCCCATTGAGCATGGCCGAGCCACCGATCGCCAGCCGGTCATAGACGGAGGTCGAAGCGAGCCGGATGCGGAGCGCGCCGGCTGGACTTTGCGAATAGTTGCCACCGATGCTCAACCTGCCCGGCGCTGCCAGGCTGCCCGGGCTGACCACCGCGCGGTTGACCACGTTTCCGCCAATCAAGCCGGTCCCGCGGAGAAGGCCCCCTGCAACCAGGGTATCTCCGGCCAGCGAGCCATCCACCGCCAGCACGCCGGCCCGCACCGTCGTCGGCCCGGTGTAGGTGTTGCGACCGGTCAGCTCAAAGGTTCCGGTGCCGACTTTCTGGACCGCGCCCGGTCCGCTCAGGACGCCGGAATAGACCGTGCTGCGGTTGTCGTTGCCGGTCACCAGGGTGGCCGCGCCGAGGGTTACGGGACCGGCTCCCGCCAGCGAGCCGATGCTTTGATTGAAGCCGGCCAAATTGAAGAGGCCGCCCGCGGCGACCGAGACCGCGGATTGCTTCGAAATCACGTTGGCCGCCCCGGCCTGCAGCCCGCCGCCCTGGATTTCCGTGGCCCCGGTGAAAGTGTTGGGCCCGCTCAAGGTCCAGGTGCCGGTGCCGACCTTCGTGACGCTCCCCGGACCGCTAATGATTCCGGCGAACAACGTGCTGGTGTTGTCGTTGCCCGTGATGAGGCGGGCCGTGCCCAGGGTGATGGCGCCGCCTCCCTTGGGGCCGTCCGCGATCGATCCGACGCTCTGCGCGTTGCCGGCCAGATCGAAGGTGCTGGCGTTGTCCACCAGCACCGCCGAGGCGGATGGAATGACGTTCGCCGCGCCGGCGAGCAGGACGCCTTGCAGGAGGGTGGTGGCGCCGAGGTAGTTGTTCGCTCCCGTCAGGGTTAGTCGCCCGAGACCGTCCTTGGTGAGCCCGATGGTTCCGCCCACGATCCCGTTGATCACCAATCCGTCCGCGTTATTCACGGTCACCACCTCGGACAAGCCGCCCAGCACGAGATTGCTGTTGATGGTAGTGAGGCCGGCCCCGTTGTTGACCGTGATTCCGCGGTTCGCCCCCACTCCGACAATCGAAAGCGTATTGGGGCCGGAGATGGTCACCGCCACCGCATCATTCACGGTCAGGCTGGAAATGGTGGCATTGAAATCGAGCAGGGTGTTTTGATTCTGCGGCACGACGCCGGTCACAGAGAAAACCACGTCAGCATTGGGCGCGAGGGTGTCGGAGGTTGCGCCCAGGAAATCGGGCGACCAGTTCGCGCCCGACCAAAGATTGCTCGCGTTACCCTTCCAGATACTCCCCAACCCGACCGCGGCGGCCGGAAGTGCGACTCCGTTGGAGTCGAGGGTGACGGCTCCATTGATGGCCAGCGCCCGCCCGCTGAGCGAGGCCCCGGTAGTCAGGGTGATGCTTTGATCGGCGAGGATCGTTCCGGAGAAGTTGGTGGCCGAGCCAAGCGTGGCGGAAGTGCCGACCTGCCAGAAGATGTTTGGGGAAACGCCATTGAGCCAGATGATCGCGGCGTTCGAGCCGGTGATGAGCGTCGTGCCGATCTGGAAATGGAAGGCAGCATTGGGATCTCCTCCGGCATCCAGTCTGAGCGTTCCCGTCAGGTCGGCGCTGGTATTGAAGTGATAAACTCCAGGGGCCAGGGTCAGGGTGCCGAGGTTCTGTCCGGAGAGATTGTTCGCCGGCAAAAAGGCTTCGCCAGCCACTTGTCCGTAGGCGATGGCCGCGTCGGCGTGTGCCTGCATCGCCACGGCGTCGTTGGCGTGAATCGTTCCTCCGAGCACCACGCCGGGCGGGAAGCCGGTAATGGCGGTGCCGGGACTGACGCCGACGTTTCCCATGAGAATGGTCGGTCCGGTATTGGTGACCGTGGAGCCGCCGAGCACGGCATAATCCTGTGCCGTGCCGAGCGTCACGATGACCGCCGCTTCCGCCGACCATCGCATCGCGAGCAGGGCGATAACGATTAGCACCCGCATGATAAACGTGGCGCCCGTCTGGCGGACTGGGGTTGCGAATCGACGGGTGGGGTGGAATAGCAGGTTCATAGGTAGGGGCGAAAGGGGATCATTATCGGGAGCCTCCCTGATTCGGCTAATACCTTGGCGAATCAGGCGCGATAGCCGGGAGCTATGCACAAAAGCCCGCAACACAGGCTTCCCCCGCCCTGGGTGGAGTCGGGAAGCAACGAGAGAATAGCTCACGGCTATGGGAGCTTGTCCGGCAATCGCCGCCGTGAACCACCGGTCCGCATCCGCCGGGAACGTTCGCGCCGGACCAAAACGCGCTCGCTTCAGGCGGGCGCCGAAAGAGAGCTTGCCATCCGCCGGCGTTTCCCAGACCCTCCGACCCTTTTTCTAAGGGGGAAAATTCGCCATGAAGCACCTGCTCTCCATTGAATCGCTCAACGCTGTTGAGCTACGCCAGATACTCGCGCTCGCCGTCGAGTTGAAGGCGACGCGCGGACAGCACCGCGAGCATCCGCTGCGGCACCAGTGCTGGGCGCTGATCTTCGCCAAATCCTCCACGCGCACCCGGGTGAGCTTCGAGGTCGGCATCCGCGAACTCGGCGGAGACGTGCTCTTTCTCAATGCCAACGACATCCAACTCGGCCGAGGCGAACCGATCAAGGACACCGCGCGCGTCCTGGGGCGGATGTGCCATGGCGCGGTTATCCGCACGTTTGCCCAGGCCGACGTGGAGGAATTCGCCGCTCACAGTGGCCTCCCGACGATCAACGCGCTGACCGACGACGAGCACCCGTGCCAGATCCTGGCGGATTTGCTGACCATTCAGGAGCGGCTGGGAAGCTTCGAGGGGAAAGTAGTGACCTTCGTCGGCGACGGCGCGTGCAATGTGCCGCGCTCCTGGCTTTGGGCTGCGGCGAGACTGGACTTCACGCTGCGCATCGCCGCCCCGGCGCCCTATCAGCCTGAGGCCGGGCTGCTCGCCAAGGTGCGCGCCGCCGGCGGGGCCTCGATCGAAGTCACCGATGACCTCGAAGCCGCCGCGTCCGGCGCGGATGTGCTCTACACCGATGTCTGGGTGAGCATGGGCAAGGAAGACGAAGCCGCGTATCGCTTCGCGCAACTCGCGCGCTATCAGATCAACGCCGAGCTCGTCGCGCGGGCGAAACCGGGCGCGCTCGTCCTGCACTGCCTCCCCGCCTACCGGGGCAAGGAGATCACCGAGGAGGTGCTCGAAGCCCACGCCGACACGATTTTCGCCGAGGCCGAAAACCGGCTGCACGCCCAGAAGGCGATTCTCAGCCTGCTCGCGGCGGAGTGAGCCAGGACCACCGCGAGATCAGTTAATCAATCCGGGAAGCATTCTGAGCGACTCGAGCAGGATCCACGCGAAGTAAGCCGTTGCCCGTCCTTTCGCTTCTTCACGGCGTTCGGCTTCTTTCTCCATGGCGATGCGCAGATCCAGGGGATCGGTGGGCCTTTCCCGGGTCGCGCACCCAGTCATCAAGAACGCCGCCAGAAGCGCGAGGGTGAGCAGCAGGCGGGCCGGGTCGTTTGTGCGATTTCGAGAGGGACCGGTCATCGGAAGCTGAAATGGCTGTTTCGGCGCGGGTAAATCGATCGCCCGCCCTGAGCCGACCTTGATCCACCGTCCACGCGCTGGCAACAAATCGGTTGCCAAGCGGCAGCGCCTCCCTTAACACTCCCGCCCCCTTCCCAAACCGGAACGACCCGCATGTTCACCCTCGCAGTGTCCCCCTTCGAAACCTACGGCCTCAATCTTGCCATCGTTTGCGCCCTGATTGGCCTCGGTTTTGCCTTCTATCTGATCAAGACGATCCTCGCGTCGTCGGCGGGAAATGAACGGATGCAGCAGATCGCCGGAGCGATCGAGGAGGGCGCGAAAGCGTATCTCGGCCGGCAGGTTCGGTCGATTGCCGTGATCGCCGTGGTCATCATGATCCTCCTGGCGATTTTCAAGGATCTGCCCACCGCGTGCGGGTTCGTCCTCGGCGCGGTCTGTTCGCTCGCGGCGGGATTCATCGGGATGCGCATCGCGGTCATCGCCAACGTGCGCACGACGCAGGGCGCCACGGTGAGCCGTCACAAAGCGATGCAGGCCGCTTTTAATGGCGGAGCGGTCACCGGAATGCTGGTCGTGGGGCTGGCTTTGCTCTCGGTGGCGACCTTCTGGATGCTGATGTGGAAACTGAATCCGGGAAAAGCCGTCTCCAGTCTCGTGGGCGTGGCGCTCGGCGCTTCCCTGATCTCGGTCTTCGCCCGGCTGGGCGGGGGCATTTATACGAAGGCGGCGGACGTCGGGGCGGATCTGGTCGGCAAGGTGGAATCGAATCTCGACGAAGACGATCCCCGCAATCCGGCGACCATCGCCGATAACGTCGGCGACAACGTGGGCGACTGCGCGGGCATGGCCGCGGACGTCTTCGAGACCTACGCGGTTTCGTTGATCGGCACGGTCCTCGTGGGCGCTTTGACCGCCGGCATGGGAGCGCCGGTGATCTACCCGTTTGTGCTCGGAGGCGTCGCGATCATTGGCTCGATCATTGGCATGCTTTACGTGAACTACACCAACGCCAAACCGGCGAATGCGCTGATGGGCGGGGTGCTGATTGCCGCGCTCGTCTCGGCGGTCGGATTCTGGCCGGTGACCCAATCGATGTTCTCCGAGGGTCTGGTTGTCTTCGACGCGCTCACGGGCCTCAAGGCGACCTACAGCGCGGGCGGCGTCTATCTCTCCGCCATCATTGGACTGCTCATGACCGGGGCGGCGGTCCTGATCACGAATTACTACACTTCCACCGCCTACGCGCCGGTGCGCAAAATCGCCGACGCCTCGGTCACGGGTCACGCGACGAACATCATCGCGGGACTTGCCGTCGGGATGCACGCCACGGCGCTGCCGGTCATCTGCATCGGCGCTTCGATCTGGTGCAGCCATGCGGCGGCCGGCCTCTACGGGATCGCCGTGGCGGTCATGGCCATGCTTGCGATGGCTGGGATCATCATCTCGCTGGATGCCTTCGGCCCGATCACCGACAACGCCGGCGGGATCGCGGTGATGAGCGGCCTGCCCAAGAACGTGCGCGCCGTCACCGACGAACTCGACGCCGTGGGCAATACCATGAAGGCGGTCACGAAGGGCTATGCCATCGCCAGCGCCGGCCTCGCCGCCATCGTCCTCTTCGGATCGTACTACGTGGATCTCAAGTACCACCTCTCGAGTCCGCAGAGCAAACTGCACCTTGACCCGGCGCAGATCGCCGATGCGCTCTCGTTCTCGCTCAAGGATCCGAAAGTCATGATCGGGCTCTTTATCGGTGGCCTGCTCCCGTATTTGTTTTCCGCTTTCAGCATGAACGCCGTCGGCCGAGCCGCCGGCGCCGTGGTCACCGAAGTGCGCCGCCAGCTTCAGCTCAAGCCGGGCATCCTGCGCGGTGAAGACACGCCCGATTACGGCACCTGCGTGGACATCGTGACCAAGGCCGCGCTCAAGGAAATGATCGTCCCGGCATTGCTGCCGGTGCTGGCGGTCTTGCTGGTGGCCATGGTGCCCGACGGCATGAAAATCCTCGGCGGGGTGCTCGTCGGCTCGATTGTCACGGGCCTCTTCATGGGGATCTCAATGACTTCGTCCGGCGGCGCCTGGGACAATGCGAAAAAGTACATCGAAGAAGGCCATCACGGCGGCAAAGGCAGCGAGGCCCACAAGGCGTCGGTGACCGGCGACACCGTCGGCGACCCCTACAAGGATACCAGCGGCCCCGCGATTAATCCGATGATCAAGGTCGTCAACATCGTCGCGATTCTGATCATCCCGATCTTTTTCTAAGCGTCGGGGCAGGCGTCCCCGCGTGCCGGCCTGTCGTGCTGGCACCTCGCCGGCACGAATTCGAGCAGCCGCCCCGGCGGCTCACGCGCTTCGCTGATTTCGAGGTGGGCCGATTTCAGATCACCTTCACGGTGAAGTTATTCTTCGATTGCGGGAGCGCCGTGGGATCGAAAAGGAACGAGCCGTCAGCCACCTTGATCGACGAGAAGTTCTTCAGGAGTCCGGCTTTCGCGGCGATCCCGAACGTGGTGGGATTGACGTAATCGATGTTGGACAGCTTGATCGCCCCGAGCTGCGCCGCGATGAGGACGCTATCGTCGAAGATTCCGCTGGCGGTGAACGAGCCGAGCTTGAACTCGCCTGCGAAAACGCCGCCCGCGAGAGGATCCAGCGCAGTGGTGGGCGTGAAGCCGAGCATAATCGAACTGTGCTCGAAGGTGCCCGTCTTGAAAGCTCCCGCATTACTGGGCGCGACGAAGTGCGCACCCTGCGTCTTCCCGGAGATGGTCACTTTGCCGAGCAGGTTCAGCTTGGCCTCCGCGGCGGAGAGGATCTTGCCGGGGACGATGTTGACATCGCTTTTGAAGTCGCCGGTGAGCCCGGCTTTGTCGCCCTTCACGGTCAAGGCGCTGAGATTGGAGCTATTGATCACGCCATCGCCCAAGCGGGCCGCGGTGAGCTTGAGCGTTCCATCCACGCTGATCTCGGTATTGTCGCCGACGTCATGCGCGGTGATCGCGGTCTTGGTCCCAAAAGTGCCGCCGATGAGGATGTCCGCGCCGGCCGTGACGTCGTGCAGGGTGACCGAACCGACCACGTTGCCAAAGTTGAGTCCCGCGCCGTTGAGGTCGGTGGTCTTCGCCGTCAAGCTGCCGAGGGCGAAGCCAGTGACTCCGCCGAGATTGACGGTCCCGTCGGACACCGAGATCGTGAGCTTGTCTTTCGCTCCGGTGCCCTCGAGCTCGATGCGCTCGATGTTGTCACCGTCCGCGGTGAGCTTGATTTTCCCCCGGCCATCCTTGCTCGCCAGCTTGACGAGCACCGTATCGCCGTCGGCTTGAGTGAACATGAAGCCGTCGGTGGGAATGTCCTGTAAACCCGCCGCGGCCAGCACTGGAGAGAGCCCGACGCCGTTAGGGACAGCGGCGAGCTGGTTCGCATTGAGGTCGCCCATGGCGATTGGGATCGTCGTCTTCAATTCCCCGGTCCCCGAATCGAAGAGCGGGATCATGCCCTCCGCGAACGTCATGCTGCCGGCAGTGGGACTGCCGCTGAAAACGTCTGCGGGCATGTTATCCTGGCTCGAGCCGGAGAAGACCAGCTTCATGCCGGGTCCGAGATTGGGGATGTGCAATTCGTTGGCGCCGCTTTGGAGCTGGTCGAAGTGGAGCCACTGCACCGTCTCGTCCAGTGGCCCAGCATTGTCGGTGTCCGCCACCGCGCCGCCGACCACGCCGATGTCCACGTCGAAGAGCGCAAAGGGGAAGAAGAATTTGAGGATTTGCTGGAGGGCGGCATTGATGGCGGGGCCATTGACGAACGTGCTCGCGGTGGAGCTGCCGAGCACTGAGGTGAGGTAGTCGTGGACGTTGAGGGATGTGATGTCTTTGGCCGGAACCTCGACGATCGCGCGCAGCTCGTTTTCGAAGGTCCCATCCGGGCTGCGCGGCGAGTACTGCGCCATGATGTTGTCGTCGAAGCTGTCATCGACATGCGGCATGCCCAGGGCGTGCGTGGCCTCGTGGGCAATGGTGACCACGAGCCGCTTTTGCAGCGTCGCCAGATCATCCGTGCTGAAGGGGGGACCGGCATTGGCATAGGCCCCGGACGAAACGACGCCTTCGCTGGTCAGACTGGTGTTTCCGTAATCCTGCTGCGCCCGGCCAAAGGTAATCCCTCCGCCGTTGTAGGCTTTGAAGTTCGTGTTCGCCCCGTATTGCTTGATCAAGCGCGAATCTGCGGCCGGGGAAAATGTGAGCGCTTGATTGCCATCCCCGCCGATAAAAATCTGCTCGTATGAGCCGCTCGTTGGCTTGCTGAGCACGAAGTCCACATCGAAGTCGGAGAATTTCGCGGCGACGCCGTTGAAGATCGAGTTGATCAGCGTCGCCCGGTCCGCGGCGTTATCCTTGATGTCAGCCGGCTGAAAGGCTGGGACGACGAGAGTCGAGCCGGGGCCGAGCAGGCTGGTCAGGTTGCCGCCCTCGAAGTTCAGCCAGACGGTCTGCGGCGCGCTGACGAACCGGAAATTGTCGATTGCCACCGCCGTATCGCCGGTCCCGTCGCCATTCGGGTACCGGGTGTCCTGGTTCGGCTGCGGATAGTCATTGATGTAAAAATCGAAGGTCACCGACGTGGCGCCGCTGGGGATGCGATAATCCGCGGTGTAGATGCCCGTCTGCCGGGCGTAGATCGCATTGGCCGGAGCATCGCTGCGGAACAGATTGTCCTGCACGCTCATCTTCACCAGCGTCTCGGGAGCGCCGCCACTGCTCGGCGTGACTCCCACGAAGAAGGTATCGTCGAAGGGGCCTTCCGGATCGTTGGGCTTCTCGTCGGTCATGAAGTTGAAGTCGAACTTGACGTGCGTCTGACCCGCGGCCACGGGCACCGTGACTTGCAGGTGCTGGAGTTCCCCGTCGCTGCCTTTTTTCCCGAAGTCCGTGCCGTGAGTCGGGTAATTGCCCCGCGGCGCATAGGCCTTGGTCGCGTCCCCGGTGCTCAGAATGATGAAGTCGTTGTCCGGACCGGTCGGCATGCCTCCCAACCCTCCCTCGGCCGAATTGTTGGCGATGCCCAACGCCACGAACTTGACTTGCGATACGTCCACGGTCGCGGAGTCCGGCAGGTCCAGGGCGCGGCCAACGGCGCTGGCTGGGGCGATGCGGGCTTCGAGCGGTTCGATGGCGGCGAGGGGGTGTGTCATGGGGATGGGAATTCTTGGCGCGGCAGAAAAGAGGCGGAGCTGACTGCGTTTTCAAGCGGCAACTCGCGCGGCCGATAGAAATTTGTGTGCGAGGCCTCGATTGACGGGTCCGCTCTGCGCCGAGCGCCTGCCAGGGAGTTTCGAATTGGTCGAAATCCGGTGCGCCAATCGTCCGCACCCAGGCTAGCTGAGAATCTCCCGGATGACCCCGCCGTGGACGTCGGTGAGCCGGCGGTCGATGCCATTGTGGCGGAAAATCAGCTTCGTGTGATCGATGCCCAGCCGGTCGAGCACGGTGGCATGGATGTCGTAAACCTCGGTGGGATTCTGGCGATCGCGCGGCTTGTAGCCCCAGTCGTCGCTTTCGCCGTGGCTGATGCCACCTTTGATTCCGCCTCCGCACAGCCAATTGGTGAAGCAGTAAGGATTGTGATCCCGGCCCTTGCCGCCCTGGGTGCTCGGCATGCGCCCAAACTCGGTCGTCCACAGGATCAGCGTGTCCTCGAGCATCCCGCGCTGTTTCAAATCCGCGATGAAGGCCGCCGCGCCGCGCGCCATGCCCCGGGCCAGCGGGCCGTGATCGCGCTCCACGTCTTCGTGCGAGTCCCAATTGCGCCGCGGGAACCCGTTGTCGTTGCCGCTCCAGATTTGCACGAACCTCACGCCCCGCTCGAGCAGGCGGCGCGCGACGAGACATTTGCGCGAGAAGTAATCCGTTTCCTCAAGGGGATTGATTTCCTTGGGCCACGTCTTCGGATCCCGCTCCAGGCCGTAGAGCTTGAAGACGTGCTCGGGTTCCCTGGAGAGATCAAGCGCCTCGGGTGCCGCGAGCTGCATCCTGGCGGCGAGCTCGTAGCTGCGAATGCGCGCCTCGAGCCGCTCGTCGCCCGCGCGAGCGTCGGCGTGCATTCGATTCAACTCGGCGAGCAGCGTGGTGGTCGCCGACTCACTCGCCGGCGTGATGAAGCCGCCTTGCCGGGCGGGAAAAAGATCCGCGATCGGCGTTTCCGCGCCGGGATAAATGGGCGTTCCCTGGTGCTGCGCTGGGAGGAAGGCGCTGTCCCAATTCTTGGTGCCGTTCGACGCGAGCCCACGATGATCGGGGAGCACCACAAAGGCCGGCAGGTTGTCATTCAGACTGCCGAGCCCGTAGCTGACCCAGCAACCCATGCCCGGAAAACCCGGCCGGTTGAAGCCCGTCGCCTGGAGCAGCGTGCCCTGGCTGTGGACGCCGGTCTTGCCCACCACGTTGTGGACGAAGGCGATCTCGTCCACCACTTTCCCCAGCTCCGCCACGACCTCGCTGAGCATCTTCCCGCATTGGCCGTAGGGCTTGAAATCCCAGATCGGCCGCATCCACGGACCGAGCCCGTTTTGAAACGCCTCGACGGGCTCGCCAAAATCCGCCGGTTGTCCATGCCGCTTGACCAGCTCCGGCTTGAAATCGAACAGGTCAAGGTGGCTCGCCGCTCCCGCCATGAACATCTGCACCACGCGTGTTGCTCTTGGCGGATGGTGCAGCACGCCGCCGAGCACGCCGGGATTGGCCGGCGTGGCGAGCAGCTTTTCCTGGCCGAGCAAGGCGGCGAGCGCGATGCCGCCAAGCCCGCCGCCGCTTGCCCAAAGGAACTCGCGCCGGGTCAGCGCGGGTCGGCGGGCGAGGGGACGGTGAAAGGGGGAGTCGTTGGGGTTCATTTGGTGCGCCGAGGCAGGGTCAATCGGCGAACGCGAACTCGTTCAGGTTGAGGATCGCGCGGCAGGTATTGGTGAGGCCGTGGCGATGGGCGTAGGCCACAAGTGCGTCGAGCTCGGCGGTGTCTGGTTTGCGGGACAGGGCGAGCCGAAACGCGGTGCTTACTTTGCCGTTCAGGTCGCCGCCGAGCGCTTCGACCCGCGCCGCAAAGTGCTTCGCCATGGTCAGCGCGAGCTGGTTGTTGAGCTGGGTCAGCGCTTGCAGCGGGGTGATCGTCTGGTTTCGCTTTTCCACCAGCATCGAAGGATCGGCGCAATCGAGCGCGGCCATGAAGGGCTGCTGCTGCGACCGGACCAGGAACCGGTAGATCGAGCGCCGGTGCAGTTGCGGGTCCTCCGGATCGGCAAGCTGGTACTGGTAGTGCGGCGAATGCTCGGGCTTTTCGATCACGAAATCCTGGAAGCTCGGGCCGCCCATGGTCAGGTCGAGTTTGCCCGCCACCGCGAGCAGGCTGTCGCGGATCGCCTCGGCTTCGAGTTTGCGCCGATTCTGCCGCCACAGCCACGCGTTGCCGGCGTCGAGCGCGGCGAAGTCCGGCCGCGAGGCCGAGGACTGCCGATACGCGGCGCTGGTGACGATCAGGCGGTGCAGCTTCTTCATCGAGCCGCCGCCATCGCGAAACTCGGCGGCGAGCCAGTCGAGCAATTCGGGGTGCGTCGGGAGCTGGCCCATGTGGCCGAAGTCGTTCGGCGTATCGACGATTCCGCGCCCGAAATGATATTGCCACACGCGATTGACGATGCTGCGCCAGGTGAGGGGATTTTCCGCATCGGTCAGCCACCGCGCGAGGGCGGCGCGGCGCTCGCTTTCGGGGGCCTCGCTCGCCACGGCAAAGCGCTCCGCCAGCGCACCGATGGCGGTGAGCGCACCCGGAGCAGCTTCCTTCCCCGGCTTCGTCACATCGCCTCGGGCCAGGATGAAAATCGGACGCGGCTTCCCGCCATTCGGTCCGGTGCCGGCGAAATTCCCGGTGCCGTGATGGATCGCGCCGATATAGGCCACGTGAGGCGGCGGCAACTCTCGCAGCGCGGCGTCCACCGCGCTGAGCTCGCGGGTGACCGCGGCGAGTTCCTCCCCCAGTCCGGAAGCGGGCATTTTGGCGAGCGCTTCCGCGCGCTGCTTTTCCAGATCGGCGAGCTGTTCGCGCGATTTCTTCTCAATGCTGCGGTAGTAATAGCCGTCGGTGAGATTCGCCCGGCTCCAGCGTGGCGCGGCCTCGATACTGTCCGGCGAGGTGACCGCCGCGCCGAGCGCGATATTGCGGCCCGCCGGATCCAGGGCCTGCACCTCGGCGAGCGCGAAAATGAAATCGTCCTTGCGCGGCGCGAGCTTGATCGCCGTGACGCGAACGTAGCGACCGATCCGCCCGGCGAGCGGGATCCGGCGCGGCGTGACGCCGGGATTCGGAAAATCCTCCTGGGTTTGATCATCGACGGTGACGACCTCGCGCTCGAAGGTTTCGTCGTTCGAGACTTCAATTTTGAAGCGCATCGGAAATCCGAATCCCGCGCCGATCTGATTGAAGTTGTCGTGGCAGCCGATGACGACAATTTCCGCGATGGCCTGCGCGGATCCGAGGTCCACCTGAACCCATTTTTTGGCGTCCTGAGCTGGTTCGATGCTGCTGTGCCAGCCGAACTCCGTTCGTTCCGGCAGCTCGCCTCCTTTGGTGCCTTCGTTAATCAACCGATCGAGCAGTTCCACCATGCGTCCGCCGGATTTCGCGAGGCGGGAATCGAGAGCGGCCTTCTTCGCCTTCAAATCCCGCTGGCGTTGCGTGAGGTCCTGCCGTTGCGCCGCCACGGCGGGATCGAGGTCGAACGTTTTGTCGGTGCGGTCGAGCGCGGAGAAGACCGCCTGCAAGCGGTAGTAGTCTTCCTGCGGGATGGGATCGAACTTGTGATTGTGGCACTGCGCGCAGTGGACGGTCAGCGAGCAGAAGGTGTTGATGGTGTTGCTCACCATGTCGTCGCGATCGAGGTGCCGCGCAATTTTGCCGTCGATCTTCGTCTCCGGGACTTCGGCGTGACCGATGAAATCCCACGGGCCGGCGGCGATGAAACCGAGCGCCTCCATGCCATCGGCGGTGTTGGGAAAGAGCACGTCGCCGGCAATCTGTTCCTGCACGAAACGGGCATACGGCTTGTCCTCATTGAAAGCCCGGATGACGTAATCGCGATACGGCCAGGCGTTCGGCCGCGGCTTGTCTTTGTCGTAGCCGTGCGTTTCACCGAAGTGGACTACATCGAGCCAGTGCCGCGCCCAACGTTCGCCGTGCCGCGGTGAGGCGAGCAGCCGATCCACCAGCTTTTCGTAGGCCTCGGGATCGGGATCAGCGGCAAAGGAGTCCACCTCGTCCGCCGTCGGGGGCAGACCGATCAAATCGAAGTAGAGGCGGCGGACCAAGGTCTGGCGATCCGCTTCCGGGGAGCGCGCGAGCCCTTTCTCCTCGAGCTTCGCGGCAATGAAGGCGTCGATCGAATTGCGGATTGCGGTCTGCTGAAGACCGGGAATCTCGGGGAGCGGTGGGCGCACGATGGGTTTGAGCGACCACCAGTCGCGCGGGTCTTTGGCTTTCGCCGCCGCGCTTTCCGGCCAAACCGCCCCTTGATCGATCCAGGCGCGAAGGAGGGCGATCTGCTCCGGGGTCAGCCGCGCCTGGTCGCTCTTTTTCGGCGGCATCAGCAGGTCCGCATCGATCCCAGACACGAAATGGATGAGCGGACTGTCCGCGCTCCGGCCGGGAAGAATGGGCGGTTCGCCGGATTCGCCACCCTTCATCGCCGACTCGCGCAAATCGATCCGGTAATCGCTCTTCTGCTTCTTCGGACCATGACAGGCATGGCAGTGCTCCGCGAAAATGGGTTCGATGTCTCGAGTGAAGTCCACCGCGCGCGCCGCCGGCGCCACGAGAGGCGCGGGATCAGGCGCGGCCTGGCCGATCCCCGCGACGACGAGCAACGCGATGCGGCACACTGAAGGTAGGGTGTTCACAAGATCGTTCGCCAAAGAAGCCCCGCGGGGAGGGCGGTCCCTGGAGCGGTCAGCCATGTTAGGCTGTTCGACCGGTCAATACCAAGCGAAGTGCAGCCCACCGGATAACCGGAAGTCTCGCTGTAAAAACAATAACCACTATATTTTATGGACATCTCTAGCAAGCATGATAGTTTGTCCGCAAATATGACTCCGATCGTCCTTTTGCTT
Source organism: Chthoniobacter sp. (assembly GCA_034667665.1). GTDB lineage: Bacteria > Verrucomicrobiota > Verrucomicrobiia > Chthoniobacterales > Chthoniobacteraceae > Chthoniobacter. The sequence continues at coordinate 220,902 of JAXDQW010000122.1, forward strand.
CATCGGCTCGCCGGGCTGGCGACCCCCGCGACGCGGCTCAAGCTCACTGCGGAGGCCGGGCGTTTCTGATTGGGATCCAGCTCTTTCCTAATCCCGGCTGGAGAGCCGACGAGTTGACCGCCACGGACGAGGTTGAAATGACGGGGTCGCCGATCGAGCCAGGCCTCCGCGCGTCGGGGATCGCCCGGGCTGGTTTTCAGGAAAGCGCCTTCTCTGTCGCTTGGCGCGGCTTCCAATCGCTTGATCATCGGAATTTCCATACTACGCTCACCGCCACATGAAGAAACGCCTGCGCAAAACGCCGCTCCAATCGTCATAAATGCACCCCAACCGGATGTTTTTCAGGGGAGCGCTGCGGATGGCTCACCTCTTCACGCTCTCGCTTGGTATCGCAGCGGTGGCCCGTGCCGCGGACCGGGCGCCAAAGGCGCCCCTGACGCTGACTGCGGCGGTGGACATTGCCTTGCGCAACAATTTCGGGCTCGCCGTGCGCCGCTTCGAAGCCTTTTCGGCGCGCGAGGACGTGGAGGTTGCCCGCGCCATCTTTGAGCCCGAACTTTTTGGCACTGCGGGCCGCAATTTCCGCGCCGGTGATGCTGCGGCGAGCGACCTTGAGGTGACGGGCTATCGGGGCGGCGTCACCACGAAACTGCCATCTGGCGCGACGTTCGAGCTCTCCAGCGACGTGACGCGGACGGAGTTCGGATTCGCGCCCGACTCGTACCTCTCCGAAAGCGTCGTTTCGCTGCGCCAGCCTTTGCTGAAAGGCGGCGGATTTTACATCAATCGGCTGCCGATCACGTTTGCCCAAATCGATGTGAGTCAGGCGAACTTCGAGACGCGGCGCACGGTGCTCGAGCTGTTGCGCAATGTGGAATCCGCGTGGTGGGACCTGGTCTTTGCCCATCGCGACAAGGATCTCGCGATGAAGACGCTCGATTCCTCCGAGCGTCTGCTCGAGGAAGCGCGCGCGCGGGTCAAAGTGGGCCTCGCCACGGACCTCGACATTCTTCAGGCCAATACCGCGATTGCCGCGCGGCGCGAAGCGCTGATCACGGCCAAACAAGTCATCGACGACCGACTTGACGGCCTCCTCCTGTTCATGGGCAAGCTTGGCGAACAGGAATACAAGGTGGTGCTGCCGGCTCGCCTTCCGCATATCCAGGGGCGCACCATCGGAACCCAGGAGGCCCTGCAACTCGTCCGCGCGCTGCCGGAATATCAAGTCCAGCTCGCAGCGATTCACCAACAAATGCTGCTGGTCGATCGCGCCCGTAACGACAGGCTGCCGGTCGTCGATCTCACTGGCACCGGGGGCTACAATGGCTTGGGCCGCAATACCGGCGACGCCTTCGACCGTGGCTTTCACAAACACGAAGACTGGAGCGTCCTGCTGGAAATGCGCATTCCGCTCGGCTTCCGGGCCGAGCGCGCGCAATTGCGCAAAGCCGGCAACGCCCTCGACATCGAGCGGTTGCGCCAGGCGGAGCTCGAGCAACTGCTCCACTCACAAATCCGCGAGGCGGCGCGGGCGGTGGACGCGGGGCTGGAGAAGATCGCCGTCACCGATGCCTTCGTGCGGCTGAGCGATCAGCAGTACGACCAGTTGGTGGCGAAATTCAAAGAAGGTCTGACCACCTTCCGTGAAACCCAACTGGCCCAGGACGACATCCAGGAGGCCCGCAGCCGGGCTCTCGCCGCGCAGCTCGAAGCGGTGAAGGCGTCCATCCGCCTCGCCCGATACGATGGCACCTTGCTTTCGCGCTATGGCCTCGCCTGGGGCAGCGAAAAGTGAAACGCGTCCTGCTCATCGTCGTTCTCGCCGCGTTGGTCGCCGGCGGCATCTGGCTGGTCAGGAATAAGCTCGTCCTGTCCACCAGCGAGTCGGCGCAAGCGCCCGTGGAAACCGCCGCCACCGAGACGCGGGCGATTGAAGAACTGGTGCGCGCGGTCGGCGAGGTGGTGGCCGCAGAGGCGACGGACATCAAATCGGAAATCAGCGGCCGCATTCAAAAACTCAATGTGAAGGGCGGCGACAAAGTGAAAGCCGGCGATGTGCTCCTGGAGATCGATGCCGATGATGTGAAGGCGGAGCTCGAAGCCGTCAACCTCAGTATCGAAGCCTCGGGAATTCGCCAGGAGCGCGCGCAGATGGACTTCGACCGCAAGAAGGCGCTCCGGGCCGAGAAGTTCCTGATGGAAAAAGACCTGACCGAGGCGGACATCGAACTGCGGCTCGCGCACAACGCGCTCGAGGGCGATCGCGCGCGGCAAAAAGTCAGCCAGATCAAACTCGCCAAGAGCACCATTCGCGCGCCGCACGACGGCATCGTGCTGAACCTCAAAGTGCGCGATGGCGTCGTCATCACCGGCGCCGAGACGGCGGGGGAGACTTCGCTGCTCATGCAGATCGCCGACACCAGCCAGTTGCAGGTGCAGTCCGATATCAATGAAGTCGATGTCATCAAAGTCACGGTCGGCGCGAGCGCCCGGGTGACCTTTGACTCCGTGCCCGGCGCCGTCGCCGAAGCCACGGTGGACACCCTGGCGCTGTCCGCGCAGCCCAGGGACAAGGATAAGAGCATCCGCGTGTTTCCCATGACGCTTGTGCTCAAACCCACCGACGCGCCGATCAAGCCTGGCATCACCGCCAGCATCGTCATCTCGACCGCGCAAAAGGAGAAGGCTCTGGCGGTGCCGGTGTCGGCCATCTTCGTCGAGGAGGGCAGGGTGTTTGTCTATGCGAAGAATGGCGGCGGTTTCGAGGTGCGGCCGGTGCAGACCGGCATCAGCGACACGGTTTACATGGAAGTGAAGGGCGGGCTGAAGGAAGGGGACGAGGTCGCGCTCCAGCGCCCGCCGGGGCTGGAGCAAACCGACCCGCCGCAAGACTGACGCGATGCCGGTCATCGAATTTCAGAACGTCAGCAAAGTTTACAAAGTCGGGCAGGTCACGGTCCGCGCGCTCGATGGCGTCGATCTCAAGATCGAGCAAGGCGAGTTTGTCGCGATCCTCGGCCCGTCCGGCTCGGGAAAGTCCACGCTCATGCATTTGCTCGGCTTCCTCGACACGCCGACCTCGGGGAAGGTTTTCGTCGAAGGCCAGGAGCTCTCTTCCTGCGGGGCAATCGAGCGGGCGAAAATCCGCGCCGAGAAAATCGGCTTTATCTTCCAGGCCTTCAATCTCCTCCCGCGGCTCAACGTGCTGCGCAACACGCTGCTGCCCGTCTCGTATTCGCGGAACCCCAACCCGCGCGCCCGGGAGCGCGTTTGGGAAGTGCTCGACCAGGTCGGCATGCGCGACCGCGCGCACCATCGACCCAACCAGCTTTCGGGCGGTCAAAAGCAGCGCGTCGCCATCGCCCGCGCGCTGATCAATGAGCCGCGCATCATCCTCGCCGACGAGCCGACCGGCAACCTCGACAGCCAGACCGCGCGCACCATCCTCGAACTGTTCGCCGAGCTCCACCGGCAGGGCCGCACGATCATCGTGGTCACCCATGACGCGGGCGTGGCGAGCTACAGCAAGCGGCAGATTCACGTGCTCGATGGCAAAATCGCCGATCCGACCACGCCGGCCGAAGTGGCGGCCGCGACCCCCCGATGAAGAACCTCATCGCCGGCCTTTCCAATGGATTTGCGGAGGTTTGGGCGCACAAGCTGCGCTCATTACTGACGATGACGTGCGTCTTTCTCGGCGTCGCGTCGCTCGTCGCCGTGATGGGCTTGCTCGAAGGTCTGGTCACGAGCTGGGAGACGTGGTTCGCCGAGTTCGGCGGTCTCGAAAAGGTCAGCATTGTCGCCGAGGATTCCGTCGATGATCAGCGGCAGATCCTCTTCTCGACGATCACCATGCAGGACGTCGAATCGGTCCGCCGGCTCTGCCGCGACGCCGCTTTCATTTCACCGGAGATCTATACCGAGGCGCTCACCGCGCATCACGGGAAGTTTTTCAAGGTTCCCGTCCAGGGCGTCTCGCGCGACGCGCTCACGGTCAGCAAATACGCGCTCAGCCAGGGCCGCTTCATCACAGACGCGGACAGCCTCGGATACGAGAATGTCGCCGTACTCGGCAGTGCCGCCGTCGATGCTCTTTATGAGCGGAACGAGAAAGTCGTGGGCAGCACCGTTTACATCAAAGGACAGCCCTTCTATGTCGTCGGCGTTCTCAAGCGTTACGTGCTGATGCAGGAAGGCCTGAACGTGCTCAATGAGAAGAACCAGATCGTCTTCATCCCGCTCGCGACCATGCAGAAAAAAGTGCTCGGCAAGCCGGAGCTCAGCTCGCTCAACGTGAAGGTCCGCCAGGTCGGCGCGCTCAGCCGGGTCAAGACGCAATTGACCAACCTCCTCTGGCAGAACCATCGCGGGAAGCGGGGATACAAGCTCGATACCGCCGAGGCGATGATGGAAACCATGCACAAGTCGCGCCGCAGCTACTTCGCCGTCGGCGGGGGCGTCGCGGCCGTGTCGCTGCTCGTCGGCGGCCTCGGGATCATGAATCTGATGCTCGCGTCGATCAATGAGCGCGTCCGCGAGATCGGCATCCGCAAGGCGCTCGGCGCCTGGGGCTGGGATATCTTCGTGCAGTTCATCGCCGAGGCGATCACCCTCAGCCTGCTCGGCGGCCTGGCCGGAGCGGTTTTCGGCGTTGGCCTGATCAAATATCTGCAAACCGCGATGGCCGATTCCTCGCCGCCGATTCTCTCGCCGAACGCGGTCATCGTCGGCTTCAGTATCAGTGTCGCCATCGGCGTCCTGTCCGGCCTTTATCCCGCCGTCCGGGCCTCCAAACTCGATCCGATCGAGGCGCTTCGTTACGAATAACTCCGAGTGAAATACCTACCACGCGTTTTCCGCTACCTGTGGCCGTATCGCGGCCTCGCCTCGATTTCCGTCGTCCTGACCATCCTGGCCTCAATGGCCGGTTTGCTCGCGCCCTGGCCTTTGAAAATCGTGATCGATAATGTGCTCGGGCCCCATCCGGTGCCTCCGGTCCTGGCGACCGTTCTGGGCTGGTTCGGCGAGGGAAAGTTTGGCCTGCTTCTGGCCGTCGTGGTCGCCGGCATCATTATCGAAATCCTGAGCAACGGGCTGGCGGTGCTCCAGAGCTACGTCACGACGAGCTTTGAGCAGAAGATGATCCTCGACTTCCGCAGCGATCTTTTTGAGCACGCGCAGCGGCTCTCGCTCGCCTTTCACGATCAGAAGCGGACCGGGATGTTGATCTACGCGATTAATTTCCAGGCCCATGCCGCGGCCGGCCTGGTCATGGCGATCCAGCCGATCGCGCAAAGTGCGCTCACGCTCATCGGGATGTCCTGGGTCACCTATCAGATCAACCCTCAACTGGCGCTCCTTGCGCTCAGCGTCGTTCCGTTTCTTTACTACTCGGTGCATTATTATGCCACCCACATCCAGTCGCGCCTCCTGCACGTCATGGGGATGGAGGGCGAATCGCTCTCGATCATTCACGAAGCGATGTCGATGCTGCGGGTGATCGTGGCTTTTGGCCGCGAAAGGCATGAATACCGGCGGTTCCGGGAGCAGGGCGAGCGGGCCGTCGGAGCGCGGATCAGGGTGACCGTCCGGCAGACCCTCTTCTCCCTGGCCGTGAACATGATCACCGCCATCGGCACCGCGCTGGTGCTCGGTTTCGGTGCCTATCAGGCAATGAATGGCAAAATGACCGCGGGCGATCTGCTCGTCGTCATTTCCTACGTCGCGGCGGTTTACGCCCCGCTCGAGGCGATCAGCACCACGATCGGCTCGCTCCAGGATCAGTTTGCGGCCCTGCGCTTTGCCTTCGATTTGATCGATACGAAACCCGAGATTGCCGACGAGCCTGACGCGATCGAAATCGGGCGAGCGACTGGCTACGTTCAGTTCGAGGATATCCAGTTCAGTTACCAGGGCCGGCGCGACACGCTCAAAAACATTTCTTTCGAAGTGAAGCCAGGCCAGGTGATCGCCATCTGCGGTCCCACCGGCGCGGGCAAGACGACGCTGATCAGCCTGCTCCCGCGCTTTTATGATGCGAAAGCCGGACGCATCCTGCTCGACGGCACCGATATCCGCAAAATCCGCCTGAAGTCGCTTCGCGACCAGATCAGCATCGTCCTGCAGGAGCCGCTCCTCTTTTCCGCAACCATCGCCGAGAACATCCGTTACGGTCGGCTCGAAGCGAACGAGGAGGAGATCATCGCGGCGGCGCAGGCGGCCAACGCCCACGATTTCATCACAAAACTGCCGCAAGGTTACGAGACCGTCCTCGGCGAGCGGGGCACCCAGATCTCCGGGGGCGAGCGCCAGCGCATCGCGGTGGCGCGCGCTTTCCTCAAGGATGCGCCCATCCTCGTCCTGGACGAGCCGACTTCGTCCATCGACTCCCGCACCGAAGCCGTGATCCTCGACGCCCTTGACCGTCTGATCGCCGGACGCACCACCTTCATGATTGCGCACCGGCTGGCGACCATCCGCAGCGCCGACCTCATCCTCGTCATGCACCACGGCGAGATCGTCGAGCGCGGGACGCACGAGGAACTGATCGAGCGCGGCGGCCTCTACAAACAACTCTTCGAGATGCAGACGGCAAAGTCGCGCCGCCGGACGCGCCTGCCCGTAGTCTCCACGCCCGCAACGACCGCTCCTTGAAAACCGGTGTCCTTCCACGCTGGTGGAGGTCGCCTCACCTCCGTGACGGCGGTCCCGTTTTTTGGACTCCGGGGAGGTCGCCATACCGGTGTCTGCGCCACGCCTGATCACCTGCTCGGGTGGACACGGACGCGATTTAGTAGTCGTTTGGTGCGCCAAGCCATCCGGAAATTGGCTTTCTGGCGAAGAGAAAAGCGAGACGGTTGCACTCACTGTAAATGCTGCGAAAATCGGACGCATTAATGCTATTGATCACCTTTTTGAATTCGGCGACGGACACGAGATACGGCGCAAACAACTGCAAACTGGTCGCCGAGAGCAAGCGGTTTGAGCTGCCGCCGCATGGACCGGCCGGCCCATTGACGTCCTGATATGGTGCCTCCGCCGAGTCCCATTCCCAATGTCGCCTCCATTCGCCACGCGGCGCACCGCCCGCTGAACGAGTCGGAGCGACATAAGCTCCTCTTTGAGTGGAACCAGGATCGTTTGGTTTACCCGCCGGAAGCGTGTGTCCATCAGTTGTTCGAGGCGCAGGTCCAGCGAACCCCGGAGGCGGTTGCGTTAATCGCGGGAGACGAACGGCTTACCTTTCGTGAGCTGAATTGTCGCGCCAACCAGCTCGCCCATCACCTTGGCACGCGTGGCGTCGGACCGGAAACTCTGGTGGGCATCTGCTGCGAGCGATCCTGGCGGATGATGGTGGGGGTTTTGGCGGTGCTAAAAGCGGGCGGAGCTTATGTGCCGCTGGACCCGGCGTATCCCAGAGACCGCCTGGCCTTCATGCTCGAAGACACCAAGGCCCCTCTGCTATTGGCGACGCATTCCTCGGTGGCAGTCCAGCCGCCGCCGGGGACCAGCGTCGTCTGGCTCGATTCCGACTGGCCGGAGATCGAGAAGCATGGACGCGATAATCCTGCCGGGTCGGTGCGCAGCGCCAATCTCGCGTATGTCCTTTACACGTCCGGATCGACCGGCAAGCCCAAAGGCGTGGCGTTGGAGCATCGCGGCGCGGTCGCGTTGCTGCACTGGGCACGCGAGGTTTTCAACGCCGAGGAGATTTCCGGCGTGCTCGCCTCCACTTCCATTTGCTTTGATCTCTCCGTCTTCGAAATGTTTGTGCCCTTGAGCTGGGGCGGATGCGTGATCCTGGCCGATAATGCGCTGGCTTTGCCCGAATTGGCGGCAAGGGAAGAAGTGACTCTGATCAACACCGTGCCATCGGCCGCTCGTGAGCTGCTCCTGGTGACGGGCATTCCTGCCTCGGTTCGGGTGGTCAACCTGGCCGGCGAGCCGCTCGCCGCCACCTTGGTGAACCAGCTTTACGGAGAGACCGCCGTTCAGAAAGTCTATGATCTCTACGGTCCGACGGAGACGACCACCTACTCGACCTACACGCTGCGCGAGCCGGGCCATCCCCCCACGATTGGGCGCCCATTGTCCAACGAGCAAGTGTACCTGCTGGATCCGCATCATCAGCTCGTGCCCATCGGGGCTCCGGGAGAACTTTACATCGGCGGCGATGGACTGGCTCGCGGCTACTTGAATCGTCCCGACCTGACTCAGGAGAAGTTTGTTCCGCATCCCTTCAAGCCGGGCGAACGCCTCTACAAGACCGGTGACCTTGGCCGTTGGAGGGTCGATGGAAACCTGGAGTATCTGGGGCGCATCGATCATCAGATCAAGATCCGCGGATTTCGAGTGGAACTGGGCGAGATCGAAGCCACCCTGGCAGAGCATCCAGGCGTGCGTGCCTGTGCGGTCGTGGCCCGAGAGATCCCTCCTCTCGGCCTTTCTTTGGTCGGATATATCGTGCCCCAGGAACAAGCACGGCCGTCCACCCACGAATTGAGGGACTTTTTGAAGCAGCGGCTGCCCGATCACATGGTGCCCGGAATGTATGTTCCCCTGGCGGCCCTGCCCCTGAGCCCGCGCGGAAAGGTGGACCGGCAGGCCTTGCCGCCGCCCGAGGTGGTTCCCTCTCCGGATCACGGCGAGGCCCCTCTCGGTGACGCGACCGAACAGAAAATCAAAGAGATCTGGGAAAGTATCCTCCAGATCTCTCGAATCGGATTGCAAGACAGCTTTTTCGATTTGGGCGGCCATTCCTTGCTCGCCTTTCGGGTCATCGCCGCCATCAATCGCACCTTCGACGTCAGTTTGGAGGCGCTGACCCTGTTCGAACATCCCACCATCGAAAAATTGGCGCGGATTGTCGCGGGGGCGAAGCATGAGCCGACCGTGCCGAAACTGATCGCTGGGCCACGTGCAGGGACCGGGCGGCCGGTGGTTTTCGTTTTCCATAACGCCCCCATCGAGGCCTTTCGCCAGGCGCATGTTGCGACTCGCCCCGAGCCTTTTCTTGTGGCGGATGTCTCCTACTACACGACGGAGTTGCTGGGAAGGTGTGCTCAGCAGGATTGCACGACCTTGCCGAGTGTAGCGGATATGGCGGTCCCCCATACGTCCTTGATTCATAATGCGGACATCTCGGGGCCCCTGCTGCTCGCCGGTTATTCCTATGGCGGCGTTCTGGCGGTGGAAGTCGCGCATCAATTGATCTGCCTGGGGCGGACTATCGAGGCGGTATTGCTTTTCGACAGCAGTCTGCCGGACTGGAAGAGTTTCAAAGCGCCCCTTCAAGCGCCAATCCCGCCTCGAATCGACTTGGCGGACCCATTAGCGCGGTGGAGTGTCATTAATCGGATTTGGCTCCATGCGCTGCAGTGGTACCGGCCGCAACCGCTGGCCAGCAGGGGGATCCTCTTTCGCGCGGAACGCCGAGTCGTCCATTACGAAAATGATGACTTCGACAACTGTCTCGGTTGGAGCCAGTTTTTCGAGGGGGGTCTGCAGATCGTCCGGGTCCCCGGGACGCACATGTCCATGTGGCAGGAACCCGACATCCACGAACTGATTCGCGCCTGGAACACTTCTCTCGACGCGCTGTCCGGGGCCGCCGCTACGCCTTGAACGCCGAACCACTGGCTGGTATCGCGGCGGGTCGCTTTCTTGAGTTGAAAAGCCGGGATTTCCGCTTGCGTCCGCGGCCATTCGATGCTCTTTTTTCCTGCCGCAAATAGGTATTGTAATTATGAAAAATATCATTCATGCGTCCGATATTTCCGTCCCTGCATAGGGGCGTCATCATTTCAGCCTGTCCTACCTTCCTGGGAAGCCTTTGCCGGTCTTCTCGCGCCCCTGGCCGCTCAAGCTGATCATTGTAAAGGTGTTCGACTCCCAAGCTGGTTCTCTCGGTGCTGGGATGCGGAAGGCCACCTCCGGGGATCGTTTGTCGTCTCGCCAGCCTCGGCGTGGCGCTGTTGCCATACAGATGAGCGTTTCCAAACCCGCGTGATCACCGTTCTCGAGCAAAGAATGAACCGCGACGCGCGCAACGCATGGTTCGCTGATGCGGAACGGCGGTCGCTTTCCTCGGCGCGGTCTGCCTCATGAACATCGGCCGCAAACCCAAGATTGTCGTCCTCGGCATGATGACGAAAATGCCGGTCGCCGGTGTCGTCTGGCAAACGGTGCAGTACCTCGTGGGCTTCGAGCGGCTCGGCTGCGAGGTCTATTATGTCGAGGAGCATGCCCGGACGCCTTCCATGTTCATGGAGACCGAGCAATGCGACGGCTCCGCGAGAGCAGCGACATTCATCGACCAGGTGATGCGGCGGTTCGATCTCGCCGGGCGTTGGGCTTTCCATGCCTTGCACGACGATGGTCGCTATTTCGGAATGAGCGACACGCAGCTCCGTGAGCTTTTCGCCAGCGCAGACTTCATCATCAATCTGCACGGCGGCACCATTCCGCTGGCGGAGCATTACGCGACCGGGCGGCTCGTTTATTTGGAGACGGATCCCGTGCAACTCCAGATCGAGCTTCACGATTGCCTCAAGGAGACGATCGACTTCGTCGCGCCGCATTGCGCGTTCTTCACCTTCGGCGAGAATCTGGGCAGCCCCGATTGCGGTCTTCCCGTCTCCGAGCGCTTCCATTTTCGCCCCACCCGGCAGCCGGTGATTCTGGATTTCTGGCCGGTAGCGGATGCGCCCGCCGAGGTTTTTACCAGTGTGGGAAACTGGGAGCAGCACTGGCGGCAGGTCCAGTTCCGCGGCGAGACCTATACCTGGAGCAAACACTTCGAGTTCCTGAAGTTTATCGACCTGCCCTCGCGCACCTCGCAACCGATGGAACTCGCGCTGGCCAGTTGCTCCGACGCGACCCGCGAGTTGCTCGAAAGCCACGGCTGGGTGGTCCGACAGGCCATGGATTTCTCGATGGATATCGACGAATACCGCGGCTATGTGGCTGGTTCCCGTGGCGAGTTTACCGCCGCGAAGGATCAAAACGTGCGGCTGCGCAGCGGCTGGTTCAGCGATCGAAGCGCCACCTATCTGGCCTCGGGCCGCCCCGTGATTACGCAGGAAACCGGCTTTTCAAATGTCTTGCCGACGGGATGCGGCCTCTATGGTTTTTCTACGATGGAGGATGTTTTGAATGTGATCGAGACCATCAATTCCAATTACGAGGAAAATCGCCGTGCGGCGCGCGAGATAGCCCGCGACTATTTCAATTACGACGTGGTGCTGGGACGCCTCCTGGACGAATTGGGAGTTACCCGGCCCCTTGGGCGCGCCCAACTCTTTCCTTCCCGGATGATCATCGAGCCGATCTCGCGGCGCCCCATTCGCATTCCGGAGGCCACCACGTCCGCCGTCCTCGGGCAGCCGATTCCGGCGTTTGAGCCGCTTGCGGAGCTTGCCGGCCCTCGGGTCAGCGTGATCGTGGTCACCTACAATCAACTCGTCTTCACCCGCATGTGCCTGGAGAGTGTCCTCGCGGCCAGCATCGGCCACGACCTTGAGTTGATCGTCGTGGATAACGCCTCCACGGAGGCCACTGCCAGCTATCTTCGCCGGTTGGCTGAGCGCAACCCGCAGGTTCGCCCGCTCTTCAACTCCGCGAACTCCGGCTTCGCCGCGGCGACCAATCAGGGTCTGGCCGCCGCAACCGGCGATCTTTTGGTGCTGCTCAACAACGATACCATTGTCGCCCCGGGCTGGCTGGAGGGAATCGCGGCTCACCTGCAGGACCTGGAAACCGGAATTCTCGGCGCGGTGACGAACCGCATCGGGAATGAAGCGGAAATTTTTACCAGCTACCGGACTTTCGGCGAATGCGCGGCCTTTGCCGTTGAGCGCGCCCGGGAGCATCGGGGTGAGACTGTGGAAATCCCCCGTCCGGCGATGTTTTTCCTCGCCCTGCGCCGCGATGCCCTGGAAGGGATCGGGCCGCTTGACGAGCAGTTCGAAATGGGGCTTTTCGAAGACGACGATTACGCGATGAGGGCCCGCGCCGCCGGCTATCGCGTGGTCTGCGCCGAGGACATTTTCATTCATCATTTCGGTGAAGCCAGCTTCGGCGAGCTCGCTCCAGAGGGTGATTACGCCCGTCTCTTCAAGGCTAACCGAGCGCGCTTCGAGGCGAAGTGGGGTGTCTCCTGGGCTCCTCCGCAGATGCGGCCCGACCTCGCCTACCGCCAGTTGCCCGCGCAGATCGCTGAACTCGTCCGCGTCCACCTGCCCCCCGACGCGACCGTCCTCGTGGTCAGCAAGGGCGACACTGATTTGCTCCAAATCGGCACGCGCGGTGGTCAGCATTTTCCCCAGTTGGATGATGGCACTTACACAGGGTACCATCCTGCGGATAGTCGAGAAGCGATCCAGCAATTGGAAAAACTTCGCCAGCAAGGCGCGCAGTACCTGCTTTTTCCAAGTACCGCCCTTTGGTGGCTGGAGCACTACACGCAATTCAGGCAACATCTCGAAAGTCATTATGAACTAATTCTGAGAGAAGAGAATACGTGCGTGATCTTCGAGCTGCACGGAGCCAGGCACGTGGACGTGGGTGCAACACCAAATCGGCTGGCGCGCTGCGTGCTATAGCAGCGCGCAATATTAAAGTTTTGCGCTAAACTGATTAAGTCTATATTAAGCGTAACAGATGGAACTTGTGAGAATTTCAATAATAATCCCAGTTTTTAACAAAATTTCGCTGACGGCCCAGTGTCTGAACACTCTGCTCGCCCGCAGAAACGGTTTTGAGGATTTCGAGATCATTGTCATTGACGATCATTCCACCGATAACACTCCGGACCTTCTGCGCAGTTACGGGGATCAAATTCGTGTCGTCACTCATCCCAGCAATTGCGGCTTCGCTATTTCCTCAAACGACGGCGCGAACCTTGCGCTCGGCGAGTACCTTCTCTTCCTGAATAACGACACGATCCCGCAACCGGGCTGGCTGGGTGCGCTGGTCCGCTATGCGGACGCGCGCCCAAAGGCTGCGGCGGTTGGCGCGAAGATGCTCTTTCCCAACCACACGGTGCAGCACGCCGGTGTGGTCATCTGCCATGACAAATTTCCGCGGCACATTTATGCCACCTTCCCCTCCGACCACCCGGCGGTGAACAAATCGCGCCAATTTCAAATCATCACCGCCGGTTGCGCACTGATGCGCAAGGAGGCCTTCCAGCGGGCGCGGGGCTTCGATCCCGCCTACCGCAACGGCTTGGAGGACGTGGATCTTTGTCTGCGCCTGGGCGAGATGGGTTACGAGCTGCATTACCAGCACGAGAGCGTGCTCATCCATCTCGAATCGGTCTCGCGCGACGTGTGGACCGACAGTGGGCTTTCCAGCAGCGAAGAGCACAACAAGCAGCTTTACTGGAGCCGCTGGGCGCATCGCATTCATCCGGACGATTTCAAATACTACCTCGAAGACGGCCTGATGAAGGTGCAGTACGACTGGGCCTTTCCCTTTCATCTCGCCGTTGCGCCAGAGCTTGGCGTGATCGAGGACACCGATCATCGCTGGCAGGCCGACAAGCTCCTCAACGTGCGCTCGCGGCAAGTCTATGATTTGATGAAGGACACCGTCCGCCTCAGCGTGCAGCTCAAGGAGGCCGAGTGGAAGGCCACGGAAAGCCCCAGGCCCCCGGGCGTCAATGGCAGCGCTCCGCATCAAACTCCGGTCGCTGAGCCGCGGCTCCTCCACGAAGGCGTGGTGCATTGGATGTCCCAGGAATCCAGTGGGCGGCTCATCTCCATTCTCCTGCCGGTCAAAAACGGCGCGGACAAACTGCGCGCGCTGCTCCCGCGCATCCTCAGCCAGCAGACCCGCGATACCATTGAATTCGTGGCCATCGATTCCGGGTCCACTGATGCCAGCGTGGACGTGCTGCGCGAGTTTGGGGCCACCGTTTGGTCGATCGACCCACGTTCTTTCAATCACGGCCTGACCCGCGCCTTCGCGGCGAGCAAGGCCCGCGGCAGCGTCTTCGTCTTCGTCAACCAGAGCGCCACACCCGCCGACGAGCACTGGCTCGCCAATCTCGTGGCGGCCCTCGATGGCGACCCGCTCATCGCAGGCGTTTGCAGCCGCACCCAGGTGCGCCCGGAGGCGGATCTGCTGACGGCGAAAGATGTCCCCCGCGACTACAACAGCTCGCTCGAGCGACAGATCCGCTCGATCACCGATTTTGCCGCGTACCGCGCACTTTCCCACCAGGCGCTGCGGGCGCTCGTCAATTTCCACAGCATGAGTGCTGCGATCCGGCCCGAGGTCTTCGCCAAAATTCCCTTCCGCAAAGTGACCATCGGCGAAGACATCCTCTGGGCCAAGGAAGTGCTGGAAGCCGGCTACAAGATTCAGCACGAGCCCAGCTCGGTGATTTTGCATTCGCATAACTATTCGCACTTCGAGCTGCTCCAGCGCTGCTTCGACGACGGCATCGCCAACCATGAGATTGTGGGTCGTGATTTTGCAGATCACGAACTCATCGGCCGGATTTTCTGGCACGCGAAAGACGATTGGCGCTACCTCGATGAACTGGGCTGCTTCCAAGGCGACGAACTCGAATGGTGGCGCATGACCTCGCTGCTCCGGCGGACCGCGCAGCACGTCGGCGACTGGCTGGGCGTCAATCACGAGCGTTGGAAGGGCGACCTCCGGGCCTCGCTTTCGCTCACCGAAAGGATCAAAGCCGGCGCAGTCATTGAAGCCGCTGGAATCGCCGCCAGCTAGGCTATGAAAGTCCTGCTCGTCTCCCACCGCTATCCCCCGGACGGCCTCGTCGGCGTCGAGCGCGTCACCCAGACGCACGCGGCGGAATTGGTCAAAGCCGGGCACACCGTCAGTGTCGTCACCCGCCGTCCGGGCCCCGATCCGGAGCAGCCGCGGGTCCTCCGCGAGCGCCAGCAAAACGGCGTGACCATCCATCGCCTGATCGGAGGGCGCAATGCGTGGAACCTCTTCCCGCCGCAATCCGAACGGCTCGAACGGCTTTTTGCCAACGTGGTGCTTGAGACCGCACCCGACGTCGTCCACTTCCTGCATTTGCTCGATCACTCGCCGCGCCTCATGGATATCGCGCACCGCCTGGATGCGGCCGTCGTCCTCGCACTGCACGACTTTTACTGCGCCTGCCCCCAGATCATCTTGAAACAGACCTCCGGGAACGTTTGCGCCGGACCGGACGGCGGTCGTGAATGTGGGCGAACCTGCTTTGCTCACGAGGGCGCCGACGCCGCGCCGCGCTGGGGAATGCGTGCCGCTTACTTTCGCCGCCTGCTCGGCGTCGCGGATCGCCTGATGACGCCGTCGGCCTACGTCACTTCATTCTTTGAAAAATTCGGCGCTCCAGCCGCGCGGCTTCGCACCATTCCAAACGGCATCAACATCGACCCTGCGGAAGTCCCACCCCAACCGGACCCCGACCCGAATGGTGCCGTGCTCAATCTTGCCTTTCTCGGCTCCGTCGTCGCCCACAAGGGCGTTCACCTGATCGTGGAAGCCTTGCGCCTCGCCAGGCTCAGTCCGGTGAATCTGAATCTGTTCGGGCCGGTTGCGAACCCGGAATACCGAAGCGAACTCGAGCAGCGCGCCGCCACCATCCCCGGACTCAGCCTCCGCGTTCACGGCAGCTATGCCACGAACGAACTTTCCGCGCTTCTCGCCGGCATCGACTGCGTGGTCATGCCCTCGCAATGGCCGGAGACCTTTGCTCTGGTGGCGCGCGAGGCGATGGTCCGCGGCGTGCCGGTCCTCGCCTCACGGCTCGGCGCCCTTCAGGATGCGATCGTCGAGGGCGAGAACGGATTCACTTTCGCGCATGACAATCCGGCGGAACTGGCGGGCCAGCTCGTCCGCCTGGTCAGGGAGCCGGGTCTCCTCCAGCGGTTGCGCGATACCGCCCGCAAAACCCACGTCGTGACGCTCTCGGAACATACCGAAGCCGTCGTGGCCATCTACGGAGAAGCCATCGCTGAATTTCAAAATGCCCGTAACACATCGTGCGCGGATACCGAGGAGCTCAATTTCCTCCACACTTCCCTCGCCGATTTCGGTTTCCTCCCCGCGAACTGAATTCCATGCGCGTCCTCCTCGTCAGCCACCGTTTTCCGCCCGACTACGTCTCGGGCGTCGAACGCTACACCGAAAAGCTGGCCGGCCAGCTCGCGGCGGATGGCGATGAGGTGTCCGTCGCCGCGCTGCTGCCAAGTTGGAACGGCAATCTTGCGCGCACCGAACGCCACGCCCTCGCCAACGGCGTGACGCTCTATCGCTTCAACGGTGGCGATGTGGACCGCCGTTTTTTCCTCAACGACCACGCCCACCTCGAACGCCTCTTCCACCTGGTGATGCTCGAGGCCGCGCCCGATGTGGTTCACATCAATCACCTCATCGACCTCTCCCCGCGCTTCATCCAGATCGCGCGTCGCCTCGGCGCAGCCGTCGTCCTCACGCTGCACGATTTTTACTTCGCCTGCCCTCGCGTCATCCTGCTCAAGCCCGACGGCTCCGTCTGCGCAGGCCCCGATGCTGGCCGCGAATGCGCCCGGGCGTGCTTTCCCGGAGAAGCCCGCACGCCCATCAATCGCTGGGGCGTGCGCGCGATGTATTTCCGCCAGTGGCTCGGCATGGCCGAACGCGTGATCTGCCCGGCCGGGCACGTCGGCGACTTTTTCCGCGACTTCAGCCCCGCCCCGGAGCGCATTCAAGTGCTGGCCAACCCCACCTGGATCGAACCCGCTTCCGCCCTCCCGACGAACCCATCTGCGCCTGTCCATCGCGGCCAGTTGAACCTCGCTTTCCTCGGCTCGATCGTTCGCCACAAGGGATTGCACGTCATCCTCGAGGCGATCCGGCAAGCCAGGATCCCCGCCGTCAGGTTCACCCTGCTCGGCCAGGTCCACGATCTTGAATATGAGCGCGAGCTCAAAGCCACGGCCGCCACGATCGAGGGGCTGGATTTTCGCCTGCAGGGCGCCTACGAAGCCTCGGAGCTTTCCGGTCTGCTCGCGGACGTCGATTCCGTGGTCATCGCCTCGCAATGGCCGGAAATTTTTTGCCTCGTGAAATGGGAGGCGCTCGTCCACGGCGTTCCCGCCCTCGTTTCAAATCTCGGCGCTTTGCCGGAAGGAATCGTTGAGGGCGAGAACGGGTTCACCTTCGACTACAATCGGCCAGACCAGCTGGCGGCGCTGCTGCGCCGGATTTTCGAGGACGAACAGCTCCTGCCCCGCCTCCGCGAAGGCGCACGCCGGACGGCGGTGATCGGCCTGCCCCAGCACGCGGCCGCCATTCGCCAGATCTATCGCGAAGCCATCGAAGATTTCAACGCCTCCTCCGAACCCGGACCGGGTGACAGCGCAGAGCTCCGGTTCCTGCACGCAGAACTGCTCAAGGCTGGCTTTGGTCCAGCCGTTCCGTCCCATGAAAAGATTGCCTGAAAGCAGCGACCAAACGATGTTTCCGATCCGCGGTGGGCAGGCTCGCACCACGACACAGGTCCGGACGACCGTCCGCCCGCCCGTCCTCATCGCGGGGATGCATCGCTCCGGCACCTCGATGGTCACGCGTCTGCTAAAAATCTCCGGCCTGTATCTGGGACGCGACGCCGATCTGGGCGACGTAGCCCGGGACAATCGGAGCGCAGTTTGGGAGGATACGAAATTTGTCGCGCTCAACGACGAAATCCTCGAGCAGCTCGGTGGCCGGTGGGACTCTCCGCCGCAGCTTCAAGACGGGTGGGAGGATGAGGAGCCGATCGCGCGGCTGCGGGTCAAGGCCGAGATGGCCTTCCAGGAATTCTTCCCGCACGCCTTCTGGGGCTGGAACGATCCGCGGAACAGCTTGACCCTGCCCTTTTGGCGCCACTTGTTCCCGCGCGGAAAAGTGGTCATTCCGCTGCGCAATCCGCTCGAAGTCGCGCTCTCGCTCCACCGCCGCCATGGCACCTCCTACGCTCTCGGGCTCCAGCTCTGGCAGGCCTACAACCAGCGCGTCCTGGAGTGGTCCCGCTCCGAGGATCGGATCATCACCCACTACGACTCCTACTTTCGCAGTCCTCACGCCGAGCTGCGCCGTGTGCTCAATTTTCTCCAGGCCGCGGCCCGCGACGTCGAGGCCGCTTGCGCCTCCGTCATCGGGGGTCTGCGCCACGCTCATTTCTCCACCGACCACCTGCTCGATGCCGGCGTCGCGCCCGAAGTGTTCGAGCTCTATCGCGCCATGTGCGTTGAGGCGCAGTGGCAGGACGAGCCCCGCGGACGCCACGATGTGAGCCCGTGCCCGCCCACTCCGGGCAGCATCTTGCGCCAGATTGAGCCGCCGCCCGCGGCCCCATCGTCCGTCGCCAGTCCAGCCAACGGTTCCGAGCGTGATTCTGCCATGGACGATCTGCAACTGACCTCGGGGAGCGGCGGACGTTCCGATAAACCAGCCTCCGAAGCGGAACTGCTACGACGCGGCGTGGAAGTCCTCCAGGATGAAGTGGCGCGACGCGCTCAACGCATCGCCGAGCTTCAGAGCGCCGTCGTCCGCGTCGCGGAGCTCGAGTCCGCGCTTGGCCGTTCGCGGCAGCCGATCGCAGAAGACGAAGCCTTGCGCCAGCGCGCGGCCGACCTCGTCGAATTCAAGATCGCAATCGCCCGCGAAATACGCGAAGCGGGGGCCGCGGGCGGGGCCGAACGTGAGTGGCGCCACCCGCTTCAGGAGCTAACCGAGGTCCACCGGCTCGCCGAGCAGGAACTCGTGGAAGTGCAGCAGCGGCTGGAGAATCAGGCGCTGCTCCAGAAGCGGATCGCCGAACTGGCGGCCGCCCGGGGCGGGCTGCAGGGAGAGCTCTCCCATGTCCATGCCCAGGTCGAATCGGAAGCGGTGCTGCAGGTCCGCATCACCGAACTCAATAAGCGCAATGGGGAGCTCGAAGCCGAGATCGCCCGCCTGCAGCAATCACTAGGCGCTCGCGAGAACCTGGCCGACGCCGCGGACCGCAAGAGCGGGGAGACGCGCGAGGTGGCGAGCGTGCCCCGCCAGC
Source organism: Chthoniobacter sp. (assembly GCA_034667665.1). Classification (GTDB taxonomy): domain Bacteria; phylum Verrucomicrobiota; class Verrucomicrobiia; order Chthoniobacterales; family Chthoniobacteraceae; genus Chthoniobacter. The sequence goes on from JAXDQW010000122.1 coordinate 239,941, forward strand.
TCGCGGAGCTCCAGCAGGCCCGGGACCGGATCGAACGCGACCTCGCAATCGCCCATGCGCAGCTCAGCGGCGAGGCCACCTTGCGGAGCAAGATCACCTGGCTTACGGACCGCAATCGCCAGTTGCTCGAACAGCTTTCCCAGCTCGACGACAGCGTGAGCGAGCATGCCGAAGCCGCGAAAGTCCTGCGCAGTTTGCTCAACGACAAAACCCTGGAGCTGCGCGAGCAACTGGAAGCGGTCGGGCTGAAATCGGCAGAACTCGATCAGGCGCTCGAGGCGCGGCAGCTCCTGGAAGCGCAGCTCGTGGACTCGCAAGCGACGCGGCGGCAGATGGAGGCGGAGCTCCAGGAGGCGCGCGCCGCACTCCAGGCGGAAACGGAGTTGCACAGCCGCATCGGTGGCTTGACGGATGCGAATTTCCATCTCGGCGGCCAGGCCGCTCAACTCCACCAGGCGATTGCCGAGCACGCGCAGGCTGCCGGGGAGTTGCGCGCTGTCATCGCCGCAAAGAACTCGTCTGAAGCGCAACTCCGCGAGCAGATTGCCAGCCTCGACCAGCAGGGCGCTGAACTCCGGCTGCAACTCGAAGATCAACTCCGACTGCGTGCGCGCCTGGCGGAGCTCGAGAGCGAACTCAACGACGCGCGCATCCACTTGGACGGGGAAGCGAAGTTGCACAGCCGCATCGGTGGCTTGACGGATGCGAACTTCCATCTCGAACGCCAGGTTGCCCAACTCCGCCAGGCGATCGCCGATAACGCCCGGGCCGCCGGCGAATTGCACGAGATCATCGCCGGAAAGAACGCGTTCGAAGCGCAGCTCCGTGGGCAGCTCGCCAGCCTCGACCAGCAAGGCGCTGAACTCCGCCGGCAACTCGACGAACAAGCCAGGCTGCAGGCGCGCCTGGCGGAACTCGAGAGCGAGCTCAACGACGCGCGCCGGCGCCTCGACGGCGAGACTGAGCTGCACAGCCGCATCGGTGGCTTGACGGATGCAAACCTTCACCTTCAAGGCCATGCCGCGCAACTCCGGCAGGCCATTGCGGATTATGCCCGGGCGGCCGGCGAATCGCAGGAGATCATCGCCGCTAAGAACGCGCTGGAAACCCATCTGCGCGAGCAGATGGCCTTGCTCGACCAGCAGGGCGCAGAGCTCCGGCTGCGCCTCGACGGCGAGGCCGAGCTGCACAGCCGCATCGGTGGCTTGACGGATGCAAACCTCCACCTTCAAGGCCAGGCCGCGCAACTCCGGCAGGCCATTGCGGATTACGCCCAGGCGGCCGGCGCATCGCAGGAGATCATCGCCGGAAAGAACGCGCTGGAAGCCCATCTCCGCGAGCAGATGGCCTTGCTCGACCAGCAGGGCGCTGAGCTCCGGCTGCAACTCGAAGATCAGGCCAGACTGCAGGCCCGCCTGGCGGAACTCGAAAGCGAACTCAATGACGCGCGCTTGCGCCTCCACGGCGAAGCCGAATTGCACAGCCGCATCGGTGGCCTGACGGATGCAAACTTCCATCTCGAAGGCCAGGCCGCTCAGCTCCGCCAGGCGATTGCCGCTCACGCCCAGGCGGCCGGCGAATTGCACGATGTCATCGCCGGCAAGAACGCATTTGAAGCCCAACTCCGCGCGCAGATTGCCAGCCTCGACCAGCAAGGTGCTGAACTCCGGCTGCAACTCGACGACCAAGCCAGACAGCAGGCGCGCCTGGCGGAACTCGAAAGCGAACTCAACGAGGCGCGCACCCACCTCCGTGGCGAAGCCGAGCTGCACAGCCGCATCGGCGGCTTGACGGATGCGAACTTCCACCTCAAGGCCGAGACCGTCCAGCTCCGCGAGTTCATCGCCGGGCACGCGCTCGTCGCGGGAGAATTGCGCGACATCATCGCCGGGAAGAGTGCGGTCGAAACGCAACTCCGCGAGCAAATCGCTGACCTCGATGAGCAGTCGGCTGAGCTGCGGCAGAGACTCGAAGATCAGGCGCCGCTTCACGCCCGCCTCGCTGAGCTGCAAGGCATCAACGATCAGGTGGTGAAGGAACTCGCCGCGGCGCGTGCCGAACTCGCGGGCGAGGCATTGTTGCGCGGCCAGATCGGCGCGCTGACGCAACGCAGTCAACAGCTCGAACAGAAAATCGCCGAGCTTCACGAGGCCATCGCCGACCGCGCTGATGTCTTGCGCCGCCTCGAGGAAGTCACCGTCGAAAAGGGGGCGAACGAGGTGCGGCTCGCCGAACGAGCCGCGGGCCTGCAAAAGCGGATTGACGAGCTGACTTCACGATCGCAGCACGTCGAGGGGGCCATGCGCGACTTGCTGGATCAAAACCAAACCCAGCATCGGCAGATTCGCCAGCTGCGGGAGGAAAATGACACGCTCACGAGCGCGCAAGTGGAACTCGAGGCACAATATTTCAAACTCGAAGCAGACACCCAGACCCGCCAGTGGGCGCTCGAGACGGATCTCGCGGAAGTGGCCGCTAGCGAGCAATCGCTCACCCGCAAAGCGGCCGAGCTGGAAACGACGCTGGCGCGGCTCAGCAAACGCGAAGCCTCCCTGCGCGCGATGCTGATCGACACCACCGAACAGCTGTGCGAACGCGACGAAGCGCTGCAGAGCGGTTTGGTCACGATCCGCAGGCTGAACGCGGATGAAGCCGTGCTCCACGATCGGATCGGAAATCTGACGCATCGGCTTGAGCTCGCGCAAAACGAAATCGCCAGTCTTCGCGACAGCCTTCATCAAGCCGGTTCGCAGGCGGCGGCAGCGGAGCGGCAGCGCCATGAACTGCAAACCGAGAAGGACATCGCGGTGCAGCGGCTCAACGAGGAGCAGACCATCCTGCACAGTCGGATTGGCGAACTCACCCATCGCAACGAGGGGATGGAGCAGGAGCTGCATCGGGCCCACGGCGAACGGGCCGCTCTCAGCGGCGTCGAGGAGCGGCTCGCCCAGGTGATCAAAGGCCGGGAGGCGATGGAAGCGGAACTGGGCCGCGCTCAAGGCGAGATCGCGCACCTGGCGAAATTCCAGGTCCAGCTCCGGAAATTGCTGCTCGAAGCGCACGAACAGTTGCTGCGGCGGGATGAAGAGCTGCAGGGCGCGATGGCCGGCGCCACCTGGACTGCAACCGCAGATTCCGCCGCGCCGGAGGGGCCCGCCCCGACGCCCGCAGTCCCCAGCAAGTATTTTCAATACCAGAATCAAATCCGCGAACTGCGGGAGATCGTCCACAACCAGCTGCCGGCTGAAACAACGCTCCTCGTGGTCAGCAAGGGCGATCGCGAATTGGTGAGGTTTGATAATCGGACCGCGTGGCATTTTCTCCAGGCCGAGAACGGCAATTATGCCGGACATCATCCCGCCGATGACGCCACCTGCATCGCCCATCTGGAGGCGCAGCGCGCGCGTGGCGCGCAATTTTTACTGTTTCCCTCCACGGCATTTTGGTGGCTGGAGCACTATGCGGTTTTCCATCGGTATCTGGGCACCCACGCCCAACTGATTATCGACGAATCGGCGGGCAAAGTCTTCGGCCTGACCGGCGAGGCGGTGGAGAAAAAGCGACGCTACGCGGACTTGATCGGACGCGTTCGGGAAGCCGCGCAGGCTGCAATTCCAGAGGGTGCACGGCTCGCCGTGGCCAGCAAGGGCGACCCACATCTGATCGACCTTTCCGGCCGCGAGGCGCTCCATTTTCCGCGGGCTGCGGATGGCCGCTACGCCGGACATCACCCGGAAAACAGCGCCCTGTGCATTGAGGAACTCGCACGAAACTACCGCGAGGGGGTGCGCTATTTTCTCCTGCCAGCGACGATGTTTTGGTGGCTCGGATTCTACGAGCAGTTCGCGGCCTGCCTTACTGATCAGGCTCGCCTGGTCTTCGAGTCCGAGCACTGTCGCATTTATGAGCTGCTTGACCCGGCGCCCTCTCCTCGGATTGTTACCGAGGAACCGGCACCGGTCCGAACCGTTCCCTATCGCGGGCACGTTGCCACGGTCGATGCCCCGGAGAAGACGTTCACCTTCATCGGCAAAGGGGGTAAACGCCGCGTCTTTTCGGTCACCGAGGATACTTTCATTCGAAAAGGAAATCGCAAAGTCAGCCTCAAGGCCGTTGTCGTGGGTGCCCACGTCTCGGGCCAGTACCGCCAGAGTGCCGATGGACAAATTCAAGCGGTTTCTGTCATTCTGCAGCCGGTTCCAGATGCGCGCTCAACCCCACGTTGATCCGCGAAGATTCCACCCCTATCTCCGGATTTTTCCACCCCACTTCTTGAAATGACCGATTCCGAATTGATCGATTTTTGCTACCGCAATATCCTGCACCGCGACCCGGATGACCGCGGTCGGCTCGTCTATATCGAGGGCCTGGCCGGGGGACGCACGACCCGCGAAGACGTGTTCATGAGTTTTTTGACCAGTGCGGAATTTCAGGCGCGGATGCGCTGCGATGAATTCGTTCCTCCCGGGCATTTCTATTCCGCGACCCCCTCGGACACGGATCGCGCGAAATTTCTGGCCTCCGAATATCTTGTGGATGACATCCCCGCGGTGCGGCTCAACCGTCCGCAACAGGTGGCTCTGCTCCATCGGTTCGAGAGATATTACCGCGAGTGCCCGTTTCCGGAGGAGAAGACCGATGGCTTCCGCTATTATTTCATCAATCCGTCCTACTCTTACATGGACGCGATCACTCTCCATAGCATGATCCGGCACTTCCAACCGCGACGGATCATCGAAATTGGCTCCGGCCACTCTTCCTGCGCGATGCTCGATACCATCGACCGTTTCCTTCCGCACCCGGTCGAATGCACTTTCATCGACCCTTATCCACAGTTGCTCGAGTCCCTGCTCGGCCCCGGCGACCGCAATCGCACGATCATTCCCAAGCTCCTGCAAGATGTGGACCTCGGCCTTTTCCGCACGCTCGGCGAAAATGACATCCTCTTTGTGGATTCGACCCACGTTTCGAAACTCCAGAGCGATGTCAACCGCGTCATCTTTGACCTGCTGCCGGCGCTCAATAAAGGCGTGCTCGTTCACATCCACGACATCCTCTGGCCTTTCGAGTATTCGAAGAAATGGATCCGCGAAGGGCGCGCCTGGAACGAAGCCTACATCCTCCGGGCGTTCCTCGAATATAACAACGATTTCGACATCATTTTCTTCAGCTCCTTCCTCCACCATTACGAACGCGCCTGGCTGCAGGAGCACATGCCAAGGTGTGTCCTCAACCCCGGTGGAAACATTTGGCTAAGAAAAGGCGGTAACTGAATGAACCGGCCCGCCTTCGATCGTTCTTTGAATTTGGACGCACCCTCCGCGGACGTGACTGACGCTGCCAGCCCGAAAAGTGGAAAGTAAAAGGCCAATTTCCCGTTGACACCAAGCCTGTAGAATAGTACAATAAAACTGACAATTATGAAACATAACAAAACCTGCGCGCGAGCTGCTCTTCTAATCCTCAGCGCGCTTACTTTGGGCCTTACCTCCTGCGACAAAGCCGAGGATCAGAAGACCACCTCGAACGTAGCGCCCGCCCCCGCCGACCTCCCTCCCGCGGGCCCGGCCGCCAGCAAGACCTCGGAAGGATATGTCGAAGTCGCCGATTGCGGACAAGCGGCGGGTTGGGCTTGGGATTCCTCGACCCCCGACGCTCCGGTCAAAGTCGATATCTTCGATGGTAAGAAACTTCTGAGCACGCTGACGGCGGATCTCGAACGCAAAGATTTGGCGGACGCCGGCAAAGGAAATGGCGCGCACGGCTACCAACTCGCGATCCCTGAGTCCGTGCACGATGGCAAACAACACACCATCACCGTCCGTTTCTCCGGAACCGGCACTGACTTGATCGGCGCGCCAAAGACCTTCACCTGTCCGAAAGCCAACCCGTAAACCACGGTTAGTCATACATTATGAATATCCGCCGGCTCGGCCCTTATATGGCTTGGCTAGCCGCCGTGCTGCTGGCATTTCTGGCCAGCATTCGCCCAGCGCTTGCCATCACGTTGCCCCCCGGCTTCACCGAAACGAGAATTGCCTCCTTGCCAGGCTACTATCCGACCTGCATGGCCTTCGCGCCCGACGGCCGGATTTTCGTCTGCGACAAGGGAGGGGCGATGGTCGTCGTTCGCAATGGCATCGTCCTTGCACAGACCTTCGTCACCCTCAATGTCGATACGGGTGGCGAACGCGGGCTCCTGGGCGTCGCTTTCGATCCGAGTTTTGCCGTCAACCAGTTCGTGTATATCTATTACACGGTTCCGGGCAATCCTAACGCACAGCCTCCGGTCGCCGCTCACAATCGCGTCAGCCGCTTCACTGCCAGCGGCGACATCGCCGTCCCCGGCAGCGAACTCATTCTATTCGAACTGGACAGCCTGAGCAGCGCGCTCGTCCACAACGGTGGCTGCCTCAAGTTCGGACTGGACGGTAAACTTTACATTGCGGTCGGTGAAAACTCATACGGCCCGAACGCCCAGTCCTTCACTAACCTGCTGGGGAAGATTCTCCGCATCAACCCGGACGGCACGATTCCTGGCGACAATCCTTTCCTTAATCAAACCACGGGCAGGAATCAGGCGATCTGGGCCATGGGTCTTCGTAATCCCTTTACCTTCAATATCCAGCCGGGCACGGGCAAGCTGATGATCAATGATGTGGGTGGAGTATTATGGGAGGAAGTCAATGCAGGAGTTGCGGGCGGAAACTACGGCTGGCCAGCCACGGAAGGTGCCACGAGCAACCCGAACTACCTGACTCCGCTTTACGCCTATCCGCATCCCAACCCCGATCCCATTGGCACCGCCATTTGTGGCGGCAGTTTTTACAATCCCGCAGCGGCCACACCGCAACAGTTTCCCGCTTCCTATGTTGGCAAATACTTCTTTGCCGATTGCGACAATAACTGGATCAAGGTTCTCGACCCAGCGAATGGTCAGGTGGCGTCCTTTGCCTCGGCCATCAATATCCATCCGGTCTGTCTCGAGGCGAAACCGGACGACGGCGGCCTTTATTACCTGACCATCGACAACCCGGCCATTCGGCGCATCTACTACACGGGCGCCTTTGCGCCGATCATCACCGATCATCCGGTCAGCCAGACCGTCTCCAGTGGACATGCCGCGACGTTCACCGTGACGGCCACCGGCGATCCGGCGCCCACTTACCAATGGAAGCGCGACGGGGCGACTATCCCCAACGCCACCTCAACTACCTACGTTCTGGCAAATGTTCAGGTGGCCGATAGCGGAGCGCACTTTTGGTGCGTTGCCACCAACGCCAGCGGCAGCGCCACCAGCAATGTCGCGACCCTTGACGTTACCCAAAATCAACCGCCCACGCCAACCATCGTCACTCCCGCCGATGGCACCCATTGGAGGGCCGGCGACACCATCGCGTTCTCCGGTCAAGGCCTCGACGCTGAGGATGGAACACTCCCGGACAGCGCCTTCACCTGGCAGATCGATTTACACCATCTTGATCACTTCCATCCCTTCCTGGAACCGACCTCTGGATTTTCCAGCGGGGCGTTTGTCATCCCGACCGTCGGTGAGACCTCGCCCTACGTCGCCTATCGTATTTACCTGACGGTGAATGATTCCGGTGCGCTTTCGACGAGCACCTATCGTGAGATTACACCCCTCCTATCGAACTTCACTCTCGCGGTCTCTCCGGCCAGCCTGCAACTCACCCTTGACGGCATTCCGCAGACCACCCCCACCACGATCCTCGGCGTGGTCGGCATGACCCGCACGCTCGGTGCCGCCTCTCCCCAGACCGTGGGCGGCGTCACCTACAAATTTGTGAACTGGTCAGACGGCGGCGGAGCCATCCACGACATCTCGACGCCGGCCGCCGATGCCACTTTTACGGCCAATTTCCAACGCTACATACCGAAGAGCACCATCGGCGCCTACCGGCCATCCATCGGCGCCTTCTACTTGAAAAACGTCAACAGTGCGGGCGCCCCGGACTTCGCGTTCATTTACGGAAACTTGGGTGATATTCCCCTCGTCGGGGATTGGAATGGCGATGGAACAACCACCGTGGGCATCTACCGCCCCGCTACCTCAACCTTTTTCCTGCACAGCAGCAATAGCTCTGGTCCCGGCGAGGTCGCATTTCAGTATGGCAACGCCGGTGACCTTCCGATTGTCGGAGATTGGGATGGAAACGGCACCGTTACGGTCGGCGTCTTTCGTCCGTCGAACGCGACCTTCTATCTGCGCAACAGCAACACTTCGGGCTTTGGCGATGTGGCCGTCCAGTTCGGCGTCTCCACGGACATTCCGATCGCCGGCGATTGGGATGGAAACGGAACCACCACCATCGGAAACTATCGTCCCGCAGACAGCAGGTTCCGCCTGCGCAATAGCAACACACCCGGTAACCCGGATTTTTCATTCAACTATGGCCTCTACGGCGATAAGCCGATCGTCGGAGACTGGAATGCCGACGGCACCACTACCATCGGCGTTTTCCGCTCGGGATACTTCTATTTGAGAAACTCGAATTCCCCTGGGGTTTCCGACCAGGCCATTCCTTTCTCGGGCTCTGGCTTTCTGCCGCTGGCAGGAGATTGGGACGGACAATAAACCGCGACACCCGCGATGCCGTTTGAATGGAAATGAGCGTGCGCGGGTTGTCGTTTTGCCGCAAGGACCTGACTGACTCGGGGGGCGCAAGTTCGAAGCGCGCTTTCGCGGTCCATGATCATCGCATCTGCGATCACGCTGGGGCGAGGCGGTTTCGGAAGCCGCGGACGCAGGGCCCGACGATCTTGAGTGCGCCGACCGGCCGATGAATCCTCTCGCCGGCGAGGTCTGCGGGGTGAAGCTTCAATACCGCGCCGTTCGCGCCGCGTTCGAAATGTCCTTGTTGCGGGAGGCGGAATGGTTGATCGATGCCCCAGCCATGCCCGATGGAGTCGCCCAACGAGGCCCGGAGTCGTTGGCTTTCTCCAAACTATGAACCGCACCGAAGCAGCAACCCAAAGTCATCCGCTTCCGCCATTGCACTTGCTGGCGGTCATTCTTCCGGCGCGGGATGAGGAAGGATGCATTGCTTCGACGGTGAAGCATCTCCACGTTGAACTCAGTCTCCACAACGTGCCCCATGAAATCCTGGTCGTGGATGACCATAGCACCGATCACACTTGGGAGGTTCTGATCGGGTTAACCAGGGAAATTCCCAATCTGAAACCGCTGCAAAACACGGGCATGGGTGGTTTCGGTCGCGCCATTGTCCATGGCCTCGACCATATGACCGGCGACGCCGCCGTGATTATGATGTCGGACGAATCCGACGATTGTCGCGACGTGGTGCGCTACTGGAAGACTCTGAACGAAGGCTATGAATGCGTTTTTGGCAGCCGCTTCATTAAAGGTGGGGGCACGATCGACTACCCGCCGTTGAAGCTCAAGATCAACCGGCTGGCCAACTTCTTTCTCAGCGTGCTTTTTCACATCAAATTGAACGACACCACGAACGCTTTTAAGGCTTATCGCAAAACGGTCATCGACGGTTGCCGCCCCCTGATCGCGCCACATTTCAATCTTACCGTGGAACTGCCGTTGAAAGCCATCGTGCGAGGATATACCTGGACTGTCCTGCCGATCACCTGGCGGAACCGACGGACCGGCGAGGCTAAGTTGAAAATTAAGGAGATGGGCAGCCGCTATCTTTTCATCTGCCTGTATGTTTGGTTGGAGAAATACTTCAGCCGCGGAGACTACCGGAAACAATGAGCACCGACCAACCTGACGGATTAAGCCAGATCTACAGCACCCGCTTCACTAAAATCAAGGATTGCACCCATCTATGGCAGATCTTCGTGACGGAATCTTTCAATCGGGCGCGCGGCCACTTTTCGGAAGGCCGTTTCTAGTGGTCGGGCGGAAGCAATGACGCCTTCCGGCTCCCGCAGCGCCACGTCGCCCCCCGTTTGTTTTACTTGCCCTCCGAACTGCTCTCTCCTTCTGGGACACAATTCATGAAACCAGCCCGTCGCATCCTCGTCGCTCTCCTGATTGTCGCGGCGCTCTCGCCTCCTTTGGCAACGTTCCTCCTCATCCGCTACAATGCCGTCAATGTGCCCTTTTGGGATGACTGGCCCTTTGTCCCGTTCATCCTCAAACTCCACACCGGAAGCCTGACGTTCGGGGATGTGTGGGAGCAGCACAACGAGCACCGCATTGCCGTCGTCCGCGTCCTCATGGCGATCATCGAACGGTTTTCGCGCTACAATGTGGTGACGCATATGTATGTGGGTTTTGCGTTGAACTGCCTGTCGTTTGCGGCCATCGCCGCAGCCATCCATCGCACGCTGCGTCCGACGCGTCCGTGGTTGACTCTGATCCTTGTGCTCGTCAGTTCCCTGCTGATGTTCTCCGCGGTGCAGTCGGAGAGCTGGGTGTGGGCCATGGCTTCTCTCTGCTGGTATTCGTCGGGCCTGTGTGCGGCGGGAGTGGTGCTGGTTTGGGCGCTCTGGCCAACCGGCTGGCGGCCCATCGTCGGCACGCTCCTGCTCACGGGCGTCAGCATGCTGACCTTGCTGGGCGGGGTTTCACTGGTGCTGGTCTGTCTTGGAGGAATCCTTTTGCACAGCTTTGCGGCGCGCCGCCGGCCTGCCTGGCGGCACCTGCTTGGCTGGCTGTGCGGGACCGTAGCTTTGTTGGGGATTGTTTTTGCTGGCTACGAGAGGGAGGCGCGGGCACCGGGTGCGGCGTTTTATCTCGCGCACTTTCAGGATTTGGTTGCCTTCGCGTTGATCTATCTCGGCCGGCCTCTGGTCCCGAGCGGCCATCCCGCATGGGCAATCAGCTCCGCGGTCGCGGGTCTCCTCCTGTCGGGCGGGGCCTGCTGGTGGCTGGGGCGATCGGCCCGTCCGTTGCTTGCACGCCTGGTGCCATGGCTGCTCCTGATCAATTACGCGCTGCTGACCGACTGCGCCACTGCAGCCGGGCGCGTCATGTTCGGGGCGCTCCAGGCGGAATCGCCGCGTTATACGTCGATCGGGGCTCTCTTTTGGATCGGAGTCGCGGTGGTTTGCGCGGTGTCAGTTCTTGAGTATGGCTCGACGGCGCCGCGTTTTCAGCGGGCTGCTGTCCCTTTGCTGCTCGCGGTATTGTTTGCTTTCGCGCCTGGCTATTGGGGTGCCTACCACCAAGGCGTGTTGACGCTGAACCAATCGAGGGCGGACTTAATGTCAGGTCTTGTCGAATTATACTCCTATGAGACGGCACCGGACGATGCGCTCGAAGTTCTTTATCCCGTTCCGTCGGTCCCTCGGGACTTCGCGCGGAAGCTCGAAGCTGCTGGCCTCGGACCGTTTGCGCCGGCGATGGCGGCGACGAGGCGCAAGGCTGCCACGATCGAAGCCGTGCCGGTTTCATCGGGCACAGGTGTCCTCGAAGGGGTGAGTCCGTATCAAATCGGAGGGTGGGCTTGGAGTCAGGACCTGCCTTCGACGCCGATCAAACTCGATATCCTCGATGGAGAGACTCCGTTGGCCACAATCGCGGCGCGGCGCTCCCGGGCCGATCTTGTCAATGCGAAGATCGGTGATGGCAACCATGGTTTTGTTTACACGCTTCCGGCATGGCTGCAGGATGGTCGTGCGCATCGCTTCCGGGTGCGCATTTCCGGGACGGGCATCGACCTCGCGGGCAGTCCGGCTACCATCACCATGCCTGACTCGGGCATTGCATCATCGCCGGTCTCCGGAGTGAGGTCGGACGGCTCGCCCGTCTCGGGCCGCAGCAATGCGACGCGACCACCACCGAATTACGATGGTTTCGTCGAGCTCGTTAACTGCGATGGGGTTGAAGGCTGGATCGTGGATGCCAATGCCCTCAACCGGCGAGTCAAGGTCGAGATTTATTTGGACGACCACCTGCTCAAGACGGTTCCCGCCGAGATTTTTCGCAAAGACCTGGAAGGGGGCAAACTCGGCGACGGCAAACATCTATTTAGCGTCCCGCTTCCGGCAACTTTCAAGGATGGTCGGACGCACTCCGTGGAAGTGAGGGCCGCCGGCAGCGAGTATCGTCTGCCGCATTTGGCCAAGGTCCCCAAGTCGATTCAATGCGGAACGGCGGGGCCACTTTCGAGCGCCGCGAGCCCACCACCTGCTCCTTCGGATTCGCTCCGATCGCCCGACTCTCCCTCTTCGGTGTCAGCCGTCTCCACACAGCCCGCCGACGAGTCCGCAAATCCCCCCCCGGCCACTCCGCCTCCTTCGACTCCTCGCCCCTCAACCACCTCCCTTCCCTCGACGCCGGAGGCGGACATTCCAAAGACTTCTCCAGCTCCGAACTCCGTCAAGTTTCGGCAATCGGCTGCTGGGCCCGCCGCTTTGCCGGAGCGCCAAACGCCGCCGCCCGCCCGGTAACCAGGTCCCTTTTCGGGGGCTCAGTTTTGGCGGAACGCCGTCATCGATGCGCATCTGAGTGGGACGGTTTTGTGTATGCTGCCATATTGTGTCTGGAAACGGATGAAAAGCATCCGCCTGGTGTCGGAAAGACTCTGTTTACGGGATCGAGGTGACCGAAGTTGGCGCATCGGCCTGGGTGTGATGGCGTCACGTCGCAATGGGGTTTATGGGGATGCTCCGAAATTAGCGCTTTACATTTTAAAGAATCCCACGATACATCCAGCCGCCAACGGTCCGGCTCACGGTGAGCTCGGGACAACCTTCCGCGAACCAACCACCAACCTTATATGTTGAATATCAAGCCCTTGCGTCTAAAATCCCTGACTGCCTGCATTCTTGCTGGAGCGATGGCCTCCGCTGTGAGCCCAAGTTTCGCTAACAACGGCGACTCATTCGAGTTTGGCGCCACCAATGTCGGCAACGGTGGGAACAACGGAACTTCACCCAGTCGGATGGTTTACAACGGAGGCAGCGGCGGCGGAGCCAGCGGCAAGCTCCTCTTCATGTTCGAGGACGGAAACAAGTATGCGACGACCGATTTCGGAAATTTCGGTTCTGTTTTCCAGGATGGTGGGGCCGTGCTCTCCGGCATTGCGGCGTTGGGGACCAACACCGCGGGAACTCCTATTGGGGTTTTTGGTTTTAGCGAGCGGCCATTTGGCACTGGCGTGGCCGGGTTGAGCAGCACCTATTACGGCGTCTATGGAGAGAGTCTCAGCCCGGATTATTCCGGCGTTTTTGGATATTCATCGAACGACGTGGGTGTTTTCGGGCAGAGCGACAACAACACGGGCGCTGGTGTCTTTGGGTATAGCGAAACCACCGCTGGCGTGCGCGGTTATTCGGGGACCAAAGAGGGTGTTTTTGGCGAGAGTGGCACCGATACCGGGGTTTACGGAACGGGCAGAATCGGTGGCGAGTTTTCGGGCCAGGAGGTTAACGTGCTCCTGCCGGACCAGAATCCCGCCCTGCCGGATCCCACGACGACAAATGGCATTGCCTACGAGGCTGGTTCTCTCTTGAAGCAGGGAAACCAAACTTTGTGGTATAACGTCGAAAGCGGAAGCCCTGGAAAGTGGCGCGAATTGGCGGGACCAAGCACCGCCGGTGCTCTGCATTTGCTGATGCCGGGAGCGCGTTTCATTGACACCCGCCGAGGACTCGGAGGTGCGATGGCTCCCTTCGTCGGCGATCAAGTTCGGAGCTACAACATCATTGCCCTCAGCGGCGGTCGGATTCCCGCGGGTGCGACGGGAATCGTGGGCAACATTACAGTAGCGAATGCGACGGGAGATGGATTCGGGCAAATCAACATCGTGAACGGGTTTCCACTTGGGACGCCATCAAACGTCAATTTCCTGGCTGGAAATAACGTTAACGGTGCGTTCACGGTGGCACTCGATCCAGCCGGGCAGGTTTTTGTGCGCATGTTCATTCAGAATGGAGGAGGTACTGCCGATATGATTTTCGACGTGACGGGCTATTACCGCTAATTCGGGTCTGATTCGAAGTTGCTATCACGGTCTTGTCACTAACGCCGGACGCTGAAGTTTCAGTAGCGACCAGGATGGTGTGGCTCTTCGGGTCGCCGCGGAGTGGAACGACATGGCTGGCCGGCCGACTGCTGAATACCGCTGAGACAATTCAGTGGAATGAGCCGTATATCGGCAATCATTGGGTTCCCCGATCCTTCGTTCCCTCTCAAGGGGTAACGGCGGAGAATCTTCTCCGGATGTATGACTCCTTTCAGCAACGGCCGGATTATTTTTTCAATGAAGCGTATTCTGCCGCCTGGGAGCCCTTCTTAAGAAAGATGCTGATCCACCGGCTGCACCTGCAGCATCCGGAGTCCTTGTTGAAAACCACAATTATCAAGGAGCCCAATGGCAGTTGGGCTGCTGATATTCTGATGCGGGTGTTACCGGAGGCAAAGTTGCTTGTTTTGCTCCGTGATCCTCGCGACTTGATTGATTCCAGAATGGACATGCATACCCAGGAGTCATGGGCTCAATCGTTAGCCGGTGAGAATGGAGCTTATCGTGATTTGCTGGACAAGAACAGCCGCGAGGTGGCGATTAAGTACTATTGTTATTACTGGAATGCTCTCATCGACATCATTATGAGGGCCATCCATTCGCATCCAGCGAGCCGGACTGCAGTCGTAAAATACGAGGAGCTGCGCCGACAAACGAAAAAAACCCTGGGCGGCATTCACCAGTTTCTAGGTTTGAACACAACCGCAGAAGATGTTCAAGCACTGGCGACGACCCATGCTTTTGAAAAGCTGGATTTGAGTGAGCGTGGGCCGGGAAAATTCTGCCGAAAGGCTAGTCCGGGTTCCTGGCGGGACAGCTTCACGAACGGTGAGATCGCCCTCATGGAGGACCTGATGGGTTCACGAATGGCTCAACTTGGCTATACCAGTCACTAACGTCACCAAGCGGATGCTGGACTCTTATTGGAGATCCTGAAAACCAGTCGGTGAGTGGTCGGTCTCTACAGCCTGACTGGTCAATTTAGGAATGTAGGACCGTTCGAAATAGGAGCGCACCTTCAACAACGCGGTGGCCATAAAGCATCGCGAGGAAAATGAGCGTTTGCAGAGCTTGGCGATGAGTGGCTCAAAGGCACAAAGGCACGCCCGGGCGCCCGAGCGAGAGAAAAACTTTGGAAAACCGCGGAAGAATAGCGTCGCGCGGGTGGGGTGAGCGGCACAAGATAGGTCTCTTCGCCATGAACCCCTTCAGCCTTCCCGCCTGCCTCGCTCTCGCCGCCGTTCTATGCCCCGCATGGCCCGCTTTAGCCGAGGAACCGGTGCTCCCCGGGATCGGCGCGGCGATGCAGGAGATGGTGGCGAAAAACGAAATCGCCGGCGCGGTCACTATCGTCGCCACGAAGGATCACCTGCTTCACCTCGAGAGCACCGGTCTGGCCGATGTTGCGGCGAAGAAATCGATGACGCCGGAAGCGCTTTTCTGGATCGGGTCCATGACAAAGCCGATCACCGGCGCGGCGGTGCTCATGCTCCAGGATGAGGGCAAGCTCGGCGTTTCCGATCCGGTGGCGAAATACCTGCCCGAGTTTGCCAATCTGAAGACGCCCTCGGGAAAGCAGGCGAATCTCACGATCACGCAGCTCCTCACGCATACCTCCGGCCTCGGCGAGGCGGGCGCGGCGGAGGCGAAGCAAGCCCATACGCTCGCCGAGCTGGTCCCGATCTGGCTCGCCGCGCCGATGCAATACGAACCGGGCGAAAAGTGGAAATACACGCAGAGTGGCATCAACGCCGCGGCGCGTATCGTGGAGGTGGTCAGCGGCTTGACCTTCGATGCGTTTCTCCAGCAGCGCCTCTTCGACCCGCTGGGGATGAAAGACACCACTTTTTACCCGACCGACGCGCAGCGCGCCCGGCTCGCAACCGCCTACGCGAAAAACAAGGACAGCGGCGCGCTGGAACCCGTTCCGGCTCGCGCGGACTTTGGCACGCGGGACCGCCCGCCGCAGGGCAACGGCGGACTCTATTCGTCGGCACCGGACTACGCGCGTTTCTGCCAGATGCTCCTCGGGGGCGGGACGTTCGAAGGCCGCCGCTACCTGAGTGCTGACGCAATGAAGTTCCTCACCACCCCGCAGACCGGCGGCCTGCCGACGGGATTTTTTCAGAACGACACCTTTGGTCAGCGGGGCGCGAACTACGGCTGGGGCATTGGCACGTGCATCCTGCGCACGCCGCACGAGGGCGTCGCTGCGATGCTCTCGCCCGGCAGCTTCGGCCATGGCGGCGCGTGGGGCACACAGGCGTGGCTCGATCCGGTGAAAGGCATCGCCTATGTTTTGATGGTGCAGCGGGCGAATTTTCCGAACAGCGACGCCAGCGACGTCCGCCGCGCCTTCCAGCAGTCGGCCGCAGAGGCGCTCGGGAAGCCGTGAGCTGCAGCGGGTTGTTGTGGGATGCGAGCAGCAAGGAATTTGGCCCGCCGGTCGTTGGCTTTTTGTTTTCCAAGTGACGGCTCATGTTCCGCCGGTCACCGTGTATCCCTGTGTCCGGAGATCCTCGGCCAGGTCTTTCTCCATTTGGGCGGCCGCCTCGAACGGCATTGGATTGAGGTGCGCGAAGAGCTCAGGCAGCAAGCGGATGCCGTATTTCTCGACGGTCCACGCGGCCTTGTAGCCGTGCTTGTGATTCTCGAATCGGTGCTCCACCGGCAGACCGGTCATGCCCACATAGACACAGGGTTTTGCCGGGTCCCGTTTCGGGTTGAGGCGGAGCACGGATGGATGCTTCGCCACGGCAGCGTCGAGGAGGATCACGTACACGTTGTGGTGATGGCTGTCTGCCTTCCTCAGCGGTTCCATCGTCACTCGAAGTAGGGCTTGCGCGGCATCGCGGAGTGCTCAGCGCGCCGCGTGGTTTTCAGCATGAACCGCGTGATCGTAGGATTGGCCACCCCTGTAGATGGAAGGCCGTTGATTCGAGGCCGCCGAGCAACCGGCGAACAGAAGGACCAGTGCCCAGAAGGGTCGAGCGAGTTTCTTCATGATCAAGGATCGCACGAAGAAGGAGTCCGCGGGGTGCGAATCCGGCTTCCAGGTGCGGGATGGAGGGATTGGTGCTATCGCTTACCGCCCATGAGATTCCCCTCCCAACTGGTTGCGTTCGCTTGCGCCCTGGGATTCGCCTTGTCCGCGGGGCACGCGGGCTCGGTGCGCTTCAATCGCGACATCCGGCCAATCCTTTCCGATAAATGCTTCCACTGCCATGGGCCGGACGCGAACAAGCGCGAGGCTGATCTGCGGCTGGACGTCCGCGCGGTGGCGGTGGAGGCGGGCGCGATCGAGCCGGGGAAGCCGGAAGCGAGCGAGATGATCGCGCGCCTGCTCAGCACGAAGCCGAAAGAGCACATGCCGCCGCCGAAGTCGAAGCTCGGCGATCTCACGCCGGCCGAGATCGAGACGTTCAAGAAGTGGATCGCGGAGGGCGCGGAATACGAGGCGCACTGGGCGTTGATCCCCCTCAAGCCGGTGGACGCGCCGGGCATTGATCCGCTCGTGGAGAAAGGGCTGGCCGAACGCGGGCTCCAGCCACAGCCGGAGGCGGATCGCAACACGCTGATCCGCCGGGTCAGCTTCGATCTCACCGGGCTGCCGCCGACGCCGGAGGAGGTGGAGGCGTGGGTGAAGGACGAGGCGCCGAATGCCTACGAGAAGGTCGTCGATCGGCTGCTCGCCTCGCCGCGTTACGGGGAACGCATGGCGGTGGATTGGCTCGACGTGGCGCGCTACGCGGACAGCTACGGGTTCCAGGTGGATCGCGAGCGCGAGGTGTGGCCGTGGCGCGATTGGGTGGTGCGCGCGCTCAACGAGAACCTGTCGTTCGACCAATTCATCACCTGGCAGCTCGCGGGCGATCTGCTGCCCAACCCGACCGACGACCAGATTCTCGCCACGACTTTTAATCGTCTGCACCAGCAGGAATCCGAAGGCGGCAGTGTCGAGGAGGAATACCGCGTGGAGTACGTGTGCGATCGCGTGCAGACCTTCGCGACGGCCTTCCTCGGGCTCACCTTCGAATGCGCGCGCTGCCACGATCACAAGTTCGATCCGATCACGCAAAAGGAGTATTACCAGTTCTTTTCGATCTTCCAGAACATCGATGAGGCCGGGCTGTATTCGTTTTTCACCAGCTCACCGCCGACGCCCACCCTCGCGCTCGCGGATGCGCCGGCGAAGCAGCGGCTCGCCGAGTTGCAAGGTGCGGTCACGGACGCGGAGAAGCAGACTGCCGCTTTGCGGGAGGCCAAGCGGGACGCGTTCGTTACGTGGCTCGCGTCGCGGCCGGCCGACGTGGCGATCCCCGGCGAGATCGGGCATTTCACTTTCGACGCCTTGGAAGCGGAGAAGCTCGCGAACGCTGCGGATCCGAAGCAGCCGGCGACCCTGAAGGGCGAGAACAAGCTGGTTCCAGGGCGATTTGGAAATGCGGTGGAATTCACCGGTGACGACCCGGTCACGCTGCCGTTTGGCAACTTCAAACGCCAGGAGCCTTTCAGCGTCTCGCTCTGGCTCAAGACGCCCGACGTCAAGGAGCGGGCGGTCGTCTTCCACCGTTCGAAAGCGTGGACCGATGCTGCGAGCCGTGGCTACGAGCTCCTCATCGAGGAAGGCAAACTCAAGTGGTCGCTCATCCATTTCTGGCCGGGGAACGCGATCTCGATCCGCGCCCGGGACGCGCTGCCGCTGAATGCCTGGACGCACGTCGTCGTGACCTCCGACGGCAGCAGCCGGGCGTCCGGCCTGCGCCTCTATGTGAACGGCCGGCTCGCGTCGATCGACGTGATCAAGAACGCGCTGACCAAGGAGATCACCGGTGGAGGTGGTGACAATATTTCGCTCGGCGAGCGCTTCCGCGACCGCGGATTCAAAGGTGGTGCGATCGACGAGTTTCGCGTTTTCACGCGCGAGCTGACCCCGCTCGAAGTGCTGGCGACGCAAGACGAAGCCGCCGCGCGAGCGGTGCTGGCCAAAGACGAGACGCAGTGGAGCAAGGAGGAGAGGGAATGGCTCCGCGATTATTTTCTGGCGACGGCGGATGCGGATTGGGCAAAGCAGCTCGAGGCCTTGCAGACCGCGCGTGGCGAGGCGGCGAAGTTTGCCGAGACGATCAAGGAAATCATGGCGATGCGCGAATTGCCGGAGCCGAAGAAGGCCTACGTGCTCTGGCGCGGGCAATACAATCAGCGCCGCGACGAAGTCCACGCGGACACGCCGGCGGCCCTGCTGCCCTGGCCGGACGGTGCGCCCAGGAATCGCCTCGGCCTGGCGCAGTGGCTCACTGATCCGCGGCATCCGCTGACCGCCCGCGTGCTGGTGAACCGTTTCTGGCAGAGCATCTTCGGCCTCGGCCTGGTGAAGACTGCGGAGGACTTCGGCAGTCAGGGGGCGCGCCCCCTATACCCTGATGTGCTCGACTGGCTCGCGCTGCGCTTCATCCAGAGCGGCTGGGACACCAAGGCGCTGATCAAGACCATCGTGATGAGCCGCACCTACCGTCAGCGCAGCGTGGCCGACGCGAAAGCCATGGCCAACGATCCGGATAACGAGTGGCTCGCACGCGGTCCGCGCTTCCGGCTCAGTGCCGAGATGATCCGCGACAACGCGCTCGCTGCGGCGGGTCTGCTGAGCGGGAAGCTCGGCGGCGCGCCGGTTAATCCCTACGAGATGAGCGAGGCGTTCAAGCCCGTCGCACCCAGCGGCGGCGATGGCGTTTATCGACGCAGCCTCTACACCCAGTGGCGCCGCACCAGCCCGCCCCCGGCGATGATCGCGTTCGACGCGCCACGCCGCGCGGTTTGCGCCGCGAAACGCGAGCGCGCGGATTCCCCACTGCAGGCGCTCATTCTCTTGAACGGGGTTCAATTCGTGGAGGCGGCGCGAGTGCTCGGCGAGAAGCTTCAGCATGACGCGAAGGGCGACGTCGCCGCGATGATCGAGCAGGGATTCCTGCGCTGCCTCAGCCGCAAGCCGGACGCGCGTGAGCTTGAGATCGCGCAGCAGCTTTATCGGGAACAGCTCGCCCACTTCCAAACCAAGCCGGACGAAGCCGCCGCCCTGCTCACTACGGGCAGCCGCAAACCCGCCGCCGATCTTCCCGCGCCCGAAGCCGCCGCCGCCGCAGTGCTCGCCCAGGTGCTGATGAACCATGATGCGTGCGTCGTTAAACGATGAGTGATCAATCTCTGAAAACTCGACATTGGAATGTCGAGCTACGAGCACCGTGAATCCCGAACTAAGTCTCCTTTTCAATCGCCGCCGCTTCCTTAACCGCTTCGGCATGGGCTTGGGCGGCATCGCGCTCGCGGACATGCTTCCGCGTCCGGCGGGCGCCGCGACGGATCGTGGCGCGCTCGGGCAGCCGCATTTTCCGCCCAAGGCGAAGCGAATCATCTACCTCTTCATGTCCGGCGGGCCGTCGCAGCTCGACCTCTTCGATTACAAGCCACTGCTCAACAAACGTCACGGCGAGCAGCTTCCCGACTCGGTGCGCGGCGGACAGCGGCTGACCGGCATGTCGGGAAATCAATCGTCGATCCCGCTCGTCGGCTCGCCGTTCAAATTCGCGCAGCATGGCGAGGCGGGGGCATGGATGAGCGAGCTGCTGCCGCACACCGCGACCATCGCCGACGAGATTTGCGTGGTGCGCTCGATGTTCACGGAAGCGATCAACCACGGACCCGGCGTGACCTTTTTCCAGACCGGCTCGCAAATCGCCGGCCGGCCGAGCATGGGCGCATGGCTCAGCTACGGCCTCGGGCAGGAAAACGCGAACCTGCCGTCCTTCGTGGTGCTGATCACGAAGGGGAAGGGCGGGCAGCCACTCGGCTCGCACTTGTGGGGCAGCGGCTTTTTGCCAACGCAACATCAGGGCGTGCTCTTCCGCGCGGCGAAGGATCCGGTGCTGTATCTCGGGAATCCGCCCGGAGTGAGCGCGGACAGTCGCCGGCTGATGCTCGACCGGCTGCGCGAACTGCACGAGCACCAGCTCGAAGGCACCCCGGATCTCGAGATTGAGAGCCGCATCGATCAATACGAAATGGCGTTCCGCATGCAGTCCAGCATCCCTGAGGTCACCGATCTCGCGCAGGAAGCGCCCGCGGTGCTCGAGTCCTACGGTCCCGACGTCAGGACGCCGGGCACCTTCGCTGCGAACTGCCTGCTGGCGCGGCGGCTGGCCGAGAAAGGCGTGCGTTTCATCCAGCTCTATCACCAGGACTGGGATCATCACGGCGGGCTGCCCGGCGCCTTGCCGAAGATTTGCCAGGAAACGGATCAGCCCGCGACCGCTCTGATCAAGGATTTGAAGGCGCGCGGACTGCTCGATGACACGCTCGTCGTCTGGGGGGGCGAGTTTGGGCGCACCAATTATTGCCAGGGGAAGATTCAATCGAACTTTGGTCGCGATCACCATCCGCGCTGTTTCACGGCCTGGATGGCGGGTGGCGGGATCAAGCCGGGAGTGGTCTTTGGGGAGACGGATGAGTTTGGCTACAATGTGGTCAGCGACGGCGTCCACGTGCATGACTTTCACGCAACGCTGCTGCACCTGCTCGGCATCGACCACGAACGGCTGACCTACAAGTTCCAGGGCCGGCGCTACCGTCTCACGGATGTGGAAGGGCGACTCGTGAAAGGGATCGTGGCATAGGTCGGGGAGATTGATGGCTGCCAGCCCCGCGGGGGCAGATTGCGCGCATCGAGGGCCATCCCGCATGCGTCTCGACGAGAACGGGGCGGGGGCGATAGTGTTGGCGCGAGATGCATCCAGCCACCGAGGATCACGCCCCCAAACCTGCGGCTCCCGCGGATCTTGAAATCAAGGACGCGCAACTCATCTTCAACCAGGTCTGGAAGCAGCTCGAGCACGACTACGGGCGCGAGCGGCTGCGGTTTCCGAAGGAGCTGATTCTGCTCGGTGGCGCTCCGGGTGCGGGCAAGGGGACCAATACGGATTTCATTCGCAGACTGCGCGACATTACCGCCCAGCCCATTGTCGTCAGCCAGCTCCTCGACAGCCCGGAGGCGAGGAAAATCAAATCCCACGGCGGGATGGTCGGCGACCGCGAAGTGGTCAGCATCCTGATCCGCAAACTCCTCGAAGCCGAACAGCAGAATGGCGCGGTGCTCGATGGCTTCCCGCGCACCAAGGTGCAGGTCGAGTGCCTGAAGCTGCTCTTCGACGAGATGATCGCGCTGCGGCGCGACTTTTCCGATACGCCGGAGGCCGCGCACTTCAAGCAGCCGATCTTTCATATCATGGTGCTCTTTGTGGACGAGCCGGAGAGCATTGCGCGCCAATTGAAGCGTGGGCGCGAGGTGATGGCGCACAATGAAGAGGTCAAGCGCTCGGGCGTCGGCGAGTTGTGGGAGGAAAGGCCGACTGATTTCGACGAAGCGCTCGCTCGCAATCGTTACCGGGTCTTCAAGGAGCAAACTTACGACGCGCTCGTTTCGCTCAAGAAGATCTTCCATTACCACTTCATCAACGCCCAGGCGCCGCTGGAATTGGTGCGGGAAAACATCGTCCGCGAGCTGGAATATCAGAGCTCGCTCGAACTCGACCCGCGCACCTTCGATCTGCTCCGGAAATTACCGCTGGCCAGCGAGATCGTTCGCCATGCGCGGCAGGATCTGGTGCGCCGGCTGGATGCTTACCAGGTTGAGAAACCCGAACTGCTCCAGCAAGTCATCGAGTTTATCGAGCACAAGATGATGCCGATCATCGTGCGGCATGCAATTCCCGGACGGGCGGATATCAATTCCGAGGACCCGCTTTTCGATGACCCCGTGGCGCTGGCCATCCTGATCGATATCTTCTCCGAACGCGGCTACCACGCGACGGTGGACCTTCACCGCGTCGAAATCCCGCATCGATTCGATCGGGAGACGGGTGAGGTTCACTGCCGTCAGAAAAAGGTGTTTCGTTTCAGCATCCGGTTCAAGGGTTCCCAGATTCGCCGCGGGTAGGCGCCTGTGCAGAGAGCCGCGTGACCAAACGGAGTTTGGACACGAGCGGCCAACGGCAGGCCGAGTTCTCGGGTAGGGTGGGCCGAGGTGGTGGAGGGGACTCGAGGGGGTTGGTGGGAGGGCGAGCCATCCTGCCGCCGAGCGACGCATCTTGCGTCGCGGCCTTTCGGGCGAGTTGGGAAGATCGTTTGGCGAGACGCCCCAACCGGCGGGCGGGACGCCACCCTACCCGAGGCCCCGTGTGACCGCTCTAGTCGGCGACGATGGAGACGAACTCCTTCTCGGTAAAAGAGCGCATCGTTTCCGTTCGGACATTGCCGGCAGTGGCGAGTTCCGCCAGCCAGTGGAGCACCTTGTTCTCCTCATCCGCGCTGAGGATGAGGACTCCGTCATAGGCGCCAACGGTCCAGTACTGGCCATCGATCTTGACGCCGGCTTTCTCCGCGGCTTCGTCAAAGGAATGAGCGCGAGAGGCGGACTGCTTGATGTTTTTTGCGCCTTGGTCCGTGAATCTGAGGAGGGCGATGTAGTGGAACATGATGGGGGGCTTTTCTGTGGTTCTGGGTCTCGTCGGCTCCGGCACTATCCGTCCGGCAGCCTGAGCCCGGCACAGAAGCTAAAGGACGTAAGGTCATGCGACAAGCCTGGAGCGGGCAGGGAGCCAGGGGTCAGGGAGCGGGGCTTACAAGCCAGATCGGCAACGCTGTTTTCGGCGCCACGCCACCACCAAGCATGATCTTGAAGAATCGCGAGGGGGTGGCATGGTCGCGGACTCTCCATGATGCACGAGCTGAAAGCATTCTTCGTCACGACTTTTTGGATCAGCATCGAAACCGGGTTTCGCTACTTCCTCGCCGCTGGTCTTGCGTGGGTCGTCTTCTATTTGCTTTTCGCTCGTTGTTGGAAGCACCGGAAGATTATCTCCAAAGCGCCGCAATCGGCGGACGTCTGGCGTGAGATTCGACACTCGATGGTGACACTCCTTGTGTTTGGTGCGGTTGGCGCCGTCACCGTCGCCTTTATCCGGGCCGGCATGACGCGCATGTATTTTCGGTTGCACGAACATGGCTGGGGCTGGTTCTGGATCAGCTTCGGGATCGCCATCCTGCTGCACGACACGTGGTTCTATTGGACGCATCGGCTCATGCATCATCCGAAGCTTTTTCGAGCGGTTCACCGGGTCCACCATCTGTCCACGAATCCGACGCC
Organism: Chthoniobacter sp.; assembly: GCA_034667665.1. Taxonomy (GTDB): domain Bacteria; phylum Verrucomicrobiota; class Verrucomicrobiia; order Chthoniobacterales; family Chthoniobacteraceae; genus Chthoniobacter. The sequence goes on from JAXDQW010000122.1 coordinate 264,106, forward strand.
CTGGGCCGCCTACGCTTTCAGCCCGCTTGAGGCCGTCGCGCAAGCGGCGATCTTTCCCATCGTGGTGTTCCTCGTTCCGATTCATCCGCTCGCCTTCCTGGCCTTTATGGTCTGGCAAATCAGCTTCAACGTGATCGGCCACACCGGTTTCGAGATTCATGCCAGGTGGCTGCTGGATTCCTGGGTTGGCAGATTCCTGAATACCCCGACGAACCACGTCATGCATCACGAGTCTCTGCGAGGAAACTATGGGATCTACTTCAATGTTTGGGACCGGCTGATGGGCACCAACCACGAGCGCTATGAGGAACGGTTTCGGGAGGTGACCTCGCGTCCCCGCAACACGGCTTCAAACGCGCCGCTGCTGCCGACAAAACCTCTGGGATTGACCGCCGAAGAGGGTCTTACCTAACGGACCGGAGCGTTGGATCGAACCGATGGAGTGGACGGCGGAGGTTGTGGTGGTGTTTCGAGACGCGGCGAAACATTCTTTTCCAATGAACCGCCCAAAAAACTTCGGCTTCCTGCTCCTCGCCATTTACCTGATCATCATCGGGTTGATTGGAGTCGCAGGCATTTCCCTCGGCCAACTCGCCATCGTGGTGCCGATTCTGGCGCTTGCCGCGGGCATTTGTCTGTTGCTCGGAAAGTAACCCTCGCCCCCAGCGCGAGCAGACGTTTCGGCATCGCGGGCACATGCCTTCGCCCAACCCACGCCGCCGCGTTCGCTACGCGGTCCTGGCGATCCTGGTCGTCGCCCTGGGGATGCTCTGGCGTTCCCGCCTCGTCGCCTTTTCTCCGTTCCTCATCAAGTACGGCGGAGATGTTTTATGGGCGATGATGGCCTTCCTCGGGTGTGGAATCCTGATGCCGAAACGGAAGACGTGGCAGGTGGCCTTGGTGGCGCTGATTTTCGCGTTCGGAATCGAGTTCAGCCAGCTCTATCATGCGCCTTGGATAGACCGGATTCGCGCGAGGCGTCTTGGAGCGCTGATCCTGGGTAGCACCTTCAACTGGCCCGATCTTCCGGCCTACAGCGCTGGGATCGGCCTCGCGGCAGGGTTGGAATCCGTTTTTCGCCGGCGCGGCGGTGCCGGTTAAGGCTCGTGTTTCGAAGGTGTTTTGGGGTTTTCGCGAGCGTCTGATTTCAGTTTGCCGTGACGGGAGTCCGTCTGAGTTAGACTCTGCACGGTGGTTGCTTGTCCCAGGGCGCATGGTTAAAGCAGTGTGATTCGCCAGCTTCGGCGCTGAACAAACACACATCGCATGTCAGAACACAAAGCCACCCTGAATTGGAAACGAGAGAGTGCCGACTTCACCTATCAGTCTTACAATCGGGAACATATCTGGAGCTTTGATGGTGGTGCGGAGGTCAAGGCATCGGCTTCGCCGGCCTACAAAGGAGATCCGGCGTGCGTGGATCCTGAAGAGGCGCTGGTGGCGGCGGTCTCGAGTTGTCAGATGCTCACCTTCCTGGCCTTGGCGACCAGGCAGCGATGGGTGGTGGACCGTTACACCGATGACGCGGTCGGCTTTCTGGAAAAGGGCCCGGACGGGAAGCTCGCGATCACCCGGGTGATCTTGCGGCCGAAGATCACCTTCGGCGGAAGCACCCGGCCCACGGACGAAGAACTTGAACGGCTCAACCACGAAGCTCACGAAGCCTGTTTCATCGCCAGTTCGATCAAGGCCAGCGTAACAGTCGAAGCGAAGATCGAGGGCTGATCAGACCGACGCGGGAGATCGCGACCGCGCAGCCTCGCGCAAACCCAGAGAGCCGGGCCGCACGCTCACCCCGGCGTTGGGTTGAGAATGGTCTTCCCTCTCGCCCCTCCCGAAAGCACCGCCTCATGAGCTTTGGACGCCTCGGCGAGCGGGAACTCGCGGCCAATCACCGGGCGCAGCGATCCGTTTTCGAGACCGGCGCGAAGGGATGCGTGCGCGCGGGCCACGGACTCTGGGGGAGCGCTGAAGAACATCACGCCGCGAATGTCGGCGTTGCGGCCCATCAGCTCACGCGGGTTGATCTCGACGGGGCCGCGGCTGCCGATCACCACGACGCGACCGCACGGCGCGAGGAGGGTGAGGTCCCGGGCGAGGTTCACGTTGGCGAGCATTTCCAGGATCAACTCCACACCCGCGCCGGCGGTGGCGCGCAGAATTTGATCGAGATAGTCGGGCGCGCTGTGGTCGAACACTTCGTGAGCTCCCTGTTCACGGGCCAGCCGCCGGCCTTCCTCGCTGCTCCCGGTGGCTAGGACCGTCAGCCCGGCGGCGCGCGCCAGTTGAATGGCCGCCAGGCCGACGCCGCCAGTGCCGCCGTGAACAAGCACGGTCTCAGAAGGTTGCGCGGCGCCGCGAGCAAAGAGCGCAAAGTGGGCGGTGCCGTAGGGCACACCGAGCGCCGCACCTTGCGCAAACGAAACCCGATCTGGCAAAGGGTGTACGTGGCTGGTCGCGCAGAGTGCCCGCTCGGCGTAGGTGCCGCTGAGGGAGCCGGACAGATAGACGCGTTGTCCGGTTCGCAGCCGGGTCACGCCATTGCCGAGGGCGACAATCGTGCCGGCCCCATCGATGCCGGGGGTGTAGGGCAGGTCTGGCTTGCGCGGGTAGTTTCCCGAGCGGATGTAAGTATCCACGGGGTTGACCCCGGTCGCCTCGAGTTGCACCACGACCTGTTCCCAGCCCGGGTTCGGGTCGGGAATGGTGGCGAGCTGAAGCACCTCGGGGCCGCCGAATTCTTTGACGCGAATCGCTTTCATGAGAGGAGGAGATTGCCGATTGAATGGATCGATGGATAGATAGGCCGGACTGGCGCGCTTCGCGTCATTCCAGTTATCCAACCATCCACTGATCGAGCTCGCCTGTGAATCCCGACTTTCATCCCGCACCGGTCAACGGCGTGGAGCATCCGCAGGTAATCGATCTCGTGGGCAACGACGCCAAGACCGGCGAGGCCGTGCTGATCATGCTCGAGCCGCGGCCTTGGGATGGCTCGGAGCTGCGTTTGTTTCAGCTCCAGGAGAAAATTAATGCCTATCTCTCTTTCGCGCTGGATGGCGAAATGGCCGAGGCCTATCCCGAACTCGCGGGAAAACCGCTTCGGTTGCAGGTGGATTGCGTGACCGTGCCCGACGCGGCCGTGGTGGAGTTCCTGGGCGTGGTGCGCGAGCAGATCAGTTTTCAGGGCATCAATCTCGAAGTCCGGGTGATGGGTGCGGGTGGCTGCGGTCCTGGTTGTGAGTGTGGAGCGCCGGCTAGCCAAGGCTAGATCCGGCCGAGCCTGGCCTGTGTCTCTATTGTTCCTCGACGCCGCCCGCGCGCCGGTGCTCACAAGCCGCGCGTTCGGAGCTGCCGCTTCAGAGTCCAGTAAAGCCCGGCGAACAAGAGGAAGGAGGAGCCGACCAGGACGGAGGTATTGAACGCGTAAACGCTGAAGCGGATGGTGGGATGGTAAGTCTCGAAGCTTAGAAAGCCGGCGCGGTGGATCCAGGGCACGCGGTATTGTTTTTCGGGGCTGAAGAAAACGTTGACGGCGTGAGTGCGGCGGTAGTCGCTCTGCTCCGTCTCCGCTTTGGCCACCAGGTCGGAAACTTTTTGGTTCGTATAGAGGCTGTCGGCGGTCACGCCGGTGGCGCGGGTGCGCAGCCCGCCGGTGTCGAGCGCGCCGCCGGTGATGATCCGGTCCACGCGATGGAGGCGCTTTTCCATGTCCGCCAGCGAGCCGCTCTCCAGCCCGCTGAGGAGGGCCAGGGTGTCCTTGAGATCCTCCAGACGCGCCGCGTCGGCCTCCGTGCGCTGCTTTTTCCCGACCAGGATATCGATCTCGCTTTGCAAAGTGTCCTGCCGCCGGGCGAGGGGATTAAGCTTGGCCTGCGCGACGATGAGCGCCTCGTAGCTGTAGTGGGTGGCGATGAAACGGCTGATCATCGGCACTCGCAATGCAGCGTCGTCGCGGGTGCCAGCGCCGGCGGCTTCGGGATGGGTGCTGAACCACCGATTGAAGGTATAGACCATGTCGAGGTTGCGGTTCATTTCCTCGTACTTGATCAGTGCGCCGCCAAAGATGAGCTGCGGGATGAGCACCAGCGGCACAAAGTTCGCCGCGGTCTTGGCGTCGGCGACGATGGAGGAAATGAACAGGCCCAGGCTCGTGCCGCTCGACGCGGTGATGAACATCCAGAAAAAGTACTGCCAGAACATCCCGCGGATTTCGAGGATCGCATTGCCGACGAGGACAAAGAGCGTGCATTGCACCGCGGAAAACAGCGCCAGCGTGGTGAACTTGGCGGTAATGTAGTAGGGCAGCCGCACGTCGAGATTGCGTTCCCGGTGCAGGACGACCCGGTCGCGGATGATGTCATCCACGCTGTTCATCAATGCGAGGAACATGGCCACGAGCAGCGAGATGAAAATGTAGGTGGGAATGTGGAACGCGCTCGCGAAGTCGTAGGTCCCGGACTGATCGTCGGTGAAGTAGAGCGCCCAGCCGATCATGGCGGCCAGCGCGGGCGGGACGATCGCGGTAATGATCAGGTTGCCGCGGTTGCGGAATTTGGCCACGAAGGCGCGTTGCATCAAGGTGCGGAACTGCGTCCATTCGTCCCGCCAGCGAAAGGCTTCCCGGCGCTGCGTCGGGGCCTCGGTGGGCAGCGGCAGCGGCGTGGGCGGCGGTTTGCGCAGGCTGACCAGCTTGGTTTCGAGGAGCAGCCGGTGGGCATCGAATTTGTCGCGCCAATAGTCCGGCGAGAAGCGGCGCGCGGGCACGAATTGGCCCTGCGAGTTTTCCTCGAAGATGATGTCCCCGCTCAGATCGCGGAGCGGCGTTTCGAGCACGTCAAAGATGAACTCCGGCCGGGTGGTGCCGCAGGCCGGGCAGCCGCCGAGCGCGGTGCCGAAGTGCTGTTCGTGCTCGGCCGCGGCGAAGTAGGAAAGCATCTCGCTCGGCGTGCCGTAGAAGACCATGCGCCCGCCCTTGTCGAGCAGCAGCGCCTTGGAAAACATCTGGAAGATCTTCGAGGTCGGCTGATGGATCGTGACGAGGATGATCTTGTTGTGCGCCATCGAGCGGATGATCTCGATGACGTGCTCGCTGTCCTTGGAACTCAGACCGCTGGTCGGCTCGTCGAAGAGGAAGACATCCGCGCCGGAGACCATATCCAGGCCGATGTTGAGCCGCTTGCGTTCGCCACCGGAGAGCGTTTTCTTGATCGGCGTGCCGACAATATTGCCGCGGCGCTCGCTCAGCCCGAGTTCGGTCAACTTGCCTTCGATGCGGCGCGAACGGTCACGGCGCGAGAGATGCGGCGCCCGGATGGCCGCGGCGAAGCTCATGTTTTCCTCGATCGTGAGGTGGTCGTCGAAGGCATCGTCCTGCGGGATGTAGGTGACGAAACGCTTGAGCGGCTCGTGATGCGCGTAGAGGGACTGGCCATTCAGCAGGATCTCGCCTTGCTGCGGCGCGAGCTGACCGGACATCACCCGCAGCAGAGTGGACTTGCCGCAACCGCTGGCCCCCATGACGCAGACCATTTCACCGCGATTGACCGCGAAACTAATGCCGTCGAGCGCCAGATCCTTTTTGCGGAAACGATGCGAAACATCCCGGACCTCCAACTGCGAGATGATATTGCGCTCTTCCTCGATGATCCGTTCCGAGAAGTTGCAACGGAGCACCTGCCCGGTGTCGATGCGAATGGTGTCGCCGTCTTTGAGATCGGCGCTTTGCCGCACCGGCACCTCCCCGACGAGGATCGGCCGGTCCGCCTGAATCACCTCGAGCCGGCCGACGCGATTCTCGTAATCGCACAGAATCTTCAACAGCACTTCGCCGCCGGTGCCGGGCGAGAGCAGGATGTCGTCCTGTTCCAGCAGCGAGGGATTGTTGGAGACGAGATAGCCGGACTTGTAGGCCTTGAGCTGGAAGCGCCCGCCGAGCGCGCGGGCGCGGCGGCGCAGGTCGCTGAGCGGGAGCTCGGAGCTGTTGTGGAAGACGATCTTGTCGTCGAGCGTGGCGTCGACCACCGTGCCCGCGCGCAGGGCGATGCCATTGAGCAGCGCGTCCACCTCCTTGAGCGCGCGGACCTGGACTTTGAGCCCGAAGCGCACCTCGAGGCACGACTCCCGGGAGCGCACCCGCTCGAGTTCCACCTCATCGGTGCTGTCGATGTTCAGGTAAATCTGGGTCAGCGAGACGTTCTTCTTCGCGTTGAAATAGAAGGCGAGGTCCTGGTAGGTGAGCACCTGTTCGCCGAGCACGATCCGCTGTCCGGCATAGACGCGGCAGAAGGAGCCCGGCCCGAGCGGACGCCCGCGCACGACAATGCCCTTGGTGCTCTGATTCTTGAGCAGGATGAGATCGTGATAGCGGAAAGCGACGAGCCGCTCATTGCCTTCCAGGCCCTTGAGCTTCACGTCCGCGGTCGCATTGCCCCCGAAGGTGAGCGACTCGAGGGGCGATTGTCCCTGCTGGTAAATGCCTTTGTCGGAATCCTCGGCGGCGTTGAGCTGATAAACGATGTCGATCGCCTGCGCCGCCATGCCGAGCTGCGTCATGAAGGAATAGAAGGTGACGACCTGCGACTTCTCCATGCCCGCTTTCGAGATGAGATCGTAGAGCTGCACCCCGAGCATCACCTTGCGCTCCGAGCTCAGCTCCGTGGCGAGCCGGGTCGCCATGGCGTTGAGATCCTGGCTCTCGTTGAGCGCCTGGCGGAAGAGCTTGCGCAGCTCGGAATAAACCGCCTCCGGATAATCGTAGCGCAGAAAGCCGAGCGACGAGTCGATCTCCTCTTCGAGCACCTCGCCGTGCGCCTTGGAGAAGGCGGCGAGCACCTGAATGAGCAGGGGGAGGAGGTTCGCATTTTCGCTGGGCGCCAGCCGCTTGCGCAACAGCCGCCGCCCGGCCTTCTCCGCGCCTTGCTGGAGCCGCTGGAGCAGGGGATTGGCCTGCAGCCGTTCGCGGACTTTGCTGGCGAAGCCGTTGGTGAAAATGCTCATTGCGGGAATCCCGCGCCCGGCGCGGAAAAATTCGGATCTGCGCAACCTACAGCCACCGCTCGCATTTTGTCGATGGCTGGTCCGCGCGGTTTCGCTGGCGCGGGACTGCTGCGCACGGTTCCAGCCGCGGCTTAGGCGACTGCCACCGCTGCGGGCGGTGTCGCGCTGTCGGAGACAAGCTGACGGTAGCTGCGCGGCGGGATCCCGTAGGCTTTCCGAAAAGCGCGGGAGAAAGCGTAGAGGGATTCGAAGCCGCAGCGTTCCCCGATTTCGGAAACGTTGAACTCGCTTTTTTGGAGCAGTTGCGCGGCTTCCGAAAGGCGCGATTCGCGCATGTAGCGTCCGAGGCTCACGCCGAGCCGGTCGCGGAACACCGCGCGCAGATGGCTCACACTGTAGCCGAGCTCCGTCGCGAGCTGGGAAATGGTCACCGCCTGGGTCAGGTGCTCGCGCACGTAGTGATCAATTTTTTCGAGGAGGACATCGCGCACGTCGCGGCTCGAGTGAATGTCGCGTCGCTCCCGGGGCAGTTCTGGCTGGGTGACGAGGTGCCTCAGGAGGCGGGAAAGCAGGTAGGAGATCGAGAGCGTGTCCGGCTGCCCCTCGGGCGGCTCCACGAATTCCGCGACGCCTGCTTCGAGCAGTCGCAACGCGGCTTCATCGAGCACCCGCGGAGAATCTTTCAAGGCCTGAATGGCGACGGAATTGCGCAGATCAAAGGTGATGAACAACCACCCGGGATGGTTCACTTCCGCATCCATGTAATGGTGAAATTGGTTCGGGAAAATGAGCGCGCACTCGCCGGGCTGCAGGGTGAAACTGGTGCGATCGATGCGCACCGGCCCGGCTCTTTCGAGCGCCGTGACCAATTCGAACCGGTGATGATAGTTGTTCGTCACCCCCTCGGCGCTCCGTCCGATGACCCCACTCCTCTGCATGAAAATGATGTTGTCCGGGGCGAGCGATTGCTGGCAGAGGAGGCCGTGAAAGAGGCTCTCCGGCGGAGGCACGTCACGGACCAGTCGCCCGATGTTCTCTAGTGTATTAGTTGGAGCGTAATTCAAAATTTCCTCCGGTGGTTTCCACCACTGGGCGAATGAGGGCGAATCCCGTCGAAGAACAATTCGGCTCCAGGCGGAGGCGCGGCTGTAGAAAACAACGCCGGCCCGGCAGCCTCGCCTGCGTTGATTCTCGATGGAGCGGTCTTCGGCGGAAAAATCTTGTCATCATCGCCATTCCGCATAATTTCCCCGCCACTCTCAACCGGGAGTCCTCAAAGGCGCGGTTAGCTCAGTGGTAGAGCACCTCCCTGACACGGAGGGGGTCACAGGTTCGAACCCTGTATCGCGCACCAGTTCGCGGCGCGCTGGGCAATTGCAATTCGGCGGGAGGCGCCGTGCCGGTGGGAAGCCAGGGAACGCATCCCGCTTTCGGATCAGCGCGGAGAAGGTGGCAACGTGGGGATCGAACCCAGCAGACGGGCTATCATCCGTCAGAGCATCCAGCTCCTATTGCCGTTTGGAAAGGGTCGGCAAGATAAGTGGATCCGGATGCGTGTCAACGCGGAAATCGGGGGCCCCGCGGCAGTTGGCAATTGGGCCTGCCGCGTTGGGAAAACGACGTTGGCCGGCCGAGCCCGCCGCCTCGAAATGGTGCCACCCCGTGATGGTGTCGGCGCGTGCTCCAATTCATCAAAGGCGAAGCGCGCGGTAACATTTCGATAACACGTGGGCGCGACCTTTGGTGCGCTGGCCACCGCATGACGCGGCGTCTGGCGAAACCAAAAAAAGAAAGGTCCTACCAATGAAGAAAAATCACCTCCGCACGGCGTTTACGCTCATCGAGCTGCTCGTCGTGATCAGCATCATCGCCATCCTTGCCGGCATCGGATTGCCGGCGATGCAAGGCGCACTGCTCAATGCCAAGATCACCGCCGCCATGGGTAAAGCCAAACAGATCGGCATCGCATTGCGCCTGTATTCGAACGATCACGAAGGCGCCTATCCCGGCGGCAAGGATGACAAAGGCGACGCCATTCTCACGGCGAACGACGCCTTCCGAACGTTGATCCCAACGTATCTCGACACCGAGAGCGTCTTCTTCGTCGGGGGCTCGAAGGCCGGTCCGCTGGCCGATAATCGCATCGGCAGTCCGTCCGAGATTCTCGAAGCGGGCGAGAACCACTGGGCCTATGTCTCGGGGCTGAGCGGCACCTCGAACTCGAGCTGGCCTGTCATCGTCGATCACACCGACGGCTCGGGCTATTACACGGAGAAAGAGAACACGCTGGGCGGCACCTGGAAGGGCACCAAAGCGGTGGTGATCCGCACGGATGGGAGCGGTAGCATGCCGAAGTTGCTCGGCACCGGCGACAAGCACTTCATCCCGCGCGCGGACGACAAGACGAAAAACGCCCTCTCCACGGATTACATGGGCGACGACGTGAAGCTCCTCGAGCCCGCGCGCTGAGCGAAAAGACCCGGAGAGGGAGGGGAGAGACGCGGAGAAGGGAAGACGCGGAGACGCGGAGAGGGCCCGTCTCCGCGTCTCACCATCTCCGTGTCTCCGCGTCTTTGCTTTGGCGCAATGACCGCTTCGCGGTTATCCATCTATTCAGTCATCCCCCTCGATTTCCCTGATGCACGTCCACGAGATCAAGCCCAAGCAGATGCGCGCGCTGCTGCTGCTGCTCGTGCTGGTCCCGTTCATCCCCCTGGTGCTGATGTTGCGCTTCATGGTGGATGCGCTCGACAGTGCGCGCAGCGCAGCGCTCGAACGCACCAGCAGCATCTATCAACAAGCACTCTTCAACGCGCAGAACTCGCTCGAGAAATTCCTCGCCGGAAAGCCCAAGCCGCCGCGGGTGGAGGACGTTGACGCCTTCTACCGCGATCTCTTCGCGCAGGACATCGCGGTCTGGATTTCCGAGAATTCGGGCAAGGAACTGACCAAAGAGGCAAAGCCGACGGGCCGCGTGGTGGCGCGGGCGTCGCTCAAAACCATCGGGCGGCCGTGGCAGGTGCAGCTCTTCCTGGTCGATCAGAACGCGCTGAACGACGCGGTGCGCGATCAGTTTCGCACCTACGCGTGGACGGCGGGGATTGCCGCGGTCGGCATTTGTGTCATCGCCGCGGGCGCGGGGATTGCCGTCAGCCGGCAATTGCGGCTGCACGAGTTGAAGAACACTTCGGTGGCAACAGTGGCCCATGAGCTGCGCACGCCGCTGGCCTCGATGCGGATGCTGGTCGATACCCTGCGCGAGGGGCGATATCGCAATGAACAGCAGGTGGCCGAGTATCTCGATCTGATCGCCAGCGAGAACCTGCGGCTCAGCCGGTTGACCGACAATTTCCTCACCCTCTCCCGGCTCGAGCGCAATGAGCACGCCATCGTGCTCGTCCCCGCATCCCCCCACACGGTGATCGAGCAAGCGGTCAATTCGATGCGCTCGAAACTGGAAATGCCCGGCTGCCATTTCACGCTCGATGTGCCCGAGTCGCTGGGGCCGATCACGGCCGACCGCGACGCTCTGGCCCTCGTGCTGGCCAATCTGCTCGACAACGCTGTGAAGTACACCGCCGATGAGAAAAAGATCGCCCTGCGCGCGCGGGAGGCATCCGGCCGCGTTTTCATTGCCGTCACGGACAATGGCCTTGGGCTTTCCCGCGCCGAGCGCAAGAACGTGTTCAAACAATTCTACCAGGTGGACCAAAAGCTCTCGCGCTCGCGCGGAGGATGCGGCCTTGGGCTCGCGCTCGTGCATCACATTGTCGAGGCGCACGGGGGGCGCGTGGATATTGAGAGCCAGCTCGGGCGGGGCAGCTCTTTCACCGTTTCCATCCCCCTCGCCACGGCGGCGGTTTCGCTGGCTCCTTCCTGAGGGCTGACGCTGCTGATGAATCCCCCCGCTCTTTTCGATCTCCAGGTCAACGGCTTCGCGGGCGTGGATTTCCAGCAGCCGGCGGTCACGCTGGACGATCTGCGCCGCGCGGTCGCCGCCTTGCGCGCGCACCAGACGCAAGGAATCCTGCTCACGCTCATCACCGATGAAATCGACGCGCTCTGCCGCAAGTTTGAGCGGATCGAGCAGCTGTGCCGTGCCGAAGCGGAACTGGCCGGAACGATTTGCGGCTATCATCTCGAAGGCCCCTGGCTAAGCCCGGAGCCGGGTTACTGCGGCGCCCATTCCGCGGACCGAATGCGGGCGCCATCGCTGCCCGATTATCGCCGGTTGCAGGCCGCCGCCGGCGGGAGGATCCGGCTGATCACGCTGGCCCCCGAATGGCCGGGTAGTCCGGGGTTTATCTCGGAGGTGACGCGCGCGGGGACGATCGTCTCGCTGGGTCACACCAACGCTTCGGAAGGCCAGATCGACGAGGCGATCCGCGCGGGAGCGACCTTGTGCACCCATCTCGGCAACGGCGTCCCGATGATTCTCCCGCGCCACGACAACATCATCCAGCGCCTGCTCGCGCGCGACGAACTCACCGCCTGCCTCATTCCGGATGGCGCGCATCTGCCGCCTTTCATGCTGCGCAATCTGTTCCGCGCGAAACCGCCGGGCCGCGTGATTCTGACCACGGATTGCATGGCGGCGGCGGCCGCGCCACCGGGCCGATACCGGCTGGGGACCATGGAAGTGGAAAGCGCTGGCGGGGTGGTCCGCGTGCCGGGCCAGGCGAACCTCGCCGGTTCGTCGCTGACGCCCGACCGCGGGGTGGCGAACGCGGCGGCGTGGCTGCGGATTTCCGCCGCCGATGCGGGCGCGCTTTTTTCAACGACGCCGGCGCGACTCTTCGGTATCACCCTTCCTGCCCTTCCCCGCCATGACCCCGCAATTCCATGACCACCTTGAAACCCGCATTTACGACGATCGCGGTGCGATGGGCGAAGCGGCGGCGCTCTTTGCCGCCTCGGTAATCAGCCAGGCCTGTGCCGCGCGCGGCGAAGCGCGGGTGGTCTTCGCGTGCGCCCCCTCGCAAAACGAATTCCTCGCCGCTCTGGTCGCGCCTGACCGCGACGGTCCAGCCATGGAGTGGAACAAAGTGGTCGCCTTCCACATGGACGAATACGTCGGGCTGACGGCCGGCGCCGAACAGAGCTTTCGCCATTACCTGCGCACCCATTTGTTCGAGCGGCTTCCGACGCAGCCCCGGTTTCATGAGATCCGCGGAGAAGCGCCCTCGCTGGAGGTCGAGTGCGCGCGCTACTCCCAGTTGGTCGGGGAGAAGCCCATCGATCTGGTCTGCCTCGGCATCGGTGAAAATGGTCACATCGCTTTCAATGATCCGCCGGTGGCGGATTTTCGCGACGCGCACTTGATCAAGGTGGTGACTCTCGACGAAGCGTGCCGCCGGCAACAGGTCAATGACGGCTGCTTCGCCAGCTTCGATCTCGTGCCCACCCAGGCGCTCACGCTGACCATCCCGGCGTTGGTGGGCGCGCGCCACGTTTCGGTCGTCGTCCCGGGGCCGCGCAAAGCGCAAGCCGTGCGCGCGACGCTGCAGGATCCCGTGAGCACCGCCTGTCCGGCGTCGATTCTGCGGACGCATCCGCACGCCGTGCTCCATCTCGATCGGGACGCCGCGTCGCTCCTTCCCCAATGAATGATCCGATCGGATTCGCCGTCGTCGGCACCGGCATGATCGCCGAGATCCATGCCCAGGCGATCCGCGCCACGCCGGAAGCCCGGCTGGTGGCGGTCTATTCGCGCGGTTTGGAAAAGTGCCGGCAGTTCGCGGAGCAGCATGGTTGCCGCGGCGCGACGGGCCTCGAGGATCTGGTCGGCGATCCGGCCATTCGCGCGGTGTGCATCACCACGCCGAGCGGCGCGCACGCCGCGGCCGCCGTGCCGCTGCTCGAAGCGGGCAAAGCCGTGCTCTGCGAGAAGCCTTTGGAGGTCAGCCTCGAAGCTTGCGACCGGATCGTCGCGGCCGCCGAACGCGGCGGTGGTGTGCTCGCCGGGATCTTCCAGATGCGGCTCGGGCGCGGCGCCCGGCTGCTCAAGGCGGCGCTCGAGGCGGGCCGCTTCGGCCGTCTGACTTCGTGCAGCGCATATATCAAATGGTGGCGCGGGCAGGATTACTACGACGAATCCACCTGGAAAGGCACCTGGGCGATGGATGGCGGCGGGGCGCTGATCAACCAGGGGATCCACGCGGTCGATCTGCTCCAGTGGCTGGTCGGTCTGCCCCAGGAAGTCGCCGGTTTTTACGATACGCTCGCGCATTCCCGCCTCGAGGCCGAGGACACCGTCGCGGCCGCGCTGCGGTTTCCGGGCGGTGCGCTCGGCGTCATCGAAGCGGCGACCTCCGCGTATCCCGGATCTGATTTGCGCATCGAAATCATCGGCGATCGGGGCACCGCGGTGCTGGTCAATGATCGGATCGTTCGCTGGGAATTCGCGGAGCCGCTGCCGGACGACGAGGCGGTCCTGCGCGATGATGGCAGTGCCACGATCAAAGGCGGCACCTCCGACGCCAAAGCGATGAGCAACGAAGGCCACCGGCAACTGGTGCGCGATCTCGCGCTCGCGCTGCGCGAGGGCCGCCCGCCCCTGGTCCCCGGCGCGGAGGCGCGGCGCTCGGTGCAACTCGTGCTTGCGATTTACGAGGCGGCCCGCACCGGCCGCACCGTCCGACTTTCCTGAAATGAAAACCCGCTTCGCATTTGTCGGCTTCCGGCACCCCCACATCTTCGACGTCCTTAGCGCGGTGCGGGACCGGCCGGATTGCCAGATCGTCGCCTGCTGTGAGGAAGATGCTGCGACGAGGCAGGCGTTGCGCGAGACCGATCGCGTGGACCTCACGCATGAGGACTATGCGGAGATGTTGCGCGACGTGGAATGCGACGTGATCGCGATCGGGGATTATTACGGGCGGCGCGGCGCGCTCGCGCTGGCGGCCTTGCGGGCCGGGCGGCACGTGCTGAGCGACAAGCCGCTCTGCACCTCGCTCTCGGATCAAGCCCAGATCGAGGACATCTCGAGCAAGCGCTGCCTCAGCGTCGGCTTGCAGCTCGATTGCCGTGGCGCGGGACCCTTCATCCGGCTGCGCGATATCATTCGCTCGGGAGACCTCGGCAAGGTCTGCACCATCCACATCGGCGCGCAGCATCCACTGCTCGCGGCGAGCCGGCCCCCGTGGTATTTCGAGCCGGGCAAGCACGGCGGCACGATCAACGACATCGGCATCCACGTCTTCGACCTGGTGCCGTGGCTGACGGGCATCCCATGGGAGGAGGTGGTCCGGGCCCGGTCCTGGAACGCCAAGGCCTCCGCGTATCCGGACTTTCACGATTGCGCCCAGTTCATGGCGGTGCTGCAAGGCGGCGCCGGGGTGTTTGCCGATCTTTCCTACCTCGCGCCGGACAAGGCGGGCTACAACCTGCCCCACTACTGGCGCGTGCTCGTGCATGGCACCAAGGGTTTCGCCGAAACCTATCTCCGCGCGATTAACGTCAACGTGGTGCTCGATCACCAGGACATCGTCGAGCAGCGTCCGGTGGCCCCGCCGATGAGTCGGCGCTATTTCTCGGATTTCATGAATGAAGTCCGCGGGCACAAGGAAGCTTGCGACCTGCGCACGGCCGATTGCCTGCTCGCCTCGCGGCTGGCCATTCAGACCCAGTCTCGCGCGACGGGGTAGGGGAGGGACGGGCGATCACTGAACAGATGGAAGCGCGAAAATAGGGCGCCCCCTGAGGTTCTGACCGGTGCGAGGGTTTTATCCCTGAGAACTCGACATTGGAATGTCGAGCTACGCCTGCTCACTGCTCGACATTGGAATGTCGAGCTACTGCTTCCAGGCTGCGGCGATTTTGACGATCTCCGCGAAGCCGCGCGGATCGAGGCTCGCGCCGCCGACCAGCGCGCCGTCGATGTCCGGTTGCCCCATGAGTTCAGCGGTGTTGGCGGCCTTGACGCTGCCCCCGTACTGGATGCGCACCTTTTCCGCTGTGGCGGCGTCGCTGAGCGCCCCGAGCGTGCCGCGAATAAAAGCGTGGGCTTCCTGCGCCTGCGCCGGGGTTGCGGTGCGGCCCGTCCCGATGGCCCAAACCGGTTCGTAGGCGATCACGACATCGGCGAGCTGCGCGGGCGTGAGGCCGGCGAGGCTGCCGCGACACTGCCGTTCGAGCACCTCCTCGACGCGCCCGGCGTCGCGCTCCTCGAGGGTTTCGCCGATGCAGACGATGGGCGTGAGCGTGGAGGAGAGCGCGGCCCTGGTCTTGCGATTCACGAGGTCATCGGTCTCGCCAAAGAGCGAGCGTCGCTCGCTGTGGCCGAGCACCACGTAGCGGGCAAACAACTCGCGGAGCATGGCCGCGCTCACTTCGCCGGTGAAAGCGCCGGATTTCTCGAAGTGCATGTTCTGCGCGCCGAGCTTGACGTTCTGCACTTTGTTCAGCTTCTCCGAGACGCCGGCCAGGACCGTGAACGCCGGGATGAGCACAATATCGACCCGTTGCTCGTCGGCCACTTCGAGGAGGAACGCTTCGAGATACGAATCCGCCTCGCTGATGGTGATGTTCATCTTCCAATTGGCGGCGAGAATCTTGCGGCGCATAGGCTCAGGGAATGGCGGGAGAATTGGAGAACGGGAGCAGCGAAATCAATGGATCAACGAGAAGGGGAACGCTGGGATTGATCCATTTATCCACCGATCCAACAATCGAATTATCCGCCCGGTTTAGCGATCCTGCAGCGCGGCGACGCCCGGCAGGGTCTTGCCTTCGAGCAGTTCGAGCGAAGCGCCTCCGCCCGTCGAGATGAAGGTGACTTTGTCGGCCACCCCCGCGCGCTTGATGGCCTTCACGCTGTCGCCGCCGCCGATGATGCTCTTCGCGCCGGGGTTCGCGGCGATCGCTTCGGCGATCGCGAACGTGCCTTTCGCGCACGCCTCGATCTCAAAAACGCCCATCGGCCCGTTCCAAATGACGGTCTTCGCGGTGGCCACTTCCGCGGCGAACAGCTTCACGCTCTCCGGCCCGATATCGACGCCTTCCCAGCCATCGGGAATGTCTTCGCTGGCCGCCGTGTAGCGGCCCGGAGACACGGTCTTCGCGTCGAAGTTCAATTCCTGAACGATATAGTTATCGACGGGCAGCAGGAACTTCACGCCCTTCGCCTTCGCCTTTTCCAGCGCAGCTTTGGCGGTGTCCACCTTGTCGGGTTCGCTGAGCGAATTGCCGACCTTCCGCCCCTGCGCGAGCGCGAAAGTGTAAGCCATCGCGCCGCCGATCAGGATGGTGTCCGCTTTATCCAGCAGACGGTCGATCACGCTGATTTTGTCCGAGACCTTGGCGCCGCCCAGGATGACCACGAAGGGCCGAGCCGGGTTCTGCAATTCATCGTGCAGATAGGTCAGCTCCTTTTCCATCAGGAAGCCGGCGACGGCGACGGGGACGTGATGCGCCACGCCCTCGGTGCTGGCGTGCGCGCGGTGCGCGGCGCCGAAGGCGTCGTTAACGAAAACGTCGCCGAGTTGGGCCAGTTGTTTGGCGAAGGCCGGATCGTTCGCCTCCTCCTCGGCGTGAAAGCGCACGTTTTCGAGCAGGGCCACATCGCCCGGGTGCATGTGCGCGATGATTCGGGCCGGCACGTCGCCGATCACGTCGTGGCTGAAGATCACCGGGTGCTGGATCAGGGTGTGCAGATGGTCGCCGACCGCGCGGAGCGAATACTTCGGATTCGGCTTCCCCTTGGGCCGGCCGAAGTGCGCCATGAGGATCACCTTTGCGCCCTTCTCGCGCAGGTACTTGATCGTCGGCAGGCTTTCGCGCATGCGGGTGTCGTCGGTGATCACCGGCCGGCCGTCGCGTTCATCGACCGGAACATTGAAATCCACGCGAACCAGGACGCGTTTGCCGGTGACGTCGATATCGCGGACAGAGAGTTTGGACATAGCCGGGAAACTCTGCGGCGGAGATCAAGCGGCGGGCGACAAAAAAAGGCGATGGTTCCGCGAAAAAATTGATCGGAGATCGACAAGGCTCTCCCTCTTCCTCTTCACCGATGCTCCCGATGCCGGGACAGATGACGATGAAGATGAAGAGGGAAGAGGGAGAGTGAGAGGCGCTTAGACCTGCCCGCCCGCGGCCAGTTCCTCGTTGCTGGCCAGGATCTCGCGGACTTTCCGGACGAGACTCTGATGGGTGAAGGGTTTCTGCAACACTTCCAGCCCTGGGTCGAGGACCCCTTGGTCGCTGATATCGTTTTCGGAGTATCCCGAGACGAAGAGGATTTTCATCGCCGGCTGCAAGGCACTGAGGAGCCGGGCCACGACCGGGCCGTGCATTTCCGGCATGACCACATCGGTCACGAGCAGGTGAATCAGGCCCGAATGCGCTTTGGCCAGGCGCAGCGCGTCATGCGGAGACCCGGCGCAGAGCACCTCGTAACCGGCGTCCTTCAACACCGCACACAAAAGCACCCGCACCACCTCCTCGTCTTCGATGACCAGAATCGTTTCGGTTCGGTCGCCTGGCCCGCAGAGGAGCGCCGCGGGTTTCTGCGGCTCGAGCGGCGCCTCCACGCGGGGCAGGAAAATGTGAAAGGTGCTGCCGTGGCCGGCCTGGCTGTCCACGGAGATGCCTCCGCCGCTTTGCTTCACGATGCCGTAAACGGTCGCGAGGCCGAGGCCCGTTCCTTTGCCCGGGCCTTTGGTCGTGAAGAAGGGCTCGAAGATTTGCTCTTTCGTCTCGGCATCCATGCCGGAGCCGGTATCGCACACCGTGAGCAGGATATAATCGCCCGGCGCGACTTCTGTGTCCGTCGCCGGATTGAGCATCGTCCCAAGCTGCACGTGCCCGGTGGAGATCGTCAGCTTCCCACCGCCCGGCATGGCGTCGCGCGCATTCACTCCCAGATTGAGCACGACTTGTTCGAGCTGATGGGGATCGGCGCAGACGCGCGCCTGCCCGGGGCTGGTCTCGATCTGGATGCGAATGTGCTCGCCGATGACCCGCTGGAGGAGCTTCTCCATGTCGAGGATGAGCGCGTTGAGATCGAGGACTTTGGGCTGCAGCAATTGTTTGCGGCTGAAGGCGAGGAGCTGGCGCGTCAGGCTGGCGGCCTGTTCGCCGGCCTTGCGGATTTGCAGGGCATAATCGCGGTCCTCGCCGGAAAGCTGACTCTCGAGCAGCTCGGAATAGCCGATGATCGCGGTGAGCAGGTTGTTGAAATCGTGCGCGATCCCTCCGGCGAGCCGGCCCACGGCCTCGAGCTTCTGCGAATGCCGGAGCTGGTCTTCGGTGCGTTGCAGCGCCTCCTCGGTGCGCTGCGATTTGACGATGAGCTCGGCGAGGCGTCCAAACTCATGCCGTCGCTTCTGCAGCGGGGCCAAGGCTTCCAGATTCTTCTCTTTGAGGCTTTTGGTAATGAGGTGCAACGGCCGGCGCACCCAGGCGGTCAGCGAGACGGAGACGATCAGGAAAAGGGCCGCCGCAAATCCGAGGAGATAAAGGAACAGCCGCTCGCTGGCCTGATTGAGCTCGCGAATGATGGGCGAATCATTCTGCACCATGATCTGCGCGATCGGCTCGCCATTCCAGCCCGGCAGCAGCCGCGAGAAGGTGATCAATCCCCGCTCTTCGGTGCTCGGTGTCGGGGCCGCGATTTCCTGCGCGGGCACGATGCGAATATCGAACCCGGTGAAGAGCGACATCCGCCGAATATTGTCATCGATCCAGATTTGCCCGGCGAAGAGATATCCCTGCGGCGTGGTCTCCCGCTGGCGGTCGATGGATGGATGCACCGTGCCGCCCCGGATCTCCATCCAACCCTGCGGCACCCGGAGGAAAAAATGGCAAACCCGCTCCTTGCGAAACAGCGTCGCAAAGGCGTCCGGTGGCAGCGGCAGCTCGCGCAGGTTGTCGGCGTAACGATTGTTGCGTGAGTAGAAGAGGCTCAGGTCCGGTTTGTAGATCCAGACCGCGTTGATCTGATAGGTCGCGAGCGTCTCGTCGCTGAGGTTTTGGCCTGCCCACGTCACATCGTCCTTCACGATCGCCCGCACCATGTCGTTCCAGGTGCTCGAATCCTCCACGAGCACGTTCAGGTTGTCGCCGCGCTCCTTGAGAAACGCGTCGAATTTCCGGTTGCGCTCCGCCGCGCGGTTTTGGGCGATCTCCCGGAAGCGTCTTTGCTCGGTCACTTTCAACCCAGCCAAACCGCCCACGAGCGTCGCCACGATGGCGATCAGCAGGAGAAGGATTTTGGTTTGAACGTTCACGCGGGTTGGATTCACCCGACACGTAATCGATGAAAGCCTCCTCAGTTGAGGGGACAATTCCAATCAGTCAAGCGTTGGAACCCCCCCTCATCCAGCAGATTTCCTGCCCAGATCGTGGCCCGGTCCCGCCGGCGCGCGGGTCAGCTCCGCACCCGGCGTTCGCGAATCGCGACGATGCGGGGGTCTGCCGTTGCGGCATTGATCACGATCTCATTGTCCGTCTGCCCGCGCACCCGCCGGCCGCCGTTCTTCAATGAAAAATCCACGCGAAACGTCACCACGACTTCGCCCCGGCTCGACCGAAGATCATATTTCATCCCCTGCTCGAGGCGGTAGCTCCGCTTTGGCCACCGCTGATAATACTTGCGCAGCGTCTGCTCAATGATCCGACGGTCCACCAGCCCATTGCCGAGATAATCCACCTGGTCCGCGTAAAAATGCAGTTCATTTTCCAGCGCATTGCGGCTGACCGACTTGAGGTAGTCCTCCACCAAGGCACGGATTTCCGCCGGGAGCTGCTTTGAGTCGCGCTGTGACAGCCGCGTTCCGCCGATCTCAGGCCGCGCCGCGGCGGCACCGGAGGCCCTGCTCGTGGGCCGCGCTTTGCTCCCTGCGGGCAGGTCGCGCGAGGACTTCCTCGCGACCAACGGCGCAATGCTGGCGGGTGAAACTCCTGTTTCCCGGGCCATTTGCTCCGTCTCGGCGGCGACATCGATCAGCGCATCGCTCTTCAGGACCGGTTCCTCGGGCCACTCGAGTTCTTTGGGCGGGGGTTCACCGGCGGTCCGGGTCGCCAGCCCCAACGAGCGAAGGGTGTCATGATCTTCGCTCCCGGTCGTGGCCAAGCCCTTTCGCTTTTGATAACGCTTCAGCGCCTCTCGCCATTCCGGCGTTTGCCGCCCATCGATGTCGCCAAAGAAAATATTTCGACGGCGCAGTTCCTCCTGCGCGGACCGCACCATTTCATCAGCCTGGAGGGTGGCAATCGAACTCAACAAGACGAAACACAAGATGGGGCGAAGCATAGTCGGTAAGGTTCGCATAGAATGGTCGGGGTGAGCGTATCAAAATAGACAAATTGTCGCCCTATGTTTCCGGGAATGCCGGGCGCGTTGGGAGTTGTGCGAAACACTCCGCGAACCGATGCTCGGCAAAACCCATGTCCGGCCTGCGATCCGCCAATTTTTCGGTGACCCTCGATGCCCGGCGCGGCGCGGTTTTGGTGGAATGCTCAGCGCCCGGCGTCGAGCGGCTGAATCAGGCCGTTTTCGTCGCACTCGAAACCGACTTGCTGGAGGGCTGCGCCGTCCTGCCTTTCCAGCGGCAGGCCGAGGGTTCGACGGTCTTTTTGCCTTTCCGAGCGGACCGGGTCTATGCGGCGCAGATGACCGATTCCGGCGTCAAGACGACGATGCGATGCTGGCAGCGGACCATCTGGAGCGAGCGCAGCGATGTGCATCCGGAATTCAGCGCGACGGTCGAAAGTGGGATGTGGCGCTTGAGCATCCCGCTGGCGGTAGGCGGGTCTCGGGTCGGAGTGGCGGTTTTTGCGAAGGACCTCAATGAAAACCAAGGCTGGGGTGCGATGCTCGCCTCGGATCACGTGGCCCCCGGTCCCGGTGATCGCTACGTGCGGCGCTACTCCGAGATCGATCTGACCACCGGCGCCGTGGCCATCCGCGGGCGACTCGCGACCGGCTCGCGGGCGCGCATTTACCAACTCCTGCCCCGCCTCTTCGGAAACATCAACGAGACCCGCAAACCCAATGGATCGCTGGCGGAGAATGGGGTGGGAAAATTCGCCGATCTCAATGCTGCGGCTCTGGATCAGTTGCGCGCGAGCGGCTTCACGCATCTCTGGTTGACGGGGGTGCTCCGGCAGGTGACGGCGACCGACTATTCGAGCATCGGCCTGCCGGCGGACGATCCCGATCTGCTCAAAGGGCTCGCCGGGTCGCCTTATGCGATCAAAGACGCCTTCGATGTTTGCCCGGACTACGCCGAAGATCCGGCCCGGCGCCTGGACGAATTCCAAGCGTTGCTCGCGCGGATTCACGCCGTGGGTTTGCGGGCGATCATCGATTTCGTGCCGAATCATGTCGCGCGCAGCTACGCGTCGGTGGTGCGGCCGGACCTCAGTTTCGGGGCCCGCGACGATCACCGGAAGTTTTTCGATCCGCGCAACAACTTCTTCTACCTCCAGCCCGATTCCCCTGGCGGCGGCCCGCCGTTGCGGTTGCCCACTTTCGAGAACGGCGAGTTCCTCACCCCGACCTGCCAGGCCCTCGGCGCTGGAGACGGCTTTTACGACGGGGAACGCGAGTTCGGCCGGGTCACCGGCAATAACGCGGTGACCTGGCGTCCGTCGCGCCACGACTGGTATGAAACGGTGAAGCTGAACTACGGCTACGATTTCACCACCGGCCAGCGCGCCTATCCGCACGGTCACCAACCGGACCTGCCGATCCCGGACACCTGGCTCAAGATGGACGCAATTCTCGCTTACTGGCAGGATTTCGGCGTGGACGGTTTCCGCTGCGACATGGCGCATTTGGTGCCCTCGGAATTTTGGAACTGGGCGGTGGCGCGGGCGCGCCTGCGGCAACCGGACGTGTTCTTCATCGGCGAAGGCTACGACACGGATCCGGCCAAGGTCCCTTGCGGCGATCCGCTGCTCGCCTCCATTGACGGGGGAAACGTCTTCATTGATCTGCTCAACGCCGGGTTCAACGCCGTTTATGGCGACCCCGCTTACAAGAAGCTCAAGAATCTTTATGACGGAACCTGCTGGGCAAACGACCTCGAAGGCGCCTTGGGGAACGAATTCATTTTTCAGCACTCCATTTGCTATGCCGAGAACCACGACGAGGTGCGGCTCGCCGGGCGCGACCAATGGGGCGGCATCGGGATGGAGGTCGGCCGGCCAGTCTCCGCTGTGCTCTTCGGCCTCTCGCGCGGGCCGGTGCTCGTTTACAGCGGCCAGGAAGTGGGCGAACCGGCCGCAGGAGTGGAGGGCTTCGGCGGCGATGACGCGCGGACGACGATCTTCGACTACTGGTCGATGCCGGAGTTGGCCAAATGGGTGAATGGCCACCGCTACGATGGCGGCCGGCTCTCCCGCGCCCAGGCTGAGCTGAAGTCCTTTTATGCGCGGTTGCTGCGCCTCGTTGATGAGCCGGCATTCCGCGACGGGGAATTCTTCGGGCTCAACCCTGCGAATGTGACCAATGCGTCATTTGGGCGGTCGGGCGGCGAATCCGCGAGCGGCCACTGGGTGTATTCATTCCTGCGTTACGACGCCGCGAGTGGACAACGCTTCCTGGTCATCGCCAACTTGCACCGCGATCAAAGCTGGCGGGACCTCCGCATCGTGGTGCCATCCGCGGCCCTCTCCTTTCTCGACCTCGACTCGAATTCGGCAATTCGCCTCGTCGAACGACTGGGGGCCGTTGGTGCGCTCCAGCCCGTGGCGCAATGGACGGCGGAGGGAGTGGCCATCGATGATTTGCCGGCGCTCACGGCGTTCTATTTCGAGCTTCTTCTGTAAGGCCGACTTTCAACGCCGAACGTCGAACGTCGAAGGAAGAGAGCCGCGCCTTCCTACTTCGACATTCGATGTTCAGCGTTCGATGTTTCCATCCTCCCGCTCCCCCGTTCCTCTTGCCCCCAGCCGCGATCGGCTCCACACGCCGAAACACAAACAGCCAGCCCACGCGTGCGGGCTGGCTGTTTGGAAAATGGAAACCGCGCTCGCAGGCCGTGCCTGCGCCGGGTTACTGCGGATTGAACCGGAACTTCGCCTTGGCGCGCTTGGCGTTGGCTTTCGCTTTGCGTTTGGTCCTCTGGGTCGGCGTCTCGAAGGCGCGGAGCCGACGAACTTCGTCCATGATTCCTTCCGCATCGAGTTTGCTCTTCAGACGTTTCAGAGCACGATCGATCGGCTCTCCTTTGCGCACGATGACTTCAGGCATGTGGTTTTCCGTTGGCTTGGTGGTTAAAAATTCGAAATGCTTAGCAGCGGAGGCCAAGGCTAGGGGAGGGGGCGCACGCCGTCAATCGATCGTTTGGGGGAATTTTCGGCACTCGGAGCGCGCCGCCTCCGGTGTCCTGGCGACGCACCCGAGTTTTCATTGAGGTGAGCCTAAAGGCAAAGCGGCGGACTCGGCCCGTCGGAGTGCGACCTGGCTTCTTATGCGGGCCGTAATCCCTTCGTAAGCAGCATCTTGTATTTGCGAAAGCCGCTCCTCAGAAGCGTCAAACTGTCTCAGTTGCAGATGCACTCGGGCGAGATTCACCAAGGCAAAATCTTTCTTGGGACTGACTTCCAGCACATGGCTCCAGGCCGCCAATGCCGCGGGCCAATCCGGTTTCGCCAGGATATAGAAGGTCTCCGCGTAAGCCCGCGCATAATCCGCATTGAGCGGTTCGAGGCGACTGGCCTCGGCGAAGTGCGTCAGCGCATTTTGCAGCACCGCCTCCGCATCGGGCCGGGTCGCATCCAGCAAGTCGTGGCGGAACAGGAAGGTCACGTTGGCGAGCGCAAAGTGGAAAGCCGCGTTCCCGGGTTCCGCGCGGGTGGCGCGCGCATAATAGGCGGCCGACTTCCTGGCGTCGCCGGCCGCCAGCCAACCGCCGCCGAGATGTTCGAGGACGGCGCCGTTGGCCGGATCGATCTCTTCCGCGGAACTCCATTCCGCCATCGCGCGTTCCCGCTCGCCGCGTCCCCACAGGAACTCTCCACGTGCCTTGCGCACGCTGGCGTCGTGCGGATGCAGGGTCAGCAGTTCGGAATACATGCGCTCGATCTGTTGCCATTCTTCGGCAGGGGCTGAGCGCGCCTCGAGTTGGGTCTCGATGGCCCTGACCATCTGCAACTGCTCTTCGACTGTGGCATCAGTTCGCGCCTCGATTCGAGCGCTGGCGTGAAGCAGCAGCGCTATCGCGCTCAGAGCGAGCAGTTGACGGGTCAGAGCATCGCGCATACTATCGACCCGCAGTTCCGAAGTCTCCTTCGCTGCGGTGCCCGGCACTGTAGCGGCTGCTGGGCGAAGCGCCACCGCGTTTCCACCGGCCTTCGGACTTCCTCCAACCATGCAGAAACTCGATTTCGGCGAAGCGCTCGACGTGATCCACGGACAGGACCCGCGGTTTGATCGCGACGCTTACCACTTTCTCCGGGAGGCGCTCGACCACACCATCAAGCAGCGCAAGAAGGCGAAGGAAGGCACGGGCCACGTGAACGGCCCGCAACTTCTCGAAGGCATCCGCCAGTATGCGCTCAAGCAGTTTGGGCCAATGGTGGTGACGGTTTTCAGCTACTGGGGCGTGAGGAGTTGCGAAGACTTCGGAGAAATGGTGTTCAATCTCATCCGGGTCGGGATTTTCGGAAAGACCGAGACCGATACCGTCGAGGACTTCAAGGGCGGCTATCCCTTTCACGAAGCCTTCGTGACGCCGTTCCTTCCTCCGCAGCCGGTGAGCCATCCGAGGCTCGTGGACGCGCCCGCCGGAGATTTTCGGTAAGCCCGCGGCCGGGTGCCGCACCTGCATACGCTTATGGACACTTTCTCGCACTCGACGGCTGGTACCGGGCAGAGCTCAGCCATTCAATTTCCGGCGGTCAATGCCCGCACCTGGACGTTGCCCAACGGGCTCGGCATCATCGTCCAGGAGGACCGCAGTGCCCCGGTCGCCAGCGTGCAGGTTTGGGTCGAAACGGGCAGCATTCATGAAGATCGCCGCCTCGGCGCGGGGCTCTCGCACATCCTCGAGCACATGCTCTTCAAGGGCACGAAGAACCGGGGGGCGAGCGAGTTCGCGCAGCGCATCCAGGACGCCGGCGGCTACATCAACGCCTACACCTCCTTCGACCGCACCGTTTATTGGATCGATATTCCGGCCAAGGGAGTCCCCACCGCGCTCGAACTGCTCTGCGACGCGGTGATGAATTCGACGCTGCCTCCGGAGGAATACGTCAAGGAGCAGGAGGTCATCCGGCGCGAGTTCGCCATGGGCTACGATGACCCGGACCGGATGAGCGGCCACGCCCTCTTCGCGGCGGCTTATCGGGAACATCCGTACCGGCACCCGATTATCGGGCATCTCGATGTCTTCAATGGACTGCACCGCGACCAGGTCATGGCCTACTACAAGACGCGTTACGTGCCGAACAACATGTTCTTCGTGGTGGCCGGTGACGTTTCCGCCGCGGCGGTCCAGGCCCAGCTCGCCCAGCTTTTCGCGGCGTATCCGCGCCAGAGCCTGCCTCCGGTCTTCATCCCGGAGGAGCCGGTGCAACTCGGCCGGCGCGAAGATCACGTCGAGTTTGCGACGGAGCTGACCCGGCTGAACCTGGCCTGGCACGTGCCACCCATGACGCACCCCGATGTGCCCGCGCTGGACGTGCTCGCAGTCATCCTCGGCAGCGGTCGGAGCTCACGCTTGTATCAGCGGCTGCGCGAAGAGGGCGGGCTGGTGCATTCCATTGATGCCTGGTGCTACGCCCCGGGGCAGCCGGGCCTCTTCGGCGTGGATGCAATCCTCGATCCCAACCAGCGCGAGCGGGTCCAGGCCGAGGTGCTCGCGATGATCGCGGAAGTCGGAGCCCGCGGCGTTACCGCACCGGAGTTGGAGAAGGCGAGGAAGCTTTCCCTCAGCCATCAGCTCAGCGCTGTCACCACCATGCGCGGCAAGGCGAGCGATCTCGGCTCAAATTGGCTGCTCACCCGCAATCTCGACTTCTCGCGCGACTATCTCGCCGCGATCCAGCGGGTCAGCGACGCCGACCTGCGCCGCGTCGTGGCCACCTATTGCACCGACGCAAATCTCACCATCACTTCCTTGAATCCCGAAGGATCGCTGGCCCGCGGCAGCGTCGCCGTGGCCGGCAGCGCGGCCGGCGAGATCCAGAAATTCGAGCTCCCAAACGGCTTGCGCCTGCTGGTGCGCGAAGATCCGCGGCTGCCGCTGATCTCGCTCGTTTGTTCGTTCAAGGCGGGCCTCCTCGCGGAGACGCCGGAGGACAACGGCCTGACCCGCCTGCTTTCGAAAGTCCTGCTCAAAGGCACTCGGCGCCGCACCGCCGAACAACTGGGCGACGAGATCGAGGCTGTCGGTGGCAGCATCTCGAGCGACGCGGGCAACAATTCGCTCAACGTCTTCGTGAAGGTGATGCAGCCCGACTTGCACCTCGGGCTGGACATTCTCGCTGACACCCTGCTCAACGCCACTCTGCCGGAAAAGGCGATTGCCCGGGAAAAGGAGATCCAGCTCGCCGGCATCAAGGCCGAGGAAGAAGAGATGACCGCCGTCGCGCGCAACCTGCTCCGCGCGGAACTTTTCAAGGGGCACCCGTATGGCCTGCGGCAGCTCGGGACACCGGAAAGCGTCGTGCGCTTGACCCGCGACGACCTGGTCGCCTTCCGCGATCGCCATCTCGCCGCCCGCAACGGCGTGCTCGCCATCTTCGGCAATGTGCAAACCGCCGAGGTGCGCGCGCTGGTCACCGAGGCGTTCGCCGCCCTTCCGTCCGGCGAGCCGGCCTTGACCGTGATTCCGCAACCGGCGGCAATCGCGGTTGCGCACGAGGTGGAGCAGATCAAGGACAAGCAACAGGCCGTGCTCATGACGGGCTTCCACGGCGCGGATCTATTCAGCCCCGACCGCGCGGTGCTCGAGCTGATCGACGAAGCTTCCAGCGACCTCGGTTCGCGCTTTTTCCTTCGCATTCGAGAGGAGATGGGGCTGGCCTATTTTGTGGGCAGCTCACAAATGATGGGCCTCGCCCGCGGGCCGTTCGTTTTCTATCTCGGCACCGATCCGGCGAAACTTTCCGAAGTCAAAGCGGCGTTGCACGATGAGATCCGCAAGCTCGCCGAGCAGGGGCTCACCGCGCCGGAGCTGGCCCGCGCCAGGGAGAAATTCCTCGGCGCCCAGGACATTCGCAATCAGTCGAATGACGCCTTTGCCTACACCTGTGCCCTCGATGAACTCTACGGCCTCGGCTTCGCCAACTACCGCCAGCTCCGCGCGCAGATCGAAGCAGTGACGCTGGACGACGTGCGCCGGGTCGCGCGTCGGTACTTCGCCGAGCAGCCCGCGATCACCGCGATCGTGCGGCCGCCGACGCCGTAGCCGCCGGCATCCGTGAGGGCTCCTGAACCAGAATGGCTGGCGTCGTCCAGAGGGACGACTGTCTTTAGAGACGATGGAGGCAAGTATTCAACTTTTACGCTTAGCGAGATTCTAGACGGTGTTCGGTCAACGCTGCGCAAGGAGGCGCCCGAATGGTTCACAGATGACTTTATACCGGTGGGCGGCTTGTTGTGTGGGGATGCAATCCTAATGAAGGATAATCAGCTTTTCTTGGCTGATACAGAAATGTGGCCGCCACCGCTTTATGCCTTAAGGCTGACGAAGGAGGAGTTTTTGGAGCTAATCAAGCTCCGCCATCCAGAGTTGGACGATATTATTTATGACTCGAGGGAGTTCAATAGTGACACTCCCTTGCCTGGACTGTAAACGCGCGACAAGGAATGGTGGGGATGTCGGATCTCGGGTAGGGTGGGCGTGCCGCCCGCCGGTTTGGGCGTCTCGACCAAACGATCTTCCCGGCTCGCCCGAAAGGCCGCGACGCAAGATGCGTCGCTCGGCGGGCAGGATGCCCACACTACCCGGGACTCCGGCCCCGTCACGGCTACGCCCCCTACGCACTCAAGGCCCGACGTCCGGCTTGAGTTCCACCGATCCGGTTGCCCCGTTGCCCTTGACCAGTCCGAAACCGACATTCTGCTTCTGCAAGACCACGCCTTTGAAGGGGCGCGCCTTCTTCTCCGTGTCGTAGAAAGTTCCGGAGAAAACGCCAGTCGGAGGCGGAGGTGGAATCGCCGCGGGGACGGGCGCGGGGAGAAGCGTCATCATGAAACGTTCGCTGCCGAGGATCTTGACTCGATTCCTTGAGTCGATGGTCAAGTGCTTCGTTGCAGGGTCGGTCGTGACATTGCCGCCTGCCACGGTGAAGGAGGCCGAGCCGGCGGGGAGATTGAGGATTTGGGGGCGCACCGGCGGCGCGACGTAGTGCGATCCGGTCACGGTCACCTGGCCGGAGAAGGCCGCTGGATACCAGCCGGTCGTGACCGGCTTAAACCAAATGAGACTCGGACCATCAACGGCGCTGGGCGCCGCCGCATCGTGGAACGTCAGCGGGCCCCAGACCGAGCCCGTGCCAATGTAAAGCGCCACGTAAAATGGCCACTCATGGTGCTTCGAGATGGCGTTCGCGTAGGTCACGGCCCGTCCGTCCGGGAGCATGCCTGCCAGGGTGGCGATGCCGCTCGGTGCGACGACAATAGTGCCGTATCCGTAGCCTCGCGGAATCGAGCTGGCACCCGGTTGCGCCTTCGCGCCAAAAATCACCGTGTATCTCCCCAACAAGCTCGCGGGAACGTTCTGCAACGGCGGGGCTGGATCGACCTTCGCGGTGTAGACGTCACGGTCTGCCTCGAGGGTGGCGAAGTCGGTGCCGTTTTCGGTCAGCTTCCCGGTGAGCGTATCGGTGCCGCTGGTCACATCGACGTTGAACGTGAGCAGCAAATCAGGCTGCTCGAGGCGGTGCAGGGCGAGGCTCGTTGGGCCCTTCGCGCCCGCCATTCCAAAGTGGGCGACGCCCGCCTGGTCGCTGGCTCCGGTGAGCGGGAAAACTTTGCCGCCCACGATGAGTTGCCCGGTAAAAGCGCCGGTCGTAAGCAGGCTCACACGAATGCGTCCGGCGCGGGGATTCTCCGCTGCCTGGCCGCCGGGCGCTTGCACGAGGCCATTATATTGTCCCGCCACGTCGGAGATGGAGGTTACCGCGATCGTAAAGACTTGCGGCGCGCTCGTGTCCCCACCGCCATTGGCCGTCCCCCCGTTGTCGCGCAACCGCACTGTCACGGTCGCTTTCCCGCTCACCTTCGTCGCCGGCGTGAAGGTCAGCGTGCCATCGGACGCGATGGCGGGTGGGGTCGCGAACAGCGCCGCGTTGTCGTTCTCGACGAGGAAGTTCACCGTCTGCCCCGTCTCGTCCGCGGGCCCCGGCTGGAGGTTCGTCGCCCATGCCGCAATGGTCTGCACCCCCGCGCTGCGTCCGGCCATTTGATTGGGTCCCTTGGTGAAGCTCGGGGCGTCGTTCACTGCGGTCACGGTCAGAACGAAGGTGTCGCTCTTGCTTAGCGAGCCATCGCTCACCGTTACGGTC
This sequence comes from Chthoniobacter sp., assembly GCA_034667665.1. Lineage (GTDB taxonomy): Bacteria > Verrucomicrobiota > Verrucomicrobiia > Chthoniobacterales > Chthoniobacteraceae > Chthoniobacter. The sequence goes on from JAXDQW010000122.1 coordinate 293,569, forward strand.
AGGGTCGCCGTGCCACTCTGATTAGCCGCCGGCGTCACCGTCACGGACCTGCTCGCCCCGCTCCCGCCGAAAACGATGTTTGCGGCCGGCACCAACGTCGTGTTCGACGAGCTTCGCGTCAGCGTCAGGCTCCCCGGCGCGGTCTCCGCATCGCCGACGGTAAAGCTAATCGCGCCGGTCGTCCCATCTTCGTTGATCGTCTTGTTGGCGATGTCGCTGATGGTGGGAGCCGCATTTGATGTCACGGTCAGCAAGAAGGTGTCGCTCGCGCTCGCTGCGCCGTCGCTCACCGTCACGGTGATCGTCGCCGTGCCGAACTGATTGGCCGCTGGCGTCACCGTCACCGTGCGGCTCGCGCCGCTGCCGCCGAGAACGACGTTGGCGTCCGGCACGAGGGCCTGGTTGGACGACGCGCGCGTCACCGTCAGGCTGGCGGCTGGGGTCTCCAGGTCGCCCACGGTGAACGGAATCGCGCCCGTTCCGCTGTTTCCGGGGACCGTTCTATCGGCAATGTTGCTGATCGTCGGCGGGTCGTTCACTGCGTTGACCGTGAGCAGGAAGGTGTCGCTCGTGCTCAGTTGCCCGTCGCTCACCGTCACGGTGATCGTCGCCGTGCCGGATTGATTGGCCGCGGGCGTCACTGACACGGCGCGGCTTGTGCCGCTGCCCCCCAGGACGATGTTTCCGTCCGGCACCAAGGTCTGGTTGGAGGAGCTGCGGGTCAGCGTCAGGCTGGCGGCGGGAGTCTCCACATCTCCCACGGTGAACGAGATCGCGCCGGTTCCGGTATCTTCGTTGACGGTTCGGTTGGCGAGGTCGCTGATCGTCGGCGGGTCGTTCACGGCATTCACCGTGAGCAGGAAGGTGTCACTCGCGCTCGCTGCGCCGTCGCTCACCGTCACGGTGATGGTCGCCGTCCCGGATTGATTGGCCGCCGGCGTCACCAACACGGTGCGGCTCGCGCCGCTGCCGCCCAGGACGATGTTCGCGTCCGGCACCAAGATCTGGTTGGACGAGCCGCGGGCCAGCGTCAGGCTGGCGGCCGGAGTCTCCGCGTCGCCCACGGTAAACGGGATCGCGCCGGTGCCGGTATCTTCGTTGACGGTTCGGTTGGCGATGTCGCTGATCGTCGGCGGGTCTTTCACGGCATTCACCGTGAGCAGGAAGGTGTCACTCGTGCTCAGTTGACCGTCGCTCACCGTCACGGTGATCGTGGCCGTGCCGGATTGATTGGCCGCGGGTGTCACCGTCACGGTGCGGCTCGCGCCGCTGCCGCCGAGGACGATGTTCGCGTCCGGCACCAAGGTCTGGTTGGACGAGCCGCGCGTGACCGTCAGGTTGGCGGCTGCGGTGTCCACATCGCCCACGGTGAACGAGATCGCGCCCGTTCCGGTATCTTCGTTGATGGTTCGATTGGCGATGTCGCTGATCGTCGGGGGGTCGTTCACCGCATTCACCGTCAGCAAAAAGGTGTCGCTCTTGCTCAACGTTCCGTCGCTCACCGTGACGGTGATGGTCGCCGTCCCGCTCTGATTGGCCGCAGGCGTGACGGTGACGGTCCGGCTCGCTCCGCTCCCGCCAAAGACGATATTGGCATTGGGCACCAGCGTTGTGTTCGACGAACTACCCGCCACCGTCAGGCTTCCCGCCGCCGTCTCCGCGTCGCCGACCGTGAAGGAAGTCGCGCCGGTCCCGCCCGCCGCATCCTCGTTGATCGTTTTGTTGACGAGGTCGCTGATCGTCGGCGCCGTGTTGGGGGCCGTGCCGACCCCGAAGAGCACCTTGATGATCTTGGTTTGGGAGGAGGCCGTGATGGTGATGTATCCCGTGTAGGCGCCGATGGTGAGACCTTGAGGATCGCATGTGAAGGCAAGCGTGTTCGCCGCGCTCTCGCCGGCAACCGTGCCGGTGTTATTCGTGAGCTTGAGCCAGGGGGCATTGCTGGCTGCGGTCCAGGTCAGCGGAGCGGTCCCCGCGTCCCAAATATCCAGGCTGGCCGCTTTCGCCGCGCCGTTGACGAGCCCGTCCACAGAGATGATCCGGTAGGGACTTTCCAGAATCGGGCCGGGAAGCGTGCCCGCGTAGGTATTCTCGAAGCCAGTCCAGGTGTTTTCGCGGAGGCTCGGGAACTCATTTCCCAAAAAGGTGACACCCTTTGATCCGGCGAGTGTCGCGAGACCGCGACTGAAACTGTTCCGCAGGATCAGGGTATTCAGCGTGGCTCCCGGAGCCTCGGTGCGGGTAATGCCCAGGGGAAGGTTGGTCGCGTTGGTGCGTTCGATAACGTTCAGGTCCACCCACGGCTTGGGATTGGTGCCGCCGAGGTCAGTGATAATCGTGAAGCCATCGAAAAGGATTCCCCGGAGGGTGTTGCCGCGGAACACATTCCCGAGAAAATTGATTCCGGTGCTGGGTGACTGGGTCACCCACTTCACGCCCCAGCGATTGTTCTCGATGAGGTTGTTGATGTAGGAGCCAAAATAGAGCGGCTTATTCTGGTGTTTATCCGAGTAACCCCAAAGGGAGAGTGCGGTGCGGATCTCGTGAAAGGTGTTGCCATCAACCACGAAATCGAGCGCTCCTTCAAAAGGCTGCACGCCCGCCGCGGCCACATGCGGCTCCTGTTGATAGATATATGGCTTTCCGTCCAGGTAGTTACGGTAGATCGCCACTTTCTCCGAAGCCGTCATGATCACTACTTTGCTGGAGCTATCGGGAATGACGCTCCAGGGTTCGATGATGGTGATGCTTCCCGCCGCGGGATTCACCGCTGAAATGGCCCGGTGCTGGCCCACCCCAGTGCCGTCGATGACAATGACTTCGGTGTCGAAATTATTGTCATTTTGTCCGGGAACGAAGTTGTCGATGTTCCCCGTATAACCATTGAGGGTCGCGCTCGTGGCGGTGGCTGTCGTCACCGGGCCGGAGAAATAGAAGTTATTCAGCTCCCAGAGAAACTGTTCGCCGGTATTCTGGTCAGGTCCAGCCCGTACGCCAAGGTCGGTGCTGGTGTTATCCCCCAGATAAACGTGACGTTGTGTTCCATAGATGCCACTTCCGACAAACCAGCGGCCCAGGCCCCAGCCATCACCTTTCGCCGGGTTGGAATTGTCCAAATCACGGGTGTTGCAACCGGTCATGCTGATGTCCTTGCCGCCGAAGGCCCAGACCGGCACCTGCGCGTCGTTCGTCTGGAAAAAGCTGCATCCCTCAATGAATACCTGGGTTGCCTCCAACAGATAACCATTGCGCCCTGTAATCTCGCAACCTTTGAAGACTAACCGACGTGGTCCGTCCATGTCGAAGGTATTGGATCCGGCCCCGCTGATTCGCAGATTGGTGAAGCGCAGATCTTCGGCGCCCGCGGCCGAGGCGAGGATGAAGACAAACTTGTTAGGGTCAGTCGGCAGGGTCCCGGCCGCGGTTAACGTCAGGTCAAGAATCTCAATCGTGTCCCCCACGGCGTAAATCACCGCCGCCGGTGGATTGACCGGGTCGGTGACCTTAAGCCGGATGGTTGTCGTGGTGCGGCCCTCACCGCGCAACCGGACATTGGAAGGTATCTCCAGGAAGTCGCTGATCTGGTACACCCCTGCCGGAAAATACAGGGTCGATCCGGGAAGCACGGCGAGGTTGTTCAAGGCATCGGTGATGGCGTTGAAGTCATCGGTGCTCCCGTTGCCGGTTGCGCCAAAGCTTTTCACGTTGAACTCCTGGCCCGTCCAGCCTGGGCCGCTATCCAAGGTTAAAGTCAGCGGGCCGCTCCATCCGTAATGACCCCCGCAGCCATTGTGAACCCATACTTCATACGCGCCGTTGGCCAGGGCTGATGGGACCACGAAATCGACTTTGTAGGGATTGACCGCTGTGACTGTCGCCCAGACTCCGGCGAAGTTGCCGGGGCGTTTGACATAGACCGAGGATAGATTGCTGGACACGCTGCGCGACAGGCTCCGCCCGAATACGGAAACAGTCGTTCCGCGCGTGGTTCGCTCCGGCCCGATCCACCACGCGTCCGTCTTGTTCACCGGAATCGGAGCGCTGAAGCCGTTCTGATTTCCGGCCCAGATCAAATACATCGAATCCGGCGGCAGCCCGGAGTCGAGGCCGATGGCGGCTTTGGACCCATCCAGGCGGCGAATGGCTCCCGGAAGGAGTTTCTGGTTGGTCGGGGTCGTCTGTCCGTAAACGATGAACGAAGTATCTTTCCCCTGGTCGAGTCCCGTAAAAGTGGAGAACCGTTGCCCAGTCATGACCATGGTGTCGGTGGGCGCGCCCGTCCTCGTCCATTCGGCAAAAACGGGAGCCGCGGCGGGGGGATTGGCTGCCGTCACCGGCGGTGCGTAGGTATCGAATCCGGCCGGAAGCGCGGGTTCCGGAGCCGGCTTCGCGGTCACCAGGTCCGGGTAGGAAAAAGCGGTGAGCGCCAGGTTCAGCAGCACCGCAGCTTGAAGGATGATCTGGGGCGCGATTCTCATTTGTGGTCCTCGTAAGTTGATTCAGGCTCCGTGCTGCGGGCCCTATACACGTGGCGAAACGAGGGCGCAAGAAATGGCATGCTGCGGGCCCGGTAAGGATTGACGATCCGGTTGGCTTCGCATTCGTATCACTGCGTTATGCGTTCCCTCCTCGCCTTCCTCTTCGTCCTCTCGTTCACGCCGCTGCGCCTCATCGCCGCCGACTACAAACCGCTCGAAGACAAAGGCCGGCCGATCGCCACAACCGAGGCCTTGTCCGCTGTCGAGGCGGTGAAGGCGATGACCTTGCCGCCGGGGTTCAGCGTCCAGGTCGTCGCCGCGGAACCGGACGTGGTCCAGCCAGTGGCCTACACCATGGACGACCGCGGGCGGCTCTGGGTGGTTGAGAACACCAATTATCCGACCTGTCCCGGCGAGCCGAAGGACAAGATCCTGATCTTCGAAGACACCGATGGCGACGGCAAAGCGGACAAACGCACGGTCTTCTATGACAAGCTGACTTTCACCACGGGCATCGCGGTGGGGTTCGGGGGGGTGTGGGTGGGCGCTCCGCCGAATCTGCTCTTCATTCCGGACAAGAATGGCGACGACCTTCCCGATGGCGAGCCTCAGCCGGTGCTCGATGGCTGGGGCTGGGAGGACACTCATGAAACGCTCAACGATTTTAGCTGGGGTCCGGATGGCTGGCTCTACGGCACGCAGGGGATCTTTACGAATTCAACGGTCGGCGCGCCGGGCACCCCGGACAACGACCGGGTCAAGATCAACGCCGGCGTCTGGCGCTATCATCCGCTGAAAAAGAAGTTTGAACTGTTCGCCGAGGGCGCCAGCAACCAGTGGGGCGTCGATTGGAACGACTACGGCCAGGGTTTCTTCGAAGCCTGTGTCATCCCGCACATGTGGCACTGCATTCAAGGCGCGCACTACCACCGTCAGGCCGGCTCCCATTTCAACAAGTACACCTACGAAGACCTCAAAACGATCGCGGACTTCCAGTATGAGAAGCGCGCCTATTGCGGGGCGATGGTCTATCTCGGCGGCCAGTGGCCAGCCGAATTTCGAAACACATTTTTCTTCCACGACATTCACATGAACAAGCTGCGCAACGAACGCATGGAGCGCAGCGGCTCCGGCTACAAGGCGTTGCGCAATTTGGATTTCATCGTGGCCAACGATGCCTGGTTTCGCGGTCTCAGCCCGCAATACGGCCCGGATGGCTCGGTCTTCATCAACGACTGGTACGACAAGGTGCCGTGCCACCAGCAGCGCGATTTCACCGACCGCTCGAACGGGCGGCTTTACAAGATCGTGTATCAAGGGGTGAAGCCGTTGCCGGTGGACCTGCAAAAAGCGAGCGATGCCGAACTGGTGCAGCATCAGCTCAATCCGAACGAATGGTTCGTCCGCCACGCCCGCCGGATCCTGATGGAGCGCGGGCCGAAACCCGAGGTGCAGGCGGCGCTCGCGAAAATGCTCGCCGAGCACCCCGATGAAACCCGCCAGCTTCGCGCGCTGTGGGCGCTGCACGACACCGGCGGTTTCACCGAAGCGCTCGCGCTCAAATCGTTGACAGCCAAATCCGAATGGGTGCGGGCCTGGGCGATCCAACTGGCGTGCGAGGAAGGGAAGCCCTCCGACCCGCTCCTCGCGGAGTTTGCGAAACTGGCAACGAGTGATCCTTCGCCAGTCGTCCGGCTTTACCTCGCCTCCGCGGCGCAACGCATCGAGATCGCCATGCGCTGGCCAATTCTCGAAGCGCTGGCGTCTCACGCTGAAGACGCGACGGATCAGAATCTGCCCCTGATGCTCTGGTATGCCGCCGAGCCCGCCGTCGCCGCGGACGTGGCAAAGGCCGCCGATTTGCTGGTGAAATGCCAGATCCCCAAGGTCCAGGAATTCATCACGCGCCGGATCGCGGCGGTGGCGGCAAAATGAACATCCAACGCCCAACCTCCAAGGGTCGCTGGCGCACGTTCGCGGGGTCCATTGAATGTTGGGTGTTGGATGTTGGATGTTGGGTGTTCATTGCGGCGCTCCTGTTCCACACCTCGCTTGCCGCGCAGACCCCGCCGCCCGCGAATCCGCTCACTGTCCTCGTCCGCACCCTCGCGAAAATTGAGAGCCCGGCGACGCAGGCCAATATCCTCAAGGGCCTGAATGCCTCGCTCAAAGGCAAGCGCGACCTGCCCGCGCCGGAGGGCTGGAACGAACTCTACGAGAAGCTGAAGACCAGCCCGAACGAGGAAGTCCGCCAGCAGGCGCAAGCGCTCGCTGCGATCTTCGGCGGCGGCGCGGCCCTCGAAGAGATGCGCAAGACCCTGGCCGATTCGGCGGCGAACGCCGACGCCCGCAAGAGGGCGCTCGAGTCTCTCGTCGCCGCGAAGGATGCGGCGACCCTTCCGCTGCTGCTCGACCTGATCAAGCAGCCGGGCGAGTTACGCGGGCTGGCGATAGGGGGGCTGGCGGCGTTCGACGACGTCCGGATCGCGCCCGCGCTGGTCGCGGGCTACGCCGGTTTCGACCTCGCGGAAAAGCGCGACGCGCTCAACACCCTGGCCGGGCGTCCGGCCAGTGCCCGCGCGCTTCTGGCGGCGATCGGTGCGAAATCCATCGACCGTGCGGCGATCACCGCGCCGCTGGCCCGTCAGCTTCAGAGTTTCAAAGATCCGGAGATCGAGGCCTGGCTTAAAAAAAATTGGGGCTCAGTCCGAACCTCATCGGCAGAGAAGCAGGCGCAGATCGCGAAGTTCAAAGAGTTCCTGACCACCGATCTCATCCTGCACGCCAACCCGTCGCGCGGACGAGTGCTCTTCGGGCAGACTTGCGCGGTCTGCCACACCATCTTCGGAGCCGGAGGCAAGATCGGCCCGGAGCTGCCGGGCTCGTTCGAGGACGTGGATTATCTGCTGCAAAACATCCTCGATCCCAACGCGACCATCGGGAAGGACTACCAGCAGACCTTTGTGAAGCTCAAGGATGGGCGCATGGTGTCCGGGATCATCGCGAATGAAGACGCCGCCAGCGTGACCCTGAAAACTCTGGGCGACCCGATCACGCTGCAGCGCGCCGATATCGCCGGTTTGGAAACGAGCGAGCTATCGATGATGCCCGAGGGCCTGCTCATGGTGCTCGACGAACAAGGCGTCCGCGACCTTTTCAGTTACCTGCGACAGCGCCAGCAGGTTCCGCTGCCGGCCACGCCGTGAGTTCCACACGAGGCCTTGTCAGCGCAGCCGGTCAGGGGATACCCGTCCCAGCCGGCATCGCGCGTGACCACAGCGAGGAACAAGCCCAGCCGGATGCTGCAGCGCGGCCTCGCTGCCCTGGCGCTCCGCAAGACGAGCTGTCGCGGCTCCGCAAAACCGAAGCTGAATTCATTTTCAGACTCGAAAAGAAGGCAACATGCACAACTCGCCATATATTCAGAACCACGTTGTGAAAGCGGACAACAGTATCCGAGCAGTCTGCGCTCGCCCCTTGGGCCGGCATCAAGCGATGACCGCCGATCCCGGCCAATGAGCTTTTTCGGCACGCTTTCAACGGTCCTATCTCGCGGCTCTCAGGGCCCTTTTTTGGGCGCGGGTTCAGAGCTGGCAGATTCCGGAGGGGCCACCGCGGCGCGCGCGACCCGCGCCACGTAGCTGAGCGCGAGGAAAAACGCCGCCAAACCGATGATCGTGAATACGGTCTGCCCCGGCGGCGCTTTGCCGGTGCCGCTGACCACGGCGAGCGCATCGCGCGAGGTCGCACCGAACCAGACAAAAAAGAAATTCGCCGGGATGATGGCGATCACCGAGGCGAGCAGGTACGGCACATAGCCGACGGCGGTCAGACCATAGCTGTAGTTGGCGAGCCCGAAGGGAATCGGGCAGAAGCGCAGCAGCGCGATGATCTTCCAGCCTTCGCGCCCGATTGCCGCATCGATCAGACGAAATTTTTCGTGATGGTTGAGCCAGCGCGCCACGCGCTCGCGGGCGAGATAGCGGGAGAGCAGGAAGTTAATTGCCGCGCCGAGGCCGGTCCCGAGCTCCACCGCGATGAAGCCGCGACTGACGCCGAAGATCAGACCCGCCACGACCGCCACCGGGGAGAGGGGCGCGCAGAAGAGCTGCAAGGCGACGATGAGAAACGCATAGGCCAGCACGCCGATCCAGCCCAGCCCTCGGAAGAACTGTTCCCATTGGAGAAGGTGTTGGCTTAGGGCGGTCAGCATGGCCGGTTCGGGGCGGGGGAGACCTATGGGGCAGAACCGGGTCCCTGGCAACCGGCGGAATGGAAAAATGACCGCACGGTGCGACCGAGGTCCGCCTCGGCCAGCTTACCCGTCCCGGCTCGCGGCGAGCGCGTCCTGGTATGCGGCGAAGACCTGATCGGTGAAGCATGTGAAGTAAACCGTCTCGAGCATCGCCGCGCCTTCCAGGAAGAGCCGCGCTTCCCGGACGGCGATCCGGGCTGCCTCGCGCACTGGGTAGCCGTAAACGCCGCAACTGATGGCGGGAAAGGCGATCGTGCGGCAGCCATTATCCCTCGCCAGAGCCAGGGACACCCGGTAGCACGATGCCAGCTTGTCGGGTTCGCCGCGTTGGCCGCCCTCCCAAACCGGTCCGACCGTGTGAATGACTAAACGCGCCGGGAGCCGGTATCCGCGGGTAAGGCGGGCCTCGCCGGTCGGGCAGCCCCCGAGCTGGCGGCATTCGGCGAGCAGTTCCGGCCCGGCCGCGCGGTGAATGGCGCCGTCCACTCCACTGCCGCCGAGCAGCGAACTGTTCGCCGCATTGACGATGGCATCGACTTCGAGCGCGACGATGTTGGCACGCGTCAGTTCGATGCTCGGGGGCGGCTTCATGACCGGGCCATTGTGCAGCGGCGCCGCAGCCTTCGCAATCAACGGTTGCCCCGCGTCGCCGGGCCGCTCAGCGCCGCATTGCTTTCCCGTGGCGAGCGTTTACCGTCCGCGCAATGTCCTGCACGAAGATCGATCCCGCCCTGCACCAGGCGAAGAAACCTGAGTGGATCAAGGTGCGGCTGCCTTCGAACCCGGTTTTCTTTTCGACCAAGGCATTGATCTCCGACCTGCGCCTGCACACGGTTTGCGAAGAGGCGCAATGCCCGAATCGCTGGGAATGCTGGAGCGCGGGGACGGCGACGTTCATGATCGCGGGGGAGCGCTGCACCCGGGCGTGCGGCTTCTGCGCGGTGACCACGGCGAAGCCCTTTGCCCTCGAGGAGGACGAACCGCAGCGGGTGGCGGAGGCCGTCAAACGGATGCGGCTTAAGCATGTGGTGGTGACGGCCGTGGCGCGGGATGATTTGAAGGACGGCGGCGCGTGGCACTTCGCGCGGACCATCGAGGCGATCCGCGCGGCCAACCCGGAGATCGTCATCGAGGTGCTGACCCCGGATTTTCACGCAAAGGAGGAATGCCTCCAGATGATCGCCGCGGCGCGGCCGCATATTTTTAATCACAATGTGGAAACCGTGGAGCGGCTCACGCCGGTGGTGCGTTCGCGGGCGAAATACCGGCTGTCACTCCAGGTCCTCCGGCGGATGAAAGACATTGCGCCGGAAAGCGTCACCAAGAGCGGCATCATGCTCGGGTTGGGGGAAACTGAGCCGGAGATTTTTCAAACGATGGACGACTTGCGCGAAGCGGGCGTGCGGGTGCTGACCATGGGCCAGTATTTGCGGCCCTCGCCGCAGCACCTGCCGGTGCTGGAATACGTGCACCCCGACACCTTCCGATTTTACAAGGAGGTGGCGGAGAGGAAAGGCTTCGAGCACGTGGCCTCCGGGCCGCTGGTGCGCAGCTCGTATCACGCCGCGGATTTCAACCCCGTGGCGGTCAAGCATTGAGTCATGGGCAGGGCCCCCTCGCAGATCTGGTCGGGATCACTGAGGACGGACAAACGGCACGCCGCTAGCTAGAGCAGAAGCGGTCATGATCGATCGAACCAACGTCGCCGCGCTGATTCCCTGCTACTTCGAAGAGAAGCACATCGAGGAAGTGGCGCGCCGGACGCGGGTCCAACTCGACACTGTGCTGGTGGTCGATGACGGCTCGACGGATGGCACCGGAGCGGCGGCGCGCACGGCCGGAGTGGAAGTGCTGCGGCACGAGGTGAACCAGGGCAAGGGGGCCGCGATCAAGACGGGCCTGCGCGCGCTGAGCAGCCGGCCCGGGATCGAGTATGTGCTGGTGCTGGACGGCGATGGACAGCATTTGCCAGAGGAAATCCCGCAGTTCCTGGCGGAGGCGAATCGTTCGCGCGCGCCCTTGCTGGTGGGCAGCCGGATGAGCGACCTCGAGGCCATGCCGCTGGTGCGCAAGCTGACCAATCTCTTCATGTCCGCGCAGATCAGCCATGTCTGCGGCCAGAAAATTCCTGATACGCAGTGCGGTTTTCGCATGATTCATCGCGACCTCGCCGCGATGCTCTGCGCGGCGCCGAGCAGCCAGTACGACTACGAAACAGAGATGCTGGTCATCGCTTCGCGCCAGGGCTGCCGGATCAAGGATGTGCCGGTGAGCACGATCTACGGTGATGAGAAAAGCAAGATTCACCCCGTGCGGGATACCCTGCGCTTCTTCAAACTGATGTCGCGTCTCAAGCGCGAGGCGGTCGCGGCGTAGGGTGGCTGGCTTGCGGTCGACCAGGGTCGCAAATCTGGAAGCCTGGTGAATGGGGTGTGATTAAGAGTGGTGCATAACGCCAAGGGCGTTGCGTCCTCCAGCCCAGGGTTGCGAGGCACGAGCTACCCTGGGAACGAAGTCCAGACGAAACCAACCCCAACGGGGTTGTGGCCGGGAGTGGCACAGGGGCACAACCCCGTTGGGGTTGGGGCGCTTTTCGATCATTCCCAGGGTAGTCGCTCATTCTTCGCTCCAACCTGGGCTGAAGGACGAAACGCCGTTGGCGTTGCTATCTTCCGAAACTCCTCATGGAGGCCTCTGCACCAAACTTGATCACACCCTGGTGAACGCACGCCGCGTTTGCTTGCATCGCGCAAAGTTCCCGCTAAGGCAGAGGTGGCGCACTCGCGCTCCCTGAACTGTTCCCCCCTATCCACCATGAAACTGCTTCCCATCCTCGCCCTCACTTTTCTCGCCACGCTTCCGCTCCGTGCGGGCGAGAAGCCTCTGTTCAACGGTAAAGATCTCACCGGCTGGAAGGGCCAGCCGGAATTCTGGAGCGTCGAGGACGGCGCCATCACGGGCAAAACCAGCAAGGAAACGCCGGTGAAAGAGAACACCTTTCTGATCTGGCAGGACGGAGAAGTCGGCGATTTCGAGCTCACCTTCAAATACAAGATCGTGGACGCCACCGGTGAGGCCAAGGGCTTCGGCAACTCCGGCGTGCAATATCGCAGCAAGGTCGTGAAGCCGGAGTATTCCGTGGTCGCGGGCTACCAGGCTGACTTCGAAGTGGGGAAAACCTACAGCGGCATCCTTTATGAGGAAAAAGGCCGTGGCATCCTGGCCAAGCGCGGCGAAAAAGTGGTGGTCACCGACAGCGAAGACCCGAAGAAGCCGAAGATCGAGAAGACCGGCGAGGTCGGCGTGAGCGACGAAATCCAGGCGGCGATCCATCCGGCGGACTGGAACGAGTACAAGATCGTGGCCAAAGGCGGCCATCTGCAGCACTTCATCAACGGCAAGCAGACCGTGGACGTGACCGACGAGACGACGGTGGGCGCGAAAACGGGCGTGCTCGCGCTCCAACTCCACGCCGGGGCGCCGATGACCGTGCAATTCAAAGACCTGATCCTCAAGACCGAATAGCCGATCCGGAAGTTTGCCTTTCCAAGGCCGCGGAGCGACCGGCTCCGCGGCCTTTTTCCGTGTCTGGTTCGGCCAGATTCAACGCAGAGGCGCAGAGGGAGAACATCGGAGCCGCCCTGCGCCTCTGCGTTTTCAAATCCGCCCGGCTTCACGGGCTTCGAATCAGGCGGAAGCGGTGGCGAAAACTGATCCGCGTTTCGCCCGACGGTGGCGGCGCCTGCTCAGCCAGCGTTCACCGAGGATCAGCACGACGGCGCAGCCCGCGGCGAGCGCCAGCCACTTCCACCGCGCAAAGGCAGAGGGCGCGAAGCTCGTGATCTCCAGTTCCGCATGCGCTTTCAACTTCTTGAAGTGGAAGACCTGCCCTTCAGTCGGAAAGTCGATGGCCAGGGAAATGCGGCCCTGCGCCTGGACCCTCTGTTCCTCTTCGGAGTCCGAGGGGCGGGAGGCGATTCCCGACCCGCCGCCGCCCCCGAGCCTTCCACCGACCACCAGTGGAGCGGATGGAGTGGTGCCCTCCGTCAACGGCACGGGCAGGCGCACCGCGGGCGGCGCGGCGGCCGGGGGCATTGACGCCTGTCCCGGCGGAAGGGCGGGTGGCGGATTGGCGGGGTTGGGCGCGGGTTGTTCCGCCGGGCGCGGACTCGATTCCACCTGCGTCGCCTGCTGGGCAAGATAAGCGTTATTGCCGCGAGCCGTATTGAAGAGCTGCTCCCTGGCCTGCATCTGCGGCTGACCCGCATTTGCTGCGGTTTTCGCAGGCTCGTTCAGCGCCGCTTTTGCCTGGTTCAGGTCGAGAGGCCGAAGCGGTCTCGCCCATGCCTGGTCCACTTCTTTCAAAGCTTTCGCACGCGTCTCGCTTTGGCTGCTGGCCGCGTACTTCTCGGTTTCCTTGTTCACCTTCTCCTGAAGCTTGCGCGCCGCGATGTTGTAAGGGTCGAGGCTCAAAATCTGTTCGGCGCGCTTGAGCGCGAGGTCGTACCGGCCCGCGGAGGAGAATCCCTCGGCCTCCGCAAGCAGTTGCTTCAGTTGCTCGACGTTGCCACGGAATTGTGGGGTGATCGTCTTGTTGTAGTAATCCGGTTGCTCGGCGCGCTGGCGCTCCGCCGGGACGATGACCCGCTGTTCGAGAACGATGTTGTCGTTGAGGAAAAGCTGGTTGTTCCCGCTCTGGATTTGCACCGATGGTTTCGGGGTGGCGGGCTGGGCCATGGTCCCATTGGCCGCCCAGCGATCGCCGACAGCTAGTTGCTGAATGGCTCCGGCCTGACCGGGTGCGGCATTGTTCAATGTGTTGAACGACTGGTTCTCCAGCCGCACGCCCGGCACCTGCGCCAACCCGTTCAATTCGATTTGCTGCGACTGCGGTGTTTGCTGCGCCTCCTGCGAAAGATTCTTTGCCACCTCATCCGCGCGGCGGGTTTGTTCCTCGAGCTGCTTCGCAATCTGCTGCTTTTTTCCCGCCACCTCCAGGCGCTGGCTGCTCGACTCCTTTTGCTTCAATCCCTTCTGCTGGGCGACTTCGGCGTCCATGTCGTACTCGCCACGGCCTCGTCCCTCCGACTTCGTGTCCTCTTCGATCGACTTCTTCAAGACGACGATATTGCGCAGTGATTTCTGGCGCACTTCGTAGCTCCAGGTGTTGGAGCTTGCGACGCTGACCAGCTTCTTGAGCTCTTCGAGGCGGCTCTCGGTCTTCTCGGTCTTGTTCACCTCGGCGAGCACCGGCTGCATGTTTCCGCCCACGCTTTGCAATTCCCGGTCGTCCGGCAGCCACACGTCCCAGAGGGTGCGTTCGACGGTGATCCCGGGCAGTTCCGGATCGTCCAGGCGCGCGGTGCTCCAGGCCCCGGGTTCGCGTCCGTTGCGCCGATAGACGAGTTCCACGTCATAGGAAAGATCGCCCGGCTTGGTCTTGATCAGCGGCACGAGGATGACCGGCTTCCCGCCGACGTTGCCGGAATCCGCGCGGACGCTTTGCCCGGCGACGCGCGCCCCCATCAGCTCGGCGCCGGCCGGGAGGATGACGGGGAGGAATTGAAGCGAACGATTCTGCAGGTGATAGGTGGCCCGGTGCCATTCCGTGCCATCGCGGCGCAAGGCGGTGACCAGCTCCGCGTAGGCCACGAAGGCCGCGCGGCTTTCCGCTTTCTCGAGGCGCTCGGCCGCGACCTTGACGCTCCAGCCCGGCTGCACCCGGAAAACGCTCGCATTTTTGGAGAGTACCGGGAGGAAAGGGATCTCGCTGGTCGGAGCGGGATCAACGCCGCTCGTCTCGAGGCGCATCTCGTACTCGGAGGCATTGTCGGCGAGGACGTAGCCGCTGACGAACTGCGCCCCCGGCCAGGCGATCGCCGGCAGGGCCACGGAACCGGGATTCGGCAGTTCGAGGTCGAGCGTGAACTCCACGGTGTCATACACGTCGTTTTGAAACTGCACCTCATAGACGCGTTGCGCGCCCTCCACCCGGGAGCGCGTCTCGCGGACTTCGCCGCCGGTCACGCGCGCTTCGGGCAGCGCCGCCGGCAGCGTGAAGGTCACCGCTTCGAGGCTGCCCTGCCGCACGGTGAGCCGGGTGCGGGTGCTGAGCGCGATCCAGCCCTCGTGCGCCTGGGCATGCTGGACCCAGAGGGCATTCCATTTCGCCGCCAGCGCGGCGAGTTTCACCTGCCCGCTGAAGCCCTGCGTCTTGAAGGTGAAGCCGCGCTTGCGTTCCAGAGGCGGGAGGATCTTGAAGTCCCCGGCGACGCGGTCCGGGGCGACCTCGCGTGCCTCCGCGTTGAGCGTGAGGGCCGCGTCCACGCCTTTGTGCGCGGCGATCACGGCCTCGCCGGTGATGCGTTGGAAGCCCGCCAGCGTCAGCGGACGGACCTCGAGTTCCGTGGGTGCCGCGGCGTACTGGCGCACGAGATAGACCACCAGCGGCGTGGTTTTCGGGGTCTCGTCCTTGAAGCGCACGTGCAGCGTTTGTTCGTCGAGCCACCAATCCTGCAAGCGCGGGCTTTGCACCGCTTGGACCGTGAATTCCGGCGGCAGCGCCAGCGTCACCGCGAAAAGATCGTCGTCCTTCACCGTAAGCTGCAGCGAGGCGATCAGCTCGATCTTGCGGCGGTTGACTTGATAGACGTAATCGACGCGCGCCTCCCGCTGCGGTTCCTTCAACGCGGCCCGCCAGCCGAGCGGTCCGGCGCCGGCAAAGGCGGCCACGAAGCGGGCGCGCGCGATGGGCTCCCCCTTCCATTCCACCTGGCGCTGTCCCGGCGCGGGCTGGGGGATGAGTTCGACGCGGGCGTCGGCAAAGAGGGCGGTGGCCGCGTACTCGACGCGCCCCGCGGCCGCGGACACTTGCGTCGCGCGGCGGCTCAGGGGCAGCGCCGGCAGTGGGCGATCGGCTTCGAGGAGCAGTTCGTAAGCGCCTTCCACGGGTTCGTTGAGCGTGATCTCGAGGGCCTGCCGGTCTCCTTGCGGCGCGAGCCGCCACGACTTCACGTCGGCTGCCTCGATCTTCGCCAGGACGAGATCTGGATCGAGGAGGATGACGAACCGATCCTGCCGGGCGCCCGGAAAGGCGAACGCGATCGTCGCACTGATCTGCTCGACGCCGGGGCGCACCGTGACCGCGGAACGGATCGAGGCCGACGCCGCCTCCGCGACCCGCAACGAAGTGGCGGCCGGCAGCAATTCGACCCGCACTTGCGAGGCCGCTCCCACCGCGGCGGTGACCACTTTCCGATCGCCGACCAGGCGTTCGATGATTCCCGAAGCCTCGATCGCCGCGCGCCCTTGCGCGTCGCGCAGCGTCAACGAGACCAGCGTCGCGGTGGCCGGTGGGACGTTGAAGCTGAACTTCGTGGCCTGCCGCGGAAGCGGCACCTCGAAACTCACTTCCAGAATGTGGCGGCCCGGCTTTTCCACCACGATCTCCTTTCCATCGAAATTCGCGGCAACGCCATCCAGCAGGAGCGCACTGATCCTGGCGTTGCCAAAGGCGAGCGGCACTTTCACCCAGGGCTCGTTGGTGGTCAGAAGATCCAGCTTGCCCGTGAAGCCGACGCTTTGCTCGCCGATCACGCCGTCATAGCGCGCACCGCTCAGCACCCACGGGGCGGACGAAGACGCCAACGGGACCGGACGACGCTGTTGCTTGGCCGCTTCCCAAAGCTGGAGGAAGCGCTCGTAGGGAAGGTAGAGCCGATCCGGCTTCTGCTCGGCCGCCGGCTTCTTGGGGTCGTACGGCACGATCACCATCTCCGGCTCGGCCGCACAGCGGAGCACCGACGCGAGGACGAACAGGGCAATGAGGAGGCCGGAGCGGTTCATGCGAAAACCTCCTTGCGCCGCGGCGCGAAGACCAGCCAGCGGGCCAGTCGTTGCAAGGCGAGCGAGACGAGCCAGCCGCCGAACAGCGCGTTGCAGACCGGCATCGCCGCAGGGCTCACCACCAGCGGCCAGAAGGTGAGCACCAACGCCGCCCAGCCGGTGCGCCACCACGGGCGCCGCCGCGCCACCGCCAGACATCCCAGCCCGCCCGCCACAAACCAGATCCACAGCCGCCGCGCGCGCCCCCACCAGTCTTCATAGTGAAACGACACACGCTCCGCGGCGGTGAGTCCAGCGAGCGAGATCTGGTAGCCGATCTTGGGCAAATCGAACTTCATCGGCAGCAGGCCGGCGGTCTGCTGCGCTTGGGCAGCCTGACCAGCCTCCCTCGAAGCCATGATCGTATCGAGCAGGTCAAGTTGCTCCTGCGTATTGCGGACGATGAGCTTGCTTGCGGACGGCAGGTAAATGGCGCTCGCCGCAGAGCCGAACTGCACGCCGTTCGAGATCAGCCAGTCCTTGGCCTTCTCGCGCTCGGCGATCCCCGCGCCACCCCGAGTGGTGTCCTCTGGAACGGCAGGTCCCCGCCCAATCAAATCGGGCCTGACCTTGTATTCTTTGGTGATGAGCACATCGGTATTCGCCGATCCTGGAACGATCACCACGCCCTTCGGATCGATCCTGGATTTCAATCCGGCCAGGTTGGTCACGTAACGCAGCGCCTCGCTGGCGGGAATGTTCGTCAGGCTCACCGTGATCCGCGCGCCGCTGGAATCGGATGGCGCCTGCAGCGCTATGTTGATCCCCGTCTTGCGCGACAGGAATTCAACGGCCTCGCGCACCGTCGCCTCGCGGAACTCGAGCCGGGGAATGATGATCTTCTCCAGCTTCCGCTGCATTTCCTCCGTGCTCGCGCGTTCCCTATCCGCGGGCGCGGTCTGGGCAGGCGGATTGGCGGATTGGGCCATCGGCGCGGTAGGAGGAGGGGTCGCCATCCCGCCGTCGGACACTGCACGATTCGCGCGTGTGACCGGCACCGCTTGGAATTGCGCCACGGAGCAACCCTCCAAAAAGTCCAACGGAATAGTGATGAGCGGGCGTTCGGGCATCGCCTCGGGAACGCGGAGGTTGCTCTCGACCCGCGTGTATTCAAATCCATCAGGAAGGAACAACGTCCACTTGCTCCGCAGGACCGGGATGTCTTTCGCGAATTGCGGGGCGCGCAGCTCTTCGGCACCGCCGCTGCTCCACTCGCTGCGGCGGGTCTCGTAAAGCAGCGACACGGGAATTGCCCACGAGGCGTCGCGTTTGGCCGGGAGCTGGATGCGCACGACATCGGGCGCGCCGCCGACCGGCTTGATCGGCGCTCCCTCGACCGACAGCGAGAGCAAGGCCGACCCGGCGGGAAGTTTCACGTCCAGATACTGCGCGCCGGCCGTGCGGAGTTGAAAACGCGCCTCATTCCGATCCGCGCCGCTGGTCGAGATCACGGTATCCAAATCGAGGCGATCCACCACGCTCGTCAGGACCTTGGCGGCCGGGTGGCGCACGCCGGAAAGCTGGAGCGTGTAGGTCGGTCCCAGCCACGCGAAAACTCCGATCACGCGGTGCCGCGGCTGATAGCCCGCCAGCGTCGGCGCGAGCAGCGAGTCGAGCTCATTCATGCTCTTCGCCGTGAAAGTGATTTCGGTTTCGGTATTCGCTTCGACCGCCCAGACGCCACTCACCCGCTGCACGTCGAGCGGCGTGATGACGGGAACATCGATCGTGAAGCGCGCTTCCGTATCCGCTACCGGCGGCTTTTCGACCGGCACTTGCGCGGTCACCTCGAGCGCGTAGGCGCCGGTGAGTTCCTTTTGGAAAACGATGGTCCAGGTGTCCCCGGCGAGATTGCGCTCCGCGATTTGCGGACCGTCGAAATAGAAGTTCGCGGCGATTTTCTCCGGAACTTTGACACGCACGGATTTCACGCCGGAGTGCAGGAACTCGAAGCCAAGCTGCGCATGGAGGTCGAGCACGCCCTCCATCGGCAGCGCGTAACCGGTGAGCGCAGCGAGGACTTCGCCGGGACGCCTGGCCACCTTCACGGTGAGGGTGAATTCGTCGCGCCGGAACCACGCATAGTCGCCCTGCACCGGCGTCGTCCGTCCATCGCGGCGCTCGAGCGTCTCCGAAGGGCTGGCTTCCAGCCGGAACGCCGGATCGGCCTGGAGCGCGATGTAGCCGGTGACCTGCTGCACGCCATCGATCTTCACGTCGTCGAGCTGGAAGGTGTGGCCGTCCGGGCCGGGTTGCGTCCACTTCTCCGGCTCGAGGCGGGTGCACAGCTTGAAGGTGTGCTCGTGCTTGCCCTCGGTGGTCGCGCTCCAGCGCAGCACGACTTTAGCGCCGAGGCGCTGCCACTCCGGCTCCGTCGCGTCGGCCCGCCGCACGCTCAGCAACTCCTCACCCGCCGGCAGCGTGATGGCGGCCTGGAACAGCTCTCCCTTTTCCTCGCGCAGCGTGATCGTGCGATCGATGAAGATCGCCTCGGGCTTGAACTCGACCCTCGTGTCGAGATCCGCATTGAAGCGCGGCTGCACCCGCTCCACCGCCACCCGCGGCGCGGCGGGCCGTCCCGCGAAGTCGTAAGCGGCGGTGATTTCGCCGCGCCCGTCCGTCACCGCTCCACTGGTCTGCGTGATGGTGGGATCGACCGTGATCGACTTGACGCTCACGCCCGGATCGGCGGCGATCGCGAACCAGCCCGAGAGCCGGGCCACGCCTTCCAGATCGGGCAGCGCCAGATCGATCGTTTTCAAGTCGGCGTTTCCAAGCGCGGGCAGCTCGAGGCGCATCCGGATTGCGGTCGTGGTGCGATCGCCGGGTTGGAGATCGACCACCACGCGCCCCTCCGCGAGCGCCCACTTGGAAAGTTCGTCGCCCTCGACGCTGAGCACCCGGGCGGTCGGCGGGATCACGAGACGGAAGGTCAGCGGCAGTACGCCGAGGGTGGCAGCGACCGTGAATTCCTGCTCCACGGTAATGCGCTCGCCGTCGATCTCGAAGAGGGCGGTGGCCCGGGCCTCGAGCGCCACCTGCGCCGCCGCCACGCCGGCGCTGCGCCAGGTCAGGTCGAAGGTCGGATCAGCGGCGGAAATCGCCGCCGTGACGATCGTCGCCTGCGGGGTCGTGCTCACTTTGATCGCGTGCGAGCTTTCCACCCGGACCCCGGCCGGAAGTTCGATATCGAGGCTGTTCGTCGAAGCCCGAGGCAACGACATGCGGACCGCTTTGAGTCCCGGCTGCGACGCGATGGGCACGGCGAAATCCACGGCCAGTTGCCGGTCTCCCCTCCCGCGCAGCAACAGCGTTGCGGGGGCGTTCGGTGCCCCCTTCCGGCTCGCCTCCGGGCGGGCGGAGAGCCAGGCGGCTTCGCCATCGATGCGCACCGCGCCCACCGTCGCGCCGCCGAACTCGAGCGGAAGCTGCGACCAGTCGTCGGACAGCACGTGGACCAGGAACTCCGCGGTGACCTGCAGCGCCTTGCCCTCGACGCGGGCGGTGTATTGCGCCTCGGAAAGAGCGACCTTGCGCGGCGCCTCGGACGCCTTTTTGCGCTCGAAGCCCGCGTCGCGCAGGAGCTTCTCGTACTGTTCCCGCGAAAGAACCACGGCCTTGGGGAACTTCGCGAGCACCTCCTTGAGCCGATCGCTCGGCACCCAGAGCTCGCGGCGCTCCGGCGCAGGCGCCGGAGTCGCCACGGGCTTCTTCCCGGCCTGCGGCTGCGCGGGTTCCGCCGCGTGCGCCACCAGGGCGGAGAGGAAGAGCGCCGCGAGGCTCAGCAGACCTAGTCCACGCGCCGCGCCCGCCCGCGCGCGCAGAGCGCCCATCCAAAACCACGCCGTCATGCTGAGCGAAGCGAAGCATCTCTGACTTCTTATGGGGCGCGTCGATTCTGCGCGCGTGAACTGCTCCGGAGAAGTCAGAGGTTCTTCGCTTCGCTCAGAATGACTGGCGATTGACGATGGGCCGCTGCGCGGCAGCGGCGCGCCGCCCCGTCCCGTAGAAGCGCGGTACCCTTCCCGAGACGGAGTGATGCACCGCGCTGCGCGTTCCATCCAAAAAAACCACGCGGTCATGCTGAGGGAAGCGAAACATCTCTGACTTCCCTGTGTACGCGCCATCGAGACGCAGGGTGGTGCCTGATCATTCATACCAATCCCCGCGAGATCGACCCAATTTGGATTCTGTTTCCGAATCAGTTCATTCTTCTTCGCCCGAGTCCAACCCTTGATTCGCTTCTCGGCCGCGATGGCTTCCAAGGCAGTCGGGAACCCTTCGTGGAAGACGAGCCGGTTAGTGCTGTAGCGCGCTGCGAAACTATTACCTTCGGGATGCCGGCGTTGCCACACACGGGCCAGGAGATTGTTGGTCATTCCGGTGTAGAGCGTTGTGCGCGTCTTGTTGCTCATGATGTAAACCCAGAACTCATCGGCCATTGGGAAGTCAGAGATGCTTCGCTTCGCTCAGCATGACGGCGTCTTTTTACGGTTGAACGGCTGCGTCGCCGGGCGGAGGCTCCGGCGATGGCGAAGCTGGTCCGGCTGGCGGAACCGGCTCCGACGGCCGTCGCGGCGGAGCGGATCCCGGCGGTCCGCCGCGCGGTCCAGCCGGGCGGCGCCAGAGCCGTCCGGGCAAAGCGCGGACCCATTTCCAAACCCCGCACACGATCCACGCCAGCGCCGCGGCGAAGACGCCCCCGCAGATCGCCTGCCAGAACCCGGCTGCCCGCGGGTTCACGGCGCCGGCCACCACCAGCGCGCCGAGCCCGACGAAGACGAAATACTGCAACTGCGTCTCGCGCCGCGCGCCGAGGAGACGGAGTCCGCCAAAGAGCGCGAGCAGGAAAGCAATCGCCTCCACGGTCGCGGCGTAGGTTTTTCCGCGATAGCTGACGGCCACCGCCGCCGGTTCGTCGAGCCGCCGCAGGACCACGGCGACCCCTTCCTTCTGGATCTGCGTGTCGAACCCGGCGGCCTTCGGAGCGGGCAGCGCCAGCGGTTCATTATGCGCTGCCGAATTCGGCTCCGGAAGATACGGACCGATGCGCGGAACGAAGACCCGCACGCCGCGGAAAAAGCGCTCCCAGCCGCGGTCCCCAAGCACCTCGCGCATCGGCCCCGCGAACTTCACGTAGCGATAATCCGCAGGCAGATAGAGCGTCCATTTCGTTTGCAGAACTTTGGTGCCGGCGAGTTTGGGCGGCTGCAGATCCAGCGTTCCCCTCCAGCCCAGGCGCTGGCCGGGATTCGGGCTCGGCACTTCATAGACGAAGCGCACCGGGAAGAGCGCATCTCCATCCTGGCGGGCCGGCAACCGGATCAGCAGTTCGTTCTTGTCGGGCCGCTTCGACGGCTGCTGCGGCTCGCCATTGACGAAGGCGTCGGAGAGCAGTTTCGCCGTCTGTTTGCCTTTGCTGGGAAGCTGCACGCTGAAGAACTGCTGCGAGTTGTTGCGCACCCAGTAAATGACCTCCGTGGTCTCCGCTTCATCCTCGGCGATGACACTGGTGAGCACGGCATAGCTCGCGACGGCGGTGGGCACGTCGAGGTAGAGATTCTTGGAGACATCGAGCTGCAGCGCGAGGGGATGGGCGGCGTACTTGTAAGCGAGGAAGACACCGTCGCGCTGGAGCTCGTCGTTCAGCTCCTTGGGATCGATGAGCTCGAGTCCCTTGGCGTCGGTCTTGGTGAACTCGAGGTTGCCGTCCTTGATCACTGCGACCTGGCCGGTCTCGCGAAAGAGGCCGAGCGGCTTGAGCTCGTAGAGCGCCACCTGCGCCACAGCGCCCTGCTTCTGCTCGCCGCGGGCGGTGTCGTGCGTCAGGTGCAGTTGGTACGGGCCGAGCACTTTGTCCTGCAGAACCACCCGCCAGACGATCGCGCCGGTGAGCGCACCCGCCGCATCCTTCACCTCTGTCTTGATCCGCTCCTTGATGTTGTCGCCTTCGATTTGCACGTCGTCCGCGATTGCCTTGGGCACCTCGATGGAAAACTCGTTCACGCCCGCGTACTCGACGTTGTAATCCACCGTCCAGGAGTGGCGAATGAGGGCCTCGCGGATTTCGAGCAGCGCCAGCACCTCGGCGGAGATGCGCGACTTGCGCGGCTCGAATTGCACCTGGCCCGGCTTGGCCGCGCCGCGGTAGCGAAAGCCGAGGGTCAGCGGCGTGGCCGCGGGATCCTTGATGGGCAGATCGCCGAGATTGCGGATGTCTTCCTCGCGCAAATCGCCGCGCGCCTGCTCCGAGGTATTCGCCTTGAGGCTGACGTGAATCGCGAGCCCGACCTTGGCCTCGTGGCGCTGCACTTCGCGCGGGGTGAAGACGGGCACGGTCACGGCCTCGTCGGCTTTGGCGCGGGTCGCTTCACCGGTCACGGTGAA
Source organism: Chthoniobacter sp. (assembly GCA_034667665.1). Lineage (GTDB taxonomy): Bacteria > Verrucomicrobiota > Verrucomicrobiia > Chthoniobacterales > Chthoniobacteraceae > Chthoniobacter. The sequence continues at coordinate 316,573 of JAXDQW010000122.1, forward strand.
GGAAAACTCACCGGTGCGGCGTGTGCTGAATTTCACATTGAGCACGTTCTTACCCTCGGCCTGCTGGACCGTGGCGCTCTCGATTTGATCGCCGGTCGCCTCGGCCTGCGCGAATCCGGCTGGCAACTCGATCTGCGTCGCAAAGATCCCCGCCTTCTTGACCGTGTACTTGAATTCCGCGCGAAGCAGCAACGTCTCGGGCTCGATGGTCAGCAGAGTGGCGCTCGCCACTTCGATTTGCGGCTTCGCCTCGCTGACCGCAATGCTTCCCCCGTAGGGCAGCCGCAAATAGCGGTACAATCCCACGAGGCCGCGCGCACTGTCCTTGGTCGGCGGCGCGGATTGCTGGGTGAGCCCCTCGAGGGTGCCGACCTCGGCGACCAAATCCGCGTCTGCGGAAATGGCGATGCTGCCCGTCTGACGCTCGACTTTCTGGGCTGCGATTTGCGGCAGCTTGACTTGCTGCGGGAGCGGTGGAAGCGGCGCTTCGAGCCGGATGGCCAGGGCGTAATTGTCCTTCGCCGCGGTGTGCAGATCCACGTGCAAGCGTTGCGCGCCCGCCTCGGCCTTGATGGTCCATTCCTTGATATTCTGGCCTTCAACGCTGAGCACCTGCTGATTCTCGGGGACGAGCACTTCGAGCGAGGTGATCCCCGCGCGGAGAATGCGATAGCCGATACTCGCGTCCGTCCGCACCGCACCCCCGATCAGCCGCACTTCCGTGCGCACGTCGGCAAAGAGCAGCGGCGTGAGCGCGGTCTCGCCGGTCTTGCGCGTCCACGCCACCTGCACGTCCGACGCTGCGCCGAAATAGACGAGCAGGCGCGTCGTCCCATCCGGATTCTCGGCGGCGGTGAAGGCCGACGCCGGCGTGACCGTGAAATCGAGCCCTTTCTCGGGGAGCACCAGCTCGAACTGTGAGACCGAGGTGCGGGGGAGTTTGAGCTGCAGCGTGCTGCGGCCGAGATCGCGGGTGATCCGGCCGAAGATCGTCGCTTCCAGTTCGTAGCTGCCCTTTTTCGGAAAGAGCACCTCATAGCCGCTGTCGGAGAAGTTCAGCACCGCCGTCGTCTTCGCCTCGGCGATGCTGAGTTCGCCCGCGCCGAGGGCGAGCGTCGACCACCCGTCTTTGAGCGCCTCGAAGGTGAGCTTCGCCTTGATTTCCGCAACCTCGCCCGTGACCCGGCCCGTGTAGCTGGCCGCCGCGAGGACGCCTTCCACCGGAGGCTCCGTCGTCTTCAGCTTTTCCGGAAGGTTCAGCTTGTTCCACATTTCGAGAAACTCGCGGTAGGGCAGGAAGACCCCGCGGTCATCCTTTCCGAAGACCTCCTCGAGCTTTTCGAACGGCACGAAGATGGTCTGTTCCTTCGTGGTGCTTTTTGGCGGCTCAGGTTCGAGTGCCGAGAGCAGCGGCGACAGGAGACAGGCCAGGAGGACGACGAAGCGGGAGGTGTTCATGACAGAAAGCGTCGGGAGGATAACGCAGCGCGCCGCGGCAGTTGTTAGGAGGCTGCGAGACAAATGTGAAAAAACTGTCTGCCGCCGGAACCGCGCGGAGCGTCAGGGGAATGGTGGGGTGGGGGGCGGCGAGAATGCGGCACCCGCACCGGCAAAGGCAAACGGCAAACGCGGGCGGCTTCCGCCACAACGCCCAACGCGCCGAAAAAGTGGTTGCCATCGCAGGCCCTGAGAATACGTTCCGACTCCCTCGATTGCCTTATGGTGTAATGGTAGCACAGCAGACTCTGAATCTGCTTGTCTAGGTTCGAGTCCTAGTAAGGCAGCCATCCAGAAAAGCGCGGGATTACCATGGAAAACCGCGAGGCGAACACTCTCGCCGGCTAGCGCGACCGCCTTTTCGGTCTCAATGGCCCGGGTGAAAAGGCCCTTCTCCTCGAAGATAATCCTAAGGCGGATTTAAAAACTTCTGTCAGGGACGGCGCGGTTTCAGCTGTCAGGTCATGTGGCGTCCCGAATCGATGCGCGCCTTTGCCACCGTCAGTTCCTTCTCGCGCCCGTAAAAAGCGAAGCATCGACGAAGGCTGGCTAACGGCCTGCTTCGGGGAAGTATCCGGGCACCTTCGTCGACACTCTTGGCGAATTTTTCTGCAATTACCGCCGTCGTTCAAGAAAAAATTCTCTATGGGATGGATTTTTCCCCTCCCTGAAGGAACGCAGTCTGTGACTGATGACGGCAAGATCTTATCGCAAAATGTGACGGCTCACCGAGATTGTCGCCAGTCTGCCTTGATTTCGAGGCTCCTCTCCTGACCCAAGCGAGGTGGGGCTAACAGGGAGACAGCCGCCTGAAGAATATATGTCCGGCCCCGCCACTCGGCACCTGAAGTGCGCGGTCCATCCACAGGTCCCTGCAGTTTGTAGGCTTCAAGCGTAAATCGCTGGCGCGGAAGCGCCAGGGACACCTTTCAGCTCAGGAGCGAGAGGAGGTTGCAGGGAAGCGCTCCCCTTTTTCACCCGCGCCCTGCCAGTCTCAGCTTGCTGGATGCCGGCGCTGCCGGCAGCATCCGCGGAGTTAGCAACACACTGCGAATAGCAAGATGTGACTGCAGGGAAATCATCGAGCTGAAACATCGAATCATGCAGACTGAAGAGGGAATCCTGTTGTTTAGCCGCGAGGGCGGAATCGTTTGGGCAAACACTGCGGCGGCCGGGGACTTGCTGGGCTTTTCCCGGGAAGAACTTCGTCGAATGACGCTCGAGGCGGTTGCGGTTCCCGAGGCGGGACCGTCCACGAAAGCTGAGCAAGCGCTCGCGGACGTGGTCCGCGCGTGTGTGACCGCTGCCGAGGCAGCGGCCGCAGGAGACGCGCGCCTGCTGTGCAAGTCGGAGAAAGCGCTCGTCGTGCGCTGGAAAGTGTGCGCGATTCCCGGGGGCTCCTCAGAGCGTGAAGTGGTCCTTTCTTTATCGGAAACTCCGCAGACAACAGGGAAAGAAATCGTCTCCGGCTACCGGGATGTCTTCGAGCACGCTGTCGAAGGCATCTACCGGACTTCCCTCGAGGGGCACTATCTGGAGGTAAATCCGGCGCTCGCCCGCATGTACGGCTACGTCAGCCCGGGGGAACTCGTCGATGCGCTTCGCGATCTCAACACAGAGCTCTATGTCGAACCGACGCGACGGGCGGAATTCGTGCGTCTCATGCAGGAGCAAGGTTTCGTCGCCGACTTCGAATCGCAGGTTTACAAGGCCGACGGAACGGTCATCTGGATCGCCGAATTTGCCCGAGTCGTTCGCGCCAAAAACGGTCAGCCGCTTTATTTCGAGGGCAGCGTCATTAACATCAGCAAACGGAAGCGTGCAGAAGCCGCGCGAAGAAGGAGCGAGGAGAAGTATCGGCATCTCGTGGAGATGACCAGCGTCGTGCCGTGGGAAGCGAATTTGGAAACCGGTGTGTTTACCTACGTGGGCCCCCAAGCCGCGGACTTTTTGGGATACCCTGTCGAGGTATGGCTGGAACCCGGTTTCTGGCAGCGAATCGTCCACGACGACGATCGAACCTGGGTGACAATCGTGCGGGGAGAGGCCATCGAAAAGCGGCAGAAGTTCGAGTGCGAATACCGGCTGCATCGCGCCGATGGAGAGATCGTGTGGACTCGCGAAATTGTGAGCGTCCTACCCGGCGAGGATGGCCAGCCCACTCTTGGGGGTTTCATGTTGGATGTCAGCTACCGCCGCGAATCCGAAGAATCGTTGCGGGAAAGCCGGCATTTTATCGAACAGATCGCCGCGGCGTCTCCGACCATCTCCTATGTGTACGATCCGATACGGGCGCAGTGCATTTACGTAAACGGCCGGGTCCCGGACATCCTCGGCTACACAAAAAAAGCGCTCTCAGAAATGCGCCCGCTGTTTATCCTCTCTCTGGCTCATCCCGACGAAATGGAAGGGCACCAGGCGCATTTTGAGCAACTGATTGACACTCCGCAAAATGTGGTCTTGGAACGCGACTTCCGGTTGCGGAATGCGGTGGGCGGATGGATGTGGCTGCACAGTCGGGAATGCGTCTTCAAGCGGGATTCTCCGGCCGGACCGCTGCGTATCATCGGCACGATTGAGGATATCACCCGGCAGCGCCAGACCATGGATGAACTGGAGGACAATGAGAGGCTGTTCCGACGATTGGCGGAAACCACCGGCGCCGTGCCTTTTGTTTTCGATTTGGCGACCCAGCGCTTCACCTATGTGGGACCGCAAGCCGAGGCTATTTTTGGGCATCCCCTGCGCCGTTGGTATAGCGCGGATTTCTGGCCGTCGTTCGTCCACGAGGCCGACCTGGATGAGGGCACGCGATTCGCGCTCGACCACGCGACCCGCGCCGTGAGAGACTTCCAGACTGAGTTTCGCGTCCGGACGTCCGATGGGTGCTGTATTTGGGTCAGACAGATTGTCCACTGCGCCGCGGAAGACGATGACCGGCAGCGCGTGCGGGGCTTCCTCTTCGATGTCACGGAGGCTAAGCAGGTGGAGCAGGATCGGGAGCGCTCGCGAATCCAGCTACGCGAACTGGCCGCTCGGGGTCAGCAGATTCGGGAAGAAGAGCGGGTAAATATTGCCCGAGAAATACACGACGAACTCGGGCAAGCCCTGACGTTGTTCAAGTTCGACCTGTCCTGGCTGGCAAATCGCATCGCCGAGACCGTCGCGGAGAATGTCCGAAATGCTATGGAGGGGAGGATTCGGTCCATGGAAGAATCGCTCGACGCGACGCTCCAGGTCGTCCGGCGCATTCTTTCCGCGCTCCGCCCTCCGCTGCTCGACGAACTCGGCCTCAAAGAGGCGATCGAGTGGCAGATGCAGGAATTCTCGAAACGAATGGGCGTGCGCTACGAACTCGATGCCACGCCGGTGACCTCGCTTCAAGTCGAGTCCGCTACCGCCGTCTTCCGCATCTTTCAAGAAATCCTCACGAACGCCGCCCGCCACGCGAAAGCATCCCGGATCAAGGTGTATTTGCGTGAATCGATCTCGGACCTCGTCATGCGAGTGGAGGACAACGGAGTCGGCATCTCCGAATCCACGTTGCATGCCAAGAAGTTTGGCCTGTTGGGGATGCGCGAGCGCGCCTGGAGCCTTGGGGGGCAGGTGGAGATTCTCGGGGCTCCCGGACAGGGGACGACGGTCACGCTTCGAATCCCGCTTCCAGTCAACGGCGAACGCCCCGCGACCTAGAACGTCGTGTCGGCGAGAAGCCGAAGACAAGGCCGTGTTGTGGGAGCGCGGCGACTGCGAGTCCGTCGTTTGTCCGAAGCCGGGACTTTCTTGACTTTATTGTCAGGCGAGCAAATTATCGCCGATAGAAAATGATGAACGGCGGAAGGCGGCTAAAGATACTCGTGGTCGATGATCACTTTGTGGTCCGACAGGGCCTAAAAGGAATTCTAGCGGAACATCGCCCCGATGCGGAATTCGGCGAGGCCTCCAATGCGCAGGAAGCTCTGGACCTCGCGTGGAAGGAATCGTGGGACCTGGTGCTTTTGGACATCAGTATGCCAGGCCGGGGGGGCTTGGATGTTTTGAAAGATCTACGCCAGAGCCTTCCGAAGCTGCCCGTGATCGTCATGAGCATGCACCCCGAGGAACAATTTGCCATCCGTGTGCTGAAACTTGGAGCCTCAAGTTATATCCGAAAGGACAGCGCCGGCCACGAATTGATCAAGGGCGTGGACGCCGCACTTCGAGGGGCGAAATACATCAATCCCTCGATCGCCCAGCAGCTCGCGGAGAACCTCGAATGTGACCACGAGGGTCCCAGCCATCTCTCACTATCGGATGGAGAATATCAAGTGCTCTGCCTCCTCGCTTCCGGCAAGACGGTCAAGGAAGTCGGCAACGAACTTTCCTTGAACATAAAAACGATCAGCACTTATCGCAGTCGAATTCTTGAGAAATTGAACCTCCGGAACAATTCGCAATTAATGCGTTACGCGCTGCGTCATCGTTTGATCGACACCGAGGGCTGATTCGCCGCCGAGCGCCGATCCGCAAGACCTTGTGGATAGGGACGGCAACCGGTGGCGCCGACTTGCAGTCGTCCGAGTCGCCTCCTGCTCCCGCCTAAGGCGTGTCATGCACTTTATCCTTCGCGGCCCGGCGTTGGGCCGAAGGCCCAATTCATCCCAGCCCAGGGCAACGCCCTGGGTGCAATTTCAATCTAAGCGCCAGCCCTGAAAGGGCGATTCATCGTCGGTGCAGCAATGAATCGCCCTTTCAGGGCTGGTTCCGTGTCCGAACTTAACCCAGGGCGTTGCCCTGGGCTGGTATGAAGCCGCACCTTCGGT
>JAXDQW010000123.1:0-89479 GCA_034667665.1 Chthoniobacter sp.
CCTGTCGGTTCGACTCCATGCCTGCTCCCCACCCCGCCTCACGGCGACGCAGTTGGCATGGTCTTCGGTGCTGAACCGTCTAACTGCACCGGCGGGACTTTCACCCGCGTTGACGCCCGCTTCACGGACGCACCAGCTTCAGAATTTCGCTCCGACGAGATTCGACGTTGCCCCTCAGTTTCCGGAGTGACGGTCGAACATGAAGCGCAGCCTCTGCAATGTCATATAAGCCTCGTCCTCTTTTCCGGGGGCAAGAACCGGATGAATCATCTCAAAGTGTTCGTGATGGCCGCCGGGGGATGGCAGTTCCTTCCCAGTCATTAAAAACAGGGTCACCGTCGGATAGGCGCTCCTTATCTCCTCGCTGTACTCAACCAGCGGTTCGGGGAGGAGAACGAATACCGGGTCTCCAGACTCTTCCAGCATCTCAAGCAGCTTCTCCAAGTCGACCCTGAGATCGTCGGCTCCAAACACACCTTGAAGCGCCTTTCGTATTTGGTTCAACGTTGAATTGATATCTTCCCCAGAAGCTTCGACCGCAACAGAGCGCCATGGCGGCCAGGTCTCACTCGCACGGCTGACGTACAATTTGCCCGTGAACTCTTGTTTGCAGTTCACGCACAACAGGCGCTGTCCCGGGGGGCGCTTCGTGACGCGCCGGACCGCGGCGGCGGCCTCGGGGTTGACCCAGGTCGGGGCGACGAGTTCGATAAGCCGCTGCACGGTGGCCTGGTCGAGGTAGCGTTCCAGCGGCTGTAATAACTTCGGGAGTTGCTCCAGGCTCCCGCGGACCAGGCGCCGCGCGACAAACTTTTGCGCGACAAACTTTTGCTCGGGAGCGGGTATCTCGAAGGAGGGGGCTTCCGCAATTTCGCGCAGGAGGTGCTCGGGCACCCCGTGCAAGCAGTCAGCGACAAGCTTCACCAGCCGGTCGTAATAGGAAGGCTGACGTAGTGCAAGCTGCGGCGCGAGCACCTCCACGATTTGGTTGGCCATCTGCTCCGGAGAACCCTCGGCACGGATCGCCGGAAGGTCCTGCAAGTTGACCGAGGTTAGTCGCTCCGACACATCTTTCAGTTCCACTCCTTCAATGAGAACCGGGACCAGGATGAACTTTTCCTCATGCTCTCTGCGCCAGAAGAGGACGGTCACCTCCCGCTGCACCCATTGTGATTCAAGTGCCTCCCTGGAGAGAAGGAGGACCGCGGCGTCCGCCCGCGCCATCTGCTCGTTCAACCCTTGTGGCCATTCGTGGCCGGGTTGTAGTCGTGTCCGATCAGCGAAGACATCGAAGCCCGCTCCGGCTAACTTGTCCGTCAATGTAACCAGCAACAACGCCGCCCCCGAAAAGGGGTTTCCCGCCCTATGGCTGATGAAGACGTGTGGCTTGAGCCCTGGGTCGGGCGCGTTCCTGGCCGCTCTCTTTCTGGCGACCTCCGCGGCGGCCAGCCGGATTCCTTGCGCCACACTTTGAAAAGCCTCGTCCGGGTTCGACCATTCCGTGATCGGTTGGGCGTTCTGCGGGAGCGCTTGAAGACGACCAAGCGGCGTGTTCCTCCAGTCACAGGGGCTGAGGATGACAGGGATGAGAAGGGCCTCTCCCTCGTCATGTCTTTCCAGTGCCCGCTTCATCTCGACCTCGGAGCTGAATCCCACGCCAAGAGAATGCGCGCTCACCAGGAGCAGGATGAGGGCGGCTGAATCCAGGTGCTCGCTAATTTCACTCTGCCACTCGCTACCCGCTGGTATCATTCCGTCGTGCCATTCTTTGATGATTCCCTCCCGCCCCAATGGCGCGAGATGTTTTTCCAACTGGCTCATGAAGTGTTTGTCTTGATGCGCGTAGGAGTAATAAAGCTCGACCGGCTCTGGCGGAACGGACGGTTCGATGAAGGGCTCGCCCTTGATGAGGGCCAAAAGCTTTCGGTAGCGATCTTCAAAGCGGCTGTCGTCCCGGAAATCGACGGCAACATATTTTCCAAGTTCCGGCGGCAGCTCGGCCGCTCCGCGGTAGATGCGAATCAGGCGCGGGTCATTGGCCGCATCGCCGGAGCCCGCCGGCGGATGCCGGCCAGGGTTCTTCAACGTCTCTTCCGCCACCTCCTGAACGACTTTCCGGCTTGCCCGTCGGTCTCTCAATGCCGTGCCTCGATCCGCCTGGGATGCCTCACTGATCACTTGGCCTTCCTTCGACAGCAAAGGATGCTCCACGGCAACTTTGAGGGATCGGCCTTTCCACACCTCTTCTTGAAGGCGAGCAGCCAACTGCCCCCCCCACGACGGATCGATCGAGTCAATGAACACGTCGAACTCGTAATCGCGCCGGATGGTAAAGCTGTCACCGCTCACGGAGCGAAGACTGACCTCGATGGGTGACGGTGTTTCGACAACCTGCGTCTGGAGAGGACGCAGAGTGATCAGCCTGACCGTGGCGTCCGGGCCTTCGCCCCAGGAAACCTCAACGACCAGCGGGTCGGTCTTCGGTAGCGGGATGCCGTGTGCGCCGGTGCCGGGCGGCTCGCTGAACTCGATCCCGGCTTCGAGCAGGCGCACGCCAACCTGGACTTGTGGCAGGTTACTCGGCAGCACCCAGCGCAGCATGCCTTGAGGGATCTTCTCTGGGACTTTGCCCGCGACCACCTGCCGACCGCCGAGGCGCGCCCCAGCTCCGACCACCAGCGCCCAGAAGAGATCAGATTCACGCACTTTGTCCGGGAGGCGCGGCAGTGCGCGCAAGGCCCACTGGGCCAGCCCCCGTCCGTTGCCCTCGACCATCGCGGTGGCCGCCGTCAGCAGCAGCTCGCGGATTTTCTCCGCCGCGTCCTTGTGGTCTGAAAGAGCCCAATAGGTGACCTCTTCTTCAAAACGCCCGATCACTGGCGAAGTCTTCGCGTGGACGTGTTTGACGACGTCCCAAGCGCGCTTGAGCAGGCCCTGGTCTCGTGCCAGTTCGCAGCGCAGGAGTTGGGCCACTGCGGGCAGGAAGACAATCGCCAGCGGGCTGCGCGACTGCACCATCGGGCTGAACCAGAGATCGGCCTCCGCCCCCACGTCAATGGGCAATAGTTCCAGTCGCGCGCGCCGGAGGAGCGCGGGTTCAATGCGGGCCGCGAGCGAGACGACGCGCGCCAGCGCGCACGCGCCGGGGTGCACCTTCCGCACCGCCTCGATGATCTCACTCGCTTCTGATTCCGTCACACGAACACCTGGTGCGCGCGCCCGATCAGATTGCGGATGGTGAGGGCTGAGGTACACCTGTCCCACTGGACGAGCGTCATGGCGCGACGCAGGGCGCGCGGCCAGCGCCGGGGCCCGTATGGGACGAAGGCCGCCAGCGGGCAGCCCGCCCGGCGCACCTGCGAGGCAAAGCCAAGCCACTCCTGCCCATCGGCGCGGTCGGTCGAGCACATCGGCCGTCCGATCCCCAAGTCGGTTAGAAGCAACACGGGGGTTCCGGGCAATGGTGGGCCGTAGTCCTTCCACTTCTCGCGGGCGCTCGCGCGGACGCCCCTCGAAGGGCAGTCCACGAAGCGCAGCACCTTCACGTTGTCGCTGCCGATGGCCCGGCGCGCGGCCTCCTGAATCGAAGTCTGGTCGCTGGCGAACGGCATCATCGCCTCGCTCTTGTCAACCAGCAGTTGCACGCCGCGTCGCGTGGTCGGCCGGGGGCGGCGCGGCAGCCGGACTGGAATTTCCGCGCGCGCCAGCGCCTCGATAATCCGCTCGTAGTCCAGTGGACCGTCCTCGCCGTTGGTCGAGAGGATGGAGCTGAGGATGGCGCGCGTCCAGTTCGGCACAAAGAGGGAGTCAACCGGCGGCTCATGAGTCGCGCCCCCCGCCCCCGTCTGCGACAAAGGCTCGACCGGGGCCGGCGGAAACCACACCTCGACCTCGCGCGTCGTGGCCTCGATCTGACTCCGGAGCGAGTCTTGCGCGGGCGGCGACGCGGGTGGCGGGAGCGGCGGGGGAGGCGGAGGCTCAGGTGGCGTAAACGGAGGTGGCTCAGCCGGGCGCGTCGCCGGGACGACGGGCGGCCCGAGGCCAAGCAACCGGGTGATGTCGCACCGGGTCGCGTCGTCCGACACTTGGAGACGCTTGAGAGCCCTGAGCAGGTCGCCGATGAAGATGTTCGAGCAAAAGCGGTTCATGCGGTCGCGTCCAAGGGCTCGCGCGGCTTCCAGAGCGTGGCGCTGGAAATGGTCTTCCAGTCGTCCTTCTCCGCCTTCGCTCGCGGATTCTTGATGCCCAATCTCAAGCAGGCGTCAATCGCGTCCAGATACTCGGCGGTGCTCGGCAAAGTGGCGCCCCTGCCATCATCTTTCGGCGCGCCCTCCTGCATCAGGGCCGCGATGCTCTCGTAGAGTTCCTTGTCGGCGTGACCGAAGTGCGCCTCGGCAATCTCGATTAGCTTCTCCGCCTTCGGCCGCTTGAGCACGTAGATGACGCAGCGGCGGAGGAAGGCGGCCGGCATTTCCCGCTCGTCGTTGGTGGTGATGATGATCAGCGGCGGCTCGCGCAACAGCCCCTCGGGCTCCTTCTCCGGCACTTCGAGATGAAGCTCCGGCACCGAAAACTTGTAGGAGCCGAGCGTGACCAGCAGGTTGTTCGGCACGTCCGGGTCGGCCTTGTCAATCTCGTCGAGGAGCACCACCGCGCGCGGATGATCGGGCTGCACCCCTTGCTCCATCGCGGGAACGATATTCGGGGCGTCCGGGGGCAACCCGCGCCGGCTGGCGCTCCCGCGGTCGAAGGCCCACCAGAGCACGCCGGGCTCGATGTAAGGGCGCGTCGAGTTGCCCTTTTCGAGCACGCCCGCTTGCGCGTCGCTCAGGCGGCGGAGAGTGTCGAAGCGCCACTGCAATTCGCGAGCCTGCGTCCGCGAAGTGACGACCTCTTCGTAGTAACGCCAGCCCAGGCACTCGGCGACGTGGCGCGCCAGCGACGACTTCCCTGTTCCCGGCAGGCCGCGCAGCAGCAGCGGACGACCCGTCGCCAGCGCGACGTTGACGGCCAGCACGAGCTCGTCAAGGTAGATGTAGAGTGCGGCCAGCCGCCGGTCACCCGCTCGGCGCGCACTTTCCGGCGAGGTGTCGCCGCTCGATGCCGCGACGCATTTCTCCGGGTCGAAGATTTTGGTGTAGCTCATAGGTTGTTCCTCCCTCGTCCGGTCACACGCTTCCCTGCCCCTTTTTTGGTGCGGCCTCATGCGGGCCGACTGATCGGGCCGTTCTGTATTGGATGTAGGCGCTCCACTCCTGGCCAGGCGGCAGCCCCGGCACGAGCGGTTGAAAGTAGTCCGTGTCCGCCTCGCCAGGCGCGGGAAGGTGCTCGCCGGTGAGCAAAAAGAAGGTCACGGTAGGGAAAGCGACGCGCAGTTCTTTCAAGACTTCCCGTGGCGGCGTGGGGGGCGGGAACATCACGAAAACTGGCTCATTCAGCCCTGTCTCCCGTGCTTCGAGGATCGCGCGGAGAATCGCGTCGTCTTCGTCCTGGTCCATCCCAAACTCCGATTTGAGCGCCACGGTGATTTCGGTCCGGAGGCAGTCGGTCGCCCGGTCGTCCCAGGCGGCGGCGATCGGCGCGATCCGCCAACTCACGCTGGGCCCGCGGCAGCACGCGCGGCGCACGAACATCTGGGCGGTGAAAGCGATGGTGCCGTTGACCCCGAGCGCACGCAGGTCGCGGTGGCCCTTCGCCACACCGGGGATGGACACGGCCAGACGAGGGTCAACCCACGACGGTGCGATCAACTCGACCAGGCTCTCGAACTGGCCCTTATCGAGAAAGCTGCTCAAGTCTTCGTTGATGGCCGCGGTCGATATGATGAGGTCGGCCTGCCACAATTCGCGCGCCAACTGCGTCTGGAGATTGGCGTCCGGCTCCCATACGCTCAGGTCGGAGCCGAGCCTCAGGGCCGCACCCCGCAACGCCGCCGGGGGAACCTCCTTCAGCAGGTTCGCAATCATGACCTCCAGTTTGTCGAAAGGGGTCTGCGCCGCCTGCTTGGGGATGAGCGGGAGGAAAGCCTTTCGCACGGCGGCGGCGATCTCCTCCGGGGTCCCGCCTTGGATCACTTGAAGCTCGCTGAGCCTCACGGCGGAGAATTTACGCTCGACCTGTTCCACCGTCACCCCATCGAGCAGCACCGGGAGCAGCTTGAAATCCGCGTCCAAGTAGGGCCGCGAGCCGAGGATGCTTACCTCAGTCGGGACGAAGTCGGACTCGAAGGCGTGCTCGGAGAAAAGGATGACCGCACCGTGCGAGCGGTACATTCGCGTGAATAGCTCGTTGCGCCAGAGCTGGCCCGGCTGGAGCCGGAAGCGGTCAATGAAAACGTCGAACTCTTTGTTGAGTTCGAGCTCGATCCGCTCCAAGGCCGCCGCGGCGTGCTTCTCTTTGGCGCTGTGACTGACGAAGATGCGTGGATTCGGGCCGGCCACCATAGATATGTGTCAGCGGCACCCGAAGGCCCGCGAATCAGACGGCGTGCAGCGTGAAACCGCAGCCCATTGGTGTCAACGACATTTCCCGCCCGCGGGGAAACGGCCAGAGCCTTTCCATGCGTGCCGATTGCTGGAGCTGAGACCCATGGCCAGCCGAACCTCCTGTCTCATAGCCTTGCCATCAACCAGATCCGACCTTTGGTGACGGCACGGCTCCGGGACGGCGCATCCGTTATCATTAAGTCGCCCACGCGCGTTGCGTTTAACTCTGGCGTTCGGCTTGTCCTCCGAGCTCGCGGGCGAGCGCGGTCAACTCAGCAGCGTTCTCCAGGCCATCCGGAAAGCGTTGCGGAATACCGGAAAGCCCAACCTGCGCACCAACCAGTGCGCCGGTGAGGATGCAGCGAGCCTGATTCTGCCCGCCGCCGTTGAGCGCGTGCAGCACGGCTGACTCAAAGTCGTCGTGAAACCGCGCCGCCAGATAGTAGGCCGCCGGAAGCTGATGATAGATCGCGCAGGGCATCCCATAAACAATGGAGACTTTCCAGGCCGGTTCGATCCTGATGCCAGGATCAAGGGCCGCTTCGGCCATGTAGGAAGGGGTCAACAAGGCGTCGGGCGACGAGAAGCGTCCGGCCCTCGATGGGTTGGCTTCGCCCGGCTTGGGTGGCTGTAACTTCCCGGTCGTGACGGCGTGAAATGGCAACTCTCCTGCCTTCACCAAGTCCATCAGCTTGTCGGATAGCAATGGGTCAAGCTTCTCTCCGCTGACGAGCAGAGCCAGCACGCAGCAGTAAGCGGTGGTCATGGCCACGATCGCTTCGTCACTTTGCGTCAGGAGACAATTGGCGCTGACCGTTGCAGCCACTTGCGCCGGATCTTTGGCGTAACGCGCCGCCAACACCAGGGCGCGTTCCGCCGCTTCCGTGGTATCGGCATGACCACCCGTTTCCTTCCACGACTTCTTCAGTTCTACGCGCCGGTGCCACGCTTCGCGGATCGACTGGCTGGTGTATCCGCCCGGTCCACCCATCGGCTTGCCATCGAGTTGCGGAAAGAGTTCCTCATCGAGGCGACGGCAGAAATCGTCTTCGGCGTAGCCCCCCTGCTCCACCGTCGAGCGGAGCAGCAGTGTCGTGATGATGCCCGCTTGCGAAGGCTGCCCCGCTTTCAGACCGGCATGGTAACGATGCGGCTGCGGGTCGGTGTAACCGGTGATCCAATCCCCGTAATCCCGCCGCATTTCCTCGAGGTCGTAGTACCAGTGCGGACCGAGACCCAAAGCGTCGCCGATCAAAGCTCCCATCACCGCGCCGGCTGCACGATCGCTTATGGACATGGAGGATGGGACGTTGCGGCTTCCGCGCGCAAGCCGTCGAGATCCAGCGGGCGCGTGAACATTTCCAAGGCGCCATCGGCGGTGCGCGGCCAACTGTCGCGCGGGCGATCCCAGTAAAGCTCGAGGCCGTTCTCATCTGGATCGCGCAGATAGAGCGCTTCACTGACTCCGTGATCCGACGCACCATCGAGTGAAAGGCTCGCGCGCTCCAGGCGAAGCAAGGCGTCGGCCAGCGCAGCGCGCGTCGGATAAAGGATCGCCAGATGGTAAAGTCCGGTGCAACCGCGCGGCGGCGGAGAACCGCCCAGACTTTCCCAGGTATTAAGCCCGATGTGGTGATGATACCCACCCGCCGCAATGAAAGCAGCGCTTCGGCCATAACGTTGAGTAAGTTGGAAACCGAGCACGCCACAGTAAAACGCCAGCGCGCGGTCCAGGTCGGCCACTTTGAGGTGCACGTGGCCAATCCGAACTTCGGGATGAATCGAATTATCTGACATCGCTTGGTTCAATCCACAGGCATCCCCCGGAAAAACATCCAACATCCAACACCCAACATCCAATCGACGCTGCGCGTAGGAGACCACGCGCAGCGTTCATTGGGGGTCGGAAGTTGGATGTTGAATGTTGGGTGTTCATCGCTCTTTCACCCCGCCACCAGCATCTTACCCAAGATCCCCATCGTCTCCCGCTGGCGCTGCTGCACGAACTCCCGCGCCTTGGCGGCCTTGGCCTTCGCGGCGGCGGGGTCTTTGGCGAGGGCGAGCACCGCGGGGGCGATGCGGGGAAGGTCCGCTTCGTCGTCCAGGGTAAAGAGCCAGTCGCTGAGACCAATGTCGCGCCACATGAAGCCCTTGCTCGTCTGTTCCGCCCAGCGGCAGACGATGGCCGCGATGCCATTGCCGATGCACATGATGGGACTGTGCATTTCATTGCCAAAGAGGCCGGCTGAACGCACGTAGGTGCTGAGCGCCTCGTCGGTCAGCCAGTATTTCTCCCGCCAGACGACCCGCGCCTTGATGTCGTCGGGCAGCGGGTCGAAAAGCATCTCCTTCCCCAGTTCCATCTGGGTCAGGTCTTCCGGGCAGATCAGGACTTTCATTGGCGTCTCGCGCACCACCGAGACGATCGCGGCGCGCAGGGAGGCGTGGTCGTGCTCCTTCATCGCTTCATTGCGGGCGCTCTTGTGTTCGTCAAATTCGCGCCCCTTCTTGATCTTCCAATAGGGCGTGTTGCGGTAGCGCGGGATGACGCAAAGGAACTTGCCCTCTTCCAGTCCGTGCTCGCGCAGGAAGGCGGTGGCGGCTTCGTCGTTGCGCAACTTCACCCCGAAGGCGCCGTCGGGGCCGAACTCCATGATCGGGCAGGCGACGCCCGCGTCCTTGGCAAACTTCATCGAGACGGTGTCGCGGAAAAAAACGAAGCTCGCCTTGGTCAAGAGCTCGATCGCCTCGGGATCCTTCCCACCGAAGGTAATGCCGTAGATGCCGTAGGGTTTGCCGGTCTCCTTCGCCCACTGCGCCGTCTGTTTTTGCGCGACAAACCCCGGCCCGGAACCGTGCAGCAGGAAGTCGCATTCCTCGAAAGCGTGCTTGATGTGGTCCGGCCCCTGGGCCAGGCGGAGCTTGGGAAAATTGCGTTCCAGCATTTCCTTCACGCCATTGCCGATATCGCCCGGCCAGAGCGTGATCTCCGCCTCGGGCAGATGCTCGCCCAGCAATTGGATCACGCCCGGCGTGTGGGCGATGTCGCCGATGTTCACCGTCTGCCACGAGGACTTGAGCAGGATGCGCGGCGGCCGCCGATCGGCGCCGCGGACGGAGGCGGCGATCAGTGAGGCCAGCGCGGAAGCGAGGAATTGACGACGGTTCATGAGGAGGGGCAGCGATGGGGCAGTCCCGACACTCTGAATAAGCAGCGCAACGGTCAATCGTTTGCGGAACGGCCGTTTGATCTCGCTGCATTGCCGGAGTCGGTGATTTCGAGTTGAGGCGCGGGATTCGCAAAAGCCGTGTCCGCCGCGCGGCGAATTTGTTCGCCTCCGGCCCGCCGCTTTGGCGATGACTGCACGCGCCACCGCCATGAAAACACCCCTGGTTCTTCTCCTCGCGGTACTTCTCGGCTCCTTCGGAAGGGCGCGCGGAGCCACCGCGCTGGTGCTCGAGAAGCAGAACGTCGTCGTCGCGGCGAAACCCAAGTCGGACTGGAGGACCGCGGAGATCGGCCTGCAGCTCGCCGTCGAGGATCGTTTGCGCACCGGCGAGAACAGCCGGGCGCTCGTCAAGCTAACCGACCTGTCGATGCTGCGGCTCAACGAATTGACCATCATTAGCATCCTTCCGCCGGGCGGAGGCGCCGCGGGTCCGGGCCTCGATCTGCTCGGGGGGGCCGCCTATTTCCTCAGCCGCGAGCGGCCCGAGGAAATCCGCGTCCGGACGCCGAGCGCAAACGGGATCCTGCGCGGCACCGAGTTTCATCTCGCGGTGGAGCCGGGCGGCCGGACGACGCTGGTGATGTTCGAGGGCGAGGTGGACATCGGGAACTCCGCGGGTCGCGTCACCGCGCACAGCGGCGAGCAGATCGAGATCGCGCCCGGTCGCGCGCCGCGCAAGACCGCGATCATCGAAGCAAAGAACATCATCCAGTGGTGCCTCTACTACCCCGGGGTCGTGCAGCTCGACGACCTGCCACTGGCGCGTTCGGAGCAAAAGGCGCTGGCGCGTTCGCTTTCCGCCTATCGCGCCGGCGATCTGCCGGGCGCGCTCCGCGCTTTTCCCGGTGAACGGGCGGCCTCGTCCGCCGCCGGTCGCGTTTACACCGCGGCGATCTATTTGACGGCCGGCCAGGTCCCCAAGGCCGAGCGTCTCCTCCGCGGCATCCCGCGCACCACGCCCGGCGCCGAGGCCCTGCGCACGCTGATCGCGGCGGTGAATTTCGAGGAGCTTTCCCCGCCCGAAGCCACGACCGCGAGCGACTGGCTGGCGCGTTCTTATTACGAGCAATCGCGCGGCCATCTCGAAGCCGCCCGCGACGCCGTGCGCCAGGCGACGCAGCTGGCCTCCGAGAGCGGCTACGCGTGGACGCGACTCGCGGAATTGGAATTCGGCTTCGGCCGCGTGCGCGAAGCCCAGCGCGCCCTGGAGAAAGGCCGCACGCTCACGCCGCGCAACGCGCACGCGTTCTCGCTGGATGGTTTCGTGCTCAGCGCCGAAAACCGGATCGGCGCGGCGCGCCGCTCCTTCGAGGACGCCATCGCGCTCGATCCCTCGCTCGGGACCGCCTGGCTCGGCCGCGGCCTCACCCGCATTCGCAAAGGCGACGCGGACGGCGGACGCCTGGACTTGCAGGCCGCCGCCGCCCTGGAGCCAAACCGCTCACTTTTTCGCAGCTATCTCGGCAAGGCGTGGAGCAATGCCGGCGACAACCTCCGTGCCGAGCGCGACCTCGACCGCGCCATTGAGCTCGATCCCAACGACCCGACCCCGTGGCTCTACCGCGCCTTGCAGGACCGGGAGGAAAACCGGCTCAACACCGCCGTCCGCGATCTCGAACAATCGATCACGCTCAACGACAACCGCCGGATCTTCCGCAGCCAGTTTCTGCTCGATCAGGACAAGGCCGTGCGCGGCGCGAACCTCGCCAGCATCTACCAGCTCAATGGCATGCAGGACGTCGCCGTGCGCGAGGCCTCCCGCGCCGTCAATACCGACTACGCCAACGCCAGCGCGCACCTTTTTCTCGCCAACAGCTACGACGCTTTGCGCGACCCGCGCCGCATCGTGCTGCGTTACGAAACCCCCTTTATCAGCGAGCTGCTGCTGGCCAATCTGCTCGCGCCCGTCGGCGCCGGCCCACTCAGCCAGTTTGTCTCCGAGCAGGAATATTCGAAGCTCTTCGAGAGCGACGGCTTCGGGATCAGCGCGGTAAGCGAATACCGCTCCAATGGCGAGCTGCGCGCCGTCGGCTCCCTCTTCGGCACCTTCGGCAACTTCAGCTTCTCCCTCGACGCCGAGCACTTCTACGACAACGGCCGCCGCCCGAACAACGACACGCGATTCAACGCGTCCATCGCAAAGCTCAAGTTCCAGCTCTCCCCCGAGGACGTGCTGCTGCTCGCCGTGAGCGCGCTCGAGCTGCGCAATGGCGACACACGGCAACTCTATGACGACCGCAACGCTCTGCCGAGCTTCCGGCAGACCGAGAAGCAGGAACCCGGCAGCGTGCTGCTCGGCTGGCGGCACGATTGGTCGCCGACGAATACCACGCTCGCGCTCGTGACCCGCCAGATGAGCGAGCAGGATCTCCGCTTCGAAACCAACGCGACGGTTTTCAGCTTCCTCCCGCGCGACGAATTCATCGACCCCGCCGAGCTGCGCCCCGGGTTCGGGCTGGACACCGCCGAAGCGTTTCCCTTGCGCGAAAGCTACGATCTGGATCTCGAATTGGGCAGCGGCGAGCTCCAGCAAATCGTCAACGCCGGCCCCCACACCTTCGTGGCTGGAGCCCGTTACCAGGAAGGGGCCTTTCACGTGCGCGCCGTCCTGACCGAGAACCCGCGGCTCGGCTCCGGGCTTTTCGCCGACCCTGCGGAGCTCGATGACTTCGACGCGGACTTCGAGCGGCTCAACGTCTATCTCTACGATACCTTCCGCTGCACTCGCGCGCTCACACTTATCGGGGGAGTGACCTTCGACCGGCTCACGTATCCCGATCACTTCCGCTCGGCGCCGCTGCGCGATGACTCCCGGCGTATCGAGCATTGGTCGCCGAAGGCCGGCGTCATCTTCGAGCCGGCGCGCTGGTTGCGGCTGCGCGGTGCTTACGCCGAGGCGATCAGCGGCGTGAGCCTCGATGAGAGCACGCGGCTGGAGCCGACGCAGCTCGCCGGCTTTAACCAGGGCTTCCGCACGCTGCTCAATGAATCGATCGTCGGATCGGTCAGCGCCGCGCGCTACAAGATCATCGGCGCAGCGGCCGAGGTGAAGCTGCCCACCGGCACCTACGCCGGGCTCGAGTGGCTTTCGCTCAAGCAGGAGAACGCGATTCGCTTCGGGGAATTTGACTCATTTCCCGCCGGACCCGACCCGATTGCCCATGGCGGCCCCGGATTGGTGGAAGAGCTCGACTACGAAGAACGCAGCCTCACCGCCACGATCAATCAACTGGTCGCCCAACGCTGGAGCTTCGGCGCCGCCTACCGCGTCACCTGGAGCGAGTTTCAGGGCGTCTTTCCGGATTTCCTCGCCTTCCCCGGCAGCAGTGTCCAGCACCGCGACAGCGAGCTGCACCAGCTCGACCTGGCCGCCAACTGGAATCACGAGAGCGGCTTCTTTGCCCGCGCGGACGCGCTCTGGACCCGGCAGGAGAACGATGGCTTTCCGCCCCCCGAGCTCAAACCCCGAAATACCGGCGAGCCCGGTGACGACTTCTGGCAGCTCAACACCTTCGTCGGCTACCGCTTCCCGCGCAATCGGGGCGAGCTCAGCGTCGGCGTGCTCAACCTGCTCGATACCGACTACCAGCTCGAACCGCTCTCCCCCTACGCCGAACTCCCGCACGAGCGCACCCTCGTGGTGCGCTGCCGGCTAAGCTTCTGAGCCGGACGTCCAAAACGCGCCGCAGCGAAGGAGCGAGGTTCCTGTGCGGCCAAACGACCGCGGAAGGCGACGCTCCGTCGTCGCCCTCACCTCCGCTTTTGACACCCCTGCCGCACCGCAGGCTGTGCTCTGTTGCACCGGCAGCGGTCACCCCGCAGCCAGGACTTCGCGCAGGAACGCATCGTGGGTGGCGCCGAGATCGATGAGGTCGTTGCCGGGACCTTTTTTCAGCACGCTTGGGGTGGTGCCGATGGTCAGTTTGCCGATCTGCCCGGCCACAATCCCGAAACCGTCCCCCGAAGCCACAGTCCCGGACACCCCGCCCGTGATGATGATGCTCGCGATCTTCGCCACGACCAGCCCGTTGCCAGCGAGCAAGGCATCGTCCCCGGTTCCAAACAGCCCGTCCTGACCCTTGCTCGCTCCGGCCACGATACTGCTCTGGAGCAAGACGCCTCCGATCTTCACCGCGCCGATTCCGGCGTCGGGGTTGACGCTCTGTCCGTTGGCTGTGTAGCCGGCGAGCATCTGCGAGCGCTCCACGTTGTTACCCACGGTCAGCTTGCCCAGCACCACGGCCAGTCCGGCGCTGGCCGGCTGAAGCTTGCCCTCCGCGGTGATCTGGGTGTCCTTAATGTCGCCGCCTACCTTGACCGTCCCCACCCCCTTGGCAAAGCTCAGGAAGCTATTCGCGATATTCCCATGCGCGATGGGCAGGCTGTCACCGACGGTAAGGCTGGTTAGTTTGTTGGCAAACGTGAGCGTGCTGCCGGTAATGTCACCGCCCACGGTCAATAGATCGACCGCCCCAGGCACATCGAAGGTGAAATTGGTCACGTCCTCGGCCACCGCGACCTTCACAATAGTCCCCGCGCCGAAGAAACGCGGCGCAATGTCTGGAAAAATGTCGGAATCAATGCCCAGCGAGTTAACCGAAAACACCTTCAGCGCCGCCGCCGCCGGAACGTTCACCTGCTGCACATTCCCTTGAACGGTGACGGTTTTCGGACCGCCAGTCTGGGGCAGCATAACGGTGCCGATATTCGGAATGCCGACACTGCCTGCAGAAGCAGCGAGAGCGCCGTGGAAGGAGGCCTGATCTGCTGGCACCGCGGTCACCGTCACCTCCGCGCCGTCGAGGTTGGGGTCATGGCTCAGATCGAGCGTCTTCAGGTTATAAATCTTCTGCCCGCCCACTTCTTCAAAGACCAACGCCCCGGTGGTGATCGTGCCGCCCTTGACTGAGACGATCACCCGGTCTCCGTCCGCTTCGGTGAAGGCCACGGTGCTATCGTCAATTTGAGAAGCCGGACTGCCAAAGACCACAAAGCTCGACCCCGGTTCTTTTTTTCCCGCGTGAGGCGCGCCGACGAGAAGGTCCGCAAATCCATCGCCATTCACGTCGCCGGCTCCGCTCACGGAGTCGCCGAGGCGCCCTAAAGCGGGTCCTCCCGGGATGCTGAAACCATTGATGGCGTTGAGAGTCCCCAGGTTGAGGTTCGCCGCAAAGCCGCCCGCCTTGCCAAAGACCACATAGCTCGCCCCATCAATCGGGGCCAGGCCGAAAATAGAGTTGCCCCGCCCGGGCGCCCCGATGAGCAGGTCGGCGAAGCCGTCGCCGTTGAAATCGCCCGCCCCGCTCACCGAGAAGCCGGACAACGCACCCGCCTGGCCGCCGATCTTGAATCCGTTGCTGCCGTCGAGGGCCGACATCTCCAAGTTCGCGGAGAAGCCGCCCGCCTTGCCAAAGACGACGTAGCTGGAGCCAGGTTCAGAAGTGCTTAAGCTGAAATGAGGCGCGCCGATGAGCAGGTCGTCGAAGCCATCTCCGTTGACATCGCCCGCTCCCCTCACCGAGCTCCCGGCATAGTCACCAGCCGCTTCGCCGTTAACCTGAAAACCTTCGCTGCCGTCCAGTCCCGCGACGTTGAGGTTGGCCGCAAAGCCGCCTGCCTTGCCAAAGACCACGTAGCTGGCGCCGGAACGAAAGCCGTTGGGGTCGGCAAGGGGCGCGCCAATGAGCAGGTCGGCGAAGCCGTCGCCGTTGACATCGCCCGCCCCGCTCACGGAGCGTCCGAAGCCGTCGGCAGGCGCCTCTCCACTGATCCGAAAGCCGTTGACCCCGTCCAGCGCGGAGAGGTTCAGGTTTGCCGGGAAGCCAGCCGTCCGGCCATAGATCACGTAGCTGGTGCTGATAGCGTTTAGAAATGTCGGCGGGGCGCCAATGAGCAGGTCGCCAAAACCGTCGCCGTTGACATCGCCGGCGCCACTCACTGAGAAGTCGAACAGGCCCGCCGTCTCCCCGCTGATCTTGAAGCCGTTGCTGCCATCCAGCGCCGCGAGATTCAGATTCGCAGCGAAGCCGCCGGTCTTTCCGAAGATGACGTAGCTGGCGCCGTTGGGATCAGCCTCGGCGGCGCCGATGATCAGGTCGCTGAAGCCGTCGCCGTTGACATCGCCCGCCCCGCTGACCGAACGCCCGACGCCGTCGGCAGGCGCCTCGGCCCCGATCCGAAAGCCGTTGCTGCCATCGAGCGTCGAGAGATCGAGCGTCCCTCGGAAGCCTCCCGCCTTGCCAAAGACGACATAGCTCGCGCCTGAAAATTTGTCAGCGTCGCGCGCGCCGATGATCAGGTCGCCAAAACCGTCGCCGTTGACATCACCCGCCCCGCTCACCGAAAGGCCGGAATGGTCATAATCCGCCGCGCCGCGCAACTGGAAGCCGTCGGTGCCATCGAGGCGCAAAAGACTCACCTTGGCGTCGATACTTGCCGCGACTTCGCGCACCGCCACTTTACCGGAACTGCCGACTGGGATCGGGATGAGGTCGTTGCGAGCACCCGGTTGCAGGGACACCCGCTGCCCACCGACGATCAGTGAGCCGATTTTTTCGGCGACGATGCCGAAGCGGCCGGCGGATGCAGCAGAGATACTTTCGATCACGATCTTCCCGATCTGGGCGGGAAAACGATCGTCATCCTTGATCGCCAGGTCATCGCGCGTTCCGAACAGACCATCCAGCCCTCCAATCGCACCCGCCGCGATATCGCTGGCGCTGAGGTCGCCGCCAATCGTGATCGTCCCGATCGACGCACCTCCGACGGGGGTGCCCAAATCATCGAAGCCTGCCAACACCTTCGACCGCTCGACGTTGCCTTGAATAAAGATCGAGCCAAAAACGGTCGTTGCCCCAGCGGATCCCGAGTGCGCTGGCGCTTCGCCGCTCAACCGCGAGTCGCGCAGGGCGCCATCGATTTGAAGTTCGTCGAGCCGGCCCTGTGAGTGCAGCGTGGATCGCAGCCAATCGCCCTCGACCTGCACCCGCTCCCCGCCGTGCGTCAGCAGCACCGCTGAATCGACCACATTACCACCCACTTCAATGTCTGCGGCCCGGCTGGCAAACACGAGTCCCGGCTCGATTCCGAAAAAGAGCGTCTGATGCACACCGACCGAACTCGCGTGCACCAGATCCACTCTCCCGCCAGCTTCGATGAAGAGCGCAGTCAGATCACCGTTCAACCGCAGCTCCGAGAGACGAGCACCCGCCAAGACATTCACCAGACCGATATCCGCCTGGCCTGCTCCAACCCCTGTTCCGACACCGCCAGCCGGAACGCCGACGGTGATTTGTGCAACCTTGTTTCCGGCCGCCTTGGCTATCTCCAGCGTTCTCAGAAGATAGCCACCGATGACAGGCTCGAGCGTGATCTGCTCCGCCGCGAGGTTGCCCTCGCTGATGGAGATCACCACATGATCGCCGTCCGGCTCCAGGTAGGTCACGCTCTTGAGATCCTGCATCAAGGAACCCTTCGCCGGACTCGGCTTGCCGAAGACCAAATAGCTGGCGCCGGCGGGGCCTGCGCCGGGAGCACCGATGAGGAGATCAGCGAAGCCGTCGCCGTTGAAATCGCCCCCCCCGCTCACCGAGTAGCCTGATCGGTCATTCTCCGTCTCGCCAGTGATTTGGAATCCATTGGCCCCGTCGAGCGCAGAGACGTTCAGGTTCGCGGCAAAGCCGCCGGCTTTGCCAAAGACAACATAAGTGACGCCGAAACTGCCTGCCCCGGGGGCACCGACCAGCAGGTCGCCAAAGCCGTCGCCGTTGACATCGCCAGCCGCGCTCACGGACACACCGAAGCCATCACCTGCCGCCTCGCCAGTGATCTTGAAACCGTTGGTGCCGGCGAGCGCAGTAACGTCGAGGTTCGCGGAGAAGCCGCCTGTCTTGCCAAAGACCACATAGCTGGCGCCGGAATACAGATCGGGTGAGCCGACGATCAGGTCGTCGAGGCCGTCGCCGTTCAGGTCGCCGGCCGCACTCACGGAGCTGCCGGCGTTGATAATTTTGAAGCCGTTGTTCCCATCGAGCGCCGAGAGGTTCAGCTCGGCCGCAAACGCGCTCATTTTGCCAAAGACCACATAGCTGGCGCCCAACCCGTATCCGGGGGCGCCGATGATCAGGTCGTCGAGGCCGTCGCCGTTCACGTCGCCCGCGCCGCTGACCGAGATGCCCGCCTCGTCTTCCAGCTTCGCGGCGTTGATTTGGAAGCCGTTGGCGCCGGCGAGCGCCGAGAGGTCCAGGTTTGCCGCAAACGGGCCCGCCTTGCCAAAGACCACGTAGCTGGCGCTGAACGCGAAGTTCAGAAATTTGGACGGCGCTCCGACGATCAGGTCGCCGAAGCCGTCGCCATTGATATCCCCGGCCGCGCTCACGGACAGGCCGGAGTCATCACCTGCCGCCTCGCCACTGATCTTGAAGCCGTTGCTGCCGTCGAGTGCCGACACTTCGAGGTTCGCGGAAAAGCCGCTCGCCTTGCCAAAGACGACATAGCTGCCGCTGAATTCAGAATTGCCGAGGCTATACTTGGAATTAGGCGCGCCGATGATCAGGTCGCCAAAGCCGTCGCCGTTCACGTCGCCCGCCTGGCTCACGGAACGGCCGAAGCCGTCCCCAGGCGCCTCGCCATTGATTTGGAAGCCGTTGGTGCCGTCCAGGGCCGAGAGGTTCAGGTTCGTCGCGGAGCCGCCCTGCTTGCCAAAGACCACGTAGCTCGCACCAGAATAGGAGCCGTTAACGTCTGCACCAGGAGCGCCGATGACGAGATCGCCAAAGCCGTCGCCGTTGACGTCGCCCGCCGCGCTCACCGAGCGGCCGGAGGAGTCACCACCCGCCTCGCCGCTGATCTGGAAGCCCTTTCTGCCGTCCAGACTGCCAAGGCCCAACGCCACGATCACGGCCGGCGCGATGCGGCTTTCCAGAGGCTCCGCGGCGAACCTCAGCACTCGAAAGTGGGAGACCGAGTTTCCAGCCAGTTTCATATTAGGAATGATGCGAACAGCGTGTCCGCCAGGATGTCGTCTTACTGAGTCCGATTCCGGCACAGTGTCAAGATTCCCAAGGCCTTCTTCACGGCGATGAGACGGCACCGCAAGGTGCCTCGACCGACTTTCCAGACGAGTGGAATGCTCGTGATACGCTGTCGCTTGAGATTCTCAGTCTCACCCCGCGGCCAGGACTTCGCGCAGGAACGCAGCGCGCTTCGAGTTAGCAGTCGGAACTAATGTCTCGCGCGGGTTAGGGCGTTCGCTAAAACCCACGCGATGCGGAGATTTGCGCTACCCTCCAAACCGACGCTCGCCGGGGTGGCGCTCATCGTCGTCGTCGGGCTGGTTTGCACGGCGTTCCGGCTGGGCAATCCGCTGGCGCGGCTTTCGTACGATCTCACTTTTCGCTTCGCCCACCCATATGCGCCGCCGGAAGTGGTGCTGGTGACAATCGATGACCAATCGCGCAAGGAACTCGGCATCCCGGCCGGACGTGCGGTCTCGCGCGCGCGGCAGGCGAAGCTGCTCGAACGACTGACTCGCGACGGCGCACGCATCGTTTTCTACGATCTCATTTTCGACCTGCCGAGCGACGATCCCGCGGAAGACGAAGCCTTCGCCACAGCGATGAAAAGGCATGGCAGCGTGGTGCTCAGCGGCCTGCACGACAAGGTCGCGCGCAACAGCGTGACGGAGGAGATCATCGCGGAGCCGACACCGCTGCTGCGCGGAGCGGCGCGGGGCTGGGGCCTCGCCGGACCACTGCTCCTCGATC
Organism: Chthoniobacter sp.; assembly: GCA_034667665.1. Classification (GTDB taxonomy): domain Bacteria; phylum Verrucomicrobiota; class Verrucomicrobiia; order Chthoniobacterales; family Chthoniobacteraceae; genus Chthoniobacter. The sequence continues at coordinate 19,480 of JAXDQW010000123.1, forward strand.
CCGACAATACCGTACGCCGCGTCGGTCTGCCGCTGACCGAGGAACCGCTCGCGCACTGGCTCGTGGCGGAATTGGCGAACGCACCGGCCACCAAGGCGCACGCCGATCGCGAGGCGGTGCGCTGGCTCAACTACTACGGCCCGGCGGGCACGATCCCTTGGTGCAGCTTTCACGAGGCACTCGATGAGCGGATGCGGTCGCCGGAGTTCTTCCGGGGCAAGATCGTCTGCATCGGCGGTAAGCCGTCGCCGGTCGGGCGCAAGTTTGGCGAAGACGAGTTTGGCTATCCGCACGCGCGCTGGGGAGCGCCTTACATCATCGGGCTGGAAATTCACGCCACGGCGCTGCTCAACCTGCTGCGTGGCGAATGGCTCCAACGTCTGTCCCTGCCGATGGAACTGGCGCTCGTTGCGCTGCTCGGCCTCGGCGCCGGCGCGGCGGCCTACAGCCTCTCGCCCATGCGCGCCATCTTCGTGCTGGCCGCAGCCGCGCTGGTGGTCGCGGTCGGCGCGATGGCGCTGCAGATTCACGGTCATTTATGGTGGAATTGGCTGGTGCCCGTCGCGGTCCAGTTCCCGCTTGCCGCGTTCTGGAGCACGGTCACGCGCTACGCGGGCGAAGCGAGGCGGCGCGCGCAGCTTCGCCAGGCTTTCTCGCTCTACCTCTCGCCGCACATGGCCGATCGCATTACCGAGGAGAAAATGGACCTCAAGCCCGGCGGCCAGCTCATCGAGGCGACGGTGCTCTTTACCGACTGCAAGGGATTCACGGCGATGAGTGAGGAACTCAAGGACGCGAAGGTCATCTCCGACACCCTCATCGCCTATTTCACCCAGACCTCGCGCCACGTGCTCGAAAACGATGGGACGATCATGAAGTACATCGGCGACGCCGTCTTCGCGTGCTGGAACGCGCCCCTCCTCGATCCCGACCACGCCGCCAAAGCCGCGCGCGCCGGCTGGGCCATGTCCGAAGCCTCCAAGCAAGTCGTGCTGGGCCGCGTGCTCACCACGCGGGTGGGCATCTGCACCGGGGAGGTTGTCGCCGGCAACCTCGGCTCACCCTACCGCTTCGACTACACCTGCATCGGCGAGGCGGTAAACTTTGCCAGCCGCCTCGAGGCCCTGAACAAACTTCTTGGCACCGGTGTAATCCTCGCCGACACCACGCGGCGCGCCGTCGGCGAGCGTTTCATCTGCCGTGCCCTCGGCTCCTTCATCGTCGCCGGCAAGACCACGCCCGTCGCCATTCACGAACTCATCGCCCCGGGCGAGTCGAAGCCCGCCGACCTCGCCTGGCTGCAAACCTGGAACGACGCGATGCGCGCCCTGCGTGAGGGCGATTTCATGGCGCTGCAAAAGTTGCTCCGCGAAGTCGTCTGGCAGCGCGGCGGCACGGATGGCCCCTCAGAGTATTACCTCAAACGCGTCGCGCAGTTGGAGAAGGACGGCCAGCTCGCCGACTGGACGGGCGTGGTGAAGCTGACGGAGAAGTGAGGCAAGGCGAGAACCGACGGCGGACAAACCCAGGCCAGAAAACGGGTCCGCTGGCCGCGTAGTGCCTGCAACCTGAGTAACCGCTCCGTGGCGAGCGGAACCCTTTTCGGAGAACCTCTAGTTACGGTAACTTCAAGGCAGCTGGGCAGTCATCCGGGGCAGACACCGGGCCGCGCGACTACGCGGTCTTGAATTCCTTGACGAGTTCGGGCGACAGCAAGGGCGTGGCGCCGTGATGCGAGGCGACAAAGGCGCCCACGCGACAGGCCGTTTCCAGAACCTTTTGCGGGTCGGTGCCGCGGGTCAGCCCAACCATTAAACCGGCCATGAAGGCGTCTCCGGCGCCGACGGTGTCCTTGACGACCACTTTCGGAGCCGGCGCGCAAACAAGGTTGCCACGCTCCCAGAGCGCCGCTCCCGCCTCCGCCCGGGTGACGCAGATGCGCGCCGTCTTGGTGGCTTCCGCGAGAGTGGCGCAGGCTTCCGCGACGGCCTCAGCACTGCGGGGCTGATTCGGGGTCGCTTCACCGGTTCGCACCCAGGAAGCAAGCCGGCCGACTTCGTCATCGTTGAGCTTGATCACATCGGCACGTTTGGCGAGTTGGACGACCAACGCCGGATCGGCGAAGGGTGGGCGCAGATTGACATCGAAAAATTTCAACGGGCCTTTCACCGCCAGCAGATGATCCAACTGATCGAGGTTGTAAGGCGAGCGGCCGGCCAGGGATCCGAAGATGAACGCGCGGGCTTCCCCCAAGGCTGCCAGGGCTTCCTCCGGGACTTTGATCTCGTCCCAGGCCGCCGGCTGCACCAATTCGTAAGTCGCATTGCCCTTGGCATCCACCGTGACCAGCACGGTCCCGGTCGGAAGACCGAGGCGCGCCCGGACCACAAACTCGGTATTGACTCCTTTGTCCTGAGCCACTTTCAAAATCTCGTCGCCGAGCGGATCCCGGCCGATCGATGAGATCAGCGAGGCAGATACGCCCAGTTGCGCGAGATGCGCGGCCACATTGAAGGGGGCGCCGCCGGCGTGTCTTCCGGAGGGCAGACAATCCCAGAGTATTTCGCCAAAGGCGTAGAATTCAGTGTTCATAAGGGGGCAGGTTAGTGGTGGGCGGATAGGCTAAGGGCCTCAAACTTGCGCCCGGACAAGGCACGATTAGGACACGTCGTCCGGTTCGTAGATAAACACCAGGTCTTGATCCATTCCCTTCGGATCAATCGAGCGCTCGAAGACGAGCAGGTTCTCCGTTCCGATGATGCAATGCTCCATGCCGGGCTCGAAGTGGAACTGCCCGCCGGGCTCGAGGGCCTCGACGGTTAGTGGTTGATCCGCGGCCCGCCTCGACAGCATGAGGCCCGCGCCTTCCTTTACTTCGAGACGTTCATCCTTCTGCTCGTGGGTTTCGAGAGCGAGGTATCCGCCTTGGCGGATCACGAGGTACTTTTCCACGCGGGGATGATCGTGAGTGGTAATGACCACACCGCCCCACGGCGTTTGAATCACCCCTTCGCCGCCGCGATCCACCCGCTCGAGAAGCTCCGCAAACTTCGCCGACGTTTTCCCGATGCCATCCCCAAAATGCTCGCTCCAAAGCCGACATGCTTCCCGACAATAGCGATTGAAGGAGGCGCGGGAATCGATCCGCGCGGGCGCGCTCAGTCCTCGCGCCAGCGTGACAAACCGCGGATCCGCAGCCAGCCTGGCGTGATCCAGTTTAAAGACAGCACTCATCGATGACCGGAGGTTGCTGCTAGTGTCCGCCGGTCGTCGATACCCCGTGCATGGCCTCGTGACCGCTGAGTCTGGGCCAGAGGAAGCCATAAGCCGCGATCACCCCAAAGCACAACAGGGGAACGATAAAGCCACGGGACAGATCGTATTTGTCACCCACCATCCCCATCACCTTCGGCAGAATCGCTCCACCCATGATGGCCATGACGATGAAAGAGGAGGCCTTCTTTGCCCCATGCCCCAAGCCGAAGATGCCCAGGGCAAAGATGGTGGGGAACATGATGGACATAAAGAAGTAAGTCAGGAAAACGCTCGCCATTGAGACCCAGCCCAACTTGCAGAAGATCAGCAGACAGAGCACGACATTGATGGCCGCATAGAGACCGAGAAGGCTGTGGGCGGCGAATTTCTTCAGGATCGCCGTGCCGGTGAATCGGCCGGTCAGGAAGAGAAAAAAGCCCAGCGAAGCGAGATTGGCGGCGCCTTTATCACTAATGCCAAGCAAGCCATTCTTGTGGATCTCAAACCAGCCCGTGAGCCAACCCTGCAGAAAGCCTGGACCATTTTTGAAAGCCGCGTCCCAAGCGTCGGGAACCGCGGGAATCTGCGAGGTCATGTAGTTGATGAAGAAGCTGAAAATGCCCGCCTGGGCCGCGACGTAGAGGAACTGGGCGAGGACCGCCAGCACGAAGTGCGGGTGCGTCCAAATGGAGTGCGAGACGTTCGACGCGGAGTCGTCGATATGGTAGTCGTCCTCCATCTCGATCTCGGGCACATCGGCAAAATAGAAGATCACGGCAAGGATGATCACAATGACCCCGATTGCCGCGTACGGAATCCAAAGCTGCTCGCTGCCGGTGCTCTCTCCGGTCGTGCTCTTGGAATAGAAAAACATGCCACCGGCGATCGGTCCCAGGAGCAGGCCGATGCCATTGCAGGATTGGGCGAGATTGATCCGGGTCGCCCCGTATTCGATCGGCCCCAGAACCGTGGTGTAGGGATTGGCGATCGTTTCGAGAAAGGTAAGACCAGCGGCAATAACACATACCCCGAGCAGGAAGGCCCAGAACGACGCGATGTGCGTCGCCGGGATAAACCAAAACCCACCCACCGCGACGATCAACAGACCGGTGATAATTCCGCCCTTGTAACCCAGCCGGGCAGCCAGCCACCCCGCCGGCATTGCCATCAGGAAATAACCCAGATAGTGGGCGAACTGCACCCAGGCGGATTGAGCCAGGCTCAGGTGCAACTCTTCCTGGAAGTGCTTGTCCATGACGTCGATCATCCCGTTGCAGAATCCCCAAAGGGCAAAGAGAAAGATGAGGAGGATAAATGTGAAGAGGACACTCCGGCCGTCCTTGGTGACGAACATGCTTTTGGCCGGCGCGGTGCGCGGATCATTCAGCGGCATCGGACTCTTTTCGGAAGAGGGAGTATTCATGTGGGTGAAGTTTGAAATTCTGGTCGCTTCCAGCGTCAGGCCCATCTGTAGCCCCCCGCCCATGCCGTCGGTGCGGCCCACTCGGCCAATGCGATGGCCGCGAGACCACGTGAGGAAATGAGGCTGAGGCAGAGTTTCTGCATGGTTCTGGGGGGCCAACCTTGGCTGAGGGTAGCGGTGGTCATGGCCGTGTCGATGGCCTTTTCGAAGAGAAAAAGTCGCCGTTCCAAGGGCTCACAAAGGGTGGTCCACTGCGGCAACTCGACGGTTTTTTCGGCAAGAAGAGGTTCGCCAACGGCTCGGCCCGCAAGCGCAGCGGGGCTTTGCGAAAACTATGGTGCAGTCGTATTTCCAAAACCGTGAGCGGGACGCTTCACGAAGCACGGCCGATGCGGTAACTTTTGGGCCTTGGGCAATTCGCATCCCATGACCAAAGAAGTTCAACCTTCATTCCATCCACACGAACCGATTTCGGCGGGTCTCAAGCGAATCGTCGGCGACCTCGTGGACGGCGCGCTCGCGCCGATCGCGCGCCCGAGCGGAGCACCGGACGAAGACATCCATGAAATCCGGACTTCGCTAAAACGGCTGCGGACCCTGCTGCTCTTGATCCGCCCGACCGTCGCCCAAAGCTCTTACGAGCGCGAGAATGCGCGCTTGCGAAAGGCGGCCCGGCGCCTCGGCGTGTCGCGCGACCTGGCCGTTGCGCGAAAGACGCTGCTCGCGTTTGCGAAAACCGCCGCGGGCGAGCGCGAGCGCGAAGCTTTCGCGCAGGTGCTCAAGGGCTTTCACCGGAGCGCCACGCCGACGGGCCAAACGGATCACCGCAAAGCGTTCCGCGACGTGGCTGCCGCGCTGCGGCAATGCGGGAAAGCCATTCCGCGGCTGCGCCGGCACGGGCGGGAATGGGAGGCCATCGGACCCGGACTCGAGGAAGTGTACCGCGCCGGCCGCGAGCGGATGAAACGGGCGTTCGCCCGGGAGGACGACGCGGGCTTCCACCGCTGGCGGATTCGCGTGAAGAACCTTTGCTATCAACTCGAGATGCTCGCGCCGGTCTGGCCCGCGCGGCTTTGCAAGGTTCTCACCTGTCTCGGGAAGCTTCAAACCCGGCTCGGTGATGATCACGATCTCGCCGTCGTGAAGTCGGCGCTGGAAAATGCGCCCGACGCTTTCGGCGGGGCCTGCGCCATCCAGCGGGTCATCGACTGCCTGGACCGCCGAAGCCGGAAACTCCGGAAAGCCAGCCGGAAGCTCGGGGAGGCGATCTTCGATCAAAAACCGCGCCGCTTTATCGACGAGTTCGAGCAGCACTGGCGCGCGTGGCGCGAGGCGGAAGACTCGATCGCCCGGCCAGAGCCACGAGCCGGCAGACGCCGGAGCGCTTCCAACGCATAGAGCGAATCGTGCACTTGGTGGCGCCGTGGTAGAGGGCGGCTCTCTGCGCCGCAGGTGCCGCCTTGGGCTCCCGGTTTGGAATAGCCCGGTCCTATTGACCTAAAGCCTGACGTAACACCGGCTCGAACAGCGCGGTCTGGCGCATAAACCCAAGGTCATTGGGATGCGAGCCGTCGGTGGAACCTTCGCCGTCATCTCCGATGAGAGGATCGCCTTCGATATAGTAGAGCTGTTCCATTCCCTCCTTCTTCAAGCCATCGTAGCAGTCTCGAAGCGCGGCATGGTTTTCGTCATGAAATTTCTGCCGGCTCGGTCGGATCCAGGTGTTGGCCCACCGGCGATCTTCCACGAGGATGATCGGTGCCGTGGGCCGGGCTTTTCTTAAGAGCTTCACGAGCGGCGGACACTTCTGGCGCACTTCGTCGGGAGCCATATTCGGGAGGCAATCGATGACGTAAACGGCGGGATCGATCTGGGCCAGGAATTCTCCCACCTCGATGTCCATCCGGCCGTTGCCGGAGAAGCCGAGGTTGATCACCGGGCGATCCAGATGCCGTCCGAGAATGGCGGTGTGCACCATGCCAGGACGCGAAGCGGCGGCGCCGTGCGTGATGGATGTTCCGTAGAAGACAATCGGTTTCTCGCTGCGCGGGGCGAGTCCTTCGAACTTCGCCCCGGGCGCCACTCCGATCTCCAGGGACTCGATCCCATTGAAGAGCGGAAGATAAATAGCATACTCACGGAGGCCGGGAGCAAGGTCCTGGATGATCGCCTGCCGCACTTCTTTCTTCTCGGGTTTGGCGACCCCAACCCATTTCCACTTCCCGCTCTCATCCCGTGCGTAGAGGTCCAGGCCACTGCCTCCGATCGCCGTCATATTCGAGGAAGCCATGCGCTCGGAGCGCAGGGTGTAATGGGCCCAAATGGCCGTCGCATCCGTCTTGAACCGCACCATCATCCCGGCGCTATCGCGACTCAGGTTCCAGACCTTTTCGGTGACCTTGCTTTGCGCAGCGGAGGGAAGACGATCAAACCACCGCAGCCGTTCCATCGCGGTGAAGGCCCGGCCTTCCACTCCCCACTCGGTAACATCATGCCAGTCGAGGGGCGGCTCTACTGGCTCTGCGGGAGCGGCGGCGGGTGGCGCCTGCGAAAGGACGTCGAAGGCGACGGCGAAAAGAAGGAAGGAACTGAGGAGGAACTTCATGGCCCTCGATGATGATGGTGGCCGCCCGCATCACAACCCTGTTTCCTCCCGCTCAAGCTTGGTCAGCCAGACGAAGAATGACGAGGCACATCCCTTGGGGGGAGGCAGCAGCGAAGCCTGTCACTGCCAACGATGCGCGCATCCGGCTACCTATGCGCCGCACGATGAGAATGTCGCAGGACACCTATTGAAGGAGAGGAGGAACCATCGCGGGTTATATCGCTTTCGGCAAGGCGACTTTGACACGGCGCGGCGGCTCTCCCTGCACAGCCTTTCCATCCGGCGCGAGCAGCGAAAACCGCGCTTGATCGCCCGGGCGCTGCACAATCTCGGAAACGTCGAGAGTGCCGTGGGTAACAACGACGCGGCCTGGAGCTACTACGAGGAAGCGCGCGCCCTCAACCACGAGGAAGGGGCCGAGGATTGGGAAGCCGGGATCCTGGGCCGGATGGGCGAGGTGCTCTTGTTGATGGGCCGCGCGGAAGAAGCGTTGAGCTATTTGGAAAAAGCGCTGGCGCTCAATCGCAAGGTGCAAAACTCGGCCTGGGAGGCGATCGATCTCCAGGTTCTGGGTGACCTCCATTTCGGCTTGGGCCAGAGTGCGCGCGCCCGCGAATGTTATTTCGAATGCCTGGGCATTCGGCTCCGACTCGGCGACGAACCGCGCCTCGCGGTGACGCTCGCCTCGGTGGCGGCCATGGCCGCAACTGACGACGCTCCCCTCGCGGCGCGGCTTCTAACCGCCGCCGAGGAGTTGCGTCGCCGCGTCGGATTGCCGTTGCTGCCGAATGAGCGCAGCCGACTCGATGCGCAACTGCAAGCGGCGCGCACGCTTTTGTCAGCTCCCAGCTTTCAGGACGAGTGGCGTTCTGGCGGCGAGAGCACTTGGAAGACTTCCGCCGAGGAAGCTTTGCGCTGGCTCCGAACGCCGCCGCTCGGACCGTCCTGATTTTCAGGATTGAGCGGGTCCGAACGGAGCGTCTTCGCTGCCCAACAGGCTGTGATGGCTGGCCGCGGCTTTACCTTGCCACGACACCCTGCGGGATGGAGGGGAAGGTCGGAATGAGGACGCGATCGGTTTGCGCCGCGATCGTGCCGTTCGGCGCGATCTGGAGGACGTGCAGCGCATTGGCCTCCACGGGCATGATATCGAGCGCCTTTTGCGTGACGACGTAGAGGTACTCACCCCGCACATCGAGCGTCAACTGCTCGGATCCGGCGGGCGGACCGGCCAACTGAAAATCCTGGAGCTTGACCGGATTGAGTGGATTGGAGGTATCGAGGACCGAGATCGAGTTCAAAAGCGTGTTGCTCGTGTAAACGCGATTGCCCGAGGCATTCGTCGTGAGCCAGCAGACGCCCAGGCCCGCCGCGACCGAGCGCACGAACTGAAACTCACCCGCCCCATTGTAGGTATACACGCCCGCCCGGCCTTCGAAGACGAATCCGGCGTAAAAGATCGACTCGCGCGGATGCGCGATCAATCCGAGGACGAACGGCCGCCCGGTGGGGTTGGGGAGGAGGCTTCCAAAGGGCGGAACTGGGGCGAGCTCCGCACTCGGAGTCCCGTGCGAAGCCGCGCGTTGGAGACGGCCATTGGGAAGAAGCACGAACGAGTGGATCGTCGTGCCGAACGTATCCGCGTCGAACACCAGCCGTCCACTCGGCGAAACCAGCGCCTGCGTCGGAGTCGGGTTGCCCGGCCCCGTCGTTCCCCCTACTCCCGCGACAATCGTCGATTGTGAAACCGGGATCAATTTGCCATTCGGATTGACCCGGAAGGTGGTGTAATTCGGCGCCCTTTTGCTCACGTTGAATCCAGGACGCGACAGGTCGTAATCCTTGTTGACCACGGCGAGGATATCGCCGGATGCAGCCAGCCCGAGACTCACGGGATGGGCGCCGCCGGACGGAAAGGGCGAGCCCTTGACGGGTGTTAGACGGCCATCTTTGCCGACGTCAAAAACCGCGATGCTGTCGGAGCCGGAATTGACGGCAAAGAGCTTGGTAGCGTCCCAGTTGGCGATGAGGTCCTGGTCCGAGTCGAAGGGTCCGAGCGTCCCGGGTAGATTTCCCAGCGTGATCTCCAGCGGATGGACTCCGGTTCCGCCAGTCGGAAACTCGCCCAGCGGACTGAGGTGCCCAAGCTTGTCGCGCTTGAAGGCGAGGATTGAATTACGGCCGGCAACGTGCCCGATGTTGCTTTCAATATAGACCACGCCATTGGGTGCTTGAGCCTCGGCGCCGATGGTGAAGACGCTCGCCACGACCAACAGGATCATAGTTTTCTTGCACATAACGTTTTCTCTTTCGTTGTTGATTGATGACCCACCAACCCGTCCGGGGGAACGTCCCATAGTGCAAGATATCGCGGCCTGACTCAACGGGATAATGTCCTCGCTCCCGGCTCCGGTGATCACCGCGAAAGGGCTCGGGCTTCCTATCTCCGCAACGCCATTCGCGATGCCTATTTCGGTCCGCCACGCAACCTACCCGGCCGCCGCGGAAACCGAGTTGTGCCCAACAGGACGGCCCCAACGGCGTTTGGTCGCGAGCAGCCAAACGCAGACGGCCGCCACCGCCGGCAACCCCTGCCCATCCCCCACGGGCGTTATCGCTGCGAGGCCTCCAGGACGGCAACTTGGCGGACGTCCATGGTCCCCGTCCATTTCGGACTTCCTCCCCGCAGCGACGAACTTTCCGAGAGAACCTACTTGTCCGTCGTCGTCGTGGTGGTGGTCGTCTTGGTGGTCTTTTCCTCGATGACTGGAGCAGGCACCCGCTTCTCGACCACGACCGGCTTCTCCACCAGAACCTTCTTTTCGACAATCACCGGCACCTTTTTCTCGACGATGACGGGCTTCTCGACCACCACCGGTCGATCAATGACCACCGGCGGACGGGTGATCGTGGTGTTCCTTTCGATCACGGTGGGCGCGGGGTTCGTCGTCGTGGTGGTCTGTCGCCGCACGATCACGCGGCTCGCAACCAGGCGCTCGCCGTCCTGCACATATTCGACGGTGACGGGCACGCCGGATCGCACGACCTCGCGCGAGACGGGTGCGCCGGTTTCGTCGAGATAAACCGTCGAGGGCGTAAAGCCGTACCGAATGGGTGTCGGGCTGGTCTCCGTGCGGATGACCAACGCGTCCGAGCCCACTTCGCTAATCAGTCCGGCGCTAGTGGTGGTGGAGGTGGTGGTGCTGGAAACGGCCTGCCCGTGGGCGATCGGACCGGAGAGAATGGCGGCGGAGCAGGCGACGCTGAAGGCAAGTTTGTGAAGGCGTGTAATCATGATTTGTTGGTGAGGTCTTGAGGCAAAGGGCGATTGAGTTTGGATACGCGCCCGCAATGACAATCGTCGCCCGGAGCCGGCGCGGTCCTATCCCCTGGTCAGGAATTGCGGTCCCTTCTTCGCCCTCCAGAGTCCGGCATTTCCTGAAACCACTGCTCCGCCGTTGCAGGCGGGGGCCGCAGCGTATCGAATCAGCGTCATGGAAACGATTTCTCAGACCGGCTTCTTCAACTGGTGGCATCGCACGCCGCTCTACCTCCGCATCCTCGGCGGCATGGCGCTCGGGGTGCTGGCCGGTGTTTTGCTTGGTGCGAGCGCCGCACCTCTGGCGATTCCGAGCAAGCTCGTCCTGCGCGTGCTCGGCGCGCTCGCGCCACCCCTGGTCCTGCTGGCCATCATTCAGGCCTTGATGACCGCGAAGTTCGAACACGGAACGGCTGGCCGGCTGATCCGGTTGCTGCTGCTCAATACCGTGGTGGCGATCTGTGTCGGGCTGCTCGTGGCGAACGTGGTCAAACCCGGTCGCTGGGCGCCGCTGCAATCTCCGGCCACGGATCACGCCGGCTCGACCAGCGGCCGGCCTGACCTGCTCCAGCAGTTCCTGGAAAACGTTCCGCAAAGCCTGCTCGGTCCGCTGACCGACAACGGCCGGGTCATGGGAGTCATCTTTATTGCCGTAGCCTTCGGCATCGCTCTTCGCCGGGTGGCGAAAAAGCCGGTCCATGATCTCTCCAGCGTGGTCGATCTCGGGCTGGAAACGCTCGTCGTGATCCTGCACTGGGTGATCGACGTGGTGCCGATCGCCGTCTTCGGTCTGGTTGCGAGCATCGTCGGCACGCAAGGCTTCGGCGCGTTTCACGCGCTTGGCGCGTTCATCTTCGCGGTGATCCTCGCGCTCCTCATTCAATCCGCCTATTACCTGGCAAGGGTGCGGCTCGGCTCTTGGGTGAGTCCGCTGAAGCTCCTGCGCGGCTGCCGCGACGCGCTGGTCATGGCCTTTTCCACCAGCAGCTCGACCGTAACGATGCCGCTGACCTTCGAGTGTTTGAAAGATCGCGTGGGATTGCGCGAAAAATCGGCCAGCCTCGGCGCGCTCGTCGGGTCGAACTTCAACAACGACGGCACCGCGCTCTACGAAGCGATGGCGGCGCTGTTCATCTCGCAGATGCTCGCGGCGCAAGGCCTCGGCGCGGAACTCACCCTGGGGCAACAGCTCCTCGTCGTCGTCACCTCGGTGGTCGCGTCCGTTGGCGCGGCTGGCATTCCCGAAGCCGGACTGGTGACCATGACGCTCGTCTTCAGCGCAGTGGGCCTGCCGACCGAATACATCGCCCTGCTGCTCCCGGTGGACTGGTTTCTCGACCGGTGCCGGACCATGATCAATGTCATGGGCGACATGAACGTCAGTTGCATGATCGACGGCGCCACTCGCGAAGTGCCGGGGGAAGCTGTCGCGGGCGCGTAGGCTCAACGCCCCGGCACGGCGTTCTCTCTCCCCCTTCGTTACTGCATCGGAAGCGTGAGCTCGACGCGTTCCGCGCCGCGGAGGACGGTGGCTTTGACGGGATCGCCGGGGCGGCGGGTCTGGAGCAGGCGGCCGAGCACTTCACCTTCGGTCATGCGCGCGGAGAGGCCATCGAGCTCGACGATGACATCTTCCTTTTGAAAGCCGGCATTCTTCGCCGCGGCGTGTTTCCCGAATTGGCCGACACTCTTGACGAAGAGCGCCATCCGCTCCGGACCGAGACTGCGCGGCGCGCGGGCTTCGTCGCCCAGATCTTCGAGCACCATCCCGCCGGCGGCCATGCCGCGCATCGGCCAGGTGCCGACGCGCCGGGAAATGTCCGCCTTCGCGCGCCACCCGTCCGGCAGGGCAATGCTCAGCTTTTTCGGGGCCCCGCCGCGCTGGACCACCGCGTCGAGCGAGCCGGATTCGGGCGCGGTGTGCAGCGCCCAAGCCACGTCGGCGACGGAGACCAGCGGCTGGCCGGCCAGGGAAAGCAAATCGTCGCCCGGTTCCACACCGCCGGCGGCGGCCACCGAGCTGGGAGCGACGGATTCGACGTGGGCGACCCGCTCCGCTGCGAGGGTGAGGCCGATGGTTTCGGGCGGGGGCATCGGATAAACCAAGTTCGAGGGGATGGGCTTGCCTTGATCGCGGAACGACGCGCGAAAGGCGTCGCCGATCTGGTGGCAATGGACGCAGCTCTGCACCACCTTGCCCTCCCAATCGAGCTCGGCCTTGTATTTGCCGGCGAGCCCGGGGATCTCCGTCGGCGTCTTGAAGGGGATCGGTCCGCCTTGTTTGCCGGCGAGCTGGGCCTTGTTTGCCGGATAGTCGCGGTGCAGCGCGAGCGCCCCCTCGAGCGCGCTCTGGTAGCCGGCGGTGGTCTTGTCGAACGCGTCCTTTTGATGGGTCCAGGAGCCATAACGGCCCAGCACGGTGCCATCGCTTTGGAAGAAGAGCGTCGAGAAGGAGAGATCGTAGTCGAACTGAAAGAGCGCGAGGTCGAGCGCGTTGGCGTTGATCACCCGCACGCAAACGAACTGCTCGAGCAGCGGCGCGAGCGCTTCCTCGCTGAGGACCCCCGCATCGATCCCCATGCAGGCCAGGCAGGGCACACAGCGCAGGACCACCAGCAGCGGCTTGCCCGTGCGGCCCGCCTCGGCAAAGCCGCGGGCAACGTCGTTGTAAATCCACCGCGAATCGTTTTGCATCGCCGCTCGGTCTTTGCGCACGGCGCCTTCGCGGTCCTTGACGGTTTCGGCATGGGCGATCGTGCCCAGGAGGGCGAGGGAGAGGAGGAATCGGTGAGTGATCATGGGAGGAGGAGGGTGATCTGGAAGAGTCGCATCGTGTGACCGAAACGCTAGACCGCGGGCGCCTGGACTGCGGGCGCGAGGGTTTGTCGCCGGAGCTGGCCGCAGGCAGCGGCGATGTCGTGGCCTTTTTCGCGGCGGAGCGTGGCCGGAATCCGCGCGTTTTCGAGCACGGCCATGAAGGCGTCCTGCCGCGCTTCGCTGGGCCGCTGCCAGGTGAGGCCTTCGACCGAATTGTAGGGGATGCAGTTGACCTTCGCCTGGACCTTGCGCGCGACGCGGACCAGCGCGGCCGCGTCCTCGATCCGGTCGTTCACGCCTTCGATGAGGATGTATTCGAAGGTGAGGCGCTGCTTCTTGCGCGCGGCGTAATAGGCGCAGGCTTCGAGGAGGACCGCCAGGGGGTATTTGCGGTTCACGGGCATGATCTGCTGGCGCACTTCATCCGTGGCGCCGTGCAGCGAGATGGCGAGACGCACCTGGAGCGGCTGGTCGGCGAGCTCGCGAATCTGCGGCGCGAGGCCGCTCGTCGAGAGGGTGATGTGCCGGGCGCCGAGGCCGATGCCCCAGGGCGCGTTGATGATGGCGATCGCGCGCATGACGTTGGCGAAGTTGGCCAGGGGCTCGCCCATCCCCATAAAAACGAGATTGTTAATTTTCTCGCCGCTGAGCTCCTCGACGCGGAGGAATTGATTCACGATTTCGTCCGCGCCCAGATTGCGGCTCCAACCGTCGAGCCCGCTCGCGCAGAATTTGCAGCCGTAGGCGCAACCCACCTGGGTGGAAATGCAGAGCGTCCGGCGATCGCTCGGCTCGCCGTAGAGCGCGGGTGAGGCGGGGATGAGCACGGTCTCGATGAGCGCGCCGTCGGCGAGGCGGAAGAGGTATTTCCGCGTGGTGTCGCTCGAGCCGAGGACGCGCACCGACTCGATTTCGTCGAAGAGCAAATCCTCCGCGAGTTGCGCGCGCAAGGCGGCGGGCAGATCGGTCATCGCGGCGAAAGACCGGGCGCGTTTTTCGTAGAGCCATTGGGCGACCTGCCGGGCGCGATACTTCGGCTGCCCGGCAGCCGCGAGCCGCGCCTCGATTTCGTCGAGAGTCAGCGCGTGGATCGGCGTGCGGGTTTTGGTCATGCGGAAAGCGAAGGTTCGTCCATGAATGACCCGCCGTCGAGCCGCCGGCGGCTGCGATTTTGGAGTGGGATCAGGCAGATCGCTGAATTAGAATGTCGCCATGAAAACGCTCACCGCATGCTTCCTCGCCTTGTTCCTGGTTCTGCCCGTCTTCACCTCGGCCCAGACGGTCCCAACGACCCAACTGTTTCTGAAACTCGAGGGGCTCGAAGGTGAATCGGTCCAACCAGGTCATCTCAAGGAAATCGACGCGCTCTCTTTTTCCTTCGGCACCGGCCAGACCGGGCTGACCATGGCAGGTGGGACAGCGAGCCCAGCGAAGGCGCAGTTCTCTCCGCTCCAGGTCATCAAGCGCCCGGACAAGGCCTCGCCGATGCTCTTCCTCAACTGTGCCATCGGCAAAGTGATCCCGACCGCGAGGATCACGTTCCGGCGCACCAACTCGGGCGACCCTCAAGATTTCTTCATCCTCGATCTCACCAACGTGCTGATTTCCAGCTACCAGGTCTCCGGGGCCGAGGATGACCCGTTAACTGAATCCATCGGCCTCAGCTATCTTGCCATCAAGGTTACCTTTCGGCCAACGCAGAATGGCCAGCTCGGGCCGCCGATCTCGACCAGCTTCAACGTGGTGCGGAACAAGCCGGGCGACGAGACGACCGCGGGCAGCAGCATCAGCGGGAAAAACGAGCCGTAACGGCGGCGCGATCGCAGGTTGCCGCTTGCCACGGCGGGGCAGCGGACTACTCTCGCCCGCCCCGCGCCTATGCTGAAACCTTACGATCTCTTCGCCCGCATGTCGCCAGCCGTAAGCGAGCAACTCTTCGGGTTCCTCTTTGAACGCGAGAAGCCGCTCTACAAGGCGACGATCGACACTCTCGCGAAACAACGCAAACTGCGCTCGGTTTTCGTCGAGCGGAAACCCCGCCCGGAGCGGCATGCGTGGATGCGCGAAGTGCTCGGGAAAAAAGCCAACGACTCCGTGGCGGCGCACCTGCTCCAGATCTGGCTCGTCGGAGCGCACGCAAAGCTGCTCTGCGACTTCCTCGACGGCTTTGGTATCGCCCACGACGAGAACGGGACCATTGAACAGCTCCCGCCCGCGCCGGAGAAAGCAAAGCTCCGGACGGTGATCGACGACCTGCTCACGAAGCACGATCCCGGCGTGGTGGTGGTCTATTTGCACGCCTTTCAGGCCCTCGATGACAAGGGCTGGCCAACGCTCGCCGAGCTGCTCGAAGAAGATGAGCGCCTGAAGCTCTGAGGCGGCTCGGGCCATCTTCGCCCCGCTGAACGGTTCGCCGACCATGAATCGCCGCACTTTCCTCGCCACCACCGCCGGTGCGGCGCTGGCCACGCAAGTGCGCGCCGCGGACGCCCCACGCGCCGCGGCGCCAGCGCGGATCAAACTCGGCATCTCCTCGTATTCCTATTGGCATTTCAAGGGCGCGAAAGTTTCGATCCAGACTGTGATCGATCAGGCCGCCGCGCTCGGCGTGGAGGGCGTGGACATCCTGCACCGGCAGATGGACGTCGACGAACTCGGCCCGCTCGATGCCGCGACCCACGCCTACTGCATGAAGCTGAAGCGGCACGCTTTCCGCGCCGGGGTCGGTTTGATCTGTCTCTCGATCCACCAGGATTTCGTCTCTCCCAACCCCGCCGAACGCGCCAAGTGGATCGCGCACACGGACAAATGTCTCGAGATCGCTTACGCGCTCGGCGTGCCGTGTCTGCGGCTGAACAGCGGGCGGTGGAAGACCATCCAGGGCTTTGACGAGTTGATGAAGGCCCGCGGCGTCGAGCCCGTCCTGCCCGGATACACCGAGGATGACGGTTTCAAGTGGTGCATCGAAGCGACCCTGAAATGCGCCGCCCTCGCCGCCGAGCGCGGGGTGATCCTCGCGCTCGAAAACCACTGGGGATTGACCAGCAAGGCCGAAGGGATGGAGCGCATCTTGAAGGCAGTCGATTCGCCGTGGCTCGGCGCGCTCATCGACACCGGAAACTTCCTCGAAGACCCGTACGATCAGATCGCCCGGGTCGCCCCGCGGGCGGTCTTTGTCCAGGCCAAGACGTATCCCGGCGGCGGCGAATGGTACACGCTCGATCTCGACTACCCGCGCATCGCCAAAATTCTGCGGGACGCGGGCTACACCGGATACGTTTCGCTCGAAATGGAGGGCAAGGAAGCGGCGGAGACTGCGGTTCCGAAGGGACTGGAAATCTTGCGCAAGGCTTTCGGGTAGCCCGGCAGGGGGCAAGACGCCCCGGCTCCGTGCTCCCGCGGCAGCAACGGATTCGGCCGGGTTTCGTCAGCCGGACACGGTCCGCTCGAACACGGCGGAAACGCTCAATTGATCGAGATCACCCGCGGGCGCTTCCAAAACGGCCACCGCGGGATTGGCCGGTGCCCAAATCGAGGGATCGGTGGGCCCGAAAAGCAGCACGCACCGGGTCCCCACGGCGGCAGCCAGATGCGAGATGCCGCTGTCGTGGCCGAGGAAGCACCGGCAACGCTCGAGCACCGCGCCGAGCTGCGGCAAAGGCAGATCCCGCGCGATGCGCACCCGAGCGCCGCGCCAGGCCTCGGTCAACGCGGCGAGCTGGGCCGCATCGGCCTCGCCGCCAACGAGGAGCAGTTCGACCGCCGGATCGGCGGCCAGCAAGCGGTCCCCGAGTTCCTTCCAGCGTTCGAGGGGCCAGTTCTTCTTCGGGCTGCCGCTGCCGGGGTGCAGCGCCATCCACGGACCAGCCGATTCCCCGAGGAATTCGCGGGCGAAAGCACGGTCGGCGGCGGACAAATGGATGGTCGCCGCGTGCTCTTCGAGGTAGAGCGCCAGGCTTTGCAACGGCCGTGCGAGCTGGCGGGCGGCGTGTTCGGAATCGTCGATCTTCGCATAGGCGGGAAGGAAGTGCTTCGCCCCCGCCCGGCGCACGTTCGTCTCGAAAAAGCGGTCGGGATCGAAAAGAAAACTGACGATTTGCTGGAAGCTGGAGAAGTATTCGGCGAGATCCGGCGCCAGCTCGGAGCGGGGCACGAAAAAGCCAGCCATCGCGCCATACTCGATGCACCGCGTCTCATCCGCATAATAGCGCCCTTTGGCCAGCGCCACGATGTGCTGGTAGCCGAGGATCTCGAGATGCGCGTTAGGAAAGGCTTCGCGTAGCAGCCGGATCGCCGGAAGCGTGAGGATGAAGTCGCCGATCGCTCCGCCGCGAATGACGAGCAGGCGCGGTTTCACGAGTGAGTGAATCCGGACGCGAGGCGACCGGAAAAAGGGGTGGGGCGCTGCTACCGGTAGCTGTTGGGGTTCATGCTCCCGAGCGCCCCCTGCCCTTCCCATTTCTCCGGCCGGTTCCACGGGATGGTGCTCACACGATTCGGGTCTTCCTCCTGCTGCGCGCAGCCGGGCAAAAGCACCAGGGCGGCAGCAAGAGCGGAAAAAGCGAGAAATCGGATC
Source organism: Chthoniobacter sp. (assembly GCA_034667665.1). Taxonomy (GTDB): domain Bacteria; phylum Verrucomicrobiota; class Verrucomicrobiia; order Chthoniobacterales; family Chthoniobacteraceae; genus Chthoniobacter. The sequence continues at coordinate 37,475 of JAXDQW010000123.1, forward strand.
ATGCCGAACCTTCGCACACTACACACCCACCGTCACTGTCCGGGCGCTGGGGCCAGAGCGGCGGGGGCCCCACCTGGACCAGCCGGGGCGATGGGGCGGTTCCGGGGTCCCTCGTAGATGACCACATCTCCGGGCTGCACGCTCACGCCTTTGCGGACCGAGCCGGGAACCAGATCTGCGATGGAGGTTGAAGGCTCCACCGAGGTGATGCGCGCCTTGCCGATCGCTTCGCCACCGCGGGTCACGATCATCGTCGAGCCGGGCGCCGCGCCCTGCTTGTCGCCCACGCTGAGAACGACAAAATTCCAACCGGGATTGACCGCGAGGATCTTGCCGGTCAGCCCATTGCGCGAAACGTTATCCTGGTAGCGCTTCACTTCCTTCTGCGCCACCGCGAGCTTCTCATCCGCGTCCAGCTTTTGCTTGTTCAGCGCTTCAACCATCGCGCCCTTCTCGGCCGCTTCGGCTTGGGCTTTGGTTAGATCAGCCTTGGTTTGCTCGAACTGCTTCAGCACGTCCTCGAGACTCATACCGGGCTTATCCCCTGGGGGATTCATCTTCGCGATTTTGTCATTTGCCGCGGTCAACTCCGCGGTTTTGGCGTCCAAGTCCGCCTTGGTCTGCGCGAGTTCGGTCTTCTTTTCGTCCAAATCCTTCTTCAGACCGTTGATCTCGGTCGTCTGCATCTCGATCTTCATCTTCGCGGCGTCGAGTTCCTCCTTGGTCGCCTTCAACTCCGCTTCCGTCTTGGCCAGTTTGTCCTCCGTGGTCTTGAGAATCTGCTTCGTCTGCTTCAGGCTGGCCTGGAGCTTGTCGATATTGTCCTTGGCGAGGAAGCCAAGCACCGCTGCAGCGAGCATGACTGCGATTGCGAGTCCGACGAAGAGTTTTGCCATAAATGGGTCTGAAGAGCGCTAAAAAATAAGGTTCCGCCACTACCCTGCACTCGCAAGGCGGTTTTGAAGGCGCACTTTTAAGCCGCAATATTTTTTCTTTGCAAGCGGTTTCGTGAATTTTTCATCAAATGATTTGTTTTCGTAAAGTCTCATCCCATAGTGCCTTTCTCCGTCAGGGACTATGAATTGGAGGCAGACAAACCCCGCCAGAGCCGGAAGGCAGCAACGGTAGTCCGACCTTCTCTGTTGTAGCTCTCTGGCGGCTTTTTTTTTCCTGCGATGGAGGTTCCCGTGGGGGAACACGGCCCGCCAGGCGCGGGCCGTGGGCGAAGAGCGTTCTGGCGTCTCCTTCTCAGGTCTCACACCAGTGCGCGCCTCGCCAGCGCGTATTTTTGTTGGAGTGCTCCGCGAATTGCCTGTAAGTGCGCCGCATGTTTAGAACCGGAGCGCAAATGATGATCCTGGTGCTGCTGACCGGCCTCGTCCTCATGCGCGAGTCCCGCCAGGAGCCGCTCGAGGCCTGGGACAATTGGTGGGCCGATTTTCTCGCCATGAGCAGCCCTCACGATCAACAGACCGCGCCGGTCGTGCTGGTGCAGATCGATGACGAAAGCCTCAAGAGCCACCCGTGGCCCTGGAACCCACTCGATTATTCGCTGTTTTTTCAGGCGATTCTGCCGCACCAGCCCGGGGTCCTGGCCATCGACGAAGTGCTCGATTGGGATCGCATCTCGCTGCCGGAAGGTCAGGCCCAGAAGCTGCCCCAGTATGAGAAGATCCTCCGCGAAAACATCCTGCGCGCGCCCAAAATGCTGCTCGCGGCGCAACTCGGCTTTCCCGAGGATCCCCAGGTGGCGCCACCCTGGCAGGAGGTGCCGCTCCTGCGCAATGTCACCGGCGATCTCGTCACCGTGCCGGAGTTCCCGATCGTCGAGCGCCAGCCCGCGGAGGATTATCGGCTTTCTTCCACGATCGGCTTTATCAACCTGCCGCCGGTCCATGAGCGCTTCAATTCGGTGCCGCTGATTTTTCGGCATCGCGGCCAGGTGGTTCCCGCCTTCGCGTTACAGGCCGCCATGCTCTGGGCCCGGCTTACGCCCGACGAAGTCGAGGTGGTTCTCGGCTCGCACATTAACCTCGGGCGGAAACGGCGCATCCCGATCGACTCTCGTGGACGGATGCGCGTCGATTTCGGCACCCCGCGCAACGAATTCAGCTTTGACGATCTGTTGCTCGCCAGCGAGCAGATGGCGGCGAACAATCCGCCGATCGTGGATTTGTCCAAGGTCCAGGGGAAGCTCGTGCTGCTTTCGCGGACCGATGCGAAGGCCAAAAAAATCCCCTTCGCGGCGCGGCGGGACGGCTCGGCGGGTGAGCTGTTTGCGGCCGCGATTGCGACCATGCAGAACCAGTCGTTTATCAAGCGGGCTCCGCTCTGGACCGAGCTCGTCGTGCTCGCCGGCTTGGTGGTGATCAGCGCTCTGGTCCCGCGGTGGAGCCGATGGACCGCGCTGGCCGTCGGTTTTGTGACCCTCGCCGCCTATGTGATGATTTCCATGGCGGTGCTCACGCGCTGGCTCATCTGGCTGCCGGGCGCGATGCCGCTGGGCACGGTGGTTTTCTTCGTGATCTTCCGCATCGCCACCCCCGAGTTAATGCTCCGGCCGAAGAAGCCGGTCATTCTCTAACGGCAGATCGGGCGCAGCATCGCGCCGGGCTGGCTCTCTTCCCTCCCTCTCTCGACGCGGGAAAGGAGGAGATGAAGAGGGCGAGGGAGACGACGAGGGCGAGCGTGAAAATTTCGGGTTAGCGTTTGCCATCCCCGGTCCCCCCACCCATCTTCCGCCGAGGCAAATGGGGCCAATCACTTTTACCAACCTCACTCGCGAGGTCGAAATCGGAGCCAACTCCTACCTGCTCGAAGCCGCCGGGAAGCGCATCGTCCTCGACAGTGGCCTGCACCCCCGCTTCGACGGAGAAGCTGCGCTCCCGCAACTTTCGCTGGTCGCGGGCGATACGGTGGACGCGATCCTTCTTTCGCATGCGCACCAGGATCACGTGGGATCGCTGCCCGTGCTGATGCGCCGCCAGCCGCGGGCGCCCGTGTTCATGACCGAAGCCACGCGCCAGCTCAGCGAGGTGATGCTGCACAATTCGGTGAACGTGATGCTGAAAAAGCGCGAGGAAGGGGTGACCAGTTACCCGCTCTTCACTCATCGCGAGATCGATGTCGCCGCGAAACGCTGGCAACCGGTGCCCTTGCATCAGCGCTTCGACGTCACCGGCGAGCGGCTTCCCGTGAACGACGATGCGGAGCTGACCATCGAGTTTTTCGACGCGGGACACATCCTCGGCTCCGTTGGCACCCTCATCCGCGCCCGCGGACGCACCATTTTTTATACCGGCGACGTGCAGTTCGATAATCAGACCGTGGTGCAGGCCGCACGGTTTCCGCAGGAGCCGCTCGACGTGCTGATTGTGGAAACCACCCGGGGCGATCGCGCCACGCCGGACGGATTCACGCGCGCCGGCGAGGAGTTGCGGCTGGCCCAGGCGATCCAGGCCGCCTTCGCGCGGGGCGCGGCAATTCTGCTCCCGGTGTTTGCGCTGGGCAAAACGCAGGAACTGCTCGCGATGTTCCATCAATTTCGGCGCCAGGGGTTGCTTGGCCTGGGGCCGATTTACATCGGCGGTCTCGGCACCAAGCTCACCGAGATCTACGACCGGCTCGCGCACCAGACGCCGCGGCAAAACCACGACCTGCAAATTCTGGATGCCGTCGCTCCCTTCACCATGGCCGGCAAGTCGGCTGGAGAAACGCCGTTGAGAGGCGGCCGGATTTACGCGCTCTCCAGCGGGATGATGACGGAGAAAACGCTCTCGAATGTCTATGCGCGGCAATTCCTCAGCGATCCGCATCACGCGCTCTTTTTCGTGGGCTACGCCGATCCGCAATCGCCGGCGGGCCGCATTCGCCTGGCCGCGCCGGGTGAACACGTGCAGCTCAGCGCCGAATTCCCTCCCCAACCGCTCCAGTGCCAGGTCGAAGCGTTCAACTTCAGCGCGCATGCCAGCCGGGAAACCTTGCGATCTTATATCAATCAGGTGCGGCCGAAGAAAGTGATCCTGGTCCATGGCGACCGGCCGGCGATTGAATGGTTCCGCGCCACCCTGCAGAGCGATCTGCCGGCGAGCGAGATCATGACCCCGACCCCGGGAGTGGCGCTGGAGCTGTAGGGGCACATGCCAGCGTCAGTGGGGCAGGCGTCCCGGCTGCCCACGTTCAAGGCAGGCGGGATGCCAGCCCCACAGATGAGACTCAAACGCCGGGCGGATGCGGGTGCGGCGGCTTCGGCGCCGTCATTTTCATCCCCATAAAATAGAGGACGCAGACCAGGAGCACGGCGCCGATGACCCAATGCGACTCGTGCTTGACGGCGCTGACGAGGGCGTCGGGGTCGAGCGGGTTCTGCCCGGCGGAACGCAACTTCTCGCCGACTCGTCCTCCGATCCAGGCGAGCACCGCGCACCAAATCGCGGCGCCCACGGTGGTCAGGATGCTGAATTTGAGAAAGGACATCCGAATGATGCCGGCGGGAATGGAAATGAGATGACGAATGACCGGCAGCAGGCGCGCGAAGAAGATTCCGCCCGCCGCATAGCGCCGCAGAAAGCGCTCGGCGCGCTCGAACTTGTCGTGCGGCACGAAGAAATACTTGCCGAAGCGGGTGACCACGGGACGTCCGACCAGGAGCGCCACCCAATACGTGATCGCGGATCCGAGCCATGATCCAAAGGTGCCGGCCAGGATGACCCCGGTGATGGTCATCCTGCCGCCGGAAGCGGCCAGGATCGCCGCCGGAGGAATCACCACCTCGCTCGGCACGGGGAAAATCGAGCTTTCCATGGCCATGAGAATAATGACGCCGGGATAGCCCCAGTTTTGCACCCACCCGAGCCAAGTCTGAAGAAAATCATGCAACATGCGCCGCGTGCTTTAGCGGTGGGGTGCGAGTGCGGCAACCGGCAAATTCGCGGCAACCTGAGACGGTCCCAAGGAGAGCAGCGGTGAACTGTCGGCCGCCGGCCAGCCGCGCTGGGCGCGCCTTATCCGATGGGGAGGTCCTCCGCGGCTTGCCACCGAATCAAGCCGCGACCCAGCGCATCAGGAGCGCCGTGAGCACGCCGCCGGCCGCAATTTCGAGCGACGTTTGCACGGCGAGCGATTGGAGATCCACTTTGAAGGGGAGGAAGTTTGGGGGGCGTTTCATGGAAAAGATTCCTAGCATCGGGCATGCCCGATGGATGCGGGTAGCGATCAAATAATCTCGGCTTCATCTGGAAAGCCAGAGTCACGCCGGATCGAATCCAACCTCTGGCGCATCCCGCGTTCGGAGTTCGGCCGGTTGACCGCCCGAATGATGGCCAAAACCAGCACCGGCAGCGCGAGCAACGCGCCGACGGAGATCATCGTGGCCGCCGTCGTTTTCTGCGCGGGTCGTCCCAGTTTCCCCGCAATGAGCAGGCCGATGCCGCAGCCGACCGCAGTCTGAGTGATGGCGAGCAGGCTCGTTTTCAGGGGGTCGGACGACTTGGGCATAACAGAGGCAATATGGAGAGAAGGTGCAAAAAGAAAACTCGAAATCAAAACGCGGCCACCGCCGCTTTTGGCCGCCTCGTCGCACCCGATCACGCTTCCCATTCATCCGGCATTCCCTTAGACCATTCCGCACCCGATGGCCGCTTCCCCACTTTACGTTCTCATTCTCGCCGGCGGCAGTGGTGAGCGCTTTTGGCCGCTGAGTCGCAAGGCGCGCCCGAAGCAACTGCTCTCCCTGTTTTCCAAGGAAACCCTGCTCGAAGCCACCCTCCGCCGGCTCGAGGGTCTGGTCCCACCGGAACAGATTCTGATTCTCACCAACGCCGATCAGGAGACCGCCGTGCGCGCGCTTTGCCCCGAGCTGCCACCCCAGAACATCGTCGCCGAGCCCGCCAAGCGCGACACCGCCGCGGCCATCGCCCTCGGGGTCGGCTGGATCGCGAGGCACGCGCCCACGGGAACGATGGTGGTCCTGCCTGCGGATCACCTGATTCAGGACGTCGCCGGTTTTCAGCAGACGCTTCGCACCGCCGTTTCGGCTGCGGAAGAAACCGGGGAACTCGTGACCATCGGCATCAAACCGACGTGGGCCTGTCCGGGGTTCGGATACATTGAAACAGGCGCACGCGCGAGCACCGCAAGCCAGCCCGGCGGACCCGCCGTGTTCGAGGTCGTCCGCTTCCGGGAGAAGCCGAGCGCCGAGCTCGCCGAGACCTTTCTCGCCCAGGGGAATTTCCGTTGGAATGCGGGCATGTTCATCTGGTCCGTGCGCTCCATCCTCAGCGCGTTCAATCGCTACGTGCCGGCGCTCGGTGAGTTCATCAATCAGATTCATCGCAGCCCCAATCTCGCGCAGACCTTGCGCGAGACCTTCCCCGCCCTGCCGAAAATCTCCATCGATTATGCGGTGCTCGAAAAAGCCAGCCGCGTCCTCATGGTCGAGTCCGGCTTCGATTGGGACGACGTGGGAAGCTGGACTGCGGCCGCCAAATATTTCCCCGGCGACGCCGCCGGCAACGTCGGCAATGCCACCGTCCAGGCGGTCGATTCCGGGGGCAACATTGTCTATTCCACAGACGGCACGGTCATCGGCCTGATCGGGGTGCAAGACCTGATCATCGTCCACACGGGCGATGCCCTGCTGATCTGCCACCGGCATGAAGCGGAGAAGATCAAGCAGCTCGTCTCCCAAGTCCCGCCGGAACTGCAATAACACTTAGGATTTTCCCAATGCAGCGTGCCCTCGGCATCGATCACGGCGAAGCGCGGATCGGCCTCGCCGTCTCCGACGAGCTCGGGATGCTCGCGCATCCGCTCGAAACCATTCATTTGAAGGACGTACCCGATCCGGTGGGACGCATCGCGCAAATCGTCGAGCGGGACAAGATCGGCACGATGGTTCTCGGCCTCCCGCGAAACATGAACGGCACCTATGGACCCGCCGCGGAAAAGGTCCGCGCTTTTGCGGAAAAGCTGCGCGCTCGTGTGCCGGGCGAGGTCAAGCTGTGGGACGAACGGCTCACTTCCGTGGCGGCGCAGCGCTCGCTGCACGAAGTCGGCCGCAACGTGAAGAACAGCCGCGAAGTCATTGATCAGGTCGCCGCGCAAATGATCCTGCAGGGCTGGCTCGATGCGCAGGCCATGCTCGGATGAAGTCCAAGGAGCGGCTCAAGCTCCTGCTGGCCTACGACGGTCGTCCCTTCCGCGGCTGGCAAAGCCAGGCCACCCGGGATGCGGTCCAGGATTTCGTGGAGGCCGCCTTCCTCAAGCTCGTGAGCGAACGGGTGGTGGTGATCGGCTCCGGGCGCACCGATGCCGGAGTGCACGCGGTCGGGCAGGTGGCGCACGCGGATGTGCCGCGCGGTCAATTCGACCCCGGCCGCTGGCAGGCTGCCCTCAATGCGCATCTTCCGCCGGAAATCCGCGTGTTGCGGGTGACGCGCGCCCGGCCGGACTTCCATGCGCAGTTCCGCGCGTCGGGGAAGATCTACACTTACCGCATCTGGAACAGCTCCTTCCTCCATCCGCTCGAGATCGGCCGCGCATGGTTCGTGCCGGGACGGCTCGACCTCGAGACGCTTCGAGCCGGCGCAAAACTGCTTTGCGGCACGCACGATTTCGCGCGCTTCGCCGTCCTCCGCCGCGGCCAGCCCGAGCGCGACACCGTGCGGACGATCCGCAGCATCGCGCTGCGGCAGCGCGGCCCGCTGCTGACCCTGCGCTTCGAGGGCAATGGCTTCCTTTACAAGATGGTCCGGATGCTCACCGGGTCACTGGTCCGCTGCGCGCAGCACCGCGCAGCCCTCACCTGGCTGGAAGATCTGCTCGAAGGCTCCGCCACCACGCACTTCGCGGCCCCGGCCGCCGGGCTCTATCTCACCCGCGTGCTCTACGCCGCGAAGACCGACCGCGTGGTGTAGCCTACTTCGGGGTTTCCTCGACTCGCGGCTCGACCTTCGCTGTCCCACCGACCGACTTCACCATGATCGCGTATTTGTCGTAAACGAAGGAGACATTCGCCAGCGATCCAATGTATTTGAGCACCTCGGTGAAGGGGATGCTCGTCAGGTTGAGCGTGATCGCCGTGTTGGCCTGCGCCTCGGGGACCTGGACAACGAAGTTCACCGCCTGCTTGCCGTCGGTCAGCTTGGGCACCTGCTGCTTGAGGAATTCGAGCGCGGAGGTCAGCGTCGCGTCTTTGAACTGCACGGTCGGCACGATCAGCTTCGCCAGTTGCTTTTCCTGCGAACCGCCCGCGCCTTTCTCTGCCTCCTTGGCGCGAATCTGGCGGAGATATCCGATGGCCACCTGGTTCTTCGGATCGAGCTTGATCACCGATTCAAACTTGGCTTTCGCCGAATCGATTTCGCCGCGTAAATAGGCGGTCTGGGCTTCGGAGAGGAGTTCGGTGGCCGGCTCGGCCGCGAGCGCGCCCGAAGCGAAGGTGAGGAAACTGACGAGCGAGAGAGTCTGGAGGGCCTTCATGGCCGCAATCTGAACCAGCTCTCGGCAAAAGAAAAGCCCTGCCGCAAACGGTTTCCGCCGGGACCGATCCAGCGGCGACAGGACCGAACGCACCCCTCCCTCTACACACGCTTCGAAACAAGGCACCTGCCCCCGCTAATTGCCCAGGCCATCGCCCATCGGCGCGTCCGTCCATCCGCCGGTGGAATGACTTCTGGGACAACGTCACGCCGCCCGGCCTCCAGTCCCCCATTCTTCCAAATTGTGACTTTCCAGGACTGACCCGAAGCTGACCCCGCTTACGATCTTTCGCTTCTCGATTCCACCGATCAATCCATCGCTCATAGCAACGCGGCTTCGTCCGCACCGTCTCGGACGTTGAGAATGGAAACTTCAAGTATCATCGCGCGAAGTTCAGTTGACGGCGCGCGTCCGTCGATGCCGAAAGCCGCCGCCGTATTCGATGCCGACTCTACATTGGTGGGTTGGGCAGGCTGTCGGTACGAAACGGGGCGGCGGGCAGGCCGGCGGAGTTGTAGAAGTTAGGTTTCACCGGCGCAGGCATGAAGGCGTAGCGCACCGTAGTGGGATGCTTTACCTGCGGGCTCGTGACCAGCACAGTCTGTCCGCGGATCTCGGCGCTGGCCGCGTGGTAGAACCCATCGTCGCCCGCTACTTCGAAATGCCTCAATGGTTGACCGTCGCTGCTCTTGAGCGAATCGCTCGCCGTATCGAATTCCAAGACCAATTGGTCGCCTTCGGGCTTGCTGGATTTGAGCTGCGGACCACGCCACGCCAGTTGCTCGTTGTAGGCTTTGGCCAGGGCGAGCAGGCACAGACGCCGGCCGATAGGAGACTTTTCGCGCGGATGAAGTTCGTTGGGATCGTTGGTGTCGCAGGTGACGACGAAGCCGCTGTCCGGCACGGAAGTCGCCAGTCGTTCCTGCACCTCGCGCATGTAAGGCCAGTATTTGCCATCGTTCGGCTCACGCGCGGGGGGTTGCACGAGGAAGATCGGGAACTGTCCCAGCCGCGGAACTCCGGAAGCCGCGGCCCAACGCTCGCGAAGACTCCTGGCGAACGCGACAAACATGTCGTGATAGACGGTGACCCAGTCATGCTTGGAATCCCATTCGCCTTGATACCAAATCAAGCCACGGAGCGCGAAGGGCTGGAGCGGAGCGATCATGCCATTGTAGAGACCCGACGGTCGGCGCGACCATTTCGGCCCGAGAAGTTCGCCGGGTTTCTTGAAATCACTCGGCGGGTTTTCCTTCCGCTGTTGCCAGGCTTTGAGCTGCGCCTCGTAAGTCTCGAGTTCGCGATCCCGCTGCGCCTGCTTCTCCGCCGACCAGCTCTTAATCGCATTAGTCCACCAAGTCCGCAGATACTCCGCCGATGGGTCCTGGTCCCGGAGTTCATTAGGAATCCAACAGTATAGGTTCGTCGCGCCCACCGAGGAGCGGATCAGCCCAAGCGGGACGTCCGGATGCCGCTGGCTGAGCGCTTCGCCGAAATAAAACAACGTGGCGCTGAAGCTCATGATCTCCCTGGTTCCCGCCTCGGTCCACGTCGCCTTCACCTCGTTCGCGGGCGCGTCGAGTTGCACCTCGCTCACTTTGAACAGCCGGATCGAATCGAACATGCCGTGCGGCATCTTTTCGATGGCTTCCCTCCGGTCGGTCGAGGAGAGACTCCAGTCCATGTTCGACTGTCCCATGCCCAGCCAGACATCGCCGACCAAGACATCTTTCAGCGTGACGACATTATTCCCCTTGATCGTCAGCTCTTGTGGCTGGCGTGAAACTTCCTTGGGCGACAGCAGCACCATCCATTTGCCATCGGCGCCGGTTTTCGTGCTCGTGGTCTCGCCGGCGAAAGTGACCGTCACTGCCTCGTCGGGCGAGGCCTGGCCCCAGACAGGCAAAGGACGTTCGCGCTGCAACACCATGTGGTCCGAAAACATCGGATTCACCGTCACGTCGGCGATGGCCGACGCGGCACACATCGCCAGCAAAGTCGCGGCCACACGGAAAAGCTTGATCGCAGTCATTGGCGTAATGGCGATCTTGGATGAAGCGCAGGAAAGCGAGTCACTTACTGGGGTTCTGCGCCGTAAACGCCGAGCTCGTGGATCGACCAGAAGCCGCCTTGCGCGGTCAGTTGGGTGAGGCGCAGGAAGCGGGTCACGGTCTTGGGTGGCAGGTCGATGGTAATGATCGTTTTGCCGTCGCCGGTGTAGATCGGCTTGGACCAATTCACGCCGTCGTCGCTTTTGCTCAGCTCGAACTTCTTCGGGAAGTCGTTCTTCGAGTCGGTGGTATCGATCATTAGCCGCGAGACTTCGAATGGCTTGCCCATGTCGAACTGGAACCATTGGCCGACTTCTCGCGATTTGCCTGTGGTCCAGCGCGTCTTCGGATCGCCATCGAGCGCGCGCCCGGCTTCCTTGGAATTCTCCGAGGCGGAGAAGACCCACTTGCTGGTGGTGTCGCGCGGGATCGCGAGGAAGAGCGCCAGTTCACTCATCACGTAAGGCTGCTGGCGGTCGCCGGCGGCCTTGCGGATTTTGGCCACGTCGTCGGGCGTGATGGTCGGGGCGGTGTTGCCGAAGCTGTTCCGAATATAGGTGAGCACTTGCGCCATCCAGAGGTCGTCATTGGCTTTCTGCGGGATCATCGCGCCGGGATAGTTCTTGCCGTCGATCTCGCCGACGATGCCGTGGAGAACGATGCGGACCAGCGCCTCGGGACTGCCGATCACGCGCGGCGAACCGGCGAGCGGCGGCGCGAGTTGCACCTTGTCGGAAGTAACCACGCCTTTGCCATCCGCGCCGTGGCAGGCGAAGCAGATCGTGGTGAAGTGCTCCTGTCCTTTCTTCATCAACGCGAGGCCGACGGGGTCGATGTTCACCTTGATGCCGCTGGGTTTCTCGGGATCGAATTGCAAACTCTGCTGCGCCGAAGCGGTGACGATTTCATTGCCGAGATGAGCGCCGGCGGCGGCCTCGACGAGCGGCCGCGCGGCTCCCGCGGGCACGTAGCGCAGCGAGTTGATGGCCTGCACCACGACGTCGATTGACGAGTCTTTCAGAAGCGGCGCGACCAGCTTCACCAGCTCGGCGTCGCCCTTGCGGAGGAAGACTTCGCCGATGCGCACTGCCGTCGCCCGCACGCGGTCATCCTTGTCGGCAAAGGCGCGGATCAGCAGCTCGCGGTCGGTCGCGTCGAGGCCGTCGAGAGTCCAGAGCGCATGCACGCGGCCCAGCGGCGAGGGCGAGGTCTCGGCCAGTTTCTTCAAAGCCGGAACGACAGACTTGTCGCCTTTGATGACGAGCAGCTTTTGCGCGGTGTCGCGCCACCAGCCGTTCGGATGCGCGAGGTGCGCGACGAGCTGCACCGGCGTTTCGTTAAGCATGTTGGGCTGCGGGCCGGGTTTGATGCCGTCTGCGACGAGCCGATAGATGCGCCCGTGGCCGGGATGCTTATCGTAGCCTTCGCGCAGCACGGTATCGCGCAAATAGGAGCCCGGCGTGACCCAGGCGCTCTCCTGGATGATGCCGTGGTGCATGTCCACAATGTAGAGGCAGCCGTCGGGTCCGGTCGCGGTCCACACCGGGCGGAAAGCGAGATCGGTGGAGGTGATGAACTCGGCGCCGGGCGTCGCATTGGTGAGCACGCGCTTACCCTCCTCGTTGTTCACCTGCGCGCACCGAATCAGCCGCCCGACCGGCTCCGGCACGAATAAGTCGCCGACGAGATCCTTCCGCAGACGATCGCCGCGGAAGATGGATTGGCCGGCGACGGCGGTGAAGTGATTGAGCGTCCCCTTGATGTTGTGAATGCGGTTGAGCCCGCCCTGCGTGTCGAGCGTCTGGACGGCGGGGAAGGTCTCGTCGAATCCCTCGGCTGTTTCACCAGGCAGGGTGAGTTGGCCATAGACCGGGAGTTGCTGGAAGCCGTAGGCCGGTTTCTCGCCGCCAGCCGACGAGCAGAAGAAGCGGCCGAGATCATCCATCGCGAGGCCCCACTGCGAACTGCTGCCCCAAATCTGATTGGACTCCATGGCTTCTCCCGTGAAGCGGAAGCGACGGCCGAGGATGCCGCTGTAAATGTAGTTATCGACGCCCCATTGCAGCGCGGTGTCCTGATGTTCGAGGTTCGCCTTCGTCGGCTCGCCGGCGAAGAGGACTTTCTTTTCGTCGGCGACGCCATCTCCCTTCGTGTCGCGATAGCTCACGAATTGGCCGGTGTAGGTCTCGGCAATGATCACTCGGTCATCGAGCGGCAGGACCATGCGCGGCAGGACGAGGTTGTCCGCGTAGGCGGTGGACTGATCCATCACGCCGTCGCCGTTCGTGTCGATGAGCCGCGAGACGCGGGAGGTCGGCTCATTTTCACGGCTGGCATCGGCATCGAGCATGTAGCTGCGCATCTCCGCGACATACATCCGCCCATTGCCATCCCACGTGCACATCACCGGATGCACGATCGTCGGATCGGAAGCGACGAGTTCGAGATGATAGCCCGCCGGCACCTTGATCTTGGCCATCGCTTCCTTCGCCGCGAGGTCGGCCATCGGCACGCGCGGCAAATCGCTGGGATACCGCTGGCTCGTGCGATCCTCGGTGGGGAAGTCGGCGGGAATCGGCGTCGCGCATCGCCCGGTGACGAGCCACTCGATCGAACGCAGGAACACCGTCTGGAACCCGACGCACGACAGCGGGCCGGAGTTTTCGCCCACGTGCCCCATCACATTGGTCAGGACCTTGCCTTTGCCATACGGCACCCACCACACGACCGGCTCGTGTTTTCCCGTGCCCTGATATTGGGCATCGTCGAAGGCGGACATGATGATGTTCACGTCTTTCGCCGGCCCGCGTTGGCCGTGGTAAAGCTCGTCCTTCACGTGTTTCCACTTTGCCGGCATGCCCGCGGTGATCGGGTGCTTCGCGTCGCGGACAGTCACCTGCCAGTCCCATTGCTTGCCATGCCCCATCGGCCGGCCCTGACCCGCCTCTTCCCGCACCACCTGACCAGCGTCGTCGAGATAAAGGCTCGCGCCAAAGGTGGTGCCGCGCCACAGCAGCCCGACCATCTTTTCGTATTCCAGCCAGCCGGTGAAACTGTTGTTCGCCGCATGCACCAGAACCACCGAGCCGCCACCGGACACATACTTTTCGAAAGCCGTCTGCACCGCCGGCGGCCACATCTCGCCATTATAGTCGAGCACGACGCACTGATACTTCTCGAACTGCGGATCCCACGCCGCCCATTCCGGCGCCGGCGCACCCTTTGCCGGGGTATTCGATTCCGTCACGGAAAAGCCGCCGCTACGCTTCAACAGCGCGACCAGAAACTCATTCCCGATTTTCCAGTCGTGGTTGTTTTGCCCACCGACGACGAGGACCGAAATGGGAGACGCCGTTTGGCTCGCAGCCGGCGTCGGCGCAGCATTTGCCGCGGGTAGGCAGGCGAGGATGCAACAAGCGATGAACACTGTGACGCGCGAAATCAGGGAGGCGGGAATGGACATGGACATGGGGTTTCCTCGAGGACGATTGGGAGCACGGATGCGCCCGGGGCAGGCGAATCCATGGCTCCATTCGCTGCCAAGTTAGCGCGCAACCCAATTTTCCGGTATCCCCTAAAGCGGGGAGGCGAGGGCAAATGCCAACAACGTTCATTCCATCAGCCCAGGACTCGCAACGTGGCTCCTTCCGTCAATCGATTGAACGAGATCGGGCGAGTATCCTCTTGGCTCGACGCGAGGCGCGGTGTTGATTCTCGTGTCCGCGATCCGATGAGCAACAGCCCGGCCATTCCATCTGAGATTTTCCGCTTCGGCGCCGTGTGGCTCCGGGCCGACTTCCATTTGCATACACGGGCGGACAAGGAGTTTCAATATTCCGGTGATCCCGGCGCCTTTGCGGAGGATTATGCGAGAGCTTTGGAGGCCGCGGGAATTCGGGTGGGAGTCATCGCCAATCACAACAAGTTCGATCTGGATGAATTCAAAGCGCTCCGTCGCGCCGCTCGGAAGCAGGGGGTATTTCTCCTGCCGGGCGTTGAGCTTTCGGTGAACGATGGAGCCAACGGTGTTCACACGCTGGTCGTCTTCAGCGAAGATTGGATTCAGGAAGGGAACTACGTTGGGCAGTTCCTGAACGTCGCGTTCAAGGGCAAATTGCCAGCCGACTACGAGCGAGAGAACGGGCGGAGCAACGACAGTATCGTTGCGACTCTGAACGAGTTGGAAAAGTTCGAGCGCGACTACTTCGTGATCTTCGCCCATGTCGAACAAGGCAGCGGACTTTGGGAGGAACTGGATGGTGGCCGCATTGGCGACCTCGGTCGCAATGAGCTATTCCGGCGGCGAACACTCGGCTTCCAGAAGGTTCGCACTCATGATAAACCTGACGCAAAATGCCGGGTGAAAGTGAAGCAGTGGCTCGGCGCCGGGTATCCCGCGGAAGTCGAAGGATCAGACTGCAAGGCGATCGACCAAATCGGCAAAGGACGGTCATGCTTTCTCAAAGTCGGTGACCTGAGCTTCGAAGCAGTGCAATACGCGCTACTCGATCACCTGAACCGGGTAGCGCCTGAACCGCCCGTGGCAAAGCACTCGCGCGTCCAAAGCGTCACATTCGAGGGGGGCGCCCTCAATGGACGAGAGGTTTGCTTCGCGTCTGGCTTGAATACGCTGATTGGAATTCGCGGCAGCGGCAAGTCGTCGATCATCGAATGTCTCCGCTACGCCCTTGATATCCCCTTTGGTGAGAAATCCGCCGATCGGGAATATAAGCAAGGGCTCGTCTCGCACACCTTGGGCAGCGGCGGAAAGATCGTAGTCCGCGCCGTGGATCAACACGGCCAGAACTACGAGATTCGGAGGATTCTCGGCGATCCGCCGGATGTCTTTTTTGGCGGAACTCGCACGCCAGGCGTTTCGATTCGTGAGACCGTCTTGCGTCGTCCGCTGTATTTCGGCCAAAAAGACCTATCGAATACCGGCGAGGGGTTTGAACGCGATCTCGTGGAAAAGCTGGTTGGCGAAAAACTCGACGACATCCGCCGCCGCATCGCAGAGCAAAAGGCACGGGTCGCTGAAATCGTTCGACGACTCGTGAAGCTCTCTAATGTCGCCGAGCAGCAGCGGGAGTATCTGCAAAAGAAGCAGGATGCGGAGTTTCGGCTGAAGGTTTTTCGGGAGCACGGGGTCGAGGAGAAACTGCAACGCCAGTTGGATTTCACGGCGGACGCTCGGCGGATTCGCGAGGCGGTCGAACGTGCGACAGGATTTCTCGAATCAGTGCGAGGGGTCATCGACGGGCACGAAGACGAAATTGCCAACGTTCAACGCCATCGCTCCGCGCAGAACGAGGCGTTCTTCGCGGAGTTCTTTGCAATCTTCTCTGCATTTCCAACGATGCTCGCGGGGCTCAAGGAATCTGTGCGAGGCGGACAGGCCAAGCTCAGTGAACTCCATGCAAAGGCGCGTGAATTCGACGTTGTAATGAAGGCGAACCAAGAGGAGTTCGCCGCAATTGAGCGGCGGCTGGCGGAAGAGTTGAAACAGAAAGGGCAGGCGTCGATTCGTCCTGATGAGTTCCTTCAGCTCCAAAAGGCGCTGGAGCAGGCGACACAGATGCTCACTGCATTGACCAAGCAGACGGAAACTCGGGAGAAGAATCGGCAGGAATTGCTCACCGAGCTTGGAAGTCTCAACGACCTATGGCACGAGGAATACAAAGCGGTTGAGGCAGAATTGAACAAGATCAACGCCCGCCACACCTCGCTTGCCATCGAACCAAGATTCAAAGGCGACAAGGAGGCCATGCTTGAGTTTATTAAGGATGTCTTTCGCGGCAGTCGCATTCGCGAGAGCACACTTAAGAACTTGGTCGATGAGTTCGCCGACTTTGGGGCCATGTATCGGGATGGGACCAAAGTAAAGGAACTGGCAGGTACAAATCCAGAAGTCTTCGAGGACTACTTTCGAAAGAACTTCGAGACGCTTGCACAATGGCAGCCACCGAACCGTTTTGTGATCAACTATCGCGGCAAGGAACTCAAAGAGCACTCTCTCGGGCAACGAGCCTCGGCGCTGATGCTCTTCGTGCTCAGCCAGCACGAGAACGATTTGGTCGTAATCGACCAACCCGAGGATGACTTGGACAACCAAACCATTTACGCAGACGTGATCACGCTGATCCGCGAGATGAAACCGCAGATGCAGTTCGTCTTCGCCACGCACAACGCAAACTTTCCTGTTCTAGGCGATGCTGAGCAGGTTCATTCCTGCCGCTATGGCGAATCAGGAATTGCCGTCGAAAGCGGCGGAATCGACAACGCAGCCATCCAGAAAGAAATCGTGGATATTCTTGAAGGCGGCGAAGAGGCGTTCAAGAAGAGGAAGGACATTTACACGCTATGGAAACCACAGAGCTGATCGAGGCGATTGGGCGCGGCGAGGATAGCGCAAACCAGTTCAAAGAGGACTTTACTAATGATTTGGGCGTGGCCGCTGAGATGGTCGCATTCAGCAACAGCGGTGGCGGAAGGCTATACATCGGTGTAAGCGACGATGGACGGGTCACCGGATTGAGCGCCTCTGATGTCACCCGGCTCAATGGACTCATTTCCAATGCCGCTTCAGAGGGGATGAAGCCTCCAATCAATCCGCGAACGGAGAACGTAAATCACCCGGATGGATTGGTGATGGTGGTCACGATTTCCCCTGGAATAACAAAACCCTACATGGACAAAAATGGCGTAATTTGGGTGAAGAGCGGTGCGGACAAGCGACGAGCAACTTCGCGTGAGGAAATTCAGCGCATGTTTCAGGAATCTGGCTTGGTGCATGGCGATGAAATCCCCGCCACCGGCCTCGGAATCGGCGACCTCGACATGGATTACTTCCGTGCATTCTTTGATCGCGAATACGACGAACCGCTCGAAAAGCAGGATCTTCCGTTGGCTGTGCTGATGGAGAACATGAACCTCGCGGACAAGCACGGCACTCTCAACGTTGCTGGAGCGCTTATCTTCGCGAACCGTCCACAGTTTCGCCTGCCCGTCTTCATGGTAAAAGCGGTTTGCTACCCCGGCACGGAGATCGCGGACCACGGTTACTTGGACAGCCAAGACATCGTGGGCAAGCTAGCTGACGTCTTCCAAAAGACGGTCGCCTTTATCCTCGGCAACCTGCGTTATCCGCAGGGCAATGGAAATATCAATTCGGAAGGCGAACCAGAAATCGCGCGGATCGCAATTGAGGAAATAATCGCCAATGCGCTGATTCACCGGGACTACTTCATTCCGGCTCCCGTGCGCGTTTTTGTCTTTGCCAACCGGGTCGAGATCGTGAGCCCAGGCCACCTTCCAAACAATCTGACGGTGGAGAACATCAAGAACGGAAATTCCAACATCCGTAATCCAATCTTGGCGTCATTCGCCGCCAAGCTTCTGCCTTACCGCGGGCTTGGGAACGGTGTGCGGCGAGTATTGAAGCTGCACCCTCACGTTGATTTTTTGGATAACCATGCCGGGAACGACTTCAAAGTCGTCCTGTGGCGCGCTGGAGGGTGAATCGCCCCTTGGTGTCGGCGCCGAGGACAGCAGGTCGAGGAAGCGCCACATTGCCCGAGTTCTTCATTGCCTCTAAGAAAAATGCTTGGCGACCGCCTCGGTGCGGTTCTTCACCTGCAGCTTCACGCAGATGTTCTTCACGTAGGTCCGCACCGTCTCCGTGCCGATGCCCAGCTTGTCGGCGATCTCCTTGTAGATGTAACCCGAGGCGAGGAGCTCAATGACCTCGACCTCGCGGGGCGAGAGCTTTTCCGTTTCGCGCGTCACTTTCGCCGTGCCCTGGAAATGCTGCACGACTTTGCGGGCGATGTGCGCGGAAAACTGCGCGCCGCCGGAATGCACGTCGCGGATGGCCTCGAAGAGTTTCTCTGGCGGGCCCGACTTGATGAGGTATCCGCTCGCTCCGGCTTTGAGCGCGCTGAAGATCCGCTCCGCGTCCTCGTAAACGGTGAGCATGATGAACTCCAAGGCGGGCAGGCGTTTCTTCAGCGCGGTCACGCACTCGATGCCGGACATGCCGGGCAATTGGATGTCCATCAGGATCACATCCGGCGGTCGGCTCGGGATGGTCTGGATGGCTTCTTCCCCGGAACTCACCGCGTAGAGGCACTCGATGTCGCGAGCGCTTTTGAGCACCAGCACGAGCTGATCGCGCAGCCCGGCATCATCCTCCACGATCACCACAGTTTTCTTCGCTTTCATCGATTCACGGCGCGGTTGGATTGAGCGGCCTTGCTGGCATCGGTCGCGGGAATCGGGATCTCGAAGCGGACGCGCGTCCCCGCGGAAGTTTCCATGGAGACGCCGCCGCCGATCAATTCCATGCGCTGGCTCATGTTTTCCAATCCGCGGCCCGGCGTCACGGTCGTCGCATCGAAGCCGCGGCCGTTGTCTTCGATCACGATCACAAGGCGCGGATCGGCGAACTCCATCCGCGCTGTGATCTCCGTTGCGCCGGCATGTTTGATCGCGTTGTGCAGTGCTTCCTTCACCGCGAGGGTGATGTTGTGGCGGAGTTCGCTCGTGACGCCGCGATCGCGCGGCACCTCACACGAATGGATGCGGCAGCGGATTCCCGCGGTTTCGCAAACATTCTGCGTGAGCTGACAAAGGAAATTGATCAGCGCCTCCAGGTGGTCGTTCTCGGGATTCACCATGCAGACCGTTTGGTAAAGCGCCGCCACCAGTTCACGCGTCATCCCGGAGATTTGCTGGAAGCTCTCGCGCGCCGCGGCACTTTTCGGATCGTTCTCCGCGAGGCCGCTGACGAGGGAGATGTGAGTCAGCCTCACGCCCAGGTCGTCGTGCAGATCGCGCGCGATCCGCAGGCGCTCACGCTCGACCATATGTTCCTGCTCCGCTCGCGCGAGATGCTGCCGGATTTTTCTCCGCATGATCACGCGAAAGCCCAGCCAGAGCAGAAGCCCCAGCACCGCCGCGGTGCCGACCACGAACCAGGCACTCTTCCAAAATGGCTGCAGCACCAGCAACTCGATGCTGTTCGCCGAGCCCAGCGGCGCACCCGTCACATCTTCTTCATTGGTCCAAAACCGAAAGGTCCCGGCGCCCAGCAGACCGTAGTTCACCTCGAAGCGGTTGCCCATTCCAATGTCGTGCATCTCCGACCATTCCACTGTGAGCAATTCGCCCGGCTGAACCGCGGGCGCAATCGCCCGCGAGGAATGCCATTCGGCGTGTGCACTCGGGTCGTCATCGACGATGCAGAAGGCGTCGCCCGAACCGACGCGGACCATGCGCGCCATCGAGGGCCGCGTGCCGCTGCGGCTCCAGCCCGCAGGCGTAGTCTCCGAGCGTTCGTCGCCGGAAGCCGCGGCAAACATGGGTTCCAAGCCATTGGCTCCCGCGCGGAGAATTTTCAAATCGCGCACCACATAGACCCCCAAGGCCGTCGGTGGACCAGACGATGAAATGGCCGCAGTGACAAAAGCGCTCTCGGCCGGCACGCGCGCGACTTCGCGGCGGTTGGTGAAACTGGATTTCTCGATGCTCCCCTTCCATCCGCCACTGGTTCCGCTCGCCCGGAACGTGTGCTGTCCCACCTGGTCACCCGCCGCATTGCCGAACCGCACCATCAGCGACATCTCACTCGGGATCTGCCGCCACGCATTATCCACCCCCTCCAGCTTGAACCGCATCCGGCGACTTTCCTGATTCGAGTTTTCCGCCGGCGTGCCGAGCCGAACGCTCACGCTCTTGTGCGAAGCAGGAATCCGAAACCCCACCGAAGAAGGCTCGATCGTTTTTCCATCCACCAAAACCTCGATCGGGGGCGGAGAAGAGCCGGGCGACTCCGCCGCCAACGCCGGGTTCAACAAGAAGTCACCACCCAGGACGCCGAGCAGCAACATCAGGTATTTTCCGAGCACCGGGGAAAGGCATTGATAAGTCACACAGGGAAGCCGTGAGCCTACCCGAATCGCGAAACCTCGCCGCTCCAAATCACCCGCAGCGGAAGAACCGCCCGGACCATTCCAAGTCCAGGCTAAAGCACCTGCACCAGGTAATGGCCGGGATCTTCGATCACCGTTGGTTCCTTCACATTGAGCGCCGTGGGTCCACCGATGCGGGTGTAGCTCTTGATCACATCCGCGATGAATCCGAAGTCGCCAGTACCGCTATCGGTCGCGACATCCTTCACTTTGATGGTCCCGAGGGTTTGCGCGGCGACTTGCGAGTCGCTGAAAAGGCTGCCGGTGAATCCCTTGATCCCGAGGATGTTGAAACTCGTCAGCGTAAAGTCGTCGGTGAAGTCGCTCACGTTGTCGGGGCGCGCGGTGACGCCGAGGAAGAGGTTGCTGTGCTCCATCCCACCGAGGGTCACCGTCCCAACGTTACCGAAGGACTGGATCGTCGCGTTGCGGAGCAAGCCGGCGATGGTGACCGAGGTGGGGAGGCCCGGGTCAGAGAGCGTCACGTCGGCCTCGAAATCGCCGCGGCTGGCGGAGTGGGTGGCATCTGCGAGGCCGCCCTTGATCCGGAGCGCATCCAGGGCCGGCGCGGAGATGGTGTCATTGGCCGTCCCGGCGGTGTCGCGCCATTCCGTGGCGGTCAGGGCAGCCACCGGCATCAGGCTTTCAAGGGAAAAGTCCCGGACGCGTCCGAGATTGATGGTCGCCTTGGTCAGGTTGTCCGGCGGCAGGGCGCCGATGAGCATCAGCGCCTGGCCCGTCAGATCGCCAAGAGTGAGCGTTTTCACGCCATTACTGGCGACGAAGTAGCCATCCAAATCGATCGCGCCGAGGCTCGCCGCGCCGATGGTGCTGAGCAGTTGAATGCTCTCCAGCGGGACGTGCGCGGCGCCGATCCCGACGGTGGCTGAGAGCGTGGAGAGAGCAGTCGTTCCGTCCGTGACAAGATGCAGGCCCTGGGCGTCCGAACTCAAGACGCCGGCTCCTGGGCCTTTCATGCTCCAGGTGACGAGCGTCTGGTGGCCCAGCGCATCCGTCGCCAGATCCTTGAGCACCACGTTCGTCCGGCCGCCAAAGGTGCCGAACCGATTGAACAACTGATGCTGCCCTCCATCCACGGCGACATCGTCGTCCGTAAAACGCTCGGCGGCCGCCGAACCGCTCAGCGGAGTCACTTTGGCCATGAGTTGATAGACCTCCCCCTCGGTAGTCGCCAGTTCGGTGGGAATCTGCACCGCGGGTATGAACGACTGCGTGCGCCCGCCGGCCAGGTTGAGGGTCACGCCGGAAAAGCTGGCCAGAGGAATGACCGAAAGCGCATCACCGACCTTCGCAAGGAAGACATCGATATCCGCCGTCCCTTGAGCCGCCGCCGCGCCGTTGTTGGTGAGATGAAATTTGAGCGTCGCGGTGTCGCCGGGAACAATCGCGCCAGGCAGCGAGTCCCCGTCGAAGTTCACGATCAGATTGGGCCGCACATCGACGCGAAAGGTGTCGGTGACCGCCGGCGAACCGTCTTTCGGAGTGGCCGTCACCATGACGTCGGCAAACCCGCTTTTGCCCGGCGCGAACTTCAGGTTCAGGGTCTGCCCGACCACGGTCGGGATCAGCAGATCGGAACTGCTGGTGGCCTGGAAGGTGATGTTGGGATTGGCGGGCACGACCGAGGGCTGCACCCGGGCGTCCACGACGCGCACGAGTTGACTGGGCGTCGGATTCGCGCCGGTCAGAGGGCTTTGCAGGGGCACCGCCGTCAGGGGATTGCCGAAGTCGTGGGTCGCCAGGCCTGCGATGCGGTCCACGAGGTCCATCCCGGAGAGCACTTGCCCAAACACGGTATAGCCGCCGCTGTTGCCGTTGGTCGGTCCCAGGATCGTCGAGTTGTCGTTGACGTTGATGAACCATTCGCTCGTCCCGGTATTGGGACCCTGACCGGTCTTCGCGAGCGCGATCGTCCCCCGGGTGTTCGGATGCGCGTCGCTGTATTCATTGTGCACGTTCGGCCCTACCTTGATGTGCGCATGAGACCCCGCGGTAAATTCAAAACCGCCGCCTTGAATGATATCGTTCCCCGGTCCGGAGCCGGCGCCAAAGTCGGCGGTTCGATGGATGATCGTGCCGTCGTAATCGCCCGCCAAGTTCAGGCTGGTGACGTAACCGAGGAAGGCCTGCACGGTCAGCGGCGCGACGTCGTCGAGCAATTCGATGACGATCTTGCCGGCCTGAAAGACCGTCGGCGACGGATCCACATCCACGTTGGTGACGAATTCGACCAGCGTGTGGTTCGCGTGCTGAGCCGCGGGATCGAACATCTTCGAAAGATCGACTTTCGCGCTCGTCTTCCCGGAGCCCGCCACCACGTCCGGAAGCGGATTGGCGAGCACCAGCGCCGGGGCGATGCGGGCTTCGAGCAGTTCGATTTGGGTAAAGCTAGGCAGGAGCGATCGGCGCATCATTTGGGGGGAGTTGAAACTCGTGGCGAAAATACCGCGCCGGCGCAAGCCCCGCCATCGGGCTAGACGGCCGCCGGGATGGCGATCTCCGTGACCGAGACGTCATTGGTCGCGCCGCCGACATTGTAGAATTCGTTCGGAGTCGCTGTCTTCAGCGGTTGCGTGACGCCGCCGGCCCTGAAGGCGAGGATGCGTTGCGCGGTGAACCCAAAATTATCCGTGCCGGGCGAAACGGTCCCGGCGACGGCGCCGTTGATCACCACGCTCGCGATCTGCGAAACGATGCTCGCGTTGTCCGGACCGCTGATGAAGGTGTCGCCTTTGCCGAACCCGGCGGCGCCGGCGTCGCGCACCCCGGCGACGAGGTCGCTCGCGGTCCACGTGCCCCTCACAGAAACCGTCCCAATCTGCGCGTCGGTGTTGGTGGCGAGCAGGGAAGTGTCGTAGCCGGCGAGAAACTTCGAGGCGCCCACATTGCCATTAACGATGATCCTGCCGATCGCGAGATCCGCGGCCGGTCCTTGCACCGCCTGGCCCCGAGCAGAGACTGTGAGCCCCTGCACGTTCGACTTGAAGGTCAGCGCCCCGATGTCGTTGCCCGCGCCGATTGAGCCGCCGGTGACTGCGCCGGCCACGGTGACGCTGGTCAGTTTGCCTTCCGAGAAGATGCCGCCGGATTGCGGTCCGGCCCCGCTGGAGAGAGTGCCCTTCACGCTGATCGCGCCCGTGATGCCAGGGTTCACGACCCCCTGCCCCGCGCGGAGGCTGCCGCTGCGCGCGCCGCCCGCGCCGCTGAGCAGGCCGACGCTCGCGCTCGCGAGCTTGCCATCCGCGTGCACCTCGCCGGAGTCGGGGCCGCCGCCGCCGTGTAAGCGTCCGAGAATCAGGACTGCGCCCATATCACCGGCCCGCTCCTCGTCCGGAGTGATGAAATCATGGCTGACGAAGGAGCCACTGAAGGAGCCGGCGCCGCCATCGACGTGCCCGTTGACTTTCACCGGGCCCATCGCGCCGGCGCTGACGAACGAGCCGCTGTAAGCTCCCCCGCCACCCAGCACCCGGACGACGTCGGTAAATGGCGCCGGCGGTGCGGGCGGAACGGTAAATGGTCCAAGAGTGACGCTGGTGATCTTTCCGGTGGAGCTGATGGTCCCGGCGTTGTCCTGCGAACCACCCTGGATCATTCCGGCGATTTTCACGGCGCCGATATCGCCGGAGAGCAGTGAGTCGAGGCCGCTGAATACCGAGCCCGCGCCGGCCGCGGTGCCGCCCTTGATATTCCCGATCACGGTGAGCGCGGCAATCTTGCCCGCCGCCGTGACGGTGCCGCTATTGATCCCGCCCCCGCCGATGATGTCGTGCAGGGTGACAACGCCGAGGTCGCTCCCGCTGTCGATGAAGCCGGTTTGGAGGTTCGCTCCGCCTTTGAGGGCGCCCGCCACATTGATGCTCGCAATCTTGCCTCCGGCCTGGACTCCGCCGGCGCCCACGGCACTGCCCGCCGCGGTCCCGTCGATATCGCCACTGATCTTGACGGCGCCCATCGTGCCGCCGCTCGAAATCACGCCGCTCCCGTTGCCCGAGCCCGCGAGCAAATCCCCCTTGATGGTCACCGCTCCGATCGAGCCACCCGCGACCACCGCGCCGCTGCCCTGCCCCTGCGCCCCCTTCACGTCGCCACTGATCGTGACGCTCGCGATCTTCCCCCCCGCGCGGATGGAGCCCGCATTGGTCCCGCCGCCGCCGAAGATTCCCTCCGTCGTGTCGGTCCCGATCTTCACCGCGCCGATGTCGCCATCGGCCTGGATGAGGCCGGTGTTGTTGCTCGTGGCCGAGACGGCCGCGGTCCCGCGCAAGGAACCGCCGACGGTGATTGCGCCGATCTTGCCCGGGGCGCCGATGTTGCCGAAAACATCCACCGCGTTCTTGACGCGAATGGCCGCATCCTTGATGTCGTCACTCACCGTCAACGATCCGAGCGCGCCGACGATGTTGCTTTGCAGATTCGCGCCCGACGCGATCTGCGTCACGGCGATGTCCGCGACGCCGATGGACTTCACCTTCAACGAAGCCACGCCCGTCAGGGAGTTGGAAAAACCGGCATCAATGCGCCCGAGATCGCCGGGGATCGAAACCGCGCCGAGCGGCAGCCCGGTGGCGTTGAGATAGCCGATATTGGCGGCGCCGTTGCCCGGGGTGCCGTTGACGCTCCCCTTCAACACGGTGACGGTCAGGCCCGTGCCGGTCGCGACATTCACCGCACCCTTCTTCGAGGCCTTGGTCAGATCGATGAGCTGCAACTGCTGCAACGGCGCGTTGGCCGCATCGAAGGCTCCCCCCGTCACGTTGCCGGTGCTAAATTTGAAGATGTCGTTCGCCTTCGCCACGTTCAAAGCGGGAGAGAGTTCAGCGAGCGGGGCCTTGGTGAATTTCACGGTGACGATGTCGCCGTCGAGGTCCTTGTAAATGAGCGTCGTCGGGTTGAGCAGCGCCGCCGGGGCGATGCGGCCTTCGAGCGGTTCGAGCGAGGAAACCGGCTTGCGCGGCGGCTCGGAAACCCGCTGGGGCGCAGGCTGCGCGGGCTTGGACGGGCGCAGTTTGCGCCAGATTTTTCGGAGAAGAGTCGAACGGCTTTTCATATCAGGGCTCGTTGTCCACATTGAAGAGGGAGAAGCTGCGGCCAGCGAGGCCGCTGTAATTCGGGTCGGTGCTGGTCGCGGGCCCAAGGGTGACCGTGAAACTCTGCAAGCCATCTTTGCTCGTGTCATCGACGCCGGTCACTGTCACGGTTTGCGGTGTAAACCAGTTTGACGCGTTAAAGACAAGCTGGGCGGGGGTGGTCGGCGGGGACGTGGAGACCCGACCCTCGGCCGGTTTCGAGCTGACCAGCGGAATGGTCACATTGGCCGTCGGCGCAGTGTCCAGCACCACCTTGAAGGTCACGGTGCCACCGGCCTCGGTGGTCTGCGTCCCCGATTGATCGAAGACAATGATCGCCGGATCGATCGGACCCGTGACGATGACCTTGTCCACCTTCGACTTGTCGATGATCGGGTCGGAATAATCGAGTTGCGAGAGCAGATACTTACCCCCTCCGCTCTCCCCTTTCGGCAGGGCGATCGTGAATTGCCCCGAGCCCGCCGCACCGGGCGCGAACGTGGTGGTCACCAGTTCCGGCATCCCATTGACGGTCAGTTGCTTGTCGATGCTGGTCTCCAGGGTCGGATTGGTGGAGAGCCAGAAACGGATCTTGGCCGGAGCGGACGTCTTGGTGCCGCTGTTGACGACCACGAACGAGCCGGTCATCTGGACTTTCAAATCTTCCTTCACGAAAGAGCCCTGAATGGTGTTGGTGATCGCCTTGCTCGGCCCCTGATTCCAAGCCGCCACCAGATGCACCATGGGAAATGGGGGGAGGTGCGCCGGGGGAGCAAATCCGCTCTCTGAGATGGTGCTCCACGCGAAGACATCGCTTGCCACCGCCGTGCCCGCCTTGTGGATCCGCACGGTAACCGCAAAGGCTTCCGCGTCCTTGTAGATGTGCAATCCACGGACCTGGAAGCTGCCGTCGGCGAGCTTGCTGATCGCGCCGGGCGAGGCCGCGCCGTCGCCCCAATCGATGCTCGCGGTGAAATCCGCGGGCACCGCGGGCGTTGTGTGGGTGAAAGTGGCGACCCGGCGGTTCGTGACGATGGCGCCCCGGTTCGTGATTTCCAGACCGGCCGCCCGCACGACCGCCGCACTGATCACCGCCTGGCTGCGGATCGTCGCCAGCGCGCCTTTGTTGCCGTTGACGATCGTGACGATGGTGTAAATACCGGGCTGCGCATAGGTGTGGGTCCCGGTCACCGAATAGTCGTTCGCACGCTGCGTGGTGGTGTCGCGGGCCACGGTGCCCGGTTGCACCGGCATCCCGTCGCCCCAGTTAATCGTCGCCGTGGAGTTGGCCGGCACCGCGGAGGCATCGAGATCGGTGAATCGCGCGACGACCGCGCTCGACAATGCCACCGTCGGCTGGCCGCGCACCGCGACCGACTCGCCGCGGATCGCCTTGTCGCCGATCCCGATCGCCGCGGCGCGCAGATCCACGGCCGCCTCCGTCTGCCCGGCGCCCACGTTGAATTGCTCGACATCCACACCCAGCAAGATCCGCCCTTCGAAACCCGCATTGCCGAGGATCGCCGCGACCGCACCACTCGAAGTACTCCGCGCATTGGCGGCGCTGGTCCCGAGCAACTGGTGCTGGTAGAAAAGGAAATCGCGTTCCAGATCGATGGCCTTCAGGGGGAAATCCAGTTGGGTCGCCACCGGCGCCACCTGCGGCGGGATCGGCGCGAGAAAGGGCGGGCTATTGGCCGTATCCGCGTCCGCCGTGACCGCGAAAGTCTTCGTCGAGGTGCCGCCCTTGCCGTCGTCCGCCGTCACCGTGACCATCCCGGGAGCCCCGACCGCGGTGCCCGCCGTGGCGCTGATCACGAGCACCGTCTCGTCATTGGCCGGCTCGATCGTGGCCGAAGCGATGACCACGTCCGTGAGCGGCCGATTGTCATCGCCGGTATTGGGCACATTGTCCGCTCCGTCGGCGTCCACCGGCACTTGCGCGATCTCATCCATCACGTCGAATCCCCGCACCAACTGCCCAAAGATGGTGTGCTTGTAGTCGAGGAAGCGCGGTTTCACCAGGGTGACGAAGAATTGCGAGCCGTTGGTCGCGCTGCGGTCCGTGGAATTGATCCCGGAGTTGGCCATCGCGAGCTGTCCGCGCGTCGCGAAAATCAGCCCCGGTTGAAACTCGCTTTCGAACTTGAAAGCCGTCGCCGGATTGCCGCCCGTCATCCCCGGCCCGCCGCTCCCCGTGCCGAGCGGATCGCCCCCCTGAATGACAAACGTCTTGTCCACGCGATGAAACTTCAGCCCGTCATAAAACTTCGCCTGCGCAAACCCCCCGATGAAGCCCGACGTGATCGGCGCCCAATCGCGAAAGAGCACGAAGACCATGTCCTTGCCCTGCGGCACGCCCGCGTAGGTCACCTTCAGCCGCAGCACCGGATTGCCCGACTTCACCCGCACAAGGATTCTCGGGTTGTCGCTCGTAGCCTTGAAGGCCAGCGGATCGCCCGTGGTGCTCGTTGCCGTGATCGGAACGATGAGCGCCTTGCCGACGGGAACGGAAGCCGTGGCGGGTTGATCGAGCGAAACCGCCGCATGGGCGGAAACCGCGAAGCAGGAGACGAGGAGGAAGAGGCGGGCCGGGAGGTCCATAGGATTTCGGGTGTGGGACTATGCGCGACAGAAAACCGAAATCAAGCGGCGTGCTGAGTTTTTTATCACCTTGCTTCGGATCCGTGCGGCTGAAAGCCTGCCCGCCCGCCGCGATGCTCCCTTCCTTCACCCCGACGCAGTGGCTGCTGGCCGCCCTGGCGGCGTTCTGCATCGGTTTCTCGAAGAGTGGATTCGCCGGCTCGGGTCTCGTCACCGTGCTGGTCATGGCGTCCCTTTTTGGCGCCCGCGAGTCCACCGGGGCGCTCTTGCCCATGCTGATCTGCGGCGACGTCTTGTCCGTGCTCGCCTTTCACCAGCACGCGCGCTGGACGCTCATTCGACGGATGCTGCCCCCCACCATTGTGGGAATTATCGCCGGATATCTGCTCATGCGGTGGCTGCCCGGCCAGCTCTTCGCCCCGATCATCGGGTGGATCGTCCTCGTCATGGTGGTACTGCAAGCCACGCGCCGCTGGCGGCCCGATTGGTTCGAAGGCGTCCCGCATTCGCGCGGATTCGCCTGGTCGATGGGCTTCGGCTGCGGGTTTACCACCATGCTCGCCAATGCGGCCGGTCCGGTCATGGCCCTCTACTTCGTCGCCATCGAAACCCCGAAATACGCTCTGGTCGGAACCAGCGCGTGGTTCTTCCTCCTCGTCAATGTTTTCAAGGTGCCCTTCAGCGCACAGCTCGGGCTCATCCACGGCTCCACCCTCCTGGTCAACGTGCTCCTCTTCCCGCTCATCGCCGGGGGCATCTTTGCCGGTCAGCGCCTCATTCGCATCGTTCCGCAGCGCCTCTTTGAAGCCCTGCTCCTGATCTTCGCCGCCCTCGCCGCCCTGCGCCTCGTCGGCTTATTCCGCATCCTCGGGCTCCCGTAGCTCCGTAGCTCTCCCGTAGCTCGACTTTCCAAAGTCGAGAACGTGCGACGCCGTCACCTTCTCGACTTTGGAAAGTCGAGCTACGCCGCTCCCAGGCTGTGTCTCACTGGGCCGAAAGCGGGAGTTCGGTGAAATCCACCGCCGCCAGCAACGCGCGGACCGCTTCGGCGCGCGTGGCGGGCGTTTGCTGGCGGAGCGTTTCCCGGGCGGAAGCGGGTGCGCGTTCCACGGCGGCGCTCCATTCCTCGGAAGAAACGGCTTTCTCCGGTTGAAAGAAAACGCTGTCCGCGTCCGCCTGCCACACCCCGGCCACGCTCAAAAGATTCGCCGCTTCAAACGCCGCGTGCTCCGGCGGCAGGTCGTGATACGGCCAGAGCAGGACGCCCGGCCCGCCATGACCGCGCACGAGCTCGCGCTGGACTTCCCGCACCCGCCGCGCCTCCGCAGCCAAAGCGCGCGGTTCGAGGCCCTCGCGCAGGCACCGCCACGCAACCGTGGCGCTGGCCTGGCCGCAGAGCATCATCTGCCCGTGCAGCCGCAAGGCGGACTGCACGACGCTGCTCACGCGATGTTTTTCGATGCGCCCAGCAGACCGTCGCGCTCGACGGGCACGAGGCCGTGCAGCGGAAACATCCCCCGGTCGGTGTGCGTGTTCCAGTTGCGCGTCGGCGTGTGAATCGTCGCCCACGGCGCGGCGGGATCGTCGCCGAGGAAGACGCGCTTCGTCGGATGGAAGTCGATGTTGAATTGGAATCCAAACACCGCGTCGCCGGGCATCGCCCTGGCCCAGCGCGGCTCCGGATGTGCCGTGCGCAGGTCCTGTTCGCGCAACATGGTGAGCGCCTCCAGCCGCAGGCCTTCGCGGATGTAGGGCTTCGGCGGGAGCCGGTCGGGCGTGCCGAACTCGTCCGTCAGCTCGAGGCGGCGGAAGTGCGCGTCGGCTTCCTGCAGATGGTGCAGGAGGCCGAGCGCATGGCGCTTCGCGTCATCGAAGACGATCCGGCGCTGGGCGGGCGTGAGCGCGGCAATGTTCTTCGCCGAGGCGCCGGGCTCGGTTGCCTCGAGCGCGTCGGCCACGGGCTTCGGCCACTGGTCGAGCGGGTAATCCTGCACCGGCCAGTTGAGGAAGAGTTTCTCGCGCTCGTGCGGCCAGCCGTGGTGCGCGGCATCCGCCAGGCGGCGGTGGGTATAGATATTCACGGGTGGCGAATACGGCCCGGCCTCGTGCCGCGTGTCCGCGAACATCGGCACGTTCATGAACAAAACGCCCTTCGGCCAGCCCACGGCGTCGAAGTCCTTCTTCGTCTCGCGGCTCGCGCCGAAGTAGCGGCGCACGTCGAATCCCGCCGGCTCCGGCATCGCATCCTCGCCCGCCGTGCCGCGCAACACCACGCACCAGCTCAGCGGATTCATCTCGCGGCGGTTCGCGTCGGTGATTTCCTCCGGCGCGCTCGGCTCGGCAAAGCGCGACTTCGCATCCGGTCCGGCGCTCCATTGCGCTCCGCTGAGGCGGATGACATCGCCCCAGTCGCTGGCGTCCATGGTCAGCCGCGCCCGCACCTCCAGCCGGTCGTGGCCCTTGGTGAAACGCACTCCGGTTACGCGGTTGCCCGCCACGTCCACCTGCACCGACTCCCAGCCGCGTTCGATGCGCAGCCTCCCGCTGGCCACCTGCGGCGCGAGAAGCTCCTCGAAGATGCGCGCCGCCTCGGCCGGCTCAATAGTCAGCCGCGCGCAAAAGGAATTGCCCGGCTGCGCCGTGCCGAACTTCCGGCGATTCGTTTCCTCGATGGCCTGCGCCACTTCGAGGAACAGCCCCGAACGCGGGAACTCGACGCGCTGGCCGTTGACCGTTGTCCACTCGTCCACATTGCCCACCCCCTCGGCGCTGAACTGCCCACCGAGCATCGCGATGTCGCTCACCAGCACCACCCGCGCGACGCCGAGCCGCGCCGCCTGCACCGCGGCCGCGCACGCCGATTCATTCCCGCCGACAATAAGCAGGTCCGCCTCGATGGCGGCAGCCTGCGCGAGGAAAGGCACGAAGATGAGGAACAGAAAGATGCTTCGCATAAACCGAATCGCGTGCTTTGAAAGACGATCTATATCGCATGCTCAAGGGAGGAAGAGGAATTCGTTCCCGCCCCACTCGTTCCCTCGTTCCCAAGTTGCACTTGGGAACGAGCCGAACGAGCCATCGTTTTCGATCACACGGCGTGGTCGGGCGGGAGGTTTGCGCCGGACCAGATTTTCCTGGAAGTCCAGTCGGCGACCGGCGCGGACCAGAATTCATCGGCCGGGTCCAGGCCGAGCGGGAGGAAGGCGAACGTGCACAAATAGAGGCTGCCCGTGCTGATATAGACCTCCGCCAGTGACGGTTGATGTCCCCCCAGCCCGATGCGGAGCCAGCCGGCGGCGTCGAAGGTGTCCGCCGCGCCGAGCGTGCGGCGGATGACCGCGCCGAGCGCTCCACGGACTTGCGCGGGCGCGACGCCTTCCGGCAGTTCCCGCCGCAGCGTCATCATCGCGAGGTGATGAAACGCGCCGCACCGATAGGTGATGGAGCGCCCGAGCGGCGGGTAGCTCCCATCCGGAGCGATGAGCCGCTCCTGCACGGCGGCGTAACGCCGCGCGCGGCGCAGCACAGTGGGGTGCAGCCGGGCCCACTGATCGGACACCGCTGCGATGAGTTCGAGCACTTCGAGGAGCAGCGGCTGGATGACGTAACTGTTGTAATAGTCCCATTGGAATTCCGCGCCGTCGCCGTAGGCGCCGTCGCCTTGATACCACTCCACATGGGCCTTGATCGCGGCCTCGATCGGCTCCGCCCGCCACTCCGCTCCGGCGCTGGCAAGAAACGCCTCGACCATCGCCGCGAAAAGCAGCCAGTTGTTTTGGCCCGGTTTGAATTTCCGCGTGCTCTGGAGCGCCGCGACCAGCCGGGCGCGCACTTCGGCGTCGAGTTTTTCCCACAGCTCAGCCCGGGCGCGGGCCAGCCCGAGCGCGAGAAACGCCGCGTCCACGAGGTTTTGCGCGGCGGCGGTGAAATCGAGGCGATCCGCGGCCTCAGGATCAACGGCATTGGCGAGCGCTTGTCGCGCGAGGGCGGCAAATCGTGCGCGGTGCTTTTCCTCCTCCTCCGCGACGCCAGCCACCCCAAGCCATGGCGCGAGTCCACCGAGCGTGCGTCCCAGCGCTTCGAGATGCGTCACGGCGCGACGTTCGGGTGCCAGTCCTTTCGCACCCTCCACGGGCATGCGCGCCTTGAGCTGATTCGCGGCGAGGTTCGCAAGCACGGGTTCCGCAACGCGCGTGAGCATGGCCAGCCATTCCGCTCGCTCCTCCCCGGTGCGCCCCGGCTCGGCGGCCCGCAGGCGGGTGGTGAAGTCGGGCAGCGCAACACCCGCGAGGGCGATCGTTCCGAGGAAATGGCGCCGATTGTTCATGCGCCCGGTATATCACTTCTTACTCGTGCCGCGAACCACGGAGGTTTCCCCTTTGCTCCTGGAGCCGCGCCGTGGAGGACGAACGTCCCATTCGACTGGCGGAGCGGCGATGGCCGGGGTTCATTGGGCGAAGAACACCACCAGCAATTGCGCCACGAGGATCCGCGCGAGCATGGTGAGCGGATAGACGGTGGCATAGGCGACGGACGGTGCGTCCGAGTTGTTGATCGCGTTGGCAAAGGCGAGCGCCGGCGGGTCGGTCATGCTGCCGGCGAGCAATCCACAGAGATCGATGAAATTGAGTTTCATGAAAGCGCGGCCGACCCAGGCCGCGAGGAGCAGCGGCACCAGGGTGATGCCCGCCCCGCAGGCCATCCACAACAGACCCTGGCGGCTGAAGAGCACCTCGAAGAAATGCTCGCCCGCCTTCAGCCCGGCGCAGGCCAGGAAGAGCGTGATGCCGAGTTCGCGCAGGGCCAGGTTCGCATTGAGCGGCATGTACCAGAGGAGCGGACCGAGCCGCCCAATCCGGCTCAGCACGATCGCCGCCAGCAAAGGTCCACCCGCCAGACCCAGCCGCACCGGCATGGGCATGTGCGGGAATGACATGGGACAAAGGCCAAGGAGAATGCCGAGACCGATGCCGATGAACATGGGCATGAAGTTGGTCCGATTCAGGTCTTTGACCGAATTGCCGAGCACGGACTCCACCCTGGCGATGTCGATCTGCTTGCCGACCACTTGCAGGGTGTCGCCGAACTGCAGTTTGAGCGCCGGAACCGCACTCACCTCGATATCGCCTCGCATGACACGGGTGATCGAGACCCCGTGATGCTGCGTCAATTCCAACTCGCGAACGGTTTTCCCCAGGATCGCCTTCCGCGTCACCACGAAGCGGTCAAAAGTCACCAGTCCAGGGGTGGCCATGAGATCTTCCGAGCTCTCCGTCCCCACGATCAGGCAGAATTCCCGAAGGCTTTTCGGCGTGCCGACCGCCAGCACCAAATCACCTTCATGGAGCACCGCATCGCCGTTCGCGGCCATGACCTCGGTCTCGCCCAGGTATTTGATTCGGGAAATGACGACACCGAGCGTTTCCCGGCCCGGAATTTCATGGAGTTTCAGGCCGGCCAGATTCGGATTGCGCACGCGGATGGTCATCCGCTGGAGCGGTTCGCTGCCCGTGTCCTGCTTCCGGGCGAACGCCTCGGCCTCCCGAACCGAATCGATTCGCGAAAGGCTGCGCACGATGACCATCGCGAGGATGATGCCGATAATCCCCAGCGGGTAAGCCGCCGCGTATCCCAAGGCGGGAAGGCTGGACTGGACCGGGTCAAACCCGGGCATAAGCTTCAGCGCTTCCTGCGCCGCGCCGAGCGAGGGAGTGTTCGTCGTCGCGCCCGCAAAAATTCCCACCGCCGCCGCCATGTCGATGTGCAGCAGTCGCGAACACGCGACGGTCAGCAGCGCGCCGCCCAGGATGATTCCCACCGCGAGCAGGTTCAACGGCAGGCCCTGGCGCCGCAGCGAAGTAAAAAAGCCCGGCCCCACCTGGATGCCGATCGTGTAAACGAAAAGGATCAGTCCGAAGTCCCGGACGAAGCCCAGTGTCGCCGCGGGAATCGTGAGGCGGAAATGACCGAAAAAGATTCCCGCAAAGAGCACGCCGGCCACCCCGAGACGAATGCCGCGCACCTTGACATGACC
This sequence comes from Chthoniobacter sp., assembly GCA_034667665.1. Classification (GTDB taxonomy): domain Bacteria; phylum Verrucomicrobiota; class Verrucomicrobiia; order Chthoniobacterales; family Chthoniobacteraceae; genus Chthoniobacter. The sequence continues at coordinate 71,703 of JAXDQW010000123.1, forward strand.
GATGGCCAGCCCCGACGCGACGACTCCCGCCAGAATCAAGACGGCGTAGGCGACTGGTTGAGTCGCCGCAAGATCGGCGAACCATTTCATAACGCCACCTCCGAACCGCGTGGCGCGGAGCAGGAGGGCAAGGCCGCGCTTCGCTCCGACGAACCCTTAGTAGCGCCCACCAGGCGCCTCCGGAGAGGAGAGGATCCGAACGCGCTGCAACGCATCCCTGAGGCTTTCTGACGACACCGGCTTGGTGAGCGTCGCTCCAATGCGCCGGTGGCGCAGCATCGATGACAACCAGGGCCGTGCCTTCCCGGTGATGGCGATGACGGGCAGCGAACCCCCGGCGGTCTTCAAGAGCGCGCGGCCCCCCACGCGCAGGTCGAGGTCCACCACCGCCAGGTCCTGGCTCCCGGTGCCATCCATCACCATGGACACTGCTTCCCGACTTGTTTTAACGCAGTGAAGTTTGCAATCGGCACTGGTGCCCATCGCCCTCACCACCGCCTCCACGGCAAGATCGTCCGTCGCCAGCAAGATGACGTAATTTTTCATGGTCTCCCTTTCTGATTTGTTTCCCTACTGCCCGCCACAGTGGCAGAAACCACGGCCCCCGCCACCCCGTTCTTGTGAAAGCAGGACCGGATTTTCGCGCTACCCGGCGGCGGGCGAATTTTCAAACCGGCCGAAGCTATTTGGCCGTGATCACTTCACCGGCACCTGGGGCGCATCCGCAGCTTGGGAAGCGGCCAGGATCGTCAGCAGCGTGGCGGTAAGAATAAGTGCGGTCCGTTTCACGAAACAGAGCTGGTCAGACGTTTGACTTGGGCTGGCCGCGACCAGCGCGCATTCGCTGGCGGCCGCGGGCGGGTGGGCCATATCATCATCGCCATGCTACCTTCCCCCCGAAACCGCGCCACCCACCTTTCATTCGTTTTGGTCCTCGGATGCGCGACCTTTAGCCACGCCGAGCAGTTCGTGCTCTTCGACGTCACCTTCCCTTACACCAAGGCCGACGCCGATAACTCGAAGCCCAACGCATCGCACTACTACGTCAAAGGCGATCGTCTCAACGCCCAGCGGCCGAAGGACTGGACCGCCCCTGTGGACTACCGCAACGGCACCGTGCACGTGCGCCTCGAAGTCATCGAGAAACCCGCAGGCGGCGAGCCGACCACCTGGAGCGTCTGCTACATCCCCAACAAAGGCCAGAACCACGGCTACGGCTGCATCGGCATCAGCGCTTACAAGGAAGCTGGCGTGCATGAACAGGACATCGACATGACGAAGTTCTGGCAAAACAACGACATCGTCTGGAGCGAAGGCATCAAGCAAATGGACCTCGTCATCAAGGACGGCGCCGGCACCAAAGCCCACACCCGTCCCGACCCTGAAAAGTTCTTCCCCACCAAGGTCCGCATGACCCTCATCCAAGTCTCCGCCGGTGCGAAATACGACCCCAAGCTGGTGCCGAGTCTCCCGCCAGCAGGGGACAAGAAGTAGGGTCAGAAGAGCGCGGACACTCGTGCAGTGTCTGCGCCGAAGTCGGGCTCGCGCCAGGTGCCGTTCGGGAATTCCTGACCTGAATCCCAAAGGGATTCCGGCTCCCAGCCCAGGGTTGCGAGGAACGAGCTACCATGGGAATCGTGGGGTGAACCCAACAACCCCAACGGGGTTGCGGCGCGGCAGCGGAAATACGACACAACCCCGTTGGAGTTGAAATTTTCTGCGGGTTGTGACCCAGGGTAGCTCGTGCCTCGCAACCTGGGCTGGAAGACACAATCCCTTTGGGGTTGCAGCACTGCTGGTGGTTCGAACCTTTCGCGAGAACTCGTCCCTTTCCTGGAGTTTCCGAACGGCATTGGGGCTACCGCCAGTTGGAGAGCGGATTGTCCGCGATGGACAACGGGAAGGTCACGCGCTCGCCGTTGCGCACGTGCGAAGCGAGGACGGCGGTGATCATCTCCACCGTCATGCGGCCATCGGCGGCGCTGCAGAGCGGCTGACGGTTTTCCTGGATCGCGGCGATGAGGTCGCGCGCGCCGCGTTGATGACTCATGACTTGTTTGCCGAGGTCGGCGATCGGCTCGGGTTCGCCGGCGCCGGCCGTGGTGATCGGGATCCACGGGCGCGGCTCCCTGGTCGGCTGGAAGGGATTGCCGGGGACGAGGTGCGCGAGCGGCGTTTGGTCGATGCGGATGTCGATGAGGCCCTTGGTGCCGATGAACTGAAGGCCAAAACCGGCGGCGGTGTCGCCGGCTTCCTGGAGCGAGTCGAAGTAGAAGGGCACTTCCATGTCGAAGCGCGCATGCACGGCATTTCCCGCCATCGGGCCGAAGTCCTCCTTGTCCCGCTTCACGTCGGCGGGGGTGACGGGACGGCCGTCCTGCATCACCACGGCGGAACACGCGAGCGGTTTGCCGGCAAAGTGAACGGCGAGGTTGAGAATGTGCGAGCCGAGGATCCACAAATCTTCGAGACCGCCGCGCCGGTCTTCCTTGCCGCGTCCGCGCAGTTCGAGCAGGCGGCCGATCGCGCCCGCCTTCAACATCCGCTCCACGACCGCGAGCGTGGGATGCTGGCGGTTGCGGTGGGCGATGGCGAGCTTCACGCCGCGCTTCTCGCACGCGGCGATGATTTCGTCGGCTTCCGCGAGGGTGCGGCAAAACGGCTTCTCCAGGTAGATGCCGCGCGCGCCAGATTCCACCGCGGCGAGCACCATGTCGCGGTGCAGACCCATCGCCGGTCCGATCGCCACCAGATCGGGCTTCACCTGCGCGATGTCGTGGTAGTCGGCGAAGCCTGTGGAGATGCCGAGTTCCTTCAGCGTCTCGGCCAGCTTCTTCGGATCGGCGTCCGCGGCGGCGACGATCTCGGTTTCGGGCACCTTCAACCACATGGTGTCGAGGCTATGCCCATAACTGCCCCGGTGACCGAGGACCGCGACGCGCCATTTGCGGTCGGGCTCCGCGGCGCACGTGGCGAAGGCGAGGCTGGAGGCGGCGGTGGTGAGGATGAATTGGCGGCGGTTCATAGGAGGTGGTGTGGTTGGCGGGCGCGCGTCATTGGGCGGCGGGGATTTTGTTGAGGGTGTAATGCGCGACTTCGGGGGCAAGCGGCTCGCCTTCCGCCGAGAGCAGGCCCGTGACCTGGAGTTCATGCACATAGCCCTCGCGCAATCCTTCGATCTCCAGCTCTGCCGTCAGCCCGTCTGCGGACACGTCGGCGACCCGGACGGCGGGTTCCTTCACATCGATATCCGGCCCCCCGTATTCGGCGTGATACTCATAGGTGTAGCTGCGCATCTGCCACTTTGCGTCCGTCGCGGACTCGGGGCGGATCGGCTTGGTGAAAGTGCAGCGGAATCCGCGCGGACGCGCTTCCATCGTGCGCATGGCAAAGGGCGCGCGCCCGCTCCAGATGACGCGCTCCACGCCGTAGGGCTTCGTGCCGACCGAACTCCAGCCGCGACTGGTTTCGCCAACAAAGAGCGAGCCGTCCTCGCCAAACTCGAGCCGCAGCACGCCGCACTGGAAGCCATCGAGAAACGGAAAACACGCGCCCTGATATTCCCCGCCGACTTTTTCCAGGAACACGCGATTGATGGCCGCCTGCGTCAGCTCGCCCACGAAGAACTGCCCCGCGAACGGGCCAAAGTTTCCGCCCGTGTCATCGAACGCGAGGTCCGTCGCACTCATGCCCATCTTGCGATACGGCAGCCAGACGGCGGCCGGCTTGTAGATCGGCATCCGGCGCGCGGCCTCGGGCACGGGCACATTCTCGACGAGCTCCGCCGGCTTCGCGAACGGCGCACCGGGCAGCCCGGCCGACGCGAACGAGGCGGTGTGCCCGTGAAACGCGCCCTGCCGGATGTGGTGGATGCCGCAGGCCGAATTCCAATGGCCCTGCTGGTCGGAATAGAAAACGTCGCCCGCGGCGTTGATGCCGATGCCGCAGGGCGAGCGCATCCCGCCCGAGACCGGCTGCCACGCGCCATCCGGCGTGATCCGCAGGCCGTAGCCGCGCCAGTTTTTGTCCGGGAGCACGATGTCCCCCATCGTGCAGTTCAGCGTCACCCACATGTTGCCGTGCGGATCGAACTTCGGGCCGTAAGCGTATTCGTGGTAGGCACCCGAGACGCCCCAGCCTTTGGCGACGCAGCGGTATTCGTCGGCGGTGCCGTCGCCGTCCTTGTCCCGCAGTCGCGTGACCTCGCTGCGCTGGCTGGTGAAAAGCGCGCCGTCGTGGAAAGCGAGTCCGAGCGGCTCGTGCAACGCGCTGGCAAATCGCCGCCACTTCACGCCGCGGCCATCGGTGGCATACGGATTCCCGGCAATCCAGACTTCGCCGCGACGCGTGGCGACGGCGAGCTTTCCACCCGGCATCCGCGCGAGGCCGCCGGCTTCGAGCACCAGGTCGGCGGGGTGCTCGAGAGCGACGGTGCGCCAGGAGTCCGCGTGGTCTGCGGCGCGAGCGGTGCTGGCGAGGAGCGCCGCTGCGATCATCGAAATCAACACGCCCCTCGTTCCCAAGCTCCGAGGTGGCGGTGTACGGGACAAGTGGAGGCAGGAGAATGGGCGAGCCCGCTTTGGACCGCACCTGGCGGCGAAGCTCTGCTTCGTATGGAGGGAGCGTTCGGCGGGCGCGGAGCCGGCCGGCAGAACACCCCCGCCGTGGGAAGCAAAGCTTCCCTCCGCACGTGCGTTCCCAAGCACAGCTTGGGAACGAGGGTGGTGCGAATGCGGGATTACCATGCGACCTCCTCCACAAGTTCTGAGATGCCTTCACGAAACTCCAGCCGGACGGGCAGCACCGCGCCACCAACGATCTGCACCTTCACGCCAGCGGGCGGGCGCGCGCTGAACTGCACGGTCTCGCTCGTCTGCCCGCTCACCCGCAGCGTTCTGCGCAGTCCGCGTTTCGCTGTGGGCTCGACCCGATCCTCGATGCGGAGCCCGCCGAGATCGTAGTCGAAGACCGGCACGCCATCCGCGCCGACACGATAGCCGCGAAATCCCGCCTTCAGATTCTCGTGGCCGACGATCGAGAGCGTGCCCGTTTCTTCGAGGCGCACGCGATCTTCCCCGAGCGGCTGTTCCATCTTCACGTAGCGCTGATTCCAGGTGCCGTCGGCGTCGAGGAATCGTCCGCGCCACGCCATGGACCAGCGCACGGCGAGCGCATCGAAGGCCGCATTCACGCCGCCGGGAAAGCCGACGGCGATGGCGTGGGTGCCCGCCCCGGAGAGGAACGTGCGGAAAATGATCGGCCGCTCCGCCGGCTTCAGCTCAAGGGCCGCCTTATCCGCGAAGCCCGGCGGTGGCAGGCTCTCATCCACTTCCGCGAGGTACACGCGGATGCTGTCGATCTGCCGCTCAGCGGTGCCTCCGCCGAGCTTGGGATTCATCGGTTTGCCTTCCGGCCAGAACGGCGGCATCCGTGCGCCGGTCGGAAATGCCGCCGGATTGATGAGGAAATCGCGCATCCATTCCGGTCGCAGCCGCTTCGGCATCTCGGCGAGATCGTAGGCGCCGATGCCCAGCGATGGGCAGCCGTTCAAGTCGTGGCAGGTGATGCACGCGTAGCCACCGGTCCCGACCAGTTCACGGCCCCACGCGTTGCGTCCGGCGAGATCCGGGTTCTTCTCGTGCGCCAGGGCGGGCCGCTCGTTCGCGTCGGCATCCGCGCGCGCGAACAGCTTGCTCAATTCGCGCGCGACGTCCTCTCCGAAACCCGGCATCCGCACGCGCATGTAGTGCCGCACGGGATCGCGCCCGCGCAGCACGTTTTCGAGCGCCGCACGCTGAAACTTCCGACCCACGCCATCGAGCGGTGGCGGCAGGCGCCCGAGATCGCCGAGGTCGTCTTTCGTCGAGGTGAAGTGAGCCGCCACGTCCGGCGCGGGGCCGCCGAATCCGTCGCGCGCGTGGCAGGCAAAACAATTGCGCTGAAGCATCACCCGGCGAATCGCGGCCTTCGGATCGTCTCCGCCGGGAGATTTGCCGCGCGCCTCGAGCGCCGCGCGGATCGCGCCGCGCTGCTCTTCGGTCAGCCGATAATGCGGAACGCCCGCCTTCGGCTCCGTCGCCAGACAGCCGCGCTGCAAATCGGCGAGCGGCTTCGGCGTGGCCGCCTGCTTGCCCTCATGGCAAGCCACACACCCAAGCGAAGCAAACGCCTTTCGCCCACGCTCGGCGCGCTCTGGATCGACGACGAACTCCGCATCCCTGGCGGGCAGATCTGGCGCGAGATAAGCCGCGAGGTGCGCCGCATCCTTTTTTCCGAGATGCTGATCCGGCATCCGTCCCGCCGGACGCACGCTGAGCGGACTCATGAGAAAGCGAGCGAGCTCGCCCGGCGCATATTTCTCTCCCAGCCGCTCCATCGGCTGCGTGCCATGACACGCCACGCAGCCCACGCTGAGAAACAGCGCGCGCCCCGTCTTCGCCGACCCTACGACCGGCTCGACGGTGCTCTTCTTTTTGGCACGCTGCCCCATGAGATGATGCGCGAGATCTTCGATCAGTTCCGTCTTCCGCGGCTCAGTCATGTCCGCGAGCAGATGCGGCATCGTCGTGCCCGGCTTCACCGACCCAGGATCAGCCAGAAACGCCCGCACATACGCCGCGCGCAGCCGGTCGCCCGCCGCGGAAAGATCAGGCCCGGCCTTCCACACAAAGGATGGCGTGCGCGGCGCATCTTCGTAATGACACGCCGCGCAGGAGAGCTCCGAGAACAGCGCCTCCCCCGCCTCGACCTGCCAGTCCCCACCAGCCGCCCGCAAGCGCTCATACCCCGGCACCACACATGGCACTTCGGCGGCGTGCATTGAAGTCAGCGCCGCGAGCAGTGAAGCGGTGAAGAATCTCCGGCGGAGTTTCATGAATCAGGAGAGACAGAGTTTGCTCAGGATTTCGCGCTTCGTCTTGCCATCTCTCGCTTTTCTTTGGCTGCCCCACGGCATTGCCGCTTCGTGCCTTCGACCTGTCGTGGAACCTCCCTCAGGCTTCGGGCACGTGCCTCTTCACCCCTCGCTCCAGCGGATGTCCCGCCGGATGCCGACGACATGGAAGTGAGCATCCGGATTCTGAAGATAGCCGGCGGCATTGATCCTCAGCCCTTCGCTGCGCAATCGCCGGCGCTGCACCTTCGAGAGAGCCGCCTCCATGTTCGGGCTGAGCCGGGCGTCGGCGCTCACCACCCGATGCCAGGGCAGTTCCGCCGCCTCCTGCTCGGTCAGGCTGCTCATCACAAAGGCGACGTGGCGCGCCATCACGTTCATGTGAATCGCGATGCTCCCATAGGTCGTGAATTTCCCGGGCGGGATCAGCCCGACGAGCCGGATGACCTCCGCGCGAATGCGGGCGAACGCTTTGGATTTCGGCTTCGGCATGGATTCCTTTTAGCCGAATCGGTCACGATTTGCGCCGCGTAACCATCGCCTCGTCCCCAAAGCCGCAGTTTGAGAACGAGGGAGCGCAGCTTCGGCGGAAAAGTTTGCCCGATCACCGCCGGCTGGCGCGACAACCTCCTCACCGCGCGCTCGCACGAGGGCTCTTGCCCTCGTGCGCACACGTCCCGGGGCTCCGCCCCGAAGACCTGCGCACGGTCAGCCGCGGCCTTCGTGAGCAGACCAGCCGCCGATGCCTCACGCGAGGAGGCTCTTCACCACGTGGCCTTCCACATCGGTCAGCCGGTAGTTACGACCCTGGAAGAAATAGGTCAGCTTTTCGTGATCGAAGCCGAGCAGGTTCAGGATGGTCGCATTGAGGTCGTGCACATGCACTCTGTCCACCACGGCCTGGTAGCCAAACTCGTCGGTCTCGCCATAGCTCAGGCCGCCTTTCGCGCCGCCGCCGGCCAGCCACACGGTGAAGCCGCCAGGGCTGTGGTCGCGGCCGGCGAAGGGGTTGTCCTTTCCGGCATTGCGGTTCTCCATCATCGGCGTGCGGCCAAATTCCGCACCACACACTACGAGGGTGTCCTTCAGCATGTCGCGGTGCTCGAGGTCGCGCAGAAGAGCGGCGACGGCTTTGTCCATGAGCGCCGCCTTGCGCTTGATGCCGCCCGTCAGCGAGGTGCCCTCGTTGTCACCGTGCGCGTCCCAGCCCCAGTCATAGAGCTGAACGAAGCGCACGCCCCGCTCCGAAAGCCGCCGCGCGAGGAGGCAATTGTTGGCGAAGGAATTCCTGCCCGGCTCGGTCCCATACAGCGCGTGAATGTGCGCCGGTTCGCTCGCGGTATCGGTGGCGTCGGGCACGCTCATCTGCATGCGAAACGCGAGCTCGTACTGGCTCATGCGCGTGAGCGTCTCGGGATCGCCAAACTCTTCCGCGGTGCGCGCGTTGATTTCATTGATCGCCTCGAGCGTCGCGTGCCGTTGCTCGCGCGACACGCCCTCGGGATTCGCCGCAAAGAGGATCGGCTCGCCGTGGCCCTGGCACTGCACGCCCTGATAGATGCTCGGCAGAAAGGCGCTGCCCCAGACCGTCTTGCCCGCATCCGGATTCTTGCCGCCGCTGGTGAGCACGATGAAGCCCGGCAGGTCGGCGTTCTCCGTGCCGAGTCCATAGAAAGCCCACGAGCCAAGACACGGCCGGCCTTTGATCTGGTGCCCGGTCTGGAGCATGAGCTGCGCGGGCGCGTGATTGAATTGCTCCGTCCACATGCTCTTCACGAAGCACATCTTGTCGGCGACCTTCGCCAGCTCGGGCAGGTCCTCCGAAATCCACGCGCCGCCCTGCCCGTGCTGCGCGAACTTCACCTGCGGCCCGAGCATCTTCGGCACGCCTTTGATGAAGGCGAAGCGCTTCCCTTTCAAAAACGAGTCCGGGCAAAGTTGCCGGTCGAGCTTCGCGAGCTCGGGTTTGAAATCGAACGTTTCGAGCTGGGACGGCGCGCCGGCGAGGTGGATGTAAATGACGCGCTTCGCCTTCGCCGGATGATGCAACGCCGGCGTGGATGGCGCGCCCGAGGCGCGGTGGCCGAGCAGCGCGCTGAAGGCCATGCCGCCGATGCAGGCCATGCTCTTCTTGAGGAAAAAGCGCCGCGTCTCGAGTTCGACGGCGTGGTGGCGAAGATGGGTGTCGTGGTTCATGGCGATGAGAGGGCGGGCATTGCGAGCCCAGCAGTCCTGTGATTGAATGCGGATATGAGTTTGGAAGAGATCAAAGCTGCGGCGATTGCCTTGCCACACGACGAGCAGAGACGGTTGCTCGGGTTCACATGCTTTCTCAATCTTACGTCCGAGGAGCGCGCGGAAGAGCGACGCGCGTTGACCAAGGCCATCGCCAACAAGAACCCCGGACGCTGGGAGACACTGGAGCGGGTCGAGGAGAAACTGAAAGACCTCGATGAGGCGGATGAGCTAGCCCGCGTTGCAGAACAAGCGCCGGTCTGATTGGGAACGCCCATGAGTCTGGAAACGTTGAGAAAGAAAGTGGCGGCACTTCCGCCCGAGCAGCGGAGACATCTCATGGGATTTCTCATTTCGAGCAACATGACGGACGAGGAGCGGCGCGAGCTGGCGCGGAAGCTCGACGATAAGGATCCGAGCCGGTGGCTGACACTTGAGGAAGCGATGGCGCGCCTCGCAAATATTCCGGAACCGCCGGACGAGTGAAACGCCGGCTGTTGCTCGCCATCGAAGTGATCGAATTTCTCGGAAGATTGAAAAAGAAGGACCGGGAAATGTTGCTCGACCGGATGGAGCGAATTCGTGATTTCCCTTCGCACTTCGCCGACTTCCACGAAATCGACAAGACCGGCGATCTTGATGTCCACGTCACCGGGCGCTTTGCGATTAGCTTCTGGGATGATTCTGTGGATCGTCATGTGAAGATCATGGCACTGCGATGGGCGGATCGGCCGAACTGAACGCATTCAGTTTTTGGTCAGCACCTCGTCGAGGTTGAGAATGGCGTTGGCGACCAGCTTCAGGTCGCCGCCGACGGTGGCGTGGAGTTTTTTCAGCGTGGCGATCTCGTAATCGCGCGCGGGACGGAGCGTGGCGAAGGCAAGGCCGCGGGCGAGCTGTTCCTCGAGCGTGCCGCCGGGCTCAGCCATGCGTTTGGCGAGTCCGGCCGCCGCCTCCATGAAGACGGGACTGTTCAAGAGGTCGAGCGCTTGCAGCGGCGTGTTCGTGCGGGTGCGGCGCACGAGGCAGAACTCGCGGTTCGGCGCGTCGAAAGTGACCATGCTCGGATAGGTCGCGCTGCGACGGATGAGCGTGTAGATCGCCCGCCGATGGCCATCCTCGCCGGGCGAGGTTTTCCACTCGGTGCCTTCATAGGGCGTGAGCCACGTGCCGGGCGGTTGATACGGCATCACCGGTTTGCCAAACATCTTGCGACTCAGGATGCCGCCGATGGCGAGGGCCTGATCGCGAATCTGTTCGTTGCCGAGCCGGAAACGCGGACCGCGCGCGAGCAGGCGATTCCCCGGATCGCGCTCCATTTGCGCCTTCGTCGCTTTCGACGCCTGGCGGTAAACGCGGCTGAGCACGATCTCCCGCAGGAGCGCTTTCTGGCTCCACTTCATCCCGGTCTGAAAACGCACCGCGAGCTCGTCGAGCACGTCTTGATAGACTGGCTTGTCGCCCTGCGAGCCGAAGTCCTCCAGCGTCTCGACCAGACCGGTGCCGAAGAGCTGCTCCCACACGTGGTTCACCTGCACCCGCGCGGTCAGCGGGTTTTCGCCGTTGGTCAGCCAGCGCGCGAAGCCCAGCCGATTGCGCGGGTATTCATCGCGCCACGGATTGAGTATCTGCGGCGTCGCGGGCTGCACCTCGGCGGCTTTGTCCATCCAGTTGCCGCGATGAAAGACCTGAGTCTTGCGCGCGGCCTGTCCGCTGAGCTCCTGCATGATTGGCAGCTCGCAGACCGGCAGCGCGGCAAGCTCGGCGCGGCGGCTGTCCGTGTCCTGGTAAAGCTCGGCCAGTTCGCGATTGAGCGAGGTGAAGAAATGCCGCTCCACCTTGGCCCGCTTCTCCTTCTTCCATTTTGCAGCGTCCCGGCCGAGCAGCTCACGGATTTCTTTGGGCAAAGCCGCGACCTTTTCCGGGACGGCGCTCGAACTCGTCGCGAGGCGAAACGAGCCCAGGACGTGCTCCGGCCAGCGTTCGTTTTCGCACTCGAGCGTCACGCGGAGCTGCGCGCCCGCCGGCAGCGCGATCGCCTTGGCGAGACCGAATGTGGCGGTTTGCGCTTTGCCCGTGCCGCCCGCGATCGCCCAACCGCTCTCGCCTTCGCCCGGGATCGCTTTGCTCACGCCCTGCTTTAGCGCCTCGGCGACCGGCCAGTTGCTCTGTTCGAAGGTCGCGCTCGCGCTCGCCAGCTCGAGCGGTGTTTCCACTTCACCGCTCACCAGCGCCGCGCGGATGCGCGTGAGCACGAAGTTTCCGATCTCATTCCCGCCCGGTCCGCCGCCCGGCAGCTTGTCGTCGGGGAGCGCTTCGAGCGCGATCGCCCCGATCATGCGCTCAGCCGCCGCGGCGCCCGACGTGACGGTGATCGTCGTCCGCGCCGGCACCGCGGATTCGAGGTGAATGCGGCCATCCTCCTCGACGCGATATTTCCCCTGCGTGCTCGCGACCTTCAGCTCAGTCAGCGGCGCGAGCTCGCGAGCCGAGCTCAGGTCGGCGAGCCAGTCCGCGAATGCCTTGCGAAACTCCGGGCGCTGCAATTCCGCCTCGAGCTTCGCCTCTGCTCCGGCAAGCTTCGCCTCCAGTTCCACGCCCCGAGCCTCGTCGGCACGCGAGCGGAATTTCCGCGTGGGCGCCTGGTCGTTTCGGTCCGCGTCCGCGGTGTTATTGAAGAACGCGAGGAGCTTGTAATACTCGTCGTGCACGAACGGATCGTAGGGATGCCCGTGGCACTGCACGCAGCCGATGGTCGTCCCCTGCATCGCGTCGAAAGTCGTGTTCAAGCGGTCGAGCACCGCATAAGTGCGGAACTCTTCGTCGTCCGTGCCGCCTTCGTCGTTCTGCGGCGTGTTGCGATGGAAAGCGGTCGCGATGACCTGTTCCGCGGTGGCGTTCGGCAGCAGGTCGCCGGCCAGTTGCTCGGTGACAAACCGATCGTAAGGCAGGTCCGCGTTCAGCGCATCGATCACCCAATCGCGATAGCGCCACATATCACGCAGCCGATCGGCCTCGTAGCCCTTGCTGTCGGCGTAGCGCGCGAGATCCAGCCAGGGCGCCGCCCACCGCTCGCCGTAGGCGGGTGAGGCAAGCAACTCATCCACAAAACCGCGCAGCGCCGCCTCCTTGTCCGCGGCCGCGTCTCTCTCGAGGGAATCCACACGCTCCGGCTCGGGCGGCAGTCCGATGAGGTCCAGTGAAAGACGCCGCGCCAGGGTGCGAAGGCCGGCTTCCGGGGCCAGGGTGAGGCCTTCCCGCGCGAGCCTTTCACCCACGAGTGCGTCCACGCTTTTCCCCGCGGACTTCGGCGGCTGATAAGCCCAGTGATCCTCCCACTTCGCGCCTTCCGCGATCCAGCGCCGCAACAGCTCGATCTTATCCTTCGGCAGCGGCGGCTCCTTCTTCGGCATCCGCTCGCTCTTATCGTCCGTGGTCAACCGCTCGATGAACGCGCTCTCCTCCGGCTTCCCCGGCACGACCGCGATCTCGCCTGTTTCGCCCGGACGCAACGCCTGCTCGCGGAATTGCAGATTCAATTTTCCCGCCTCTTTCACCCCGCCGTGGCACTTCAGGCAATGCGTGTTGAGGATCGGTCGGATGTCGCGGTTGAATTTGACCGGTTCAGCAACAGCCTCCGCTGCTGCGAGCAGCAGAAGGAATAGGGAAATGGTTTTGCGCATGAACTCGTATGGGGATTCGGCGGGGCGCCGCGCTACCGATGATAATCCACCACCACCGTCCGTGCGTAGGGCTCTTTTGATGCTCGCACGCCACCGCGGCACCAGCCGGCGCCTCACGGCATCACCCTCGGCTGGTCGCAAAGTTCCGTAATGACGGCGGAAGGTTGGCCCTTGCCCCAGTTCCAGAGCGACTCCAGCGGTGGCACGAAGTCTTCGGGATCGGGCGCGGTGAGTTGATTGCCGCTCACGACAAGTCCCGCGGTCGAGGTCACGCGAATGTTCGGCCAGACGGACTGCGTGATCGTATTCCCGGTGATGCGGAGGTCGCGATGCGCGCCGCTGGGCAGAGGGTGATTGTTGCCGCCCTGCGCGATGACCTCGATCGCTGGGCGGCGGCAACCGGTGATGACGTTGTCCTTGATCACCACGTCGCTGGCGCTCGCGGCCTCGAACCACCAGAACTCCGGCGCGATGAGCACCGCGGCCATCCAGCCGTGGCTGATCCTGTTGCCGCTGATTTCGCCGTGGCTGGCCTTGATCAGGATGCCGCGCGAACGGTTGTAACCGAAGTCGCAGCCCTTCACCACGAAGCCATTGCCGACCCGCCCGCCCGAGCACACCGCGGAACCCATGGGCAGCGGCACCGCGCGATCCAGCGTGACTTTGAAGAACGCGGCCTTCCCTTCGAGCAGTCGCTGCTGGTTGTGATCGTTGAGACTGAGTTTTTGAATGAACACCTTCTCCTCATCGATGATGCCGGCGTCAGGCTCGATCTTCACCGCGACGGCATCGGGCGGGCGTTCGCCGGCATAGGGCAGGAACTCCACCGGATCGCCGGGCTCGATGGTCATTCGTCCCAGTGCCGCCACCCGCAGCGTGGCGCCCTCGCTCGCGGTGATCAGGTGATAGACCCCGTGGATGTTCACACAGTCATCGCCTTGATACTTCGCGGTGCAGTCAATGATCGCCGGTCCCTGGGCCGCTTCGCTGCTGTGAAAGGCGTCCGCGTCGAGCGAGCGCATCCGCGCCAAGCCGCGCTTCACAGGATCGTTCTCCGGCGCGCGGCGATCGATCTTGCAACGCAGATAGGTCGTGGCATCGCACTGATGCTCGATGAAGCCGAAGCACGGCGAGGCATACACCGTGACGTCCTCCAGCTTCACCGCGGTGCATTGTGAGAGCGAGATCGCGTGCCCGCCCGCCTTCGCGGGAAAGGCATCGTTGGTCACCAAGATGTCGCCGGCTTGCTCGGTGTCGGACTTTTCGTTGAAGCGATAGCCAGGCCGCTTGGCAATGCGGTAGCGATGATTGCCCAGCGGCTGGAACTCTTTGGACCAGCCCGTGGTCTCCCGCCGCAGCTCGCGCGTCATCGGATCGTAAATCTCAATGCGCTCCTCGAGCGAGTTTTCGGGGTAGCCATCGATGATCTCGAACTCCGCCCAGCTCTTGTCCGGCGCGAGCGCGGTGAGGCGAGCCTCGGTGAAAGGAAGCGGATCATAGTCCACGCTAAGCCCTTTCAAATGCACGTTGCGACAGTGCTCGAAGCCGATGGCCTGGACCGTCTGCGTGCAAACCATCTCCACCCCATCGGCGATGATCTCGATATCCGCGAGGTCTTTGAGAAGCAGGTGCCGTCCGGCATTCGGAGTCACGCGATAACGTCCCACGGGGACGACCACGCGCTTCGATCCAGCCTTGATCCCCTCATTGATGAAACTCTGCAGATCAATCTCCTGGGCGATGCTGGCAAAGGAGAACAGCACCCCGGCGGTGATGAGAAAGTTGGTCTTCATAGAAAGTCGCGCCCGAGCAATCAGTGCAGCAGGCTTCAGTGGCTTCATTTTGAACGTGTCTTTGCCAAGGCGCTTCTGCAGCCTCTGGCGGCTGCGCGCCTGGCGGCATTGTCACGGGTCTTTAACCCTGAGAACATGCTGAGAGTATAATCCCTCGGGCGCGAGCCAAACCCCTGACCCCCCCGGAGAAACCGCCAAGCAGTCCCAACAGAAAGGTCACTTCAGATGAAATTCTTCCCGTTCTGCGCTGCTGCCGCGCTTTCTATTGCCGGGTTCACCTTTGAGGTCGTCGCCGCGCCGCCGGCCTCGACTGGCCAGGACACTGCCACGGAGTTTTTTCGCCATCTGAAGTCCGGCCAGAAAGTCACCGTGGTCGTGTACGGCACCAGCCTCACTCATGGCGGCGCGTGGGCGCCTGCGATGAAGGAGTGGTTCGACACCAGGAGCCCGGGAAATGTCACCTTCATCAACAGCGGCGGACCGGGACAGAATTCCGATTGGGGAGTGCAGAACCTCAAAGCAAAGGTGCTCGATCACCAGCCCGATCTCGTCTTGATCGAGTTCTCTTTCAACGACGCCCACGACAAGTTCAAGATGCCGCTGGAGCGGGGCGAGGCGAACCTCGACAAGATGGTGCGCGCGATCCAGGCCCAGAACGCCGGCACCTGTATCGTCCTGCAAATCATGAATGCCAACTGGGACGCGCCCAATGGCAGCGGCAGCGCGGCTCACCGCCCCCAACTCGAAGCGTTCAACGAAAACTACCGCCGCTACGCCCGGGAACATGGAGTGATCCTGCTCGACCACTACCAGGCCTGGAATCGGCTCAAGAGCGCGAATCCAAAACAGTTTCAAGCCTTTGTTCCGGACGGAACCCATCCGAACAAGGAAGGGAGTCTGGCGATCACCTGGCCAGCCATCAAGGCGTGGCTCGAGGGCGCTGGCGTCGCGCGACGGCCGTCGCCTTTCACCGAGTAAACTGCGAAGCGGCCGCGCAGGGCGGTCTCGTGGATGAGGAGATCGCCCTGGCCAGGATATCCGCCGTCACGGCGCGGTTTCTGGGCATCAACGGATGGAGCGGGCAAAGAATGCGCGTGGTCTCGCCAATCTCCCACTTGGAACTGTTGGCGGGCACAATCATCAGGTCCAGCGGGGTCCAATAAGAGGCAACCGGGATCTTTGCCCACGCTGCACGATCCGCGTTGAGAGTACGCAGGAAGACACTGCTGGGGCACAGTTCGCGCATCCCTTGCCAGGGAGCGAACAACGCCCAGAGAGTGCCGTGGTTGGGCGTGGAAATCAGGAACACGCCGCGCACGCGCCCCCGCCCGGCCAGGTTCTGCACGTAATAACGGATGACAAGACCACCCATGCTAAAGCCGATCATCAGGATGGGTTGGGACCTGCCGAAATGAGCGTCAATCCGGCGGGCAAGCTGCCGGGCCAGGTCTGCCAACCCCGATTTCCCGCTGTTCGGACTCAAGGATGGCGCGAAGGTCCTGAAGCCGGCGGCTTCCAATCGGCGGACCATGGGATCGAAGATTTTCCCGGTGTCGAGAATGCCGTGAACCAGCACGACGTTGACCCGAGGTTCCCCGCCAAAAAGCGAGGCGTGTGCGAGCAGGAGCGCGGCCATCCACAGAACGGCCCGCAGGCAGAGTGACAAGCTTCCTGGCTGGCCGTGCCGTGCCCGTTTCAGCGTGTAAGTCATTTGCTCTTCAGCGCCTCCATGATCTGCTTCTGGTGTGCGGCGGTCAGCTTCCGAGTGAGGTCGGGAGTCTTGTCGAGGAACGTCTGGCCAGTCGGCGACTTGTAGAAGGCAATCAGCGCACGCAGTTCTTCTTCGGTGAAAACGTCGGCATACGCTTTGACGTATTCGGGCTTGAGCTTGAGCCACAGCGCTTTGGATACCTCGACGGGATCCGGATGATCGGCCCCGCCATCCACCGGAGGATACGATGTCCACCCCGAGCGAAAGCTACTCTCGAGACGCATCGTCGTCAGAAGTTCGTCAGCAAGTTGGGCGCGGTCGGATTCATTGGCGCTCCGAACTGGCATGAGGACGATCGCCAAGATAGCGGCGGTGAGAATGAGGGTCTTCATAGTGATTGAGGGTCCGAAGGCCAACGGCGTGTTTGCGAAATAACCCCGTCGATCGAGCTCGAGCGCACGTTGCATTCACGGGTGAAGTTCCGGGCCGCCACCGTGGAGCCGGGGCGCCCCCGTCCCGAGGAGCAACGCGGGGCGGGGGCGCCCCGGCTCCTTGAGACTGCCCCGCGCCGTGAGTTTACAAACACGCCCTGGCACAAGAAGGCGTGAGGACATGGTTGTTCGCGTTTCAAGAGCATGGCTACTTGGAAACGGCGGACGAAGAACTCCGACGATAGTAGAAAGCGACGCGAACCAGTAGCTAGGCCACCATACCGCCGAGAAAGATGAGCACTGGGTTGAGGACGAATCCAAGTGGGTTTGGGTAGTCGAGAAACTGACCACTACTCGGCGACTGTTCCCATGCGACGACGAAGACCGGAAAGCCTGTGCCGTGAAACGTGGAAGGCGAACCCCACGGAATGAACGAAGCTCCGATGCCGAGAAAGAGGGATGCAACAGACCAAGCGGCAAGCCACGACCGACAAGCGGCTATTGTCATTTCAGTTCGCCTCCGCAGTGAGGACAAAACTGCGTCCTCGAAAAGATTGGCTGCCGATACAAGGTCTTGCCGCAAGAATCACAGAAGCGCGTCTGACGTATGTTGCGATAAGTGATAAGGACCAGCGCAGGACCAAAAATGACGAGAACCTTGGGCTGGTGGCGACCTATCGAGTAATACATGAACCCGCCGAACATGACACCGACGAGGATAACGAAAGCGGGAAATAGCTTCCGTTTTAGCGCAGTGTTGCGGTTGAAGTGGAAGAAAAGAAAGCTGCCCAATCCAAGCCCTACCCAAACGGCCATGAACGCGATGAACTCTGGCTGTGGGCCGCCGCTGGTAGCGTCTGCGAGAAGGATCATCGAAGCGTTGTGTTCAAGGGAAGCACGTAGCGACGCCTAAGCCAGCGTAGCCGGTGCCAAGAGCGTGGAGAAGGGGTAGAATGGGGGCATGAAACCGAGTGTCGGACTTTTGACCCGTTACGACAAGGAAATCGAGGGCGTACTGGGGTGCTTTGATCG
>JAXDQW010000124.1:0-4936 GCA_034667665.1 Chthoniobacter sp.
CCTTCATCCTCCACGCGGCGTCGCTCCTTCAGGGTTTCCCCCATTGAGAAAAATTCTCGACTGCTGCCACCCGTAGGTGTCTGGACCGTGTCTCAGTTCCAGTGTGGCTGGTCGTCCTCTCAGACCAGCTACCCGTCATAGCCTTGGTGAGCCGTTACCTCACCAACTAGCTGATAGGCCGCGGGCTCATCAAGAAGCGCCAGGTTGCCCCGGCTTTGGTGTCGCGAGGATGTCCTCGCTAACCACATGCGGTATTAATTCGCCTTTCGGCGAGCTATCCCCCACTTCTCGGCAGATTGCCCACGTGTTACGCACCCTTACGCCACTGGACTACCTTTGTATTGCTACAAAAATAATCCCGTTCGACTTGCATGTCTTATCCACGCCGCCAGCGTTCGTTCTGAGCCAGAATCAAACTCTCCGTGAAAAACGGATCGGATGCGGAGTGAACCGCAGTGCCGAAAGTTTGCGCGAACGACTGCTAAGGTCGCCGCTAAATCTGACCGTTCATACCCACCTCACCCCTCCTAGTTAAAGGGCAGGGCGACGTGGGGTTTGTCCGATCTGTAGTTTTTGAAATCAAAGATCTGACGTGTAACGCACAATTCAATTTTTGCTTACTATTTGACCGTTCTGAATTTGCTCATTCCGCGCCGCTCAGCTTGCGCCTGCGCTCGCGGAGTCGTGTGACAAACTCCAGAATCAAACTTTCAAAGATCGTGCTCTCACCAAACTTCCGGGCGACAAAAAACTCAATCTCGGCGCCGACGTTAAAGTTCGCGCCTCACGGCGCTCATTTCATTGTCGGGACAAGATTGAGTTCAATCTGAAGTCCCAGAAGTTGGAAGAACGGACCGCTTTTTGAGCGGCCCCGCGTTTGTGGCGGGAGGTGCAAGGTAGGGAACTTTGAGTTTCGGTCAACTGGAATTTCGAACTTTTTTCGATTTTCTTCGCCGACCGCTTCTCGCGGTGCCGCTGGTCGCAGCCCCCGCTCGGTTGCGGGACGCGGAAACTAGCAAGGGCTGGTCGGGGGACAAGGGGAATCTGCAAAAAATTTCGCGCGCCTGTTCAGCGACGTAAACCCTCCGGTAAAATCCGTCCGCGGAATGCCGCGGCAGGGGTCCCTGCGCACTTGCAGGCGCCCCAGATTTTGTTCATCTCGCAGGGAGGGGTCCCCTCTACCGGACTCGCGGGGCGCCGTGCTTTGGCAGCGGAGTGCTCATTGGCAACTGCGGATGCGCGCGGCGGTAGTACTTGGTCGCCGCGCCCGCCAGCAACGCGACCAGCACGAAGGTGACGAGCTTGATCTCGTCCTTCGTCATCCTCATGGCTTTGGGTCGAGGCGACGCTGGAAGGCGAACTGGCCGCGGATGTGCTGGCTGAAATAACGACCCTTGGAAGCCGCCCGCTGGAGCCCTTCCCAGATTTCCGGTGGCACCGCATCATAGCGGTAGATGGCGCCGGAGCGGAACTCGATCTCGAGGATTCGGAACCGCGCATCAAAACCAATGCTGGCGATGCTCGTGGACTCGACCAAATGGCGCTCGATCGGCGTCCTCAAGAAATCGGGCGTTTCTGGTGCACGTTCTGCGCCCAGCAGCGAGCGGAGGCAAACCGCCGCCAGCGCGGCCAGGGCAAGGCGGCAGAAGTTCCTTCGATGCAACCGCATCCTCATGGCTCGGAAGATAATTGTCGGGCCCGCCAGGACGAGCCAAATCGCCACCCTCCGCGATGCCTGTTTTCGGCTCGCTCAGTGGAAATCGTAGGAGTTCGCCCCGGTGAGAGTGCCGTGGGCGAGCGGTTCGATGCGCTCGGCCTGCACCATCCGCGTGCCGTCCCGCGCCTGGAGCACACCTTCGATGATGAGAAAGGCCTCCTGCGTGATGAGCAACCGGTCGCGCTCGAAGAGCCACGGCTGAACGATCGCATTGGAGATCCCGGTCTCATCCTCGAGGCTGATGAAGACGAAGCCTTTCGCCGTTCCGGGGCGCTGGCGACAGATCACATTTCCGGCGATCCGCACGCGCAATCCATCCCGCGCCTGGAGCAGATCGACCGCCCGCCAGATGTCCGGCAGCTTCGTCCGCAACAAAGCCATCGGGTGCCTGGCCAGCGTCACCTCAGTTCCGGCGTAATCCGCCTGCACGCGCTCCGTGATGTTCATCGCCTGCAACGGTAGTTTCTCCGCAGCCTCTTCGCGGACGGTGGCGACAGGACTGAACAAATCATCCTCCCAATACGGCTGCTCCACTTCCCACAGTGCCGCGCGTCGATGCTCCGCAAACGCACGCAGCGCGCCGATCTCCGCCAGCGTCCGCCACTCCTCTTTGTTCAGCCGCAGACGCGCCTTCATATCGGCGAGCGATACGAAGGGGCGCGCCGCGAGAAGCTGCTCGGCATGCTCGCGCTGGAGCCCTTTGACCATGCAAAGCCCGAGCCGAATGGTGTCGTCTTCCGCGATGGTGCAACACCATTCCGAGACGCATACACAGATCGGCCGGAATTTGATCCCATGCCGCTGCGCATCCTTGATCAGCGTCGCCGGCGCGTAAAAGCCCATCGGCTGGTTGTTCAGCAAAGCCGCGAAAAACTCCGGGGCGCGATGCACCTTCAGCCAGGCGCTGCCGTAGGCGAGCAACGCGAAGCTGATCGCATGCGATTCGGGAAACCCGTAGAGCGCGAACGAAGTAATCGCGGCGAGAATTTGCTCGCACGTCTCGGGGCTCACGCCTTTGCGTTCCATGGCCGCGCGCAGCTTCACCTGCACCTTTTCCATGCGCTCGTGCGAGCGATGAAAACTGATCGCGCGGCGCAGTTCCTCGGCTTCAGACCCGGTGAAATCGGCCATGACCATGGCGATGCTGAGCATTTGTTCCTGGAAAAGCGGCACACCCAGGGTGCGCTTGAGGATCGGCTCCACGCGCTCATCGTAATACGTCACCAGCTCGCGGCCTTGCCGGCGCGCGAGATACGGATGCATGAGGTGGCCCTGGATCGGTCCCGGCCGGATGATCGCCACCTCGATCACCACATCGTAGAAACATTCCGGCTTCATCCGTGGGAGCGTCGCCATCTGCGCGCGGCTCTCGATCTGGAACACGCCGATCGTGTCCGCCGCTTGCATCTGCGCGTAAGTCGGCGCGTCATCGAGCGGGATCTGCGCGAGATCGACTTCGCGGCCGCGCTCCCGCGTCAGCTCGATGGCCTCCTGCAGCACCGCCATCATGCCGAGGCCGAGCAGGTCCACCTTGATGATGCCGAGGTCGTCGCAGTCGTCCTTGTCCCACTGCGCAACCACCCGGCCGGGCATGGAAGCGCGCTCCAGTGGCATTACGGAACTGAGCTGCCCCTGGCAGATGATCATCCCTCCCGAATGCTGTCCGAGATGCCGCGGCAGCCCATGGATGGCTTCGAAAAGCCGCATGAAGGCCGGCGTGCGCGGATGATTGATCGGAATCCCGGCTTTTTCGAGCTGATCCTCGAACCCCATGGTGTGCGGAAAATCGCCATTGGCGAAGAGGTTGGAAAAGCGGTCGAGCACGTCGTGGGAAAAGTTGAGCACCTTGCCGATCTCGCGCGCCGCGCTGCGGCCGCGGTAGGTGATCACGTTGGCGGTCATCGCCGCGCCATGCTCGCCATAGCGGCGATACATCTCCTGGATCACCTGCTCCCGCCGATCGCCGCTCGGCAGATCGAGATCGATGTCGGGCCAGCTCTTGCGGCCTTCACTGAGGAAGCGTTCAAAGAGCAACTGATGCTTGATCGGGTCGCAGGCGGTGATGCCGAGGCTGTAGCAGACCACGCTGTTCGCCGCCGAGCCGCGCCCCTGGACCATGATGCCGTTCTCGGTGCAGAAATTAACCAGGTCCCAAACGATGAGGAAGTAGCCGGCGAAACCGAGTTTTTCGATGAGCGCGAGTTCATGCTCGAGCTGCCGTTTCACCTTCGCCCCGGGATGGGAATAACGTGCCCGCGCCCCGGCGTAGGTCACGCGCCGGAGCATCGATTCCATGGTTTCGCCCGCGGGCACGGGAAACTTCGGAAACTCGTAGCCGAGATTCTCGAGCGAAAACTCCAACCGTTCGGCGAGCCGCCCGGTGTTTGAGATCGCCTCGGGGAGATCGCGGAACAGCTCCTCCATTTCGCGCGCACCTTTCAGATGCCGCTCGGCATTCTGCTCCAGCAGGCGTCCGGCGAGATCGAGGTGGGTGTGATGGCGCAGACAAGTGAAGACATCGAGCACTTCGCGCGATTCGCGCTGGGCGTAGAGCACCCCATTGGTCGCCAGCAGCGGAAGCTGATGCTGCGCCGCAAGCTCGATCAACAGTTGATTCCGTCGCGCCTCGCCGCGCACGAGATGGCGTTGGATCTCCATGAAGAGCCGGTCGCGCCCGAAAATCGCGCGCACTTTTTCAAAATCCGCAATCCGCCGAGGCGGCGGAGGGGAATCGGGGGGGCTGGAGGAAGGGCGAGCCAATCTGCAATCCGCAATTCCGAACAGCGCCACGAGTCCTTCGGCGAATTCCGGCAGATCCTCCCAACAGACGGGCGCATGCTCTTTGGTGCCGCGCAATTTCGCGCGGGTGATCAGCCGGCAGAGATTTTGATAACCCGTGCGCGATTCCACCAGCACCGGCAGGATCATCCCGTCCTCCATCGTAAGCTCACTGCCGACGATCGGCCGCACTCCGAGCTCACGCGCTTTGCCAAAAAATCGCGGTGCGCCATAGACGCCGTCCCGGTCGCAGAGCGCCATGGCGGGCATTTGCAAGGCCGCCGCGACGACCGCGAGTTCTTCCGGCACCGAACCCCCGCGCAGGAAGCTGAACGCGCTGCGCGCGTGGAGTTCCACATATGGGAAGTGGCGCGGGCGTCCTCGCCTGTGTGGAAGTGGGGGCGGCGGGACGCCAGCCCCACAACACACCGCCGGGGCGGC
>JAXDQW010000125.1:0-292777 GCA_034667665.1 Chthoniobacter sp.
CGATCAAAGCACCCCAGTACGCCCTCGATTTCCTTGTCGTAACGGGTCAAAAGTCCGACACTCGGTTTCATGCCCCCATTCTACCCCTTCTCCACGCTCTTGGCACCGGCTACGCTGGCTTAGGCGAATGGGCCGCGAGGATTCGCGAGAGCGGCGCTGCTCGCATCTGGGCGTATTTCAATAATGACCGTGATGGCTACGCCATCAAGAATGCGCGCGCCTTGATGATCCGGCTCCTCCGCCACTTTCAGGCTCCCGGCACCACCGGATTGTCCTGACCGGTCGGGCTGAAGCGGCCGCGGGTCAGGAATGCCATCAGGATGAGCAATGCGCCCACGGTAACGAACAATGCCGCCGGAATGCCATGAACGGCAAAGTGGATGGGTGCGAACGCCAGTCCTCCGCCCGCGAACAGATCCGCAGTACGGTGGATTGGAAACGGAACGAATCTGAGCAATCCGAGCGGGTAGTCCGTCATGGCGCTGTAGAGGAGGATGATCGCACCGAAAACGACTGCGATCATCTTCATGGGGTTGTCAGGATAGGGAAGGACGAAAGCGGACGCCACCAGCAGGATGCCAGCAGCGTAATCGACGATTCCGTGAACTCGGATGGGAATGTTAGGCATATGCTTTTATTCGCCGCGAACCTTGTGAGTGGTTGGCCGCATATTGGAACGCGGCCTACGCGGCCTTCTTCCGCTTGGCTGGCTTGCGAGCCGAAGCCGCCTTCTTCTTGCTCGCGACCTTCCCCTTCGATTGCTGAAGGCTTTCTTGAAGCACAGAAACCAGGTCGATTACGTTCGTGGCTTGGCGCTTCTTAGCAGGGGCCGGCGCCGCTTTGTCGGGGTCTTCAATCTTCTCCTCGATGAGCTTCTCCAAGGCTTCGTGATACTCGTCGTTGTATTGTTCCGGCTCCCATTCCTTGGTCATGCTTTCAATAAGCTGCTTGGCCATCTGCATCTCCGCTTTGCCGACTGCCTTCTCCGCAGGTTCATTAAATTCCGACACGTCGATCAACTCTTTTGGAAAGTGCATCAACTCCAGCATGAGCCCCTTTTTCTGCGGCTTCACCGCGGCGAGATGCTGCCGCGTGCGAATCACGACCTTCGCGATGGCGATCTTGTTGGTATCGAGCAACGCATCCCGCAGCAAGACGTAGGCTTTGTCCCCACCCTTGGCCGCTTCGAGGTAGTAGGGCTTGTAGAAAAGCAGCGGGTCCACGTCATCCATGCTGACGAAGTTCATGATGTCCACGGTCTGCGTGGCCTCAACATCGACGCGGGCAAAGTCCTCATCCTTGAGCACGACGAACTTTCCTTTTTCGTATTCGTATCCTTTCACGATCTGATCCCACGGCACTTCCTTCCCGTCCGCCTCTGCGACGCGCTTGTAGTTCACTGGGCTCAGATCGCTACCGCGCAACTGGCGGAATTTTAGTTCCTCGCGTCGTGTCGCCGGGAACAGCGACACGGGGATGGTGACGAGGCCGAAGGTGATCGCGCCTTTCCAGAGTGCTCTCATAGTGTCCTTACAATCGAACGATCCACGGGTGCTGGTTGCGATTGATTACCCAACGGCTCGTTTCAAGAGATTGAAGGCCGCGACTGCCTTGCCGTCCTCAAGGAGCGCCATCGCATGACGGACCTGCTTTTTCAGGTCAGTGATTTCCTCATCTTCATCTTCTGGCGGCTCGGCTTTGAACGCCACAACTTTGGTTGGCTCGGGTTCGTGCTTGGTGCGCGCCGGGGTGGGTTTTGCCTTCGGCTTCGGTTTCGGTTTCGGCGGTCTGGGCGCGGGCGCGCGTTCGTTTCTCGACACTTCGGGAGAGGTTAGAAGGTCGTACTTAATGCCGACGACCGTCCGCCCGTTGAAAGCGCGCAGCGATTTGGGAAAGACCAGGAATTGCCGGTTGCGACCTGGCTGGAAACCAATTTCGCCGCGATCTGTCTTCGTCCCGACTGCTTCCTGAAAAACCGTCATCACGCGCTGCTCCTTCACCGCCGCTTGGAATGTCCGGTCCTTCGCAGGGTCCATCAAAAGAAGATACGCCTGCGGTTCGCCACACTTCTCGACGATGTTGGCGAAACGGGCAGTTTTCACATTCTGACATCGCAATGCCACGGGACTTCGGCCCTTGCCGATTTCGCATTCCGTGAACAGGACTACCAACGCGCCACGCTCGCGGGATTGCGGCTGGCCTAGAGCCTGTCATGAACTTTTTCCCTTAGTCGCCCTTAGGCGCACTTCTGCGGAAGAGGAGTGATGGAGTAATGGAGTGATGACCGTGCGTTCCCAATACTCCAATACTCCACTACTCCAGCCGCCGCCGACAGAGACGCACGGGAACACGAAGCGGCCACCTGGCCGAAAGTGCATGACACGCTCTAGCCGGAGCGATCCGCTGTCTCCAGTTCGCGGGCGGCTTCGGCGAGCATCGCCTGAAGCTCGCTCGCCTTGAACGGTTTCAAAATATGCTGACTGTAGCCCGCCGCCTTGCTTTTCGAGCGGTCGGCATTCATCCCGTATCCGCTCATGGCAATCGCGTAGCCGGGGAGAGTCTGCGAGTTTTCGCGCAGCTTTTGCAGAAGCTTCCACCCATCGCCATCCGGCAGGCCGATGTCGCTGATGAGCACCTCGCAGGCGGCCTCCGGCAACGTGCTAAGCGCTTCCTCCATGCTGCGCGCGGAAAAAACGGTGTGTCCCATCTGTTGCAGGTAAAGGGTCAGCCACTTCAAGGTGTCGGTGTGATTTTCGACGAGGAAGATTCGTAGCGGGCGGATGGCACTCATGATCGTGAGAATGGCGCAGCAGTCATACCAAACTACAAAGGAGACGCGAGGTCGAGGCGACTTCGTTAAAACGGCCCTGAACGCCATGCGGGTTGGGATTGGGGTTTCCATCAGGCGGCCTGAAAACTCGCTCAGGAGAGTTCCTCAGACGCCCTTTGACTGATCGATGCGAACTATGAGCCTATGATTCAACGCTTCGATCAACTCGCTGTGGACCTGCCTGAGCCCAATGGTCCGAACCCCGCCGCCGCCGCCGCCGTCCAGGAACTGATGGGAGGCAAATTCGGCGAGATGTCCACGCTAATGAACTACACGTTCCAGTCCTTCAATTTTCGCGGGAAGGATAAATATCGGCCCTTCTACGAGCTCATCTGCAATATCGCAGCCGAGGAATACAGCCACATCGAAGCGGTCGCCGCGACCATCAATCTGCTCCTCAATGGCGCCACGCCGCGCGTTGATCGCAGCAAGACTCCGATGCCCGCCGGCCGTTCGGCGAACGGCAAAAAACCGGCCGCACGGCCCGCAAAAGCCGCCAAGGGTGGAAAAGGAAACCCGGCGCCGCTGAGCGACCCGGACGTGAACTCCTTCTTCCCGTATCATTTCTCCGCGTCGGCGCAGACGGCACTTCCTTACGATGGCTTCGGGAATCCTTGGAACGGCAGTTACGTGACGGCGACGGGCAATCTCAAGATGGACCTGCTGCACAATTTCTTCCTCGAATGTGGTGCCCGCGCCGGGAAGGCCCGCGTGTATGAGATGACGGACGATCCGACGGCGCGTGCGATGATCGGCTATCTTCTCGTTCGGGGCGGCGTGCATATTGTCGCGTATGCCAAGGCGCTGGAAAAGCTGACGGGCGCAGACGTAGGGCGGTTGCTGCCGATTCCGAGTGTGAGCAATAAGCAGTTTCCCGAGGCGGCGAAGTTGGAAGCGGAAGGTCTGCACACCATCATGTGGCAGTGGAGCCAGAGCGACCTCTTTGATCAGATTAGCGAAATCTGGACCGGTCCGCATCCGGAGGACGGCGAGGAACTGCAAGTCCGCAACGAAATGCCGCCCGGGTTTCCGTGGCCGGACCTGCCGGAAGAGCCGCAGCTTTGCGCTCCGGGAGACATCGACCCCGATATGATGAGACACTACGCGGAAAAGTTGGGCTGATGCCCGGCTGGCGCGGGGCGCGATCCATTCGCGCCCCGCGGTTTTTTTCCCATGTTCGGATTTTTTTCCAGCAAGCTCGGCTGCATCGGTTCCATCGGCGTGTCGATTGTCGGCACGTTGATTCTCAATGGCGGTCATGCGCGGATGCAGCGGCGGACGAAGGCTGCCAAATCGTGAAGCCACTCCTCGACACGATCATCGTCGGTGGCGGGCCAGCGGGGCTCAGTGCGGCGCTGGTCCTGGGGCGTTGCCTGCGCAAGGTACTCGTCTGCGATGCGGGTCATCCACGCAATGAGCCGGCGAGGATATTCAACGGCTATCTATCGCGCGACGGTTCGACGCCTTCGGAATTCCTGACGATTTCCCGCGACCAGTTGCGCCGCTACGAAACCGTAGAGCTTCGGCAAACGCTGGTGGCCGATGTCGAACGCGGCGAAGGCGAGTTCACAGCAGTGCTCGAATCAGGCGAACGTCTTTCCGCTCGCACGCTACTCATTGCCACGGGCCTCGTAGATGAGCTGCCGCAGATTGAGAACTTCCGGGAGTTTTACGGCAAGACCGCCCACAGTTGTCCCTACTGCGACGGCTGGGAGGTCCGCGGACAGCCGCTCGTCGTGACGGGCGCCACGCAAGACGCCGCCGATCTTGCCATCGAGTTGCTGCTGTGGAGCCCCGACATCGTGCTCTGCACCAACAGCACCGCGATTTCCTATGACGATAAAGCGCGGCAGACGATGGACCGCGTCGGTGTCAGGATCATCAACAAGCGCATTGCCCGCCTGGAAGGCAAAGGCGGCGACCTGGAAGGCGTTCGATTTGCGGACGACACGTTTCTTCAACGAAAGGCGCTCTTCTTTTCCCCCGGCCAATTCCAGCGGTCGCCGCTGGCCGAGAAGCTTGGTTGCGACTTCTGTCCCGAAGATGGCTGCATTCAGTGCGGTGAAGACACCGCCACGTCTGTTCCCGGTGTGTATGCGGCGGGCAATTGCAGCAAAGGCGTGCAGCTCGTGATCGCGGCGGTGGCCGAGGGGATGCAGGCGGCCTTCGCCATTAACAACGCACTGCTGGAAGCGGACGCCGCGAGCGGAGAGCTTCGCCACGCGGCGACGGATGCAGACCGCTAATCTCGCGTCAAGGGCTGCCGAGCTAGCGCTTGGCTTTCTTCGATGAAGCAGGCCGGCGGCTCGGACGTGCAGGTTTCGCCGGGGCCTTCTCATCGTCATCGAGAGTGGCGAGATAAGTGTCGTTCACTCCCTTGAACAGACTCTCCAGCAGCGCCGCCTGCGCCTTTTCCTCTTTGAGAATCGCCTTACATGCCGCGGCGATTTTGGTCTCGCCCAAGTCCGTGGCGGTCAGGATCAAGGAATTGTAGCAAGCCATCTCCAAATGCTCGGTCGCAAAGTCAGCGATGGCATTCTTGACGATGGTATCTTTCGCTGCGGTCGTCACCAAGCCGGCCGCAAGATTCGCCAGCTTGCTCACGCCCTCCTTCAAAACGGGATGAGATCCACCCAGCGACGCCAGCGCTTTCTTCATCTCCGTTGCATGGCTCTTGGTTTCTCGCAGATGCTTGGTCAAAGCTGCGCGCACCTTGGGCAAGCCTTTTGCGTCGGCAATGTGCTTTTCGAGAGTGGTGACGATGCCGACTTCCATCGCGTGCGCATCGCCGAGCCATTGAATGAGTTGTTCACGTTTGGTCATAGCCGCATATCGGCGCGGCCTGTGTCGGCGGATGCAGAAAGCCTGAAGAGAGTGCTCCGCTCGATGCAAGCCTCGCAGAATGCAGCAATGAGGCGTAGCGTGCGCCCCATGTCAGACCTCCTCCACCGCGCTTTCGCAATCTGCTCTCTTCCGCGATGAGCTTGGAGCAAGAAGCCAGCGCCCGGAACGTCTCCAACGGGCACCACCTGACGCCCTCCAGCATCGTGGCCACTGTCTTCTTTGATCGCGAGCTGCGACTGATCGGCTATACGCCGAACGCAGCCGAGATTTGCCGGGTCCTTCCGCACGCGGTGGGGCAGCCTCTGTCGGACTTTCGGCATCAGCTCGAATATCCCGATCTCCATGCCGACGCGGAGCGAGTACTGGCCGATCGCGCCGCGGTGGAGCGCGAAGTCCGCGGTGCCGATGGGCGATATTTCCTTGCCCGCCTCCTTCCGCATTTCGGAAGTGGAGAAGCGATCGCCGGCGTCGTGCTCACCTTCGTGGAAGTGACGGCCTTGAAACGCGCCGCGGAAATCTGCGCCTTCCTCGCAGCGATCGTGCAAAGCTCCGAGGACTCCATCATCTCGATCGATTTTGGCGGGAAGATCACGAGCTGGAATGCGGCCGCCGAGCGACTCTACGGCTATCCCGCCAGGGAAGCGCTCGGGAAACCTCTCACCATGCTCACGCTGCCCGAGGATGTCGCTCAGGTGCTGCGCAATGTGGACCGCATCAAGCACAGCAAGGACGTCGAAACCTTCGACACCGTCCGCATTCATAAGGACGGACGCGAACTGTCCCTCTCGATCACCCTCTCGCCGGTCAAGAACTACTGCGGCGAGGTGATCGGCGTTTCCACCATTGCCCGCGACATCAGCGCGCGGCGCGGGGCCGAGGCGGCGCTGGTGGTGAGCGAGGAGCAATTTCGCCGCGCCATCGAGGATGCGCCCATTCCGGTCATCATGCACGCGGAGGACGGGCAGGTGCTGCAAGTCAGCAAAGCGTGGACGGCGCTCACCGGCTACGCGCCCGAAGATATTCCCACGCTCGATGCCTGGTTGAGTCACGCTCACGGCACTTGGGGAAATGAAGTGCGCAAACGCATTCAACAGCTTTTCCGTGGCGAGGCGCGCCAGCTCGATACGGAACTCGACCTCGCGACGCAAACCGGCGAGCGCCGCTCGTGGGTTTTCAGCGCCTCAATGCCGGGGACGTTGCGCGATGGGCGGAGATTCATCGTCGGCATGGCGCTCGACATTACCGAACGCAAGAACGCCGAGGAGGCACTGCGCGAGAGCCAGGAACGCATGCGGCTAATCGTGGATAATGCGCGCGAATACGCGATCTTCTCGATGGATCTCGACCGCCGAATCACAAGCTGGAACGCCGGTGCGAAACGAATTCTCGGCTACACTCAGGAGGAAGCCATCGGCCAACCGGGAGACATTATTTTTACTGGGGAGGATCGCGCTGCTGGTGCTCCCGAACGCGAAGCTGGAACTGCGCTGCGCGAAGGCCGCGCTTCCGACGAGCGCTGGCATCTGCGCAAGGATGGAAGCCGTTTTTGGGGCAGCGGTGTGATGACTTCGATGCACGATGCGCACGGCGCCGCAGTCGGCTTGGTGAAGATCTTCCGCGATCACACGGAGAAGCTTCAGGCGAAAGAAGCGCTTGAGAAAAGCCTACAGGAAACAGAAAGAGCGCGGGCGGAAGCGGAGGCCGCCGGGAAGGCCAAAGATCATTTTCTCGCCGTGCTCTCCCACGAGTTGCGCACCCCGCTCACGCCGGTGCTGATGTCGGTGGATACCTTGATGCTTCGCACCGACTTGCCGGCGCAAGTAGTGGAAGGGCTCGACACGATCCAGCGCAACGTGACGCTCGAAGCGCAGTTCATCGACGAGTTGCTGGACCTGACCCGCATTTCACGGGGCAAGTTTGAGCTAAGTCTGGAGCCGATAAATTTGCACGAAGCCATCCGCCTCGCTGCCGAGGTCACAGCGCCCGATGTGAAAGAGAAGTCTCAGCGACTGGTCTGCGAATTGGAGGCCGCGACCGATCACCTGACCGGCGACTTCAAACGGCTCCAGCAGGTCTTTTGGAACCTTCTCAAGAACGCATCGAAGTTCACCCCCGAGCGCGGCCGCATCACAGTGCGATCGCGCAACGAGCCTGCGGCGGCAGGCGCCCCACCTCGCATCGTGGTCGAGGTTTCTGATACTGGGATCGGCTTTGAATCAGACTCCGCCGAGCGCATCTTCGACGCCTTCACGCAGGCAAACGAAACCATTACTCAGGAGTTCGGCGGTCTGGGACTTGGCCTCGCGATCTCCAAGGCGACCGTAGATGCCCACCAAGGCACAATCAGCGCACAGAGCGCCGGAGCAAATCAGGGCGCGACTTTTACAGTCTGCCTGCCGCTTGCCGAACCCCCGACGATTTTCCCGGAAGTTAGTAGCCGGGGGATTGCGCATGCGCGCCAGAAGAAGTGAACCAACATTCTCGCTGTCGAGCAACGCACAAGCCAGCCGGACCAACGCCACGTCGTAAGTCTCCCGGCGCACTTCGATCCGGCCGAAAGCGAGAGCACGATTTCGTCGCCTTCGCTGCTGACGGAAAACTCGCCATGGCCTGCCGCTTCCAAGTCCCGCACATGCGCCTCGCACCGCAGCGGCCACGGGATCGGTGGCGACAAAAGGTGCCGATGCATCGACCGGCATAGTCCAACTATATGCCTCCGGTTTTCTGGCAAAATCAGGACTCCCTACTGAACAGCAGCATCAGGAAGAGCCACGTTTCCACTCAGTAGTCTCCTGAAATACGGATCTTTCGGAAACGGGACGCGCGCAAGCCTCGGAGCGGTGGCGATGTCTTCGCAAAAGGCGCACCTTCAATGGGAGCCGCGGCCCTCAAACTCATCAGCCACACAATCGTATGAATCGACGCAACTTCATCACTACCGCCACGCTCGTAACTGCGGGCGCAGTCCTCGCACAAAACGCCTTCGCCGCCCACGACGGCAAGATCGGCACTATCGACGCCGCTGAATGGACGAAGATCAACTTGGAGGCCGGCGAGAAAGTGAAGGCCATCAAACCCGGCGCCGAGAAGCTCTCGGATGCGGATCAAAAGCTGATGTTGGAAATCGCGGCGGGCGGAATGATGCAGCTTGAGCTGAGCAAAGCGGCTCTGGCGAAAGCCACGAGCGCGGATGTGAAGGCGTATGCGCAGGCCGAGACGGACGAGCAGACGGGGCTCGCTGCGAAGCTCAAGGAAATCGCGGGGGTGAAAGGCGGCACACTTCCGGAAACGCCGGACGACAAGACGAAGAAAGCGGTCGAGAAGCTAAATGCGAAATCAGGAGAGGACTTTGACCGCGAGTATCTGCAGGAGAGCGGGGTGGACGGGCACCAGAAGCTCGAAAAGACGATGAGCAAAGTGGAGTCGAAAGCCACCGACGCGACGCTCAAGACCGTCGCCTCGATTGCGTTGCCGCTCATCAAGACGCATCTCCAGGCCGCGCGCGATGAAATGAAGGACAAGGGCTAATCGGAGACAGGATCCACACATCCATGAGAGCACTCGTCTGGCACGGCAAATATAACGTCAGCGTCGATACAGTTCCCGATCCCGTGATTCAGGAATTCACGGACGCCATCATCAAAATCACCTCCACGGCGATCTGCGGTTCGGACTTGCATCTTTTCGACGGCTACCAACCGGGCATGGAAGACGGTGACATCCTCGGTCACGAGCCGATGGGGATTGTCGTCGAGACCGGCCGAGGGGTGACGAAACTGAAAAAGGGTGACCGCGTGGTCGTGCCCTTCGTTATCGCGTGCGGTCACTGCTTCTTCTGCTCTAAGACGCTTTTCTCGGCGTGCGACACCACGAATCCCGACGCCGAGAAGGCGCGGAAGCTCATGGGTCATGCGCCTTCTGGAGCGTTCGGGTTCTCCCATCTGCTCGGCGGATATTCGGGTGGTCAGGCGGAATATCTTCGCGTACCGCACGCCGACGTTGGCCCGATCAAGATCGAGTCCGACCTGCCGGACGAGAAGGTGCTCTTTCTATCCGACATCTTTCCCACCGGCTATATGGCCGCGGAGAATGCCGACATCGAACCCGGCGATACGGTCGCGGTGTGGGGCTGTGGTCCTGTCGCGCAAATGTGCATCCAGAGCTGCTGGCTGCTGGGCGCCGGCCGCGTCATCGCGATTGATCGCGTGCCGGAGCGACTGGAGATGGCGCGCACTAAAGGACGCGCGGAGACTATCAACTTCGACAAGCAGGACGTTTACGAAACCCTGATCGCCATGACCAAAGGCCGCGGCCCGGACCGGTGCATCGACGCCGTCGGCTGCGAAGCGCATGACACGGGCGGCATCGACGCGGTCCTCGACAAGGTGAAGGCCACGGTGATGCTCGCGACGGATCGCGCTCACGTTATTCGCCAGGCGATTTACTGCTGCCGCAAAGCCGGGACGGTTTCCATTCCGGGCGTGTACGTCGGGATGATCGACAAGTTCCCGCTCGGCCAGGCGATGAACAAAGGCCTCAGCCTCAAAATGGGTCAGACGCACGTGCAGCGTTACACCCAGCCGCTCCTCGAAAAGATTGAGGCGGGCGAGATCGATCCTTCATTTGTCATCACGCATAAACGTCCGCTCGAAGACGCACCGGCGCTCTACAAGACCTTCCGTGATAAGGAAGACGGCTGCATCAAAGTCGTCTTGAAGCCGTGAAGCAACGCGATCCTAGACTTTAACTGACTCCTCTATGCCAACGAAACGCAAAGCCACCAGCAAACGCGAGTTGATCGAACCGAAAGGCGACAAACGTTTTGTCCGACGGAAGGCGGACGGAACATTTGGCAAGACCGTCGCCGTCGGGAAGTCGCTCTCTGCCGACAGCAGGACGAAAGCGAAAAAGAAAGTGGCCAAAGGTCAGGGCGACCGCGGCGATACCAAGCGGTAACTTTCGCAAAGCGGAGAGCATCCCCTCTGTGCTCGATAACGCCGCCATCGCCGAGTTGCTCATCCGCGAGGCGGAGGGCGCTGACGGACACCGTGAGAAAGCCTTCCGCCGTGCGGCGCATGAAGCATTCATGTGGCCGGAAGAAGCCGCCGCGCTGGTCGCGGCGGGACGGTCACTTCAAGACTTGGCGGGGATTGGGCCTTCGCTCGCCAAGCGGCTGCACCGTTGGATTGATTCGCCGCCGGATGTGGTCGTGCCGGCGATCCGGCGGGAGTTTCTCACCCTCGTCCAAGCCCGCTCCGTCCTGGCGAAAAATCCGGGCTGGTCCGTGCGGCTCAACGGCGATTTGCAGATGCACACGACATGGAGTGACGGCGCGGGAACAGTCGCCGAGATGGCCACGGCGGCAGTCCAACGCGGTTACAAATTCATCGGCATCACGGATCACACGCAGGGTTTGAAGATCGCCGGTGGCCTTGACGAGTCACGCCTTCAGGCACAGGGGCGTGAGATCGTCGCTCTCAACAAACAACTGCGGCAGCAAAAGATTGAGTTCACCGTTCTTCGCTCCGCAGAGGTGAATCTTTCACCCGACGGGCAGGGGGACATGCGATCCGCCGCGCTTCGGAAACTCGACCTCGTGCTCGGCTGTTTTCACTCCAGCCTCCGTCGCACAGAAGATCAAACGAGCCGCTATATCGCGGGGCTCCGAAACCCAGACATCCAAATTCTCGGCCACCCACAGACGCGCGTTTACAACCGGCGCGAAGGACTGAAAGCCGATTGGAGCAAGGTCTTCACCGAAGCGGCGCGTTTGGACAAAGCGGTGGAGATTGACGGCTACGCGGATCGTCAGGATTTGCGAGTCAGCCTCCTAAAAATCGCGCGCAAGGCTGGCGTGCGCATCTCGCTCGGCACCGATGCGCATCATCCGGACCAGCTCGCCTTTATGGAACTGAGCCTCGCTGCCGCGGCGCTCGCGAAGATTCCTACGGATCGGATCATCAACTTCATGTCGGTGACCCAGCTCAAAGAGTGGGTCGCTTCGGTGCGCGCTTCAGCGCAATCGCGTCCTAAAGTCGCCGGCGGCAGTGTCCGTTCGCGACAGGCCTCATCGCTTTCGTAACTAAACCCTCAACCCATCCCACACTATGCCCGACGTTGGACTTTTCACCGCCACTGAACCGCTCTCCAAGGACATGAAGGTCGTCATCAAATACAGCGTCGAGGTGAACGGCCTGGCCGTTTATTCCGAGTCGTATGATGTCGAGACACTCGCCGACGAACTCAAGGAGGATGAGGCGAAAGCGGTGGAGATCTGGTCGCGCCGAATCAAGTGTGTCGTCGCTTGCCGCAAGCGGGCTGGCTTTAGCTCGTGCGTCACGCGATGTCTGTCGGATGGGCATGCCTGTGAATGCGGCCACCGGGACTGCGAGCCGATCTGAGCCCGGCTACTTCGCGGACATGGGAGCGATTCGCATCGGCATCTCGGGGTGGACCTACCCTCCTTGGCGCGGACGCTTCTACCCCAAAGGCTGGCCGCAGCACCGCGAACTCGAATACGCGTCGCGCCAGGTAAGCTCGATCGAGATCAACGGCTCGTTCTATTCCCTCCAGCGACCGGCGAGCTACGGCGCGTGGTATGACGCTTCGCCCGAAGGGTTCGTCTTTTCCATCAAAGGGAGCCGCTTCATTACCCATATGAAGCGGCTGAAGGATGTGGAAACGCCGCTGGCCAATTTCTTCGCCTCGGGCGTCCTCCGGCTTGCGGAAAAACTCGGCCCGTTTCTGTGGCAGCTACCGCCCAGCTTTCGCTTCGATCCAGAACGACTACGGAATTTCTTTAACCTGCTGCCCCGCGATACGCGCGCAGCGGCAAGATTGGCAAAGAAGCACGATGAGCGTCTGCGCGGCCTCGCGTGGGCGAAGACCGACTGCACGCGCCCGCTCCGCCACGCGATCGAGGTTCGACATTCGTCCTTTGAAACGCGGGAGTTCATCGCCCTGCTGCGAGAGCATGAGATCGCGATGGTCGTGGCCGATACCGCCGGCAAATGGCCACTGATCGAGGACGTGACGAGCGATTTCGTCTATGTGCGCCTCCATGGAGACGAAGAACTCTACGTCAGCGGCTACCCTCCCGAAGCGCTCGGGATTTGGGGGCGAAAGGTGCGCGCGTGGGCGACAGGGAAAATGCCCGCCGGGACGCGATTGCTGGCCGACCGTCCATCCGTCAGAGAACGAGACGTGTTCGTTTACTTCGACAACGATGCCAAAGTGCATGCGCCGTTCGACGCGATTGCGCTGGCCGCCCAGCTTCGGCTGGGAGGTGCGCCAACTGGCGCGCCTGACTTTTCCAAGATCAAGGAAGGGGCGCGGCTGACATGGCCGCCGATCTCCCGGCGCTGGCGCGAACAGGTGCGGCTTTAGACTTATCCCTGCGAACTGCCGTTCGAGCCTTGGCTCGTTGCGCCGTTGCGGAGCTGTTCCTGCGCACGGTTCCAGTGCTCTTCAGCTTTACCTTCGGGCTGACCTTCTTCCTCCCAAAACTTGCGGGCTAGGTCGGCGATTTGTTCTTCGGTGGGGTCGGTAGTGGTGTCTGACATAGGGGTTACAACGATGGCTCGCGCCCGAAGCGAATGCCATGCGTAGTCCCTCCCCGCCGCACTCTCAGGTTCAGCCCTATTGGCTGTCGGAGCCGACGAGCCGTCTGGATTGTAAATCAGGCCTCCGGCAGCTTATCCCCGGCAGCAACGCGATCGCTTTGGCCGCTGCTTACCCAATCCACCGCAAATCGAACCATGGCCGTCGCATCCTTGAACTTGAGCTTCTCCTTGATGTGGGCGCGGTGCGTCTCCACGGTCTTCGGGCTAAGATGCAGATTCTCGGCGATCTCGCGAGTCGTCAGGCCTTTGCCAAGTTTCTCCAGCACCTCGAGTTCGCGATCAGAGAGCACATCCACGGGTGAACCCATGCCTTCATCAATCGCGGTGATCGCTTTGAAAATGAGCTGCTCGCCGAAAGTCGGGCTCACGTAAATCTTTCCATCGGCCACCCGGCGCAGAGCCTCGGCGATGGAAGTCAAGGCCTCACTTTTCATCACGTAGCCTTTCGCTCCAGCCTTCAGGGAGCGCAGAGCGTAGAGCGTCTCCTCATGCATCGTCACAACCAGAATTGGCATCTCCGGCGTCTCCGCGAGGATCATCTTGATCAGCTCGATTCCATTCATCCCCGGCATCGAGACATCGACAATCACCACATCGGGTTTGAGCGTGCGGCACTCGGAAATCGCTGCCGGCGCAGTGTCGGCCTCTCCGCAAACATCAAATTCACCGGTCTGCGCCACGACGAACTTGAGGCCCTGCCGAAACGTGGGGTGATCATCCACGAGCAGCACGCGCCTCGCGGCTCGCGGCGTGACGACGTCTGTAATGGGCGCGGAAGTGGTTTTCATTCAATCGGGCGGAAGGGCAGGCTACTCCGGTTCAGCCAAGTAAGAAGAACCATTGTCGGATTTCGCACATCCTTATCAGTCCAGGCGCGAGCGGCTTCCTGCGGCAGCGTGAACGTCACCTTGGTGCCAACGCCAGATTCAGAACCGAGCGTGAACTCCCCGCCCGCCGCGAGCGCGCGAAATCTCATCACTTCAACCCCGCTCACTTCGTCGGTCCGCGCTTTCGGCGGAAAGACCTGACCATCGTCCGCCACGGTGAGCGCGATCGCTCCATTCCGCTCCCTGAGCAATATTCTGATGTGCTGCGCCAGTGCGTTTTCGACCGCATTTTTGACGGCTTCCTTCGCCACGCGATAGAAGGAAAGCGCAGCATCTGGGTTGTCGATCAATACAGCGTCCTCGCATTCAAACGTGCAAATCGACTGTCCCGCCGTGGTTTCAGCGGCGAGGCGGGCAAGGGCTGTCATCAATCCGTCTTGCCCCGGTGCCACCGGTTGAAGCTGCATCAGAACTTGGCGCGCCTCATCGAGAGCACGGTCAAGCGTTTCCGCCAGGGATTCCAGTTGCGACGAATCCACCGATTGGCCGGCTTTCACGCCAGCCGCCAGCACTTGGGCCATGATCCCCGCACCTCCGAGCGTCTGGCACAGCGTGCCATGCACGGATTCGGCGAGGTCGCGATGGCACCGCTCCGCAGCAGCAATCACCGCGCGGTGAAGTCGCTGTGCGTTATCGAGTTCATTGGGCATGAGAAAAGTAGTTGGAGAGGTGAAGGCACAGAGTCGCATCACCAGGTGGAGTATGCCCGCGGTGCCGGTGCGCACACGACCGTTTTCCACCCACGCTCAAAACTTCCTCGTTCCCGCTCACCGGGACATCGGAGCGTTCCGGATACTCCCTAAAGGGTGCGCTCCCTATTTCGGACCGCACGTATCCATTTCAGATTACCAAGCCGGTCATCACGTCTCCTCCCAGGAACGTCGAAATCGCCACCAAATCCGCAGTTCCTGAGATTGTCCACATCGTTCTCGGCGCATTCGCCAGACGCCGACAGGCCAAAACGATCAGCGCAGCAGAATACGAAGCAAAGTTGCAGCGGATTACAAAGGAGGAATTGAAGCCGAGGCATCTTTCCTTGCTGGGAGCGCAACCTTCCTGACGGTCGCACGCGGTTCATCATCAAGGACGTCGAATCCGGGCGGGTTTGCGACATGCTGGAAGTATCGTCGCTGGCATCGGCGGCATAGCTCGATTGGCAGACGAGCTATTCGAGGCACGCCCTCGACCATTGTCGCGCACGTGACGGAAACGATTGGTCTTCACGGCCAGTCGTTTTCTCTAACGCCCGTCTTGTCTTCCCGCTCAAGCACCTTGCCATTGGCATCGAACTTGATCTCCTCGCCCTTTCCCTTCGCGGAGATAAGCGCCTCATAGCTTGTGGCCTTCGGTAATCATCTCGATCCTATCCACCTTGCCACCGGGATGCTCCTTCTCGATCGCCGCGTGGACGGCATCAGGTGCTTCGGCAAGCAAAATCACTTCCTCGTGGCTGACGACCTTTCGTTCTCATCCACGGTCACATCGTGGGCGCGCCCTTTCTCTGAATGAGCCCTCGTAAACCGTCTTTCCCTCATCCTTTCTCTTTTGGTCGTTTTTGATTTTTTCGCCGCCGGCTTGTTCCTTCAGCGCCTTTGCGGCTGCTGCGGGGAATCGAGTCGAGGGAAACCTTTTGCGCGGTACCACGCCTCGATGAGCTTCCGTGCGTCATGGTGGCCGACTGCGCCCCCAAACTGATCGAGCCGGTGTGGACGGCGAGCTTCGTCTTCACACTGGCGCGAGAAACCGGGTGGTTGGAGCACTTCATCTTCTGGGGAGCTGCCACTCGCGCGGCTCCTGCAATCCAGCACTGCGCACTACGGGCGCATGGCGTGTGGACGGTGCCAGTCGCGCCTCCCGCGACGCACCAGCTTGAAACCCTGCTGACGAACTGGAAACCCGATGAACGGACGCCTGCGTTTTGATCTGAAGCCCATCCAGCGCGGCATCAAGGCGCTGGCGCCGCAGGTGAAAAAGTCCCGACGGGAACTTGCCGAGGAAGCGGCGTGGGTTCGTGAAGGAAGTCGTCGCCATCATGCCGCCCGCCTCCAAGGGCTAGCGGGGCAGCGCGGCGAAGAGGGCTGGCGAAGGCGCCATCATCGCCGACCTCGCGCGAGTCATGGTTGCCGTCGCCCGGCGCAAAGGTGTGACGCTGCCCGACCCGGCAGAGATCCACAAACGCCTGCGCGATCCGCACCGGCCGCATCACCCGCGCAATCTCAAGCAGCCGTATCCCGTGGACACATCGGCACTGCGCGCATTGAAACGCGACCTTCTCAAGCGAGTCGGTGAACTCGCCGCCGGCTGGAACGCAGGCGCACAAAAGCTCGGCGTGAAGCTGCCCGCGTGGGTCGCGCGTCACGGGTCCAAGCGCAGTTCCGCAGCGGTGCTCAACATGTTCCGCGTGTTCGCATCATCCTCACCAATGCCGTGAAATACGTGACAAGTGTGGACGCCTACGACCGCCGCATCCAGTCGGCCATCAATATCCAGGGAAAGAAGATGCTGCGGCGTGCGGAGTTCCCTTTTGACACGCGCTCTCCGGCAAGCGGGCTGGAAGTAACCGGCCCACCACACTGCGGGGTAGAGCAGCGGCAGCTCGCCAGCCTCATGCGCTGGGGGTCGTCGGTTCGAGTCCGGCCCCCCGCAACGAATCTTAGCGGGATTTCGAGCTGCCAAGACCGCCGGTTTGCGCAGGCAGTGCCATCGCGATTCGAAAGCCGACCGAGTGGTAGCCGCCGCTGCGGGCGCGTCCTTCGCCGGTGCCGAGGCTCATGCCGCTGCGGCCGGTCGAATACCACGAGCCGCCGCGCACGTCGTTGACTTCCTTGCCGCGCTCGGCGCCGTTGGTGGCGGTGATGAGCGTGCTCGTCCATTCGTAGGCATTGCCGGCCATGTCGTAGCAACCGTAGGCGCTCTTGCCGTTTTCAAAGCTGCCCACCGGCGTGGTGTAGCCGCCTTCATCGACGAGCTTGCGGTAAATCTCGGTGCCAACGAAGCCCGTGCCGGCGCTGTGGTCGATCCAGCCGGTCACGTTGCCATCGCGGGCGACGCCAAAGACCTGGCCGTTGCCCGTCTTGATCTCATCCACGCGTGTCTGCTCGCCACGCTGGCCGGACCGATCAACATACCATGTGGTGGTCTTCGCCTCTTTCTCGAGGACGGCGGCAGCGCATACCGCGTTGTAATTGAAGTGCGTCTTGAGCTTGCCGCCGGCGTAGCTGGAGTCTTTGTCGTTGCCCCACGGATAACGCCACGCCTGCGGCCCGCGCGCGGCTTTCTCCCACTGCTCGGACCTCGGAATGGTGACGGCCCAACCCGTCGCCTTGCTGATCCAGTCGCAGTATGCCTCGGCATCGACCAGCGACACGAAGAGCACGGGGTGGTTGGCTTTGCCTTGGGGAAAGGTGCCGCCCTTCCAGTAACGCGGTGTGCCGCGATAATGCGTGGCGTCGAGGAAGGCTTTGTATTCGGCGTTGGTGACTTCGAACTTACCGATGCAATAAGCGTCGAGTGTCACCTCCTTGCCGTCAGCGCCTTCACCGAAGGTAAATTTTCCAGCGGGGACGTAGGCCATGTTGCCCGGCACTTTTACCGTGGCAGTGCCAGCGCGAGCATCGACGGTTGTTTTGTCGATCGGTGAAAGAATGGGTGTGCCGTTTCCCGCCGTCGTGAGCGGCTGAGCAGCGGAAGCAAGGGAGGTAAGCGCGAGGAGTGGAAGGAGGTATTTCATGATCTGCCGCATGCCTACCCCGCCGCCGATGAATGAAAGATGAATCGGCGAAAGAATTCCGCACTTTTTCATTCATCTTCTGTTCATCTTCGGTGCCGTAACACAGGGGCG
Source organism: Chthoniobacter sp. (assembly GCA_034667665.1). Lineage (GTDB taxonomy): Bacteria > Verrucomicrobiota > Verrucomicrobiia > Chthoniobacterales > Chthoniobacteraceae > Chthoniobacter. Next base: position 18,025 of record JAXDQW010000125.1, read on the forward strand.
CTGCCACCCACCGAACCCTTGCCACCATGAGATTGCTCCTAGTCGAAGATGAACCGGACTTGCTGAATGGCCTGCTCCGCGCGCTGCGGCGCGCAGGCTATTCCGTGGATGCCGCGCAGGATGGGGAAGACGGCCTCTTCAAGGCGCAGCAGACCGATTACGATGCCATCGTTTTGGATGTGATGCTGCCGCGGCTCGATGGCTGGACCGTGCTGGCAAAATTGCGCGAGACCAAGAGCACGCCCGTGCTCATGCTGACCGCGCGCGACAGCACCGCGGACCGAGTGCGCGGATTGAATACCGGCGCGGATGACTACCTGGTGAAACCCTTCGACATCGAAGAGCTGGTCGCCCGCCTGCGCGCGCTCATCCGCCGCAGCGCCGGGGAATCGCGGCCCGCGCTCATCATCGGCGACGTGAAGATCGACACCGTCGCGCGCACGGTGACCAGCGCCGGCGAGGCCATCATCCTCACCGCCCGCGAATATGCGGTGCTCGAATATCTCGCGCTCCACCGCGGCGAAGTCGTCACGCGCACGGCGTTCTACGAGCATCTCTACGACGAGAGCGGCGACACGCTCTCCAATCTCATGGATGTGCTCATCTACAACCTGCGCACCAAACTCGGCCGCGAGCTTATCACCACACGACGAGGCCACGGCTACTCCATCCCGGCATGATCCTGCGTTCCATCCGTTGGCGGCTTCAGCTCTGGCATGCACTCCTGCTCGCGGTCGTGATTCTTGGCTTCGGTTTCACCGCGCATCGCCTCGTCACGATCAATCGCCTGCGGCAGGTCGATCAGGAATTGCAGGCGGACATCGCGCAACTCGGCATCGCGGTGCCGCCGACGCCAGGCACTGATCTAAGCCGTCGTCCGCCACCACGGCCCGGTCCGAGCTTCACAGATCAGATCATCGCTCGCGGCTCCTACTTCGCCGTGTGGCAAAGCGATGGCAGCGTGCAGGTCATCACGCGGAACGCTCCGGCGGGCGTAGCCAAGCCAGCACAAGTCAGCACCGGCGAAAGCCGCTCATTCCGCACGATCGGCACAAACCGGGAGGCGATCCATTTCACCGGCGTCGGCCGTTGCTTCCTCGTCGGTCGTTCCATCGAGGGAGAACTCCGCGAACTGCGCCAACTGGCGTGGTATCTCGGCGCTGCCGGCGGCGGCGTGCTCGCGCTTGGATTGCTCGGCGGCTGGTGGATGGCTTCGCGCGTGATTCGCCCCATCGCTGCGATCAGTGATACCGCGGAGAAGATCGCCACTGGCGATCTCTCGCAGCGCATCCCGACGGCTAATTCCGACGACGAACTCGGACGGCTCACCAGCGTGCTGAATTCCACCTTCTCGCGTCTCGATGCGGCCTTTACCCAGCAGGCGCGCTTTACTGCCGACGCCGCGCACGAACTGCGCACACCAGTCGCGGCCGTGCTCATGCACGCGCAGAACGGACTCGCCAGCCAACCGCTCAACGACGAGCAACGCGAATCCTTCGAGTCCTGCCAGCGCGCCGCCCAACGAATGCGCCGGCTGATCGATTCACTGCTCGAACTCGCGCGGCTCGATGCGGGCCAGGAAGCCATGAAGCGGGAGCCGTTCGACCTCGCCGCCATCGCGAACGATTGCCTCGATCTAGTGCAAACGTTCGCCGACGCCCGAGGGATAGAGCTGCGCCTGCAGGTCGATCCAACGCCCTGCACGGGTGATGCCGAGCGCATCGGACAGGTCATCACGAACCTTCTCACCAACGCCATCGAGCATACAAACAGCCAGATCACGGTCAGATCTTATCGCGAGAACGGAAGCGCGGTCTTCACCGTAAGCGACAATGGCCCCGGCATCCCGCCCGATCATTTGCCGCACCTGTTCAAGCGCTTTTATCGCGCCAACCGCTCACGCAGCGACGGCGGAGAACACAACGGCCTCGGCCTCGCCATCTCCAAAGCAATTGTCGAAGCACACAGCGGCTCGCTCGAACTCCAGAGCCGGCCCGGCGACGGCGCCACGTTCACCATGCGATTGCCGACAGGATTGGTGCATTAAGTTCGAAGCATAGAGGCATCCAACTGCCGCCTCCGTTTACGCCGGTTGGTGGGCGTGCCGAAAGTCACCGCCGTATTCGATGCCGACGACAGCCGCTTTGGCGCGGCATTGGCGCGCATCAACGACAAGATGCTCGCGCTGCAATCACGCATCGCGAAGTTCGCGGCAGCGTTCATTGCAGTCCGCGCGGCGGCGGGGGTGGTGACAGTCGGGGTTCGATCGGTTCAAGCAGGCGCTCGATGTGGGCGGTCAGCTCAACGATCTCTCGGCCAATGCAGGCATCGCGGTGGCCGATCTCGTCGTTGTTGCAGCAGGAGTTCGCCAATGCCGGCAAGTCAGCCGAGGACATCGGGCCGGTCTTCGGCAAGATGGCCAAGACTCTGCAAGGCGGCTCGGCGGACGACACGCTCAAAAAGCTCGGCATCAACCTCGAGGAGTTGAAGAAGAAAACGCCCGCGAAGCAGTTCCGCACGCTCGGCGCGGCGATCAATTCGATCCAGGACCCATCGCAAAAGGCGGCGGCTTCGATGGAAATTTTCGGGCGCAGCGGTGCCGAGTTGCTCTCGCTCTTTTCGTCGGATGGCTTCGGACGCGGCAAACCAAGTCGGCTCCCAGGCGCAGCTTTTTGTCCGTGACGCGGCCTCTTCGATGACGTCAGCGACAAGCTCGCGCTCACGGGCACGAAAGTGCGCGGCTTTTGGGTGAGTCTCGCCGACAAGGTCGCGCCGGCGCTCAAGCCCCTGCTCGACCGCTTCGCCAATCTCGACTTCGCGAGCTGGGGTCAGAAGGCCGGCGAAGCCGTCGCCTTCATCGTTCAGGCGTTCGCGGATGGCAAAGTCGGCGATATCTTTTCACTCGGCGAAGATCGCCTCCTCCAGCGCCGTGAACTTCCTCGCAGGTTGCCCGACGCAATATTCCCCTAGATTCTGGCATGCGCTTTGGCGGAAGAGATGCCTTCACTGGCTGGCCTTCCACACTCTCATCCTAAACTCCACCATCAACTTGACACCCTCTGTCCCGAGTTCCATGGAAGCGTTTTCAGTCATAGTTCCGTTCACCGTCAGCAATGCGTTCCAACAGTTTTTTGCGTCAACTCTTCCTCCTCATTGGGTGCACGATCCTAGGGGCCTCCATGGCGGCAGCGCAGTCGCCGTCATCACAGTCCCCGGATCCTTCGTTCCTGCCGCCGGAAGACCAGCCGGGACTTCCTCGGGTGTTACTGATCGGCGATTCGATCTCCATTGGCTATACGCTGCCCGTGCGTGAGTTGCTGAAAGGGAAGGCCAATGTGCATCGGATTCCAGTCCTCGCCACAACCACGAAACATACTTTGGAGCAATTCGATGCCTGGATTGGGAATGCGAGGTGGGATGTCATTCACTTCAATTGGGGGCTGCATGACCTGCGGCGGATGCCCGATGGGAACCCGCAGATCAGCCTGAGCGATTACGAGAAAAACTTGAGACTGCTGGTGGACCGGCTGCGGCCTCTCGGTCGTCGGCTGATCTGGTGTTCCACCACACCGGTGCCAGGCACTGAACTCGATCCGCCCCGCTTCAATGACGATGTGATTGCTTACAATGCGATTGCGCGCCGGGTGATGGCCGAAAATCGGATTCCGGTGGATGACCTCTACGCATTCGTGGTTCCGCAGGCTGACCGGATTCGCAAGCCGTTGAACGTGCATTTCACCCCAAAGGGCTGCATCGTCCTAGCGCAGCAGGTCGCCAGATGTATCTCTCAGGTGCTGGCCTCGGAGGCGGACGGCACTCCTGAGCGCCCCGACCAGAGCGCGCGCTGAAGATTACGTTCGGCTTGGTAGGTGGATCGCCTCTTTGGGGCATCGGCGCGTGGTCTTCCGGTGAATGGCAGAAGACGCGTCCCGCAGCCTAGGGTCGTTTCGCACTCGAAACGCGGTTATCGGGGTATTCGAGCAGAGATGGGATAGCTAGCTGAGGAGCGGCCCGTGCGCCAGTTGACGGCTGATGGTAAGCATGGCGGCCACACCCCTCCCAACGACCGGCATTACGGGCGGCATCTCCGAAACTGGCGTCGCCATCCTCGAGGTGCCGATGTTCGTGGATTCACTCGCGGAGGCGCTGAGCGTGCTGCCGAATCTCGGCATCGGGATTCCCTATCGCTCGCGTTCGTTCACGCAGGAGGACGACGGCGGCTACAAAGTGATGCTGCACTTCGAGGGCATCGCCAACGAAGCACCGAGCGACGACCAGGTGACCTTCGAGTTGGATACGTCGATGGCCGAAGATCCGATCCAAACGCACCCGTTCTTCGACACGCTCAAAACCCGCTACACATGAGACGCCGCGAAGGAACAGGTTGCCGAGACGCTGCCTGAGTCGAGTGGTGAGCAAACGGCTCTCAGCGGCAGCGGAAAGAAGCCGAATAAGAACCCGATGTTCGGCGTGGATAACTGGCTCGTGGTCGGCGCGGTCTTTCGCAAAACCTACGCCGCAAAGACAATCCCATCCTCCATCCTGCGCGGCATCGGCACGATCGTGGACAAACCGCCAGGCTTCGAGCAGTTCAAGATTCCCGGCGCGGCGAAGGCTGCATCTGCGTCGAAGTGACGTGCCGCGAAAAGAATCGGTCGGTCGAGAAGGTCGAGGTCGTGCAGGTTGCAGATCCGAACACCGACGATGGCGAAGCAGGCGAAGGCACTGGCGGCAACGGCGGTGCAGTCGCGCTGCCGGGCTGGCGTGCCCGCTACCCGCTGGCGATGCGCCCTACCCGGAGCATTCCGCCACGCAGAACGAGGCTTCGTCGACGCCTACGTCCATGTTCCGTGACTTGAATGATGTCATCTGAGTCAGCGTTCCTTGTCCGCTGCTAGTGGCTCGCGTTCGGGGGCGAAGAAGAACGGATCGAACAACTGCCGTCGCGCGTTCATGCGTCCCGGCTTCGTGAATGGAATCCCCCAAATGGCTTCACGGTCGGATTCTGTCGCGAGTCGAATGATCATTCGGAATTAGTCTGCCTCCCTGCGTTGCGCGATCAACGCGTTAATACCGTCTTCCCGTGGGTGCGACCTTCCCACATCGCGCGGAAACCTGCGGCTGCCTGCTCCATTGGAAGCACCAAGCCTATCTCGGGCGCAATGCCGGATGCCGCGATAAGGGTCACCATGTCTTTCATGTCCTGCAGCGTGCCCATGATGGAGCCGCGCACGGTGATCTGTTCGCTGATCACCGGCAGGAGCGGCAGGTTCACATCGAAGCCTGTGGTGCCGCCGGTGATGACGATAGTGCCGCCGCGAGCGACTGACGCAATCGAGTGCGCCCACGACGCTGGGCCGATGTTATCGACGACCGCCTGAACTTTGTGCGGGAGCTTCTCGTTCGATGTGAAGGTGCGATGCGCGCCGAGCTTTTCGGCGAGCGTGCGTCCATCTTCATTGCGGCTGGTGGTCCACACTTCGAAGCCCGCAGCGCGGCCGAGTTGAATGAGCGCCGTCGCCATGCCTCCCGACGATCCCTGCACGAGCAGCGTCTGCCCGGACCGCAAACCGGATTTCGTGAACAAGGCCCGGTAGGCGGTAAGCCAGGCCGTGCCGAGCACCGACGCATGGAGCGCCGAGATGCCGGCGGGCAAAGGAACCGCATTGCGCCTCGGCATCGCCACGTAATCGGCAAAGGTTCCCGGCACAAATTCGCTGAAGATCTGCCAGCCCGGATCGAGCGTCTCGTCATCGCGCCAGTCGCCGCTGCCCATCATGGGATAGATCACGATTGGCGTCCCATCATCCAACGTGCCCACGCCGTCATTGCCCAGAATCATCGGAAAGGAGATTCCCTCCGGATGAGCGGTGATGCCGCGCAGCGTGAAGAGGTCGTGCCGGTTCAGGCTGGCGTGCGAAATCTTCACTCGCACCCAACCTTCGCGGGCGGCGGGCTCGGGCTGCTCGCCGATCTCCAGCGCCGACAACGGGTCATCGGGCGCCGCGTGCGTGGCGTAGATCGCGAACATGGCTCAGGGAATGATTTCGAGCGCCGCGATCTTGTCGCCCTCGATCTCGAAGAAGAATCGAAGGTCAATGGGGCTGCCGGGAAAACTTCCCGTGAGCTTGCTGGTGACGACGATCTTTCCATCCTTCTCTTCGCACGCGAAAGGCTCGCTCGTGAACTCAAACTTCGCCGCGACATCCGTCCTCCATTGCTTGATTGCGGCCTGGCCCTCGTAAGTGTGCGCCTCATCCTTCACGACGGCGTTCTCAGTGAAACATTGGCAAACGGCCTCTGCGCCGGCTTTCTCAGCGCTGAAGTAGGCGGCGATGGGTTTCGGTAGATCAAGTGGTTCTTGTTTCATAAGCGGAGTGAAAACCTATAGCCGATAACGCTGCTCGTCAGCGGAGAGGCCTCGCCCGTTCGTCCGCATCTTTGGTCGAAAACGCCAGCGCTCCAGCATCGGCGACTGCGCTCGCATTGCCGGCTTGCGATCCGGCATTCTTGAGCCTTTGAAACGCCATGGACGATCTCACGGAGTTGATGTCACTTCTCAGAATCAGCGGTCACCTCTATGGCCGGCTGGATTTCTCAGCCCCGTTCGCCTTTGAGTTTCCGGGTTACAAGGGAATCTGCCTCATCGTCGTCCGCGGCTCATGTTTTCTCGGTGTGGACAAAGAGCCGTTGGTTCCCTTGGCGGCTGGCGATTTCGTGCTGCTGCCAAATCCTGAGTCTTACTCCCTCTACAGCCATCCCGACCTGCCATCACGCCCGGTGCTCGAGTTGTGCTCGGAGGAAGAGTTTCGCCGGACGCGGCTGATGTCGTTCGATGGAGGCGAAGGTCCCTCCACGTCGGTGATCGCCGGGTGCTTTGCCTTCGCTTCTCCCGAAAGTGAGCTGTTGGTCAAACATCTTCCCTCCGTCATTCATCTCCAGGCTTCCGGGAAACACGCGCCGCCGTGGTTTCAATCCACCATTCAATTCATCGCCGCGGAAACGTCGCAGAATCTCCCCGGAGCAGGTGCCATTATTGATCGACTCGCGGATGCGCTCTTCACCGTGGCCATGAGAACGCGCACGAGCGACTCCTGCCAGGCTGCGCATCCGAGCTGGTTGCGCGCCCTCACCGATCCGCAGATCGGCGAGGCGCTGCGACAGATCCATGCTGAGCCGGAGCGGCCATGGACGATAGCTCTCCTGGCGCAAAGGGTCTCCATGTCGCGCTCGTCATTTGCGGAGCGATTCCGCGAACTGGTCGGCGAAACACCGCTCGATCATCTTACTCAATGGCGAATGGTCAGAGCCGCCAACATGCTACTCGCCAATCGCCCGATGAAACTGGCGGCTATCGCGTCCGCCGTCGGCTACGAATCAGAGAGCTCATTTGGCAAGGTCTTCAGTCGCGTCATGGGAATGTCGCCGGGGAAATACCGCGCGAAAAGTCGGACCGGCTAAATTCCCTGCACGGTTGCGGCGATTGATTTTCCGGGAGCTGCCGCGCCGGCGCTTTGACGTCGCTTCACCGTCCCTTTATGCGCCGTCGGCGGCCCGTTCCACCTCGGCGATATTGATTTTGCGCATATTCCCAATCGACGCCAAGGCGCGAGCAGCACGGTCCCGATCGGAGCCTGTGACCAGTTCCAGCAGTCGGGTCGGCGTGACTTGCCAGGTGACGCCCCAGCGGTCCTTGAGCCAACCGCAGCCAAGCTCCGAGCCGCCATTGGCCGTCAGTGCCGCCCAGAGCCGGTCCGTCTCGGCCTGGTCCGCGCAGGCGATCATGAACGAGACCGCCTCGGTGAACGAGAATTGTGGGGCGTTAAGCGCGACATATTGAGTGCCGGCGAGCGTGAACTCGACCATGAGAACGGTGCCAGCGGGGCCGCCCTCCGTATCCATCGGCGACCGGACGATTCGGTCGATCCGCGAGTCAGGCAGGAGTGAGACGTAGAAGCGGGCCGCCTCTTCGGCTTGCCCGTCGAACGAGAGGAACGGTGTGACTTTTTGCATGTGTGGTTTTGCGCCACGTTAGCGGGCGCCATCAAGCGCACCCAGACTATTGGGCTGCTTTGACACGCGCTGTGGCGCGTGAGCGATCTCGACCTCTACGCCGACCTCATGACGCGCAAGCTCGTCTCGCGCGACGGTGGGGCTGTGGCGCTTTCGCCCTTCGTGCTCGGCGATCAGTTGCGCTGCACGCTACGGACCTTCGAGCGAAGCGTTTGCCCTTCTCGAACATCGCGTTGAGCGCCGCCGCGATTTAAAAGCCGCACCGCCTGGAGCGAAGCCAGCGACAGCCTGTGTGCGGTTTCCTGCCCTGCCTTTACTCGTGCTTTGACCAGGTAACGCATCATGCAACATATAAGACCATGAACCTCGCACAAACCAGCACGCCCGTGACCTACGCGTACGTCACCGACCGCGCCCGCGCCGTCGGCTTCTATACCGAGACCCTGGGCTTCACCGTGCGCAACAGCGGCGAGTACGGCGACACTGTCGACATGGGCCGCTCGCTGCTGCACCTGACCCCGATGGCCGATCATAAGCCCGGCCCGCACCCGGTCGTCGGCTGGGAAGTTCCCGACGTCGTCGCCGTCGTCGAGGCGCTGAAGGCCAGGGGCGTGGCAATGACCGTTTACGAAGGGATGGGTCAGGACGCGCTGGGGGTATGGAGCTCGCCCGACGGCGCAACGAAGCTGGCGTGGTTTCCCGACCCGGACGGGAATGTGCTGATGCTGTCGCAGCACTGAAGGCGCGACCTCCTTCCTTCTTCGCACGGCTGGCTCCTTGCGAGCCTCGTAAGGTTGGAAAGTCACGGGCTGATCGCGAACCATGCACTGGCTGCGTCCAACGTCACCAACTCGCGGTAGTGCTTGAAGAGCATTTTGCGGCTATTCCCCATTTCGAGCGCGACCTTCGCGCGGCGTCCTGTACCCCAGCCAGACGATAGCTCGCGAAACTGTGGCGTAGCGCGTTCTGCCGCCAGCCGAAACCCGCCTTTTCTCCAATGTAGTTCAGCCGAATTGCCGTGTTCGGATTTCGGCAGACCGGGCCTTCGTCTTTCCGTAGCGGCTCCAACCAGGCGCGAAGGTTCGTCAAGAGAGGGACAAGGCGTCGGGCCTTGGTCTTCGCCTTGGCAGCTTTGATCTCGATGTAGCCGCGATCCCAAAGGATGTCGCGCCAGTCGAGTCGCTCGATCTGGGCAGAGCGGATCCCGGAGAACGCGCCAATGGCGATGTGCGGCAGCATGTTCTTCGGGCAGGCCTTGATGATCTTCCGCATTCATCCGGCGTGAAAATCTCGGGTGCTGTGTCCGTCCGCTGAATGTCATGGCGCGCTCCGACGTCGTCTTCCGATCCTGCGCGAGATAACCTTGCTTCTGTGCCCACCGGAACACGGTGACAAGGATGCGGCGCAGATTGTTGCGAGTGGTGTGGTTGCCGGCCTCAGATCGCAGATATGCGTCGATTTGCGGCATCGTAATGTCGGCGAGGGGTGTCGCGCCGAGCGGCTTCTTCATCCGCGCCAGGTAGTGGCGAAGGCTCCGGCAATAGACGAATGACGCACCCGCCGCCGCCTTCGCCGAGTAGAACTCTTCAGACACCACGCCGAAAGGCTTGTTCGGCAGGCCCACATGATGCGCGGAGTAAAAACGCACCGCCTCAGTTACGGACCCGCCGTTCAGCGCCGACTTGGCTGCGAACCATTCATCAAAGGCGGCGACGAGCGTCAGCCCGAACCGCTGGGAGCGACATTCGCAGGCCCACAGCGTCTCCACATCCCGCAGCGAAGCCTCACCCACAGCCTTCCCTTCGTTGCGCAACGAAAGCGTCTGCTGCTGGGCGAAGAACTTCGCGTTTTCGATCTCGGCGAAGGTCTTGGTCTGGCGCTTGCCGAGGTCATACCAGGCGCACGGGTAGGACGCCACGCCATTGGGGCGGCGGAGCGTGTAGACTTTGATCTCGGCGCGGACTTTTCCAACGGTGATGATGCTTCGGCGTCGCATGGCCTTCCTGCGTCGCCGTGTCGAAACTTTGCATTCCGATGTGTATTCCGCTTCCCGTTCAGGAACCACCGATGGCCCGCGAAGGCCGATGGATGCTTGATCGTTCTGTTTTTCCAAACTTCGCTGGAACCAACCACGAGCCGCTGTGCAGTCCGAGGTTTATTTTATGAAACAGAAACGAGCCTTCTTACTCCTGCTGCTCTCGCTCACCGTCTTCCCATCCGATGCGGCTGAGCCCCGGCGTTACCGCCTCACTCTGAACTTCTCTGAGCCGGCGTTCCGCTGGTCCAGAACCATTACCTACCGCGACGAGTTTCATCTTATTCTCGACGATGCCCCATTGGGCGACGGTTATTGGGGCTTTGTCGCCGGAGTCATCTATCCCAAGAACGGCCAACTCTACACCTCCCTCAAGATGAGCAAACTGCGCGGAAAGTCTGAGACCGACGCGGCGGTCCTGGGTCTCATTGCGCACGCTAGGCTGCCCTCAGATTTGAGGATATCGATTCCGATCGTCACCAAGGACTTCAAGAGTTGCACGGCCACCTTCACACCGATCAAATGAGCGCAGAAACGTCGCGCCATCTCGATGCAATCAATGGCGCGATAGGGGGCCGAGATGTTGTGTTCTACGTGCATCTCGCGATCGTCATCGAAGAACCACTTGATCAGCGGCAGCTTCGAGAATGCTTCCAGGCTCGCATCATACGTTCGTCGATCCCGGAGTGACCCTGGCGCATCCGCCGCGATCTCATTGCGCAGCGTAATGAAATCCCGGCCGGGAATGCCTTGTGCTAATTCCCGACCGCCGAAATGAAGAGTTCTCGAAATCGTCTATCACCAGCCAGCGCTGAGCGGAAAGCCGCCGCCCTGCAGATGATGGATGAGACGGAGTCCATCTCGACGACTCCTCCCGTGGCCTTTCAGATTTTCACGCTGATCCGCCGGCCGCAGTATTCGCACGAGGCGTTGGTCCGCCTGGTGGAGCTCGATCCGCAACTCACCGCCCAGCTCCTCCGCCTGGTGAACAGTGTCCAGCTCCGGGGAAATGGGGTGGCGTCCCTGGAGGAAGCGATGATGCGTCTCGGCGCCATCGAGATTGCCAACAAGGCCATTTCGTTGACGATCGGACGCCTCATGGCCATGCGCCGGACCAGTTATTGCCCGGACCCGGCGGCGCTCTGGCGGCACTGCGTGGGCTGCGGGCTGGTCTGCCGGCGCCTGAGCAAGCTTTGCACCGGTTTGCGCGCCGACCGCGATCTCGTCTTCACCATCGGCCTGCTCCACGACATCGGAAAGATCGTCATCAACAGCGCTCCGCCGGAAGCGGTGGAGGTGATCGCCGAGGTGATGCGCGAGGAAGGGCTCGAGGCCACCGACGCGGAGCTGGCCATTTTGGGCGCGGATCATGCCGAGATCGGGGGGTTGATCCTGGAACGTTGGAATCTGCCGTCGGAACTGACCAACGCGGTGCGTTTTCATCACGCGCCCGAGTTTGATCATTCCGGCCTCGCCACGCTCGTGCACGTCGGCAACTGCTGCACGAAAGTGCACGCCGATTCGCGAGGCTGGGTGGAGTTTCAGGAGTCGCTCCAGCCCCATGCGCTGGACCGGCTCGGGCTTTCCATCTGGGATGTGCAGGACTGCTGGAGCGACGTCCTCCAGAGCCTGGACGAGATCGAGCGTTCCATGGGCTGCTGAGGGCCCGGCCTCCGCGCGCTCCAACCGGCCGCGACCGGGCGGCCAAACCGGTTCTCCGGGCTGCTTCCCCGGGGTCGCTCCGGGTGGCGGCACAAATGGCCTCCACCCGGCAAAACCTTCCGTCCCGCGGAGCGGCGCAAAGCGTCGCGGAAGACGGCGAAGGCCCTCCAAACCCTGTCAGGATCAAGGTTTCCGGCCATTGGGTCAGTCCAGCCGGGGGGATGGCACAAGCTTAGCTAAGGGCGGGCTCGTCCAAACCAAACCCTGAATCTGATCCATGAAATACTTTCTCCTCATCGGCGGCTTTTGCGGGTTCCTCACCGTTTTCGCGAGCGGGATCGCAGCCGGGAACGACCTCTCCTCGGTGCTCAGCAACGCCACCATCGGCTGCCTCGGCGGGGCGTTCCTAATGCGCGGCTTCCGGCTGCTCCTGATGCACCAGATTCGCCAGCTCACGGCGGCGCCTGCGGAACCGGGCCTCGCGGCGGAAGCACCGGTCGCGACCCGCGAATAATTTTCCTCGCGATGAACAACCTTCTCTCCCCCGCCCTGGCCCCTGAGAGCACCACCCCGGTGCGCGCGCTGCAAGCCTGGCATGCGTATCGCAACGGCCCGACGGCGGCCACTTCGGAGGACGAGTTCCTCAAGGCTCACCTCCCGCTGGTGCGACGGGTCATTGACCGGATGAAAGCCTCGCTGCCCGCGCATGTGGAAGCCGAGGATCTCGGGAGCGTGGGCGTCATCGGCCTCGTGCAGGCGGCGCGCAGCTATCGCGCCGATCAAGGCACGGCCTTCAGCACCTACGCCACCCTGCGGATTCGCGGGGCGGTCCTCGATGAGCTTCGCCGCATGGACTGGATGCCGCGCCGGGCGCGCGCCAAGGCCAAGGAACTCAAAGAGACCGTGAATCAACTGGAACAGCGGCTCGGGCGGGTGGCGACGGACAGCGAGGTCGCCGAAGTGCTGTCGCTCTCGGCCGAGGAATATGCGGAGTTGCTCGACGAAGTGCGCCCGATCACCTGCCTGGAACTCGATGGTCTGGCCTCCGAGGAGGACGACGAAACCACCCTGCACGAGCTCATCGGCGACGACGGCCAGACGAGCGCGTCCGCCCAGATGGAGCACACCGAGTTGCTCGCGCAGATGGCCGCCCGCATCCAGCAGTTGCCCGAGATGCAGAGGAAGGTGCTCGCCCTCTACTACTTCGAAGAGATGCGCCTCGCCGAGATCGCGCGGATCTTTGGCGTCACGGAATCACGCATCTGCCAGATCCACACCCAGGCCATCGTCGGGCTTCGGGCTTACCTCAAATCCGCTCAGGAACGCTAACCAGCCATGCTCCCCATCATCGGTTTCATCATTGTCTTCGCGGCCACTTTGGGTGGCTTCGTCCTCGCGGGCGGGCATCCGGCCGTCCTGCTCCACGTCTCGGAGTTCGTGGTCATTGGGGGCATCGCCATCGGCATTGTGGTCATCTCGACCCCTTTCTCCACGCTCAAGCTCACGATGACCAAGGTGATGGGTGCGCTCAAAGGCGGCCTGACCAAGGCCGAGGGCGCGGATCTGCTCAAACTCCTTTTCGAGATCTTTACCCTGGGACGCAAAGGCGGGGTGATCGCTTTGGAGGAGCATCTCTCGACCCCCAAGACCAGCAGCATTTTTTCGAAGTATCCGTCGTTCGTGAACAACCATCACCGCATCGACTTTCTCTGCAACAGCCTGCGGCCGATCGTCGATGGCCGGGTCAAGCCCGACCAACTCGATGAAGTCCTCGAGCACGATCTCGAAGCCAAGGAGGAAGAGGCCGACGGTCCGATTCACGTGCTGCAATTGGTCGGGGATTCCCTGCCCGGAGTGGGCATCGTGGCGGCCGTGCTCGGCATCATCAACACCATGGCGGCGATCGCCGAAGGCCCGGAGGCGGTGGGTGAAAAGGTGGCCGCGGCGCTCACCGGCACCCTCCTCGGGATTTTCGTCGCCTACGGCTTCGTCAATCCGCTGACCAGCCGGATTAAGGCGAACAACGGCATGGAGCTGCTCTATTTCAAGGCCATCAAGAAGGGCGTCATTGCCTTTGCGACCGGCCTGGCGCCGATCATGGCCGTGGAAATCTCGCGCCGCTGTCTCGATCACACCGTGCAGCCGGCGGCGGACGAGTTGGAGGAGATGGTGAAAGGCGCGGGCGCCACGGCGAGCTAAGATGGCCAAGAAAGCAGCCCATCACGGCGGGGCCTGGAAAGTGGCATTCGCGGACTTTATGACCGCGCTGATGGCGCTGTTCATGGTGCTCTGGATCTCGGGCCAAAACGTCGAGATCCGCCAGGCGACCTCGAAATTTTTCCAGGATCCCTACAACGCGCTGCCCGAGCACTCCTCGGGATTGATGGCCGCGCACATCGCCGGGGCGCGCAACGAGGAAAGCCATACCGACCCGACCGCTCCGGCGAACATGGGTTTCCTCCAGGCCATCGCCAAGGAGCTCTACCGGCTGGTCAATGTGGAGGAGAAGCAGGACGACAAGCCGATCGACATCCAGGTCACCTCCGACGGCTTGCGGATCAATCTCTACAATCGGGCCGCGAAGCCGGTCTTCGTCAAGGATTCGAGCGAGTTCACGGAATGGGGAAACTTCGTGGTCCAGACCGTCGCCTGGCTCATCGATCGCTACGATTTCAAGGTCTTCATCGACGGCCACACGCCCGCCGGACGCGAGCCGCTGCGCAAGGATTACGGGAGCTGGGAACTGAGCGCCGACCGCGCCAATTCCTCCCGCCGCGCCTTGCAACACTACGCCGTCGATGCACGGCTCATCGAGCGCGTGGCGGGCTTTGGCGACACCGTGCCGTTGCCGAACACCGCCCCCGAGGCGGATTCCAACGAGCGCATCACGATCAGCCTCTCCGCGCAACAGCAGTCCCGCAAACAGATCGCCGAGGTCCAGGCCTTCCAGATCAAAAAAGCCGAATCCGTCACCACCCAATGAACAGTTTTCTCGACGGTCGTCCGGTCGTTTCCCCGGCGCGCTTGCCCGCGGACCGCGGCAGCAGCCAAATGCCCGGCCTGGCCCAGCCCCCGGCAGATTCCACCGTGCCTCCGGTGCCCGGATATTCCCCGGCGCCGAAGCGGGAACATGGCGAGAAGAAAATCGAAACAGTGGAGGTCGATGGCATCGTCCAGATGATCATCGTGACGTGCGGCTGTGGGGAAAAGATCGAGGTGCACTGTGGCTATTGACCGGCCTTTCGCCGCGGCAGATTCTTCCGCGCCGGCCGACATTTCTTGCAGCGCGGGCCGCCCCCCTGTGGGCGGAGCGCAGGAATCAACAGGGGAAACGTCCATGGCATACCCGGTGCTAAGGAGCGACGCATGATCCCAGGCATCTATCAAGGAGCAGCCGCGATGAACGCGCTCGAACGCTGGCAGACCGCCATCACGGGCAATCTCGCGTCCGGTTCCGTGGCGGGCTTCAAGAAGGATGAGACTTCGTTCTCGGCGGCGCTTGGAGGCAGCACCAAACTCCAGCCCGGCGGCCTTTCCGCCGAGATCAAACGACTCATGCCGCAGGCCACCAGCCGCGTCAGCGACAGCCAGGGCGCGCTGCGGCAGACCGGCAAGGACCTCGATTTCGCGGTGCAAGGGCCGGGCTATTTTCAAGTGCGCACCCCGGGGGGCGGCAATGCCTACACGCGCAACGGCGAATTTCACCTCGATGGGAATGGGAAGCTCGTCAACCATCAGGGCCTGGAGATCCAGGGCGATGCGGGTCCGCTCAACGTGGATATCAATCTCGGCCCCGTGACCGTGGACCGGACCGGCCAGCTCGCGCAGGGCGGGAATACGCTGGGCAAATTCTCAGTCTTCGATCTGGCCAAATCCAAACTCCAGCGCTCCGGCGACGGCCTGCTCGTTCCCGAGGAGGGTGGCACGCCGCCGCGCGTGGAGAATCCCGATGTCCTGCAAGGCAGCGTCGAGGAGAGCAACGTCATTCCCCTCCAGGAGATGGTGAACCTGATCACCGTGTCCCGCGCCTACGAGGTTTCGCAGAAGCTCATCACGTCCATCGACCAAACGACCCGCTCCGCCATCGAAACGCTGGGCACGCCGTAAACCCAACCCAACCACTCCAAATCCTATGTTGCTTTCACTCTACTCCGGCGCCACCGGCATGCAGGCGCAGCAGCTCAATCTGAACACGATCTCGAACAATCTCGCGAACGTGAACACCACCGGCTTCAAGCGCAGCAAAGTCGAGTTCCAGGACTTGATGTATCAAAAGCCGCGCGCCGTCGGCACGGAAGCAGGCGGCGGAGAAGTGGTCCCGACCGGCGTGGAAATGGGCAACGGCAGCCGGGTGGTGGCGACCGCGAAGATTTTTACGGAGGGCCAGCTCAACCAGACCGGGGAGAAGTTCGATGTCGCGATCCAGGGCGATGGGTTCTTCGAAGTGCAGCGCCCGGATGGCACCACGGCTTACACCCGCGATGGCGCGCTCAAGGTTTCCGCGGACGGCAAGATCATGACCAGCGATGGCCTGCCGCTGCTGAGCAATTTCCAGCCCATCACGGCCGGTGCGACCGATGTCTCCATTGCCTCGACTGGCGAAGTGACGGTGGTTTCGCCGGGTGGCAATCAGAGCTTTCGCGTGCAGCTCTCGCGTTTCAACAACCCGAGCGGCCTGCGCAGCATCGGCGGCAATCTTTACGAAGAGACCCCGGCCAGCGGAACTCCGGGGCAGGGCAATCCGGGCGAAAACGGCTTCGGCACGCTGAACCAAGGCTACCTCGAGGGTTCGAACGTCAACGTCGTCGAGGAAATGGTGAACATGATCACCGCGCAGCGCGCTTACGAGATCAACTCCAAGTCCATCCAGACCTCGGACGAAATGCTCCAGCGCATCGCCCAGCTCAAGCAATGACCCTGCCTCGCCTCACCGCCGTTTCCTTCACCCTCGCCCTGCTCGCGAGTATCCCCGCCTTCGGCGAGGATTCCCTCGGGAGCATTCTCGATGGCGTGTATCTCCCGCCGGGCGGCGTCACGGAGCGCGTGCGCCTGGCTCCGCCCGCGGCGAAATCCGCGGTGCATCTGGTCACGGAAAACGAATTGCTCGGCTGTCTGGAGAAGGAACTGTCGAAGCACTACAACCCGGACGGCGAACTGCGGCTCAGCCTCGGCCGCCCGTGGCAGGCGATCCGGGTGCCATCCGAAGACTGGCAGGTGACCCTGCCGGAATTGCCCATCGGGGGGCTCTCGAAAAGTTTCCTAGTGCGCGTGCGAATCAGTGCCGGCGAACGCGCGTGGTTCGACCAGCAAGTGGTCGTGCAGGCCCAGCTTTGGAAGCCGGTGCTCGTGGCGACCCGCCGCCTGGAGCGCGGTCAGGCGCTCGATCGTTCCGCCGCCGAAGTGCAGACGCTCGATGTCCTGCGTGAACGCCTTGTCCCGATTCCCGCGAACACCCGGCTGGAGGATCAGGAGGTCTTGCAGACCGTCGTCGAAGGACGCCCGATCACCTCCCGGGATGTCGCGACGGCGCCGATGGTCCGCAAAGGAGCGGTGGTCGAAGTCATGGCCGGCGACGGCAACCTGTCGATCACCATGAAGGGCCTGGCCATGAGCACGGGCTCGCTGGGCGACGCGATTACCATCCGCAACATGGATACTCGTAAAGATTTTCAGGCGCGTGTCGTTAATAGGAACAGCGTGCGCGTCAGCTTCTAAATCCCATGAACACCCTTTCCAAGTTGACCATCACCGTAGCGGCCGGCGTTTGCTGCGCCGCTTCGGGCCTGGCTGGCTCGCTGTGGAATGAAAGCACGACCAATGAGCGCGGCATGTTTGCCGACAAGCGCGCCCGGCGGGTCGGAGACATCGTCACGATCGTGGTCCAGGAAAACACCGTGGCGAACAATTCACTCGAATTAAAAACCGCGCGCGAAGCGAAGGCGGGAAATGCGAACCCGCTCGTCAACGTGATCAACCAATTCATCAGCGCCCTGCCCGCCACGATCCTCGGCAAAAACCGGGTCACGGACGAGATGACCAAGAGCCGGGTGCCCGGAGCGTCGCTCACCGTGCCGCCCATCGAAGTCGGCGGAACGGTCGAATACAAAGGCGGAGGCGACATCACCAACCGGCAGGTCGTTACGTCGCGCGTCGCGGTGACCGTCGTGGATGTCCTGCCCAACGGCAATATGGTTGTGGAGGGGGTGCGCCTCGTGCGCTTCAGCGGCGAAACCCAATACGCTTCGCTGCGCGGCGTCCTGCGTCCGGCCGACGTGCAAAAGGACAACACCGTGCTTTCCACCAATATCGCGGATGCCCAGGTGGAGTTCGTCTCCGAAGGCAGCCTCAGCGATGCGCAAAAGAAAGGCTGGTTGCTGCGTCTCACCAACAAGGTCAGCCCATTTTGAAGATGCGTCATTTCCTTTTCAGTCTCCTCACCCTGGGCTTCACCGGCAGCGCGCTGGCGGGTGGAACCGAATCGCTGCCGGGAACGCCCTCGCGATTGAAGGATCTGACGATCATCGAAGGCGCGCGGGACAACCAGCTCGTCGGTTACGGCCTGGTCTCCGGCCTCGCGGGGACCGGCGACGGCAAGGTCACGCAAACCATCCAGGGCATCGCCAACGCGCTCCAACGTTTCGGCATCAACGTGCCGGCGGACACGCTCAAGTCGGGCAACGTCGCGGCGGTGATGGTCACGACCGACATCGCGCCGTCGCTCCGCTCGGGCAGTCGCATCGACGTCACCATTTCCTCCGTGGGCGATGCCAAGTCGCTGCAGGGTGGCATCCTCCTGCAGACCCCGCTGCTCGGCGCGGATGAAGTCGTTTATGCCGTGGCGCAAGGCGCGATCGCCGTCGGCGGTTTCCTCGGCGGAACCTCGGGCGCGGGCGGCGCGTCCGTGCAGAAGAATCATCCCACCGTGGGAGTGATCAGCAACGGGGCGATCGTCGAACGCGAGATTCCCACGCAGATCATCAAGGACAACAGCCTCAACCTCGTCCTGCGCAATCCGGACTTCACTTCCGCGGCGCGTCTGGCCGAGGCGGTCAATCAAGCATTCCCGCACTCGGCCCTGGCCAAGGATGCGGCGACCGTGAACGTCATCGTGCCGAAAGAATACGCCGACTATACGGTGAACTTCATCGCCACGCTCGGCGGGATCGAAATCCAGCCCGATACGCCGGCGCGGGTGGTGATCAACGAGCGCACCGGCACCATCATCGCCACGGCGAACGTCCGGATCTCGACGGTCGCGGTCAGCCACGGCTCCCTGACGATCAGCATCGCCTCGAATGTGGGCGTGAGTCAGCCCAACCCCTTGAGCAACGGCAGCACCGTCGCCACCCCCAGCACGACGACCGATGTCACGGAACAGCACGGCGGCTTCAAGATCGTGGACGAATCGCCCTCCATCGAGCGGGTCGCGGCGGCGCTCAACGCCCTCGGGCTCTCGACCCGCGACATGATGGCCATCTTCCAATCGATGAAAAAGGCCGGGGCGCTCCAGGCGGAACTCATCCTGAACTGATGAAAATCGACGCTTCAGTGACCACCCCGCAGACGATGCCGAGCTCGGCGGAGTTGGCGGGGCGAATGCCGAAAGACCAAAAGCTGGACAAGGCTTGCGATCAATTCGAGGGCATGCTCGTGCGGCAAATTCTCCAGGAGGGCCTGAAGCCGATGCTCGCCAAGCCGCCCGGCAGTGGCGCGGCCGGTGCGGGCCTCTACGACTACATGCTCACCGATACCCTGGCCAACGGCATCGCCGGCAAGAGCGGGATGGGCATTTCCCATTTGCTCCAGACCCAACTAGCGCCGCGCGCTTCCCACGCGGCCCAGGTCCATCGCCCGTGAAACTCGACATCTTCGATGAAATGACCCGTGCGCTCCGCGTGGAGCTGCAGGAATACGGGGGTCTGCTCGAGCTGCTCGAAGACCAGCAAAACTCGATCCTGCGCGGGGAGCCGGACGCCTTCCTCGAGCTCGGGTCCGCGGTCTATGAGCAGGTCAATCTCCTTGGCGCGCACCGGGCCTGCCGGGAAAAAACCGTGCAATCTTTTGCCCGCGACTGCGCGCAACCGGAGAATGCGACGCTGGCGGAATTACTGCCGCACATGCTGGCCTCCGCGGCGGGGATGATCGAGGCGTTGATCAGTGAGATCAACACGCTGATCAGCCGGACGCAGCGCCGCCTGCGGCAGAATCATCTGCTCCTCGCCCGTTGCGTGAGTGCGGCGCAGCAGACCGTGGTCATCGCCGGTGGGGGTGAAATGGTGAGCACCTACGGCCGGGCCGGAGCCGTCAGACACTCGATTGCCGCCGATCCGGCGCGCCTCGCCGTCGCCTAACTCATTTTATGTCATCGCTCATCGCAAATCTCTTACGCGGCACGGCCGGCCTGACCGCGCAAAGCAAAGGCCTGGAGGTCACCGGCCGCAACCTGGCCAATGTGAACACCCCGGGCTACGCGCGGCAGCGGGTGGACCTCAACTCGGGCGCCACGATGCAAGGCACGAACGGACCGGAGCCGATGGGGGTGCGCATCGCCGGCGTGAGCCAACTGCGCGACACTTTCCTCGACCGGCAGGTGCAGGCGGAGAAATCGCTCAGCTCGGGGCTCGCCTTGAAGCAGGACATTTACGACCAGGTGCAAACGGCGCTCGGCCAGAATATCAATACCGCCGGTCAATCCGCGGGCGTCGAGGGAATCTCGTCCTCCACCGGGGGAATCAGTGGCGGACTGGACGAGTTTTTCGGGGCGTTCCAGGAACTCGGGGCGAATCCTGCCGACGCCGCGACCAAGAGCACGGTCCTCGAGTCGGCCGGGGCGCTGGTCGATCAGATCAATCTTGCCGATCAGCGGCTGGCCACCGTGCAGAGCGACCTGACGGAGAAGATCGGCTCGGACGTGACGAGCGTGAATCAATTGCTGCACGATGTCGCGGGCCTGAACGAGAAGATTGCGCGCTTCGAGTCGGGATCGCCGGGAGGCGCGCTCGATCTGCGCGATCAGCGGCAGGCGAAGCTCGAAGCGCTGTCGGGCTATATGAATTTCGAGACCCGGCCCAATCCTTCGGGGAATGGGCAAATCCAGGTCTTCAGCCGCGACGATTCCGGCAATGAAGTGACCCTGGTGGATCGGAACGCCGTGGTCGCGCCGGTATCGTCCAACGGCAGCGCGTTCGAAGCGGGTTCGCCGCCCTCCGCGCTTGCGCTGACCAGCGGCGCTCTGACCACGGAGTTGCAGGCTCGTGATGGGTTCACGCAGTCGGTGCGCAATGATCTGGCCAGCGTCGCCACGCAACTGCGCACGGCCGTGAACACCGCTTACAATCCGGGTGGAACTGGCCAGGATTTTTTCGCCGCGGGCGCGGGCGGCCGCTTGCTCGCCATCGCCCCCGGCCTGACCGGGGCCACGCTGCAGGCCAGCGCCACCGGGGATGCCGGGGCGAACGAAATTGCCAATGCGGTGGCGGCGGTTGCCGATCAGCGGTTTTCCACGAGTGGCGGGGCGCAAATCAACGGCACCCTCGGCGGATTCTTCGGTGCGACGGTGGCGGGCGTGGGCGACGCCTTGAAAAGCGCGGGCAGCGCCCTGGAGGATCAGCAATTAACCGAGCAACTGGCGGTCTCGCGCCGGGATCAAGTGAGTGGCGTTTCGCTCGATGAAGAAACGACGAATCTGATGAAATATCAGCGCGCGTTTCAGGCCTCGGCTCGGTTCGTCAATGTGATCGACCAAATGCTCGACGTGGTCGTGAACCAGATGGGTCGAAGCTAATTTTAATTTGCCATGCGTGTCACCTTCAACTCCTTCCGTGATGAGTCGCTCACTCATCTGAACCGCGAAGCGTCCAACCAGGCGCGGCTGCAGGCGCAGATTTCCAGCGGCCAGAAAATCTCCCGCCCCGACGAAGATCCTCTCGTCGCGCAAAAAATCCTCGGTTTGCAGAGCGCGAGCGCGCAGGCCCAGCAATTCCATCGGAGTGCGAGCCATGCGCTCGATATCAGCCGGAGCAGTTACGCCGCCGTGGATCAGTTGCGCCAGATTTCGGACCGGGCCGGAGAGGTTGCCAGTGGGACCAGCGCGTTGACGACCCCCGAAGCTTTCAAAGCCTACGGGGCGGAAGTGGATGGCCTGATCGAGCAGGCGGTCACCGCGGCGAATCAACAGTCCGATGGCAAATACCTGCTCGCTGGAACCAGAACGGACGCTCAACCTTTTACGGTCGCACGCGATGCGCAGGGGAAAGTGACCTCGGTCACCTACGTGGGGGCGGCGCAAGGCCCGGCGATCCAGGTTTCCGAAGTGACCAGCGTCTCACCCTACCCAGACGGCGCCAGCAATTCCAAACTCGGCGATTTCATCAACCGGCTCGTGGCGGTGCGCGACGCGATGCAAAGCAACGATGCGGCGGCGGTGACGGCGCAACGTCCGGGACTGCAGAATTCAGAGGACGCATTGCTGGGCACGCTCGGGTCCATGGGCGCGCAGCAGCACCGGCTCGAAATGACCCAGGAAGCGGCCTCGAGCCGATATGATGAGGCGTCCGGTCGCATCAGCAGCTACAACGACGTGGACCTGCCGCAGGCCATGGTGGATCTGACCAGGAGCCAGACGGCTTATCAGGCCGCGCTGCAGGCCACGGCGAAAATCATGTCTCATTCGCTCCTCGACTACCTCTAACCAAACTCCCAACATTCCCATGATGATCCTCGAAGCCGAAACCACTGGAACCAGGTCGCTTGATCCCGGCGCCCGCATCCGCCTGCCCGCCGGAATGGTCGGACTGCCCGAAGCGACGGAATTCGAATTGGTGACCAGCGAAGACAGTCTGCCGCTCATGTGGCTGCGCAGCACCGGCGCGGAGCGGCTGAGTTTTCCCGTGGTGGAGCCCGGGCCGTTCGTGCCGAATTACGAACTCGAGCTGAACGACGCCGATGCGGAGATCCTCGGGGCCGCTGCCCTGAACACTTCCCCGCTGGTCCTGACCGTGTTGACCGTGAAGTCCATGGCCCCGCAGAAAGCGACGATCAATCTCATTGGGCCGATCGTCATCAATCGCCAGACCCTCGTGGGCAAACAGGTGCTCCTGGCCAACTACGAGCGCTATTCGGTCGAGCATCCGATCATCGACGAAACGGCTGAGGTGGGCACATGTTGACCCTTTCCCGCAAAACCGAGGAGGCGATCCTCATCGGTTCCGACATCCGCATCGTCATCAAGCGGATCGATGGCGAAATCGTGAAACTCGGCATCGAGGCGCCCAAGAACGTGCCCATTTACCGCGAGGAAATCTTCAACCGAGTCAGCCAGCAAAATCAGGAAGCGCTGGCCAGGGCCCAGGGCGATGCAACCGCGGGTGGGGAGTTGCAATTGAAATTCCCCCCGGCCGCGGGGGCGTGATTGAAACTGCGCCCGCGAGAGGGTCTGCGGAGCGGAGCACCCCTTCCCTGGTGAGCGCGGGATGGTCCGGCGTGCAAAGGGGGCCGTCACCGGCTAACGGATCTCACCGGCGAAGCGGTCGAGCTTGCGATTGTCACTCGCCGCCAGCGCGGAGTTTTCCGTCTCCAGCAAACCACTGTTTCTCAGCGCGAACGCATTCGGGACACTGCCATACGCGGGCGAAGCGATAGGAACACGGCCACTCCGAGGAGTCGAAACTGCTGGCGAATACGATCATTCCGGCATGAGGGAAGGAAACCTTTGAGGCATGGAAATAATTTCTGTCCCAGTCATTGGGTTCCTCATAGGTGATCGGCGCCCGCGCAACGACCAGCGGCAGGTGGTGAATCGGACAGTCGTTGACTTTGGGCGTGCCGGTAAGATCGAGATCAGGCGACTCCGCGCCGAAATAAACCAGCGTCGCGATCGTGGCCACGCTGAGAACACTGCCCACGATGATGCGGCGAAAGTGCGACGTGCCCCTGGCCTTCGGCTTCGAGGGTAAGTGTTCCTCAACTGAGTTGAATTTTGGGGATTTCATTTCTTGGCGACTCATCTTGAGATTCTCTTTTGGTCCCGGGCGATCCATGCAGTACGTCGGCGAATTGGAAAGCCAGGTGCATCAACCCGGTGGTGCGCCACAAGGAGACCGCAGGCTTCCGCAAGGGGCGGAAAGCCTCGGCGAGCTGCCGCGAGCGAACAACGCGACACGAGAGGCGCGGGCTCCAGCGCATCGCCCTTCGCAAACTCACGCAGCTTTCCGCGGCGGCGGTCTTGAATGACCTGCGGGTGCCGCCTGGCAACCGCCTTGAAGCCCTCAAGGGTGACTTGGCGGGCCGGCACAGCATCCGCGTCAATGACAGTGGCGCATCTGCTTCGTCTGGAAGGACGGGCACGCCCACGAGGTCGAAATCGTCGATCACCACTAAATCCAATCCAATCACCATGAATGCGAATCTCGATCACATGACGCCAGGAGAGATCCTCCTTGAAGAGTACATGAAGCCGATGGGGCTCACGCAAAACGCACTTGCCCGCGCGCTTGGGGTGCCGCCGCGCCGGGTGAATGAAATCATCCACGGCAAGCGGGCCATCACGCTCGACACGTCGCTGCGCCTGGGCCGGTTTTTCGGCCAGTCGCCGCGTTTTTGGCTGAATGTGCAAACCGAGTGTGACCTTCGCAATGCGAAGCAACTCATGGAGCGAGTAGCCCGCGAGGTTCGCCCAATGGCGATGGCGGCGGCGTAGTCTCGACAACGAAGTTTTTTGGCATGCGTCTCGCGTCAGCGAAAGCCATGAAGATCACTCTAGTCTGCTTCTCGTTGGCAGCGGCATTGCTCGCCGCGGCTGCGAGCCGCGCAACGATCCAAACGCGCTCACACCCTAGAGACTGGCAGGCGGCCCGACGCCCATCTCCCGGATGACCTCCCGCAGTTTTCCGGGCAGGAACGGCTTTTCCAGGAAGCGGGCGTTGGGATCGGCGGCAATCGATTTGCGCAGGGCGGGCTGAGGCGTCCCCGAGGTGAAGAGCAATTTGATCTGGGCACAACATTGGCGGGCGTGCTGGGCCAGTTCTTCTCCACTGCAACCGGGCATCTCCACATCCGTGACCAGCAACTGGGGGCATTGGTCTTTCATCGCATCGATCAAGGCGCAGCCTTCATCTCCATCCCGGGCGGGGCGGACGACGAATCCCATGTCCACCAGCGTGGCCTGGATGGCCCGGCGAATCAATGGCTCGTCTTCCGCAAGCAGAATGGTTGGGATTTGAGCAAACATCTGGAGTGAGTGATTCCAGCAGAATAGTCAAAGCACGGCAGGTGCCACAACCAACGGAGCCTGCATTCTTGGCGGTGCTGGATCGAGGTCAGGCGCTGGCTGTTTACCCCCCAGCCTGCTGGTAGGCACGGCGAAGGATCAACTGGCTGTGCGCGGGAGCGGGCGCGGATGCGGCGGCCGCATCCGGAGAGGGCAGGCTGAGCGCGATCCGGAGCAGAAACGGCACGACATGGGGGTCAAACGCCACCCCGGCAAGCCGCTCCAGCTCTTCGATCGCTCGCTGCCGGCTCAATCCACAGCTCACAAAATAGGCGACGGGCGTCAGCCACCGCGCGAGCTCCGGAATCTGCCGGCCGCGCCACCGGTCCGGGAAGCCGCCGCCATCGAAACTCTCGTGATGGGCGCGCACCGCCAGGGCCACCATCTCGCCCAACCCCGCGGCGAGGGCGAGGCGTTCGCCAACGGCAGGATGGTCTCGAAAAACGGCCCCGGCCGGATCGAAAGTCGCTTGATGATCCGACTCGCGAGAGACGGCGATGAGCCCGAGATCGTGGAACCAGGCGCTCGCGATCAGGTTGTCGCGCATGTCCGCGGGCAGGGCGGCGGCTTCCGCGAGCTGGCGGCAAATCTCCACGGTCCGCCGGGTGCGCGCGGCCAGGGCGCCGTCGAAGGAACTCAAGACCGCCTCGCAAAACTCGAGAATGGCGCCCCGGTCGGCCCGCAGACTGACGCGGATGCGTTCCGCTTCGGCCTTGGCGAAGGTGAGCTGATCGATGCGCTCTTCGAGGGCCCGTTTCTCCGCGAGCAACCCTTCGTTCAGCCTCTGCGTCTCCGCTTGCAGCGCGGCATTTTCGCAAAGCAGATGGTAGCGTTGGACCGCGTTGTGAATGGTGTTGATCAGCTCCGGCGTGGACCACGGTTTCGCGATGAAGCGATAGATCTCGCCGCAATTGACCGCCTCGGTGAGCATTTTCACGGACATCAAACCGGTGATCAGAATCCGGGAAGCGTGGGGCTGCATCCGCCGGGCGTGATCGAGCAATTCGAGGCCGGACATGGCGTCCATGCGCTGGTCGGCAATGACCACCGAGACCGGGCGCTCTTGCAGGCATTTCAGACCGACCAGGGGATCTTCGGTGGCGACGACAAGATGTTCGGCGCTGCGGATCGTTGTCTCCAACGCGTGCAGCACCATCGGGTCGTCATCGACGATCAAAACGCACGGGACCGCCGAATCAGGGAGGGGCCGGTTCACCGTGAGGACTGGGAGTTATTCTGCGGCAGGGTGAGGGTGACGATGGCGCCCCCCTCGGGAAGATTGGCCGCGGCCAGATCTCCGCCGAACGAGCGGGCGATTTCCCGGCAACGCAGCAGCCCGAGGCCCGCATGCCGGCTTTCGTTCCTGGTCGTGCAAAGCGACACAAACAGCCGCTCCAAAATCTCCGGAGTGAAGCCGGGTCCGTTGTCCCGAATCTCCACCAGCACCGAATCCAGGTCGGGGCGGCTGGAGATCGAGACGGCGCCGCCCCGTTTCGGAAGGGCTTCGCCGCAGTTGCCGATGACCTGGAGGAGGATGTCGCAAAAGGCCCGCTGGCTGGAGTAAAAGGTCAGGCGTTCCCCGGCCCCGCGATGGATCAGCGAAGCGCCCCGCGGGAGCAGCAGCCGGGCGAGATCCAGTTGGTCGGCAATGACGGCATCCAGTTCGTGGTAGCCCGCCTCTTCGTCCTCCTCCTCGAGGTGCAATTCCTTGATCCGATTTACGTAGCTGTGCGACTTGCGCAGGGTGGCGAGGATTTCACCCAACCGCTCTTCCACAGGCTCGCCCGCCTGTTCCCGGGCGAGGCACTCTTCGGTCAGGAACAGCACGCCGGTGAAGAGGTTATTGAAGGTGTGCAGCAGGCCGAGGGTGAGCTCGGAGAGATGGGGGGCTTTCTGAAGCGCGAGCAGAGGGAGGTAGGCGGGATGGTCGAGACCGATCTCAGACCTTCGAGCCGCAGATTCCGCTGGAGGAAGAGGGGGGGCGGGTGATGACGTTTTATCCACAGACGGAGAGGTGGCCACCGCCAATGGGCAACAGCGGCTGCGCGGCGTTATTATACCGGCGCGCCTGGGACAACCGTCGTTGCGCTACGCCGACTGTCAAAAGCTCATTCTGGAAGTTGCTCGAAGCGTTCATCAGCAGGCCGGTCTCCGCGCGCAGGGCCTCGCGCAGGCTCTCGACCGCGTGCTGCAGGTCCGGGAAGCCCGCCGGGTCGAGCTCCCGCAAGATCACGGACAGCTCCTTGATCACCGTCTGTTTGCGGGCCTGCAAATCGGGCAGGCCCTCCATCGCCCCGCTGCGAATGGCGAGGGCGCAGTGCGCCGAGAGTTCTTCCGCATGCCCGCAGAGCAGCAAGGCCCGCCCCGGGTTCGCCGGCCGAGCCGGGTTTGGTTCACTCATGAGGAAGAACCCGATTGGGCAGCGTGGCGAAGATTTCGCGAGCGACGAAACGCGCGAATCGTTGCGGGCTGAGGAGCACGCCGGAGGAATCCGAGGCCTTGAGGATGACGGGGTTTTGCTCCGTGAGCTTGCTAAAGGTCCGCGCCGCGGCGGCGACCCCCGGTTCGGCGGAATCGAAGTTGGCGTCGATGGCCCACAGCACTTCGTTGGTTTTCAACGAAACCAGTTTGGTGCGCACGCTGATCGAGATCGGCCGATAGGGGCGGTAGTGGGTGATGTCCGTAAAGAGCACCGCTTCCGCCGAGTATTTCTGCTGGAGCGCGAGGAGCAGTTCCTGCGGGATGGCTTCGGTCGAGGAGAGTTGGTCCTGATGAATGATCTCCGCCATTTCCATCCGACCGACCTTCACTCCTTCGAAAACCTGCGTCTTGTTGAATTCCGCGTGGAAGGTCTTGTCCATTTCGCGGAGGGCGTCGGGCGGTTGCACGTCGCCGGAAAGGGGCAGCACCGCGACCCGGGTCAGCAGGCCGGCGACCGGCGGCCGATAGACATTGGCGAGCTGCGCTTTCGGGGAGGCCGGATTTTTCTGGAGGGCGCTCGAACAACTCGCCAGGCACAGGGGGAGGACTACCGCCAGGGGCAGGATTCGGAGCAGCATTGGAGTGGTCATGAACGTCCTCGAGATTCGTTGAAGAGCGATCGCGGCGCACCCTCCAGCTTCCCTTCATATCGAATCAGGCAGCGGACACTTGAGGGAAAAGTGCAGAACCGGCGATTTTCTCCGCAATCCGTCCTCAAGCGAGGTGAGTTCTGGCCGAAATAGGAAGCGATGCTCTCTTGCCCGTCCATTCACGTCCACCGCTCGCCGGTTCCGAGCCGCTCGGACATTGTCCGCCGCCCTTTTCTCCGGCTGGCGGCCTTCGCTTTCCTGTCCATGGGTGGAGCGACCCTCTCAAAGGCCGCCACCGCGGAGCGTCTGCCGCTGCAACCCTTCACTGCCCGGCAAACGCCGGCGCCCACGCCCAGCCCGAAGTTGAAGATCAGCGAGCAGCCCCACCTCGTGGCGATCGGGCCGATGGGGCTTTCCATCAAGCCATTGGACGGACCGCGCGTCCGGCGACCACCTTTGCTTCCTCCTCCGCCAACCGTCGAGCCGGGCCTGAAGTCCGAGGCCGCCCCGGAGACAGCGGGGCCGCGCGAACCAAAGGAACCCTCCGCCTTTTCTCCAGACTCGCCTCCGGTGTTACTGCCCAAGGAGCAGGCACCGCTGGTGCCGGCGCCAGCCAAGAAGGAAGAGCCGAGGGAAAGCGTGCTCGTGCCTGCGGTTCGCGGAGAGCCGGAATTGAAAGACGCCATCATCTATTTTGAAACCCCGGTGGGGCCAAACGGCTCACGTATCTCCATTCCCGCCATGATTCCGCTCACGTCACCGGCCCCGGTCGCTCAGCCCGAGAGTCGCGCCACCTATCGGAAGGAGAAGGAATGAAATCCTTGATCACGCTGACCGGCCGGTTGGGCACCCTGCTCGCGTCTGCTTTCCTCGGCTGTGTCCAGGCGGTGGCCGCCGACGAACCGAAGACGAATGAGACCGTCTGGCGCGCGGAAGCCGCGCTGGAAATCAAGGGCTTGCAGATCACGGCGCGCAATGCGGCCGAACGCAAAGCCTGGGATGACGCCGAGGCGGCTTATCACAAGATCCTGGCGCTGGCGGTGCCCGACGCCGCGAAGCGCGATGCCCTGCTGGAGATGGGCCAGATGTTTGAAAACACCAAGGCCTACGCGAAAGCCGCGATGGTCTATGAGGGTTTTCTGGAGCGCTTCCGCGACGATCCGGCGGCCGCGGACGTTTCGATTCGTCTGGGTCGTGCCTGTCGCGAATTGGGCGCCTTCCAGACCGCGCTCGGGAAATTCTACAACGCCCTGCACAACAGTCTGCGCGTGACCGGCGAAAATGCCGGCCCCGCGCAACGGAAGCTCGCCCTGAAAGCGCAGTTCGAGATTGCCGAGACGCATTTCGCGAAGGGCGATTACGCGGAGGCCAAACGCTTTTTCACCCGCCTCCTGGTGCTGGAGATGACCGCCGAGGATCGCGAGCTGGTGGAATTCCGACTGGCCTCGACGGTCGCGCTGCTCGGCGACCCCGGTGAAGCCGCGGCCCTTTCCCGGCGTTTCCTGACCGAACACGCCGATTCGGAACGCGCCGCGGAAGCCTATTATCTCCTCGCGCAGGCCCTGCAAAAACTCGGACGGCACGACGAAGCCGCCCGGGAGACGTTGAAACTGCTGAAGGAAGAAAAGCCCCGGGAAAAGGAAGCGCCCGAAGTCTGGCGGCGCTGGAAAATGAAAACGGGCGCCGAACTGGCGAGCGCGCTCTATGAGAAAGGCGACGCGATGAATGCGCTCACCGTTTACCAGCGCCTCGCCGAACTCGACGCGCGGCCGCAATGGCGCTGGCCGATCGTCTATCAAATCGGCCTTTGCCTCGAACGCCTGCGCCTCACGCAGCGCGCGCTGGAAGCCTATGCGTATGTCGCCAATGGCGAGATCCCGAAGAATGCCGCCTCGGGCTCCATCATGGCGGATCTCCCCGCGCTCAAGGAAATGGCGGCGTGGAAGATGGACTACCTGCGCTGGTCCGCGGATGTGGATCACAGCCTGAGCAAGGTCCTCAAGGCGGATTGGAAGACCGCCGCGATCCAGCCGTTGAAGTTCCGCGAAACCCCGGTGGCGCAACCGGCGGAGCCGTAGCCGCGGGGCCGCACGCCGGGCGCGCGGTCGTTTCGGGGGGCGATCGGGTCCGATGAAGTGCGGAAGGCGGTGAGCCAGGAGGGACCGTGCACGCCCGTTTCTTTTGACGCGGTGCGACTGATCCCTTGCCACACCAGGTGGTCGAACGTATTGCTGCGCAGGCGCAACCAGGCGCAGACCCAGGGTTTCTGATCCCTGGGGCATTATGGCCATCGAAAGAATCCTCATCGTCGACGACGACTTCATCATCCGAAGAAGTCTGGAAGACATGCTGCGCAAGAAGCGCTACTCGGTGGTGAGCGCCCCCACCCTGGCGGAGGCTCAGCGCTATCTGGCCAAGGATGGTTTCGACCTTGTGCTGGCCGACATTCGCCTGCCCGATGGCGACGGCACCACGCTGCTCGAACATCTCAACAATTCGAAAAAAGCCCCGTTGACCGTGATGATTACGGCGCACGGCACGATCGAATCCGCGGTGGCCTGCATGCGGGCGGGGGCGTTCGACTATGTGGTGAAGCCGTTTTCCCCTTCGGAGATCGAGATGGTGGTGAAAAAGGCCGCGGCCTTCGACCACATTCGCCGGGTCAATCAACATCTGAGCCATCAGACCGGCGCGGAAACCGGGCTGATCGGCGAGAGCCCCAAGATGAAGCAGTTGAAGCAGCTCATTCGGAAGGTCGCGCGCACCGACGCGACCGTGCTCATTCATGGCGAAAACGGCACCGGCAAGGAAATGGTGGCGAGCGAGCTGTTCCGCATCAGTTCGCGTTCCGATGCGCCGTTCATCAAGGTCAACTGCGCCGCGATTTCGGAGAATCTCATGGAGAGCGAGTTCTTCGGCCACGAGAAGGGATCCTTCACCGGCGCGTCGGAACGACGGGAGGGCCGCTTCGAACTCGCGGACAAGGGGACGATCCTCCTCGATGAAATCAGTGAGATTTCGCCGAGCCTGCAGGCCAAGCTCCTGCGGGTTCTGCAAGAGCGGGAGTTTGAGCGGGTGGGCGGGAATAAAACGCTCAAGGTCGATGTGCGCGTGATCGCCACGACCAATCGCAATTTGCTGCGGACGGTGGAGCGAAAGGAATTTCGCGAGGACCTTTATTATCGGCTCAATGTGTTCCCCCTGGAAGTGCCACCGCTGCGGGACCGGCGCGAAGATATCCCGCTTTTCGCGGCTGAGTTTCTCAAGCGGTGCGCCCGGCGCCATGGTCTGCAACTGGCCGGATTCTCCGAGAACGCCATGAAGTCGCTGCTCGAACACTCCTGGCCGGGGAACGTCCGCGAATTGCAGAATTGCGTCGAACGCGCGGTCATCCTCGTGGAGGAAGGGCGCCTGATCGAAGCCGACGATCTGGGGCTCGTTCCCTCCGCTCCCCGGGGCGCCGTGGTGCAAACCGTTCAGGCCGCCCCGGCCGGAAATCTGCCGACGCCGGGGCTGGAGCCCGCGCCGGCCCATACGGCGATCGGCACCGCCATTGCGCTCGAAGAGCTGGAGCGGCAGCACATTCTCGAAGTCCTGCGCGTGACGGGTGGCAACCGGACCCAAACCGCAACCATTCTCAAGATCAGCATCCGCACACTGCGGAACAAACTGAACGAATACAAACTGGCGGGGTTGGTCGCGGACGATGCGACGGGCGACGAGACCCACGCCTTGGATTAGGGATCTGAGGCGTCGCCGCCTCGCTGAAATCCTGTGCTCCGATGGCGCCGCTACCTATCCGCGGTGCCCGCCGAACTTGGCGCGCAGCATTTCGCGCAGGTGGTCCTGGAGAGGAGCGTCGGGCAGCCGCTCGAGCACCTCGTTGAGGAAGCCGAAGACGATGAGCTTCTGCGCCGCCTTTTTCGGGATGCCGCGGGAGAGCAGATAGAAAAGCTCCTCCGCCTCGACCTGACCGCTGGTCGCGCCATGGGTGCAGCGGACGTCATCGGCTTCGATCTCGAGGCCGGGCGCGCTGTTTGCCTCGGCGTCGTCGCTGAGCAGGAGGTTGCGGACTTTTTGGTAGGCGTCCGTCCGGTGCGCCCCGCGATCGACGCGGATCAAACCGGAAAAAATGGTGCGGGACTGATCGTCGAGCGAGTTCTTGTAGAGCAGATCGCTCGCGGTATTGGGCACTTCGTGGATCTGGAAGGTGCGATGATCGAACTCCTGGGTGCCTTGCGCCACGGTCACGGCGAGCATGTCGCTGCGCCCGCCAGGACCGCGCAAATGACTCACGCTTTCGCTCCGGGCATAGGCGCCGCCCAGGTTCAGGTTCAGCGCTTTGGCAGAAGCGTCCCGGCCGACGACCGTGGCATTCATCTGCAAGGCGAGCGTCTTGCGGCTCCAGTTCTGGGCGCAGACATAAGTGACGTTCGCGCCGGCGCCGAGCCAGAGATCATTCACGCCACAGGCGAGACCCGGCGCATTTTCGTCGGCGCTCGCAAAGTGATCGACCACGGTCACCTTCGCCAAGTCCTCGGCGATGATCAGGGTGTGCGGGAAACACGATCCGCCCTCGCCGTGCAGCCAGTGGAAGGCCTCGATGGGCAAATCGATTTCCACGCCGCGCGGGACATAAAGGAAAGTGCCGGCGCGCACTTGGGAGCGGTGCAAAGCGGCGAACTTGGCACCGCCGAGGATCGCCTCCTCGCGCATGAAGTGTTTTCGGAAAAGGTCGCGGTGTTCGGCCTCGGCTTGTTCGATCGGGAGCCAGATCACGCCCTTCTGCCGCAGTGGATCCGCGACGAGATCGCGGGCGAGCAACTGATCGTTGGCGAAGACCATTCGCCCGGAGACCGCTTCGAGTCCGCGCGAGCGCGCCAGCAGTTCCTCGCGCGCCGCGTCGTCCAGAGGCAGCGGCTCGCCGTAGGGTGCGAGGTCGATCTGCTTGAGATTGGCAAAGCGCCACATCTCTTCCGTGCGTTTCGGCATCGGGAGCGAAAGAAACGTCTCCCAGGCCGCCGCCCGCTCCGGCGTCAAGGGTCGCGCTTCCGAGATCGGCAGCGCCTTCGTTTGATAGATGACTTCAGGTTCCAAGAGAGCGGTATTCATCGCGACGGCTGGGATTGCGGCAAACGGAAACTCCCGGAGAGCGCGTGCTCGGGATTTTCGATCAACTGCCGGTTCGTCGCATCCACGACCAGGTATTCAAGGATCGCCGCCGTCATCCCACCGACCCCTCCATCTCGAGGTCGATCAGGCGCTTCAGCTCGACGGAGTATTCCATCGGAAACTGCCGGACGAGGTCGTTGACGAATCCGTTGACACTGAGGCTCATGGCCTGGCCTTCGGTGAGGCCGCGCTGCCGCATATAGAAGATCTGCTCGGCGCTGATTTGCGAGACGCTCGCCTCGTGCTGCACGGCGTTGCCGGTGCCGCGGACGGTGATCGCGGGATAGGTGTCGGTCCGGCTCGTGGAGTTGATTAGCAACGCGTCGCACTCGGTGTTGTTCTTGCAGCCTTTGAGATGCTTCGGCACGTGGACCAGGCCGCGATAGGTCGCGCGGCCTTTGCCGAGCGAGATCGATTTGGAAACGATGTTCGAGGTCGTTTCGTCCGCGGCGTGGATCATTTTTGCGCCGGTATCCTGATGCTGGCCGTCGCCGGCCAGGGCGATGGAAATGACCTCGCCGCGCGCCTTGCGGCCCTTGAGCACGACCCCGGGATATTTCATGGTCAGGCGCGAGCCGATGTTGCAGTCGATCCATTTCACCTCGGCTTCCTCGTGGGCGATGGCGCGCTTGGTCACCAGGTTAAAGACGTTGGACGACCAGTTCTGGACGGTGATGTACTGGATCTTCGCCCCCTTCATCGCCACCAGTTCGACCACTGCGCTGTGCAGCGTCGCGGTCTCGAATTTCGGCGCGGTGCAGCCTTCCATGTACATCACCTCGGCGCCTTCGTCGGCGATGATGAGGGTGCGCTCAAACTGGCCGAAGTTCTCGGCGTTGATCCGGAAATAAGCCTGGAGCGGGTGCTTCACCTTGACCCCGGGCGGCACATAAATGAACGAGCCGCCACTGAACACCGCGCTGTTGAGCGCACTGAATTTGTTGTCGCCGGTCGGGATGACCTTGCCGAACCACTTCCGGAAAATCTCCGGGCGTTCGCGCAGGCCTTCCGTCGAGCCCATGAAGATCACGCCCTGATCACCGACCGCCTTCTTCATGTTCGAATAGACCGCCTCGGAATCGAACTGGGCCTCGACCCCCGCCAGGAACTTGCGCTCCTGCTCGGGGATGCCGAGCCGCTCGAAGGTCCGCTTCACGTCGTCCGGCACCTCATCCCAGGAGCGGGTGGGGCGCTGCGAGTTGGCGAGATAATAGCGGATCTTGTCGAACTTGATCGCTTCGAGGTCTTTCGAAGCCCAGTGGGTGGGCATCGGCTTGGACTCGAAGATTTCCAGCGCCCGCTGCCGGAACTCCCGGATCCACTCCGGCTCGCCTTTGACCTTCGAAATGTAGTCCACCGTCGCCGGTGTCAGTCCGTATCCCGCGTCAAACTCATGCTGCTCGGGATAGGAGAAATCACCCTTGGTGCGGTCGATGTCGAATTGCGTTTCAGTGTTCATGCGCGGGTCCTCCGTTCAGGCCGTCGCGAGTTCCGCGAGGGCGTCTTTGATAAAGTCGTAACCTTTTTCCTCGAGCTCGAGAGCCAGCTCCTTGCCGCCACTTTGCACGATGCGCCCGGCGACCATCACGTGGACATGGTCCGGCACGATGTAATCGAGCAGGCGCTGGTAGTGCGTGATCAGGAGGACGCCCAGATTCGGGCCGCGCTGCGCATTGACGCCGGCGGCGACAACTTTCAGTGCGTCGATATCGAGGCCTGAATCGGTCTCGTCCAGCACCGCGTATTTCGGCCGCAGCATGGCCATCTGCAGGATTTCGTTGCGCTTCTTTTCGCCCCCGGAAAATCCCTCGTTGACCGAACGCGCGGTAAAGGTGCGCGCGATCTCGAGCTTGTCCATCTCCTCGTAAAGTTTGGCGTAGAATTCCGTCGCCTCGATCTCCTCGTCTTCGGGCAGGCGGGCGTTCAACGCCGCGCGCAGGAAGTTGGCATTGCTCACGCCGGGGATTTCCATCGGGTATTGGAAGGCCAGGAAAAGCCCCTTGCGGGCGCGCTCGTCGGGCTCGAGACCGAGGATGTTTTCGCCGTCGAGCAACACTTCGCCGGAGGTGACGAGGTAGTCGGGATGCCCGCCGATGGCCTTGCTCAGGGTGCTCTTGCCCGAGCCGTTGGGGCCCATCACGGCATGGACTTCGCCCTTGGGAATTTCCAGGGTCAGCCCGCGGACGATTTCCTTGGCGCCAATGCTGACGTGCAGGTCGTTGATGATTAGTGAACTCATAGGTTGCAAGGGGTCAGCGGTCGGAGGTTCGCGCGCGCACCATGCTCCGCCCGGCGGTGGAGCCGGCTTTGGCGGCGGCGCATTTCGGGCAGAGGCCGCGGAAGGAGACTTCGTGATGGGAGATGATCACATCTTTCGGGAACTCCCAGACGTCCTGCGGCTGGCGGCGGGTGCGCAAGGAGACGTCGGCGACGGCGCCGCAGCCATCGCAGAAAAGGTGCGCATGCTCCTCGAGGTTCGGGCAGTAGCGGGAAGGCGCGCGATCGTGATTGACCGCCTTGACCAGGCCGCAGTCGGTGAGGGTTTCCAGGCAGTTGTACACGGTGGCGAGGGAGATCGAGGGCATCGTGCCCTTGACCCGCATGAAGACTTCGACCGCCGTCGGATGATCGCGCTTGCCCATCAGCGCGTCATAGACCGCACGCCGTTGCTCGGTCATGCGCAGGCCGCGCCCGTGAATGCGCTCGTCGGGCGACGCAACGGACTCGGCGCGGTGGTGCTGGCGCGGTTTCATGGGCACGGATTACCTTGGCATCGGCGCAGAGCTTATCAAGAATTATTCCAATTAAGTCTCCTCGCCACCCAGCGGAAAAGGCCAACCTTCCGGCGGCCCATCCCGGGGTGAAGAGGAAGAGGAACATTCGCCTTGCCTCGCGCGGCGTGGTCTTTAGCCTCGCGCCACTTTCCGTTCGAACCCCTCGATCCCTCATCCCCCTATGAGTACTCATTCCGCGAATAACTTCCCGAAACTGCACAACGCCATGTGGCCCGGCCTCGTCGGCAAAGGACCCGATTCCGAACCGCCGTTCGATCTCGACACGATGCTCGACATGACCGCCAAGGCGGAGGTGGACGGCATCAAGTTTGATGGCGTGGACATATTTCTTTTCGATCCGCACGTCTCGATCGACAGCAGCGACGAGGATCTGAAGAAGATTGCCGACAAGGTCGCGAGCAAGGGTTTTGTCATCGGCTCGGTCGTGGCCCCGGTCTGGCCGCCCACGGGCGGCGGTTCGGCGATGGGCTCGGCCGAAGAGCGCGCGGCGTTTGTCGGCCAGGTGCGCAAGGCGGCGCGCATAGCGAAGCGCCTGCGCGAGCTCGGCGTCCGGCCAGACGGCGTCATCCGCATTGACTCCGCCGCGGGCGTCACGGACTGGGACAAGGATCCCAAGGGCAGCACCAAGCTGATCGCGGAGACCTTTCGCGAAGCCGCGGATGTCGCCGAGGCGCATGGCGAACGCATCGCCGCCGAAGGCGAGATTTGCTGGGGAGGGATGCACTCGTGGCGGGAGATGGTGCGGCTGCTCGAAGCGGTGGATCGCCCGCAGACGGTCGGCTTCCAGGCGGACATGGCGCACACCCTCCTTTACACCCTCGGCTACAACCGGGAGCAGGACCGCATCCTGCCCGAAGGCTATGACTGGAAGGATCGGTCGGTCCTCGACGAAGCGCTCAAGACGCTGACCGATGCGCTCCGGCCGTGGACCATTGATTTCCACGTAGCCCAGAATGACGCGACGGTGAAGGGGAGCGGTTCGCACGACAAGACCGGCCGCCATTGCCTCGCGAACGATCCGAACGGCAAGCTCGACATCCCGCACGTCGCCGGTTTCTGGCTGCGCGACGGGGAGGGCAAACTGACCAAGGCCTTTCGCCACATCTGCTGGGATGGCTGCATGTTCCCCAACGCGGTCATGGAACAGCCGGATACCTGGAACAACATTCTCGGCGCGATGATCGCCGTCCGCGACGCGCACGGCTGGCGGGAGTAGCCGGGCTTTCGGTCGGATCCGCCAGGACGGCCATTGCGCCGTCGTCCGTTGGGGGCTTTGCTCCGGCGATGAATCGCTTCGCCGAGGAATTTGAGCTCGTCACGGTCGCCTCGGGCGCCCGCAGTCTGCGGTCGCGCGCCCACGCCGAGACGTTCCATCCCGTGATCGGGCCGATGGCGGAAGCGCGGGCGCTGCACGTCGAGCAGCAGCGGCTCGTGGAAAGAGCGGCCCTGGCGGACGGCGGGTTCGTCGTCTGGGACGTGGGGTTGGGCGCCGCTGCCAACGCGATTGCCGTGATCGAAGCCTTTCGCGATTTCCGCGGCGGGCCGGTCGTGTTGCACAGCTTCGACGCGACGAGTGCGCCGCTTCAGTTTGCCGTGCTCCATGCCGACGCGCTCGGCTACATCGCGCCGCACCACTCGGCGGTCGAAACGTTGCTCGCCGAGGGGTGCGCCGTCTGCGGGGCGGTGCAATGGCGATTGCACCGGGGCGATTTCCGCGCGCAGTTTGGGGCAGTTTCCGCGCCCGACGCGATCCTCTACGATCCCTACTCGCCGCGGGCGAATCCGGAGCTTTGGACGCTGGAACATTTCACCGCCCTGGCATCACGTTTGGATCCGGCACGCCCGTGCCTGTGGTCAAATTACACCCGCTCGACCGCGGTGCGCGTCACGCTCCTGCTGGCGGGCTTTTTTGTCGGACGCGGTGCGGCGAGCGGGGAAAAGGACGAAACCACCCTCGCGGCCAACGATCCCACGCTGCTCCTCGCGCCGCTCGAGCGCGCCTGGCTGGAGCGGGTCCGGCGCTCGACGCAATCCGCGCCGCTGCGGGCTGGCGGTAAAGGAGGACCGATCGAACCAGACGACTGGGCAAAGCTCGGGCAGCATCCGCAATTCGGAGCTTAGTGGGGCAGACTAACCCAGGTTCTGCGCTTGAGTTCTGATTCGCACTTTACGGCGGGTCCTCGTAAGATGGGTGCGTGCGTGAAACTGCGCCCGCTTCCAATACCTCCCGCCTGATTGGCGTCTGCGACCTTTCAACGCGAATGTCGGTCGCTAAATCAAACGCTCTGAAGTTTTCGGCGGCGCTCGCTTTGCTCATCGCGTTCGGCTCTGCCGAAGCTGAAGTGCTTCGGGTGCACAGCACTCCGGCGCTCGGCCAGATTCTGCCGGCCCTGACTCCGGCGCTCCGGCAAGCCGGAATCGAGGTCAAGGTCGCGGGGGAGGGCGGCAGTTCCGCGGCCATTCAATCGCTGGCCGCCGACGAGACGGATGTCGCGCTCACGGTGCGGGCGCTCACCGGCGAGGATCGCGCGATTGCTCCGGACAAATCCTTCGTCGAGTTCCAACTTGGGGCTCAGGCGGTGGCGGTGATCGTGGCGCGCGATGTCTGGGAATCCGGCGTGCGGGCCTTGTCCCGTGAGCAGTTGCGGCAAATCTACGAACGCCAGGCCACGAACTGGAAGCAAGTCGGCGGCGCGGATCGGGCGATCAAGTTCTACAACTTCGAACGCGGCCGGGGCGTTTGGGAACTCTTCGCCTGGTGGGTTTACGGAGAAGTACGCAAGGCGCCGCTCGGGAATTTCGAGATCGTGGTCACTGGCGAAGACGCGCACAACACCGTGGAATTTCACGGCGGCTCCGTCGTGCTCGCCGCACCCCGCTGGGCAGACGCAAAGGTGGCCTTTGCGCTGGCGCTCAAGGACGGCGCCGGAGAAGCGGTCGAGCTCCGGATGGAAAATCTGGTGAATCGCAAGTATCCGCTGGCCCGGCCGGTTTACGTGATCTTTGGGACCAAACCGACGGGGACGCGGCTGCGCTTCCTGGACATTTTGCAGAGCGCGGAGGGACAGGAACTGCTGCGCAAGAATGACCTCATCCCGCTCAGTGAACTGAAATAAGGCGCGGGCCTTATCTGAAAATGAGGGTGCAGATCGCCGTGGACGCGATGACGGCGACGGTATCGGCAATGAGCCCGGCGATCACGGCATGGCGGGTTTGCCGGACCGAAACGCTCCCGAAATAAACGGCGATCACGTAAAAGGTCGTTTCCGTGCTGCCGTAAATCGTCCCGGCCAGCCGGCTGATGAATCCGTCCGGATCTTGCAGGCGAGTCACCAGTTCCACGAACAGCCCCTGCGTGGCGCTGCCGCTCAGCGGGCGCATCAGCACCATCGGCAACAGCTCCGCCGGAAAGCCGACAGCGCTGAGGACCGGTGAGAGCGCCTGGGTCAGCAGGTCGATCACACCGGCCTTTTGCAGCATGGTGATCGCAACGAGCATCGCGACGAGGTAGGGGATGGTCCGTTGCGCTGTGCCCCAGGCTTCCTTGGCGCCTTCCACGAATTGCTCATACACCTTCACCCCGCGCAGCGTGGCATAGAGGGGAAAAAACGAGAGCAGGAACGGAATCGCGAGCAGGGAGACGGACATCAGCGCACGCACGCCCAGGCCTTTGCCCGAAAATTCCTTCGGCGCCTGCGGGAGGTTCCAACCTGAGTGCCACGAGCCGAGCAGCTCGTTGATGGGCTCGGTCAGAAAGAGCATCAAGAATAGCACGACGAACACGGCAAAATAGAGGGCGAGCCAGATGCGGTGCGCCGGAGTCAGGGGACGCACCTCGATCCTTTCCAAGTCGAGCACTTCGGCTGCGGGTGAAACCTCGGTGGGCGACTCGGGTGCTGGCGCGGGAAGCGGGGGCAGGCGAAAGGCGGGAAGTCTCTCGAGCGTCTTGGCTGCGAGGACGCCGGCTGTCGCGGCGCAGCAGGTGGCGAGGAACGCCGTGATGACGATGGCGGTCGCGCCCTTTGCTCCCGCCACGGTGAGAATGCCAATGGCGGTCAGTGGGAGCAACTGGATCGACGCCGTATTGATCGCGAGGAAGGTGCACATCGCGTTGGTGGCCACGCCTGGACGCGGATTGAGCGACTCGAGCAGACGCATGGCGCGCAGCCCCAAGGGGGTCGCCGCGTTGCCCAGGCCCAGCATGTTGGCCGCCATGTTCATGACCATCGCCCCGACGGCTGGATGCCCGCTCGGCACGTCGGGAAAAAGGCGCCGCATCAGCGGACGCAGGGCTGACGCCAGCACCTGGACCAGCCCGGAACGCTCCGCCAGCCGCATGATGCCGAGCCAGATCGCCCACACGCCGAGCAGCGGGAGGGCCACTTTCATCACCGCTTTTTCCGCGCCTTCGAAGGCGCCCGCGGTCGTCTCCGGCAGCCGTCCCGTGAAGCCCGCCACGATCACGGCGAGCACGAGCATGGCGAGCCAGATGACGTTTAGCATGGGGCGCGACTATGCTGGGCGCGCCGGCCTCGACGCAAATCCAACCTTGTCGCGAACATCCCGAACGGATGAATGACGGACGGCGCGCGAAGCGGCGGCTTCGCACAAAGACGCCGGGTCGCTGGCGCAACGCGTGCTCTGGCAGAAAGCATGAAATACCTCGCGATCCTTGCCGCCATCCTCGCCGCCTGTTTCGTGCTCGCTCGCGAGTTGCCGTTGGAACCGGTCAAGCAAGCGATCGTGCAAAGTGAGGCGGCGCCGCTCGTGCAAGGCGGGCGGACGATTGCGCCCGGCGGGGTGACGGCCCTGAAGCGGCCGCTCGATCGGACCCAGGCGGTGCTCGAGCAGGTCAAAGCCCGCAATGGGGACGGGGTATTCTAGCCAGCTTTCCTCTTCCTCCGTTCCGGAGCCGCGGAGAAACGTGCCGAGGATGCAGCGCCCGCGCAGCGGGAGTGCCAGAGGGGGGAATTGAACCCCCGACCCGGGGCTTATGAGTCCCCTGCTCTACCACTGAGCTACCCTGGCGGGTCCGAAGAGGCGGGAAATTAGCGACGGCATTTTGGCGATGCAAGCGGAGAGTTGCCACGCCCCTTGACATCACTGCGGTCACCGCTAGTCTTGCGCTCCTTTTTCCAGCTCCCCGACCATGGCCAACACCAAATCCGCCGCCAAACGCGCCCGCCAGACGGCGCGCCGCACGCTCGTCAATCGACCCGCTCTCACGGCGGTCAAGAACCAGCTTAAGACCTTCCGCACGGCACTGGCCGGCCCCAACAAGGACGCGGCCAAAGCGGCAGCCCAGGCGTTTGTTTCGACCATCGACAAGGCGGTCAAAACCGGCCGCGTGCATAAGAACGCCGCGAATCGGCACAAGAGCGCGGTGGGCCGGGCCCTCGCCAAGTCCGCTGGCGCGGCGGTGAAGTAGCGGCGGTTGATCTGATTTTTCAAAAACGACCGGCGATCTGCATTGCCCTGTCGTTCCTGCCGCTTGGCGGCGAAGGCTCAAGGAGCGGCGGCCGGCTCGCCCGAGGTCCAAAAAAGTCGCATCAGGGGCGACGATGGCTGGGGGATGAGCGGATCTGATCGGTCCGTGAATACGGCAGCCAGCCGGAGAAAATCCTCCTTTCTCCCGCGTCCCCGCGTCCCCCTCTCCGCCGCTCTTCCCCTACTCCGCCGTCCCCACCAGATGCGAAAACTCCCGGAGGCTGTTTCTTAGCTCATCCGGGAGTTCGAGGAAGAGGAGGGTGCTTTCATAGCGTTTGCCCTCGGTCGGTTCGCACCAGACGACGATCCCCTCGACCGTCATCCGGGCGAGCCTCAACCGCGGGTGCAGGCACTGCAGCGACACCGAAAGCTGAGTGCCGATGCTGAATTGCCATCGCGTCGCAAACCGCATCCCGCGTTCGCTGATTTCAAGGGGCCCGCCCAAGGCGGATTCGGCATCCGCGCCGTAGTCGAGATAAATGGTCGGGAGCAATCCTGGAGCAACACTCTCAGACGCGCTGGGGATCATAAACACTTGGGAAGCTAGCACGCGCCTTGGGCGTGTCAAAGAATGGCATCAAATTTGCGAGGGTGGGTGGAAAGACGCCTTTTACAGAGAGAAACCCCGGCCTGGCAGGCGCGACCGGGTTCAGAAACGCGATTACGACTTCGCCTCTTCGAGGACACCGCGCGGCTTGGCCGGCTCCGGATTGGACTTGTTCGCCGCGGCTTCCACTTCTCTCAAGACGCGCAAGGCGATGCGGCCCAGCACCGCGGTGACCACCACCGTCAGCACCAGGCCGCCGATCCAAACCAGGTATTCGATCGTCTGCGGATGACTCTTGCCCCGCAGGAGCCGCAAACCGAGCTGGGTGAGGGTGCCGAGGTACGCGTAGAGAAAGAGGCCCGGCGCCTGCCCGAGGGCCACCCACAACATGCAGGTGCCGAAACGGATCCGGGTCACGCCGTAGAGATAATTGAGCAGGCTGCTGGGAAAGAGCGGATGCACCTGGCTCAGAAAGATGATCTTCCAGCCATCGCGCGCGATGGCCTCGTCTAACGCCACCCATTTGCGGTGGCGAAAGAAGCGCTTCTCCACCCAGCCCCGGCCGAGCTTCCGACTGACAAAAAAGGAAACCGCCGCCCCCGTCACGTTGCCGGCGAGGTTCAGGAAAAAGCCCCACCACAAGCCGAAGAACAGGCCGCTGCCAATGGCGAGCACACCGCCCGGGAGCAACAGCACATTGCAGGCGGCATAGAGCAAGGGATAGAGGACGCCGCCCCAGAACTCCATCGCCCCGACTTTTTGCTGGGCGCGCACGAGGTAGTGGACCAGCGGATAACGATGCGCGATCCAGCCAATGAAGAGCGCGCTTGCGGCCAGAGCAGCGAACTGCAGGAGCAGCGCGTGTTTGAATCGGCGCATCGTCTTACCAAAGAAACGCACGGACAACGGGCGATGGCGGTCGGATTTGCGGCGGGGAACTCATCCGGGATGAGTGATTTAGCGATTAGCGAAGGGAAGTCGAGGGCCGGGAGAAGAAGACGCGGAGAGGGGGAGACGCGGAGACGCGGAGAGAGCGCGCGCTCAAGTGCGGACGTCAGCGCCCTTCTTCGTGTCTCCCCCTCTCCGCGTCTGCTCTCCCCCGAGCGCTGCGGCCAGCGCCGCGATATGCGCGGGTCCCGCGCCGCAACAGCCGCCGATCAGGCGCGCGCCGCGCCCGGCCAGAGCGAGGCCATCGCGGGCGAATTGCTCGGGCGAAACCGGGTAGTGCAGGCCCCCCTCGCGTTCCTCGGGCAAGCCGGCGCTCGGGAAAACCGCCAGCGCCGAATCGGGCGGCACGAAAGCGAGGGCGTCGAGCAACAGAGGCGAAACGGCGGTGCAATTGACGCCGATGATGTCGGCCTCGGCGGCTTGCAGGCGGACGAACGCGGTGGCGAGCGGCGTGCCATCGGGGAGCCGCGCCTCTTCGCCGCAAGCCACACAAGCGATGACCGGGCAATGGTGCAGCGAATGTTTCACATGGATCGCGAGGCACAGTTCGTCGAGGTCGGTGAACGTTTCGAGCATGATCACCCGCACGCCGCCATCGAGGATCGCGCCGATTTGCTCGAGAAAGACGGCCTCCCGATCGATGCCGCGGACGGCTGCTTCCTCGGCGCTGAACCCGAGCGGACCCACGCTGCCCGCCACCTGCGCACCGCCGGCTTTCGCGCAATCCCGGGCAAGCTGGGCGGCCGTCCAGTTGATCTCGCTCACCCGGTGCTCGAATCCATGCCGCGCCAACCGCACCGCGTTCGCGCCAAAGGTGTTCGTTTCGATGAGCCGGGCCCCCGCGGCGAGGTAAGCCTCGTGGACCTGCCGGACGCGCTCGGGCTGGCTAACGCACAGTTCTTCGAGACAGGCTTCGCGGGGTGCGCCCGCCGCCCATAGCTCGGTGCCCATCGCGCCGTCGGCGGGCACGACCTGGTTCTGGAGTTCATCGAGGAGATCCATGGAGTGCGGGGAGTTTCGGTAGAGGCGGCGTGGCTGTCGAGGGGTTCTGAGCCGTGGCCCACTCTCCACTCGCTCCGCCCGCATCACCGCGCTACATCTCACCCCATGAAATCCTTCCGCGTCCTCGTGCTCGCCGTCGTTGCTGCCTTCAGCCTCAGTGCCTGTCTGCAGCAGGAAAAGCTGATCAAGCTCAAGGCCGATGGGAGCGGGACGATCGAGGAGACGGTGGTGATGAGCAA
Organism: Chthoniobacter sp.; assembly: GCA_034667665.1. GTDB lineage: Bacteria > Verrucomicrobiota > Verrucomicrobiia > Chthoniobacterales > Chthoniobacteraceae > Chthoniobacter. The sequence goes on from JAXDQW010000125.1 coordinate 62,263, forward strand.
GGAAGCCGTGGGGCAAATGAAGCAGATGGGTTCCGGGCTCGGCGCGGCGCTGGGTGGCGGCAAATCCGCCGGCGGGGGCGAGCCTTTCCAGCTCCTGGACGAAAAGAAGCTCCGGGAAGCGGCGGGCAAAATGGGTGATGGCGTGACCTTTGTTTCCGCCAAGCCCGTAACCACGCCGATGGGCGAAGGCTACACCGCGATCTACGCCTTCGCGGATGTGAACAAACTGAAGATCCGGCAGGATCTCGGCGACAGCATGCCGGCGGGCGCCGGAGCCGGGATGGGCCTGCCCAAAAAAGCGGCCAAGGCCGATCCGGTGACCTTCCGGTTTGTCAAAGGCGCACCCGCCACGCTGACCGTGAATCTCCCGCAGCCCAAGCCTGGCGATCTGCCGAAAAGGGAGCAGAAGCCGACCGCGGAAGGCGGCGATGAAATGGCGATGATGATGCTGCAGCAGGTGTTCAAGGACATGAAGGCCACGATGGCGATCGAGGTGGCCGGGCGCATCGTCCAGAGCAATGCGGAGTTCCAGGATTCCTCGCGGGTGACCCTTCTGGAGATGGATTTCAACAAGGTGCTGGCCAATCCGGAGAAGTTCAGTTCGCTCGCCAAAACCCAGCCGAAAACGGTTGAGGAAATGAAGACGCTGGTCAAGGGCATCGATGGCATCAAAGTCGAGATCCAGCCGCAGGTGACCGTGAAATTTCAGTGACCCGGGAGAGCGAGCGGCCGGCGCCTCCCCAATCGATCGCCGCGCCGCCTCCCGGCGACCGCCTTCGCTCCGCCGCGGTCGCGCGCCTGGCGTGGCTGGATCTCTATCGCGGCACGGCGGTGCTCGTGATGATCGAGACGCACGTCTGCAACACCTTCCTCGCGCCGGCGGAGCGCGCGAGCGGCTGGTTTGCGTCCTTGAATTACATGAACGGATGGGTGGCGCCCGCGTTCCTCTTCATCGCCGGTCTCGCCCATGGGCTGGGGATTCGCCGGAGGCAGGCGCGATCCGCCGGGTTAAGACGGCACCTGGGGCGGCTCGCGGGCGTGGCGGCGCTCGGCTACGCGCTCCATTTTCCCTGGGCGGAAATCGCCGCGGGGCGGTGGTCGGACGCGCTGCTCGCCGGAACGCGCATGGACATCCTGCCGTGCCTGGCGGTGGCGATCGCGGTCCTGCTCGTGTGCGAGCACCTGACGCAACGCTGGAGCACGGCCCTGGTGGCGGGGCTGATGATGGCAGTCGTCTTCCTCGCTCCCCGGGTCGCGCACTGGACCGGAGCGCCGGGGCCGCTGCTCGCCGTGGTGAATCAAACCACCGGTTCGCTATTTCCGCTGCTGCCGTGGGTGGCGTTCACGTTCGCGGGCTACCTCGTCAGTGCGCGGGCGCCTTCGCCGCGCGCCTACCTGTTGCCGGTGCTCGGCGCCGGGGGCGCGGTGTTCGCTCTTGGCCGCGCGGATCTCTCCCCGGCCAGCATCGACTTCTTTTTTGAACGCCTCGCCTGGATCCTCCTTTTCGTGCCGATCTGCGGAGCGCTCGCGCGCTTCGCGCCTCCGCCCGTTCTGTTCGCGAGCCGGGAATCGCTGGTCATGTACGTCGCGCACCTGCTCATCATTTCCGCGCTGGCCGGGCTGCGCGTGCCGCCGCTCGGGATCGCCGCCACCGCGGGCCTCTTTGCGGTGGTGCTCGCAGCGACCTTTGCAGCGACCTGGAGCTGGCGGCGCTTCAAGGCGGGGAAGCACCGTCATTCTAGCTGACTGGTCAGACAGTCAGTCAGACCCGTCAGACCCGTCAGACGCAAGGCGCTCGACGCCCGCCCGACATTTCCCCAGCATCCCCGCATGACACGTTTTCTCCCCGCGTTCCTCATCGTGGCCACCGGCCTGGCGGCCGAACCCATCCGCCCGGTGCCTCCCCCGGGCGTCCCGATCCCCGACGCCGATCGCTTCGAGCTGACCACCGGTGTCGCGGCGCTCGCTCAGGAAATCGCCGCGCTGGAAAAAGACCTCCAGGGCAAGCCTGAGCTCCTCGGGCAACTGCCCGACGTGCAGATCTTCCACAAAGCCGTTGATTGGGCTTTGCGCTTCGACGAATTCTTCGACGTCAAACAGGTCGCGCTCGCGAAGAAACAGCTCGAGCTCGGCAAGCAGCGCGCGCAGGAGCTCCGCGACGGCAAGCCCTCGTGGAACGCCATCTCCGGCGCCGATGGCAAACCGGCGGCGGATGGCAAGGACCGCCTCCCCGCTCTCGTGGTCCGCGGCTACAAATCCAGAATCGACGGCTCCATCCAGCCCTACGGCCTCGTCCTTCCCGAAGACTACAAGCCCGGCGAGACCAAGCCGCGGCCGCTCCACTTTTGGTGCCATGGCCGCGGCGAAAAGCTCAGCGAGCTCGACTTCATCAATCAGCGGATGACCAGCAAAGGCGATTACACCCCGCCCGGCGCCTTCGTCATCCACCTCTACGGACGCTACTGCTGCGCGAATAAGTTCGCCGGCGAAGTCGATCTCTTCGAAGCCCTCGCCGACGCGAAGAAACACTACCCGATCGACGACGCGCGACTCGTCGTCCGCGGCTTCAGCATGGGCGGCGCGAGCGCGTGGCAATTCGGCACGCACTTCGCCGGGATGTGGGCGGCGGTGCAGCCCGGCGCCGGGTTCGGCGAGAGCAAGGAATTCCTCAAGCTCGGCACCACCCTGGACAAACCGCTGCCGACGGAATGGGAGCAAACGCTCTGGCGCTGGTACGATTCCACCGGCTACGTCGCGAACCTCGCCAACACCACCACCGTCGCCTACTCCGGCGAGATCGACGGCCAGAAACAGGCCGCCGATATCATGATCCGCTACGCGCGGAAGGAAGCCGGCAACGAGAATCCTCCCGCCGCCGAGCTGGGCAAAGTCGCCCCCGGCGACGGCTCGCCGAAAGCGGACGAGGCACGTGTGGCCGGCACCGCGCCGGACCTCGCGCTCTACCACGTCATCGCCCCGAAAACGGCGCACAAGGTCATCGCCGAGGCGAAACCGGAGGTCGAGAAATTGGTCGAGGCGGCGGTGGAGAAAGGGCGCGAGCTAGTGCCGAAAGAGGTGCGGCTGACCACCTACACGCTTCGTTATCCGCGGATGGATTGGGTGTTCGTCACCGGATTGGAGAAGCATTGGGAGCGCGCCGATGTGATGGGCAAGCTCAACCCTGAATCCAACCAAGTATCGCTTACGACGAAGAACGTAACCTCACTCAGCCTGGTCTGGAGCAGTGATCACCGAGTGTTTTCTGACTGGTCGAAAGCATCTGTCACGATTGACGGACAGACGATCTCGAATGGGGTTGCGGCCATTAAATTCGGACTAATTAGCCACCTTCAGAAGGTCGATGGGAAGTGGCAGAAGCTCGATGGCTTTCACTCTTCTCCGGGTGACTTACAAGCTTCGCTGTCTCCGGCTCCTCACTATCAACTAAGCGCCCCGTCGGTGAACATAGCCGTCGGCCAGCGTCCACCTGCATTGCGGAAGCTCCCTGCGTTGAGCGGTCCGATCGATGACGCCTCCATGGATTCCTTCGTTTTCGTCCGTCCGAGCGGGAAGCCGCTGAACAAAGCGGTGGGCGACTGGGCCGAGAGCGAGTTTGCGCACGCCGTGACGCAGTGGCGCGCGGTCTTCCGCGGTGAGGCGCGCGTCGTCGCTGACACCGCCGTCTCCGCCGACGACATCGCCAATTCCAACCTCGTCCTCTGGGGCGACCCGAGCAGCAACGCCGTGCTCAAGAAGATCGCCGACCAGCTCCCCATGAAGTGGGATGCGAAGCAACTCGTCTTCGCCGGCCAGACTTACGACGCCGCGCATCACGCCCCGGTGCTCATCTTCCCGAACCCGCTCAACCCGCAGCACTACGTTGTCCTGAACAGCGGCTTCACCTTCCGCGAAGCCGCCGCGCTCAACAACGCGCAGCAGGTCCCGAAGCTGCCCGACTGGGCCATCGTCGATCTCAGCACCCCGCCCGACGGCTACTGGCCCGGCAAGATCGTGAAGGCCGGATTCTTCGACGAGCAATGGCAGCCGCCGAAACCGTGAGCGCTGCCGGACCGTGCAAGACCCGCGATGCAAATCTTAAACGCAGAGGCGCAGAGGACGCAGAGGAATGAGGAGCAGCGGCCAGAACAGGGGGCGCCCGACGCTGCTCGCAGAATCGTGAATGGTCCCAATCGTCATCCTCCTCTGCGCCTCTGCGTCTCTGCGTTTTCAAAATCCGCCGGTCCTTGAATCGGCTTAGTCTCCCCACCATGCGCCACTTCCTCGCCAGTTTCATCCTGCTGCCCACCGTCCTCTTGGCCCAGGCCACTCCGACCGTAAAGCAGGCGCCGCCGCCCGGCATCGCTGTGCCGGAGGCCGATGCCGCGGAACTCAAGGCCGGGCTCGATGCGCTCGGCAAGCAGATCGACGCGCTGCCCAATAAAGGGAGCCTCGCCTCTCCGCAGAGAGCGTTCTGGCCGGACGTCGCGGTGCTGCACAAGGCGGTGCGTTACGCCTTGCAATACGGCGAGTTTTTTAAGCCGCCGGAAATCGCGGCGGCAAAAGCGCAGCTCGCGTTGGGGATGCAACGCGCGAAGGAATTGCAGGACACGAAATCCAAATGGCCGTCATGGCCCGCGGCCACCGGGCCGCTGGTGCTCGGCTACGTGTCGAAGATCGACAACTCGGTGCAGCCGTATGGGCTCATCGTGCCCGAGGATTGGAAGTTCGGCGACGCCACGCCGCGCCCGCTTTACCTCTGGTTCCACGGCCGCGGCGACACGCTCAGCGAGGTGGCGTTCATCGCCAGCCGGCTCAAGGCGAAGCGCGACTTTGCGCCCACCAATGCCTTCGAGCTGCACCTCTACGGCCGCTACTGCAATGCGAGCAAGTTCGCCGGCGAGATGGATGCCTTCGAGGCGATGGCCGACGTGAAGAGCCGCTACGCCATCGACGAAAACCGCATCGTGCCGATGGGCTTCTCGATGGGCGGCGCCACGATCTGGCACCTGGCCACGCATCACGCCGGGCTGTGGGCCGTGGCGAGCGGCGGCGCGGGCTTCGCCGAGACGGCGATCTACGCGAAGGTCTTCGACGAGAAAAAGGATCCGCCGCCGTGGTGGGAGCAGGTGCTCTGGCGGCTCTACGATGCGACCGATTATGCCGCCAATCTCGCCAACGTTCCGCTCGTGGCCTACAGCGGCGAGATCGACCCGCAGAAGCAGTCCGCCGACCTGATGGAAAAGGTGATGGCCGGCGAAGGGCTGAAACTCGAACGCCTCATCGGCCCGAACACCGGCCACAAATACGAGCCCGAGGCGAAGAAGGAAGTCTCCCGCCGTGTGGACGCCTACATGCAAAAAGGCCGCGAGCCGCTCGCCCCGCATGTGCGCTTCGTCACCTACACGCTGCGCTACAACCAGATGAAGTGGATCACCGTCGATGCGCTGGAGAAGCACTGGGAGCGCGCCGAGATCGATGCGCAGCTCGTGGACGAAGGCACTTTCCGGGTGAAGACGAAGAACCTCGCGGCCTTCACCATCGCGCTGCCGCCGGGACCCGCCCCGCTCGACAAGACGCACGCCCCGCGCGTGGTGATCGATGAACAGGAGCTCGCCGGCCCCGCCGTCAAGGAGCAGTGGACCGCGCGCTTCCGCAAAGGCGCCGGCGGGAAATGGGCGCTGGAGTCCGGGGCGGATGAAGCCGGAACTCCCACGAAGCATCACGGCCTCACCGGCCCCATCGACGATGCCTTCATGGACTCGTTCATTTTTGTCCGGCCGACCGGAAAACCGCTCAACGACAAGGTGGGCGCGTGGGTGAAGAGCGAGTTGGACCGCGCCATCGTGGAATGGCGGCGCGTCTTCCGCGGCGACGCGCGGGTGAAGGACGACACCGCGATCACCGCCGACGACATTGCGAATTCAAATCTCGTTCTCTGGGGCGATCCTTCGAGCAACCAGCTCTTGAAGAAAATCCATGACGAAGCCCTCCGGGCGAAACGCGTGCCCAACTTCCCGCTCATCTGGACGGGCGATGGGATCACGCTCGGCACCGCCAAATACTCCGCCGCCGATCATGCGCCGATTCTGATCTGGCCCAATCCGCTCAATTCCAAGCGCTACGTCGTGCTGAACAGCTCGTTCACCTTCCGCGAAGGCAGCACCACCTCGAACTCGCTGCAGACTCCGAAGCTGCCCGATTGGGCGATCATCGATCTGCGCACCCCGCCGGGCATCAAGTGGCCGGGCCTGGTCGTGGACGCGGGATTTTTCGATGAGCGCTGGCAATTGCCGGCGCGCTGAAGAGCGGCAGCGTGAGGCTGCAAAAGGCGCGGGCTATTTCTTCGGGGCGGTCCATTCGAGGATTTGTCCGTCCTTCATCAGCCGCTCGCGCAGCGCGGGATAGGGCACGTCCTGGACGGCGAGCCCGCCATCGATCGCCAGCGCCGCGGCGGTCGCGGCGGACTGGCCGAGGATCATGAAGACCGGCTCCATGCGGATGGACCCGAACGCAATGTGCGAGCTCGAGGGGCAGACGGGCGCGAAAAGATTGTCGCCCTGGCCGCGTTTTGGAACGAGGGCGCCGTAGGCGATTTCATAGGGGCCTCCCTTGGTGGGGACGCCAATGTCGCCTTCGTTTTGCACCGCACCCTCGGGGGTGATGTAGCGCTGCACGTTGTGCGAATCGATGGTGTAGGAACCCATGCCGACCGAGTCGGGCGTGGGCCGCTTCTTGAGCAGCTCGTTCTCGGTCATCACAAACTGCCCGATCATGCGCCGCGCCTCGCGGATGTAGAGCTGGCGCGACCAATGGCCATTGTCCGCGAACTCGTCCTTGGGCAGGCCCCAGCGCTGCATTTCCTGCTGCACGTCGGCCGGCACGCGCGGGTCGGTGGCGATGAAATACAGCCAGCCTTTTTGATAGGTCTCGTGCTCTTTGATGATCTCGCGCCGCCGCTCGTAGGAGGCATCGGGGTAATCGTAGTTGTAGCCGATGTTATCGGTGCTGAACGGACCGTGGTTGTTGGTGTCGGTCTTGTGATTCGGGAGCGGATCGAACTTCTCGAAGGTCTCGCGCCAGCCGGCGGCGTAAACCCGCACGAGCAGCTCATATTGTTTCGGGTCGTAGCCTTCGGGCTTGGCAAAAGGGATGCGGTTTTCGGCGTGGTCCGTGAGACACATGCGGAAGCAATAGGCCTGCACGCGCTGGTCGCCCTGCCCGAACTCGCCGGGCGGCTCGGTGCTGATCCGCGGCAGCACGCCGGACTTCGGATCGCCGGGGACGACATAGGGGCTGATCTTTTCCTTCAGCACGCCGAAGTGATGCCGGTGATGGAGCACGCCGGTCTGGATGCCATTTGCGTCTTCGCCATAGACGCTCTGCGCCTCGCGCCCGACGTGATACGCCACGCCGGCGGCGGCCATCAGGTCGCCTTCATAGCTGGCATCGATGAACATCTTCCCCGCGTAAGTCTTGCCGCTCAGCGTGGTGATGGAGGCGATCCGCGCGCCGTCCTTCTTCACCCCCCTGGCGCGATCTAGCCATTCGCCGCGCTCGACCGGAATCGCATTCTCCCGGACGAAATCCTCGAAGATCTGCTCCGCCACGTGCGGTTCGAAGATCCACATCGTGCGCTGGTCGCCATCGATGGCGGGGGTGCCCTGGCCTTTGTTGCCGTATTCCTCGCGCTTCTGCCACTTCCACGCCTCCGTCGAATCGTAGTGCTTCCACACCCGCTGATAGAACTCGCGCGAAAGCCCGCCGATTACTTCCTTCCGCCCGGTGTCCGTAAAGCCGAGTCCGCCGCTCGAGAGCCCGCCGAGATATTTGTCCGGCGAGACGATCACGACCGACTTGCCCATCTTCTTCGCCTGCACGGCGGCGATCACCCCGGCGGAGGTGCCTCCGTAAATGACCAGGTCGTAATCCGCGGCGCGAATCAGGGCGGGGCCGAGCAGCAGGAGGGAGAGTAAATAGGGAAGGCGTGATGTCATGGTGGGGGGAGGTGGAAGGCGGGATTCGAGCGCGCGCCGCGATCTGCGGCGCGAATCAACGAGGCGGGAGAATGTCCGGGAGAGAGACGGTTACATCCGGGAATGCGAGCGGGGAAGCCGCCCCTTCGGCCGTGACGGTCAGGTGTTCAAGGTAGCCGATGCCCTCCGGCCGGCGGCTGATTTCCAAAGTATCTCCTTCGAGATTAAGGATCCAAAACTCCTGAATTCCCGCCGCGGCGTAAGCGGACGCTTTTTCCTCACGGTCGTAGCGCAGAGAAGTATCCGAGACCTCGATGACGAGAAAAACTTCCGCGGGAGACGGGTGGCGCGCGGGAGCCTTGCGCGCCCATGGCACGAGAACCAGATCCGGCTGCGGAGCGGAATGCTCTTCCAACTCGACCGGGTTCTGCGGGGAGATCATGTAGCGGCGGCGGGCTTGCTCCCCGAAATAGGAAGCGAGGTTGGTCACGGCTTGGGCGTGGCGGTAACTGATGGCGTGCATGATGATCAGTTCTCCGTTGAGCAGTTCGATGCGATCCCGGCCGTCGAGCACTCCGATTTCGTAAAGGCGGTAGTATTCCTCGACGGTGAATCTGTAAGTGGCGGCGAGCGCGCTCATCGTGAGGAGGGTGCCAGATGGCCGTCGGCGCCGCAACCTTCGGCGCAGGTTGCCGGACAACTGGGGGCGCCGGCGGATTTCGTGAAAGATTGTCCGCCGCGCGTCCGTAATCTCTCCGCATGACGGAACCAAGAGCCACTCGATCAATCTGCTCCCAACGCGCGATCTCCCTGCGGAATTGGCGGCTCGCGCTGCTGCTCCTGGCGCTGGTTTTTCGCCTCGAGACCGCAGGGGCGGAAGGTCCCGCCCGCGGCAATCTGCTCCGCGCTGTTTCCAGCGGCGACATCGATCGGGCGAAATCGCTGCTCCGCGAGGGCGCGGATCCCAATGAGTATGATCGCGAGCGCTGGTCTCCGCTCACCGCGGCCGCGGTGCGCGGCGATGTGGACGCCACCGTGGCGCTGCTGAAAGCGGGCGCGCGGGTGGATTGGCGCAATGACCTTGGCCGCACGCCGCTGATGCTCGCGGCCTGGCGGGGCCATGGGGAAGTGATGCGCAAGTTGCTCGAGGCGGGAGCCGATCCAAAGGCGCGCTCCAAAGGGCGTTGGACGCCCCTCATGTTTGCCGCCGATGGACGGCAGCCCGCCGCCGTCGCGCAGCTCCTCGAGCGCGGGGCCGACGTGCGGGTGCGAGGACGCGAGTTTACCTCGCCCATCGAATTGGCCTGCCGGGGCGGTGACAGCAAGGTGATTGAGCTGCTCATTCGGGCCGGTGCCGATGTGGATTCCAGATCCGGCTGGAGCGGCGGCACAATGCTCGCGATCGCGGCGCAAAATGGACACCTCGCCGCGGTCGAGACCCTGCTCCGGCTCGGCGCAAACGTATCCCTGAGTGGAAGCCAGTACAACACGCCGCTGCACAACGCGATTCAACGGCGCAACAGCTATGACGACCCGAACATTCCCAAGATGGTCGCTCTTCTCCTCAAAGCGGGCGCCCGTCCGACTCAGGTGGATTTAACGACCGCCACTTATCACGAGCGCCGCAGTGACCGGCACGAGCTCACCGACCTGCTGCTGCAAGCCGGTGCGAACCTGAACGAACGGGACGGCGTGGGTTGGAATGCGCTCCACCACGCGGTGCTCAATGGCGCCACCGCGATTGTGCAACGGCTGCTCGAGGCCGGTGCCGACATCAACGCGCTGGATGAATTCCACCGGTCGCCGCTCACCCTCGCGGCGCAACGAGGCGACGCGCCGATGGTGGCGTTTCTCCTCGGCCATGGCGCCCCCATCGAAGACCCGGCGAATCCGGATCGGACTCCACTCTACGCCGCGGCCGAGGCGGGTCATGTGGCCATCGTTCGGGCGCTGGTCGCCGCGGGAGCGAATGGCAGCAGCCCCGACAGCGCGCGCGCGCTGTTCATCACGGCGCGGCGGCTCGAGGTCCGCACCGTCGAGGCGCTCCTCGAAGCGGGGGCTGACCCGAATTACGAGCAGAACGGCTGGACGCCGCTCGCCATCGCGCTCGGCGATCCGCAGCCGCGAGGCGAATTGCTCGTCGAGGGCAAGCCTGATCCGATCCGCGTGCGAGCCGCCACGGAGTCGCTCACCCGCCGCTTTCTCGCCGCGCCGACCCTCTCGCAAGCATCCAGGGACAACGCCCTCGTTCATGCCAGCGACCGGCAACCATTGAACATCGTGCAGTGGCTGGTGGAAGCGGGAGCGGATCCGTCCGCCGCGGACCAGCGGTGGGGAACGCCCGGGCAGCTCGCGCGCAGCAATCCCGATCCGCAAGTGGCCGCCTTCCTTCGCCAGCACGCGCCGAAATGATCTTTGCGCCTTGGTGCCTTGGCGTGAGAAATCCGTTTCCGCTTCGGATTATCGCCCCAGGCAGGCGCTCGGCTCGCCGGCCGCCTCGAAAAGAATCGCCTCAACCGTGCTGATCAACGCCGGAAAGCGAAAGGGCTTGGCGAGAAAATTCGTGATCCCGGCCTTTCGCAACGGTCCTTCTGCCTTCCCATCGATGCCGCCGCTGCAAACCAGGATTTTTGGCGGCGTGCCGATCCGTTTCATCCCCTCAAAAAGTTCCAAAGCTCCAAAGGTGGGCAGGCAAAGATCGGAAATTACCAGATCGACTGGATCGCCGGTATTCGCGAAAAAGGCCAGGGCTTCCGGTCCGTCGCCGACGAGCGTCACGCAATGGCCCTCGGTCTCGAGGACCGATTGCATCAGGAAGCCAATGTCAGGCTCATCTTCCACTAACAGGATGATCATTCTTCCCTCTTAGCAAGGAACGAGCCGAGGGACCGGGCGAACACCGCGAATCCCCCGATGGACCAAAACCGACGCGGCTGAACCGTCGTGATTGCCCCGGGAGGTGGGGCGCAGGGTCGTTGATTGACCTTTCAGGAGTCGTTCAAGGGTCTGGCGTGCGGATTGCTCAATAGGAACGTTTTCAGGCAACCCGACGTTTAACCGCGCCTCCTGCCTGTCTCAAATCATCTGCATGAACCCTGACCGTCAGTCCACTGCACGCGCACCGATACTCGGACGCTCCGGCAAATTGCGCCCTGCGGCAGTCCACCTCGGGCTGGCGGTTCCCCCGGCGCGCCGGCCTGCCGTCGCCGCAGGGACTCGCGCCGCCCGGCCCGGCGGCGGGGTCCGAAGCCTTCTCTGCGGGATTGCTCTCTTGCTTCCGGCGCCGCTTTTCGCCGCAGGGGTTTGGGATGGCGGCGGAGCGGACAACAACTGGTCCACAAACTTGAACTGGGACAATGACCTAGCCCCGGCCAACAACGGCACCGCCGCCCTGACTTTCGGAGGCTCCACCCGTCTGGCTCCGAATCTCGCGGTCAATTGGGACATCCTGGGGCTGACGTTCAATAACACGGCCGGCGCCTTCACGATCGGTGGGAACCAGTTGACCATTCGCGGCAGCGGCGTGACGAACAGCGACGCGGATACCCAGACGATCAACAACAACCTCGTCCTCGGCGCGGCGCAGAGCTGGAACGCCACCTCCGGCGGTCTGGTCTTTGGCGGCACGGTGGCCAACGGCGGCTTTCTCCTCACCGTGGGCGGCGCGGCGAACACGAGCATCTCCGGGATCATCAGCGGCACTGGAGGTTTGACCAAGAGCGGCGCGGGCACGCTGCTTCTCACCGGCGCGAACTCCTTTTCGGGCACGACGACGGTGAGCGTGGGCGCCTTGGAGGTCCAAAACGCGACCGGGCTCGGGACGACCGCCGCGGGCACCGTCGTGAGCAGCGGCGCGACTTTGCAATTGCAAGGCGGCATCGTCATCGGTGCCGAAGCCTTGTCGCTCAGTGGCAACGGCGTCGCGAATGCCGGGGCTCTGCGCAATGTCAGCGGGGACAACACTTTCGGCGGCGCCATCACCATCGTCTCGGCATCCTATATCGGTTCTGATGCCGGCACGCTGACGTTAAGCAACTTGATCACCGACACGAGCGCGTTCGGTTACACGAAGGTGGGGGCGGGTACGGTCCTGCTAAGCGGGGCCAGCGCGAATACCGCGAATGGCTTGACGCTCGTTAATGAGGGCACGCTGATCCTGGCCAAAACAGCCGGTGTCAATGCGATCGCGGGCGCGCTCACCATTGGCGACGGCGTGGGTACCGACATCGTGCAACTCAACGCTTCCAATCAAATTGTGAATGCGGGCGTGTTGACGGTGAATTCCTCAGGCCAGTTCAACCTCAACGGCTTTTCGGAAACCGTCGGCGCCACTTCGATCGTGGGAGGGAGCATCAGCACGGCCAACGGGTCGATCACCCTCTCCACGCTGGCCATGACCGGCGGATCGATCAGCACCGGAAGCGGCACGCTCACGTTGGGTGGGACGGTCACGGGCAATGCCAGCGCCTCTTCTGCCACCATCTCCGGGAACCTCGCCCTCGGCGGCGCCCGCGTTTTCGCGATTGCGGACGGCGCGGCGACCGCGGACCTGTCGATTTCAGCGGTGATGTCCGGCGCGGCGACGATTTCGAAGACCGGAGCGGGGTCGCTGGTTCTCTCCGGCGCCAACACCAACACCGGCGCGATCACCATTAGCGGCGGCACCTTGAGCGTGAGCAGCGATGCCAACCTCGGCAATTCCGCGAACACGATGACGATCAACGGAGGCACCCTGGAAGCGACCTCCACCTTCACGACCGTGCGAACCATTACTCTCGGGAGCAGCGACGGCACGATCAATGTCGTTGGGGCGGGGACCACGCTGACCATGAATGCCGACTTCGGCTCAAACTCCAACTGGCTCTACAAGACGGGCGCCGGCACGCTCGAACTGATCGGCACGAGCACCGATTTCGCCCAGCGTCACATCGAGGGCGGCACCCTCAAGGTGAGCACTGACCTGAGCTGGGGCACCTCGACCTCCACAAAAATATTTGTCAACGCGGGCACGTTGGAGATCGCCGGCACGACGACCTCCGCGCGACAGCTCTCGCTGGACAATGCCGCCAGCACCATCCAGGTGGATCCCACCTTCACTTACACCCACACCGACATCATTCTGGGCACCGGCATGCTGAACAAGACGGGAACCGGGACGATGGTCCTGAGCGGCGCGAACACCTTCAGCGGCGGCACCAATGTCGCCGCCGGCACGCTGCGGATCAGCGCGGCGGACCGCCTTCTCAACACCGGCGCGCTCACGGTTTCCGGGGGGACCTTCGACCTGCAGACGTTTAGCGAAACGGTGGCTGGGGTCACTCTTTCCAGCGGCTCGATCACCGGCACGGGCGCGGGAACATTGGTCGCATCCTCTTACGCGCTCCAGAGCGGCACCGTCACCGGCATTCTCGGAGGCACGGCGGCGGTGGCGAAAACCACCGCCGGAACGGTCACCCTCAGTGGCACCAATACTTACACCGGAACTAACACCATCTCGGGAGGGACGTTGAGTATCAGTACCAACGCCAACCTGGGTAATGTCGCGAACACCGTGACGCTCGACGCCGGCACGCTGCAAGCCACCGCTGGGTTCACTTCGGCCCGGACCTTTACCATGGGAGCCGGGGGCGGAACTTTCGAGGTGGTTGGCCCGGCGACGACCCTCACGCTTTCCACCGGTCTGGCCGCCAACGCCAACACCCTCACCAAGACCGGCACCGGCACGCTCGCGCTGACGGCCGCGAGCACCCGGACCGGGATCACCGTGATTAATAACGGCACGCTGAGTGCCAATGTGGACAATGCCCTGGGATCCACCACCAAAGTCACCGTGAATACCGGCGGCACGCTGCTGCTGAGCGGCGCCGGCACCAGCAAGATCGGCAATGCGACCGAAGTGGAGCTCGCCGGAGGCACTTTCAACACCGGCGGGTTGACCGAAGGAGCCGGCAAACTAACCCTGACCAGCAACTCGACCCTCGATTTTGGCAGCGGCCCCAGCCTGCTGACCTTTGACGGCATCGGCAGCAGTCTGGGCACCTCGACCCTGCTCATCCTCAATTGGACCGGCGTGATTGGGGCCGCCGGCGGCACCGACCGGTTGCTCTTCGACAATTCGTCGTTCCTGGCCGGCACGAGTTCCAACCTGATTGTTTTCAGTATTGGCGGCTCCTATTACACCGCCGATTTCAAGGCGGTGGACGCCAATACCGTGGAAGCGGTCGCGGGAATGTCCGTCGTTCCAGAGCCGAGCACGATCTTCGCGGTCAGCCTCCTTGGATTCCTCGTCGGCTGGCGTGAGCGTCACCGCATCACCGGGCTGTTGAGCAGCATGGTTTTCCGCCGGATCCACGCTATTGCCTGACCCAGGAGCGGGAGGACATCGGCCCCGCGGGATCAGCCCGTCGGAGTGCTCCCCGAGTGAATTGCCGGTCGGACGCTGAGGGAGAGCCGGGCGGTTTCCGGCTGGGCTCCGGGCTTGGAAAGCCGTCGATCCAGCAGAAGAGGAAGTCTGCGCTACGCCGGCCCGGCCATGATTCTCAATCGGGGACGCCTCATATGCTGTGTCTGGCACGTATGGCGCGAGGACTGCTATGCAGGATATTGTGTAGGCAACCCGAGGGTTAACCCCGGCTCTTCCCTACACCAATTGCCTCAATGAGCCCTCACCGTCAGACCACCGCCCTCGAACATCCGCCCGGATGCTTCGATGAATCGCGGCCTACTGCCGTCCCTGCCGGGCGGTTGACCGCGCCCCGGCACGGCGCCGCTGAAGCCGGCCGCACCAAGCCTGCCGGCGGCGCGCTCCCGGTTTTTCCCGGTGCCGGCTCGGTAGTTTCTGCCTGTTCCCTGGCCCTCGCCCTCTTTTGTTTGATCCTGCTGCCCGCCCGGCGGGCGCCGGCCGCGACTTCCACTTGGGACGGGACTGGCGGCAACGTCAATTGGAGCACGGGCGGCAATTGGGGAGGGTCCGCGCCCACGAGCTCGACCGCGACGGATCTCATTTTCGCAGGGACCAACAACGTGGGCACCTCCGGGACTCCGCTGAACCAGAATATCGCCAGTCCGATGCTGCTCAACAGCCTGACCTTCAACAGCGGCGGCGGGCCATTTTTTCTCGGAGGCAGCGCCCTTCGGTTCCAGGCGGCCAGCAATACCATCACGCAGAATTCGTCCAGCGCGGTTAGCATTGCCAACGACATCAATGCGCCCTCCAGCAATTCGTCATTTGCGATCAGTCTGACCGGCGACGGCCGTGGAATCGTGACTTTGGGTGGCGTCATTGCCAGCGGCAGTGGCCAGCGGGATTATGCCCTGGTGAAAAGCGGCAGCAGCACCTTTGCCCTCGGCGGGGCCAACACCTACGGAGGCGACACGACGATCAACGGTGGGGTTCTGCTGCTCACCAACGTCAATGCCTTACCAAACAGGCTGATCATGAATGGGGGAGTGCTCGGGCTGGGCGCTGCGGACTACACCCGCGTTCTCGGGACTGGCGCCAACCAGGTGTCATTTGCGGGGAGTGGCGGTTTCGCCGCCTATGGTGCCGACCGGAATGTTAATTTGGGGGGAGCAGGTGGCACGATTACCTGGGGGAGCGGCAGTTTCGTGGCGACCGGCTCGGCCTTTATCCTCGGGGCCAGCAGCGCGGACAAAACCGTGACTTTCCAGAACTCGATCGCTTTTGGTGCCGTGACCCGGACCGTCCAGGTGGACGATGGTGCGGCGACGGTGGATGGGGTCCTCAGTGGAGTGCTGAGTGGAACCGGCGGCCTGACCAAAACAGGCTACGGCGCTCTCACGCTCTCCAACGCCAACACTTTTAGTGGAATCACCACCATCAACGCGGGCATCCTGAGCGCCACGGTAAACAGCGCTCTGGGTTCTACGACGAAAGTGACGGTGAATACCGGCGGCACCTTGCTGCTGGGCGGGGCGGGCACGAATAAGATCGGCGATACGACCGAAATCGACCTCGCCGGCGGCACGGTCAATACCGGCGGGTTGACCGAAGTCGTAGGCAAACTCACCCTCAGCAGCCATTCCACGCTCGATTTTGGCAGCGGCGCCAGCATCTTCACCTTTGACGGCGCCAGCAGTCTCGGCGTCGGGACCCTGGTCGTCCTCAACTGGACCGGCGTGATTGGTTCCATCGGCGGGACCGACCGGCTGCTCTTCGACAATTCGTCGTTCGTTGCCGGAACCACGACCAACCAGATCCTCTTCGATATCGGGGGAATTTATTATACCGCCGATTTCAAGACCGTGGACGGCAATACCGTGGAGGCGGTTGCCGGGTTGGCCATCGTCCCCGAGCCAAGCACCATTTTCGCAGTGAGCCTGCTCGGCATGCTGATCGGCTGGCGCGAGCGTCACCGCCTCAGCGGTCTCTTGAGCGGGATGGTCCTTCGCGAAGTCCACGCCTGAGGCCCGGAGCGGTAAGATTCAACGAGCAGCGCCGAACCGGTTTGTGGGGGCGGGTGAGCCGGGATGAGCTGGCGGCACGGGAAGAGCGGGTGTAGGTCCGTGGGCGAAATAGGTGGTGGCAGGAGAATGGGTCTTACTGGCGGCTGAACCGGGCCGCGACCAAGGGTGAAGGCCGTCGCCTAACCATTATCCTAAATGCGGCGATGGATAAAACCACGGAGGACACGGAGAAGGCGGAAGACACGGAGCAGAAATCATTTTGGGTCCGTCATGACGCTCGTCCGTAAATTACCCGCGGGGTGATACGTGCGAATTTCCGAACCTCCGCGTCCTTCGGGCGTGTTTGTACAACTCACGATGCGCGGCACTCCTTGGTTGCGGCCCAGACCTTCATCCTGCGCGGGTTTACAAACACGCCCTACCGTTTTTCACGTCTTTGGCGGTTCCCATCGCCGATGTTGGGTGTTGGGTGTTGGATGTTGGGTGTTCATCGCTTCCGAAAACTCTTTACGTCGTTCCATTCGCCCGCGCCTCGCGGCCAGGCAAGCATCAGCATTTAGCCCGCGATTACGCTGCTTTATAGGGACATTGGGTAGGGAAAGGCGAGGGTTACTACCTGGCGCGCGGCTTGCTAAGTAGGGACATTGTGTAGGCGACCCGAGGGTTAACCCCGGACTCGGCCTACATGAAAACATCTCCATGAGCCCTGACCGTCAGCCCGCTGCGCTCGACCAGACGCCTGAAAAGGAAGTCAGGTACCTTCGTCCCTTTTTATTGGGGCGCCTTGGGGCAGTCGTTCTGGCCTCTCGGATCGCTTTCGCCATCCTTGGTTTTGCCCTGTTGCCGATCAGGCTGGGCCTTGCGGCCACTTTCACGTGGACGGGCAGCGGAGGGAATGTGGACTGGAGCACCGCTGGAAACTGGACCGGCGGCGCGCCGGCCAGTGCCGCCACGACTGATCTGATTTTTTCCGGAACGAGCAACACCGGGTCAGCGTCCGTCCCTTTGAACCAGAACATTGCCGTACCGATGTTGTTGAACAGCCTGAGCTTCAATAGTGGCGCCGGCAGCTTTTACCTGAACGGCGGAGCATTGCGGTTTGCCGGCGCGAATAATACCATCTCTCAGAACTCGTCCGGCGATCAGTTCATCGGAAATGACCTGGTCAGTCCTTCAGGTAACTCGACGACCACCATCACGCTGACCGGCAACGGCTCGGGCGTGGTTACCTTATCCGGCACCATCGCGGCAGGAGCCGGCCAGCGCGATATCGCCATCGTGAAGTCAGGCAGCGGCACCTTCAGCCTTACGGGGAATAACACCTACAGCGGCGGCACCACCATCAATGGCGGCACCTTGATCGTGAACTCCGCCACCAGTCTGGGCGCGACCGGCGGCGGGCTGACGATCAATGCCGGAACCTTGGAAGTAGCGACGGGATTTAGCACCAATCGCGCGATCACTCTGGGCAACGCCGCGAGCACCTTCCAGATCGATAATGCGCAGACCTACACCGTCACGAGTGTCATCAACGGTGCGGGAACGCTGAACAAGACGGGAACCGGCACCATGATTCTCAGTGCCGCGAATACCTTCAACGGGGGCACCCATGTGACCGCCGGCACCCTGCGGATCAGCGCGGCCGACCGCCTTCTGAACACGGGCGCCCTCACCGTTTCCGGGGGGACCTTCGACTTGCAAACATTCAGCGAAAACGTCGGTGCGGTCACGCTGGCGAGCGGCTCGATCACCGGCACCGGCGCGGGAACGTTGATCGGAACGTCTTACACGCTGCAAAGCGGCATCGTCACCGGCATTCTCGCCGGCACTGCGACCCTGGCCAAGACAACTGCCGGCACGGTCACGCTCAGTGGCGCGAATACTTACACCGGTACCAACACGATCTCGGGCGGGACGTTGAGCGTCAGCACCAACGCGAACCTGGGGAATGTCGCCAACAGGTGACGATCGACGGCGGCGCGTTGCAAGCCACCTCCAGCTTCACCTCGGCCAGGACCGTGACCATGGGAGCCGGGGGCGGAACGATTGACGTCGCCGGGGCGGGGACCACCCTCACCCTTTCGACCGCGTTGACCGCCAACGCCAACTCCCTGACCAAGACGGGCACGGGCACTCTCGCGCTTACGGCCGCGAGCACCCGGACCGGCGCTACGGTGATTAATAACGGCACGCTGGCCGCCAATGTGGACAGCGCTCTGGGATCCACCACCAAAGTCACTGTGAACACCGGCGGCACGCTGCTGCTGGGAGGCGCCGGGACCAACAAGATCGGCAATGCGACCGAAGTCGAACTCGCCGGCGGCATGTTCGACACCGGCGGGCTGACCGAAACGGTCGGCAAACTAACCCTGACCAGCAATTCGACCCTCGATTTTGGCAGCGGCGCCAGCCTGCTGACCTTTGACGGCATCGGCAGCAGTCTGGGTAGCTCGACCTTGCTCATCCTGAATTGGACCGGCGTCATCGGCGCCGCTGGTGGCACCGACCGGTTGCTCTTCGGCAATTCGTCATTCCTCGCCGGCACGAGTTCCAACCTCATCGTTTTCAATATCGGAGGCTCCTACTACACCGCCGATTTCAAGACCGTGGACGCGAATACCGTAGAAGCCGTCGCCGGAATGTCCGTCGTCCCGGAGCCGAGCACGATTTTCGCCGTGAGCCTCCTGGGATCACTGATCGGCTGGCGTGAGCGCGGCCGGATCCGCGGCCTCACCCGACTGCTCATGCCTTGCGGCCAGGGAGAAGGTTAGGGAGGGGACGGCTGTCCATAACGCGAGTGGAGTCGGGCGCCTCGCCCCGACATATTTGAAGGGCCGAGACGGTCCTTCTCCCTTGTTCGATCATGCCGTGGAGCTTCACGCCCCAGGACGGAACTCCAGCAAGATAGCGGCCCCGCTAATTAGAGGTTCTCCGAAAAGGGTATTCCTCATTGGAGCGCGGGCAAACGCCGGCGCCGCACCCTTTTCGGAGAGCCCTCTAACAACTGCTCGTCGGGCGCGCCGTGTGAACCCCTGCCTGCTTCCGACCGCGGATCACAAGGATTCCGGAGTCTCGAGCGAGCCGACGTCCACTTTCCGGGAACGGCGGCGATAGGCTTGCACAAACATGCCCAGGCCCAGAACTCCGGCCAAAGGAAGGATCGTGGCCATCTCCGGCACCGGCGCCACGCCGCCACCCATCGCGGTTTCTTCGAAACCGCCCTGCGTCGTTCCGTCGAAATCCGCCGAAATGTGATCGCCGAACCGTTGATACATGTAAACGTAGTCGTCCATCTTGACCGGGTTGGGGCCATCGAAGAATTCCCTGATCGGAACGAAGAAGGAAATGTCAGCCTGGCCGCTGCCATGGTTCTGATCGTCGTACTTGATCCAGTTGTTTTCGAGATCGAAACGTTTCACGCCAAGGCTTTCCACATCGGTCGTATTCTGGCCGATTTGCCGGGTGGTGAAGATCTTGATCGAGTCAAGGGAGATTTCCGATTTGGCGCCACCATTCGGTTCGTTGATGTCGATCACGAAGGCAAAGTATTGAACACCGCCAATCGTCTGAACGCGGAGATCCTTGACTTGAAATTCGTGATTCCATTGCGGCTCACGCTTCGTGTCGAAGACCCCTTTCTTCGCCGAGGTGTTGTAGCCTTGCTCGACGCCATTCGCCTGAATGGTCAGGAACGGGTCAAATACGCCGGTGCCCGCAGGCTGGGTGAAGTCCCGGCTAAAGATGGCATTGCCGTAGGAGGTGGGAACGACGACCGTTCCTTGGGTGGTCAAGTCGCCGATGATCGCCATGGCATCCGGCGCGAACGCTGCGGCAAGTCCGAAAACACCGGCGCAAGTCAGGAGATTTGAAGAGGTTTTCATTTTTTGGTCAGGAGAAAGGTGACGAGCGGCATTCTTCTAGAAATTATAGACTCGTCAACACGAATTTTCTGTTTTTAACAAAAATTACTTCTTGGGCGCCACGTTTTGCAGCAGCGCCTTCTCTTCTGGCAGAAGCGGCGCTTTGCTGGCCAGCTCAAAGTAGGGCTCGGCCTCCGGGCCGGCCCCGGTCGCCGAGAGCAACAGCGCATAGTAGGCGGCGACACTGGGCTCCCGCAACGTGGCCGCGGGAAGCTTCTGAAGCACGGCCAGCCCCTCCGGAGCGCGTCCGGCTTGATGCAGCGCGAACGCGTAGGTCGAGGCGAAGGTGGGGTTTTCAGGCGCCTTTTGGTAGAGATCGCGCGCCGTTTCCAGCGCCTTGTCCCGATTGCGCTTCAGCAAGAGCGACAGCATCGCGACGTTGTTGCGCGCCGCGGCGTTTTTGGGGTCCGCCTGGACCGCCCGCTCGGCGACGTTCAACAACCCATTGGTGTCGCCTTCGGAAAGATAAAGCTGGTGCAACATCTGCCGGGCCCAATCGGACAACGGATGATTGGAGGCCTCCGCCAGAACTTTCCGCAGCTCCTGCTTCCAACCCCAGCGGGTGGCCATCCAGGCCAATTGCCCGAACTGCTCGCGCGTCGTGGCCGACTGCACCGCCTGCGACCACATCGCTTGAAACCCCGAGGTGTTGTCCGCCCCGCGCATCGCCCGCGCCAGATAGGCCCAGCGCGCATATTCCAGGGTGCCCCATTTGCTCTTCTCGACCAGCGCCTGCAGCCCCGGCCAATCCCCCAGCGCGATCAGGCACTCCGCTCGGGCCATGGCGACCTGCGGATGGCCGGCCAGTTTGGGATCGAGCCTTTGAACCCACTGCAAGGCCTCCGCGGGATGGCCGTCGAAGCGCATCCAGTTAACGAGGGCCCCGACGTCGGCCGGCGATTCCTTCGGCGCCGCCTGCTGAGCTTCCGCCAAGGCACCGGCCAGTTCCGGCTTTTTCAATTCCTTGAGGAGATCGAGATAGGTGAGACGATCACGAAAAGCGGCCCCTTCAGCACCGAGCAGCTCCGCGCTCCAGCGGAGCGCCTCGTCGAGCTTCTTTTCGTGAACGAAACCGTTGATCAGCGCCCGCCGGGCAAAAACCACGGCCGGGCCGCCCTGGGCGAGGCGCTCCAAGACCGCCACCGCCTCGGCACGCAGTTTGGCATCGGGAGACTGAATCCGAATCGTGGCGAGATTGTATTGGCACAGCTCGTTTTTCGGAGCGAGCTCGACCGCCCGGGCGAAGTGCTTCTCCGCTTCTCCCTCATTCCCCTCGCTCAGCGCCGTGACGCCGACGGCCGTCTCGTAGCCCGCGTTTTTACGGCCATCGATTGGGACGGCGGCCAGCGCCTGCTCCGCGGAATGCGGCTGTCTGAATTTCAAGGACGCGGCGGCCCAGGCCAGGGCGTCGTCCGCTGAGCCGGGGTTCAAATCGACCACCGAGCGCCGCCAATCCACCGAGAACGGCATCTGGAGCTTGTCCGTCAACTCCGCCATGCCGCGAGCGACCTCGGGGCTCGTCGGACGGATGTGCAATGCCCTCTGGAGAGTCAGCATGGCATTGCGATAGTCGCCGCGCTGGACGAGTTCGTGTGCCTCCTTGACCAATCGGCCCACCTGCCACTGCCGAAAACCTCGCCAGCCGCCCAACGTTACGACCAGAATCACCAGCACTACGGCAACTCTCTTGATCCACTGGCGCGGCAGCGAAGATGCTTCAGGGTCAAGTTGAGTCATGGTGCGTCCAATGAGCAATAAACCCGCCACCCGTCACTGTAAATCCGCGCCCGCGCGCTGGTTCCAGCCCAGCGGATGGGGCCGTTTCGCGCCGGACGCGTCCCGTCTGAACTGGTGGCTGACGGGTTTCATTCTCGCCGGACTCTGGTGGGCGGTCTGCCGCCACCTGGCGAATCACTGGGAAAGCGACCCCCAATACGGCTTTGGGTGGCTGGTTCCGCCGCTGGCCGCTTACCTCGCCTTTCGACGCTGGACGACCCGGCCGTCCCCGGAAGCCGCCGCCGGCCGGTGGGCCACCAGCGCCCTGTGGCTGCTCGCCGCGCTCGTTGCTCCCCTCTGGGTCATCGAGCAACCGAATCCCGATTGGCGGTTCATCAGTTGGGCGTTGGGAATCTGGGTGGTGCTTTTCACGCTCATCGTCTGCGCCAAAGCCGGCGGGTGGAGATGGGCGGCGCATTTTGCCCTCGGCGCGTGTTTGATCCTCACGGCCATTCCGTGGCCGAGTCCGCTGGAAAACCCGATCGTGCAGGGGCTGATGCGCGCCGTCGCGGGGGTCACCGTCGAGATGCTCAATCTGTTTGGGATCGTCGCCGTGCAACGGGGCAACCTCATCCACGTCGGCAGCGGCGTCATCGGGGTGAACGAAGCCTGCAGCGGGGTGCGTTCGCTCCAGGCGTCGGTCATGGCGGCGCTTTTTCTCGGTGAACTATGTCTGCTTCCCGGGCGGCGGCGGCTCGTCCTCTTCGCCGCCGCTTTGCTCTCCGCGATCGCCGGCAACGTGATCCGCGCTTTCCTGCTCGCTCGGGCCGCGGCGGTCTCGGGGATCGAAGCGGTAAGCGCCTGGCATGACCCTGCGGGATACACCATCCTCACGGGGTCATTCCTCGTCACCTGGCTGATCGCCCAACGCCTCGCCACCGCTGACTTTCCCCGCGCCTCTTCGAGCGCTCCCGCGCACCCCCTTCCTTTAGGCCTGCTCGCCGGCCTGGCGCTCTGGTTTGCCGCCGTCTTTGCAGGCACCGAGCTCTGGTTTCGCGCGGATCGACTGGAAGATTTTCGCTGGTCGATCGCCGAACCCGGCGATGCTCGCGAAGGGCAGGCGGTGACGCTCAGCCCCGAGGTGATCGCCATGCTGCGGTTCGATCGCGATGGGTCGAGAATGTGGCGCGAGCCCGATGGCCGGCTCTGGCTTGCTTATTACTTTGAATGGCGGGCGGGTCCGGCCCGTTCGCGGCTGCTCGCGCGCATGCATCGCCCGGATGTCTGTCTCACCGCGGTCGGTTATCGGCTCGAGGCGGACCGGGGCGTGCTTGAAGGCGACGCCGCCGGCCAGCGGTTTCCCTTCCAGTCCTATACGTTTTCCGCTCCCGGGAATCGCGTCTATGTTTACTATTTCGTCTCGGAAAATCGCCGCGCGAGCGCTTCGGCTCCGACGCGGGACGTTTCCGTCCGAGGGGCAAGTTTGGAAACGGTGTTCCGGCGCGAGCGCAACCTCGGCCAGCAAGTTCTCGAGTTGGTCCTAAGCGGTTATGAATCGGCCGAACTCGCCGATGACGCCGTGCGCCGCCGCTTACCGGAATTGATCCAGCCCCGTTGAATCGACCTTGCGCATGAAGATATCCATCGCCGCGACCAATCCCTGTCACTTATTCCCGATGGCTCGGGAACTGGCCGGGCTGGATGCGCTGGGCTGTTACTATTCGGGCTATCCGAAGTGGAAGCTGGACGCTGGCAACGGTCTGTCCATTCGCACTCACAGTCTGCGCACCAATGTGGTTTACGGACTACTCAAGTTTGCGCCGGAGCGGTTTCGCCCGAGTGCCCGCTCTTTGTTTCTGTGGCAGGATCGCGGGTTTGATCGCTGGGTGGGCCGGCACCTGGCGGCGTGCGATTTCATTCACGGGATGCCCGGCCAGTGCCTGGAGACTTTTCGCGCGGCGAAACGTCTCGGCATCATGACCGTGCTCAATCACGCGACAGGGCCGGTCCGCGAGTGGGTGCGCACCATGGAGCCGGAATACGCCCGCGTGGGACTGCGCGTGACCGACGCCTGTCCGTGCGACGACGCCTATCTCGCCCGCGAAGAAAGCGAGTATGCGCTCGCCGACTGGCATTGCGCCGCTTCGACCGTGGTCCGCGAACAGTTGGTCGCCGTGGGCATCCCCCGCGAGCGGATCTGGCTGGTGCCCTACGGCGCCGATTTGCAGATCTTCCATCCGCAGGGCGCCGCGCTGCCGGGAGAATTTCGCCTCGTTTTTGCCGGGCAGGTCTGCCTGCGCAAAGGCATCAAGACGCTGCTCGATGCCCTCACCCTCGCCGGACGCCCGGAATGGCGGGCCGACTTTTTCGGCATGGTATCGAGTGAGATGAAGGTGGACCTCGCGGCGTATCGCGGGCTTACGCCACTTACTTTTCACGGACCCGTGAGCCAGACCGAGCTCGCCGGCGCCTTTCGCCGCGGGTCGGTGCTGGTGCTGCCATCGCTCGAGGAAGGCTTCGGCCTGGTCGTCCCGCAGGCGTTGAATTGCGGGCTGCCGGCGATTGTCAGCGATCACGTCGGCGGCAAGGATCTGATTCGCCCGGGCGAAAACGGCGCGATTGTCCCGGTCGGGGATGCCGCCGCCCTGACCGCGGAGTTGATCCGGTGGGCCGAACAGCCGCGGCGGGTCCACGAGCAATTCGGCTGGACCGCGCCGGCTCGCACCCTGATCGCCTGCAGCCAGGCCCACTGCGCCTGAAGTCGAGGAGACGCGCATCGCCGTGGGTCCAAGGAGCGCGTGCGTCCCTCCGCCGGGTGGGTTCTGCGGGGGGGCTCACCGTTTGGTACGGCCCTTCGGGGGTTGGTGGGGCGGCGGCGGGACGCACGCCGCTCCTTGGGGAGAACACCGCGCTCGGGTAACTACAACTTAACGCTTTTGAATCGTGATGTAATTGATCCGAGTCTCTTCAAATCCCCCGTCACCCTGGTCAAGCGTGAGCTTTCCGTCAGCAACCCGCACCGTATGGGTTCGGCGGACAAAGCGTCCGGCCTTGAGCGGTTGAGCCGTCCAATACTTTACGCCTTCCACATTGATGGTGTAAGTCGATGGATAATCGCTATCGCCAACCCCAACGGTCACATGATAAGTCCCGTTCGGGACGGCCAGCTCCCAGGTTGCTCCCGATTGCATCTGGCACAAGGTGGCCAGGTGAAGGTCGATGCGGCTGTTCCGGCGATGTCGCGCATTGGATACATGACTCACATTCCAACCATAAGTCAGCCCATTGGCTCTAACTCCATAAGTCTCTCCAGCATCGACCAGGTAACCCACAGCCGGGGTTACTCCCGCGACTTGAAAATTGATTCTTGCCGCAAAGCGCGTTTTCAAGGTGAGGGTCACCGGGCTGGAAACCGTGGTGGCGATGCTGTCGTCCGTGGCCCGGGCGCTGAGGCGAACGGTGCCCGCCGGAGGATTGGCCCAGACATAACTGAAGGGCGCGCTGGAGCTTTCCCCAAGCTTGGTGACCCCGTCGAAAAACTCGACTTTGGTCACCGTGTGATCGACCGACGTTGCATTGGCCGTGATCGTGATCGGCTCGAAACTTGTCAGGAGCGCCCGATCTCCGGGGCTCGTGATCGCAACGCAGGGAGCCGGCGTGGCCGGTGGGTTGCCCGCCGCAGCGCGCCCGCCGGCCACCGCATCGACCCAGTCCGGCGCGGCTTCCCCCGCGGCGTTCCAGTTGAGCTGCTCTGAGTAGAGCCAGACGTAGCGGTCGGCGCGTTTCATGGCTCGCTCGAGGGTCGGGCGCAGGATGGTGGAATCCATGGGCGCGCCGCCATACGGAAGATTGTACACGCCAAAGGCAATGCTCACCTTCTGCGGCCATAAGCCGCGCAACGATTCAGGGATGAAGGGGCAGTCGGCCGCGGCGGAGGCGATCGTCGTCTTGCGATAGTCGTAGGACCGTTGAAAGTCATCCTCGGTGCGGTAGGCGTACACTTCTCCGCCATCCACAAACGTCGCCTGCTCGCCCAGTCCCTCAATCAGGCCGACGGAAAACGGCCCCCGCAACTCCTCGCTGACCCAATCGGTCTGTCCGCGCCGCACTTCATCCGGCGTTCCCGAAAAGCTGGAATAAGGTCCGTGCAGGGCAATCACGACGAGCGTCGGGTATTCGCGGACCATCGCTTCCATGATTTCACGGCCGCGCCGGCGCGCCTGATCCTGGTACTCTGGGAGGGACTTGGAAGGGTAGCTGCAATCCTTTGGATAGTTGAACAAGCCCTGATCATATTCCTCGTTATCAAAGAAGATTCCTTCGATCTCCTTATGCCGCAGCAGCCGCGCGAGCAGGCGGAAGTTTTCGATGGTCACCGCCCAGTCATCGAAGAAATCGGCAGGGCGGTTGACGTTAACCACGGCGAAGTTGTGCTTGAGTCGCTGGAAGACGAGGTGGTTGAGCGGGCCGAAGTCCAGGGACATCTGCGCGTAGCTGCGGCGGGACCCGTTCATCAGCATCCGTCCCGTGTCCGTGCTGATCGTCAGGCCGTCGAAAGGCAGCGAGTCAATGTACTGAAATCGATCGCGAATAAAACGCGGCTCGTTTTGGTAGCCGCTCTGCTGGGCGTTAATGAGGTAGGGTGGATCGGCGTGCGCGCGGAGGGTCAGCCCGGCGACGAGGAGGAACCACGGCGATAATTTTGAGAAAATGAGACCGGGGCGCATCAAATCGGGTGGCGGTGAAAAAACGTCGGACGCAGTGACCGAACACCGCCCGCGGTGCCCGGGAAAGGAGCGATACTTACCCTGAAGGACGAGCCGCGCAAGCGCTTACCGGGAGCGGCGACTGGAGCAGCTTGCGTGGGCGGTCCGAAGCTTGACAATGTGGGCCGGGTTCGGATGATCGGCGCACTTTCTGCAACCCGTGACGCGATGGGGCCCAGCGCGAGCGAGGTTGCTGCGGGCGAGCACCCGCGAGACCTTTCTATTGACTTCGAGCATCTCTTGAAATTATAAGATTAGATGGGCGTCCATCCCTTATCTCGGATCTTCAGACTGCCCGTGCCGGGTTTCGGTGTGCCAACTGGCCTGCCACGGAGCCAACGCCCGGCGCAGGAAGTGCTGGCCGAATAAGGCCCATCATGGAATTGACCCCACCAGCTCCCGCGCGGAGCTTTTCGCTGCCGACCGACGTGCGCTCCGTGATGCACGCGCTGCTCGGGAAGGTGTGGTTGATCGTTTTGATCAACGTGCTCGCGCTCGGCGGCGGAATCCTGTTCATCGCGCGGAGCGAGAAGATTTTCAGCGCCACGACCACGGTGGAGGTCGAGGCGGAGCAGCAAAGAATCATCAAGAGCGACGGGCGTCGGGCGGACGATCGCGGGGAGGAGGCGCTCAAGACGATCGAGCAAAACCTGGACAGCTCCGCGCTGCTGCTGCGTCTCGCGCGGAACCCGCAGCTCGTGAGCGACGCGTCCTTTCTCCGGGAGGTGCAGTCGGCTGCTTCCGAGGCCCGGCTGGAGCAAATCCTTTCCGGAAAAATGACCGTGCGGGTCCGCCCCGGAACCCGGCTGATCGACATCACCGCCGAGGACCCGAGCCCCGCGGTCGCGCAGAAACTTTCGCGTCTGCTGGTCGAGGAATTCATCCGCTCCAGCTCGGAGAGCCGCTCCCAGGTGTCGCAGACGGCACAGGAGTTTTTGCGGCAGGAAGCCGAGCGCCTCCAGGCCGCGCTCGCGAAGTCCGAAGAGGCGCTCCAGCAGTACAAGCAACAGGTCCGGGCGGTCTCGCTGGAGGAGAAGCAGAATATCATCGTCGAACGGCTGCGCGACCTGAACGCCAAGGTGACGGCGGCGAAGACGGAGCGGCTGACCCGCGAGGCGGACCAGGCTCAGCTCCAGAAATTGCGGGGCGAACCGCCACCGCGGCTGTTGCTGTTGCCGAGCGTTGCGAACGCGCCGGAGGTCGTCGATTTGCAACGGAAAGTCAGCGCCCGCGAGGCCGATATCGCCACGCTCCGCCTGCGCTACAAATCCCTGCATCCGAAAATGATCGAAGCCACGAGCAGCCTCGCGGAGCTCAAACACAGCCTCGACGAGGCGATTCGCAATGCCGCCGGTCTGGTGGGGTCCGGGCTCGAAGCGGCGCGCGCCACCGAGGCGAAACTCGAGGACGCCTTGCGCAGTCAGGAATCCCTCGCGCTCGAACTGAGCGAGACGGCGATTCCCTACAACACCCTCGCCCGTGAAGTGGAAGCGAATCGGGCGCTGTATGCGTCGCTCCTCGCGCGGCTCAAGGAAAGCGACGTGGCGCAGAGTGTTTCGCCGTACGCCGTCCGCATGGTCGCGCCGGCGGTCCTGCCGGATCGGCCCGTGAAGCCCAACAAATCCCTCATCCTGCTGCTCAGCGTCTGCGGAGGCCTCGCGCTGAGCGGCACGCTGGTCCTCGGACTGCATGCGCTCGACAACTCGGTCCGCACCATCGACCAGGCCGAGCGCGTGTTCAGCCTGCCGGCGCTCGGCGCCATCCCGCAGCAGCGGAAAATGACTTTGCGCCATACGCCGCAGCTCCTCATTTCCAGGCCGCAGTCAGCGGTCGCGGAGGCCTTTCATGAGCTGCGCACCACCCTGCTGCTGGTCGCGAACAAGGCGGCTGCTCCGAAGGTTGTTCTCTTCGCCAGCGCGATCCCCGGCGAGGGCAAGACTTTCTGCACCATCAACTACGCCGTCGCTCTCGCGCAGCAGGGGTTTCGCACCCTTCTGATCGATGCCGATTTACGCCTCCCGAACGTCGCGCGGGCTTTCTTTGGCAGCGAGCAAACGAGCGGCTTGGGCGATGTCCTCGGCGGACGATGCGGGGTCGCCGAGGTGACCTACTCCACCGATATCGAGAATCTATTCGTGCTTCCCGCCGGGCCCAGCCTCGAGCATCCCGCGGAGGTCGTGGGCAATGCCGACCTCGCGGCCCTCCTCGAGACCGCCCGGAGCCGATTCGATCGGGTGGTCATCGATACCGCGCCGGTGCTCGCGGTCAGCGAGACGGTGTTTTTCGCGCCGCACGTCGAGGCGATCTGTCTCGTGGTGCGCGCCGGGCGGACGCCAATCGGAGCGGTCGCCCGGGCCCTGGAGAAACTCCGTCTGAGCGGCGCGCGCGTGGCCGGCCTTGTCTTGAACGGCCTGCCGACCAAGGGCGGCTATTACTATCACTATCACGCGCCGGGTTACGGGGGGGACGAAGTCTATGGCGCGAGCGCGGCGGCCAAAGGTTAAGATCAGCCGTGAACGTCTTGATCGTCTCAGGCATTTTCCCGCCGGATCGCGGCGGCCCGGCGAGTTACGTGCCGGCCCTCGCCGCGGCGCTCGCGGCGCGCGGGCATCGCGTGGAAGTCATTTGCTTGAGCGACCGGATGGACCACGAAGACGGGCGCCGGCGCTACCTCGTGCGCCGCATCCGCCGCCGCCTTTTCTGGCCGTGCCGCGTGGCCTTCACCGTTTTCACGATTTGGCGCGCCGCGCTGCGGAGCGACCTCGTCTATGTGAACGGTCTGGGCGCGGAATCCGCGCTCGCCGCGCTCTTCGCGGGCCGGCGGACGGTGCACAAGATCGTGGGCGACTACGCCTGGGAGCGCGCCGTCGGCCGCGGCTGGTTTCGCGGCACCTTGGAGGAATATCAGGCCGCCGCGAAGAGCCTTGCGCTGCGGGTGATCGACGGGATTCGCACCTTTCCGCTCCTGCTGGCTGCGCAAATCATCGTCCCGAGCCGGTACCTTCGGCGGGTCGTCGAAGGCTGGGACATCGCGCCGGAAAAAGTCCGCGTGGTTTACAACGCGACGGAGAACGCGGAGCCGGCGCCTCGCGAAAGCCACCCGAAACCGCTTCCCGAATGGCCCGGTCGGACGCTCGTCACCGTCGGCCGGCTCGTCCGGTGGAAAAACGTGGACGCATTGATTCGCCTGCTCCCGGAGTTGCCCGGCACGCGGCTCGTCGTCGCGGGCGACGGTCATCTTCGGGCAGAGCTCGAAGAGCTGGCGCGCACCACGGGCGTTTCGGGTCGGGTTGTTTTTCTCGGAGATGTTCCGCATCGCGAGGTGCGCTCGTATTTCGAGCAGGCGGACGCGTTCGTGCTCAATTCTTCCTACGAAGGCCTGCCGCACGTCGTGCTCGAAGCCATGTCCGCGGGCGTGCCGGTGATCGCGACGGATGCCGGCGGGACGGGCGAAGTCGTCGAGCACGAGGTCACCGGCCTGCTGATTCCGGTCGGCAAAGCCGCGGCGCTCCAGGCGGCGATCGAGCGGCTTTGGCTTGACCCGTCGCTCGGGCGACAACTGGCCGCCGAGGCCGCGAGCCGGCTGGCGGTCCGGTTCGATTTCGGCGCGATGGTCGCCGCCACCGAAGCGATCCTGCTCCGCGCCAGCGAGCACGCCCCCCACCCCCAGCCCATCCCCGCGGAGGAACGGCGATGAGCACCGAGATGTTGGCGGCCGTGGCCGCGACCGATCCCAGCGGCGGGAAAGGCGCGAACCCGACTCCGCGCGCGCACACCGGTCTCTCGGTCCTCTCGTTCGGCTCGACCCGCGGCCTGTGGGAGGGCGAATCCGCTGAGGATTTGCAGCGGATGCTGGGCTACGCGGAGCACCTCGACGAGTACGTCATTGTCGCCAATTCCTACAAACGCCACGGCCTCCAGCCGCGCCGGCTGGCGCCGCATGTCGAGGCGATTCCGACTGACGCCTTCTGCGCCTTCGACAGCCTGCTGCGGATGCTCTGGATCGGCTGGGACGTTCTTCGCCACCGGAAAATCACCCTGATCCAGGCGCAGGATCCCTTTTATCTCGGGCTCGTGGCCTGGCTGCTCGGGAAATCCTTCGGCCTTCCCGTGAACGTGTGCCTCTACGGTCCGAATGTCTTCGATGCGCACTGGCTCGCGGGCGGCAGGTCGCATCGCCTCATCGCGCCGCTCGGCCGTTGGATTCTGTGGCACTGCGACGGCCTGCAGGTCGATGGAAAGATGACCGCACGCAGCCTGATCAGCGCCGGCATTCCGGCGAGTCGGGTGGCGGTGAAGCCGATGGTGCCGGCCAATCTCCAGCACTTTTTGGCAATCGAACGCACGGCACGAACCGGCCCGCCGCAACTGCTCTACGTCGGCCGGCTCGCCGCGCAGAAAAACCTGCCGTTGCTCCTCGAAGCCGCGCGGCTCTTGAAGCAAAGAGGCCATCGCTTTGAGCTGGCGATCGTCGGGGAAGGCCCGTTGCAACAGGATCTCCGCACGCTCGTCGAGCAATCCGGGCTCGGCGCCGAGGTGAAATTCCGCGCGCCAGTCCCGCGCGGCGAGATCGCCGCGGTCTTCGCCGATGCCGATATTTTCGTGCTCACTTCGGACTTCGAAGGCTACCCGCGCGTGCTCATGGAAGCGGCCGCCGCCGCGCTGCCCGTGGTCAGCACCGCGGTGAGCGGATCGGACGAAGCCATCGTCGAGGGCCAGACCGGCTTCGTCGTGCCGGTCCGCGATCTGGAGGGCGTCGTGGAAAAGCTCGCGCTGCTCCTCGAAGGCCCGGAGTCGCGCCTGAAAATGGGACGCGCCGCGCGCGCCCACATCCGCGCACAGCTCGACCCGCGGACGAACACGCCGGGCCAGGTCGCCATTTGGAAATCGTTGACCGCGCCGCGCGGTTTCACGCCCCGCCGTCTGCTGCTCTTCAATCTCGTCACCGATGCGCAGCACCCGATCCTCGGCTTCACCACGGCCTGGATTCGCGAGCTGGCGGCGCGGGTCGAGTGCGTTCACGTCATCACGATGCAGGCCGGCGAGATCGCCGTGCCGGACAACGTGCGGGTGCACTCCGTGGGCAAGGAACTCGGCTACTCCGAGCCGCGGCGCGCGTTCGAGTTCTACCGCCACCTTTTCCGCATCCTGCGCGCTGAGCGCATCGACGGCTGCTTCTCGCACATGATGCAAGTTTTCTCCGTGCTGGCTGGGCCGGTGCTGCGCGCCGCCCGCATCCCCTTGGTGACGTGGTATGCGCACCCGAGCCTGCCGCTCTCGGTGAAGCTCGCCCACTTCCTCTCGAACCGCATGGTGACCAGCCTCCCGGGCGCCTACCCGTATCGCCAGGACAAGCTCGTCGTGATCGGACAGGGCATCGACACGAGGCTGTTCACCGCGGCGGAAAAGGGAACGGCGAGCGACGCCACGATCCTCTGCGTCGGCCGGCTTTCGCGGGTCAAAAACCATCCCACGCTGCTGCGCGCCGCAGCGCTGCTCCAGCGGCGATTTCGCGTCGTCATTCTCGGCGCCACCTCCGGCCTCGACGACGAAGCCTACGCCCGCGAACTGCGCGGCCTGGTTACAGAACTCGGCCTCGGCGCCACCGTCGTTTTCGAAAAGCCCGTCCCCTTCACGGAATTGCCGGCCCATTACCAGCGCTGCGCGGTGCACGTGAACCTCACGCCGGCCGGCTTCGGTGACAAAGTCGCGTGGGAGGCGATGAGCTGCGGCCGCCCCTGCCTGGTGGCGAACGAAGACCTCCGCGAAACGCTGGGCAGCCACGCCAACGAGCTGCTTTTCCGCGACGGCGACGCGTCCGATCTCGCGGCAAAACTCGAGGCGCTGCTCGCCAAAACCTCCGGCGAGCGTGACGAGCTGGGCGCGTTCCTGCGCGGCCAGGTCGAGCGGCTCCACGCGCTGCCGCGCCTGGCGGATCGCCTCCTCGAAGAACTCGCCCGCTGCCGGGCGTCCCGCGCGTGACGTGATGGCCGGCTCCGACAAAATCATTTCCGCGTTGCACGCGAACTGGTGGCTGAACCTCGCCGGCCTGCTGCTCTCCTTTGGCGCTTCCGTGGTGCTGGTGCGCGCGATGCCGACCGGCCTCTATGCGGAGTACGGCGCGGTCCTCGCGATGATCGGCCTCGCCACGCTCCTCTTCGAAGCCGGCGCCAACAGCGGCCTCACGCGATACCTGGCCGAAGCCGGCCAGCAGCAGGCGCGCGGGACGTTCTACCGGCGGATGCAGCATCGCCGCTGGCTCGCCGCGGCGGCCTGCGCGGTCGCGCTCGTGGCGCTCGGACCGATCTACGCGCACCACACGCAGTTTGTCAGCCTCGCCACGCAGCCGTGGCTCTTCGTGCTCCTCGCCGGGATCGTGGCAGCGAGCCTCACCAAACTGCTCGCGCATTACGGACTGCTCGCGCTCTTCGAGACCAGGACCGCGCTGCTGCTCCAGCAGGGTTTTCTGGTCGGGCGCTCGCTGGTCCTCGCCGCGATCGCCCTGAGCGGCGCCGGATTGATCGCGCTCGTCGCCGCGCTGCTGGCGATCGCGGTGGTCGAGGCCTGGATCGTGCATCGCCGGCTCGTCCGCCTGATCGGCGCGGAACGGGCGCCGCTGCCGGCTTCGTTCCTCAATCGCGCGCAGGGATTCGGCCTGCTGACGATCTTCGACAAGGCGTGCGCGATGCTCGGCGGCGGCAGCGCGCTGCTGCTCGTGCTCGCGCCGGATCATCCCGCGGCCACCATCGCCTTCCTCACGCTCGCCGTGGATCTCGTGGGCAAACTGGTGAGCATCACCGTGATGCCGATGGGCAATCTCGTGGCGCCGTACCTCAGCCAGAAGAGCGACGATCCCGAGGTGCAGGGTCTGGCCGTCGCGCGGGTGGTGAAACTCTCGAGCCTGCTCTACAGTTTCAGCGTGGGCGCGGGGCTGCTGCTGCTGCCGTGGTTCATCGGCGCGGTCTATGGGGAGCGCTACAGCGGCGCGGTCGTGCTCGCCCTGGTGCTGCTGGTCCCGACGGCGTTCGAAAACTGGATTCGCGGCGCGTGCTCTCCCGCGCTGCTGCGCAACGGCCGCTACCGCGACCTCCTGCGCGTCAATGTGCTCCAGGCGATCGTCACGGTCGCGACCCTCGCGGTCGTTTACTGGCAGCGGGTGGAAATCGTCATCGTCACCGTGGGTCTCGCGCGCTCGCTGGTCGCGTCGCTCAACTTGATCCTGCTCCGCCGCATCGTCCCCGCGCACACCTATCGGGTGCCGGCGCTCGGCGCGCTGGTCGCCGCGCTGGCTTGCGCGGCTGGATGGGTGTGGAGTTCGTGGCTCCCGCTGCCGGCGTTGCTGCGGGCCGTCGCGGGCGCGCTGATTTTTTCGCTCATCTTCTACGCCGGCCTGCGCTGGCTCATCTTTCGCGATGAAGACACGCTGCGCCTCGCCCGTCGGATTGCGGGCGCGCGCCTGAAATTGCTCGCCCGCCTCCTTCCGGCGCCGGCGCTGCCGCACCCATGAGCGCGCTCCTGCTCCTCATCGTCGTCCTGTGCGTGGCGCTGCCCGCGGCCGAGGTGGCCGCGGCGCTTCCCGCGATCTGGCTGGCGCAAGCGACGCTGCTCGGCATCCGGGCCGTGCTCTTCACCGTTGGGCCGGTGGATCTCACGCTCGCGGATCTCGTGCTCCTCGTGCTCCTGGGCAAGCTGCTCTTCTCCATCGTCTGCACACGGGAAGTCGCGGCCCATCGCTCGCTCTACCTCGCGCTCGCGATTTTCGTCCTCGTGAATTTCCTCGCGACCCTCGCCGGCGGCGTGAAGTTCGGCGGCGCGCCCATGTTGCGCGGCATCACAGCCCTGGCGCGGCTCTGTTCCGAGATGGCCCTCGTGCCGATTCTGGCCCAGACGGTGAAGTCAATTCCCCAGGCGCGGCGCTGCGTCGGCATCGTGCTCCTCACCCTCGGCGCGCTCGCCACCATTCAGTTCATCAATTTTTTTGGCGCGCGCCACGGCCTGATCATCGGCGAAGTGCAAGGCACCGAGCGCGACGCCCTCCGTTACTTCGGGCCGGTGGGCGACTCGATCGGCTCCGTCCTGCTCCTCGGTTACCTCTGCGCCCTCTGTTTTTCCAGCGCGCTCGGCGCCGGCGCCTTCCTGGGCGGAATCCTGCTCACGGCCGGCCT
Source organism: Chthoniobacter sp. (assembly GCA_034667665.1). Taxonomy (GTDB): domain Bacteria; phylum Verrucomicrobiota; class Verrucomicrobiia; order Chthoniobacterales; family Chthoniobacteraceae; genus Chthoniobacter. The sequence continues at coordinate 97,230 of JAXDQW010000125.1, forward strand.
GGGCGCCATCTTTTCCGCGGGTATTGGAACCGTGATCTTCGTTTGTTTTGGCGTGCGCGCCTCGGCCATCCGCGCGGCTTTCTCGCGCTCCTTCTGGCTCCTGCCGGCGCTGGGATTTCTGGCCCTCGTCGCGGTGGTCACGGTCGGCAAGCCGCTTTCGCGGACGTTGCTGGACCGTCTTGGCCAGGGCAATTATGCGAACAGCGGACGCCAGCGCATGGCCTCGGTGAGACTTGCCGGGGCCATGATCGCGGACAACCCGCTGACCGGCGTCGGCTACATGGGATACGAGCCGGCGCTCGCGCGCTACGGCGGGGAAAAATTCTTCCAGCTCGCGCATCCCGACGGCGCGACGGCGAATGCGAACAACCAGTTTCTCCAATCGCTCACCGACGCCGGTCTGCCCGGGCTCCTCGCGTTTGGTTGGCTGATCGTGGCCGCGGCGCGGCTCCTGCGCGAGCTCGCGGCGCAGACCGGCGATCGCTTTCTGGCCACCTTCTACCTCGGCGCCTTCCTCTGGCTGCTCGCCCAGGTTTTTGGAAATCTCGCCGCCGCCTGGCTGATCCCCTCCTCCTACGTGGCGCGGCTGCTCTGGATCATTCTCGGCACAGGAATTGCAGTCACAAAACTAATGCCGTCATCCATCTTGCTCCCCGCGGCCAAATCCGCGCGTCCGCCCGCGACGCTGGTTCCCGCATGAGCACCCAAGTCCTGCACGTCGTGACCTCGATCGCTCGAGGAGGCGCCCAGAATCACCTCGTGGACCTGGTGCGGCATCAGCGTGCTGCGGGAGTCGCGGTGACCGTCGCCTATCTGCGCGCCCACGGATATTGGGCGCCGGCCTTGCGCGAGATGGGCGCGACGGTGAGCGATCTCCGCCTGCGCTTTTACGGCGATCTGCGGCCCCTCCGGGAGCTTCGGCGGTTGCTCGCCGGAACGCGCTTCGATCTGGTCCACGCGCACCTGGAACCGGCGGAACTTTACCTGCGACTGGCCTTGCTCGGCACCTCCGCGAAGGAGTTGCCGCTGATCATCAGCAAGCACAACGACCGGCCGTTCCATTGCTTTCCCGGACAACGCGCGCTCGGACGCTGGGTGGCGCGGCGCGCCTCGGCGGTCATTGCCATCTCGGAAGCGGTCCGGAAATTCATGACCGGGCCGTCGCTCGGGCTGAAACCGGGAACCGTGCAGACGATCCATTACGGCCTCGGCGCGCAGCCCTTCGAAAAGGTGACCGAAGCTTCCGCGGCCGCGTTGCGTCGCGAATGGGGCGCCGGAGCGGAGACCCTGGTCATTGGCTTCGCCGGCCGGTTGGTGGAGCAGAAGTCGATCGATACATTGATCCGCGCCTTCGCGCTGCTCCGGCAACGCGCACCGGGCGAGACGAAGCTGGTCATCGCCGGCTGCGGACCGCTCGAAGCGGCGTTGCGCCGTTGCGCGGAGGAACAGGGGGTCACCGATCACGTCGTCTGGGCGGGCTTCCGGGAAGATGTGCCGCGGATGATGAAGGCGTTCGATGTCTTCGCGCTCACCTCGGTCCACGAAGGCTTCGGACTCGTATTGGTCGAAGCCATGGCGGCGGCGCGGCCCGTCGTGGCCACCCGGGCCGGAGCGATCCCGGAGGTCGTGGTCGATGGCGAGACCGGATTCCTCGCGGAGCCCGCGCAGCCGCAGCAGGTTGCGGACGCGTTGCTCAAACTCACCGACGCGGCCGTCCGCGCCCGGCTCGGCGCCGCCGGCCATCGCCGGGTCCTGGCCAATTTCACCCTCGAGCAAATGTGGCGGCAAACCGATGCCCTCTACGCGCGCTGCCTGCGTGCAGAATCCGGATGCACCTCGGGCGCCGCCGTCGCGGCGGCGCCTCTCGCCTGATCCGCTCACCCTCCATGCGCCTGTTGCTCGTCATTCCAAACCTCATCAGCTACACCGCTTTTCTCCGAGAGCTTTGCGCAGCGCTGAGCGCGGAGGGGGTCGAAATCCATGTGGCGTGCTCGACGCGGAGCCTCTGGAGCGCCCGGGAACGCGACCCGGGGGAGGCCGGGAAGGCGATCACCGTGCACGGTCTCCCCCTTCCCCGCGGGATGAATCCAGCCGGACATTTTCGGGCGGCGCGCGAGCTCAATCGCCTCGTCGAATCGCTCCAGCCGAATCTCGTCCATGCGCACTTCTCCGCCGCGATCTTTACCACCGCGCTCGCCCGCACGCGGCGCTGGCCGGTGACCATGGCCACCTTTCATGGCGTTTCGTTCCTGGCCTCGGAAGGCTGGAAGAAGCAGGTGCTCCGCGTCACGGAGGTCTGGGCGACCAAACGGTTTGACGCGACCTGGGTCCTTACCGATTGCGATCGCGATGGGTTGCGCGCGGCCGCTCCCGGCGCGGTGGTGGAGACGCTCCCCTCGTGCGGCGTCGGCTGCGACCTGGAAACCTTCGCGCCCGTTTCTGCGGCGGAACGGAGGGCGGCGCGCGCGAAGCTCGGCTTTGGCGACGCCCAATGCGTCTTCGCTTTCGTCGGGCGCTTCGTGGAGTTCAAAGGGTTTGCGCTCGCGGTGCGCGCGTTTCTCCGGCTGCTCGAAGGCGACCCTGCGGTGCGGCTGCTGCTGATCGGTTCGCGCGATTTGCTGCATCTGACGGGCCTGACTCCTGCTGAGGAAAAGACGATGGTGCGCGCTTCGCAAATCATCGATGTCGGATTCCGGGACGATGTCGCGGGCTGCCTCGCCGCCGCCGACGTCCTGGTTTTCCCCAGCCGCCGCGAGGGAATCCCGGTCTCCGCCATGGAAGCGCTCGCGCTCGGAATTCCGGTGATCACCTCGGACGCCCGCGGCTGCCGCGAAGTCGTCCGCGATGGCTTCAACGGCCTGGTGCTGCGGGATCGTAGCGTCGAGGGGCTCTGTGCGGCGATGCAACGCCTGTCCGAAGATGGGGAACTGCGCCGGCGATTGGGGGCCCAGGCGCTGGCGGATCGCGAGCGCTTCAGCCGGCGCCTTTTCATCGCGGAGCAGACCCGCATCTACGAAACCTTCGCCCCGGCCGCTGGCACCCGCGGCCTGACCCCCGCTTCGCTGCGATGAGCTCCGACCCGAATCCGGCTCCCGCCGGCGAAACGATCACGGCGCTCGTCACTGGCGTCGGCGATACCGTTGGCCAGGCCTTGATCAAGGCGCTGCGCCAGTCTGCAGTCCCCTGCCGCGTGGTGGGCACGGACCGTGATGAGCTGTCGGTCGGATTCCAGTGGGTGGACCAAAGTTTTCTGCTTCCGCATTGTTCGCACGCCGATGAGTACGTCCGCGAGCTGGCCGCGATCTGCGCGGCCGAAAGGGTGCGGCTGATTTTTCCCGGGTCGGAGAGTGAGCTGGAACTGCTGGCGCGCCACGCGGAGGCGCTGCGCTCCGACACCGGCGCGATCGTGGTCGCGAGTCCTCCGGAAGCGCTTCGCGTCGGCCTGAACAAGTGGGAGACGTGCCGGTTCCTCAAACGAGCCGGACTGAACTACCCGGGCTTTGCCCGTCTGGACGCGGCCGACCAGCTCGAGCAGTTGGTTGGTGAAGTGGGTTTCCCACTGATTGCCAAACCCTGCCGCGGGACGGGCGCGCGAGGTTTGTCGCTGGTCAAGTCGTGGAACGAACTCGAAGCGCTTCGTGGGGTGGATCGGGAGATGATCATGCAGGAGTACCTTCAACCCGACCACGAGGAGTACAGCGTGGAAGTCTATACGCGAAAGAACGGAGAGCAGGTGGGTGCCATCAGTTATCAGCGCCGGCAATTGATCGCGGGTGACACTTATCGGGCCAAGGTGGCGCTCCACGCCGCGGTGGAAGCCGAGGCCCGCGCGGTCGTCGCCGCCCTGGGGGCCTCCGGTCCTTGCAACGTGCAGCTTCGCCTGACCGATCGCGGCCCGGTCACCTTCGAGATTAATCCGCGCTTCTCGGGCGGCGTTTCCATGCGCGCTCACTTCGGCTATAACGAACCGGAGATGGCGCTCCGGGATCTGGTGCTCGATCAACCGGTGCCGGAGCCTCAGCTCCGGCAAGGGATGGTCTTGAGATTCTGGGAGGAACTTTATTTGGAAGGGGACAGGCTCGATCGCGGGAAGGAGGGAACACCTGCATTTGCCAATGCGTGCCTGGCTCACTAACCAGGAAAGGGAGTGGATGGAAGTGCTGAGCCAAAGCGTTCAGTACGACTTTCACCACCTTCCCGAATACCATCGGCTGGCAGAGGGACGCGGTGAAGGGGTGGCCCACCTTTTCACGTATCGCGAGGACCGCTACCTGATCGCGCTTCCGTTGATGCTCCGCCCGGTGGATCCGGAGATTCCGGACGGCTGGCATGACGCGACTTCGGTTTATGGTTACGGAGGTCCGGTTGCTTCGCACGACAAGTTACCGGATCCGGTGGTGGATCGCTTCCAGACCGCGCTCGCCGCGGCCCTGGTCGAAAGGCGGGTAGTCTCCGCCTTTTCGCGTTTGCATCCGTTGCTTTCCCAGCAAGCGCTGCTCGCCGGACTCGGCGAATGCCAGGTCAAAGGCGAGACGATTTCCATCGATCTGACCCTGCCTGAAGACCAGCAGCGAGCGCTCTATGCCAAGCGCTGCAGGCGGAGCATCCGCAACCTCCTGCGCAGCGGATTCGTCGGGGTCCACGACCAGGAAAAGCGCTACCTGCGTGAATTTGTGGCTGTCTATCACGCCACCATGCACCGTTCCGGGGCTCATCCTTCTTATTACTTTGACGAGAGTTACTTCGCCCAACTCGCCGAGGAACTCGGTTCCAGGCTGCAATTGTTTGTGGTCCTCGCGGGAACCAAGGTGGCGGCGGCCAGCCTGGCCACCCTTTGCGGTGACATTGCCCAGGATCATCTCGGCGGAACCAGCGACGAGTATCTCGCCTATTCCCCCGATCGTCTCGTGGTGGATACCGAGCGAGGGTGGGCGCAGGCGATGGGTGCGCGCGTGCTTCACCTCGGCGGAGGGGTAGGTTCCCAGCGGGATTCCGTCTTTCACTACAAGACTGGCTTCTCCCCGCGCCGGCATACCTTTTCGACCTGGTGCCATATCGTCTTTCCGGAAGTCTATGACGCGCTTTGTCTCGAGAAGGCACGATGCGGTGAGGCGAACGCCTTGAGCCAGGCCTCGACGCAATACTTCCCGGCCTACCGATCGCCAATCATGGCCAGCGAGCGCCCGCCTTCGGGTCAAACGGCGCTAAGTTCCGGACAAGCCTAAGCCATATGTTCGTTCTAGCTGCCAATGTCCTGAAACGTCTCAAGACCGACGGCCCGCCATCGACTCTCCGGTTGATCGGAGCGCGCAGCCGTGCCCTGGTCAGGTCATTTCTCGAAGATCAGCGCCGGGGCGTATCCACCGCGCTCGCCGCGAAGCAGCGGAAGCTTGGGATTCAAGACGCGCGCAATCACTGGTATGTCGCGACGGATTACGAGACCTTTCACCTCGCCATTGGACAAGTAAGTATCCGGCCGGATCGGGATGTCTTTGTGGACGTGGGTTCAGGCAAAGGCCGGATGGTCCTGCTGGCTGCCGAACTGCCCTTCCGCCGGGTCCTCGGCGTCGAGTTTTCCGACCAACTGCACGAGGTGGCATTGAGCAATCTTCGGAGGGTTCGTTCCAGACTAAGGTGCCAGGATGTCGAAGTGATCCTCGCGGATGCCACCCAATGGAAGATCCCGGCAGAAGCGACCGTCTTGTTCTTTTTCAACCCCTTCGACGGGGAAGTGCTGGCCAGGGTCTTTGCCAATGTCCGGCAATCGCTGGCGGAGGCGCCGCGGAAGCTCACGATCATTTATGTCCGGGCCGACAAATTCTTTGAGAAGGAAATCAACTGGAAGCAATGGCTGACCCGGAAAGCGGAGCTGTCCTGTCTCGAAGGCAAGGTCGTCATCTATGAAACCAAATTCGCTGCGGATGAAGGCAATCATTCCGCAGCGGCCAGCGCGCGCGCCTTATGAATATCCTGCTGACGTGCGCGGGTCGGCGCAGCCATTTCATCGAGATGTTCAAAGAGGCGGTCAAAGATCGCGGACAGGTCTTCGCGTGTGACGCCAGTGCGGATGCGCCGGCGTTGCGCGAGGCCGACGAGGCGCTGGTCGTGCCCGCGGTCAGCGATCCCGGCTATGTCGATGCGTTGGTGGCGCTGTGCGAGACCCATCGCATCGGGCTGCTAATTCCCGCGTTGGAGCCCGAGCTGCCGTTGCTCGCGGAGCAGCGCGCGCGTTTCGCGGCCATCGGGACGGTGGTGCTGGTTTCCTCGCCGGAGATCATCGCCACCTGCTACGACAAGATGGCGAGCGCCCGTTTCCTGGCGCGGCATGGGCTCGCCGTTCCCCGGACTTTCCTGACGCTGGCCGAGGCGCGGCAGGCGCTCGCCCGCGCCGAGATTCATTTCCCACTGGTCGTGAAACCGCGCTGGGGCGTCAGCTCGATCGCCACCGAATTCCCCGAGGATGACGAGGAGCTGGAACTGGCCTGGCGCCTCGCCCGGAAGCAGCTCGGACGCAGTCTCCTGGCGGAGATCAGTGCCACGGATCCGGAGCGCTGTGTCTTGATCCAGGAGAAACTCGCGGGCACCGAATACGGCCTCGATATCGTCAACGATCTCGACGGCCGATATGTGGCCACCTTCGTCAAACGCAAGCTGCGCATTCGCTGCGGCCAAACCGATCGGGCGGTCACCGTGCAGGATGATCGGCTGGAGGCGCTCGGACGTTGCATCGGACGGAACCTGCGCCACATCGGACTGCTTGATTGCGACGTCGTGGTGGCCGGGGAGGAGTGTCACGCGATTGACCTGAATCCTCGCTTCGGCGGCGGTTATTCTTTTTCGCATCTCGCCGGGGCGGACATTCCCGCGGCGCTCCTGGCCTGGGCTCGGGGAGGCGAGGCAAACCCTCTTTGGTTTCAAATGGAACCCGGCGTGACTGCGGCACGCAGCGACGTCCTGATCGTCACCTCGGACTCCGCGCTGGCTTTGGAAGCGAAGGGTTGGGCATAGCTCGAAGATGAAATCTCCTTCGCAAAGCCAGGTCGTCATCATCGGAGCCGGTCCTTACGGATTGTCGGCCGCGGCTCATTTGCGGGCGGCGAAGATCGAGACGCGCGTCTTTGGCGAAGCCATGGAGTTTTGGGAGAAGCAGATGCCGGCCGGCATGTTGCTCCGCTCGAAATGGGAGGCGTCGCAGGTCTCCGATCCGCAGCGTAAGTTGAGATTCGACGACTATGAGGCGGCGCAGGGGGTGCGGGTGACGAGGCCGATTCCCGTCGCGGATTTCATCAGCTACGGGCGGTGGTTTCAGCGGCAGGCGGTGCCGGATCTGGACCGGCGCTGGGTGGTCCGCGTGGAGCCCGCGGCGGAGGGTTTCCGGCTCACGCTCGACGATGGCGAAACCATCGCCGCGTCGCGCGTCGTCGTCGCCACGGGAATTTCACAGTTTGCGTGGCGGCCGCCGCAATTCGACGGACTGCCCGCGGCGCTCGCGTCGCATCCGGCGGAGCACCGCGATCTGAGCCGGTTCGCCGGTCAGCGGGTGGCGGTCATCGGCGGTGGACAGAGCGCGCTCGAGTCGGCGGCGCTTTTGCACGAATCGGGAGCCGAGGTGGAGGTTTTCGCACGGCAACTGAAAATCCGCTGGCTGGATCAAAAGGCCAAATGGCTCAAGAGCCCGCTGAATCCGCTCCGGGCACTGCTCTATCCGCCGACCGATGTCGGGCCGCCGATCCTCAATCAGATCGTTGCGGCTCCCGATATGTTCCGCCGCCTGCCCCGGACCTGGCAGGAAAAGATCGCCTATCGCTCGACGCGGCCGGCCGGCGCCGGCTGGCTCGTGGAACGGCTGCGCGAGGTGCCGATCCGCACCTCGCGTTCCGTGGGCGCGGTCAACCGCGTTGGCGACCGGGTCGAATTGAGACTCGACGATGGCACGGAACGGTTGGTCGATCACGTCCTGATCTCGACCGGCTATCGCGTGGATGTTTCCCGCACCGGATTTCTGGCTCCCGCGCTGCTCCAGCGCCTGCGCATCATGGACGGCTATCCGGATCTCACAGGCGGCCTCGAATCGTCGTCCGTGCCCGGGTTGCACTTCCTCGGCGCGCCGGCGTTTCATTCGTTCGGGCCGTTGTGCCGGTTCGTTTCGGGCACCGGCTTTGCGGCGCGTGCGCTCACGCGGCGGATCGCAGGAAGCCGGGTGGCCGAGCCTCGAGCCACCCCATTGGAGGATGCGCCACGCGAGCCGCTGGCCGCAGAATAGATGGCGATGAAACAAACCGGCAAACGGCTGCTCGATCTCGCGGTGTCGTCCGTGGCCCTGCTCCTCCTGGCTCCGGTGATGGCGGCCGCCGCGATCCTCGTCGCCGTCAGCATGGGCCGACCGATCCTCTTCCGCCAGCAGCGCCCCGGATGGCGTGGGCGACCGTTTATCTGTCTCAAGTTTCGCACCATGACCGACGCGTGCCAGCCCAGCGGAAAGCTCAAGCCGGACTCCGAGCGCCTGACCCTCATTGGGCGCTGCCTGCGGAAGACGAGCCTGGATGAATTGCCGCAGCTCTGGAACGTCGTGCGCGGCGAGATGTCGCTCGTCGGTCCACGGCCGCTGTTAATGGCCTACCTGCCCAACTACACGCCCGAGCAGCAGCGCCGGCACGACGTCCTGCCCGGAATCACCGGCTGGGCGCAAGTCAACGGCCGAAACGCGGTCACCTTCGGAGATCGTCTCCGGCTGGATGTCTGGTACGTCGATCATTGGAGCCTCGGGCTGGACCTCAAGATCCTCGCCCGGACGGTTCTCGCCGTGGTCCGAAGCAGAGGAGTCAGGTTGGAACAGACGCTCGGAGAAGTGGATGACATCGGCTTGCATCCGGAAACCCGGAGAAAGAACGGCATGTTGGCCAAGGAAGGAGTTTCACCTTGACCACCGCCACCGTGTCTTCGCGAGGGTTCGAGGTTCTCAGCACGGCCGATCAGGAGCAATGGAATGAAGTGCTCGCGGGCGCCGCCCAGCATGACTTCTATCATTCGGCCCAATATCATCGCCTGGCCGAGTGGCGTGGCGAGGGGGTCGCACGGTTGTTTGTCTATCGAGAAGAGGATCACTTGATCGCGTTGCCGCTGCTGGTGCGACCGATCAGCGAAGCGGATCCCAATGGTTGGAAGGATGCGACCTCGATCTATGGCTACTCCGGGTTGGTGGCCTCGGGAGCGCCCTTGCCGCCGTCGGTGATCCGCACCTTTCAGGATGAACTTCGAGCGGCCACGGCGGAGCAGCGAATCGTCTCCGTTTTCTCCCGTTTGCACCCGCTCATCGAGCAGCGCAGCCTGCTCACGGGCCTGGGGGAGATCCGTCCGTGCGGACAGACGATTTCGATCGATCTCACGCTCTCCTCCGAAGCGCAGCGGGCGCAATACTCGGGCACTTATCGCACGCGGATCAACAAGCTGTTGCGCAAGGGCGTTACCTGCACGCTCGATCGTGAGCAAGGTGATCTGCCGGAGTTCGTGGACATGTATCACGAGACGATGCGGCGCGTGAAGGCTCACCACTCCTACTTCTTTGGCGAGGACTACTTTACTCAATTAGCTCAGCAACTCGGTTCGGCGCTGAAGCTTTTCATCGCGCGGTTCGAGGGACGAGTGATCTGCGGGGGGCTCTTCACCCTTTGCGACGGCCTGGCTCAATATCACCTCGGGGCCACCCGCGATGCCTTCCTGCGGATGTCGCCAATGGGTCTGGTGCTCGACACGGCCCGGGCGTGGGCGACTGAACAGGGAGCGCGGGTGCTGCACCTCGGTGGGGGAGTGGGTTCGAAACAGGATTCGCTGTTTGACTTCAAGGCCGGCTTTTCCAAACGGCGCCACCGTTTTGAGACGTGGCAGTGGGTGACTGTTCCAGAGGTCCATCGCCGGCTGAATGAGGAGCGGGCTCGCTTCAACCAACTCAATGGCCTGGCCGCAGTCGGTGAGGATTACTTTCCCGCCTATCGGTGTCCCGCGTTGCCTCGGGGGAGCCGGGGGCCGTCGTCGGATCGCACACATGCCCATGAATAAGAGCCCCGCTTCGAGAATCTATCTGTCACCGCCGCACCTGGGTGACGACGAGCTCAACCTGGTCAAGGCGGCGTTTGCTTCGAACTGGATTGCCCCGAAAGGTCCGGATGTGGATGCCTTCGAGCAGGAGGTTGCTGAGTTTGTCGGGGTCCGGCATGCCGCCGCACTCTCCTCCGGCACCGCGGCCTTGCACCTCGCGCTGAAATTGGTCGGCGTGGAGCGCGGCGATGAAGTGATTTGCTCGAGCTTCACCTTCAGCGCGAGCGCCAATCCGATCGTTTACGAAGGCGCAACCCCGGTTTTTATCGACTCGGAACCGTCGAGCTGGAACATGGATCCGGCTCTGCTCCGGGAGGAACTCGAGGCCTGTGCGGCGCGGGGAAGGCTGCCGCGCGCCGTGATCGTCGTGGACCTTTACGGCCAGTCCGCGGACTACGATGCGATCGGAGAAGTCTGCGCACGTTATAGTGTGCCGATCGTGCAGGATGCGGCGGAAGGTCTCGGGGCCAGTTACCGGGGACGCCAACTTGGGACCCAAGGTTGCTGCGGGATCTTTTCTTTTAACGGTAACAAGATCATTACGACCTCGGGGGGCGGCATGCTCGTGTCGGACGACGCACAGATGGTCAATCGCGCCCGTTTCCTCGCCACCCAGGCTTGCGATCCGGCGCCCCACTATCAGCATTCCGCGATCGGCTATAACTATCGCCTGAGCAACGTGCTCGCGGCAATCGGGCGCGGGCAGCTTCGGGTCCTTCCCGAGCGGATCGAAGCCCGCAAGCGGAACCGCTTGTTCTATGAAGAAGCCTTGAAGGAGCTGCCCGGGATCGATTTCATGCCCATCGCCTCTCATGGCGAGCCGAACTATTGGCTTACCTGCATTACTATCGATCCGGAAACGTTCGGTGCTACGCGTGACGAAGTGCGTCTGGCTCTCGAAGCCGAGAATATCGAGTCACGTCCGGCCTGGAAGCCCTTGCACCTTCAGCCGGTGTTTGCCGGGTGCCGAAGGCGCGGTGGCGCGGTGATCGAAGGAATTTTCGCGAAAGGCTTGTGCCTGCCCAGTGGCTCATCGATGACCGTGGAAGACCTGACCCGGGTGGGTCAGATCGTTCGTAACGTCCATCGCGATTCGACCCGTCGGAGCATTGATCGGTCGAAGCTCTTTCCAGCGACGGCCGCGACGGTCGGTTAAGCGGCGGCGTGACGGCGCGCGTCCGACCGCGCGACTTTTTAGACATCTGCTTGGTGAGCAATTCGTTCAGTGGCAGGGCGATTCGCGCCTTGAAAAGCGGAAGTGTGGCGTCGCCGGGTTTGGTGATCCGGATGACAGAAGCTGGTACATAGGTTGCTTGAAATCCAAAGAATCCTGTTCACCGCATGCTCGCTTCAATGATCGTTTCTTCGTTTTCCAGTGCCAGGCGAGGATCAGAACACCGCGAGCCATTCCGGAATAGCATCACACTTGTGGCCCTTCGGCGGTCATGAGTGCCGACCGTTCACCACCCACCTTTTCGTTGCGGGAACTCGCCGCCGCCCGCGCCGGCGAGAGGGCCATCGCACTGATCCAGGTCATCGTGGCGATGGCCATGATCGTCCTTTGCGGGGGCGCCGGAGTGCTCGCACTTTTGCAAATCAATCAGAAGGCCGCTGCCATGCGCCTGATGAACAATGCGCGCGCCGTGCTCCAGCGCAACATCGACATGGTCGGCGCCCTACCGTTTAACCGCGAGGTCACGCCGGAGATTCTCGTTCTTACTCCCGACGGTGGGATGGTCTATGACGACGATGGCGGCAACGACAAGCTCGCCTACTCGGAAGGCAATCAAGCGTTTCTGCAAAGCGTTACCTTTCTGAATCTGAATGACAGCGATCAGATCCCGCTGATCACCTCCGCCCGCGAAAAGGATTTCGCCGAGGCCGCGGAGCGCTCCTTTCAGATCATCAGGACCTGGCAGGAGATGCTTCCGGGCGACGCACGACCCGCGCGGGGAAGCTAGGCGGACTCCAGGAGGTCGCGTATGAAGGCTTACTCAAAGTCAGCGCATCGACGCGGGCTGACCATCATCGAGGTGCTGGTCGCGACCCTGGTGATTCTCGTGGGCCTGTGCAGCATCCTGGCCATGAACGCCCGCAGCATGCACACCCTGCGTTCGACCCGCCAGGCCGCCGCCAGCAGCCAGATGCTCCAGCAACGCATCGAGACGCTGCGCAGCAAAGCCTGGCCGGAGATTTCCAACTCGACGGCGCTCGCGACGCTGATGAAAACCGCCACCGAGAGCGAAGCTGAGCTCGGCGATCCGGCGCTTCTGGAATGGATCACCGTTTCCGTCCCGGACACCACCACCGGATCCGTGCTCGGGGACCGGTCCTTCAGTGTCCGCCGACAGCGGGGCAATGTGCGCATCGAGGAAGCCGGGGATCTGGGTAGCGAGCCCACGCTCTTGATCGACACTTCGATCACCTGGCGCGACATGGACGGCTCGCACGAGCGCCAGCTCCGCACCATCCTTTGCCGCGCCGGGCTGACTCGCAGTGGCATCTTCGGCAGCGCCCTGGGGCGCCCTCGTTCAGACGCGATGGCCACCAGCGCTCCGGTGCCGGGTCCATCGAGTTCCCTGGGGTCAACCTTCAGTCATTGAGCATGACCCAAACTCCAGCAGCTCGCGCCTTTACCCTCGCCGAGACGGTGATCGCCATGGCATCGAGCGTCCTCATCATCGGCGCACTGCTCCTGGGCACCATGGGTTTGCAGAAGTCACTCCACGCGAGCGAAGCTTTCGCCTCCAGCCAATCCGATCAGCGGCGTCTCATCGACTATCTGGCCCGGGACCTCCGCCGCTGCATCGGGATCGGAGTGACGACGGGGGTCAGCGGCGCTTTCACCAGGCTCGCCGCGGAAACCGTGATCATCGAGGACCGAACCGCGCTCGTCCTCACCCTGCCGGGATACTACAAGAGCGATACTCCCTCGAAAGCTGAGTTCGACGAAGCATTACCCGCGGTCAAGACCGACAAGGGAATCGGCTATGGCTCCGGGAGCGGCCCGGCTCCGGGAGTTTCGGTGACTTTCCGGAAGGTGTTTCTCCCGGAGCAGGGAGGCTATTGCTTCGTCCGCGAGGAGGCGGGCACGGAGCAGGCCATCGTGCGCGGCGCAAAAGACCTTCAGTTGCAGGTGGGTATTGCTACGGACGGCAAAACGTGCGCCGTCGAGGTGTGGTTCCGTTCGGCGTTCGGCAACCTCCGTCCCGTCATTTCGACCCACGATCAGATCATGCTGCGCAACCTTCGCATCGATTGAACCGCACTGCGCGCCAACGCCGCGAACACGGCACCACGCTGGTGCTCACCGTGATCACCATCACGCTGCTCACCCTGGTCGCCGCCTTCACGCTGCGGCGGGTCGCCCCGCGATTTCGCATGGCCCACCAAACCGCCGCCTGGCAGGAAGCGCGCCTGGCGGCGGAAGCCGGCGTGGACGCGGCGATGGGCGACCTTCTGCGGAACACCACGGGTCCGGTCCCCGGCGCCTGGAAGGGTTGGAAACAGGATCAAGGCGGTGGCCTCATCGGCCCCGTCCTCTCGACCACGCTGGAGACGGTGAAGAGTATCCTTTCCCTCCTCCTCGGAGGCGGAGGAAGCGGGGGCACCGTCACGGTCTCGGAACCCATCTTCCTCGATAATCTCAAGGTCTCCGCCGGAGGCGCCATTCCGACGGAAGTGGATGTGCAGCTTTGGGCCCTGGGCATCACCGGCAACCCCCGCACCCGCTGGTTTCGCATCCGGTCGATGGCGACCTGCGCCCTTCCCGCCCCCGGCTATCCCGCCCCGGATCGGCTGGATGGACCGTTGCGGCGCTTCAGCCTGCGCGAAGTTCGGCCGCAACTGCGCAAGGACGACGTCGGCGCCCCCATGAGCATCCGGCCGCCGAGCGCTTCGCGGACCATCGAAGTGCTCGTCGAGCCCATCCTGGCCTTCGAACTGGCCATCCTCACCGACCGATCGCTCAGCCTCGGCACGACCGGACGCTGGGCCGTGGACAGCTACGATTCCCGCGACCCCTTGAAATCGAATCCGGACGGAACTTATCCCGGTCAGAGCAGCCCGAAGGTGCAGGAAAACGGCCACATCGCGAGCAATGGCGGCCGCCCGGCCGACTCGCTTTACGGGCCGCTAATCTCGGCGAATGGGGCGCGCGTTCGAGGCACTGTGGCGACCAATGGCGGCGACGATCCCGAGACCGCCACGCACGAGAACGTCGCCGGGGCGCTGGCGCTCGATCCGGCCCGGGTGCGGGACGATTTCTACCGCGAAATGAAACCTCTCGCCCGTCCTTCGACCGAAAATGCCCGGCCCAAGCCCCTGCTCGGCGGCCCCTTCAGCGCCGGCAGCGAGTCGTCACCCTCCCGATACCTGATCACCGGGCAGCTTGGCGCCTTCAGCGTGGAGGGACCCGGCGTCGTGATCATCATGGTGGACGGCGACCTCGATGTCGGCAATGGAGGCATCACCATTCCTCCGGACGTGACCGCGTATCTCTATGTTCGGGGCAATATCGATTTCCACGGCAACGCCATCAACACGGGAGTCGGGAGCAGCCATCGCCCCGGCCAATTGCAGATCTTCGGCGAGGAATCGGGCCTTCAGCTTCGGACCCTGCGCGCGTATGGCAACGCCGCCGTTTGCGCCGCGTTTTATGGTCCGACCTACGAAGTGCGCCTGGAGGACAATGTCGATTGGTGCGGAGCCATCGGCGCCCGCTCCTTCGAAATGTCCGGGGGCGGTACCGGAGGTTTTCATTATGACGAGGCGCTTGCGACGGCCGGCCCCCCGATCAGCTTCCGTATCGCGCGCTACATCGAGGATGTCCGGCAGTAGGTCCCGACGGAGCGGTCTCGGCGGCTCGATCCTGTGCGGGGGGACGGCTGCCCCGGGTCGCGCTGGCGCCAGCTCAAATCAGGGGCAGGGCACAGGAGGTGCTTTTCTCAAGCGTTTCCATGAATGCGTCCCTGCTCCTCCAACTGCTGCCCTGCCTGGCGACGGCGGCGGCGTATGGGCAGGCGACGATCGAGGGACGCGTGGAGCTGCCGAAAGCGCACGCCGCGCCCGTGGTCAGCAAACGCTACGAGATCGTGACCAAGGGGGGCGTGGTCGCGACCGATCCGCCGATGGCGGTGGTGTATCTCGAAGGTCCGTTCGCCAACCCGGCGGTGCCGCTCCCGACCGCGCAAATGGCGCAGAAGGATCTCGGATTCGTCACCCCGCTGCTGCCGGTGTCCGTCGGGACAAAGGTCGAGTTTCCGAATCTCGATGAGACGTATCACAACATCTTTTCCTACTCGCAGGCGAAGCGCTTCGATCTCGGCCGCTATCGCCCGGAGGAAAGGCCAATTCCGTTCCAGATCTTCGAGGCCCCCGGCCTCGTGACGCTGCATTGCGACATCCATGAGCACATGCGCGGACTCATCCTCGTGCTGGCGACCCCCTACTTCACCAAGAGCGACACCGCCGGCCGCTACCGTCTCGCCGGTTTGCCGGCGGGCCGCTACACGCTCAAAGCCTGGGTCAATAGCAAGACGACGCTCGAACGCGCGGTGGAGTTGAAAAGCGGGTCCAACCTGCATGTGGACTTTCCCTGACCGCCCACCGGCGGTAAAACAGGGCGGCACCTCGAGCTTCCGCGGGAAGCTGCTCATCGCGATGATGCTCGTGATCTCGGCGACGACCCTGGCGGCGCTCTACTTCGCGCAGCGCGGGATGGAGACGCATGCGCAACGCACGATTGAGCAGGAGTTTCAGGCGGCGTTTGCCAATCTGCTCGGGGTGCAGGCCGCGCACCGCGCGATGATCGCGGAGCGGTGCGGCGCGGTCGCGGGCGCGTTGCGGACCCGCTCGGCGCTCGAAGACCACAACCTCGAGGCGCTCTACCTGAATGCCGACATCGAACTGCGGGCCTTGCTCAAGAGCGGCCCGCCGGCCTCGAACGCGAGTGCGTTGCGCGCGACCTTCTTCCGCTTCCTCGATGCGGAAGGCGCGGTGCTGCCGCCGCCGGGCGACTATGGCGGCCCGTTGCCGGCGCCGCTCGATGCGCAACTCGCGGCCGCGGCGGGCGCGGACGAGCAGCAGGCGGCTTACCTGGCGGTGAAGGTGGGCGGAGCGCGCACGCGCATCGACGAACTGGTCTCGACG
The DNA here is from genome assembly GCA_034667665.1 of Chthoniobacter sp. GTDB lineage: Bacteria > Verrucomicrobiota > Verrucomicrobiia > Chthoniobacterales > Chthoniobacteraceae > Chthoniobacter. The sequence continues at coordinate 113,475 of JAXDQW010000125.1, forward strand.
CCGATCACCTCCACCGATACGGGCGAGGTCATCGGCACGCTCGCGCTTGGGTTCCGCCCGGCCGAGTTTGGCGCGCAGTTTGCCGGGGCGGAAGCGCGCAGCGGCATCTGGCTGGATGGCCGCCTGCACCTTCCCTCGCTGGAGGCGGCTTCGCTCGACTCGCTGGGCCAGGAAATCCTGCGCGGCGCGCCCAGCTCGGGCGGGGCGGCCAGCAGTCTGGCCGTGACCGCCGGCGGTGCGCCGCACCTGCTCCTTTACAAGCTGCTCAATCCCGGTTCGCGTTTTCCGCCCGCCTACGAGGTCTGCCTTTATCCGCTGATCAGCGCGGTCGCCGGGCAGGAGCACTTGCGCTGGCAAATCCTCGGGGCGGGCGCCCTGCTGTTGTGCGGCGGGCTGGGGGCCAGCCATTTCATCTCCGTGCGCTTTGCTGCTCCGGTCGAGCAATTGGCCGTGGACTCGGCGGAACACCGCGCCGGGCGCGAGCGGGCGGAAGCCGAGCTGGTGCTGACCAACGAAGCGCTGGTGGCGCGCAATGTCGAATTGCAGACCGCGCTCACCGATCTCAAGGCCACGCAGCAACATGTCATCCAGCAGGAGCGGCTGCGCGCGCTCGGGCAGATGGCCAGCGGCATTGCGCATGATTTCAACAACGCCCTCGTCCCGATCCTGGGCTTCTGCGAGCTGCTGCAAATTCGTCCGGAGATTCTGGCCAACCGGCCCAAGGCCCTGAGCTATCTCGACACCATCCAGACCGCCGCCAAGGACGCGGCGAGCGTGGTCGGCCGCTTGCGCGAGTTCTACCGCGCGGACAAGGGTCTCAAGCCGTTCGCGCCGGTGCACCTCAAGCGCCTGCTCGAACAGACGATCACGCTCACGCGACCGAAGTGGAAGGAACAGGCCCAGGCGGCCGGCGTCACCATTGACGTCGCCCTCGAGCTGGAGCCCGTGCCACCGATTGCCGGCGAGGAATCCGCCCTGCGCGAGGTGCTCACCAACCTCATTTTCAACGCGGTCGATGCGATGCCCGCCGGCGGCACGCTCACGCTGCGCACGCGCCGCGAGGGCGACTCCGCGGTGATCGAAGTCGCCGACACCGGCACCGGCATGACGGAGGAGGTGCGGTTGCATTGCCTCGAGCCCTTTTTCTCGACCAAAGGCGAACACGGCACCGGGCTCGGACTGTCCATGGTCTTCGGCATCGTGCAGCGGCACAGCGGTTCGCTCGATCTGCGCAGCGCCCCGGGGCAGGGAACCACCTTCAGCATCGCCCTGCCGCTCATGGACGCCATCGTGGGTCCCGTCGCCGAAGCGCAGGCGCCCAAGCCGCAGCGCGCGCTCCGCGTCCTCGTGGCCGATGACGAGGCCGCGGTGCGCGACACTCTTTGCGCGATCCTCATGACCGAGGGCCATGACGTCACTTTCGCCGCCGACGGCCACGATGGCCTCCGGCGTTTCGGCGCCGGCCAGTTCGACGTGGTCATCACCGACCACTCCATGCCCGGCCTGAATGGCGACCAGATGGCGGCCGCCATCAAGCGCCTCGCCCCGCAGACGCCGATCATCCTCCTCACCGGCTTCGGCCTTTTCTACGACAAGAAGGAATTCCCGGACATCGACGTCCTCGTGAGCAAGCCCGTCCGCATCCCCGCCCTGCGCGAAGCCATCGCCACCGCCACCTCCCATTCATGAGATTCCGCCCTGCCCTCTTCGCTGCGCTGCTCCTGCTCGCCCGCGGCCCGGTCGCGCCTGCCGCGGACGACTACATTGAACGTCTCCAGGACTTCCTCACCGTCAGCGCCTTCGACGGCGCCTTCCGCGTGCGGCTCAGCGGCACCATCGACGTCGAAGACTATCAGATCCAGCAGCCCGCGCCCGGCCTGCTCTATACCGATCGCGACAATCTCTTCAACGCCCGCCTCACCCTCTTCCTCGACGCTCAGGTCGGCGCGCACGTCTATGCCTTCGTGCAATCGCGCCTCGATCGCGGCTTCGACCCCGGCGATGGCGACGCACAGATCCGGCTCGATGAGTACGCGCTGCGCTTCACCCCGTGGGACGATGGCCGCTTCAGCCTGCAGATCGGCAAGTTCGCGACCGTCGCCGGCAACGCGGTCCAGCGGCACCTCTCGTGGGACAACCCCTTCATCACCGCCCCCATTCCTTATGAAAACCTGACCGGCCTCTGGGACAGCGCCGCGCCGGACGAGGTTGACGAATTGATCTACTGGGCGCGCGTCCCCTACGAAGGGATCAGCGACTTTGGCAATGCGTATGACGACAAACCGCTGCGCATTCCCATCGTCTGGGGACCGAGCTATGCGACCGGGCTCTCCGTTGCCGGCCATCTCGGCAAGTTCGAATATGCGGCCGAGGTCAAGAACGCCTCCCTTTCCTCCCGACCCGAATACTGGGACGCCACCGCGCTGAACTTCGAGCATCCGACCTTCACCGGGCGTCTCGGCTTTCGTCCGAACCAAATGTGGAACCTCGGTTTTTCCGCAAGCACCGGCGCCTATTTGCTGCCCGAGGCTGCGCCCACCCTGCCGCCCGGCCGCGGGATCGGCGACTACCACGAGCAGGTCCTCGCCCAGGACCTCAGCTTCGAGTGGCACCATCTCCAGATCTGGGCGGAATTCTACGAAGCCCGCTTCGAGGTCCCGAATGTCGGCAACGCGGACACCTTCGCCTACTACGTCGAGGCGAAATACAAGCTGACCCCGCAGCTCTTCGGCGCCCTGCGTTGGAACCAGCAGATCTTCGGGAAGGTTCCCGACGAAGACGGGCCCCTCAAGTGGGGCAACGACCTCTGGCGCATCGATGCCGCCCTCGGCTACCGCTTCACGCCGCACACCCAGCTCAAGCTCCAATACAGCCTCCAGCACGAGGACAATGCCGAACGCGACCTCAGCTCGCTCTTCGCCGCGCAATTCACCCTGCGGTTTTAGCTCCGGCGGCAATCCGCCACCGCCCAAGTGAGGGTCCAGCGAGGGCGCCCAAGGAGCGGCGTGCGTCCCGCCGCCGCCCCACCAACGCCCGAAGGGCCGCACCAACCGGTGAGCGCCCCCGGAAGAACCCGCGGCAGCAAGCCAGCCAATGCCGAGAGAATTTGCGCGAACGCAACGGACCGGACCCAAAGTGGCGGTCCCTTCCTTTGAAGGCACTGAGAGTCACCGAATCACGGCCAGCCGCACCGGGGTCGAGAAGGCCCGCGGCTTTTTCGAAGCGAACATGGAGAGTTCTACGATCGCTTGGTCGGCACAGTTTCCAGGAGTTGGTCCCGCCCATCATAAACGCCGATTTCGGCAAGCGACAATAGGCGCGCCTCGCTGAGTGCGCGCTCCGTAGCTTCGTGCTTCTCCAAGGGGATGTTGTAGCGCCCCCCGGCGGCGAAGACATACCAGCCGTCTTCCAGGCGTTTCACAAAGACCCGATGATTCGGCTTCGGCATTGCGGCCTTGATCAAGTGCATTCGAATAGAGGTCCAGCCTGGAATTCCGCGCGAATGAGGGTGTTCCGGAAGCAGCCGTGTCAGTTCAACCCCACTCCCGCTCCCCGCTTGGGGAGGGCAACTAATGCCAACGAATACCCCGTGCGGCCTGAATCGGAATGAAAGCCGCTGATTGACCTCATCGTGAATGGCTTCCCTCGGTTTCTGTCGGTCGGTGCGGTCGTCGTCCTCCTCGCGGTAGGTGGTGGACTTTTCTTCATCCTCTTCGCTATCGCTTGCGAATGGCACGAAGGGTGGTCGCTGATGTGGTTACAGTATGGTCGATATCGAAGCCATGGTTCGGCTCTGAGCAGCATCGCAACCTGAATGCCAGTCCGACCGGGCATGTTGACATCCACCAGGAGAATATCCCGCCGGAACAGCCGCGCCACCTCCACCGCGCGGCAAGGATCGGTCTCGAAGGCCAAAGTGAATCGGCCTGTCTCCTCGAAAACCATCCGCAACAGCTTCAGGAGGCTGGGATCGTCATCGATGGCGAGAATTCGGGGTTTGTAGCGCTGGATCTGGGATGCACCTGTTTTGTTATTGCAACTATGAAAATATCTGGCAAATGGAGCGGCGTTCCTCGCTTGGGACGATCCGCGAATGCGACTCTTCAACCAATTCCATTGCCAACGGTGCTCCCTTGAGCGCCGCTTCAGCCGACGGAGGATCAGCCACCGCTTCGATTCATCTCTGAGTCTTGGGACCGTTGGTTGGTGGGGCCGTATGCACTCGTTCGCCCGCCATATTGCGCGCCGCTGCGCATTCCTGATTTTCAGCCGTGCTTGACCAACGCCCGCCCGATTGACTTCCAAATCCCTCACAATCCTCGCCATTGACGATGATCCGTCGGTGCTCGCCCTCTACCGGTCCTGCCTTTGCGCGGCAGGGCACACCGTGGAAACGGCAGCAGACGGCGCCGAAGGCCTGGCGCGTTTCAAGGAGGGGGGGTGGGATCTGGTGCTGACGGACCGAACGATGCCGAAACTGAATGGCGACGAGCTCGCGGCCGCCGTGAAAGCGATCGACCCGCGGATGCCCATCGTGATGGTTTCGGGCTCGATCGAAGAACTGCCGGAGGCGATCGGCAAACGCCGGGCGGTGGACGTTTTTGTCCACAAGCCGTTTACCCTGGACGCTCTGACCAGTGCGATCGCCAAAGCCAGGGAAAGCGCCGCTCGCTGATGGGGATTTGCGCGGCCCGGAGGGTTGCCGCTCGCGACCCGACTGGCTCTGCCGTCAATCAGCGAGCAGCAGCGACTTGATCCGGATGAAGGCGACTAATTCGAGCAGATCATCGAAATTGAACGGCTTGGTCAAAACGCTCCCCCCAATGCTCTCGATGAACTGATTGACTTTGTCATTGCCCCGGTAGCCAGTCATGAAGACGAACCGGTCACATAAATGGGGCCGCAGTCTCTCGACGGCCCGGAAAAACATCTCGCCCGAAAGGGTCGGCATATTCATGTCGCAGAGGATGAACTCGAAGTCTCCCGCGAGAACATTATGAACCCCCTGGACCCCATCAGCCACCGCGCAGACTTCCAAGCCAGCCTCGCTGAGGAAGTCGCTCAAGATCCCTTTCAATGCCAAATCGTCTTCGAGGAGCAGCACCTTTCCGGCTGAGACGGGAGAACCAGTCGGGAGCGCCCGCAGTACCGGCGGCGATGATGATGCTGCGTGTGACGAAGCAGTGAGATTGCCGTGGGCAGCGGTAGCGAGCAGGGACATGGACGAGCGCGTTTCACCCCAAGTCAAGCAGGGCATATGCCGAGGCGGGCAATATCGCCGGCCAACGCACACACCCCGGCTGCGCTCGGGGAGTTGCCGTCAGCGCGGATCTTCGATCCAGCTCACCTTCTGAAAATCGAGCACGTCGAGGCCGGCGAGCGACTCATCGTAGTGCAAGGTGCAATTGCCGTTTCCACTGAACGACTTGCCCACGAAGGAGCCGCAGAAATCCGGGTTGCCGTTGGTGCTGAAATCCGCCGCCGGAGCGTACCACGCGGCATAGACGTAGCCCGGACTTCCGGAGCCGATATTCACGGTTTGCGTTTGTCCGGCCGGCGGATTGATCCCATAGAAGCGCAGATTCGCAGCCCGGTCATTGAGATTGTCGATCGCGCTCGACTTCATCGAAAAGTCCCCGGCGAAATAGATCTTGGCGGTCACTCCCTTGGCCACGGTGATGCCACCGGTGATATCCCCGGTCACCAGAAGGTTGACCGTGGCGCTCGTCTGGCCGGGCGGCAGGGTGATGGTGACTCCGTTGAGGCTCGAGGCTTGATAGTAGGAAACGGCGGCGCTCGGCGTGATCGAAGCCGGGGCGGAGCCGAGATTGACCTTGGACGGCCAGTTCGGAGTCAGCACCGGAGGGGTGGGTGAATACACATTGTTGCTGACCTCGCCGGTGATCTTGTTGCTGGTTTTCGCACCCGGCGAGCCCCAGCCGGTGAGAGCTCCCCCCGCATTGATGGACGCGTTGCCGTAGATCTTTCCGGAGGGGACGTCCGTGGAATTGACGACCACATCGCCGTGTTCCTGTCGTTTCGATTGGTTGTAGGTCCCATCCGGATTCGACTTGGCCGGATCGGTGGAGTCGAAGCTGTCAATGAGCGGAAAGTCATAGCTCTCGTTGGCGACCACCCCTGCGGTCCAGCGGCCCTGCGGCTGAACGATGACCTCGATGCGCCGGGTCGCCTGCGGCGCGGAGACGGCTTGCCGCACGGGTCCAACTCCGAATTCGCCGTAAGCCGCGATGAAGTGATCCTGGAGATAATCGAGCTTGCGCAGGCGCTCCTTCCCGCGCGTCGCGGCATCCGCGGTCAGATCGTTGCTGGCGCGCCGCAGGCCGGGCAGCGCGGCATAGCCGGTCCCGCGAATGCGATACCACTGGATCCCCTTCGCATCTTTCAGGTCCGCCGAGGCTTCGACCGTGGCGTTGGCCCACAGGCGCGTCGCACCGGCAGTCGCCTCCTGCACGGAGAGATTCTTGAGGGTGTAGGTGCCATCGGCGTCGGGCCCGGACCAGCCGCTTTCGGGGGCGAAGGCGGTCGGTGCTCCGGCGGTGATGCTCCAGCGCAGGTTCATCACGGCCACGTCCGCGGCGGACTCCGCAGCGTTGATGGCCTGCCGCCAGGCCACGGCATTGGCCATCCCATTGTAGCGGGTGGAGAGGCTGAAGAGGAGCGTCGCCGAGAGGCCGGCGAGGGCGGTCATCGTGAGCAGGGCGACGATCGTCGTCGTGCCTCGGGAACGGAGCTGGGTGGTCGGAGATTGCATATCTAGAAAAGCTGCGCCTCGATCGATCGTCGTCGTTCTCGTTCTCGTCCTCGTGCTCGTTCTCGTGCGTAGCTCGACATTCCAATGTCGAGAGTGGTTCGCTCGCCTGCACCGCCGCCGGTCTCGACATTGGAACGTCGAGCTACGCACGAGAACGAGCACGAGAACGACGAGAAGCTTGTCTGACTCTTCATGGGTTCAGGCACGGGAGACAGGTTAGTCGCGGCGTTGGTTGCGGAGATAGACGGTGCTGCGGATGCTCGTCGCGGCGCTCGTGTCGGCGAGCTGGCGCCGGGCGAATTTCGAGGTGAACCGCACGCCGACATCCGCGGCGCTGCCCAGATCCGCCAGGGTGAGCTGGAAATCCTGCAGGCTGGTGGAAATGATCGCCACACTCTGGCCAACCTGCCGCACGAGTTGCTGGCCGCTGGTTTTGTAGATGACCGTGACCGGAGTCTTGGGATCCCCGTAATCGACATGGCCAGCCACTTTGCCGAAGGCCGGAGCATGGGTCGTGAGCGTTGGTTTACGCGGCTTTTTCGTGGCCTGGTCGATATAACTGGGCAGGGTCAGCGTGAGCACCGGGCCGCTGTCCGATTGCGTCACGGCCACGGTCAGCGCGGCGCGCAAATCGCGCCCCAAATAATCGGCCACGAGCATTTCATCCGAAGTGCCCTGGAAATAATTGTTGGCGAGCATGAAGGTGCGCTGGAGGGAGACCCCGCCCACGGCGATGGCGGCGAGCACCACCCCGGCGATGCAGGACGCGACCATCGTTTCCACGAGCGTCACACCGCGGAGCGCGATTTTTTGAGTGGTTTGCATGCGGAGGGCTTTAGCGGGGGAGCAGGACCGTGGTGGCGATGGTCCGGGTCTTGGTGCCGCGCCGCCCTGGCCAGCTCAGCGCGAGGGTGACGCGGGCCATTTCCGCGCTCGCGATGGCGGTGTTGCTGGTCAGCACGGCCGGGGCGCCGGTGGGCAGGCGGGAAACCCGGATCGGAGTCGTGGCGGGGGTCGGATAGGAGTCGATGGTCAGAGTTTCGCTGACGCGACCGGCGATGGGCTGCCCAGCAGGGATGCTGCCCAGCACGCTGTCGCGCAGAAACGCGGGGTCGGTGATCTGCGGCCAGGTGGAATGGCGCAGTTGCTCGACGCGCTGTTGGGAAAACTGCTGGGCTTCGTTGAGGTCGCGCCCGGCATTGAGCAGCCCCATGCACTGCGAGCAGACCGAGTAGATCACGCCGAAGAAGAGGCCGACGATCGCGACGGCAAAGATGCAGTCGATCATCGTGAAGGCGGAACGGTGGCGGGATCTCCGGATCATAGCGCCAGCCTCAGGGCGAGACCGTTCGAACGGGAACTGCAGCGCAATGCAGGGTCCGGAATGGAACTTGCGAGTTCACATGGAAAGCAGTGTGGAAACATCTGGGCGCAATACCAGCAATCCTTATTCCATATTCTATATTCACTAAAAAAGATCAGAATTGAGACAGGACGACCGCTTCCGACCCATCTCTCCCCCACGCGGCACCGGTAAGGATTTCGGTTAAGGCAGTTGCTGCGAGGGCGCGGGGGCCGGCATGACGAATCGAGTTTGGGCTCTGGCACTCAGCCTGCTTGATGGAAAGTATGGTAATTAACAATCTGACTCGGCACGAAAGGGCGTTCTCCCTCGTTGAGGTGCTCATGGCAGCCACCCTCACCATCGTTGGGCTCTCCGGCGTCTTTGTGGTTGGAGGGCAAATCACTTCAGTTCACCGCTCCTCCAAGGAAACCGTTCTGGCCACTCAGGCGATGAAAGAGCGCATGGAGCAGATCAAAGCCGCGGCGTGGCAGGACCTGACCTACAACTATACTGATCCCAGCCTGCCGGTGGACACCTATCCCCAGCCCGGGCTGTTGCGTGTTTTGCAGAGCCGGCCGTACTCGCTGGACGATCTGAGCAACACGGTCGAGACGATTACGATCAAAGCCTACCCGGGGCCCTCGACCTCGAATCCCGAGGATTCGATTGTGGTGAGACGAACTGGGACGGCGGCGCCGGTCGTGGTCAAGAACAACTACGATTTGGTGGATTCTCCTCAAATCAAGATCACCTCCAACCTGACCTGGCAGGTGCGGGTCGCGCCCGGCAATCCCAACCGTTCGCTGACGACCTCCACGGTCCTGGCGCAGAACGGCCCAAGCGATCTGCCGTCGGGCACCGTGACGGTTCCCGACGTGCCGCCGAATCCGGATACGCCGGTGGCCACGCCGGTGCCCGCGACGCCCACGCCCACGCCGACTCCGACCCCGACGCCCAAGCCGACGCCGACGCCCACGCCCCTCCTGTGCAAACACGGCAAGCCGTTCTCCCACTGCGGAAAACCGTAGCTCGATGAAAATCCATCCTGACCGTACTCGGCGGACGTGCCGGCACCCGGAACCGGGCGCCCCCAGAAGCGCACCCCAGGCGCGGGGAATCCGAAACAACTCCGGCCTGACCCTGCTCGAAATGCTCGTCTCGGGCTTGATGGGCTCCATCGTGATCGGCGCCTTGCTCGCGGGGTCGATCCATCTCCAGCGCAGCTTCGCCTCCCAAAAGGATTATTCGCGCGGGCTGACCAATCAAACGCTCCTCGTGGACTACCTGGCCCTGGACCTGCGGCGCGCCAAAACGGTGACCGCCACTGGTTTCAACGTTCTGACCGTCCAAATCCCTGATTTCTACACCGGAAACCAAAACGGAGCGGAACGCCGGGAGCCGACCATCGCGCTCGTGACCCGCGCTCAATCGCGCATGGTCGAAGCCTTCTACGGAGCCGCCTACACCACTTGCGTGCAGGTCCGCTACTACAAGACCGGGACGAACATTTACCGTCAGGAAGGAACGAAAACCGCCCTGGCGATTGCGGATACCGTCGATTTCGAGACCGACTATCCGCAGATCGACGATCCGGATAATCCCGGGTTCCTCATCGATGATCTGAAGCGAGTGACGCTTTCGATTCGATTCACTCCCACGGTCAAGCGCCAGGGGCTGGCGGATACCGATCGGCAGACCTACCTCTTCGACACCATCACGTTGCGCAACCTCGGCAATTAACGCCTTTATGAAAAATCCTCGAGGCCCGGGCCTGACTCCCGAACATTCACGGCAAAGTCGGCGGTCGGACTGCGGCAGCACGCTGATCATCGCCCTCACGACCATTACCGTGCTCGCGGTGCTCGCCAGCACGATGCTCGCTTATGTCGGTTCCCGGCTCGACACCGCTTTTCAGGCGACGCGCTGGCAGCAGGCGCTTTCGACCGCGGAAGGGGGAGTTCAGCAGACCATCGCTGCGTTGAATCTGGAGGCGACCTTGAGGGAGAGCGGCTTGGACACGGCGGCCGCCTGGACCGGATGGCAGCGCAACCTGACCGCAACGGTCGGAGCCAAGACCTATACTTACAACCAACTGGTCAGCACCGACGCGGACACGCCCGAGCGCCGGACGATCGTGCAGGTGGACCAAATCGGCGATTCGGTGACCACCGGCGGCCGGCACTGGTATCGGGTGCGCTCGGTCGGCACGGTGACGCTGCCGGGAAACAGCCGCATTTCCAGTGACGTCAGCGACGTGCGCTTGCGCAAGGTTGGCATCCAAAGCGATTGGGCGCGGACGAGGCTCTTTGGAGCCGCACTGGCGGCCCTCGGCCCCCGGCAGGTATCGCGCGTCGTCGAGGCGATCCTGGAACCGCAATCGCCCTTCCAATATGCGCTCTTTGCCCGCAACCAGATCAGCTACGGTCACATGACTCTGGACAGCTATGATTCCTCCGATACCACCACCGTGTCGCGGCAGACTCCGGGCAGCGACGGATCGAAAGGGCAGATGGCCAACATCGGCACCAATGCCACGACCGGCACGGCCATCACTTCCCTGCCGCTGGGGCACGTGTACGGGAGCGCTACCACGAATGGCGCTTCGGTGCAAAGCTGGCAGACCCAAGTCTCCTGGGAATACCGCAAAGACATTTATGTGAATCTGCCCTCCGTCACCGCTCCTTTCACAACCTACAATCAGTCCGCGTCGCCCGCGGTCGCCACCACGGTCAACGTGCCCGCTTCGGCCAACTCGTGGGCCACGGCCTGGAAGGTGGATTACACCGGCGCGATGAACCCGACCGCTGCCAAGAAGGTCACCATCAATAACGCCGGCGGAAACTATGTCATTTTCTACGTTCACGGCAACATGGGTGTCTCCAACGGAAACAACGTGCTGGTCATCCCCAACGGCGTGAAGGCGAAGTTTTATGTGGATGGCAACATCGCCGTCGGCGGCAGCTCGGTCAGTCTCCCGAGCAAAAAGCCGGGCGACTTCATTATCTACGGCCTGCCCCCATCGGCCGGTGCGGCGGCCCCGCGCGGCAAGAAAGCCGCCGCCGCCGCGACGGTTCGTACGGTCAGCATGGATGAGCAGATCGCCGCGATTTATGCGCCCGACCACGACGCCAGCGCCAAGGCCAACAACGACACCATGATCGGGTCGCTGGTCGCGCGAAACATCACGATCAAAGCCAATCCGCACACCCAGTGGAAATTTGACGAAGCGCTGCTCAAGGAGGGGGGCGATATCAGTTTCAAGATCACCCATTGGATGGAAGACGCCTGGTTCGCCGACGCCTGGGCGACGACCGGAAACGCGTATCGGCCGTCCAACTAACTCGCTCCGCATCGTGCTCACCGACCGTCTGCATTTCAGGCAGAATCCATTCTGCGGCGCTCTGAAGCTGGATCGGCGCGAGTGGAGACTTTGGCTGGTTCTGGCGCTCACGACATGGGTGGCGCTTCCCCGCGCCGACGCTGGCTCGGGCAGCGATGTGATCTGGACGGGAACGGCAAGCACCGACTTTGAGGCCAACGCAAACTGGGGCGGAAGTGCGCCCACCAGTAGCACGACCAAGGATACCGCGGTCTTCACGGGCAGCCTGACGCCTTTCCAGGCCTCCCTGACCACCAACCGGGGACTCAACGGAATCCGCTTCGAGTCGAGCGGCTGGACGCTCGGCGGGAGCGGTTTTACGGTGCAGTTGGCGGGCGGCGGCAGCGGCGGGATTACGACGACCAACAGTTCCGGCACCAACACGATCTCCGCGGGCATCCTCTTGAACGTGCTCCAGAGCTGGAGCATCGCGACCGGCGGAACCCTCAACTTGAGCGGTGTGCTCAGCAGTGTTGATGCGACCAGAACCCTGACGGTGGCGGGCGGTGGCACCACGATTTTCTCGGGGAACAACACCTACACCAGTGCGACCAACGTCACGGTGGGGACCTTGATCGCCGCCTCGAACAATGCCTTGGGCACCAACGCCAGTGGCACCACCGTTTCCAGCGGCGCCACCCTCGGCTTCCAGGGGGGAATCAATTACAGCACCACCGAAGCGCTGACCATCAGCGGCGTCGGGGTCGGTTCGGCCGGCGCGGTGGAGAATGTGAGCGGCGTCAATAGTTTTGCCGGAACCATCACGCTGGCGGCCGCGAGCACCGTGGGCTCGGCCAGCGGCACCCTGACCTTGAGCGGCGCGATCACCGCCGGGGCGAATCTCTTAACCGTGACGGGAGCAGGCGATACGACCTTTTCCGGCATCGTCTCCGGAAGCGCCGGCCTGACCAAAACCGGAGCGGGCACGCTGACCGTTTCGGGGGTCAACACCTATACCGGCGGCTCGACCATCAATGCCGGGACCGTGGTCATCAACAGCGCCTCGAGCCTGGGCAACACCAGTGGCGGGCTGACGCTGAATGCGGGGACCCTGAAAGTGGCGACGGGCTTTACCACGACCCGCACTATCACCCTGGGGGACGCGGCCAGCACCATTTCGGTGGACCCCGCGCAGACCTTTACGGTCGGCACCGCGATCGGCGGAACCGGCAGTTTAACCAAAGCCGGGACCGGCACCCTGACGCTGACCGCCGCCAACACCTTCTCCGGTCAGACGACCGTCACGAGCGGAACGCTGAGCGCGAATGCCGACAGTGCTTTGGGATCCACGACCAAGATTACCGTGAATACCGGAGGCTCCCTCCTTCTGGGCGCCAGCACCGCGGGCAGCAATCGGATCGGCAATTCCGCCGAGATCGCGCTGGCGGGCGGCACCTTCGACACCGGCGGCTTCAGCGAAACCGTGGGCAAACTCACGCTCTCCGCCAGTTCGACCCTGAATTTCGGCAGCGGCCCGAGTCTGCTGACCTTTGACGGGACCAGCAGTCTCGGCAGTTCAACTCTGACCATCCTCAACTGGACGGGCGTGATCGGCGCCGCCGGCGGGACCGACCGGCTCCTGTTCGACAACTCGTCGTTCGTCGGCGGGACCAGCACCAATCAAATCCTTTTCAATATCGGCGGCGCCTATTACACCGCCGATTTCAAGACGATCGACGGGAACACCGTGGAAGCGGTCGCCGGAATGTCCGTCGTCCCGGAGCCGAGCACGATTTTCGCGGTGGGCCTCCTTGGATTACTCATCGGCTGGCGCGAAGCCGTTCCCTCGCTGGGTTCGCCTTTTCGTTCCTCCCGCAAGGGATGGAAGTGAAACTCGAGGGGCAGGGTGCTCCAGCCTGATTTCGAGGCCTGAAGCCGTGAGCTAAAGGCAGGTCTTTCGTCCTCGTTCTCGATCTCCACGGAGAAACGAGGAGGAGGAACGAGGACGAGAACGAGGACGATCTCCGGGGCGGTCACCCGCAAAATTGCGCCGGCCCATTTTTTCCGCTGACCCGGAGGGGCGGGGGTGTATGCTCGCGACCCACCCCACCCCTGCATGGACGATCTCATCCTCTTGCTCCGCCGCAACGCCCGCGCCTCCAGCGAAGACCTGGCCAAGGAACTGAACACCTCGATCGAAGCGGTCAACGCGCACATCGCGAAACTGGAAACCGACGGCGTGGTGCTCGGTTATCACGTCATCGTCGATCCGCAAAAAGTGCCCGGGAGCCCGGTCACCGCCGCGATCGAAGTCAGCATCACCCCGGAGCGCGGCGGGGGCTTCGATCGCCTGGCGCACCGCATCTCCCGGTTCTCGGAAGTGCAGAGCTGTTTCCTGATGAGCGGCGGCTACGATCTGCTCGTGATCGTCGAAGGGCAGACGCTTCAGGAAGTCGCCACGTTCATCTCCGAGAAGCTGAGCACGATCAAGGGCGTGATCTCCACGGCCACCCGGTTCCGGCTCAAAGCCTACAAGGAAAACGGCGTGGTGCTGACTCGCGACCCCCTGCCCGAGCGGCTCGCGGTCTCGCCCTGACGAACGTCTGGCTCGAGGTCAAAGTCCCGAAGAACCCTCAACCCTCCCGCTCCCCGTGACGCTTAAAAAACACATTGCCAATCATGTTCGCGACATCCCGCGCTCCGGGATTCGCGACTTCTTTGAAATCGTCCAATCGATGCAGGACGTGATTTCGCTCGGCATCGGTGAGCCGGATTTCCACACGCCCTGGCGGATCCGCGAAGCCGCCATTTACGGTCTCGAACGCGGGCACACCGGCTACACCTCAAACCTCGGCATGCCGAAGCTCCGCGAGCACATCGCGGACTACGTCGCGAAGCACTTTCACGTCCACTACGACCCGAAGACCGAGATCATCGTCACCGTCGGGGTGTCCGAGGCCCTCGATCTCGCCCTGCGCGCCTTGATCAATCCGGGCGACGAGGTGCTCTACCACGAGCCCTGCTACGTGAGCTACAGCCCGAGCGTCGCGCTCGCGCACGGGCACCCGATCGCCGTGCCGACGCGCGTGGAGGAAAATTTCCGGCTCACCGCCGAGGCGCTCGCGGCCAAGATCACGCCGCAATCCAAGGTGCTGATGCTGAACTTTCCCTGCAACCCGACCGGCGCCACGCAGACCCGGGCGGAGTTGGAAAAGATCGCCCGGCTTTGCGTCGAGCACGATCTGGTCGTCCTCACCGACGAGATCTACAGCGAATTGACCTACGATGGCGCCGAGCATGTTTCGATCGCGGCCCTGCCGAAGATGCGCGAGCGCACCGTCTTCCTGCACGGCTTCTCGAAAGCTTTCGCGATGACCGGATTCCGCGTCGGCTACGCCTGCGCGCCGCCGATTCTCACCGAGGCGATGATGAAGGTGCACCAATACGCGATCCTCTGTGCCAATACCATGGCGCAGGACGCCGCGATCGAGGCGCTCGAGAGCGGCGCCAAGGATGTGGAGATGATGCGCAAGGAATACGAGCTGCGGCGTAATTTCATCGTTCGCAGCCTCAACGACATGGGCCTGGAAACGTTCAAGCCATTGGGCGCGTTTTACGCCTTCGCCAAAATCACCGGCACCGGCCTGACGAGCCGCGAATTCTCGCTGCAACTGCTCGATCAGAAAAAGGTCGCCTGCGTGCCGGGACCGGCGTTCGGGGCCAGCGGCGAGGGGTTTATCCGGTGCAGCTACGCCACCAGCCTCGAGCAGATCAAGGTCGCCATGGAGCGCATGGCGGAGTTCGTGGCGGAGCTGAAAAAGTGACATTCGGATGCCGGATGATCCGCAGCTCCATTCGATGAATCACCAGGTCACCAAGGCGGTGCTCCTGGCCGCCGGCCGCGGCACGCGGATGAAGGAGCTGACCAACGATCTCCCGAAGCCGATGATCGAGGTCCGCGGCAAGCCCATCCTGCTCCACATCATCGAGGGCCTGCGGGCGGCCGGTGTGAATCGGTTTCTGATCGTCGTCGGCTGGCGCGCCGACGTGGTCAGCGACTTCTTCGGCGACGGCTCGAAATTCGGCGTCTCCGTGGAATACCAGACGCAGACGGTCCAGGACGGCACGGGCCGGGTGGTCGATCTGGCGCGCAGCTTTGCCGGCGCCGATCCTTTCATCCTCAGCTACGGCGACATCCTGGTCGATCCGGCCAATTACCGGAGGCTGGTCGCGCCCGGCGCCGCCGAGGCCCTGATCAGCGTGAAACATAACCCCGGCGAAATCGCGAAAGGCGGCGCCGTCTTCGTCAACGAGCGCTTTGAAATGACCGACCTTCGCGAAAAGCCCAAGCCCGGCGAGCCCACGAGCCCATGGTATAACGCGGGCATCTACACCTTTCGTCCGAGCATTTTTGAGTTTACCGCGAAGCTCGAGAAATCGCC
Organism: Chthoniobacter sp.; assembly: GCA_034667665.1. Taxonomy (GTDB): domain Bacteria; phylum Verrucomicrobiota; class Verrucomicrobiia; order Chthoniobacterales; family Chthoniobacteraceae; genus Chthoniobacter. The sequence continues at coordinate 129,353 of JAXDQW010000125.1, forward strand.
CCGCGGCGAATACGAATTGACCGACGCGATCCGCGCGCTCGCCCTCAGCGGCCAGCTCGTCCAGGTGCTGGAACTCGATGGCGACTGGGCGGATGTGCGCGATGCGGAGGTCCTCGCGGAGCTCAACGCCCCGCGGTGAAGGGGCGGCGCCCCCTCGAGGTGGAGTGGTGGAGTGGTGGAGTGGTGGAGTCATGGAGTCATGGAGTCATGGAGTCATGGAGTGATGTTTCACCACTCCATCACTCCATCACTCCAATACTCCATCACTCCATCACTCCCACCTCGAGCACGAGGCACCCGTCTCCCGCTACGACTTCTGGCGTTTCTTGCCCTTACTCTCCGTCGCCGCCGGCGGCTGGGGCTTTTTCGGAGGCCTGGCTTTCGGCGCCGGCTCCTTCACCTTCGCCGCTTTGGTTTTGCTTTTCGCCGGGGGGTCCGTTGCGGCCGGTGGGTGCCTGGCCGGGCTGGCGCTGGCGAGTTCGGGCGGCTCGGTCGCGGGGGGAAGGGCGATCTGCCGCATCGGCAAACGGGGCTCCGCCGTGAGGCGCGCGAGCGTGCTGACCGCGGCGGCCGGGGCCAGACGGCGCAGGCATTCCGCAATGAAAGCGTGATCCTCGGTGGAGTAATTCTTGTTCCGGCTGACCTGGAGCTGGCGCAGGACGAGTGCGAAATCGTCGATGGCCGCCTCCCGGCAGGCCGTGGCCAGCGAATGAAGATTTTCGCGCTTGGCGGGCTCGTCCGGATGCTTGCGGATCGACTCCCAGACCGGCAGACCCGCGCGGACCAGCGCCATCAGTCCCGCGAGCACCCCGGGATCGTCGCCCTGGTAGGCCATGATTTGGAAGGGATCGTGCCGTCGTGCCTCGGCGAAAGCCTGCTGCGTCTCCGGCGGATCGCCGGCGGGCTCCGGGGCCGCGGGATTGCCGGTTTTCGAGGCGGGCTTCCCGGCGTCGGCGATCGCCTTCATGCGCAGCGTGAAACCGCGCTCGTAATGTCCCCAGCCGTTTGCCGGCCATTCGACGAGTGCGGCCTCATATTTTTTCAGCGCGCCGGTAAAGTTGCGCGCATCGTGCAGCCTTACCCCCTCGCGGACGAGCTCGAAGGACCGGGCTTGCGCCGCCTGGGCCTGCGCGATCACCGTCCCCAGGCTGCGCCTGAGCTCGTCCGGGAGCCCCCCCCGCTGAAGACCGAAGAGGGCGAGCGCGATGGCGCGCTGCGCCTCGCCGCCAGTCAGGAGCAGCGAGGAGTGGAGGAGGGCGAGCCCGGGGTCGGCGGGTTGGATTTCGAAATAAGCGTCCCAAAAATGCGGGTTGTGGGTCACGAGGGCGTCGCTGTCCACGGCGGGAAAAGGACCGACGGTCTCCGCGGTCGGAACGGTTGCCGCCGTGCGATGAAAGTCTTCGAGCCAGGCGCGCAGCCCGGGGAAGGGCGCGTTGTCGCCCTGTTCGAGGAGCGAAACGATGTGCGTGGCCAGGCCCCACGCCTCCCGCCGGGCCTTGTCGCGCGCGTCTTCCGGGGCCGGCTCCGTCACCGGCTCGGCGCGCAAGGCCAGGCCCATCGCGCCACCGAGCAGCAGGGTCAGCCAGGCCGTCTTCATGCGCGTGCGTTGGCTCCCGCGATGGAGGCGGCGCCGATGGCGCCCGCCCATTCCCCGAGCGCCGCGGGAAGGATCTTCACCGCGATCCCGGTGGGCCTCCATTCGACCCTGTCCAGTTCGTCGCGCAGCGGCTCAAACAAGGCGTCGCCAGCCTGCGCGATCCCGCCCCCGAGGATCACCGCTTCGGGATCGAGGATGTTGATGAACGAGGCCAGCGCGCAGGCGAGGGCGCGCACCGACTCGAGCCAGCATTCGCGGGCGAAAGGATCGCCGGCGCGGAAGGCCGCGATCAGCGCATGCGTGGTCTCAAAACGTCCGCCGGTGCGCTGCGCGATATTGTAATTGCCGATGAAACATTCCAGCGCACCCGGCATCCCGGCGATGCTCGGCGGCCCGTGCAGATCGAGGCAGGTGTGGCCGAGATGGCCGGCCCGGCCAAGCTGCCCGCGCATCACCCAGCCATCGCTCAGAATCGCTCCGCCAACGCCGGTCCCCAGGGTGAGCATGATGGCGTTCATCAACCCACTCGCGGCGCCGATCCACGCCTCACCGGCCAGCGCCGCGTGGGCATCATTGGTCACGGGAATGGACCAGCCGAGATTGAAAAACTTCGTCCAATTCAGACCCTCGATGCCGGGGAGACGGTCCGGAAGATGCGCGATCGATTCGCCGTCGGAGGCCACCAGGCCCGGCGCGGAGATGCCCAGCGGAAATTCGCCGCCGAGCTCCTCGACGAGGGTGCGCACGGTTTCAGCCCAGGCGCCCGCGCCGCCCTCCTCGTTGGTCGGCCGGAGTTCCCGCCGCAAGACCGCGCCCTCGCTGCTGACCAGGACGCCTTTGATCTGGGTGCCACCGAGGTCGATGCCGATGGCTTTCATCCCGCGTATTGCCCCTCGCTCAGAGTCCAGCCGCCATCGATGCTGAGCACCTGCCCCGTGGTGAAACGCGCGCCGTCGCTCATGAAATAGACGGCGGCTGCATCGAGATCCGCGGGCTGGCCGATGCGACCGCCATCGAGCGGCTGCTTTGTTTTGATGAAGCGCTGGATGGCCTCGTCACCGACGGCCCGCTGCGACATCGGCGTCTCCACGAGCGCGGGGGCGAGGACATTGATGCGGATGTCGCGATCGGCGTAGCAGGCCGCGGCGGCTTTGCTGAAGCCGATCACCGCCGCCTTCGTGGCTGCGTAAGCATGGGTGGCGAAGAATCGCGGCGACGGGCTCCAGCCGAGGACGGAGCTCATGTTGAGGATGCTGCCGCCGGTGCCCTGGGCGAGGAACTGCCGCACGGCCGCCCGATTGGAGAACATCAGCGAGGTGAGATTGAGATCGAGCGTGGCGTGCCAGCCTTCGTCCGTGAGCTCGTGCAGCGGACCATCGCCCAGCCGGCGTCCGCTGCCGCCGGCCACATGGTAGAGACCGTCGAAGCGGCCAAACCGGCTCAAGGTCTCCTCGATCGCGCGCGGGGCGGTCGCGGGATGGCAGGCGTCGGCGGCGATGGCGTGCGCGACCGGGCCGAGTTGCTCCTGCGCCGACACCGCACTGGCCGGCCGGCGGCCCACCACCGTGACCCGGGCGCCCGCTTCGACAAAGGCGCGCGCGGCGGAGAGGCCGAGCCCGGTGGTACCGCCGATAACGACGAGCGATTTGCCGGCGAGGAGCGCTTGCACGCTCGCGAATGTAAGTCCCGCCTGGATGGCGAGCAACGCCGCATCTAGTCCAGTGGGGCCGGCGTCCCCGCCTGCCATCAGTGAGGCGGGCGTCCCGCCTGCCCCGGCAATCGCCGGCGCGCGCAACCCCGGAAAATGCCCGGAGCTTGAAAGCGCCGCTCTGGCTCGACGATGATAGCCCGCACCTTAACTCCCCCCTTGCCATGCACTTCCCCCGAACCTGCCTGATCCCGTTGCTTGCGTTGGCTGCTGTCCTCGGCGAGCTGGCCCAGGGGGCCGCGCCGCAGCGGCCCAATATCGTCTTCATCTTCTCGGATGATCACGCCTACCAGGCGATCAGCGCCTACCAGGATCCGCGCAAGCTGATCGAGACACCGAACATTGACCGGCTCGGGAAGGAAGGCATGCGCTTCGATCGTTGCCTGGTCACCAACTCGATCTGCGGCCCGAGCCGAGCCGCCGTGCTGACCGGCAAATATTCGCATCGCAACGGCTTCTACAACAACTCGAACAGCCGCTTCGATGGCTCGCAAACGACCTTCCCAAAGCTGCTCCAGGCCGCCGGTTATCAGACTTCCATCTTCGGGAAATGGCACCTGATCAGCGACCCGACGGGCTTCGATTTCTGGCAGATCCTCCCCGGGCAGGGCATCTATTATAATCCGCCGATGGTTCGCAACGGCGAGCGGCTGAAGCTCGACGGTTACGTCACCGACCTGATTACCGACGCGTCGATTTCCTGGTTGAAACAACGCGACCCGGCGAAGCCTTTCCTGCTCATGTGCCAGCACAAGGCGCCCCACCGGGAGTGGGAGCCGGCCTTGCGCCACCTCGCGCACGACGACGACCGGGTCTATCCCGAGCCGGAGACGCTCTTCGACGACTACGCCGGCCGGGGAATCGCCGAGCACGATCAGGACATGACCATCGAGAAGACGATGGTCCCGCGGGATATGAAGCTGGTCCCGCCCGCGCAACTCACCCCCGCGCAACGCAAGGAATGGGACGCCTGGTACGGGCCGCGCAACGAGGCATTTCGCGCGGCGAACCTCAGCGGCCGGGATCTGGTGCGGTGGCGTTACCAGCGCTACATGCACGACTACCTCGGCTGCATTCGCGCCGTGGATGAGAACGTGGGACGCATCCTCAAGTATCTCGATGACGAGGGCCTCGCGGAGAATACGATCGTCGTCTATTCCTCCGACCAGGGGTTTTTCCTCGGCGAGCACGGGTGGTTCGACAAACGCTGGATTTTCGAGGAATCGCTGCGCGCGCCGCTGCTCGTGCGCTGGCCGGGCGTGACGAAGCCGGGCAGCGTGAACAAGGATCTGGTCTCGAATCTCGACTTCGCCAGCACCTTCCTCGCCGCAGCCGGCCTGCCGATTCCCGAAGACATCCAGGGCCGCAGCCTGGTTCCCGTGCTCAAGGGCGAAACGCCGGCTGATTGGCGCAAAGGCTTTTACTACCACTATTACGAATACCCGGAGCCGCACCGTGTGCGACCGCATTACGGGGTCGTCACCGACCGCTACAAGCTCGTGCACTTCTACGGCACAGCCGATGATTACTGGGAGTTGTTCGACCTCGAAAAGGATCCCCGGGAGCTGCGCAGCGTGTACGGCGCCGCCGATTATGCGGACACGCAGAAGGATCTCCACCAGCAGCTCGCCCGGCTGCGGACCGAGCTGAAAGTGCCCGAGACCGATCCGCCCGAAGTGTTTGGGAACAAGCCGGTGGGCGGAAAATAGGCGCTACGACTTCAGTGGATGTGGGCGACTTGCAGTCTGCCCGGCCGGCGGAAAGGCGGCGGCGGCTGGGGCTTCGGAATTCGCGCACGTCGATTGCAATCGGCCGGGCAGGCTGCAAGTCTGCCCCACATCGTGAAGACAACCCGCCTCGCCTTTCTTCTCCTTGCCGCGTTATCCCGGCTCAACGCGCAGGACGCGACGGCACCTGAGTGGTCGAAAAGTTGGACGATCGTTCGGCTCTCGATTCCCGCGAAAAGCGATTTGAAAGACGCTTACGTCGAGCTGCAAACGCCCGCGGGCCGTGCGGTGACGCTCACCACCGGCATTTCCACCGAGGATGGTGTCACGCTCGAAAAGGTCGAGTGGGTCGGCTCGCCGGTCCGCGCCAAGGTGACCTTGCGCAAAGGCCAGGAGCGCGCGGAGATCTTCGCCGAGGCGGCGTTGGTTTCAAAGAATGACGATCTCCAACCGCGGCTGCCCCAGGTCGAGATCGAGTCGAAATTCCTCGAAGTCTCCGACGCGCTGGCGGAGAGCCTCAAATTCCCGGGCGGCGCATCGTTCCTGGACAAGTTTGCCGGGATGCCCGCGCCGGCTTCCGGTTCTCGCGCATTGAGCGTGAGAGCGGTGCTCAACGAAAAGGACGCCGAGCAATTTCTCACCACCCTGACGGCCCCGAAAGGAGCCGGGGAGGTCGCTGCGTCAGGCGTGGATTTGCTCAGCGCGCCGCGGGTGACGACCCGTTCGCAGCAGCGCGCGATGATCGAGATCATTCGTGAATTTCGCTATCCGAGTGAGTGGAATCCGCCGGCTCCGACCGACCCACACTGGACGCCCAAGTCTTTCGAGACGCGCAACGTCGGCGTCACCCTGGATGTCGAACCGACCTTGCTGGAGGGGGAGGTCATCGATCTTCAGGTGACGCCGCAAGTGATTGAGTTTCTCGGGTTCGTGGATTTCGAAACCAAAGAGCCTTTGTTTGCCGCGAAACGTGATGCGACGAAATCAATCCCGGAGCGGACGCTCGCTTCGGCCGTCGGCTTCGAGTCCAGGAATCGGCCGACTCAGCCGATCTTCTCCACGCGTCAGACCCACTCGTCGGTGGCGCTCAAATCGGGGCAGACGCTGGTCCTGGTGGGTTCCGGGGAAAGCGAGGAGACGAAACCATTCGATCCGCCCTCTGCTGGCCGGCAACTGGTGGTGCTCATTCGCGCCAGCACCGTGCGGCCCGAGGAATCATTCGCTCCCGGGGAGCCGCTGCCGCCGCCGCCGACCCCGACCGCACCGCCGACAGCCTCGGACGTTCCGACGGCTGCGGCGGTCAAGGGAAAGCCAGGCTTCGTGATCAGCCCGCACGCGCCGAAGGCCGGATACATCGACGTGCGCGGCTTCCCGCCCGGGACCGAAGTCCGAGATCCCTACTCGGGAAAAATGTTCCGAGTTCCGTAAGGGAAAGACCACGCCTGAAACGGGCGAGCGAGCAGCGACGTCGATGCGGAGAATGTGAGGCAGACTTGCAGTCTGCCGAGCGGGCGGAAAGGTGGCGGCGGCTGGGGTTTGGAATGCGTGCGTCGATTGCATTCGGCCGGGCAGACTGCAAGTCTGCCCCACTCTCATGAAGCCTCTTCTCTTCGCTTTCGTTGTCCTGGCGACCCTGCTGATTCGCGCGCGCGTGGCTGAGCCCATCGCCAAGCCCAACATCGTCTTCATCCTCGCGGACGACCTCGGTTACGGCGACCTCGGCTGTTACGGCGCGACCCGGGTCAAAACGCCCAACATCGATCGCCTCGCCCGCGAAGGCTGCCGCTTTACCGACGCGCATTCACCGGCTTCGACCTGCACCCCGACGCGGCGCGCCCTGCTCACCGGCACCTACTCCTGGCGTCAGCAACCCGGCTCGACCATCGCGCCCGGCGACGCGCCGCTGAGCATTCCGCCCGGCACGGCCACCCTGCCGTCGCTTCTGCAGCAGGCGGGTTACAAGACCGGCGCCGTCGGGAAATGGCACCTCGGGCTCGGCGGCGAAGGCGGTCCGGATTGGAACGGCGAGATCAAGCCGGGCCCGCTCGAACTTGGCTTCCATCACGCCTTCATCATGGCCGCCACAGGCGATCGGGTTCCGTGCGTTTACCTCGAAGATCACCGGGTCGTCGGGCTCGATCCGGCGGATCCGATCCGGGTGAGCTACCAGCACAAAGTCGGCACTGAGCCGACCGGTCGCGAGAACCCCGAGTTGCTCAAGCTCAAGCACACGCACGGTCACGACGCGACCATCATCAACGGCGTCGGACGGATTGGTTGGATGACGGGCGGAAAAACCGCGCGCTGGGTGGATGAAGACATGGCGGACACCTTCGCGAAAAAGGCGATCGGTTTCATCGAGGCGAATCGGGCCGGGCCGTTCTTTCTCTATTTCGCCCCGCATGGCATCCATGTGCCGCGCGTGCCGAATCCGCGCTTCAACGGCACCAGCCAGTGCGGCATCCGCGGCGATGCCATTCAGGAACTCGACGACACGGTCGGCCAGGTGATCGCCGCGCTCGAACGGCTCAAGCTTCTGGACAACACGCTGGTCATTTTTACGAGCGATAACGGTGGCGTGATGGACGATGGTTACGCGGACTTCGGCAGCCCCGAACAGCGGTGCAATGGCGCGTTGCGCGGCTTCAAGGGTTCGCTGTGGGAAGGCGGGCATCGTGTGCCGTTCCTCGCGCGCTGGCCCGCGCAGATCAAGGCCGGCAGCGAGTCCGGGGAAATGTTCGCTCTGCTCGACATGCCCGCGACCTTCGCTGCGCTCACCGGCGTGCCGTTGCCCGCGGAGGCCGCGCTCGATAGCGTCAACGTGCTGCCGGCGTTGCTCGGGCAGCCGCATGAAAAGCCGTTGCGCGAAAGCTTTGTCGCTCACTCCGGCGGCACCAAGGGGCCGTTCGCGGTCCGGCAGGGGCCTTGGAAGCTGATCACGGGAGCGGCCGGTTACGGCGGCCAGGAAAAGGCGGGCCCCGCCGCGGGGCCGCAACTGGTCAACCTCGCCGACGATCCAGCCGAGACGAAGAACCTCGCTGCGGAGCGTCCGGAAATCGTCCGGCAACTCACCGAATTGCTCAACCAGCAGCGCGAACGAGGACGCACCCGGCCTTGAGAATGTGGGGCAGACTTGCAGTCTGCCCGGCGCGCGGAAAGGTGGCGGTGGCTGGGACTTCGGAATTCGCGCCGCCAATTGCAATCGGCCGGGCAGACTGCAAGTCTGCCCCACTCTTGTGAAACCTCCTTCTTCAACCCCTCGCGGCCACCGGCTTTGGTTTCCCATCGGCGTCGGATTGCTGGCCGCGATCGGCATCGGCGCGATCCGTTGGCAATCCGAACTGGATCGGAATTATCGGGCCTGGAGCAGTACTGCCGTCCTCCTTTTGGCCGTGCTGCTGGTGATGATCTGGTTCGTTTTCCTGAGCCGTATTCGCTGGCGCATCCGGCTGGTCGCGCTGGGGTTGATCGCACTCGCAGGGTTTGCCGGCACCCGCCTCTTGACGGTGGATGGCTCCACCGACGGCACCGGATTGCCAAAGCTCGCGTGGAAATGGTCGCCCAAGCGCGGGGTCCCCTTCTTTCCCCAAACCGCTTCCGCCACCCCGGTCACCGCTGCGGCGGCGCTCCCCGAGGTCCCGCAATTCTTCGGCCCGAACCGTGACGGCACGGTCAACGGCGCCGCCCTGGCGCGCGATTGGACCGAGACTCTTCCCCGGCTGCTCTGGCGTCAGCCGATCGGCTTGGGCTGGTCGTCGTTCGCGGTGGCCGGCGGGCGGTCCTTCACCCAGGAGCAGCGCGGAGATCAGGAGTTCGTCACCTGCTACGACGCCCTCACCGGGAAGCTCCTCTGGACGCACGCGAACGCGGTCGGCTTCAGCCAATGGCAGGGCGGAGGCGGGCCGCGCGCTACGCCGACGATTGTCGGCAGCCGGGTCTTCGCCATCGGGGCCACGGGCATCCTCGACTGCCTCGAAGCCGCCAGCGGCCAGCTCGTGTGGTCGCGCGACGTGCTCAAGGAGAATCAGCTCGCCAACCTCATCTGGGGAGTGAGCGCTTCCCCGCTCGTCTTCGACGATACCGTGGTCGTCACCGGCGGGCTCACCAATGGGCCGACGGTGCTCGCTTATCGGGCGGCCACCGGCGAACCGCTCTGGCGGGCCGGCCACGACAAGGCCAGCTACGCCTCGCCGTTGCTGGCGATGCTGGCGGGTCAGCGGGTGGTGCTTTCGCTCAATGCCAGCTCGCTCACCGCCCATGATCCCGCTACCGGCGCGGTTCTGCTCGACCATCCGTGGGCCGATGAGAAAACGCCCCGGGCGGCGCAGCCGGTGGCGCTGGCCGGCGACCGCGTCTTTCTCTCCTCGGGCTACGGGATCGGCTGCGTCCTGCTCCAGATCAAGGCGGGTGCGGACGGCAAACTCACTGCCGCGGAGCTTTGGAAAACCCGCAACATGAAAAACCAGTTCAACAGCGTGGCGGCTCGCGAGGGCTTCCTCTACGGCCTCGACGACGGTCTGCTCGCCTGCGTCGAAATCGCCACCGGCCAGCGCAAATGGAAGGACGGCCGTTTCGGTTCCGGTCAGACTTTGCTCGTGGATGATCTGGTGCTCATTCAATCCGAAGCTGGACCGGTGGTCCTGGCCGAGGCCAAACCGGAGGGGTTTCGTGAGTTGGGCCGGTTCCCGGCGCTCAGCAGCAAGACCTGGAACCACCCGACTCTGGCGGGTCGATACTTGCTGGTGCGCAACGACCAGGAAGCCGCGTGCTACGAATTGCCGCTCCAATCAGCGACCGTGAGCCGATGATTCGCGGGTGGGCCGCTGATTCTAAAAAACGTCGAACGAAGAACGAAGAACGAAAGTCGCCCTCTCCGACTTCGGCGTTCGACGTTCGACGTTTTCTTTTTCCCCCCGCCTTCGCGATGCCCCGCTCCGCGAATTCGGGCTTTCCAGACTGGGACAGCACCTTTAGGAGTTTCCGTGTCCATCATGTCAGAGCCCTCCGTCGCAGTCATTGGCGCTTCGCACGACCGCCGCAAGTATGGGAACAAAGCGGTCCGCGCGTATCAGGAAAGCGGTTACACCGTTTTCCCCGTCAACCCCAAGGAGACCACCATCGAAGGTCTGAAGGCGTATCGGACGTTGAATGACGTTCCGTCACCCGTGGACTTCGTCAGCCTCTACGTGCCGCCGGCCGTCGGTCTCCAGCTCCTTCCCGCGATCGCGGCCAAACAACCGCGCGAAGTCTGGCTCAACCCCGGCTCCGAGAGCGAAGAGGTCCTCGAAGCGGCCGCCGATCTGCACCTGCGCACCGTCGTGGCCTGCTCGATCGTGGCGCTGGGGCTGAATCCGGCCGAATTTCCGGACACCTGAGGGCGGGCGCCGCGTGTCGATGTCGAGTCTGACCGCTAGCCGCACGAACGAACCCGTCGTTCGGCGCACTCGGCTCTTCCAGCGGCCCGGCTTTCCTGCTTTTCTCATCGTCCCTCGTCGATCGTGAACGCCACCTCCTCCTTTTTCTTCTCCTCCATCGGCCGCAAATGGATCGTCGCCATCACCGGCCTGGTGCTCTTCGGATTTGTCGTCGGACACATGGTCGGCAATCTGCAAATCTTCCTCGGTCCCGAGGCGATCAATCGCTACGGCGCCTTTCTCCAGGGTCTGGGTGAACTGCTCTGGATCATCCGGATTGGGCTGCTCGTGATGTTCGTGCTGCACATCGTGGCCACGGTGCAGTTGCGGATCGAGAACCGCGCGGCGCGTCCGGTCGGCTATGCGGTGACGAAACGCCGCCGGGCCAGCCTGCCGGCCCTCTGGATGGTGTGGAGCGGACTCACTGTTCTTTGTTTCGTCGTCTTTCATCTGCTGCACTTCACGACCCACAATATCGACACCTCGTTTGCGACCTTGCACGACGCCCAAGGCCGGCACGACATCTACCGAATGATGGTTCTCGGCTTCACCAATAAAGCCGCGTCCGCCTTCTATATCGTCGGCATCGGGCTGCTGGCCATGCACCTTCACCACGGTTTTCAGAGCCTCTTCCAAACGTTCGGACTGAGCAGCGCGAAGATCGCCCCGCTGTGGGATAAGGGCGGGCAGGTGCTCTCCTGGCTGATTTTCCTCGGCTACGTCTCCATTCCCATTGCCGTGCTCAGCGGCGCAGTGAAATAGGTCCGCGCCAACGGCCTGAATTTTCCCGATCCCATGTCCGCTGTCCTTGATTCGAAAATCCCTCCCGGCCCGCTCGAGCAAAAGTGGGCGAAGCACAAATTTGCATCGAAGCTGATCAACCCCGCGAACCGACGCAAATACGAGATCATCGTGGTGGGCTCCGGGCTGGCGGGCGGAAGCGCCGCGGCGTCGCTGGGTGAGATGGGCTACAAGGTGAAGTGCTTCTGTTATCAGGACTCCCCGCGGCGGGCGCACTCGATCGCCGCGCAGGGCGGGATCAACGCCGCGAAGAACTATCAGAACGACGGCGACTCCGTTTACCGGCTTTTCTACGACACGCTGAAAGGCGGCGACTTCCGGGCGCGCGAAGCGAATGTCTATCGTCTCGCGGAGGTGAGCGTGAACATCATTGACCAGTGCGTCGCGCAGGGAGTCCCGTTTGCCCGCGAATACGGCGGCCTGCTCGCCAACCGCTCCTTCGGGGGCGCGCAGGTTTCGCGCACCTTTTACGCCCGCGGCCAGACCGGCCAGCAGCTCCTGCTCGGCGCTTATTCGGCGCTTTGCCGCCAGATTGCAGAAGGCTCGGTGACGATGTTCCCACGCACCGAGATGCTCGACGTGGTCATCGTCGATGGGCACGCCAAAGGCATCGTGGTGCGCGACATGGTCACCGGCGCGATCACCTCGCACGCCGCGGATGCCGTGCTGCTCAGCACCGGCGGCTACGGCAACGTCTTCTATCTCTCGACCAACGCCAAGGGCTGCAACGTCACCGCCGCCTGGCGCGCCTACAAGCGCGGCGCGTTATTCGCGAACCCGTGCTACACGCAAATCCATCCGACGTGCATTCCGGTGGCCGGCGATTTCCAGTCGAAACTCACGCTGATGAGCGAGTCGCTGCGCAACGACGGACGGGTCTGGGTTCCGAAGAAAAAAGGCGACACTCGCAAGCCCGGCGAGATCCCCGACGCGGAGCGCGATTATTACCTCGAACGCAAGTATCCGAGCTTCGGCAATCTCGCCCCGCGCGATATCTCGTCGCGATCCGCCAAGGAAGTCTGCGACGAAGGCCGCGGTGTCGGCCCCGGCGGGCTGGGCGTTTATCTGGACTTCGCCGACTCCATCAAGCGCCTCGGCGAGGCGACCATTCGCGAGCGTTACGGCAACCTGTTTGAGATCTACCAGCAGATCACCAATGAGAATGCCTACGAGGTGCCGATGCGCATTTATCCCGCGGTTCACTACACCATGGGCGGCCTCTGGGTGGACTACAACTTGATGTCCAATGTCCCCGGCCTCTTCGTCCTCGGCGAAGCGAACTTCAGCGATCACGGCGCGAATCGCCTCGGCGCCAGCGCCCTGATGCAGGGCCTCGCCGATGGCTACTTTGTCATTCCCTACACGATCGGGAATTACCTCGCCCCGGAGATCGGCAAGCGTCCGACCATCGATCGGCCGGAGTTCAAGCAGGTCGAAGCGGAAGTGCGGGAGCGGACCAAACTCCTGCTCGGCATCAAGGGCCGGCGCAGCGTCGATCACTTCCACCGCGAGCTCGGCCGCATCGTTTGGGACTACTGCGGCATGGCCCGCACCGAGAAAAGCCTGCAGCGCGCGCTCGCCCAGATTCCGCCGCTGCGCGAGGAGTTTTGGAAAAACGTCAACGTCCCCGGCGAGGGCGAAGAACTGAACGTTTCGCTCGAAAAAGCCGGCCGGGTCGCGGACTTCCTCGAATTCGCCGAGTTGCTCTGTCTCGACGCCCTCGAGCGCCGGGAATCCTGCGGCGGGCACTTCCGCGAGGAATTCCAGTATCCCGACGGCGAAGCCAAACGCGACGACGAGAACTTCCAGCACGTAGCCGCCTGGGAATACACCGGCGACGGCCAGAAACCGACCCGGCACATCGAGCCGCTGGTCTTCGAGGAAGTGAAGCCGAGCGTGCGGAGCTACAAGTGACCAATTGCCGCTTGGGCCTTCGCTGGTAACTTCCGTGTTATGATCCTCGAACGCTTTCCCGAGATTCAAAAGCTGAGTCCTAACGAGCGTCTGCAACTTTACTCGGAACTCGGCGATACGCTCTTCGTGGATGAGCCAGTCACTGACCCGGTGGTCATCGCTGAGTTGGATCACCGATGGGCGGAATATCAGCGCGATCCCAGCTCGGCAAAACCTTGGTCCGAGGTAAGAAAGCAACTGCAGGAAAAGCATCTCATCCGCGAAGGTGAATGAAGCCATCCTTCTGGCCGGTGCTGAGATCGAATTCCATAGCGTTTACGCCCAACTCGCGGCCTCTGGCTTTGCACGTGCCGAGCGTTTCGACCACACCGTCCAGGAAGCGCTTCGTCAACTCGCTCATTTTCCACGTTCCGCTCCGGAGCATCTCGGCCGCTATCGCCGGCTGCTGCTCGATGATTTCCCCTACGCGCTCTACTACGCGGTCGAGGGCCGGCGCGTGTTCGTGCATGCGCTGCTCGATACACGTCAGTCGCCCGAAGCCATCCGGCGTCGGATAGGCCTTTGAGTGCATCGTTTTAGCTCGTCTCCACCGTTTCGTCCTTATCATGAATCTTCATCTAAAAGTCTGGCGCCAGAAGAGCCCGAATGCCGCGGGCAAGCTCGTTGATATTGAAGCGCGGAATATTGCTGAGGACGCGTCGTTCCTCGAGATGCTCGACATCGTCAATGAAGACCTGCTCGGCAAGAATGAGGAGCCGATCGCCTTCGATCACGATTGCCGGGAGGGCATCTGCGGCACCTGTTCGTTGACCATCAATGGCGTCGCGCACGGTCCGAGCGAGACGACCACCTGCCAGCTCTTCATGCGGAAGTTCAAGGATGGAGAGACGATTTACGTGGAGCCGTTCCGCGCGCGGCCGTTTCCGATCATTCGCGATTTGATCGTCGATCGCAGCGCCTTCGAGCGCATTCAGCAGGCGGGCGGCTTCATCACTGCGCGCGCCGGCTCGGCGCCCGACGGCAATGCTATCCCGATTCCCAAGACCGAGGCCGATCTCGCCATGGAAGCCGCCGCTTGCATCGGCTGCGGCGCGTGTGTGGCGGCGTGCCCGAACGCCAGCGCGATGCTTTTCGTCGGCGCCAAGGTTTCGCACCTGGCGCTGCTGCCCCAAGGCCAGGCCGAGCGCACCTCGCGCGCGCTCAAGATGGTCCGCACCATGGACGAGGAAGGATTCGGCAATTGCTCGAACTACTACGAGTGCGAAGCCGTTTGCCCCGCGGAGATTCCCGTCGCCGTGATTGCGCGCTTGAACCGCGAATACCTTATGGCCTCCGCGAAGGATGCGACCGCGTGATGGTAAGGCCGGCGCGGGCACGGCGTAGCGAGGTGGCTTTCCCCCTGCTGAACACGCCCCGCCTCGCTGCGCTCGCCCGGCCGACTGCAAGTCGGCCTCACACTGCCGCGGCGATCGCGGCTCCCATCTCCTGAGTTCCCACCCGCCGCGTGCCTTCGCTCCAGATGTCCCCGGTGCGAAGGCCATCGTCGATGACCCGCCCGACGGCGGCCTCGATCGCATCGGCGGCGGCGGCGGCGCTGAAGCTGTAGCGCAGCATCATCGCGGCGGAGAGGATTTGGGCGATGGGATTGGCGATGCCCTGGCCGGCGATGTCGGGCGCGGTGCCGCCGCTCGGTTCGAAAAGACCGAACCGGCCGGTGGACGTTTCCTTCACTCCCAGCGAAGCGCTTGGCAGCATGCCGAGCGACCCCGCGATCATCGCCATTTCGTCGCTGAGGATGTCTCCGAAGAGGTTCTCGGCCAGGATCACGTCGAACCCGCGCGGATTCTTGATGAGCTGCATCGCGGCGTTATCCACGTAGAGATGGTTGAGTGAAACGTCGGGATATTGCGCGGCGATCTCCGTCACCGTGCGCCGCCAGAGCACGCCGTTTTCGAGCACGTTGGCCTTGTCGATCGAGGTCAGTTTTTTCCGGCGCCCCTGCGCCGCTTTGAAGGCCACGTGCGCGATGCGTTCGATCTCGCTCTGGCGATAGACCATCGTGTCCACCGCCACCGTTTCGCCCTGGTCCTCGTGGAGGCCTTTTGGCTGGCCGAAGTAAAGCCCGCCGGTGAGCTCTCGCACGCAGAGCACATTGAAGCCGCCGGCGATCAGCGCCTCTTTGACCGGCGAGGCGTGGGTGAGCTTCGGCAGACAAACCGCGGGTCGAAGATTGGCAAAGAGGCCGAAGTGCTTGCGCAAAGGCAGGAGCGCGGCGCGCTCGGGCTGTTGCGGTGGTGGCAGGGACTCCCATTTTGGACCGCCGACCGACCCGAAAAGAATCGCGTCGCTTTCCCCGCAGACGCGAAGAGTTGCCTCCGGCAGCGCCTCGCCGTCCACATCGATGGCGATGCCGCCCACGCGGGCCTCGGTCAGCTCCAGCTGGAAGCCGAACTTTTGCTGCGCCACGCCGAGGACCCGCCGTGCTTCGGCCATGACCTCGGGCCCGATGCCGTCCCCGGCGAGAACCGCGACTTTGAAGCTTTTCATAGGGGTGCCGAGGGTAGCGGGGGCAGGTTGAGTGGAAAGTGAATTTGCTCGCGGCGCCGCACGAGGGGGGAAACGACGCCCGCCGCGGCCTCATGCCCGTTCGTCTCTCTTCAATCCGGAGCCGCAATGGGTTTGGGCGGCAACGGTCCGGTGCTGAGATACGCAGTCGGATCTGGAATTCCCGCGAGCATGAATGCCTCCCGGCGCTCCACGCAGGTTCCGCATTCGCCACAGTGCGTCTCGCCCCCGACGTAGCAGGACCAGGTCTGGGCATAATCGATCCCGAGCTGATGGCCGCGGCGCGCAATGTCCGCCTTGGTCATCGAGATGAACGGGCGAATCACCTCCACCTCGGCGTAGGTGCCCCGGCGGATTGCCTCGCCCATCGCTTTCATGAACTCCTCCCGGCAGTCCGGGTAAATGGCATGGTCTCCGGCATGCGCGGCGATGACCAATCCTTGCGCTGCCTGGCTTTCGGCGAATCCCGCGGCAATCGAGAGCATGATTCCATTTCGGAATGGCACGACCGTCTTCTTCATGTTCTGCGCCTCATAATGCCCTTGCGGAATCGCGCCGCCTTTTTGCAGCAGGTCAGAGGCAAAAAGCTCGCCGACGAAATCCAGGCGGATCACCTGATGCGGCACCCCGAGTTGTTGCGCGTGATGCGCCGCAAAAGGAATCTCCCGATCATTGTGCTTCGATCCATAGTGGAAGCTGATGGCTCCCACGACGACGGATTGCGCGCCCGCTTCGTAGAGGGCAGTGACCGAATCCATTCCGCCGCTGAGCAGGACGACCACGTTTTTCCCCGGCTTCATCACTTGGCGCTTCCGGGCGGATGCTTGCGGTGAGCGGGGATTTCTTCGTCCGAAGGAAACGCCGCATCGACCGTGACGCTGATGCCCCCTCGCGCGGCGAACTTTCCGTGCACCAGCGCGCGGCGCGGCTGACAAGCTTTCACGAGGTCATCCAAAATGCGGTTCACGATCTCCTCGTTGAAGCTGCGCGTGTTCCGAAATGAGGCGAGGTAGAATTTCAGGGACTTGCTCTCGATGCAGCGTTTTCCCGGGACGTAGTCGATCGTGATCGCCGCAAAGTCGGGCTGACCCGTGACCGGGCACATCGAGGTGAACTCGGGAGAGTCAAAACGGATCCAGTATTCCCGGTCGGGATAGCGATTCTCGAAAGTTTCCAGCGTGGCCGCGGTTGGCGCCGCCGGATATTCGACGGCGGTTTTTCCGAGCAGCTTGAGGTGGGCGTATTTGGCGGTTTGCTTGGATGGCATGATCAGGTCCGCGGGTGCGGAAGGGATGGCGTGGATGGCGGCGATCGAGGAAAACAGGCTCGATGCGCTGCGCAAACTGCCGAATCTCCGCGGCCGTTGCGATAGTTCGTCTTGCCGGGCGCTGCAACCGTGAGTTGGTGACCTGGGATTCGCGGAGCAGACGCACCAACGCAGGGAGCCTGGCGCGGCGAGTCTTTGAAATCCGGCGCGGACGGGATACGACTGCACGCGCGATGCGATTCCTTGCCTTTCTCCACACCGCGTTTTGCGCCTCGGCGATCGCGCTCGCCGAGCCGTCTGCGAATGAAACCGCGGA
Source organism: Chthoniobacter sp. (assembly GCA_034667665.1). GTDB lineage: Bacteria > Verrucomicrobiota > Verrucomicrobiia > Chthoniobacterales > Chthoniobacteraceae > Chthoniobacter. Next base: position 146,662 of record JAXDQW010000125.1, read on the forward strand.
TTTCGCGCAGCGGGATCGCCTTCCCCAAACAAACATTCCGCGGGACCAATGGTATGCGGAAAAGTGGCGCGGCACCTGGGGACCGCACCCCGCCGTTTTTCCACCCCCAAGCCTGCCGCCCGGTGCCGACGCGCTGGCGTGGAAGCGCGCCCGGATCATCGCGGTGGCGAAGCATTACCTCGGCCTGCCCTATCAGCATCACCACATCCCGGCGTGGGCGCCGCCGGCGGACTGGACTTCCAAAATGGGCGGACCGGAGAGCGCCGGGCTGGATTGCTCGAATTTCACGTCCTGGGTTTACAACTACGGCCTCGGCGTCAAGTTCACCTCGGAGATCGGCGAACAGGCCGACGGCTCCAAGGCGCCGGGCCGGCGCCTGCGCGAAGGCGAACCGTTCGCACCGGGCGATCTGCTCTTCATCCTCCAGCAGGACCGAGCGCGGGTTTCACACGTGGTGATTTACCTTGATCCCACCACCATCGTCGACGCGCATGGCTCCGGCGTGCGGGTGCGTTCGTTCAAAGGCTGGTATTCGTCACACTTCTCCCACGCGCGGCGGATCATCGAAAAGTGACCGGCGCGCCGGGGAGCACTTTCGATTTGACTCACCCCCGAGCCGCGCGGACACTCCGCGCCCTTTCTGTATGCGCCACACCATCTCGGTCCTTGTCGAAAACAAGTTTGGCGTGCTCACGCGCATTGCCGGGATGTTTTCCGGGCGTGGGTTCAATATCGACACGCTGAACGTCGGCCCGACGCTTGATCCTTCCACCTCGCGGATGACCATCGTGGTCCGGGGCGATGACACCGTGCTCGAGCAGGTGACCAAGCAGCTCAACAAGCTGGTCGATGTCATCGAGATCGAGGATTTCAGCGATGACGAAGTGGTCGAGCGCGAGCTCGTGCTGATGCGGGTGAAAGTGGATGCGAACACCCGCGCCGAGGTGATGCAGATTGGCGATATTTTCCGCGCCAAGATCATCGACGTGCAGATCAACAACCTCGCCATCGAGATCACCGGCAACGAGTCGAAGATCGACAAATTCCTCATGCTCATGGGCAAGTTCGGGATCATCGAGCTCACCCGCACCGGCCGCGTCGCCCTGGCCCGCCGGCCCCACTGACGACCCCTCTCAACCCTCACCCTTCCCCATGCCCGCCAAAATCTACTCCGACAAAGACGCTGATCTCTCCGCACTCAAAGGCAAAACCTGCGCCGTGCTGGGCTTCGGCTCGCAAGGCCACGCCCACGCCCTGAACCTCAAGGAATCAGGCGTGAAAGTGATCATCGGCCTGTATCCCGGCAGCAAGTCGATCGCGGTGGCGAAGGAAAAAGGCTTCGAGGTCTATGACACCGGCGAGGCGGTCAAGAAGGCGGACGTGATCTTTGTGGCGATCCCGGACACCAAGCAGCCGGCGGCTTACGAGAAAGACATCGCGCCGAACCTGACCAAGGGCAAAACGCTGCTCTTCAGCCACGGCTTCTCGATTCATTTCAAGACGATCGTCCCCCCGAAGGACGTGGACGTGATCCTGGTCGCGCCGAAAGGCCCCGGCCACATCGTGCGCCGCCAGTACACCGAAGGCAAAGGCGTGCCGGCCCTGATCGCGATCTATCAGAACCCTTCAAAAAAGGCGAAGAAGGTCGCGCTGGCCTGGGCCAAGGGCATCGGCGGGACCCGCGGCGGGGTGATCGAGACGAGCTTCAAGGAAGAGACCGAGACGGACCTGTTCGGCGAGCAAACGGTGCTTTGCGGCGGCACGAGCGCTTTGGTGCAAGCCGGGTTCGAGGTGCTGGTCGAAGCCGGCTACTCGCCCGAGATGGCCTATTTCGAGTGCCTCCACGAGTTGAAGTTGATCGTCGATCTGATGAACGAAGCCGGCATCGCCGGGATGCGCTTTTCCATCTCCGAGACCGCGAAGTGGGGCGACGTGAGCGTCGGTCCGAAGATCATCGACGCGAGCGTGAAGAAGCGGATGCAAGCCGCGCTCAAGGACATTCAGTCGGGCAAGTTTGCCAAGGAATGGGTCAAGGAATACCAGGGCGGCTACCAGCGTTACCGGTCGCTGCTCAAGGCGGGCGAACAGCATCCGATCGAGAAGACCGGCGCGCGCCTGCGCGGGCTGATGCCCTGGATCAAGAAGAAGAACATCAAAGGCGCGCAGGCGGCGTACTGATCAGAGCTGCCAGACGGTCTGGCCGGCGACAATGGTGCGCACGGCCCGGCCTTTCAGCTCCCAGCCGTGGAAGGGCGTGTTGCGGCTGCGGGAGAAGCTGGCCTCGCGATCCACAGTCCATTCAAGGCCGGGATCGATGAGCGTGACATCGGCGGGCGCGCCGGGGCTCAAGGTGCCTCGGTCGAGGCCGAGCAGGCGCGCCGGTTCGATCGTGAGCAACGCGACCAGTCGCGCGAGATCAATGGCGCGCTTCTTGTGGACGAGGATGTCGATGAAGAGACCCAGCTCCGTTTCGAGGCCGAGGATGCCGAACGGCGCGAGGTCGAACTCGACTTCCTTTTCATAGTTGCAGTGCGGCGCGTGGTCGCTGGCCAGGATGGTGATGGCGCCGTCGGCGAGGCCTTCGATCAGCGCATCGATGTCGCGCTGGGTGCGCAGCGGCGGATTCATTTTGAAGTGAGTGTCGAAGCTGCGAATCGCGTCGTCGGTCAGCGCGATATGGTGCGGGCAGACTTCGCCGCTGAGCTTGACCCCTCGGGCGCGGGCTTCGCGCAAGAGCCGCACGCTGCCGGCGGCGCTCAGATGCTGGCAGTGGATGGGGGTGTCGCAAAGCTCGGCGAGGAGCGCATTGCGCTGAACGATGACCTCCTCCCCGGCCGCCGGCCAGCCGGGCATTCCGAGCTCGGCGCTGACGCGGCCTTCGTGCATCACCCCTTTGCCGACGAGGTTGTAATCCTGGCAATGATCCATGACCACGAGGCCAAACATCCGGGCGTACTCGAGGGCGCGGCGCATCACTTCATGATTCTGGATGCAATGGCCGTCGTCGGTCAGCGCGACGATGCCGGCTTTGTGCATCGAACCGATGGGCGCGAGTTCTTCGCCGGCAATGCCCTTGGTGATCGCGCCCGTGGGGAAGATATTGACGCAGGCCTCCGCCTTGGCTTTCTCCAAAATCCACGTCACCACGCTCGGGTTGTCCACCGCCGGCGCCGTGTTTGGCATGCACACGACGGAGGTGAAGCCGCCCGCCGCCGCCGCCTTTGCCCCGGTGGCGATGGTTTCCTTCGCGGACTGTCCCGGTTCGCGCAGATGGACGTGGAGATCGATGAGGCCGGGACACACGACCAGTCCGCTCGCGTCGACGACATCGAGGTCTTCGTCGTGGCGCCGCTCCAAACCATCGAGGTCAGTCTTCGCGATCTTTCCATCGGAAAAATAGAGGTCGCCGACCTGGTTCAGGCCGTTCGCCGGGTCGATGATGTGGCCGTTGGTGATGAGGGTGGTTTTCACAGAAGGCTCACCGCGGAGGGAGGAGAGGTTTCATTTCGATCGACCTCAGTGATCGCTCACAGTCCCTGTAGATATTCCTTGAGCTGCCGGGTGCGCGCACGGGTGGTCTCGGCAAGGGATCCCGCCCGGAGCAGTGGAGCGGCGCTGCCGCCGCGCATCAGGTCGGCGGCGAGTTCCGCCTGGGCATCGCGGAAAGCGACCCAGGCGCGCTGGGCGGTTTTGAGCTTGGCCTGGCCCTCATCGTCGAGCTTGGCGAGGACCTGTTGATAGACCTTGTTCAGCGCGACATCCTGATTTTTGAAGTCGGCGTAGGCCTCCTGGTTCATCTCCGCCTGTGACTGGGCATAGGCATGGGAGATGGGGAGAACGAGCGCGGCGAGGACCAGCAGGGAAAGGAGCGTGGTTTTCATGGTGCAGGAGAGCCGCGCACGCCGGCGCAGAGGTAGAGCACGGCCATGCGGACAGCCAGGCCGTTGGTGACCTGCTCGAGAATGACGCTGCGGCCGCTGTCGGCCAGATCGCTGTCGATTTCCACCCCGCGATTGATCGGGCCGGGGTGCATGATCAGAGCGTCCGGTTTGAGGCGCTCGGCGCGCGCTTTGGTCAGGCCGAAGAGCGCGGTGTATTCGCCGAGCGAGGGGAAGTATTCCTTGCGCTGGCGCTCGTGCTGGATGCGCAGCAGGTTGACCACGTCGGCCTCGGGCAGCACCGCATCGAGATCGTGGGTGACGGTGACGCCGAGTTCCTCAAAGACGCGCGGGACCAGGGTGCTCGGGCCGACGAGGGTGACCCGCGCTCCCAGTTTGAGCAGCGCGTGAATATTGGAACGCGCCACGCGGCTGAAGAGAATGTCGCCGACGATCGCAACGTGCAGACCCGCGATGCGCCCTTTTTTTTCCTGAATGGTGAAAGTATCGAGCAAAGCCTGCGTGGGATGCTCGTGGGCGCCGTCGCCCGCATTGATCACGCTCGCCTGCAGCCGCTCGGCGAGGAAGTGCGAGGCGCCCGCCGAGCTGTGACGCAGGACAATGATGTCGGCGTGCAAGGCTTGCAGCGTGAGCGCGGTATCCTTCAGTGTCTCCCCCTTGGTCAGGCTCGAGGTGGACGCGCTCACGTTGATCACGTCCGCGCTGAGCCGGTGCGCGGCGAGCTCGAAGGAGACCCGGGTGCGGGTGCTCGCCTCGACGAAAAAATTGACCATGGTCTGTCCCCGGAGCGCCGGCACCTTCTTGATCTCGCGAGTGCCCACGGTCTTGAAGGCCGCGGCCGTCTCGAGGATGGCGGTGATCTCGGATGCGCTCAGGTCCTGGATGGAGACCAGGTCTTTGCGGGTCCAGGCCGCGGCGCGAGGCAGAGAGCTCGAAGTTCTGGTCTTCATGGTGTGGCACCTCGGTCGAGCCACACGGAATCGGCGATGCCATCGACCGCCTCGAACCGCACAAACACTCTTTCGCCCTGTCCGGTCGGCAGATTTTTTCCCACGTAATCCGCGCGAATGGGCAATTCGCGATGGCCGCGGTCGATCAACACGGCGTATTGGATGCGCGCCGGGCGTCCAAAGCTCGAAATCGAATCCATGGCGGCGCGGCAGGTGCGGCCGGAGAAAAGCACGTCATCGGTGAGGACGATGGTGGTTTCGGAAAGATCGTCCGGCAGTTGGGTGGGCTGGATGGGCCAGAGGCCGCGGCGGGTGCGGAGATCATCCCGGTGCATCGAGACATCAATCACCCCGAAAAAAGGCTGCGTTCCGGCGAAGGCCGAAAGATAAGCCGCGAGCCGGGCGGCGACCTCGACGCCGCGGGAAGGGATGCCGATGAGGGCGACGCGCGAGAGGTCCGGATTGCGCTCGATGATTTCGTGCGCGATGCGCTTGAGCGCGCGTTCGATGGCCGCCGCATCGAGAATCAGCGCGGCGCCCGCCGGGACGGCGGGCTCAGGGGCAGGCGAGGAGCTGGTCGGGGGATTCATGCGGTCCTTAGCGACCTCTCAGGATCGCGTTAAAGGGAACGCCGCGACGGGGATCAGATCACGGTCACGGGGTGCGTTGCCGCTGGGAGCGCCAGGAGGAACGGTGTTTCACGATCCAATCGAGGAGCGCTTTTTCGAAACCTACGTCGTGGCCCGCCTTCTCACTCTCGATCCATTTGTGCCGCAGGATCTCTTCCCGTTCGGCGAGAAACTCCTTATAAAGCAGGGACTCTTTGACGAAGTCGTTATTTTCTTCCACCGGGGCAGTCATAAGCACGCGTCAAATTTCTAGAAAATAGCGCTGGCGTCAACGGTTTTGGATAAAGGCTTCATCGGGGAACATTTCCCTGAGCCGGCGCGCGATGCCGAGGAAGGCCGCCGCCACGGGATTGCCAGGGTCCGCCGCGGTGATCGGCTGCCCTCGGTCGCCGGCTTCGCGGGTGGCAATGTCGATGGGGATTTGGCCCAGGAGCGGGACCTTGAGCCGCGCGGCTTCGCGCTCTCCACCGCCCGCCCCGAAGATATCGTAGCGCTTCCCGTCGCTCGGACAGAGGAAGTAGCTCATGTTTTCGATCAGGCCGAGAACGGGAACATTCACTTTGGAAAACATCGTCGCGGCCTTGCGGGCGTCGATGAGCGCCACTTCCTGCGGAGTGGTCACGATCACCGCACCGGCCAGGGCCACGGTCTGCACGATGGTAAGCTGGATGTCGCCGGTGCCGGGCGGGAGATCAAGCACGAGATAGTCGAGTTCACCCCACTCGACCTGCCGAAGGAATTGCTGCGTGTATTTGGTGACCATCGGACCGCGCAGAATGGCGGGTGCGGCATCGTCGAGGAGGAAGCCCATCGACATGAGCTTCAGGCCGTACCGCTCGATGGGAAGGATGCGGTTTTCCTCGGTCGCCATCGGGCGCTCGTTCGTGCCGAACATCAGACCGATGGACGGACCGTAGAGATCGCAATCGCAGAGGCCCACGCGGGCGCCGATCTCCAGGAGGGCTACGGCGAGATTGGCGGCCACGGTGGATTTTCCCACGCCCCCCTTCCCCGAAGCGATCGCGATCACGTGCCGGACACCTTCGATGGCGGCCGCCGACATCGGCGCGCCTCCCGCCCCCGGCGTGTGGGGCGGGGCCTGGATGTCGATGCGCACCGTCACCTGGCCGATTCCGGGGATCTGCGCGAGCGCGGCTTCCGAGCCTTCCTTGATCGCCTGCGGCACTTTCGGATCGTTCGTCGCCAGGGCCATCTGGACCACCACATCCGCACCCTGGACGCGGATGTCTTTGACCAGGCCAAACGAGGTGATGTCGCGGCTAAAGCCTGGGTATTTTACCGTTGAAAGCTGGGCGCGGACTTGTTCCTGAGTAATGGCGGGCATCGGCGGGCGGGGCGAAAGGATGGAGACTGATTTGCGGAATCAATGAAGGCGCAAAGGAACGCGCACATTGCTGTGGCGAACCTCATCCAGCAATCCACATATCCATTAATCTGGTCTGGATCCACCGGCACGCTCTCCCTCGGACATCGCGAAAACTGACGTATTTGCGTGTAACAGCTGTAACAAGGAAATATTCGCGGCGAGAAACTCAAAGATCAGCTCGCACGACTTTCATCGCCGCTTGCCCCCTCTTCGGCATTCTTTGCTTTCCAAGTGGCACCCTCCTTTATCGCGCGGGGCCGTGCCCGCCGGCGATCAATACCGCTTCCGCATGTTGCTCGGGAGAATGTTGAGCTCGTTGCGGTATTTCGCCACGGTCCGCCGGGCGATGGGAATCCCTCTCTTCTCAAGAATCTCGACGATTTCCTTGTCGCTGAGCGGGTTGCGGGAATCTTCGTTTTTGACGAGCTCGGCAATTGCGCCCTTCACGCTGGTGTTCGACATCGATTCGCCGGCGGCCGTCTGGTAGCCGGGAGTGAAGAAATACTTCATGTCAAAGACGCCTTGCGGGGTGGACATGTATTTCCCGGAAATCGCGCGGCTGACCGTGGTCTCGTGGACGCCCACGATGTCGGCGATCTGCACCATGGTCATGGGCTTGAGCGCACTTGGGCCAAAATCCATGAACTCTTTCTGCCGCGCCACGATCTCGTGGGCGATGTTCGAAATGGTCTGCTGGCGCTGGTGGATCGACTTGATCAGGAATTTGCCGCTGCGGATCTTGTCGCGGATATAATCCTTCACGTCGTTCGTCCGGCCATCCTGCGCCATCAGATCCTTGTAGGTGTTGCTGATGCGCAGGTGGGGAATCTGCTCGCCGTTGAGCGTGATTTGATAGGCGCCGCCGACCTTTTCCACGTTCACGTCGGGGAGCACGTAGTTGTTCGGATCGGGGGTGAAAATCTGCCCGGGCTTGGGATCGAGCGTGGCAATGAAATAGGCCGCGCGCTGAACCTGCTCGGCGGTGGTCCCCAGGCGCCGCCCGATTTCCGGAAAGCGCCGCTTGCCGAGGTCTTCGATATGCCGGTCCACGATCCGGTATTCGAGGCTCTGCTCTTTGCCGAGCCGCTTGAGCTGGATGAGCAGACACTCGCGCAAATCGCGGGCGCCCACGCCGACCGGGTGAAAGGTCTGAACGAATTCGAGCACCCGCTGAAGATCAGCGACGTCCATCCCGGTGTTCAGGGCGATATCCTCCGGCGTGGTGGTCAGGAATCCCGCGTCGTCGATGTTGCCGATGATGAGTTCCGCGATGGTGCGGTCTTCGGAGCTGAGCTCACTGCTTTGCACCTGCTCGAAGAGATGCTGCTGCAGCGTTTGCTGACCAACGATCGAATCGAAAAAGAACTGTCGCCGCTCCTCGTCCTCCGCCGAGCGCCCGGAGTAGCTCTGGGACTGCGCCATATAATCGCGCCACTCTTCATCGAGCTTGGCGAGGCGGTCGAATTCCTCCTGGAACTCTTCGTGCTCCGCCTGCTTGTCCTCGATGGTCGGCTCCATGATCTCCTCTTCCAGCGTGGGATTCGATTGCAGCTCCTGTTGAATGAGGTTGCGCAATTCGAGCATCGGCGCCTGCAGAATCTGCAGGCTCTGCTGGAGCTGCGGGGCAAGGACTTGTTGCTGCGAGAGGTTCTGAGTCTGGATCATTCCTGCCATGGTGAAGATAAGTAAGGGGCTGCTCCAGCACACCGCAAGCAGCATTCTTGCCAGCGTCGAAAAAATTTTAAAACCAGACTTGCGGCACCCTTTCCGCTGTATCCTGTGCCACCCATGAAGACCCACTCCCTTTTGCTTTCCGCGCTCGGCGTGACGGCCGCGTTCGCGCTGCTGCTCGCTCCGCGCGTTTCCAGCGGTCAGGCCGGCGCCGACGATCCGCTGCTCTCGCCTCTGATTGCCGAAATCGTCAAACAGCAGGACGCGATCGTCGAGAACCAGACCAAGATCGATGAGAAACTCGCCCTCATTGGCGAGGATATCCGGATCGCCCGGATCTACGTCGGACGCGGCGGCGGAAAGGTCATCGAATCAACCGGACCCCGGCCATGAAGACACTCACCTTATCCATCCTGTTGGCGGCGATGGCGCTCGCATTGCCTTCGGAGGTGCATTCCCAAGCGCCTCAACCCGCGCGCACGCCCCTTCAGCAACTCCAGGCGATCAAGGCCAAAAATGAGAAGTTGCTTCAAACCCAGGCCGCCACGCTGCAAAAGCTGGAAGAAATGCAACTCCAGGCCCATCAGTTGAAGTTCTTCGGGAAACGGACGTAGGTCCTCGCCGCTTGCCCGCTGCGCTGTCAGACCTGTCCGACGGTGGGACAAGTCCGACCTGCCGGATGCCCGCTCAGACCTTCTCCGCGTTTTTTTTGACTTCGAGTTTGCGGTAGAGGGTCGCCATCGAAATGCCGAGCATCTTCGCGGCTTTTTCGCGCGAGCTGCCGTTGAACTTGATGGTCTCTTCGATGTAGCGGCGTTCCTGCTCGCGAATGTATTCGTCAAGCGTCTGCCCGATCGGCAACGAGCCCGTCGTCTCGCCGCCTGCAACCGGCGAATTCGCGTGGCGGACGACTTGGGGCGGCAGATCGGTCGTGCGGATGATGCCGTCGTCGCACAACGCGCAGGCCCTTTCCACGGCGTTTTCCAATTCGCGGACATTGCCCGGCCAGCGATACAGGCCGAGCATGTCGAGCGCCTTCGGATCGATCTTCTTCGGCTCCGTCCCGGTCTGCGTGGCGTTCTTTTGCAGGAAATGGTTCACCAGCAGCGGGATGTCCTCCGCACGCTCGCGCAGAGCAGGCATTTCGATCGGGATGACCGCCAGCCGGTAATAGAGGTCTTCGCGGAAATTGCCGCCCTTGATCTTGTCTCCGAGCACCTCGTTGGTGGCCGCCAGCACCCGCACGTTGATCGAGATATTCTTCGTGTCGCCCACGCGCCGAATCTGCCGCTCCTGGAGCACCCGCAGCAGCTTGGTCTGGAGCGCCTGCGCCATCGAATTGATTTCGTCGAGGAAGATGGTCCCGGCCTCCGCCTCCTCGAAGAGCCCGATCTTGTCCTGGACCGCTCCCGTGAACGAACCCTTCTTATGGCCGAACAGCTCGCTCTCGAGCAGATTTTCCGGAAGGGCCGAGCAATTGATGGCGACGAAAGGCTGGTGCTGGCGGTTCGAGTTGAAGTGCAGTGCGCGCGCCACCAGCTCCTTGCCCGTCCCGCTGTCGCCTTGAATCAGGATGGTCGAATCGGTATCCGCCACCTTCGCGATCAAATTGTAGATTTCCTGCATCCTGACGCTCGTGCCGATGATGTTCTCGAACCGGTATTTCTCCTTCACGATCTGCCGCAGGTTGCGGTTCTCGCGGACGAGGCTTTGATTATCGAGCGCCCGCTGAATGGTGAGCTGGAGCTCGTCCACCTTGAACGGCTTCGTGATGTAATCGTAGGCCCCGAGTTTCATGGCCTCGATCGCGGTTTCCACCGTCTTGTACGCCGTGATCAGGATGACCGGTGTCTGCGGCAGGATCTCGCGGCACTCGCGGAGGATGTCGAGCCCGCCGACCTTGTCCATCCGCAGATCGGAAATCACGAGCTGCGGCGCATGGGTGGCGAGGTTTTCCAGCGCCTTCTGCCCGGAAGCATAGGCCACCGTCTGGTGTCCGCGTTCCTGGCAAATGTCGGAAATAACCGAGACCATTGCCGGGTCGTCATCAATGATCAGAATTCGAGCCATAAGAGGGGTGTTTCGCTGAAATGAGAATATGTCAGGCGTGAGAAGAGGAAAGGGGAATGTTCGGCATTTGCGAGCATTTGAGAGAGCCCGAGATTTCGCGCCGGTGAGAATCGAGCAAGTGCTTGGACAGGAAGAGTGTTTGCCTCGCGCCTTCTCTCTACCGACGTGTCGCGCGCTTACGCAGTCAGTCCCGCAGCGTGCCCGGACGCCCAGGCCCACTGAAAATTGTAGCCTCCGAGCCATCCCGTGACATCGACGACTTCGCCGATGAAAAAGAGTCCGGGCACCCGGCGGGCCTCCATGGTCTTCGACGATAGCTCCGCAGTCTCCACACCGCCCAATGTGACTTCGGCCTTCGGGTAGCCTTCCGTGCCGGAGAAGCGCATCGGCCAGGTCCGCAGCAAGGCGCGGACGGCTTCCAATTCACGCGTCTTGAAATGCGCGAGCGGCTTGGCCGGGGCGTTGCGCGCGCACCACGCCTCTGCGAAACGCCGGGGCCAGTGCTGGCTGAGCACGGTGGGCAGGTCGCTCTGCGAAAGCCGGGCCGCGGCGAGCACGGTGTCATCGTGCCCGGGCAGCAAATCGAAGTGCAGTGTCTCCCCTTCCCGCCAATACGACGAAATCTGCAGCACCGCCGGGCCGCTGATTCCGCGATGCGTAAAGAGCAGATTCTCGGTGAATTCCTGTCCGTGATGCCGCGCTGTCACGGGCAGCGAAAGGCCGCTCAATTCATGAAACGCCGTGTCTTCCGGGGTGAAGGTCAGCGGCACCAGACCTGGTCGCACCGCGGTGAGCCGCAGGCCAAACTGCCGCGCGATCCGGTAACCGAAATCGGTCGCACCCAGCTTGGCAAACGAGAGGCCCCCGGTCGCGATGACCAGCGACGCACAGTCGAGTTCACCCTGGTTCGTGGCAAGACGGAAACGCTCCGGCTTTTCGACGGCGGTCACCTGGCAATTCACGCGAATCTCGACGACCGCCGCCGCGCACTCCGCGAGCAGCAGGTCGATGATGGCGCGGGCGCTGCCGTCGCAGAACTGCTGCCCGAGCTTCTTCTCATGGTAGGCAATGCCGTGCTTCTCGACGAGCGCGACGAAATCCCAGGGCGTGTAGCGGGCCAGCGCGGACTTGCAGAAGTCCGGATTCCCCGAAAGAAAGCGCTCCGGCCTCGCGTCGAGATTGGTGAAGTTGCACCGTCCCCCGCCGGAGATCGCGATTTTTTTTCCCACGCGATCGTTGTGCTCGAGGAGAAGCACGCGCCGGCCCCGTTTCCCCGCTTCGATCGCACACATCAGCCCGGCGGCGCCGCCGCCGATGACGATGACGTCCGGGGAAAGGTTCTGCGTGGAAGATTGAGGATCGAGAGGCACCGGAACGGGCGGCAGACGCTGCGTGGTCGGCGGGCGCTCCTCAATCCTCAACTTCAATCTCGACCCGCGGTGCGTGCGCCGGGTCCCACGGGTTGCGCTGGAAGTCCGCCGCGACGATCTCGGCGGCAGTGCGGCGGCAGAGCTCGCAGAGCGCGGTCACATCCAGCCGCAGGTGCCGCGGGGCATAGGGCTCAAGGTTCGCGATGGCGAGATGAAAGAGCCGCACCGCGGGGCGCAGCCGACGGCCGTGCTTGGGATGAACAGGCTGCTCGAAGTGTTTCCGCAGATGCACAAAGGCTCCGGCCGCCTGGATCAGCCCTTTGAAGAAACGATGATTCTCGTCGGTCGTCTCCAGCCACAGATCCTCGAGCACATCGTGCGCTTCGTAATATTGGCGGCTGTTGAAGCACGTGAAGTAGCCCTGATAACGCGGGTCGAGCGCCCGCCCAGGCTCCGTCCCGAGTTGCTCGACCAAGGCGGCGATGCGTTCGCTTTTTTTCATGCGGCCTCAGAACTATCCGCCCGGCGGCGGAGCGGTGACAAGCCGCCTCGCGAGGAACTCCCACAAGGGCCAGGACTCCCAGCCCGGAATGGCTGCCTTACAACCCTTCCGGGTGCCGGGCGGTGAATCCCCAGGTCGAGCGCTCGTCGCGGCGCCAGCGGGGACCTTCCTCCTCGCTGAAGCCCGTCGTATCGAGCCGCAGGCCGGCGACGGTCGCGAAGACATGCCCTTTCTTTGCGTACACCGTGATCCAGCGGCCGCGCCCGCCGTTCCCAAAGCGCGTCAACTCGCTCGACGCCGCCGGTTGATTGAGCGCCCCGGCATGACGGAGGAGAAACGAGATCGTCCCCGAGCAGTCATAACCATCGTCGTAGAAAGTGGAATGCCCACCGCCCCAAACATACGGTTTGCGGGTCAGAAAATTGGTCGCCCAAATCGCGCGCTTCACGGCTTCCGGCGCATTCTCAGGCGCATGCGCAATGCCGCTACGCAACACCGCGCGGTTGCCGGGCACCGTCGGACCGCTGGTCGGCGGAGTGGCCGAAGTGAATTTGGCGCCGCCGGTCGGCGCGAACGAAAGCAGTGCGACAATGGCTACAGCGACGGTGGCGAAGGGCCGAAGGGAGGTAGGCATGCCCCGAGCATTCGCAGGATGTGCGCCAGGCGTCGTCGAAATGGACCCGCGGTGGAGGATTCCGCCTGGAATGGCCGCCCCAACCGTCTGCCTTCAGAATTCCCTCCAGCGGCGAGCCTCGGACCACACCCACGCCCAATCGCCGCGCGTGACCAGCGCCTCGCCCTTAGCTCAATTCCGGCCGATCCGGGTCCTTGATTCCGCCGGTGCGCACCAGGCGGCTCAGCCAAGGTCGGAGCAGACGCAGCGCGCGCGGGAGGAGACCCAGCACAAACTGCACAATGAGATAAACCGCGCCGATGGCGATTGCCCACGGCATGTACTCCAGGAATTCCGAATCGCGGGCCCGCGATAGACCTTTCACCCGCGGCGGATCGCCATCGACATAGGCCACCGGCACCTCCTCGCCGGTCTCGCGCGGCGGCACATACAGCTCACCCCTCTCCAGCACCACCTCCTGCCGTTGCCCGTGCGGATCGAGGAACTCGACGCGATACCCTTCCACGATCACCGGCCGGCTCGGCGGCACCACCCAGCGCAGCGCCGGCGGCACGTATTCGCGAAACTGCTTCATCGGCACCTGCTCGATGGCGACCAGCTTCGCCGTCAGCGTCGGCGCTTGCTTCCAGAGCTGTCCTTCCATGATCCCCAGGCGACCGACCGCCGCCAGCGCCGCGAGCGTGAGCACCGTCAGCGTGGTGCGCAGCGGCGCCACCGGATCCTTGGGTGTCGCGATGCGGTTCCGCTCGGTCCGCTTGTCGCGCAGGTAATCCTCGAGGTCCGGCCGCCGCGAGAGCTCCCGCTGCACTTCCGTCACCGGCCCGTCAAATTGCGCCGGCAGATCCTGCGTCGCCCGCCAGGCCACGCCGAACACTTCCCCATCGCAGATGACCAGCCCAAGCCCGCGCTCCGGCAGCCAGATTGTACTCTCTTCCAGCAATTCCTCGTCCGGCACCGGCCTCCGTGGCCCGCCATCCGGCGCGGGAAAAGGGTCGCCGATCGAATCGTTCGCCTCCCACATCGCCGCTCCCCGCGGCTCCAGCGTGCGCAACGCGTCATCCACCCGCGCGCCCATCAGCGGGCGCCCCGCCCACAGGATCTCCTCCCCATCGATCGAAAGCTGCCGCAACCGCTCCGAGCCATCCTTCGCGAAATGGAACTCCATCTCCCACTCGTCCGTCGTCGCCGTGAGATTATCCTCCCCATAAGCCTCCGCCTCCACGCCCTGCTGCTGCAACGCGGCGAGCACTTGCGCCCGCGCCATCCCCGGCCGCACCCCGAACCAGGCATCCAGCTTCGCGAGATCGAGTGGCGTTTGGTCGGGCACGGAGAAAAGTGTGCGGGTGACCTCGACCCATGGCAATCCGGCAGCGGAGGGGACAACTCCTGCCGCCGCCTGCGCGACCGGCGTCAACGGGGAGTTGGCTGATCCCGGTCGCGCTCTTTAGCCAGATGCCGCGTGAGGGCGGCTTCGACTTCGGCTTTGAATTGGGGCTTGATCACGCAGGTGAGATGATTGGCGTCGGCGATGACGTGCTCGGTAAGGTCGGGGCGCAGGCGGAGGAGCGGTTCGACGCCGAGGCGGCGGTTGAAGTCCTGCTCGCCGATGATGATTTCGATCGGGACGCGCAACGACTTCACCGCTTCCGCCGGGACCGAGAACTCCGAGAAGCCGGCGAGCAATGAGCCGAGCGCGGCATTGCGCTGCCCAGGGCCTGTGCCGCCTGTGCCGGAGGCGAAACGTTCGAAGAGCGCGCCGTCTTCCATCCAGCCGGCGCCGCCGAGGATCGCCGAACGCACGCGCTCGGGATGCAGCGAGGCGAACTTGAGCGTGATCATGGCCCCCATCGAGTAGCCGATGAGATGGGCGGAGGAGAGGTGCAGATGATCCATCAGCCGGCCGAGGTCCTCAACCATCTGGACGCCGTAATCGTGCTCGCCGGAAGGTTTGTCGGAAAGGCCATGTCCGCGGCAATCGACCAGGATGACCTGGGCGCGCTTGGCGAGAGCGGCGGTGATGCCGGGTCCGCTCCAATTGAGCGGCCCGTTGGCGAAGAGGCCGTGGATGAGAATGACCGGCTCGCCGCGGCCTTGCACGGTGTAGTGGATCTTCACGCCGGCGGAGTCGAAGTCATCGGCGAAAAGATGAGCGCCGGTGAATACGACGATGGTCGCGGCGAGGGAAAAGAGTTTGTTCATGGAACTGGCGAGAGAGACTGGCTGAAGGCGTCGGCGGTTACCAGAGCTGGGCATGCTGTTTCCGCCATTCAAGCCGTCCCTCTGCGGAATTGCCGCGGCAATGCAGAGGGCGCAGCGCGGCGAAGCCGCACCCAAATTCGTGGGCAATTAAAAAGCAGAGGACGCGGAGGACGCAAAGGGCCGCAGAGGAAAAGCACTTGGCGTGATTTTTCGTCGGATTTCCCAGGGCCGGCCTCCGGCGATCCCTCAACCGTTGTGCAATGTGCACCGAAAAATCCTCGCGAACATAAGCGATTCCTCCAGATAGCAGTGCAAAGGCCCGCAGAGGAAAGGTGATCTCTCCCCCGCACTCACAGAATGGGTGAGCTTTTCCTCTGCGGCCCTCCGCGTCCTCTGCGTTTCAGTTGCGCGACAAGTTTGGTTTCGGCTTCGCCGCACTGTGGTCGCGGCGTTAAGCTGGGCACCCGCATCCTGGGATACGGTTGAACTACTTCACCGCCGCGGCCTCGGGCGCCGCGCCTTGCTTGAGCGCAAAGAGGTCCGTCATCGTCGCGACATAGAGCACGCCGTTCGCGGCGGTGGCGGTGCCGCTGATGCCTTTCTTGAACTCCATCGTCGCGAGGACCTGCTTCTCCTTGCTCGCCGCGAAGACCCAGAAATCACCCTTCTTTGTCCCAAGATAGACCTTGCCATCCGCGACGAGCGGCGAGGCCCAGAAGTCGCCTTTCGTTTCGTGCGTCCAGTAGGGCTTGCCGGTGGCTGCATCCACGCAGTGAACCATCCGTCCGGCATCCGCGATAAAGGCCAGGCCGCCGGCGATGGCGGGCGTGGACATCACGTGCTTGTCGAGCGGGTAGGACCAGATCTCGCCGTCGTGAGTGATGTCGCCGGTTTTCGTCGGGTCGATGCACTTGAGCCACGCCTCATTCTTGCCCCACCAGATGTCGCCGCCACCCGCGACGTAGAGCCGGCTTCCGGAAAAAACCGGCATGCCGTAGATGTCGCTCGGGCCTTCCTTCCGGTTGCTCACGAAGCGATGCACGTCGGTCTTCGGCGCCGCGGGATCGATGTCGAATTGCCAGACCTTCTTCAGTTTCGCCACTTCACCCTCAGCCGGACTGGCGGCGATCGGCTCAAAGGCGCGCACGATGCCGTCGCCGCCGGCGAAGAAAATCAACGTGCGCCCATTTACTTCGGCCAGCGCGGGCGAGGACCAGGAGGCGTGGAAGATATTCGGCGCGATGTGCTCGTCGTCGCGCGCCACGAGCCGGCCGGTCTTTTTCTCCAGCACCACGAGACTGGGAGCGTCGTCGCGGCGGATCACGCGATGGGTGTTGTCCACCCCCGTGCCGGTATTGAGGTAGAGATAATCGCCGTGGATGAGAATGGAACTGTGCGCGCCATCGTGCGGCCACGTGCCCGCTTGCGAGGGCAGATCGAGCAACCAGACGATGTCGGCATCCGTGGGCGCGAGCGCTTCCGCAGGTGGTGGCGTCGCGGGCGTACCTGGCCCCGTGACGCCACCGGTGAAGGCCGAGGGGATTGCGTAGGGCGTGAGATGCGCGGCTTCCTCCTGATAAGGGCCGTCGTTGCCATTCGCCAGGCCGCGCACGTCGAGGCAAACGACCTCGCCGCGATTGTCCACGAGATAGGCCCGGTCGCCCTCGACCGTGATCGGCGATGACATGCCGGTCTTCGGCCAATCGTAGTATTGATCCTCATCGCGCTTCGGGACGAGGAGCTGCCAGAGCAGATGGCCGTCCTTTTCATCGAGGCAAAAATAGGCACCCCGATCACCGGCATGCGCCGTCTCGCGGGGCACTTCGTTGTTCGTGCCGATATAGACGCGCCCGCCAGCCACGATCGGCGTGGAGAAGGACTGCGTGCCGAGCGGCGCCACCCACTGCACGTTGCGACCCGTCTCGAGGTCCCATGAGTCCGGCAAACCTTTCTCGGATGAAACCAGATTGCGCGTCCACGCTTCTCCCCACTGCGGCTGATCGGCGGCCAGGGCCGCGGCGGAGAAGGCGATGGCCGCGAGTGGAAGATGGAGTCTCATGGGCGTGCGATTCGGTATCCGGGACAACCCGCGAAGTCACGTTTCCGCTGCGGGAAAGGTTCGAGGCTGTGGTGCAAAGCTGATTCGTTCGATGTGCCGCCCGACGAACCTCGCCTGCGCCGGGAGCCTTGCCGGCGCTGCCGGGCCTTGGCACCGTGGCGGAATGCCCTCCCGTATTCGTGCTGCGCCGCGGCCCTCCGGGCAAAGGGTCAACGCATCGTCGTCTTCGAGGTCGGTGGAGTGATCGATCTCGCCGGGAAATCGCTCAAGCTCACCGAGCCGTTTGTCACCATCGCCGGCCAGACGGCGCCGGCGCCGGGCGTCACGCTGATCAAAGGCAGCCTGAACATCCGCAGCCATGACGTAATCCTTCAGCATCTCAGCATTCGGCCTGGTGAAGCGGGCCGGGAAAAGAAGAGCGGCTGGGAGGCCGATGGCATCTCCACGATCAGCGCCGCCAACGTGATCATTGATCACTGCTCGACCACCTGGGCGACCGACGAAAACCTCTCCGCTTCCGGCCCGCGCTTCGAAGGCGAGTCGGTCGAGGAATGGCGCGCCCACACGTCGCACCACATCACCATCTCCAACTGTCTCATTGCCGAGGGACTTTCCAAATCAACCCACGGCAAAGGCGAGCATTCGAAGGGCACGCTTCTCCACGACAACGCCACCTTTCTGACCATCGTCGGCAACCTTTACGCCTCGAATGTCGAACGCAACCCGCTGGCGAAGGGCGGCGTCCACGCCGTGATCGTCAACAATTGGATTGTGAATCCCGGCCGTCGCGCGATCCATCACGCGCTCGTGGATAAGGAATGGGGCGAGCATCCGCACGTCGCCAGCCGGCTTGCGATCGTGGGCAACGTGCTCGAACACGGCCCCGACACCCCACCGCTACTCCCGCTCTTTACCAACCACTACGACAGCCCGCTGGAGTTGTTCATCGACGACAACCTCGCCCTCGGCCGCAACGGCAAGCCCACGCCGCTCCTCGAGCCTGCCTCACTCCCGACGCAGCAAACGCGGCCACCGTGGCCCGACGGTCTCGAACCGTTGCCCGCCGCCAGAGTGAAGGATTACGTCGCCCAAAACGCCGGCGCCCGCCCGTGGGATCGCGATCCGATCGACCAGCGGATCATCCGCGCGGCATTGGATGGCACCGGCAAGATCATCGACAGCGAACAGGAAGTCGGGGGCTACCCCCATCCATCCGCCACCCACGCTGCCTTCAAGCCGGAGGATTGGAACCTCGAAACGATGCAGTCGTTGCGGCGGTAAGTTGGGTCCGCTCCCGGCGCTGGATTCGTGGTCGCCGATCAGATCGACCGGCAAGCCGCTGCGGACACCCAAGGGTGCTCCTCTCGCGGGGATGGGGGAAACGTCGAACGCTGAACGTCGAACGTCGAACGTCGAAGGTTCAGCACTCCCACTTCGCCGTTCGACGTTCGACGTTCGACGTTCAGCGTTTTCTTCCTCCGACCCGTTCAGTGAGAGCCGCAAAGCAAAACGCCCCGACGGTAAGTCGGGGCGTTTGCTTTGAATGGCTGGAGCGGGCGCGCGAGGCGCCCGGCCGGCTTAGTAGCGCCGGGAGGCGCCACCGCGGTCGCCGCCACCACCGCCGCCGCCGCCGAAGCTGCGCGGGCCACCGCCGGTGCGGTCTTCCCGGGGACGGGCTTCGTTCACGGTGAGGGGACGGCCCTGCACGGACTTGCCGTGGAAGAGGCTGATCGCCTTCGCGCCTTCCTCGGTGGAGGACATGGTGACAAAGGCGAAGCCACGGGACTTGCCGGTGAACTTATCCTGCATGAGGGCCACTTCGGACACGGTGCCGGCTTCGGCGAAGGTGTCCTGGAGGTCAACCTCGGTGGTATCGAAGGACAAATTGCCGACGTAGAGTTTACTGGACATAACGGTTGTTTCTTTACTGCAAGAGCGGAGCTTTCGGTGGCTGTTTCCGGTAATCGGATCTCAAAACTGCCACTGATGTCCGCGGAGCGAATCCGCGTTACGAAACAACTAGCAATCTACCAAACCCAGAGGGGTTCCAAACTTGTGTGCGCGGAAAGGACACGCGATTGCCATGCGGCGCAAGGGTTATTCCTGGCGGATTCAAATGATGGCGCCAGCGGCTTCCATGGCTTCGTCGTAGGGCGTCGCTGCGTCGGAAGCCACGAGAGCGCGGTTCTGTTTCCAAGCCGTCAGGTTCAGGCGCATCATCAGTTCGACGCCGAGGACGGAGACGAACAGCGAGCGGCTGATGATTTCCAAACCGAATTCCACCAAGTCGATCGGGCGTTTCAGTGACTTTTCGGGATCGAGCCCCACGAGGTGGATGCCCAGGACTTCGCTCGTCGCGAGGTAGGCGACCAGGATGCCGCCGGCCAGCATCGTGACGATTCCCGCGATCCGCTGCACCCCGCACATCCGGCTGTAATGACATCCAACCGAATGCCGGCGCATTGAGCTCATCCAGCGAATGTCGGAAATGTGGCATTACAGTTAGGCGATTTCGCTGTGTGTTCTGAGACGCCGCAGAAGAATGTGGACGACGGCTGCTATGATGACTCCGGAGAGCAGAGAGATGCGGAAGCGGTGGAATACGCCATCAATAATTCGCATCCAGGAGACACCAGAGCAGAGAGATGAAAAGAGCCACGCCGACCCAGTGATGCCGGTGCAAAGAATCACGTCGGCAATGCACGCACAGGCGGAGTGACTCCGCCACCCAACAAAGAACCGTGCGACGATGCCGACGAGCAGCAAGGCAAGTGGCCAAGCGGAGCAAATGAACCCGGGCAACAGGGTCCAAAAAAGGGATTCGCCGCTGAGATCGCTCAGATCGGTGAATGAAGCCGCGGCAAGCAGAGCGGTGTTTGCAATACCGGCGATCAAAAGGGGTTACCCAGCGGCAAAGCCACCCCTACGCGAGCGCCGCCTGCCAGCGGGCGAGCTGTGTGGCGACGTTCTGCTGGGACGGCGCGCCAAGAGCCTGGCGTGCTGCCATCGCTTTCGTGAGCTGGAAGACTTCGAAGACGTCGGCGGTGAAGATCGGGGAGAGCGCCTGGTACTCGGCCAGCGGAAGTTGGGTCAGCGGCGTGCCCCGCTCGACGCTGAGCGCCACGGCGCGGCCGACAATTTCGTGCGCCTGACGAAACGGCATGCCGCGATCGACGAGGTAATCCGCCAGGTCCGTGGCCAGCAGCATCGGGTCGGCCACGGCCGTCGCGCAGGCCGCGGCGTTGACCAGCACTCCGCGGAGCATGCCGGCGAAGACCTCGAGCGCGGCTTTGATCGTATCGACGCTGTCGAAGACCGGCTCCTTGTCCTCCTGCATGTCTCGATTGTAGGTCATTGGCAGGCCCTTCAGGATGGTCAGGAGCGCGATCAGGTTGCCAAAAACGCGGCCGGTTTTGCCGCGGGTGAGCTCGGCCGCATCGGGGTTTTTTTTCTGCGGCATGAGCGAGGAGCCGGTGGTGTAGGCATCGCTCAGGGTCACAAAGTGAAACTCGGTGGAGGCCCAGAGGATCACATCCTCGCTGAGGCGCGACAGGTGCATCGCCACGAGGGCGAGTGCGGCGAGGAGTTCCACCGCGAAGTCGCGATCGCTGACCGCGTCCATGCTGTTCTGGGTCACCGCGGGGAAATCGAGCAGCCGGGCGATCAGCTCGCGATCGAGCACGATGGTCGAGCCCGCGATGGCCCCGCTGCCGAGCGGGAGCACGTTGAGCCGTTTGCGCGCATCAGCGAGCCGGCCGAGGTCGCGCTCGAACATTTCCACGTAAGCCAGCAGGTGATGCGCGAAATAGACCGGTTGCGCGCGCTGGAGGTGGGTGTAGCCGGGCATGATCACCTCGCGGTTTCGGTCCCCCTTTTCCACCAGCGCCCGTTGCAGATCGCGCAGCAGCGCGGAGATGGCGTCGCATTCCGCGCGGAGGTAGAGCCGCAAATCGAGCGCCACCTGGTCGTTGCGGCTGCGCGCGGTGTGCAGCTTCGCGCCCGGATCGCCGATGCGCCGGGTCAACTCCGCCTCGATGTTCATGTGGATGTCTTCCAGCTCCGTCTTGAACTCGAACTGCCCCGCCGCGATCTCCGCGCCGATTTCGCGCAACCCGGCGACGATCTTTTCCCGCTCCTCGTGGGTGATCAGCCCGACCGCCTCGAGGGCCGCGGAGTGCGCGATCGAACCCTCGAGATCATGCGGCCACAATCGCCAGTCGAAGCTGATCGATTCGCTGTAGCGTTGGAGCAGAGGGGATGTTTCCTCCTGAAAGCGGCCTTTCCACATGGGCGAGAAGAAAGTAAGAAGTGGGATTTAGGAATTAGGAAGTGCAGAGGCACCCGGCTGAGGCGGCGACGCTAAATCCTAAATTTTTCACGCCTTCCGCTTCTTGTTCGCGCAAATTCCGCGTTTGCGGAAGGCATCGCAGCTCGCCTCGATGCGCAGGCTTTTGGACGCCGGCGAAAAGCCGAGCCGCTTGCTGATGCAATCCTCGAGCAATTCGATGTGCTGGTCTTCGAACTCGACGATCCTGTTGCAATCCACGCAAATGAGGTGGTTGTGGTGCGGGTGATCGATGTAGTTCGGATCGTAGAATTTGTAATCCTTCCCGAAGTCCATCTCCTTGAGCACGCCGCACTCGACCAGCAGCGGCAGGGTGCGATAGACCGTCGCGCGCGAAACGGAAGGGTCCACCTTCCGGGCCATGGCGAGGAGCTCCTCGGCGGTGTAATGCTCCGTGGTGCTAAAGGCCGCTTCGATGATGGCATCGCGCTGGGTGGTCTTGCGCAGACCTTTGTCAGCAATAAAAGCGTAAATGCGTTCGCGAATGCCAGGGGGCATGGGGACAGTATGCGGTTCGCCGCAAGGAGCGGCAAATGGCAAATGGCAGATGGCAGATGGCAAAGGCGCCGTGATCGGTTCTTCGTTCCTCCGGCCAACGAAGAACCAAGAACCAGGAACCAGGAACGCCATCTGCCATTTGCCATTTGCCATCTGCCATTGCCCATCACTTCGTGCGCAACAGCAGGGCGACCGCTTCGCCGAGCCGGCCCTGCCGCTGGTAAACGTAGGCGGCTTTTTGCAGGAACCAGGGGGGCGGATTGTCCTGGCGCGTAACGGCGACGAGGATCTGCTCGCTCGGGACAGTCTCGCCGGCGAGATGGCGCGCGAGCGCGAGTTGCTGGGCATTGACGAGGTTCCGGGGGGTGACGCGCCAGCGTGACTCGAGCTGTTCGCGAGGAATGTTGGCGACATTTCGGGGCCACTCGGGTTCAGGGATGAATTCCGCGAGCAGCTTGAACGCGGCCGCTTGATCGCCCCACTGGTGGAGCAGCCTCGCCCAGTGGCGATAATCCCGGGCCCGCCATTCGGACCGGCGCCGCATCCAATCATCGAACTGCGAGCGCGTCCCCCAACTCGTCGCGTTCTGGTAAAAGATGTCGAGCTCCGTGTCGCTCAGCGGGGCGGAGAGCGCGCGCTCCTTCCACCAGACACTGTAATAGAATTGCGCCTGTTCCGGCGGGACGAGCTTCGCGTAGGCGAGCAGCAATCCAGGATTGGCCTCGACGTAGCGGCCCCACAGGCTCTCGGCGAGCGGGGACGCACTCGTCTCGCGCACCGCCGTGCGCAGGGCATCATCGCGATGCAGGTCACAGCGTTCGATGGCCTGCTGCCAGTATCCGACCGCGAGCCCCGGGGCGATCCCCAGCACCATGCGACCTTGCTCCGCCGGCAGGGTCCACGAGCCGGGAACCAGCCTGGACGCCACGCTGAAATGCCGCTGCCAGACGCTCGGGTTGCTCCGTCCGAGAACTTCAACCTGGTGCATGCCGAGGGATTGGTGGAGGTCCGCCGAGAGCGGAAAATAGCCGAGGGAACGCTGCAATTCGGCGATCGGGATGTCGCTGCCGCGGCTCTCCCGCTCCAGCAGGCGCGTCAGGCTGAGGGGCGACCACCCCGGCGCGTCGAAAAAGACGGGCCACATCCAGAAGATCGCGATGGCGAATGGAACCAACGCGGTGCGCCGGGAGAGCGTGAGCGGCCGGTCTTCGGGGCGCAAGGGACAGGCCAGGGCCAGCGCCGCGAGCGCGAAGCCCACGGTTCCCCAGCGGTGCGCGGGGACATCGATCAGCGAATGGACGAGGATCACCGCGACCGCGGAAAAGGCGCCCGCGCGCAAAAAAAAGCCGCGGCGGTGCGTGAAAGCCTCCCGCAGATGGCGGGAGCCGAAAACGAGCAGGGCGATCAGCCCGAGCAGCACCGGCACGATTCCCAGTTCGACGAGCCAGAGCAGCCAACTGCTCTCGGGGTGCAGGATCACATTCTCTTCCAGCCGCAGAGTTTGATAGTCGCCGATGAGTTGGGCAAAGGTCTCCAGCCCATGTCCAAAGAGCGGAGCGTCGCGCCACATCGTCAAGGCATCCATCCAAATGTGCACCCGCTGGGCGCTATCGGCCTGGACCCCTTCCGGCGGCTGAAACCGCCCAAATACGCTCGTCCCCCAGAGCAGCGCGAGCGCCGCGACGCCCAGCAGACCCGAGAGGGCGGCCGCGAGCGCGCGCTTGCTGCGGACCTTGAGCAGGGACAGCAGCAGGAAGAAGAGGGTGCCGATTCCCGCCGCCAGCAGACCGCCGCGGGACTGCGTCGAGAGCAGGCCGACGAAGATGAACCCGACCAGGAGAATGGCCGCGCCAAACATCGTCCACTTCTGGCGCGAGCCGGCCCAGGTCGCGCAGCCGCAGCCCAGCACCATCCCCATCGCGAGCAGATCCGCGGTGTGGTTGCGATTTGGGAACGGGCCGAATCCCTTCCAGCCCGGGGTATAGCGCAAGCCGTAGATCGCCTCCGGATCGAGGTGGCGCGTGGCGAACGAAATCCCGACCACGACGGCCGCGGCGGCAAACAACGCCCAGCCCAGCACCACCCGGTGCTCACGTTCCACCGCCAGGGTGCGCACCCAGAGAAACCAAATCCCCGCCACCGCCCACGTGAGCAGGGCATCGAAGGCGCGGCCGGGCTCCGGATGATGGGTCCAGGGCAGATCGAGGCCCAGTCCGTCAACGAGGTCCTTGCGCCAGCGGGTCGTGCCAAACCAGGCCGCGGGTGCGAATTCCTTGAGCAGCAGGATCGCCAGCAGGGTAATCATCAGCCGATTGCCCCAGCGGCTCAGGGGGATCACGGCCGCGGGCTGCGCCATCAAGCCGATCGCGAAAAGCCCCAGCAGCCCGACCTGGATGATCCGATCGACGGCGCCGAAGGCCAGCGGCGCGCCGACGACCAGGAGCGCAAAGATGAAAAGCGCCAGGCGGGTTCTCAGCGCCAGCCGGTGCCGCGCCTCGGTCTTGCGTGAGGCAACCGCAAACTTCACCGGCGCCATTTTTTCAGTGCCTTCACATAGACCGGATGGAAACACTCCGCGACGCGCTGCCATTCGATGCGCAGCTTTTCATCTGCCAGCACATGGAGCGTGAGTGACTCGCTGCCATTGGTCCTCAGCTCGAGCAGCGCCGTGTCGTCGGTCTCGCCGGGTTGCACGAATCCGACCCGCTGGATCGCATGATTGAAGGCGCTCCAGAACTCCTCGGAACTGCCGCAACGTTCGAGCTCGAACTCGAGGACCTGAGCCTGGAGGAGCGCGTATTGCACTTCGCGCCGGCGCCCCAGCAGGTAATCGAACTTGCGCCGGACATCGTCCCAGGTGCGCAGCAGATGGAAGTAACGCAGGATGAACAGCACCAGGATAAAGAGCACGCAAATCCCGATGGGCAGCGTGCGTCCCTGGCTCCAGATGATGCTCAGCCCGACGACCGAAAGGACGAAGCACATGCCATAAAGTCCGAACAGAATGCGCCGCTTCGAGAAGCCGAGTTTTTCGAGACGATGGTGAAAGTGTTCATCGTCCGCGCGAAACAGCGGATATCCCCGCAGCCCGCGCCGGAGCAGCGCGAAGGTGGTGTCGAGAATGGGCACCCCAAGCGCGACGATGGTGACGAAGAGGACCGCGGCGACCGAGCCTTTGTTGGAACTGGTGAGCGAGAGGGCCGCGATGGTGAAGCCGATCAGGTAGGCGCCCCCGTCGCCGAGATAGATTTTGGCGGGGGGAAAATTGAAGACGAGAAATCCGAGCAACGCCCCGGCCATGGTGAAGGCGTAGCAGGCCACGGCGGCTTGCTCATTGTGCAAACCGACGATGCCCAGCGTGACCGCCATGCAGAGCCCGAGCCCCGCGGCGAGGCCATCGAACCCATCGATTAGATTCACAATATTGGGCACCGCAATCAGCCAGAAGACGGTCACCGGCAGGCTCCACAACCCGAGCTGGATGCTCCCCGCGGTGCCCGGGTAGGAGAATTTGTCGATGCTCAAGCCCATCCAATAAACCAGGCAGGCGGTGACCAACTGCCCGGCCAGCTTGGTGCGGGCGCCCAGGGGACGCAAATCGTCCCACAGCCCGAGCCCATACATCAGAATGCTGCCGAAGAGGGTGGCAAACCAGTCCGACGAAGCTTCCGGTTGAAGGGTCAGAATCAGGACCAGCCCGAGCGACATCGTCAGCATCAATGGCAGCCCTCCGAGACGAGGGATCGGCGCTCCGTGCCGCTTGCGGGGCTCGTTCGCGTGATCCAGCCCGAAGCCGAGTTGCGAAAGCCGGATCACCCACGGGGTGGACAACACGGAGATCAGAAAACCCAGACCGAGAAAGAGAAAAGAGGTGATCATTCCGCGCCGCCTCCCGCCAGAGGTGGGAGGGGGCGCGGCCGCTGCGGTCGGGCTGGCCGCAAAATAGAGCCGTGAAAAGTCATCGTTTTGATCACCAAAAATGAGCACGCACGGTGCCATTGCAAGGGTCTCCGAGCAAGTGCGCACCCTCGGAGGCAAATTACTCACGGAAGCGCCGTCAGCAGTCTTCGCCAGGCGTCGAGTGCCTGGGCGCGATGGGCCGCCGGATCGAACCCGGGCGCCGGCAGGGCCGGAGCCCCGGCGATCTTCCGTGCAATCAGCCACCGGGCCAGGGCCTCCGCCTCACCGGGAGCGAAAATGCCCACCTGGGGAAGCGTGCGCAGAAGCCGGGCGATCGCCCCGTCGGCCGGGCCGACCCAGGCGATCGGCCGCGGCAAACTGCTGGCCAGGGCGAGCTTGCTCGGCCAGAGGAGACCCTGAGCCTCGGGCAATTGCGTGACCGCGAGCGCGTGGCAGCGGAGCAGCGAGGCCGGCAATTCTTCCTCCGCGACGTAGCCGCGCCACTCGATCTGCCGGAGTCCGAGTTCGCGGGCTCGTGCTTGCGCGGCCGCCCACGAACGTCCGCCGCCCTGGAAGACCAGCCGGATTCCGGCGCCGTGCGCTTCGAGCCAGGCTTGCGCCTGGAGAAGGGTCTCCCATTCATGCGCGCGACCGAGATTGCCCGAGTAAATCCACGTCCACTCGGCAGAGACTTCCGCCTGCGAAGTGGCGAGCTGTTCGAGAACCGGGGAAATCACCCACGGGCGAATGATCTCCGGCTTCACGCCATAACGGCGGAGCCGGACCGCCATATCCTCATCCAGGACCACGACCTGCGCCGCCCGGCGATATCCCCAGCCCATCACGGCGGCGATCGTCCGCGCAAGCGCCCCCTCGCGCACTTCGCCCAGCGCGACCGCCACTTCGGGGTACAAATCCATGGCCCAGTGCACCGAATGCGCCCGATGCCACCAGGCCACGAGCGTCGCCACCACCAGCAGGCAGGGAGGGGAACTTCCGGAAACAACCACCTCTGGCCGCGGCCGGCGCAGGCCATCGAACAACATCCTGACCAGCGCCATGAGTTCACGCCGCATCCTTCCGCCGCGCCCATGACTGTTGCGGTAATCCTGCCGCGCCGCCACCGAATCAATGGTGTGCCCCGCCTGCTCCAGGGCTTCCGCCATTTCCCGCAGGAGCACGCCGGTGGGCGCCGGATCGGGTGGAAAATACTGGTTAAGGAAGAGGAAACGCACGGCTGAGAGGCGGGCTGTCTAGCAAGTGCGGGATCGCAGGCCCATTCGGGGTTCGCGTTTGAGTTCGACGACAGGGTTCCTTCAGCAATCGCGAACGGTGCTGGTCGCCGTCCGGCCGCTGTCCACTTCTTCCCACTTTCGCACCACCACCGCGGGATTTCCCCGCACCAGCACGCCGGGCGGAACATCCTCCAGGACCACGCTCCCCGCCGCCACCATGCTTCCGGGGCCGATCTCGATTCCCGGCGCGACAAAGGCCTGCGCGGCCACCCACGAGCGTTCCCTCACCGTGATCGGTTTGGTCTGCAAGTCGAAACCGGGCGCGCGAAAATCATGTGATCCGGTGCAAAGAAAGACGCGCTGGGAAAGGCAGACGTTGGACTCGATCGTCACTATCGCGAGGCTGAGCACGACCACTTCCTCGCCGAGCCAGACGTGGTCGCCGACGACGAGGCGCCAGGGGAACGTGACGTTCACCTCGGCGCGCACCACCACTCCGTCCCCGATGCTCGCACCGAATGCCCGCAGGAGCGCCACCCGCAAGACCGAAGGCCAGGGCAGCGGGGTGAGGAAAAAGAGGCACTTCACCGCGACCCACAAGGCCTCCTTCCAGCGCGTCGCCCCACGGTCGAAATCACCGGTGGTATAGCCTTCGAGTTGCATCTGCGGGCGCATTGTAAGACTTCCCGGCACCTGAGCAAGGCCCGGACCCGAAGCTTGCGTGACGACGGCCTGAACGATCGCAATATGTTTCGAATTGCCGCCCATGCTGTCGCCCCAGGTCGGGAGCGGCCGTGGAAGCGAGGGAGCGGGCCAGGGCGCGACGAACGCATCGCGGTTGCTGAAAGATTGCTCGCTTCCCTCGCCCCCGGATTTTTAGTATTTTCCACCCACCGACCTTCCTCCGGAAGACTTCGGGCCTTACCGCGATCTTTTCCATCCCGGCAACCCATCCGTTCCCCATGAATACATCACGCATCACCACCACTGTTGCTGCTCTCGTCTTCGCTCTCGTCACACCCGTCCAGGCGCAGAAGAAAGGCGACAAATCCAATGGAGAAAAAGCGGCGGATACCGCCGCGAAAATTCTCGGCGGACTCCTCGGCGACAAGACGCAGCCCGCCGGAAAAGGCGCCAAAGGCGGGCAGCTCGCTCCGCTGATGGATGCGGAGATCCTCGCCCAGCAGGCGCAGATGTTTGGCGGCGCCTATCGTGCCGACAATGGTGATCGGGTCGTGATCCGGCCTGCGGGCGCCGGCTGTTTCGTGCAGATGACAAGCGCGAAAGGCGCTTTCACCGGAGTCGGTTTTTCGGTGGATGGCTTCTTCGCGGCGTCGTTCGATCCGGGAAAGCAGGGCGGCGTGATCGTCTATCGCATCGAGGAGGGAAAGCTAAACGGGACGGGCGTGACCTACGCGGGCGACAGTGTCGGCGTCATTGCGGAAAACCTCGAAGGTCCGAAAAAGCTGGGCGGCACTTACCGGATCGCTTCGGCCGCGACCCCCAACGGCGGCAGCTACACGGGTTCGTGCGCGATCAAGCTTGTGGCTGACAATAGCTACGAGCTCACGTGGACCGTCGGGGACGACAAGTTCTCCGGCGTGGGCTTCGAGATGGGGCCGAATCTCTGGGTGTCGTGGAGTCCGAAGAAAGACGCTTTCCTGACCGTTTTCGAAAGATCCCAGGACGATCGCACCACTCTGGCCCGACACGCCCTTTTCAATACCGGAAAACCACCCTCGGACCTGGCGCCGGTGAAACTGCAGCCGGCCGGTGCGCCCGTGGCGAAAGCCGGTGCGCCAATCGGGCTGGAGCAGCCGATCGATGCCCCTGCCGCCGCCGGTCCGATGACCCTGGCCAGCACTTCCTTTGCGGCGGGAGGCGCGCTTCCTCGCCGTCTGGCCTCGGCGCCCGAAGGCCAGAATATCTCGCCCTCCTTGCTCTGGACTGGAACGCCGCCCCAGACCAGGGAGCTGGCCATCGTGTGCTATGATCCGGACGCTCCAGGTGGCAATTGGGTCCACTGGGTCGTCTATGGCATTCCCCCCAATGTGACTCAGGTCCAGGAAGGCCAGGCGCCCCAGGGCACACCGGGAAGCAACAGTTGGGGCAAGCGGGGTTGGGGCGGTCCATTGCCCCCCGCCGGCGATCCGGCGCATCGCTACATTTTCACCGTTTACGCCCTCGACCGCCCGCTGAAACTGCCCGCCGGACTCGACGGGACGAAAGTTCTGGCCGCGACAAAGGGAAAAGTGGCGGCGTCGGCCCGCCTCCAGGGCACCTATCAGCTCGGCGGCGGCGGAGTCGCCGCCGCTCCGCCCGCCGGCCGGAACCGTCCAGCCCCCGGCGCCGCGCCGCAGAGGGACCAGTTTGGCAACATCATCCTGCAAGGCCCGCCGCCCGTGGGTCTCGAACGGCCCATCGATATGCCCGCGAATGCCGTCGGCCAGCCGCTGGTGGGCGTCGCGGGTCAGCCTGGATTTGCACCGGCCGCCGCGCCCGGGCCGGTACTCGCCCCCGGGCAGACAGCCGCCGATCTCGCGGAAAAGAAATCGCAGGACCAGGGCGGCGGTGAGGTCGCCTTGACCGTGACCAACGCCACGGCGGGTGCCATCCGGGTCAATTGGCTCGATCAAGACGGCAAGGAAGGGAAGAGTGATGACACCATCGCAGCCGGCGCGAGAGTGGAGATCGGAACCACGGGCGCCGGACATTTCTTCCGCGCCCGCGATGCCAGGACAAACGCGCTCCTCCAGGAGTTTCGGGTCAAGAATCAGGGGGGCAAATTCGAGATCACCATCACTGGAGGGCCAGGCAACGGCGCCGCCCCCGCGCCCGCGCGCCGGAAGGGCGCCGCGGTGGCCCCACCGGCTGCCGCAGTGGCTGCCGCGCCCGCCGCGCCGGCCAATCCACAGGCCGTCGCCGAATTCCTCAAGGTCCACAACGACGCCCGCGCCGAAGTCGGTGTCCCGCCGCTGCAATGGGATCCGAAGCTCGCGGCCTACGCGCAGGAATGGGCCAGCAACCTCGCGGCCCGGGACGCCTTTGACCACCGGCCCGATGGGAGCTACGGCGAGAATATTGCCGGCTTCCTACCCGGGCAGGGCGAGGGCCCGGCGAGCGGTGCCCGGAGGTGGTATGGCGAAAAGAGCAACTACCGCCCTGGCAGCAAAGTCGGCGACCCGCAGAAAGGCGAGGTCACCCATTATACGCAGATGGTCTGGCGCAAGACCACGCGGGTCGGCTTCGGCATCGCCGTGAATTCCCAGGGAATGGCCATCCTCGTCGCCAACTACGATCCGCCTGGCAACTTCCCCGAAAAGCCGTACTGAAACTCAGAGGATGTAAAGTCGCGCGGGGCAATCGGAGCACAGCCATCCTGGCTGTGGGGACGGCGGGCATCCTGCCTGCCGCTGCCCTGAAACTACAGGCAGGAGCGCAGGAAGCCTGTGCTCCGCACGCGCGACTTTTTAGACGCCCTCTCAGCCTTCCGGCTTGGCTTACGCCAGCGCGTCGAGCTTGGCGACGATGTCGGCCTTGGGAGCGCGACCGACGAGTTGATCGCGCACTTCGCCGTCCTTGAAGAAGAGCAGCGCGGGAATCGAGTTGATGCGGAAACGGCCGGGCGTCGCGAGGTTCTCGTCGATGTTGACCTTCGCCACCTTGGCGACTCCAGCCTTGGCGTCGGCGATCTCGTCAATGACAGGCCCGAGCTGGACGCACGGGCCGCACCATGGAGCCCAAAAATCCACCAGCACGGGGAGGTCGGATTTCAGGACCTCCGCTTCGAAATTGGCGTCGGTGACCGTGACTACGTTGGCGCTGGCCATGTGTTCGGTGGGTTACCTTAGGTGAGTTGCGACGCCGTGTAGGCGAGGTACGCAAGCACCGCGGCACCGATCGAAACGACGAAGGCAGCAATGGCGAGAATATTCATAAGTCCGTCTGAGCCTGAGCCGCCGCCCCCTGAACCCATGGCGGGTGCGGTTTGAAGCGCGGGCCCCTGAATCGCGGAACCAGCGCCTTGCCGAACGAGCGGCTGGGTCTGCTGCATCTTGACTGTGGCCTTGGGCATCGAGGGTTTTCCACCTTCAGGCGGCAGCGTGATGCGCGCGGTCTCCTTTTTCGGGGCCGCCGCCTTCTGGGTGACGGGCTCGGGTGGCTTGGGGGCGCCACCGCCGGACGGAGGCGTAGGCCTAATGCCGCTGCCCGTGGGCGGAGCGGGTTTGGCACCGCCCGGGGGAGCCGGCGCGGGGCCTGGCTTCAGTGGGACGGTCGGTCTGCCAACCATCGTCGGCGGCTTTGGAGGAGGATTAATGCCGCTGCCGCCGCCCGGTTTCGGAGCCATCGGCGCGCCCGGTGCGCCAGGGGCGCCCGGTTGCGAGGGTGGACGCGGAGGCGGTGGGACAAAAGGGCGGGCGGCGCCGGAAGGAGCGGGAGCGGAGACCGACTCCGCACCGCCCTCCGCCATGATCTTCGTCGTTTCTTTCTTCGGGGTCACCCCGGGTGGCGGGCCGGCGATGCCACTCTTGCCCGGCAAATTGATCCGGACGGTTTCACGCTTTGCCGTGGGCGTTTCGGGCTTGGCCGGAAGCGTGATGCGAATCGTTTCCGATTTTGCGGCGTCGTCAGCGGATTCAGAGGGGGCTGGAGGAAGGTCGTCTTGGGTCTCGGGCATGGGATGAAGAAGATTCGACGGTTAATGTCATCCCGGCCAAGGCGTGTCAACAGGTTTGTCCCTAAGTCATCATTCCAGGCCATTCCGGGCCTCGGCGGGCGGAATTCCACGCGCCAAAACCTCCCCGTGGCTCCGCGCGGAACTTTCTCTTGCTCCATTTTTTGCCAGCCGACTACGGTGCGTCGATGAATATTCTGGTCACTGGCGGCGCCGGCTTTATTGGTTCCCATTTTGTGGAGAAGTGCCTCGCTCTCGGGCATTCCGCCGCGGTTCTCGATGAGTTCAACGACTTCTACGATCCCGCGATCAAGCGGCAGAACGTGCGCGGCTTTGCCGGCGACGTGCCGATTCACGAGGTGGATCTCCGCGATGGCGATGCGGTTTCACGCGTGGTGCGGGCGGGGAAGTTTGACACCATCGTGCATCTGGCGGCCCGCGCGGGGGTGCGGCCCTCGATCCAGGATCCGAAGCTCTATATCAACACCAACATCACCGGGACCTGGCACCTGTTGGACGCGGCCCGGCAGGCGGGCATCCCGCGCTTCATCAATGCCAGCAGCAGCAGCGTGTATGGCGTGCTCAAGTCCGCGCCTTTCCGCGAAGACCTCGCGCTGACCGCCACCATCTCGCCCTACGCCGCCACCAAGCTCGCCGGCGAACAGCTTTGCTCCAACTACGCCCACCTCTACGGGATGCGGACCATCAGCCTCCGCTTTTTCACCGTCTATGGTCCGCGGCAGCGGCCCGATCTCGCGATCCATTCCTTCACCAAAGCGATTTCGGAGGACCGGCCGATCAACCAGTTCGGCGACGGCTCGACCCGCCGCGATTACACCTACATCGATGACATCCTCCAGGGCATGAGCGCCTGCCTCAGCTACGCCGGATCGCTGTGCGATGTTTTCAATCTTGGCGAAAGCCAGACGACGATGCTCAACGACTTGATCGCGACGATCGAGCAGGCGTTGGGAAAGAAGGCCATCATCAACCGGATGGACGAGCAACCGGGTGACGTGCCGTTGACCTATGCGGATATTTCGAAGGCGAAAGCGCTGCTCGGCTACGACCCTCAAACCAAAATCGCCGAGGGCATTCCGAAATTCGTCGAGTGGTTCCATTCCATGCGGCGCGCATGACGCGCTCGCCTCGGTGCGCCTTTGCAGCGAGGCTCGGTCCGCCATGAATGCGCCCACCTCGGTCGTCGAACTCCTGCAAGCGCTCATCCGCATCCCGAGCGTCAATCCGCACGGCGACCCGGGGATCGAGGCGGTCGGGGAAAAGCAGCTCGCGGAGTGGCTCGCGATCTTCCTCGAAAGCATCGGCGCGGAGGTCGAATTGCGGGAGGTTCTGCCCGACCGGCCCAATGTGGTGGCGCGGTGGCGGGCGGATCGTCCCGGCAAGCCGAAGCTGCTCTTCGCGCCGCACACCGACACCGTCAGCGTCGAGGGAATGAGCATCGACCCGTTCGGGGCGGAGTTGCGGGACGGAAAGATCTGGGGCCGCGGCGCGAGCGACACCAAGGGCTCCATGGCAGCCATGCTCTGGGCGTTGCGCGGCTTTCGCGGGCGGTTGGGGGGCCTCGGCCACGAGATCTGGTTTGCCGGCCTGATGAGCGAAGAAACCAGCCAGCACGGGTCGCGTGCCCTGGCCAGCGAAGAGCGCTTCGATTTCGTGATCGCGGGCGAGCCCACGGGCCTCGACGTGGTCCACACGCACAAAGGCTCCGCCTTTCTCAATCTGGTCACCCACGGGACCGCCGGCCACGCCTCGCGCCCCGATCCGGGTGGCAACGCCATCGACAAAATGCACGACGTGCTCGGCATCGTGCGCACCGAGCTCGCCGCGGAGTTTGCCGCGCAACGCCATCCGTTGCTGGGCCATTCGACGCTCAGCATCGGCACCATTCACGGCGGGACGAAGACCAACATTATTCCCGATCGCTGCACCGCCTCCGTGGACTTGCGCTTCGTTCCGGCGCACTACCGCGCCACGATCATCGATGAAATCGCCGCGCGCCTGCGCCGCGTCTGCCCGGATCTCGAAGTTTCCGCCATCCCGGCCCCGCCCCTCCAGACCGATCCGGCGCATCCGCTCATCGCCAAACTCGAGGCCTGCGGCGCGCGCCCCGTGGGAGCACCGTGGTTTTGCGACGCCTGTTACTTCGCCGAACGCGGCATGCCCGCGGTGGCCATCGGTCCCGGCTCGATCGAGCAGGCGCATACCCGCGATGAGTGGATTGCGGTCGAGGAACTGGAACGCGGCGCCGATTTTTTTGCGCGCTTTCTCGAGCGGCTCTGAGCAGTCGCAAGCGATGCCGGATGATTCCGCGCGTCACTTTACCCGCACCGCAACGACGGCGCTCAGACCGGCGCGCAGGCGGTCTTCGTAGCCGCGGATCGAGTCGGCATCGAAGCGGATGCGAACGGGCACGCGCTGCACGACTTTTGTGAAATTGCCGGTCGCGTTGTCAGGCGGCAGCATCGCGAACTGCGCGCCGCTCGCGGGGGAAAAACTCTCGACCCTCCCACGGAAGGCGTGGCCAGGCAGAGCGTCGATCGTAATCTCGGCCGGCTGGCCGATGTGCATCTTCGCGAGCTGGGTTTCCTTGAAGTTCGCTTCGATCCAGACGGCGGGTTCGACGATGGCCACGAGCGTTTGCCCGGGTTGCACGTAGGCACCGAGTTCGGCGTTGCGACGGCTGGTGCGTCCGGCAACGGGCGCGGTGATGGTGTTGTAGGAAAGCTGGAGGCGCGCGTTATCGAGCTGGGTTTGCGAGTTCTGGCGTTGCGCGAGGGCGACCTGCAGGCCGCTTTCCATGCCGAGTGCGGAAGATTTCGCGGAGACCAGGCCGGCGCTCGCCGTGTCGAGGGCCGCCCTGGCGGCGTCAAACTCCTGCTTCGAGACGACCTTGGTCCGAACGAGTTCCTGAACCCGATCGAAGTCGGCCTGCGCTTTGGTTAATTCCGCCTGCGCTTGATCGACCTTGGCGTGCGCACCCGAGATCTGCGTCCTGGTAAAATTGATGACCGCCTCGGACTGCGCGAACTGCGCCTCGGCTTGCTGCAGCTTGGCTTCATGATCGCGCGGATCGAGTCGGAAGAGGACGTCGCCGGCCTTCACGTCGCTGTTTGGCTCGACCTGCACTTCGGCAACGGTGCCGCTGACGTGCGCATTGACCTGATGCACGTAGCTGGTGACGTAAGCGTCATCGGTCTCGGCGTGGGTGAGCAGGCGATGCGCGGAGCGGGCGCCCCAGGCGAGTCCCGCGCTGACGAGCAGGAGGACCAGGAGCACGCGCCACCGCGAGCCGCCGCGCTGGGGCACCTCCTCGGCGATGGTGAAGGAAGTCTCCATTCCGAGCGAGTCGGCAGAAGGGTCCGTGGGAAGTTTGGCGAGGGCGGGTGTGCTCATGATGATAGCGGCGAAAAGGTTAGTGCGCGGCGGTGGCGGCTTCCTTGCTCGCGCCTTTGCCGAGCAGCAGGATCAACGGGAGCGTGACCAGGAAGGCGAGGCCCACGTAACGAAAGAGATCGTCGAAGGAGAGGAGCGCGCTCTGGCCGGTGACGATGTGATCGAGCGCGGCGAGCGCGCGGACCTGCGCGTCGTGGGCGCTGGCGCCCAGCTTTTGAAAATGCGCGGCGAGTCCCTCGAGGCGTTCCATCGCGCTGTGGCTGAGCGGCGAGATTCGCTCCACGAGCACGGCGCGGTGCGCGGCCTCGCGGCGCGCGAGCATCGTGGTCAGCATGGCGATCCCGAGGCTGCCACCGAGCTGGCGGGTGAGATTGTAAAAACCCGACGCGGCCGGGATCTCGTGTTTCGGCAGCATGCCGAGAGTGGCGATGCTCAGCGGGACGAACATCATCGCGCTGCCGAGTCCACGACCGATCAGCGGCCAGAAGAGATTGCCGGAGCCGGTGTCGGGATTCAGGCCGGCGAGGGAAAACATCACCGCGGCGGTGACGAGGCTGCCGACGGCAATGAGCACCCGCGGCCCCAGGCGACCGATCAGCTTTCCGGTGAGGATCATCGCCACGCCGGACGCGGCAGCGCTCGGGATGAGCAATTGGCCGGTTTGCTGCGCGGTGAAGTGCAGGTTGTTTTGCGCAAAGATCGGGATGGCGAAAAGCGCCCCGTAGAGTCCCGCGCCGAGCACGATGGAATAGAGGCTGCCGGCCGCAACCGAGCGATAGCGCAGCACGCGCAGATCGACGGCGGGATGGGCGATGCGCATTTCCCACCAGACAAAAGCGATCAAGGCGAGCGCACTGGTCATCGCCATGCCCACGATGAACCGCGACTCAAACCAATCGTGCTGCTGACCTTCCTCGAGGATCACTTGCAGCGCGGCGAGGCCGGCGGTCATGAGCGCGATGCCGGTCCAATCGACGCCGCTCCGGGGGCGGCGCGAGGGTTGGTCCACCGGGAGAAAGGTCGTGGCGAGGATGATGGCGACGATGCCGACGGGGATATTGATGAAGAAAATCCAGCGCCAGTTCAGCGCATCGGTGAGCCAGCCGCCCAGCGTCGGGCCGATGGCTGGACCCATGATCACGCTCAGCCCGAAAGCCGCCTGCGCGGAGCCCTGCTCTTCTTTCGAGAAAGTCTGAAACAGAATCGACTGCGCCTTCCCGAGCATGCTGCCGCCGCCGAGACCTTGCAGCACGCGGGCGAAGATGAGCATCGGCAGACTCGTCGCCAGGCCGCAGAGGATCGAAGCCGCGATGAAGGCGATCAGCGAAAAAATGAAATAGCGCTTTTGCCCGAAGCGATCATCGAGCCAGGCGGTGAGCGGAATGATGACCACATTCGCCATGCTGTAGCCGGTGATCACCCAGCCGATCTCGGCGAGCGTGGCCCCGAGATTTCCCTGCATGTGCGGCAGGGCCACGTTGACGATGCTGACGTCGATCACTTCGAGGATCGCGCCGAGGGCGACGGTGATGGCGATCGCCCATTTGATCCAGCCTTGCTCGGCGGCGCGACGGGCGAGCGGCGAATTGAACTGCAGCGCGGCGGTGCTCATCGGCGGCGGACCGGTGGACGCGCCGGTTTCGGAGCGGCGATGCCGCGCAGGAAGAGCTCGACGCACGTCGTCACGAAAGACTCCTGCGCATAGTCGAGGCACTTCGGCGCGCCGGTGCGACGCAGCATGCCGGAAAGCAGCATGCCGGTGAAGGCATCCACCGCCGGGGCGACTTCGAGATCGCGCCGCACCGAACCAGCCTTTTGCGCTGCGCGCAAATACTCCATCAGCCGGCGGCGCATCGGCTGCACCGAGTCCGAGATCACCTGTCGCGCCGCCTCGGGATACCGGTGCGCCTCCCCGATGAGCGTA
Organism: Chthoniobacter sp.; assembly: GCA_034667665.1. Lineage (GTDB taxonomy): Bacteria > Verrucomicrobiota > Verrucomicrobiia > Chthoniobacterales > Chthoniobacteraceae > Chthoniobacter. Next base: position 184,023 of record JAXDQW010000125.1, read on the forward strand.
CGGATGAGCGGTTCGTGATCAAAAAGCATTTGATTGAAGCGCAGTGCGTAGCGGCGGAGGTCATGATCCAGGTCGTTCGCGTCCGGCTCCGCGTCGCTCAACGCTTCCATCTGGGCGGCCACCGAGCGCTCGAAGAGCGCCGCGATCAGCTTTTCCTTGCTGCCAAAGTGCCGGAAGAGCGTGACCTCGTTGACCGCGGCCGCGTCGGCGATTTCCCGGGTGGTGGCGTGCAGGCCGCGTTGGGCGCAGACCCGGAAGGCGGCGTCGAGGAGCCGCTGCCGGGTGGGGTTGGATTTGGGCGAGGCGAGGGAAGGCATGCAAGTGCTTACTTGCATCGTTCGCCTGGAATCGAGCCGAGCGCAAACGATTTCTGCGACCGGTGCCTACCGGCGCCGCCTGCCGCCTTTCTCGCCCGATTTCCGATTCCCTCAAAACCCCCTCCAAGCCGGGGCGGTGCTCACGAGAGGACTCGAACCTCCACGGGTTGCCCCATACGGTCCTGAGCCGTACGCGTCTGCCAGTTCCGCCACGTGAGCGTTTGCCGGGATCGCCTTGCGGCGACGGGAGCGGAACGTTATTCCGCCGCTCGGAAAGCGCAACGGAAAATTCGCGCCCGCTGGCGCCGCGTTTTCCGCGCGGTCAACTGATGCGCATCGGCATCAGCACGTAGAGAAAGGGGCTTTGAATCTTGATCACGCCGGGGCTCATTTCGTCGATGAGATCGAGATAGACCTCGTCGTTGGTCAGGTTGCGCAGCGGCGCCTGCAGAAACTCCGGGTTGAAAGCGATCGAAAACTCCCGGCCCTTGTAGCCGACGGCGAGCGATTCGCGGGCCTCGCCCACGTCCGGGGTATTGGCCGCGATCTCGATGTTGTTCTTGGTGAAGACCAGTTTCACCGAATTCGATTTCTCGCTGGAGAGCAGTGACACGCGGTGGACCGCATTGAGAAAGAGCTCGCGCTCGAGCGTCACGCGCTCCTTGGCTTCCCCGGGGATGACCTGGCGATAGTTCGGATAATTGCCCTCGATCAGCTTGGAGACGAGCAGCGTGCCGCCAACCTCGAACGCGACCTGATTCTCGCTGACGCTCATCTTGACCTCGCCGTCGTCGCCGAGCAGACGGCCGAGCTCGGTGACGCATTTGGTGGGAACGATGATGTCCGCTTCCTGACTGCGCGGAAACTCGACCTCGAGATCGACCAGCGCGAGGCGGCGGCCATCGGTGGCGACCATCGTGAGCTTGTTCTCCTTGAAGGAAAAAAGAATGCCGTTAAGCACGTAGCGCGTCTCGTCGGTGGAGATGGCGTAGCTCGTCTTCTTCAATGCATCCCGCAGGATCTGCTGGCTCAGGGTGAAACTCTTCGCGTCTTCAAAGCGCGGCAGCGGCGGAAACTCCTCTTCCGGCAAACCGAGGATCTTGAAAAAGCTTTGTCCGCAGCGGATGGACGCGACGTTTTTTGAATCGATCTCGACCTGCACTTCCGCGGCGGGGAGCTCGCGAACGATCGTGGCGAGCCGGCGCGCAGGCAGCGTGGTGGCGCCCTCCCTCTCAATCTCCGCCTCGATCGTGCCGCTCACGCCCACGTCGAGATCGGTGGTGGTGAGCCGCAACTGGCCGCCCGCCGCCTGGAGCAGGACGTTCGAGAGGATCGGCAGAGTCGTGCGGGTACTGACCACGTTTTGCACAGTCTGCAGACCCGCGAGGAGCTTCTCTTTGCTGACGCTAAATTTCATAGGGAAGGAAGTCGCGATTAGATGAATGAATGCCGGAGGCGACGCAACCATTTTCCCCCGCGCGCATTTTGCCGGGGCTTGTGGGAGGCCGACTTGCATCGGTCGCACTTTCGTCAAACCGCGTGACAGCGCTTCCTGCTGCGCCGTAGATTCGCGGCCCCCCGCATGGCCCCGATCACCAAAGAGCAGATCACCGATGTCCTCGAGGCGATCGCGCAGCTCCTCGAGCTCAAGGGCGAGAATCCGTTCAAGGTCCGCGCCTACACGAACGCGGCGCGAGCCCTGGAGACGTTTGCGGGGAATCTTTCGCAGATGGCGAGCGAAGGGCGTTTGAGCGAGATCGCCGGCATCGGCAAAGCGATTGCGGAGAAGATTACGGAACTCGTGAACACGGGTGAGCTGACTTACTACAACGAGTTGAAAAAGGAATTTCCGGAAGGCTTGTTCGAGTTATTCGAGCTCCAGGGTTTGGGGCCGAAAAAGATCAAGATCCTGTGGGAGCAGGTCGGGGTCACCTCGATCGCGCAGCTCGAGGCGGCGGTGAAGGAAGGCCGCGTGGCGACCCTCGCGGGCTTCGGCAAGAAGACCGCCGACAACCTTCTTTTGGCGATCGCGTCGCGGAGCAAACACGCGGGCCGTTTCCGCCTCGGCGACATCGCCCCCGATGCGGAACGAATGCTGACGGACCTGCGCAAGCATGCCGAAGTCATCCAGGTGAGCGTGGCGGGCAGCTATCGGCGCCGCAAGGAAGTGGTCGGCGATTTGGATTTCATCGTGGCCACGAACGAGCCGGCCGCGGTTTCCGATTTCTTTGTCCAGCACGAGATGGTCGAAAGCGTGATGGCCCACGGCGCCACGAAATCGAGCGTGCGCCTCAAGTCCGGCATTCAGGCCGATCTGCGCGTGGTGAAGAACGCCGAGTATCCCTTCGCGCTGAGTTACTTCACCGGCTCGAAAGAGCACAACATTGTCATGCGCCAGCGCGCCCTCGCCCGCGGCTGGACGCTCAACGAATACCGGCTCGCTCCGCTCGCTAATCCGAAATCCGCTGCAACGAGCGAAGTGAGGCCAGGCCCGCAATCCAGCACTCCGAAATCACCACCCGCCGCGCCCGCCGCGCCCGCCGCGCCCGCCGCGCCCGCCAATCCGCAATCCGCAATCCGAAATCCGCAATCGGAGCAGCCTCCCGCCATTCTGGACGAGCGCGACCTCTACCGCGCGCTGGGCCTGGATTACGTCGAGCCGGAGCTGCGGGAAGGCCGCGGTGAATTCGCGGCCGCGGAGCAGCACACCCTGCCCGAGCTCATCGAGAAGGAGAATCTGCGCGGCACTTTTCACAATCACACCACCGCGAGCGACGGGCGTTCGACGCTGGCCGAGATGGCGGCGGCCGCGCAGGAGCTGGGCCTAGACTATCTCGGCATCGCGGATCACTCGAAGGCCTCGTTTCAAGCGCACGGTCTCGATGAAACGCGGCTGCTCGCGCAGGTGGCGGAGATCCGCGAGTTGAACAAGACTTTCGGCCGGACGTTCAAGATTTTCGCCGGCAGCGAAGTCGATATCCACAAGGACGGCACCCTCGACTTTTCCGATGAAGTCCTCGCGCAGCTCGATTACGCCGTCGCGTCTGTGCACAACGTCTTCAATCTATCCGCCGCCGACATGACGCGGCGCATCATTCGCGCGATGGAAAATCCGCACATCACCATGCTCGGCCATCTCACCGGACGGTTGCTCCTTTCCCGCGAAGGCTACCAGGTCGATGCGCCGGCGATCATCGAGGCCGCCGCCGCGACGGGCACGATCATCGAGCTTAATGCCAATCCGCGACGGCTCGACATGGACTGGCGCTGGTGGCCGCTGGCGAAGGAAAAGGGCGTGAAGTGCGCGATCAATCCCGATGCGCATCACACGGCGCAACTGCAGTTCCTGTGGTTCGGCATCGGCACCGCCCGCAAAGGCTGGCTCACCCGCGGCGACGTGGTCAATTGCCTGCCGCTGGGCAAAATCGAAGCCGTGCTCGCCGCCAAACGCTCTGCCCGCAAATGACCTGGCCTCTCGTCGCTCTCATCGTTGTCGTCGCGTATTTGCTCGGATCGATCCCGTTCGGCCTCCTGGTCGCGAAGTCGCAAGGCGTGGACCTGCGCGCGCACGGGAGCGGGAATATCGGCGCGACCAATGTCTGGCGGGTGATGGGAAAGAAATGGGGACTGATCACGTTCTTTGCCGACGCCCTCAAAGGCGTCGCGGCTGTCAAGCTCGGGATCTTGATTGCAACGCACTGGCCGATCCGAGAAGTGCTGCCGCGCGGACACGAGCGCATTGTCTCGCTCAGTCCGGACCAACTCGGGTACATGGGCATCGCCGCAGCCGTTGCGTGCATCCTCGGCCACAACTTTCCCGTGTGGCTCAATTTCAAAGGCGGTAAGGGCGTCGCGACATCGCTCGGTGTAATCTGCGGGATGATGCCCGTTCCGGCACTCATCGTGTTCGGCATCTGGGCGCTCGTCTTCAAGACCTCGCGTTATGTTTCGCTCGCCTCGATCATCGCTGCGGTCTCGCTGCCCATAGTGGTAATCGCACTACTTGCGATCGGGCCCAAGTACGGGTGGGCAGCGGTAAATAGTTGGGCCCATTTCTATTTTTCCGTGGCTGCAGCGCTGATGGTTGTGCGCCGGCATCAGCCCAACATCAAACGGCTCGTGGCCGGCACCGAGCTGCGGTTTGGCTCGAAAGAGAAAGCGGAGACGAACCAACCGGAGCCGCCGCCGCAGAATGAAACCAAATGACCAAATTCTGCCATCTGGCCAAATCGCGGAGGAAGGCATGCAAGCTTAGGCGCCGGCCTCTCGCTTCATTTGGTCATTTGGCAGAATTTGGTCATTTGGTTCACTCTTCTCCCGCATGAGCTTCGAGCACGTCGGCATTCTTGGTGCCGGGAGTTGGGGCACCGCGCTGGCGCTGCTGCTGCACGAGAACCAGCACCGCGTCATCGTTTGGGGGCACGACGACGCGCACATCGCGCAGGTAACCCGTGAACGGGTGAATACCGCGTATCTCCCGGGTGTCCCCCTGCCCGAGGCGATCGTCTTCACTCCCAAACTTGAAGCATTGGCCGCGTGCGATCTCATCCTTTTCGTCACGCCCTCGAAGGCGGTGCGCGAAGCTTCGGCCCGCCTTTCCAAAGTCGCGCTGCGGGCTGATGCCGTGTTCCTTTCCTGCACCAAGGGCGTCGAGCGCGGCAGCGGTTTGCGCATGAGCGAGATCGTGTCCGAGTGCTTCCCCAATCATGCGATCGCCGTCCTCTCCGGCCCGAGCCACGCCGAGGAAGTCGCCCGCCGCATGCCGACCGCCATCGTTCTGGGCTGCGGCGATGCGGCCATCGCGCAACGGCTGCAACAAGCCTTCGCGACGCCGTTCTTCCGTGCCTACACCAGCGACGATGTGGCGGGCATCGAACTCGGTGGCGCGTTGAAAAACATCTTCGCGGTCGCCGCCGGTGTGAGCGACGGCCTCGGCCTCGGCGACAACTCCAAAGCCGCGCTCGTTACCCGCGCGCTGGCCGAGCTCGTCCGGCTCGGAACCGCGCTCGGCGGCCGGCCCGAAACCTTTCACGGGCTGAGCGGCATCGGCGATCTCATGGTCACCTGCTTCAGCCGCCACAGCCGCAATCGCGCCGTGGGCGAACGCCTGGGCCGCGGCGAAGCGCTCGACGCCATCATCGCCTCGATGAACATGGTCGCCGAGGGAGTGCCAACGACCTACAGCGCCCACGAATGCGCGGCCCGCCTCGGGATCGACGCGCCGATCACCACCCAGATTCGTGCCCTGCTGGACGGCGCCATTTCCCCCCGCGACGCCCTGGCCAATCTGATGACGCGGGACGCCAAGCCAGAGATCGCAGGCTGATCCTGGAGCGGAGGTCAGCCAGTCACCTGGATGAAAGCGGACAAGACCCAGGAAGTCTTGCGGCCGCGAGTTCACCAACGCCGTGCTCCATCTCCACGGGCGGTGGGAAGTCGGCGCTCCCTTCGAACACGAGAGCTCCGGCCCGGCACGCTACACTCGCGCCACGCCCGCCACGCGAAATCCTTTTCGCACCTGGCGAGACGGCTTAGGTTCGTCTCCAGTCTCCAGTTATGAGCACACCGACCCTCAATGTGGATCAGGTCAAGTTGCAGGAATTCCTCGGGAGGGCCGTCGGCGACATGGGCGCGGCGATGAATACCGCGCTGATCCTGATCGGCGACCGCCTCGGCCTGTACAAAGCGATGGCGGGCGCCGGTCCGCTGACCCCCGCCGAGCTCGCCACCCGCACCGGCACGTCCGAGCGTTATATCCGCGAATGGCTCTGTGCGCAGGCCGCCGGAGGTTATGTCACCTATGATCCGGACACGAAGACCTTTACCCTTCCCGACGAACAGGCGCTCGCGCTGGCGGTGGAAGACAGTCCGTGTTACCTGCCCGGCGCGTATCAGGTCGCGGCCTCGCTGATCCATGACGAGCCGAAGCTGCGCGAAGGCTTCCAGACTGGGCGGGGCGTTGGCTGGCACGAGCATCACCCCTGGCTCTTCGAAGGCACCGAACGGTTTTTCCGCCCTAACTACGGGGCCAATCTGGTCAACTCGTGGCTTCCTGCGCTCGAAGGCGTGGAGGAAAAACTGCGGCGAGGTGCGAAGGTCGCCGACGTGGGCTGCGGCCACGGCGCCTCGACGATCATCATGGCCCAGGCGTTCCCGAGTTCACAGTTTCATGGCTTTGATTATCACGAGCCGTCGATCCTGTGGGCCCGCCGCGCCGCGGAAGCCGCCGGGGTCAGCGACCGCGTCACCTTCACTGCTGCTGCGTCCAAGGCGTATCCGGGCCGCGACTACGACCTCGTTACTTTTTTCGATTGTCTGCACGACATGGGAGACCCGATCGGCGCCTCCGCCCACGTGCTGGATTCCCTCGCGCCGGACGGCACCTGGATGATCGTCGAGCCATTTGCCCACAATTGTCTGGAGAAGAATTTCAATCCTGTCGGCCGCGTCTTTTTCTGCGCCTCAACGATGATCTGCACGCCAGCTTCGCTGGCTCAGGAAGTCGGCCTCGCGATCGGAGCCCAGGCGGGTGAGGAACTGCTCGAGGAGATCATCCGCAAAGGCGGCTTCACGCGTTTTCGCCGCGCCACCGAGACCCCGTTCAATCTCGTGCTCGAAGCGCGGCCCTGAGCCTTCAAGCCCGCGCTCCGCAACCAGATGAAGCTGGGAATTCGCCGGCTGTGACTTCCACGCGGCTCTTCCAGGTCGATGTGCAGGTCGAAAGGAGCGTGCGCGCACGCGACGGTTACGGTGCTTTGATCTCGAGCGCGCGGCTGATCGAGTCGGCGACTTGCTGGCCGAGCATTTGATAACCGGGGCCAGTGAAGTGAACGTCGTTGGGGTTTTGCGCGGTGGCGAGGTGCGGAGTGATGAAGGTGAAGAGATCGTCGATGGCAATCCCGTGCTTTTGCATGAGGCGGGCGGCGACGGCGTTGCGCTCGACAATGGATTCGGCGGTCTGCTTTTTCGTTTCGTCGGTGGGGATCGGCGTGGTGCTCGCCCAGATGAGTTTGGCGCCCGTCTTCTCGAGGCGCGTGACGATCTGCTCGAGGCGTTGCTCGTAGTCGGCAGGCGGAGTGCTGCGGTCGTGGATGCCGAAGTTGAAGTGGATCACGTCCCATTGCGCAGCCGCCGGCGAACCGGCCGCAGCGCCCGGGGGCGGAGCGGAGGCGAGCCAGATCTCGAGCTTCTTCAAGCCGTTGGCGGTGGGGCCGCAGTTTTCCGGGGCTTTGTGGAGATTGGCTTTGCCGGCGAGCGCTTTCCTCGTCGAGAGCGTGTAGCCGCCGGAGACGGAGTCGCCGATGAGCAGGACGCGCGGAAGCTTGGCGGCGTCCTGCACAAAGTCCCAGCAGGTGGACTGGCCTTTGACGCGGGAGCGTTTGTGGATGGGCAGGTAGAAGCCGTTGCCGAGATTCTCCTGCAAGACTCGCTCCCAAGCCTGCTGGTCCGGCGGCAGCGTGGCGACGAGCGCCTGATACTGCGTTTCCGTGTCGGCGTCTTCGGCGGCTTTCTTCGTGGCGGCCTCGGCCGCGTTGGTCGGCTCCAGGAGTTTGGCGGGTTCGGCGGCGGGGGATGAATTGCGGAGGAGGACGAAGACGAAGAGAAGGAGGAGGAGATTTTTCATGGATGGAGCGGAGCGGGGGATGCGTGAGGAACAGCCTGATGATGCGCCGGCAAGTCTTCCGGCGGGTGGGGAAGCGACGCGCGGGGGCGCGCTATTTCTTCAGCCTGTCGATCAGGTAACTCTCGATCGAAGGGTGCTTCACGTCGGGCGCGCCGGGGTAGGCCAGTTCGCACTCGACGCCCTTTTCCTTGCAGTGTTCCTGCAGCTTCACGCCGAAGTTGGAAGTGTGCGTCGGGTCTTTCTGATCCTGGCCGAGCGCCGGCGGCGCCCCGTAGCGGAGGTAGATGGGAGGGTCGTCGGCGGTGACGAGCGCATAGGGCGAATACTCGGCGATCCAGGGCAGGATTTTTTCGCGGTTGGCGAGGAAGTCATCGAACTGGGTGAGCTTCTTCGCCGGATCGCCTTTGAATCCAAATGCGTGTCCGCCGTATTTGCTGTTGGGGGTCCACTCCTTCATCTGCTGCGGATCGAGCGTCGTCTGCGCACCATCGACGGCGGCGCAGGTCAGGCGGGTCGATTCGCGCGCGATGAGATCCGCGCTTTTCGGGTCCGCCATTTCGGGGTGAAACGCGAGCCACAGACTCGAGCACGCGCCAGCCGAGCCGCCGCTCGCACCGATGCGGGTCTTGTCGATGTTCCATTCGACGGCCTTGCTCCGCACAAACTGCAGCGCCATCGCCGCATCGTTGAGCGGCCCTTTCACCGGCGGTACCTCCTTGTCCGCCGTCGCCTCCGGAATAAACCGATATTCGATCGACACCACGGAAATGCCCGCCTTGAGGAAGTTGGCGGCCCCGACGCGAGCCTTCGTCCCACTCGTCCAGCCGCCGCCGTGGATGAAAAAGACGAGCGGCGTCGGCTTGTCCGACTCGGCCTTGTAGAAATCGAGCACCTGCTTCGGATGTTTGCCGTACGGCACATTGAAGAGCGTGGCCTTCGGGCCGGGCGGCGGAGCGGGTGCGGCCGGTTTGGTGGGTGTGGCCGGTGGATCGGCGGCGAAAGCCTGGACGGCGAGACACGCGGTGACGGCGAGAGCGGGAAGGAAGCGGGCGGAGGTAACCATGGTGGGGGGTGGACGACAGGACCATCGTGAGGTTGCGGAACAGTTGGAAGGATTTTGGCAGGGGCGGAGAAACTTTAACCCCTGCGCGCTTCCGCGGCTGGTCGCGGTCGGTCATGCTCCGGCGAATCCATGCACGCAGACTCGGGTTCATTTCAAGAGGCCCTCGACGCGGCGGTCGCGCTGCATCGCCGCGGCGCGCTGGCGGAGGCGATTGCGCGTTACGAGCGGCTGCTGATCGATGAGCCACGCCACGCTGCGGTGCTGGCCAATCTGGCGAGCGCGCTCAAGCGGGCCGGACGCGACGGCGAGGCGCTCGAATGCCTGCGGCGCGCGCTCGAGGCGGACGCCACGCGGCCGGAGGTGTGGTTCAATCAGGGCAATCTGCTGCACCAGACCGGCCGGCTCCCGGAGGCGGAGGCGAGCTTTCGGCGGGCGCTGGCGCTCGATCCGGCGATGGTGCCGGCGCAGGTCAACCTGGCCAACTTGTTGCGTGATCAGCGGTGTTTCGAGGAAGCCGAGCGGCTCTACCGCGAGGCGCTGCGGCTCCAGCCCGATCTCGCGGTTGCTGCCACGAACCTCGCGCGGCTGCTCGCGCACACGGGGCGCGCGGACGAGGCGATCGAGCTCCACCGGCGGATCCTCCGCCTCGCGCCGCAGAGCGCGGCGTCGCTGCGCGGACTGGCATTGCTGCTCTACCAGCGGCGTGAACTCGAGGAGGCGGCGCGCCTTTACCAGCAGGCAATCGAGGCTGAGCCGCGGCACGCCGACACGTTCAATTCGCTCGGGGTGGTTTTGAAGGAGCTCGGCCGGAGCGCGGAGGCCGTCGGGTGCTGGGAGCAGGCGCTGGCGCTCGACCCCGCGCTCGCCGCCGCGCACAACAACCTCGGCGCGATGTTCCGGCTGCGGCGCCAGCCGCAAGGCGCCATCGCCCATCTCCGCGAGGCGGTGCGGCTGGCGCCGGACGACGCGATGGCCGGGGCCAATCTCGCCCACGCGCTGCTCGACCTCGGGCAGGTCGCCGAGGCCGAGGCGCTCGCCCGCGGCATCATCGCCGCGCATCCGGAGAGCGCGGACGGGCCGCTGATGCTCGGATTCGCGCTGACGCAGCAGGCGCGGATCGAGGAAGCGTTCGCCGCGTTCATGGAAGCGCACCGGCTCAAGCCCGAGGCCCCGGCGCCGCTCTCGAACGCGCTCTTTGCCTCGCTCTACAGCGACCAGCGCGACGCCGCGCAACATCTGGCCACGCACCGGGAACTCGCCGCGAGGCTCGCTCCGGGCCGGGCAGACCCTCCGGTGCGCCCCGCGCCGCCCCCCGACCAGAGTCTCCGCGTCCGGCCGCTGCGCGTCGGCTATCTCTCGCCCGATTTTCGCAGCCATCCCGTGGCGTATTTTTTTGAGCCGGTGCTCGCGAACCATGACCGCGCGAACGTCGTCCCGATCTGCTACGCGACCAACGAAGCGAAGGACGAGGTCACCGCGCGACTGCGCCGCGACGCCGCGGAATGGCGCGATTGCGAAGGATGGGACGACGATCGCCTCGCGGCGCAGATCGCCGCCGACCGGATCGACATCCTCGTCGATCTCGCGGGGCACACCGCCGGCAACCGCGCCGGCGTGCTGCGGCGCAAACCGGCGCCCGTGCAGGCCCTTTACCTCGGTTATCCGTGCACCTCCGGGCTGCCGGAAATCGACTGGCTCATCGCCGATGCGCACATCTGCCCACCGGGCCACGAGCGCTTCTACAGCGAACGCATCGCGCGGCTGCCGGGCTCATTCTGGTGCTACCAGCCGCGCAGCTTTGCGCCGGAGTGTGGCCCGCTGCCGGCGCGCGCGAACGGCTTCGTCACCTTCGGCTCGTTCAATACGCTGCCGAAGCTTTCCCCGACCACGGTCCGGCTCTGGGCGCGCATCCTCGGGGCGGTGCCGGGCTCGCGGCTGGTGGTGAAAGCGCTCGCTCTTGCCGATGCGTTCACCCGTGAGCTGCTGCGCCGGCGCTTCGTCGCTGCCGGCATTCACCCCGATCGCCTCGCAATCGAGCCGCCCACCATCGGCTTGCAGGACTTTCTCGGCGAATACCGCCGCATCGACATCGCGCTCGATCCGGTGCCTTACGTCGGCGGCACGACGACCTGCGAAGCGCTTTGGATGGGCGTCCCGGTGGTCACGCTTGCGGGCGCCCATTTCTTCAGCCGCATGGCGCTCAGCTTTCTCCACAACGTCGGGCACGCCGCGCTCGCCGCGGATTCATCGGATGAATACGTGCGCATCGCCGCCGGGCTGGCCGCCGGCCCCCCCCGGCTCGAATCGCTGCGCCAGTCCCTGCGCCCGACGATGGCCGCCTCGCCCATCTGCGACGCGCCGCGCGCGGCGCGAGAGCTGGAAGAGGCGTTCCGCAAAATGGCCTTTGATCGCTCGTAGCTCGACTTTCCAAAGTCGAGATCGCTCGTAGCTCGACTTTCCAAAGTCGAGATCGTAACGGCGCCGCACCACTCGACTTTGGAAAGTCGAGCTACAAGTCGAGCTACGCATTACGGGCCGCTTCGGTGAGGAACGTTTTGAGCTCGCCAAGCGAGCTCCGGATCGGAGCGGGTGCGCGACCGAGTGCGGCGATCGTTCTTTCCATGAAGCTCAACTGCGCCGTCATGCTGTCGAGGTTCCCGGCGGTGTGGATGCCAAGATCGAGCACGCGTTGATACGCGGTCTTCAAGTCCTTGAGGCGCTTGTCCAGGTCGCCGTTGATCAGCGCCTCAACCAGCAGTGCGTCGGGCTCGGCCATCAGGCTCCAGATTTCCTGGCCGTGTTTCGCCAGGCCCGCGGCGGCCTCGCGCAACGCCTGGACATCGGCCGGATCGATTTTCTCCCCGAGCAGGTAACGGAGTGCGAGCCAGTTCTCGGCCGGGTATGGATCGATCTGCCCGGTAGTTTTCAGGGCACGCTGGTGCGCGCGGCCATACGCATCGCGCGCAGCGCGGAGCAGCTTTTTGCGCTCGAGGATGGTGAGGGTTCCGGTGTCAGACTGCCGCTTGTAAACCGCGCCGAGTCCCGTGAGACGCTCCACGGTTTCGCCCAGCGCGATCAGCGCCTGGTATCGGCCGATCGAGCGCTTCCACAATTCCTGCGGCGAGGATTCTTCCTCCCCGGCCGCCGCTTCGCCGAGGCTGATTTTGGTGGCGTAGCGATCTTCGAGATTGGCGAGCCGTTCGATGGCGTGCAGCGGCGCCTCGGTGCGGTTGATCTTGATCGCTTCCTGATACGCGCCGATCGCCCGCCGGAATGCACCGAGCGCATCCCACGCCATTCCGAAGGCGGCCACCGTGGCGCCGTCACGCCAAGCGCCGGGCAGGATGGCGGCGAGTTCATCGAGGCGTTCGACGAGCTTCGCGCGGCGTTTGTCATCCGTGGCGCGCGGCGCCTCGGAGCGGATGCGCCGCGCCTCCGCGATGAACTCGCTGCGCGAAAAAAATTGATCGAGGGGGCTGAATCCATCGCCCTCCTCTGCCGCGCGCAGATAGAGCCGGAAGTCCGGGTTGCCGTAACATTGGTAGGCGGCCCAGGTGTTGGTGCCGCCGTGCTGGAGGTAGGTCCGCCGCCGCGCCTCGCGGACGGCCTCGCCGAGCGTTTGGCCGGCGATCATTTCCTCGTAAAAAGTGCGCGCGAACGTCCGGGCGGCGGTGTCATTGACCGCCCACCCGGCGGCGATCACGGCTTTCACCCCGATGTCGATGAGCGATTTGGCCACGCTGGCCGAGAGGCGATTGGGCGACGCTGTTCTGAGCCGGCTTTGATCGCCAATCTTCGCCAGGTGGCAGCAGTTGATGAACACCAGTTCGGGCAGGCTTGGCAGCTTTTCGAACTGGCACGCGTTGAGCCGAAGGTCGGGGCCGAGAACCACCCCGCTGTGACGCGGATGAGCTTCATCGTACTCCCCGTGGGCGGCGATGTGGATGATCTTGTAATCGCGCGCGAACAACTCGCTGATCACCGCGTGCGGCTTGGGCCGCGGCTTGAACAGGTCGGTGACGACATAGTTTCCGCCGCGGAGCGCCTGGGCAACCGCTTCGGCTTCGTCCGTGGCGCCGGGCAACGGGTTGAAGCCGCTCTCCGTGTCGCCGACGACGAGCGCGTTGTTGCCCCAGGGCAGGCGTCCGAGCGGCTTCGGCTGGGAGGAAACGAATTGCCGCAGAATGCCGAGCCTGGTGGCGAGAGGCTCGACGGTTTTCTCGCTGCGTTGCGCCAGGTATTCCCACGGGTACTGCGCGGTCCGCTCGTCCACGACGAGCAGGAGATTGTCCGCCTGCTCGGCGGGATTGCGTTTCAATTCATTGGGAATGAGCAGCTCGAAAAGAGTGAGCGCGGTCCTTTCGTCGTAGGCGGGTGATTGTGTCACCGCCTCGAGGTAGCCCTTCATCAAGGCGTCTTCATTGCACTGCACCCGCGCCTCGGCACGCGCCCGGTCGGTGAGCACGGTAAACTTGAGATCTTCGCTGTTCTCGATTCCGGCGATGAGCAGGCGCCGCCACCACCCGGCCTGGTATTGATTCGCCGGCTGCTGCGCGCGGCCGCCTTCGAGCGTCGTCAGGAACCGCTCGACGACGAGCGGCTGCGTCTCCGCGGTGCGCGCTTCCGGGCGCCGGGCCAGCAGATGCGCGGCGCTGATCGCCTGCACCGCGGCGTCTTCGTAGAGCTCGACGAACTGGAGCGCATCGATCCGCACCTGGCCCCACAGATTCTCCGCGCGCAGGACGCGATTGGCCTCGAGCACGCCGTCGATGATCGCGGTCACGGCGTCGGCGACGCTCAGGGAATTGCCGCCGCCCGTGCCGATGAGCAGCGCGCTGAGTGCCGCGGAGCGCCAGACGTCCGGCACCGGGCAAAGCGTTTCTTCGGCAACGGCGAGGGCGTAACGCAGCGCGCCCGCCGCGACGGTGCGGCGCAGTTTTTCCCGGGTGATCTCGCCGACCGCGCCGAGACCGACGATGATCGCTCCGGGCGGCGTGCATCCCGGCGCGATCACCAGCTCGCTGCTCCCGGCCGGGCCGGGATAAGCGCCAATTTGAAACCGCTTGGAAAGCCGGCGTTTCAGGCGCCGGTCGAGCTCCTTTTCGGCGCTGACGATCCCGTCGCCCTCGTAATGGCCGACCAGCACCGGGTTGCGTGCCCAGCGCAGCTCGCCGTGCGCCACCGCGATGCGCAAGGGTGGGAGCGGCTCGCCCGCCGCGGCCTGCCGGCGTTTGCGCGAACGCGTCGCGGAACGCAGCAGCTCGATCTCGGTGGGAAAGAGCATGGGCGCGTCATCACGAACCGGTGGCGCCGCCGAGACGCCGCGGGCGTTCATCGGCTCTTCGCGCGGCAGCAGGGAGGTTTCGCCCTTCTCCAGCAGCTCGGTGATCGCGGGAAACGCGGGCGGGTGATTCGCCAGATCGCCGTGCTCGGCGTCCATGTAATAGACCGGCACCCCCGCGATCCTGCCGAGTGCGTACGGGACGGTGCCATCGCCTTGCGTGGTCGCCGTCCAGACCGGCGTGCCGCCGGGGGTAAGGTCGATGCCCGAGAGAGTCGCGGGCGACGCGCCGGCGACATACACCATCCCGGCCGAGGTCGGAGAACCGGCCAGCTTTCCGCGGACGGTCGCCGCCGCCGCGAGCAGCTCGCGACCCGGCACGGCGGCCTGGCTCAGTCCCGCCCACCAGTCGTGTTGGAAAAAATCAACGCCGTTGCGCGCGGGCAGCATCTCGAGGACGCCGGGGAACCCGGCAATGATCGCGCTCAGTTGCGCCGCGGTGTGCACCGCGTCGGCCTGGTCGAGCATGCGCAGCGTCTCATCGGCTCCGAAGAGCAGCCGCGGGATCACGTAGCTGCCGCCGTTCGGCGTCCCGAGCATCACGAGCCGGCCGCCCCGCGCGAGGAGTTTTGCCCAGAGGTCGGGATGGTTGGTGATCATGGCGCGCGCCACGAGCCCGCCCATGGAGTGCGCGAGGAGGCGAATCGGGCGGTCCGTTTTTTCGGCGGCAATGCGCTTCCGCAGGGCTTCGGCAGAGGCTTCCACCGAGTCGCGCCAATCGTACGGGAACGGGATGACCTCGTACCCCGAGGCGAGGTACTGGCAGAGCCGCTCGTAATTCTCCGCCATGAGGTTGGTCGCGCGGATGCCCTTTTTCCCAAACTCGAGCCGGGCCATGCCGCCCTGCATGATCGCGTCCATATTCATCCAGACGTGACCCGCGCCGTCCTCCAGATGCGAGCCCATGATCCCCGGCAGCACGAAGAGCAGCGGGTGGGGGGTGGCCGCGCGCGTGGGCGGGAGTTTCAACTCGCGGTCCCGGACGCGCGGGATTTCCAGGAGATCGGAGACCGCGCCGGGCACGCCGGGCCCAGCGGCGGCCCCCGGGGCGAGACCGCGCACGATCGGCTGGAAATCGGGGTCGGTGATTTTCCCCGCCGGCTGGCTCAGCCAACTGACCAGCTTCGAACGCGTCAGCGGATTGCGGAAATAGCCGAAGTGATTCACGCCCGGCCCCTGATCGAAAAAGAAGCGCGCCTGGTCGCGCCCCATGCCGCCGTACATCGACTCGGTGTTCACCACGAGGTCGTGGTCTTCGAGATAGAACAGGTCGGTCGCGAAGACCTTGAGATGGCCGAAAAAGCCGGAGCCTTCGATGTCCCCGGCGATCACGCCGAGGTCCGACTTCGTCTTCAGGCCCGGGCGGTTCAGCAGGTGGATGAGCGGCGACTCGGGCATCTGCGCCTCGAGGCCCGGGATGCGCCGCGGGTCCGCGCGTTGTTTGATCAGCGCAAAGAGCGTGGCTTTGAACAGCGCCGCGATCGGGTTCTCGGCCAGAATCGGGATGCGCTCCATGAGGTTCCCGATGATCGACAGGTAACGGTCCACGCGGCGCGAGGCGAGGATCGTTCCGCGCGCCGGACACGCCACGCGCACGAACCGTTCGACCTGGATGCCTTTGGCGCTGAGCAGGTCGGCGAGCTCGCGCAGCCGGGTGATCTCCGCCGCGCGATCGAATTCGCCGGCGCGCTCGCGGAACGCCGCCAGATCCGCTTCCTCGAGCTGTTGCAGGCAAAGCAGCTCGCCCACCAGTCCGCCGCGCGAGTGCGTGACGACGTGCAGCCGGGCGCCGGATGGAAGCAGCCGCGCGAGCGCCAGCGCATTCTCGACCGGACTCTCGCTGAGGGTTTTGTGCTGGAGGCCGTAGATGCGCTCGCCGTAAAGCGCGCGCAGCGCGCTCCAGGCATCCGGATCGGCCAGGCCGTCGGGCGTGCCGTCCTTCCGTTGACCGCCGAAGCTCCCCATCAGGCTCGAGGCCGTGCCGTGGATGAACACGAGCGCCGGCCCGCTGGCATCGAACTCATCGGACGAGGCGATTCGCACCGTGGCCGGCACCCTGAAATCCGACAATCGGTAAAGGCCCGGCGCGGGATCCAGCTTCGCTTCGAAATGCCCGACGATCGCCTGCGCGCCGGCGGCGGCAATCGGCTCCACCGGATCGACTCCGAACACCTTGAGAATCTTCAGCGCCGTCCCAAAGATCGAGCGCTCCGACGCGCCATGGATCGGCACGGTCGGCAGCCGCAGGACGTCCCCCGCCCCACCCCGCTGACCGGGGAGCAGGTGCAGATCATCCTTGAGCTGCCCGACCGAGATCCATTCCTTGACTCCGCTCTCGTACTCGAGCTCGACGATGTCATCATCCGCCGCACCGGCCAGCTCGTGCTCCTCGATCACGCGGCCCGCACGCGTCGCGCCTTCGAGTTCCTGGGTCTGGATCGGGCGAATCGTAATGAACTGCGAGAGCTGCGGATCATCCGGCGCCTGCGCCGGAACAATGCGACCTGGGAGAATCAATTTCATAAGCGAATCCTCACGTTGCCGTCGGTGCGCCGCGGACCATCCGGCCCACGCCTCGCCTCAAGCGACTCGGTCGAGTGTGTCCCAGGCCATCCCGGTCAGGAAGGCGGAATTACGGCCCTGCCCGTAGCCCGTAGCTCCCGTAGCTCGACTTTCCAAAGTGGAGATCGTAACGGCGCCGCACGACTCGACTTTGGAAAGTCGAGCTACGCCCTTTGCGCCGACTACTGGTTCTCGTCGCTGCTCAGTTCGATGCTGTCCTCGTCCGCCGGTGGCGGTTGATTCAGGTTGAACTGGAGGCGTTGAAACGCGTCGGGCGAGAAGACGGCCTTCCCAAAATTCGGGCTGCTGGCCACGGCTTGCTTCCCGTCCCACGACTCGATGTCCATCGTAACGCTGCCGCGGTTGGAGAAAAACGCGCGCACCTCGCTGCCGTTTCGTTTCGGGGGCTCGGCGCCCTCGCTCGACATGCTGATCTCCTCCACCCGCGCCAACGGTATGGTGAGATCCGCGTAGGATGAGGCGAAGAGCGCCTTGCCTTCCTCGATGCTCTTCAGTTTGCCGGAGACCCGGTCCCGATTCTCGAGTTTGACGCTATCCTCCTTGGACTTGGCGCCGGCGCCCTGCGGCTCATCGAGGCGGCCGTCCCAGGTGGCGACTTTGATGCCGCTGACCTTCACATACGATCCCTGCTGAGTGGAAAAGATGAGGGTCCCGCCCGTCCCGGCGAAGTCCGCCGTATCGATCCATTGCTTGACCATTTTCCCTTCCACGAGAAGGGCGATGGTCCTGGCCTCCTTATTGGTCCGGACCCCCAGGTGCATCTTTTCCCGGCGCATCATATTCCGGAGCTGGACGGGTTCGCCGATGCTGTTCGATCCGCCGTCGCGGGTATAACGCTGGAGGCTGATATAGCCGCTGTTGATCTGGAACATGTAACAGTTGCTCAGATTGTCGGCGCGATCCGAGTAAAGGCACACACTCACCTGCGGGTTGCCGCGCAGGACGATATCAAAATCCACGCTGGCCACGCCCGGCAGTTTCACATCGCGCCCGATGGTTCCGTAATTGGTGCCGACCAGCGCGCCATCGCGATAGATCCAGCCTTTCTGGCCGCTGCCCCGCTGGCCGAGCACCCAGCCTTCCATGCCGGTGGGGCCTTCAAAGAGCGTGTTCACGCTGGTCTTCAGCGGGGTGATGCGTTTGACCATGGCGCGGGGGATGGAAAGCTGGCCGGCATACCAGGTCTCGAAGAGGAGCACCTTGTCGTCGAGCGAGATGAGATTGCCGGGCAACTCGTCGTCATTGGTCAGCATCACCGCGAAGGTGGGCGCGGTCGCATTGGCCGGCGGTTTGTGCGAGTCGAGTTTGATCGTCGAGAGATTTGCGGTCTGGAAAGCGATGGGTTCCTTCGATTCGAGGCTTTGCCAGCGCACGCCCTGGGCTTTTTCGTAGGCGAGGAACCAGCCGTGCAAGGTGTCGTTATTGGCAAAGTGCAGGAGATCGGTCACCGGCGCGGCTTTCTCGCCAGTCGCCCCAGGCGTGTCCTTGGGTTTCGGCACGTCGATGCGCTTCGCCGTCGGCTCACGAGGGGCGAGCTCCAGAATGATCTCCGCGCGCAGCACGGGCGCGGCCAGCAGGGCCATCAAACCAAGGCAGACGAGAGGTCGCATCGGGAGGAAAGGAAAGGGGAGCAGACGAAAGCTAGCGTTCATAGATGGGCAGTAAGCGGTAGTTGAGAGCGAGGGAAAGCAGCGACGCGGACGTGGAAAAGGCCGGACCGAACTGGCCGGTCCAGCTCCCGTCGTCCGCCTGGGTGGTGGTCAGCACCTTCACATTGGTGGCGTTCCAGGGTTCAAAAGCCACCGGTCCCGCCCGGAACAAAGCCTGGGCGGCGTAATAGAGATAGTATTGGAAGTATTGCTCACCATCGTTGGGATTCTGCTTGAGGAACTCGACTCCCGTCCGAAACGCCGCCGACTTCTCCTGTTTCGCGAGGCCGAAAACGAGGACGCCAATGGCCGTCTTGGCCGCATTGGAGCCACCGGCGCCGGTGTAACCGATCCCGCCGTCCGGCGACTGGCAACTGACGAAAAACCGGACCGCCTTTTTGATCGCTTCCTCCGGCACGCCGATCCCGGCATTGCGCGCCGCGAAGAGCGCCACCATCTGCGCGCCGCTGACCGTGGTATCCGCATCCGCGCTCTCGGGCGAATAACGCCAGGCGCTGAAAGGATTGCGCGTTTGGGAGTTCAGAATCAGATCCACGGCCTTTTGCAATGCGGGTCCGAGCCGGGGATCGGAGACCGCGCCGTAACATTCCGCCAGCGCCAGCGACGCGAAGCCGTGGTTGTACATGGTGCTGCCGATGTAGCCGGTTTTTCCGTTCTGCTTCTTCAGGATGAAGTCCAGCCCGCGCTGGATCGGAACGCGATACGGTCCGGAATTCGGGTCCTCGCCGTGCGCGAGCATGCTCAGGACACACAACCCGACGACTGCTGGCTCGGTGCCGTATTGATTGGGCCACGAACCGTCGGCTTGCTGGGTCTTGACGAGATACTGGAGCGCCCGGAGATAGACGCGATCGAGCTCGGGCGGGATGGCGTCGTCGTTTTGACTGAAGAAGGTTTGCGCCGGCGCCGCGGCGACCCACAAAAAAAGGCAGCACAACCAGGCCGCGATCCTGGGTCTCATGGAAGGGCGCCCTCGATCGCGCGTTGGTAACTCTCGATCGCCTCCCGGAATTCCGCGGGGATCGCGGCGCGCTCGTTGCCGCTCGCTTGCGTGACGCGGCGCTCCTCCGGCCGCCGCCCCTCCCTCGGGCCCGGCACGGGAACGTTCGCGCGGTCGGTGTCCCCGCCTGCACCGCTCATGCCGGGCGAGGAGCCGGCCCCGAAGCCCATCATCGCCATCAGTCCGGCCAGACCTTTGCCGCTCTTGCCGCACTTCTTGCACTGCGCCGTGATAAGTTCATCGAGCAGGTTGATGGCATCGGTCTCCGCCGCAATCGCCGGCTCGCCGGTGTCCGGCTTGCTCAGCAAGGTCTGCGCATCCCCCATCGCGATCCCGACGGGCGCGAGTCGCTCCGGTGGAATCGGGAAGCCCGGCTCCTCACTCAGCGCCTCGAGTCCGGCGTGCACTTTTTCCTGCTGCGCGGCGGTGGCCGCGGCTTCTTCGCGGTAATGCGGGTGCGAATCCTTCTGCCGATCGAGGGCGCCGGTGCGCTGGCGCAACGCGTCCTCCTGCTGCCGGAGCCGCAACAGCGCCATCAAGGCTCTCAGATTGGCCTCTTTCCCTTCGCCCTCGCCGGCTTCCGACTTCGAATCATCTTTCGCGCTCAACCGATTGGCCCATTCCTCGAAGCGCCGGCTCCATTCGGTGGCCCCCTGGATGGCGCGGACGGCAACGTTTTGCTGAATCAGCGCGCCGAGCTTGCGCAGCTCATTGTCGGTGTCCGCCTTGGCCATCCCGTCGGCCACGTCGCCGTAGCGCGCGAGCTTGGTGCGCTCGAACAACCGCCCGATCTCGACGTGCAACCGGCTCGATTCGCCCCGGCCGGTTTCATGGCTCGCCGTCATGCGCTCGACCGATTGCCTCGGCTCCGGGGGCAGTTGCTCGAAGTTCATCCCGATCGTCTCCGGCAGCAGCCTTTGAAAATCGCCGGCGATCCCTTGCTCCGCGCTGGCGATCTTGCGGAGGCGCATGGCAAGATTCTGCGTCATCAATTTGTCGAGGCTCTGCTCGGCCGCCTTCTGCACTCCGCGCAGTTGTTTGAGAATTTCGTCCTCTTGCGCCAGGGCCTGATCGAGCTTCGACGCACGGCTGTTCACGTCGCTCTTCGCCCCGTTGAGCGATTGCGCCGCCGCCGGCATGTTCTGCCGCGCCAGGTCTTGCAGAGCCTGCGCGTGCTTCGCCCAATCCTGGAGCGTCGGCGTCGCCAGATCCTTGTTGCGCATCGCCTCGCGGAGCGTCTCGGCGATTTGCTGCGCGAGGCGGTCGAGCTGGGCCGCCGTTTCCTTTTCCTCCGCGGTCTGCTCGGCGAGGCTTTTTTCCGAATCCGTATTGGCGAGCTTTTCGGGTGCCTGGGCGCGCGTCTTTTTTCCCGCTTCCAGGAGCGCTTCCTGGCGGCGCGTCAGTTCTTCGAGACGCGCGAGGAGCTTCTCCAGTTGGTCCTGGATCAAGCGGGCATGGGCTTCGCGGCTGAGCACGTAGATTTGATGCACGGCGGACACGGAGGCCGGTCGGTTGGGGAACCGATCGGTCGCCGTCGCATAAAACGCCACGCTGGTCTCGGGCGGGATGCGCAGCAGCGCCGGGCTGAAATCAAACCGGCCCACCAGGGCGCGCGTTTGCGGCTCGCCTTCGCTGAGTTTGCGCTCGTCCAGCGGACCGGTCACATCACCGGTGCGGCTCGACGCCGTCTGCCAGCGCGCCCCCACCTCGCGCAGGCCGAAGTCATCGGTCGCGGCGATGTCGATGCGGACGACTTCCTCCTCCAGGATCGCGATGGCCGCCGGCAGGCCGCGGCATTCGACCTGCGGCGGCGCATCTTCTTTTGGCTGAAGCCGCACTTTCGCCGGGGCCGCCGCGTCGAGGCCGAGCCGATCTCTCCAGGTGAAGGTCAATTGCGCCGCCCCCTCGAATGTCGCCGGGGGGCTGGAAAACGTATCGCCTTCGACGCGCAGCGCGCTCGCGTCGAGGCTAGCGCGATCGAGCGCGCGCGAGACCTGGCCGGTGAAAGCGACGCTGCTTCCCTTGAGGTAAGGCAGCACGCCTCGATCGATTTTTTGCTCGAGCGGTGGGTGCTGGAGATAAGCCGGCAACTCGCTGGTGGCGGTGAGTTGTTTGAGCTCGGGCCGGAAGGCCGGCTCGATGCGGAGCTGACGTTTGATATCGCCCGCCCGCAACGTGAGCACCCCGGAGTGGGTCTGTCCCGGCAGCCGGAAAAGCGCGGCGCCGTTTCGCACCGGGGCCTCGGTGGCGGTCTGTCTTTCAAATTGGGCGGTTATCCGCGTGGGCCGGACCCACGAATGCGCGCTGACGCCGACCGCGATCTCGAAGGGCTCGCCGTGCGCCACCACCAGATGATCGGGAAGATGGTCGAGGCTCACAAACGTGTAGCGTTCCACGGGAGAGGTCGGAAACGCCCAGCGCCACAGCGCGTTCCAGCCGGCTTGCGGGGCGATGACAAAGAATGCCGTGGCCAGCGCCGCCGCCGCCAGCACGCCGAACAGGTATCGTCGCGGACGCCTGGTGCCCACCGCCTGCCGGAAATCAACTTTCGCCGCTTCGCTCGCCACCTGGCCGATCGCCGCCCGGCACAAGGCCGGCGAAAAATTGGCCGGGCGGTTTCGTTCATCGGCCAGCTCCACGATTCCCAGCAACCGGTCGCCCAACCGTCGATACCGCTTCTGCACCAGGCTCGCCAGCGCGGGAAGCGACCGCGAACCCCAGATCCAGCGGCGGCCGTAGCCGTAGAGGAAAAAGCCCAGCGCCACCACCCCGCCGCCGGTGAAAATGGCGCGCAGCCAGGGCGGCGTGTCCCACAGCCGGTCGGAGACAAAAATGAGCGCGAAGGAGAGCAGGAGCGAACACGCACCGCCGCAGATCGCCACGGCCGTATCGAAGCGCCAGAGCCGCCGCTCGAGTTCGTCGAATTGCTGCCGAAGACCGTCCGGGATGGCGAGTGATCCGTGCATGGCGGGTCGTGGGTTCAGATCATACCGGAGAGCTTCCGTGCCGTCCAATACGCCGCCAGCAGGGCCATGATCGCGGCGCCGCTCCACCACTCACTCCAGAGTCGAAGCCGCCTTTCGAGCGGCTTCGGTTCCGGCAGCAGCGCGATCCGGCCCACGATGGCGTCCAGGTCGGCCACGCCGCCAACGGCGCCGCGCGTGATCTCCGCCATCTCGCGCAGCACCGCGAAATTGGCGGGCTGCCCGATTTTTTCCCGCGTCGGTTGCTCGACAAAGATCGGCGCGGTCAGTCGCTGCGCCGCGGCTTCATTCGCGATGGTCACCTGGTATTTGCCGCCGCTGCGCGCAACGAACTCGCCTTTGAAAACGCCCCAGCCGCCGGGGACCGCGCTCAATTCCAGGCGTTCCGTCGAGCCGTTAGGCGCGGCAATTTGCGCGGTGACCGTTCCCTTCTCGATCGGGAAGCCGCTCGCATCGAAGACCGTGGCCAGCAAATTCACGGTGTCAGCCGAGCGTGGATTCTCCGGCGAAAAACTGAGCCGGATCCGCTCGCCCGCGGCGAGATGCCGCTGATGCGCCATCCAGCGCACGACCTGGCCCCAGAATCGGTAGTGGTATTTGTCTTCGACGCCGCGCCGCCAGCGCCACGCGCCGTCGGTGCCCATGAAAAGCACTTTGCCGTTGCCGAAAGGACGGGTGACGAGAAGCGGAATGCGCCCCGATTCGTTGCGCAGGGTGGAGTGTACGGCGAGGACTTCCGCGCCCGGCCGGCTTTTGCGCACCGCGGCCGACCAATAGAAGCCGGGGAGATTCCTCCAGATGCCGGCGTTGGTGGCGTCATCCGGCGCGAGCATGGTCAGCAGATGGCCCTGGCCCTCGGTGGTAAGGAGGATTTGCGCCTCGCCCGCGGTGGCCAGCCCGGCGGCTTTGCTGTCGTCGAACTCGATCGGCAGCAAGTCGCCGAGCGGGGTGGCCGCAAGGGTGAGCTGGCGCCCGCGCATTCCCGGCAGAAAGACCAGTCCGCTGCCCTGCTGCTCGACGAGCGCGCGGAGACTTTCGAGATGCGCGGCGGCGAGCTCGTTTCCGCCCAGCCCCACGTCGCCGAGAAAGACGACGTCGAACTTTGAAAGCTGCTCTTTGCCGGAGGGGAAGGCCGGCAGGTAGTCATTGCCGCTTCCGGGCGGCAGGCCGGGATGAAACAGGAGCGTCTCGACGTGCACGCCCGGGTCGCGCGAGAGCGCGTTGCGCAGGTAGCGATACTCCCAGCGCGGGGTGGACTCGATGACGAGGACATTCAACGTCTCGGTCCGGGCCGCGATGCGAAAGCTGCGTTCGTTGTTATCGGTCAGCGCCTCGTCGGGCTCGATCGGCAGCTTCAGATTCATGGTGTAGTCACCGGCTTCGGTCGGCGACCAGACGAGCGAATCCGCGAGCTGTCCGAAGGCCGGAACGGTGACCGCCTTGCTCGCGACGATCCCTTTCCCATCGGCCAGCGTGAGCGTCGTCTGCACCGGCCGCGGCAGGTGGCTCTGCACTTTGAACGGAATGGTGATCTGATCGCCGAGCAGGCCGTAGGCGGGGGTGGAGGTGTGTTGCAGGACGAGGTCGGGCAGCGGGGTTTCGCCGCCGATGCCCACGGCATAGATCGGGATGCCGCGCGCGCTGCACTGCGTCGCCGCCACCACCGGCGACTGGCCCGCGTTCCAATCACCGTCGGTGAGCAGCAGGACGGCTTTCAAGTTGTCCGTGCGGGCGAGCACTTTCTCGAGGGCCGCATTGAGATCGGTGCCGGCATCGCCGCTGGCATCCGGCACAGGGAAATTTTCGAGCCCGACCCTGCCCTTTGTGGCGAGCGGCTTCCAGCGTTCGGGGGCGGTGCTGGCTTTCAGCCATTCGGCGCGCGTGACCACGTTCTTCCCGTCACCGGCCACGTCGCGCGTTTCCATGCTGCCGGAGGCATCCGACAGGATCACCACCTGCGGCGGCTGGGTGTGCGGAATTTCCTGCACGAGTTCCGGCTTCATCAAGGCCACGGCGAGGAGCGCCACGATGAACAGCCGCAAGGATTCCATCGCCAGCACCCCCGGCCGGCGACCTCGGCGGTGCCATTGCAGAAACGAAACCCCCACCGAAAGCAACCACGCCGCGAGGGCGGTCGCGAGGATCGGCCCGGAGACGGTAAAAGACCAGTGCGTCACGAGGCGACCGTTTCTGCCTCTGCGACGCGGGCGCGCGGCGGGGCGCTTTGCGGGGGTCGCGCCGATTGCAGCGGCAGGGAGAGGAACCCTTCCACGAGCAGCGCCAGGAGCATCGTGATGAGCAGCGCCCGCCAGATTTCCCCCTGCAGCGGACCAGCCTCACTGCTCCGCTCGGCGATGAGTTGCACCGGCACCGAGCCGAAAAGCGCTTTGACCGCCGTTGGCTCGATCGTCTCCAACACATCCTCCGATGCCGGGCGATTGACGGCGATCAAGGCCGCTCCATTCCGGTAAATGCCCGCCTCCCAGCGAACCTCTTTCCTGGGCGCATCGACGCTCGACCAGCGGGCCGGATTTTCCACTAGGGCTGGATCGCCGGCGGTGAGCGAAGACGCGGCTGCGAAACGCCTCCCGCCGCTCTCGCGCAGGCGCTGGAGCATCGGCACGAGCACCTGTCCGCTGTTCAGATTGGACCATTCAGGATGCGGCAGGGTCGCGCAGAACAGGATGCGGCCGTGTCCGACAGCGCGCTCGGTCAGGAAGGGCGGCCCGTCCCCGAAACTGGCTCGCGGATCTCCGCCGCCGATGATGCTTTGTCGCCGTGGCACTGACAGGCTGCTCACCGGCAGGCTCAGCCCTTCATCAGATCTGGCGAGCGGGCCCTCCTGTTCGTCCCAGTGACCGACGCGGAAGGCCTGCTCGGGCTCCGCAGTTTCGACCGGACCCCAGCTTGTCCCGGCAAAGGAGCTGGTTCCGGGCGCGCCGGGGGCGAAAAAGATCACGACGCCGCCCCGCTCGACAAACGTTTGCAGGGCCTGGGCGGTCTTGCCCGCCGGCAACGCGCTTTGCCAGACGACCAGGGCATACGGATCCCAGTCCGTGCCGCTCCCATCGCCCGTGATGATCTCGCCGCTCTGCCTGGGCGGCGCCGCGGCGAGGCTCAGGAAACGCCGGCTTGCCTCGTCATCCGCTAGAAGGGCCACCCGGAGCCGAAGCGGTGGTCCATAGATGAAGTAGGCGGCGTTATCGCGCGCATTGCCATCCGCGGGCAGCTCGATTTTCCCCCAGCCCGTCGGATGCAATGGGTCGAGCGTGAGCGCGCGATGGAGGCGCAGGCTCTGTCCCGTCATGGTGGCATCGAACTGCGACCGGCTGTCGTCGAGCGTGATCGAGACGGGCAGGGATGCGGGCGCGGTGTCGGCGCGTTCGAGGGCGAGGGTCAGGTCGAGCTGCGGCTGGCCGGCGCGCTCGCGGCGATTCAAATCGGTGATGGCCAGCGAGGTGTTGGGCGAAGGGGGCGCGGCCAGGGCGAGCAGGCGCACGCGGACCGTTTGGCGCAGCGCCGCCAACCGCGCGGCGACGGCTGGCCAGCGGCTGCTTTGGGGCTGCCAGTTCGACCGCTGCAAATCGGACGCGATCCAGATTTCAGTCAGCCCGGTCTGGCTGCGCGCGAGCCATTCCGCGGCGGCGTCGAGCATCGCCGGCAGGTCCGCGGCGGTGTCGGTTCCGCCAGTCAGGGCGAGGCGCGATAGCGTTTGGAGATCGGGCTTCGCGATCTCCTGCGGCTGGCGCAGCGCGTTTTCCATCAGGACGAAGCGGGAGCGTTCCGCGTACGGTCCCGCGGCATTGGCGATGGCCCGCAAGGCCAGTTCGCGCCGTGTGAGAGAGCTCCTGGCCTCGCGTGCTTCCATGCTCGCCGAACGATCGAGCAGCACGAGGATCACTTCCGGCGTCGGCGAGAGCGCCCAGCCAATCCAGCCGCCCGCCAGGGGCCGCGCAATGGCCGCGATCAACGCCAGTAGCGCCAGGACGCGGCAGGCGAGGATCAGGAACTGGCGCAGCTTCGCGTAGCGCGTCGAGGCGCGATTTGCGGAAAACAGAAAGCTCATCGCCGCCCAGCGCTGCGTGCGATAGCGCATCCGGTTGAGCAGATGAATAAGCAGCGGCAGCAACGCCAGCGGCAAACCCCAGAGGATGAACGGCTGGAGGAAGGTCATGGGGACGTTCTCGGATCAGGTGGGATCAAGAGTGGTGCCGTCGCGCAGTTGTACACGCGGTATGAGGCGGGCCAAAGGCCCCAAACAAGCCAGCCCAGGGCAAGCGAGGAACGAGCGCCGCCCTGGGTTTGCGGTAAGAAAAACGGCAAGCCCCAACGGGGCGCAACAAGTGCCGGCCAGCCGAGGTAGTGGCGCAAGAGTCGGGGAGATCCAGGGGCGAACAAGCCTTCGGCTCAATCCCAGACATACCGTTCATCAATCTTAACTCCATGTTTAAGGCACAGCGCACGGAACTCATCCTGAAACGATGCCTTGCGATGGTGCCGCTCTTGCGTGGCGATGTAAGCGCGCACCCTGGCCACCTGTGATTCGCTAACCGAAAATGCACCGTAGCCGCTCTGCCAAAAGAACTCGCGATATCGCGGTCCTTGATCCTTCATCCATTTCGATGGCGCCTTCTTCGCCTCCTCGACCAAGTCCGCGATCGTGACGGTGCGGGAAAGATTACACAGAAGATGCACGTGGTCGTCCACGCCGCCGATGACGATCGGGTCGCAATCGATCTTTTGCAGCACGCCCGCCATGTAGGCGTGCAAGCGTTTTCGCAGGTCGGGTTCCTTGAGAAAGGGCTCCCGGTTCATGGTACTAAAGGCAACATGCAAGACGACACGAGCGAGGGATTGCGGCATGATTGAGATTGTCGCGCCCCGTTGGGGCTGGACACGCTATTTTTGCGGGCGTGTCCCAGGGCGGCGCTCGTGCCTCGCTTTGCCCTGGGCTGGCTTGCGGGAGGCCCTTGGCCTGCTTTCGCGTTCGCGCCAGTTCCTATCACATCCTCTCGTATCACCGATTGGCAGTCGGAGTTGAGCGCGCGGACCGGCCAATGTAGCTCCCGCACTCACTTCTCTTTCCCCGCGTCCGGATTGCTCTTCTGATAGGCTTCAAACGCGCGCGTCATCGCTTCCCGAAACTCGCGGCGGTCCTGCGGTGTCCAGATGCCGATTTGCCACCGCCAGGTCGCGAGCAGGGCAGACGGGGCGGCTCCGGCCACGGCGGCGCGATAGGCCCAGAGGCGCAACGGCAATTGCAGGCCGATCGCGGCGCGTTTGTCGAACGCCTCGTCGAGTCCCGACCAAAGTTCCTGCGCCGCGGAGAGGAGCGCATCGTTATCCACGGCGCTCGAGTCCTCCAGGGTGGGCGGGCTGTACTCTTCGTCCGCAAAGCCAGGGAACGGTTGCCTTTTTTCCGGGAACTCGCCGGTCAGTCGGTCGATGAACACGCCCTGGAGCTTGGTCACAAAGCTGCGATTGCGCCCCACCCGGACGACGTAATGGGCGGGCCCGGCGACGACGAACATCTTGTAAACGCCGCCCGCGAAATCCGTCACCCGGGCGCGCGCCAGCGGCTCCGATTTCTGGACTTCGTCCCGATCCTCGGCCCAGGTCAGCAACTGGAGATCGTAATCCCGATACTTGTTCCGGCCTTTCTGCGCGTCGTTGTTATGAAAGTACAAGCTCACGCAGTGCGTGCCTTCGGGCACGGTGACATCCACCCAGAGGTCCGGACCTTCCCAATCCGGCGGGTAGTCTGCCTCCTTGAAACTTCCATCGTTTTGTTCCGCCTCGCGCCGCTGCCCGATCGTTGGGTCGTAAAGGACGCGGGGATTTTCCGTCGTGAGATTCTCGATATAGCTGAAGGGCCCGCTGTTTTTCACATGGGGGCCGACGCCGATCCGCACGGCGAAGCCCGGTTCGTTTTCGAAGTTGCGCCCGGGGATGATCACCCCGCAGAGCATCGCGAAGGAGTTGCCGTAGCGGCCTAGCCAGTCGCCCTGGGTGCGCCAGTCATCGCCGAGGAAATCGCCCTCGCCGGCCGGCAACTCCTCGTGGAAGCCGCCAACGCTGTTCGTCAGCGGCGGGAAGGACTCGGCGGTGGGCGCCTTGGCGGGAGCGGGAAACGCGGCCGGCGTTTTGACCGGCTCGGCACCCGGTTCCACGCTTGCGGTGGCATCCTGGAAGGTTTTCAAGCCGCCTTGCTTGTCGTCGTAGATGGCAATCAGTGCCGGTGCTTTGCGCCCAAGCCAGAGCGCGCGCACAAAGAGCGAGGCGGCGCCTTCCGGATCACAGCGAATCATCGTTTCGCCCCCTTCGGAGTTCCGGACTTCCACCCCCTTTCGACGATAGCCGATCCAGATCCGCCGGGTCTTCTCTTCCTGCCGCGCACACGTGACCCAGTCTTCCATCGCCAGGTCCTCTTCCTTGATGGGCATACTCTGATCCGGAATCGGTCCGTCGAACAGACCGCTGACATTCACCTGCCAATCGGCGCCGCGGATAAAGCTCCATTTATCGCCACCGCCGGACATGGCGCCAACTCCCATTGGCGTCGCCGCAAGCCCCATTCCGCCTTCGGCTGGAGGCCCTTTCGACTCGGGAAAAATGATCGAAAGGTCGTTGATTAAACCGCTCGGCAGCCCTTCGCCCTTGGAGGAGTTCGGCATTTTCAGAGGACCTGGAACGCTGTGCCATTTCTTGTACTGATCCGCGGCGCGAGCCCGGGCGATCCCGTCGCACTGAGTGCCGACCAGGATGTCGCCGTTGGGCGCAAAGGCGACACACTGGATCTGATTCGAAGGCAGCCCGGAAGCACGCGTGTAGTAGTCCCAGTCCTCTTTCGCCACGGAATAGCGCGCGAGCCCGCAATCGGTCGCGACCCAGACGTCGCCGTCGGTCGGGCAGACGGCGATGGCGAACACGCGATCCCCGAGCGGCCCGTCGAGCAAACCGTAGTTCTTCCATTTCTCGCCGTTCCAGACGCTGACGCCGTGATTGAGATGGCCGATCCAGACGCGGTTCACCTTGTCCACGGCGACGGCGTAAACGTCATCATCGCCCAAGCCATCCTTGGTCGTGAACTGGATCCACTTTTTCTCCCGCGGATCGTACCGCCACACTCCGTTGCCCTCGGTGCCGACCCAGATCGCGTTTTGCGCGTCGGCCGCGATCGAGGTGGGAAAGCCGCCTTGCACCGCGAGGTCCCAGCCGAGCGCCGGGACGAGCTTCACGGTCTCCTGCGCCAGGAGTTGCGGCAAAAGCGCAGCGCCCAGCGCGAGGATGAGAAGGAATCCAAACGCAAAGGACACAGGGCGGCGAAGCCGCAACCAAGGCGGCTCCGATGTTCTCCCTCTGCGTCTCTGCGCCTCTGCGTCTCTGCGTTTTTCAACCATAGCGGTGCAATGGGGTAGGGGACCGAATCTGGGAAAACGCAGAGACGCAGAGGCGCGGAGGACGCAGAGGTTCAAGCGCGAAACTCGGGGACTGGACCAAAAATCCTCGCGAACATGTGCGATTCTTCCAAATAGCAGTGCGGAGGACGCAGAGGCTCGCAGAGAAGGGAAGGACCCACCCTCTGCGCTCCTCTCGAAAATGTCTGCGCCCTCTGTGTTCAATCTCCTCCTTCGCCCGGCAAGGATGGTCTTCGCAAAGCAAAAGCTCATGGGGTGCGGGGCGGGATCGCCTTCATTTCTTGCGCGCTCGCTCGATCAGAAAAGCCGCCACCGCCTTCTCGTAATCCTCATCGGTCACGATCCGGCGGTATTCGGCTTTGAACTCGCGGCAGCCCGATTTCAGGCGGTCGAGGAAGCGGTGCAACTCCCCGAAATAACGGTCGCGAATGGTTTCCGGCTCCGCGAGGAGCGCGGCCTCGGTTTCGAGATCCACGAACCGCGTCGGGTGCGTAAACTCGAAATCAAGCTCGGCGCGGTCGAGCAGATGAAAGATGGCCAGGTCGTGCTTGCGGAAGCGCAGGTGCTGGAAGCAAGGCAGCAGCTCCTCGAGCGGGGTAAAGCAGTCGGAAAAGATCAGCACCAGCGAGCGTTGCGGGATCTTCTCCGCGAGCTGGTGCAGCGCGGAGACGAGCGCCGTTTCGCCCCGTGGCGTCAGCCCGGCGAGCCCGTCGAAAATGTGGCGCAAATGCACCGCGTTGCGGCGCGCCGGAATGTCGATCATCGCTTTGTCCGCAAAGCACGAGAGCCCGACGGCGTCGCCTTGCTGCATGAGCAGGTAGGCGAGGGTCGCGACCATCCGCCGGGCGTAGGCGAGCTTGCTCTCGCCGCCGCTCGTGAAGCTCATCGAAGCGCTCCCATCGAGCACGAAGTAAGCGCGCAGGTTGGTGTCGGCTTCGAACTCCTTCAGGTAAAAGCGGTCCGTGCGCGCATAGACGTGCCAGTCGAGCATCCGGATATCGTCCCCCGGCACATACTTGCGGTATTCGGCGAACTCGACGCTCGATCCCTTGTGCGGGCTGCGGTGCTGGCCGGACATGTTCCCGGCCATCGGCAGCCGCGCCTGGACCTGCCCGCGGGCGAGGCGGACCAGCGCTTTCGGATCGAGAAAATCGTGCCGGATGCGCTTCACACGGTCGCGTCGGCGCGGGTTTCCTCGACGAGCCGTTTGATGATCTCGCGGCTGCTGATGCCCTCACTTTCGGCGTGGAAGCTGGTCAGAATCCGATGCACCAGCACCGGCTCGGCCAGGGCCTCGACGTCTTCGATCCGCGCCAGATAACTGCCCTGCAAAGCCGCGCGCGCCTTGGCTCCGAGGATGAGATACTGCACCGCACGCGGGCCGGCGCCCCACGTCACGAGATCCTTGATCCAGGCCGGCGCGTTCTCGGAATCCGGCCGCGAACGGCGCACCAGGTCCACCACGAAATCGTAAATGTGATCCGGCACCGGCACGCGCCGGACCAAATCCTGGAACGCGATCAACTGCTCGCCGGTGATCGTCTTGGCGATCTGCGCCGGGGCGCCGCCGGTCGTCTCGCGCGCGATCCGGCCTTCCTCCGCGAGCGAAGGGTAGCCCACGTGGATGAGAAACATGAACCGGTCGAGTTGCGCCTCCGGCAGCGGATAGGTGCCTTCCTGCTCGACCGGGTTTTGCGTGGCGAGCACGAAGAACGGCGAAGGCAGGTGATACAGATGCCCGGCCGCGGTGACGCGGTGCTCCTGCATCGCCTCGAGCAGCGCGGACTGGGTCTTGGGCGGAGCGCGATTGATCTCATCCGCCAGCACGATGTTGGCGAAGATCGGGCCTTTGACGTACTCGAACCGCCGCCGCCCGGGCTGGTCGCCTTCCTGGAGGATTTCGGTGCCGGTGATGTCCGACGGCATCAAGTCCGGAGTGAACTGCACCCGGCTGAATTCCAGCGACATCGCCTCGGCAAGCGAGCGGACGAGCAGCGTCTTGGCCAGCCCCGGAACCCCCACGAGCAGGCCGTGGCCGCGGGCGAAGATGGTGATCAAGAGCCGCTCGATGACCTGCTCCTGGCCGATGATGACGCGGGCCAGCTCCGCGCGCATCTGCTGCGCCACTTCCCCGAGTTGATTGATCGCGGCGACATCGTCATCGGATGCGACCTGGAGACCGGAGGCGGGGGCGGCATCGACCATAAGCGGGCAGGAAAGTAAGCAGGGCGGCTGCGGATACAAGCAGGATCACGGCGCCGTCGAGTGAGCCTGTCCCGATCCCTTGCTCCGGCATCCTTGTGGGGGGACGGGATGTCCTTTAGGTTTATGGCCATGGCTCGTCAACCATCCCCCCGCTCCGGAAGAGCCGCGCCGGCCAAAATTGAGCGCAAGGGCCGCGCGCCCAAGGCGGCACCCAAGCCAGCGGACGAGACCGCTCCGTTGGGCGTGGTCGGCATTGGCGGATCGGCCGGAGGCTTCGAATCGTTGATGCAGGTGCTCGGCGAACTGACCGAAAACACCGGGCTCGCCTTCGTCGTCCTGCAACACCTGGATCCGAATCATGTCAGCCATCTCGCTGACCTGGCTTCGCGCGCCACGCACATGCCGGTCGCCGAAATCCAGGACGGGGTGACGATCAAGCCCGATTCCGTTTATGTCCTGCCCCCGAATGCCGAGGTTCGCCTCGATGGCGACCAGTTGCGGCTCACCAGCCGGTCCAAGGAGCGCATCCATATGCCCATCGACCGGTTCTTTCGCTCCCTGGCGGCGGCGAAAAAGAACCGGGCCATTGGCATCGTGCTCTCCGGCACCGGCTCGGATGGCACGGTGGGCCTGGGGTTCATCAAGAGCGAAGGCGGCATCGCGCTCGCGGAGGCGGAAGCGACGGCCAAGCACTATGGCATGCCCGGCAGCGCCCTCGCGTCGGGGTGCGTCGATGCCTCGCTGACGCCCGCGCAAATCGCCCGGGAACTCGTCGCCATCAGCCGCCATCCGTACCTGCGCTTCGAGCCGGAATCACTCTCCGACGACGGGGCCCCGGTGGCGGCGGCGCAACATCCGTTGGCGAAGATTTTTCAGGTCCTGCGCCAGCACACCGGGGTCGATTTCTCCCATTACAAGGTCAACACCTTGCAGCGGCGCATCACCCGCCGCCTGATGCTGCACCGCCTTGAACGGACCGACGATTACTTGAAGTTCCTCCGCGGCAACACCGACGAAATCGAGGCGCTCTTCAATGATCTGCTGATCAATGTGACCCATTTCTTCCGGGATGATGGCGCCTATACCGCCCTGAAGAAGAGGATCATTCCGCACCTCATCAAGAACCGGCTGACGCAGGGCGGCGACCTTCGCATCTGGGTGCCGGGCTGTGCCACGGGCGAGGAAGTCTATTCCCTGGCGATGACCATCATGGAAGTCCTCGGCCGCAATCAGGACGCCCTGCGGGTGCAGATTTTCGGGACGGACCTGGCCGATTCCGCATTGGCGAAGGCGCGGATGGGTGTCTATTCCGAGAGCCAGGTGAAGGAGATTTCCCCCGCGCGGCTGCGCCGGTTTTTCAGCCGCGCGGAAGGCAGGTTTACGGTCAACCGGAACCTGCGGGACATGTGTACTTTCGCGCGGCAAAACATTTGCGAAGATCCGCCCTTCTCCCGGCTCGATCTGATCAGTTGCCGGAATGTGCTCATCTATCTCGGCCCGGAGTTGCAGAAACGCTGCTTCCCCATCTTTCATTACGCGCTCCATCCCGACGGCTATCTGATGCTCGGCACTTCGGAAACGGTGGGCGCCTTCAGCGATCTGTTCGCCCTGGTGGACAAGCGCTTCAAAATCTACAGCAAGCGCGTCACTACGGTCCGCCCCGAGGTGGATTTCCGGCAGAGTGTGGTTGCGCCAATCGGGCAGCCCAAGGCGGCCATCCCCGCGCAACGCGAGCACGACCTGACCGCGGAAATCTGTCGCCAGGCCGATCGCGTCATCGTCAATCGGACCGCGCCGGGCGGGGTGATCATCGATGCGCACCTGCAAGTCGTGCAGTTTCGCGGCGCCACCGGGTCCTTCCTCGAGCACGTGTCCGGAGATCCGAGCTGGAACATCCTGCAGATGGTCCGGCCCAGCCTGGCCATCGACCTCCGCGCCTCCATTTACACGGCGCTGAAGCAGGACATGGCCATGCGCAAGGAAGACGTGGCGATCGATCAGAATGGCCAGACGAAGTTCTTCGACATCGAGCTGCTGCCCTTCCGCGCGGGGCCAAAAGGCGATCGCTATCTGATGCTGCTTTTTCATGCCCGGGCAAAGACGACTTCCCTCACCGGGTCCGAGGCGCAGGACGAGGGCGGGACCCCTTCCGGCGGCCGGCGGCGGGCCCACGAAGAACGCTTGCGCGAGGAGCTGCGGGCGACCAAGGAATCGCTGCAGGCGATCATCGAAGAACAGGAAGCGACGAACGAGGAATTGAAGTCCGCCAACGAGGAAATCGAATCGAGCAACGAAGAGCTGCAAAGCACCAACGAAGAGCTCGAAACGGCCAAGGAAGAACTCCAGAGCAGCAATGAAGAGCTCCAGACGCTCAACGAAGAACTGGGGGTCCGCAATGCGGAGATGAGTACGATCAACAACGATCTGAACAACCTGCTCTTCAGCATCAATATTCCCATCGTCATGGTGGACAACGCGCTGGCCATCCGGCGCATTACCCCGCTCGCGGAGCGGCTCTTCAATCTCATCTCCAGCGACCTCGGCCGGCGGCTCACCGATCTGCGGCCCAACATCAACATCCCGGACATCGAGCAACTGATTCGCCAGGTAATCGAAACGCTCGAACCGCGCGAGCGGGAGGTGCAGGACCGGGACGGACACTGGTTCGCGGTGCGCATCCGGCCGTATCGCACCCACGAAAACAAAATCGACGGCGCGGTGGTCACGCTGGTGGACATCGACGCTTCCAAACGCAGCGCGACCAGCCGGCAGCTGGCCACCGAATACGTGGCCGCTCTGGCCGACGCCATCGCCGATCCCGTGCTCATCCTCGATAGCGAGTTACGGGTGCGAAAAGCGAATCAGGCCTTCCTGAAAGTCTTTCGCCAAAAAAAGAAACCGATCGAGGGGGTGAAGGTGTTCGAGATTGTGAAGGTCCCGAAGCTGGAAGCATTGCTCTCCGAGAGGGTGCCCAAAGTCACCGAGCTGCGCGATGTTCCCCTCGCTCCCGCCGCTCTGCCCAAGGGCGTGCAATCCATGATGCTCAATGCCCGCTGGGTGAACTGCGATGGGGCCGCCTTGACCATCCTCAGCTTCCACTCGATGAATCGTCAGCAGGAGTAAGCACATGCACGGCTCTCCGAAGCCCAGACGAACCGGCATTCCTCCCCGTCCACGCGGCGCGCCGATTCTGGAAATGAATGGCGCCGGTGGCAGCATGATCGAAGAGGAACTGCGGCAGGAGGTGGAGAGCCGGCACGAAGTGCTCCTGGCGGTCGAGGAACAGTTGCGCTGCCAGCACGAGGAATTGGTGGCGGCGCAGGCCACCCTCGAAGAATCCCGCGCCCGTTACGTCGAGCTCTTCGACCTCGCCCCGATCGCCTACGTGACCCTCAGCCCCAGCGGCGTGATCACCGATGCCAACCTCGCCGCGGCCACCCTGCTGAACCGGAAACGCGCCCGGACGCGGCGTTATCCATTCCAAATCTTTGTGGCGGAGCAGGAACGGCGGAAGTTCTTCCAGCACCTCCAGCATTGCCGGCAGGAGGGCGGACAGGTCGTGGAACGCTTCACCTTGCGGCGGAACCTCAAGGATCTCTTCCCGGCTCAACTCACCACCGTCCCGGCGATCAGCGGGCTGCCCGGACGCAGCCTGGGCTTTCGCACGGCGATCACTGATCTGAGCGATCTCGAACGGGCCCGGGAAGCCTTGCAGCAGGCGAACGAGCAGCTCGAACGGCGGGTGGACGAACGGACCGCCGAACTGCGCAACACCAATCGGGAACTCGCCGCGGAAATTGCGAAGCGGCGCCGGCTCGAGTGGGAGCTGCTCCAGATCAGTGAACGGGAGAAGCGCCGGGTCGGCCAGGACTTGCACGACGGGGTCTGCCAGGAACTCGGCGGCATCGCGATGCTGACCCAGGTCGCCGCCCGCTCGTTACAGCCCGACCATGCCCGGCAGGCCGCCCAGCTCGAAGAAATCACCCAGATGATGACCCGGCTGATTGTCGAAACCAAGCAGATCGCGCGCGGGTTGCATCCGACGACGCTGCGTTCCGACGGTCTGCCGGTGGCGCTCGCGGAATTGGCTGAGCGGTTCAACGCCGTGGTGCCCTGCGTCTTGAAAACCGATTCCCAGCCCGAGCTCAGCGATGAGGCTTCCCTCGCGCTCTATCGCATCGCTCAGGAAGCCGGGAACAATGCCCTGCGCCATGCCTCCGCGAAGCGCCTCGACCTGCGCCTGAGCTGCAACAAGAGCGAGGTGATCCTGGTCATCGAGGACGACGGCGTGGGCCTGCCCCGCGGAGCGGACCAAAAGGGCGGCATGGGCGTGGACATCATGGGCTACCGGGCCAGCCTGATCGGCGCGCGTTTTGTGATCGAGCCGCGCAAGCCGCGCGGCACCCGGGTCGCCTGTTTTCTGCCCCTCGACGCCGGCAACCCGCCCGCCCTGCGCGCGGCGAATGACGCAGTGATAGCCAGCTAAATCGACGAAGGCATCGGAAGGTGTCGATCCTGACCTCTCCGCCCGGTGGACTTACGCCACTACCTGCCTATATCAGGGGCATGCAGGTCAGGTCCGCCATGCAGGCCGGACACACGCCACGCGAAATATGGGTGCTGGTTTCAGTCCCAAGATACTCGTCGATCTGCCGCCAGTAATCCTGATCGTCGCGCACGCGCTTGCAGAACATGCAGATGGGAATGAGTCGCTTGAGCTTCTTCACGTCGTCGATCGCCCGCTGTAACTCGATCGCGCGCCGGGCGAGATTGCCTTCCAGTTCCACCAGGCGCTGGCCGACGCCGAGGCGGGCGCGCAGTTCGTCCAGATCGAACGGTTTGATCACGTAATCGTCCGCGCCGGCGTCCAGTCCCTCGGCGATGTTATCCGTGTCGCTCTTGCCGGTCAGCATGATGAGATAGATGTAGGGCCGATTCGTTCCCGCGCGAACGCGCCGGCACACCTCCACGCCGTCCAGCTTGGGCATCGTCCAGTCGAGCACGGCGAAGGACGGCGCATCGGGCGCAGCGAGGATTTGCGCGGCGGACTCACCATCCCCCGCAGTGACCACCTCGAATCCCCACCTGCGCAAATGACGCTCGAGCAGATGGCGGGAATCGTCGTGGTCTTCAGCGATGAGGATGCGCGGGGCCGGCATTCAACTTTCCTGCGGTGTCGGAAGGGTAAAGCTGAAGGTCGCGCCGGCTCCGTGGGTGCTCTCGGCACTCACCGTGCCGCCGTGCGCCTCCACGATCTGCTTCACGATGGCCAGCCCGAGTCCCGTGCCTGTTTTGTCGGGATCGGTGGCGAGCTTGTCGAAGACTTTGGCCAGCATCTCCAGGGGGATGCCGGCGCCGTTGTCGTGGACCACGCAGGTGACGGTGCCGGCGTCGTCGCGCGCACTCACGACCACCCGCCCCCGGGCGGCGTATTTGAAAGCGTTGCCGAGCAGGTTCTGAAAGACCTGGGAGATGAGCCCGGCGTCGGCAAAAACGGTGAGGGCGCGCGGGATCTCGTTGACGACCTCAACGGCGTGGTTCGAGGCGACCGATCGCAGGTCTAGAATCAGCCGCTGAACCAGCGGCCAGAGCTCAAAGGTGCGGCGCTCCGGCCGGAAAGAGCTGCCCATGGCCGATGGCTGCACGTTGGTTTCCAGCACCCGCGTGATCAAGGCTGCGACCCGGTGGAGATTCCGCTTGAGAATTTCGAAGAGGTCGCCGGAGTCAGCCAGCGCCTTTTCATCCAACCCAGCTCTCAGCTCATCGACCAGCAGGGAGACCGCATTGAGAGGCGTGCGCAGATCGTGGGCGATGAAAGCGAGATGCTCGTCCTCCTGCTCTTTGCGGATCAGGGCCTGCTGCGCCGCAAAGCTCATGACCGCGAGGCGGACGGCTTCGTCAATCCGGTGGTTGATGATGCGGGCGGCCTTTCCCACGATGGAGAGGCCATGCCGTTCCGCGACCGTAATAAACGCGACCCGCAGGAGATTATATTCCGCCACGACTTCGCCCACGTCCAATCCATCGTGGAAGCGCTGCACGCCATGGACCGGCGGACTGCCGCGGGTGTGCTCGACGGAGAGGGGCCCGGCCCGGCGCAGCGCAAGATCTCGCGTGATCTCCGCCACGACGTCCGGGAGATGATCGGTGATCGTCGGCTTATCCAGCTCGAGCTCGCGAAGCAGCTCCCCCGCCTGCAACCGCCATTCCTCAATGATCTCCTCCTGGCATTGTCCCAGGACCGTCGCCAGGTGCTCGACGGTGCAGTGTGATTCGAGGGCCATTGCGGGACTTATCGGCGGGAAGCCTGCGAAACTGCGCTTCAGTTTGAAGGCGTGGAGATGCGGTTGCCCAAAGCGGCGCACGCACGGGCGTCCGAACCAAATCAGCGGCTCGCTCCGCCGGCGCTCCCTCCCGAGGCACCACCAGAACCTCCACTCCCTCCTCCACTGGCCGCGCCACCCGGGGCCCCATTACTACCACGGGCGCCGCCGCCGCTGTTTCCGCGGCCCGTAGAATTGTTGTTTGAGCCACCAACTCCATTGTTCGATCTGGCACCTTGCTGGTTGGGGTCGGAAACTCCCGGATTACTGTTGCCGTTATTCTGCGTGCCGGTGTTGTTTTGCGAACCGTTGGTGTTGTTCGCCGCCGCGGTGCCATTGTTACTCTGGCCCTGCGGGTTATTGCCATTGTTAGTTGTGCCATTGTTGTTCTGCGGAGGTGGTGTCATCAGGGTTCCGTTTGAAGAACGCACCGAGCCGTCGGGAAAAACCGTCGAGCCATCGGACCGCGTAATCGAGCCGTTCGGATTGACGGTGCCGAGGGTAGGCGTACCGTCCGCCCCGAAATTCACGGCGCGGAACGACCCATCGGGAGTGACCACCGATCCGTCGGCCCGAGTGATCGTTCCGTCGGGATTGATCGATCCCGTAAAGGGGACTCCATCATTCCCGAGAAAGACGTTTGAGGAGCCATTTTGTCGATCCCGCATCATGGAGCGGCTTGAGCCAGTGGTTTGGGAACCAGGCGCCCCGCCCGCGCCGGAAACGCCGCCCGCGGCCCCGCCCGCGCCCGTCTTGGGAGCGTACCGGTCGCCGGCATTGACATTCGGATCCGCGGGCACCTCGACTATCTGCCCCTCGAGGGTCAGGAGCTGGCTCGCGCGCAATGTCGTCTGCGTATGATCGGGCAGGACGATCGTGCCATCGGGACGCGCAATCACGCCCGACGGGAGGAGCAATTCCTTGGTCAGTTTCTCGGTGGCGCCGTTGCGCGTGACATACGCTTCGGCCCCGGACATGGTGATGCCGTCCCGTTTGGCGACCCCGACGGCGACTCCATCACCGGCGAGCGCAGGGTTTGAAGTTAGTGCTTTAACGGCTGGTTCCTCGATGGCGAGCGCCGGGCAGAGGAGGCCCGCGGCGAATGAACAGCAGAGAATGAAGGATGGTTTCATGACTCAATATCGCACCACGCGGACCTGGCGGTTGCCTCGGCCGCCAGTCCGGCGGGGCCGCTTCTCCGCCAGGCACGGGTTGCTTTCAACAGCGGAGTTTCTGCGGCGCTCGCTCACTCCCGAAGCTTTTCGCCCTCGCTCTTTTTATTCCCAAGTCCGCGTCGTTGGTAAGACCGCACTCTTCCTGGGCAATGCCTGTTATTACCGTCGTGCAATTTTGCGATGCTGCTGAGGTTATCCCCCATTTGAAACCGGGTTTGCACTTCGCGCCGAGTTAGTCTGGCCGCACCAAGAGCGGCTCAGATAGGGCGGACAGTGCATCAGTTGTGGAGCTGCTCCAACGCCACCCGCAAGTTACTGACCACGACCCCGTTCGCCGGGCCTGGGGCGTGTTTGTATTACCTGCGCATCTCGGGTGCGACCGAACCCGCAGGGTTCACCCAAATTAGCCGGTGTAACAACCCCGGGAACCTTACCGAACGGATCAACTCCTGGCATTAGAACCCCGGAGAGTTCCGAGAACTAGCCGGGAAGTAACACCCCCGGGACCTGCCAAACCGAACACCCCCGAGGGAATTCCGGCATCCCTTCGGGTTGGCTCAAAGCGACGGCCCGTTTTACAACCAAGCCCAAGAACGCCACGCCATTCGGCAGCAATTTCAGACGCCTCTTCCCCGAACGAAGTGGAGGATAAAAACAATCAGGGCGATCACGAGCAACAGATGGACGAGTCCCCCAGCGACATGAAAGGCGAAGCCTCCACCCCAAAGGAGCAACAGAAGAATGGCGATGATTAAGAGCATGCCAGCGAATCGTTCTTCCACGCGCGAGCGGTCGCATTTGGGCTCGAATCGGGCTGACTTATTCGGTGACCCGCCAGGAAAAACTCACCGAAGCATCAATCCGCTGCTCGGGGTGCAGTTCAACGCGGATGGCTCATTGGAAGGGTGGAATGAGCTGGATGC
Organism: Chthoniobacter sp.; assembly: GCA_034667665.1. Lineage (GTDB taxonomy): Bacteria > Verrucomicrobiota > Verrucomicrobiia > Chthoniobacterales > Chthoniobacteraceae > Chthoniobacter. The sequence continues at coordinate 224,649 of JAXDQW010000125.1, forward strand.
GCAGGATGACCCGGAAAAAAGCGCCGAAGGGAGCTTGGTTCTGGTCGCCCAGTGGCTCGGACTGCTGTTGGCTTTCATCGGCGAAAGTCTAACCCTCCGGATGCTGCACGAGGTGTGGCCGAGACGGCCCCGCTACGATTTCGATTCTGGCAAAGGAGATGGAAGATGAAAAAGTTTCCGCTGTGCAACTCGCGGCGATCTGCGTGTAGGTTTCGCGCATGATTTCCCGCGTCCTCCCCGCCTTCCTCCTCTTTGCCAACTCGCTCCTTGCCGCCGAGCACTGGCCGCAATTTCGGGGTCCCAGCGGCGACGGGCACAGCGATGCGACCGGGCTTCCGGTGCAGTTTGGAGAAGGGGAGCACGTCAAGTGGAAGACGGCGATCCATGGCAAGGGCTGGTCTTCACCGGTCATCTGGGGCGCGCAAGTTTGGCTGACCACCGCCACCGACGACGGCACGGAGTTGTCGGTCGTGGGCGTGGACCGGGAGAGTGGCAAGATCCTGCGGGATGAGGTGCTCTTCCGGGTGGCGACCCCGCAGTTTTGCCACAAATTCAACAGCTACGCGTCGCCCACGCCGGCCATCGAGGAAGGCCGGGTGTATGTGACCTTCGGCTCGCCGGGCACCGCCTGCCTCGATACGAAGACCGGCGCGAAGCTCTGGGAACGCACCGATTTCGTCTGCAATCACTATCGCGGCGCGGGCTCGTCGCCGATCCTCTGGGGCGATCTGTTGATCATGAATTTCGACGGCAGCGACGCGCAATTCATCGTCGCGCTCGACAAGAAGACGGGCCAGACCGTGTGGCAAACCGCCCGGTCGATCGACTATCAGGATCTCGATAAGGACGGCAAACCGCAGGGGGAAGGCGATTACCGGAAGGCCTTCTCCACGCCGCACGTCTTCGAGCAGGATGGCCAGCCGATCCTGCTCAGCAGCGGCGCGAAGGCGCACTACGCTTACGACCCGCGCACCGGCCAGGAACTGTGGCGCTTTGCCGACCCGGCGCATCACAGCGCCGCCACGAGGCCGCTGGTGGGCTTCGGCATGGCCTTCATTCCCGCCGGCTTTTCCCAGGGCGCGGTGCTCGCGATCAAGCTCGGCGGCCACGGCGCACTCGAGGCTTCACAGCTCGCCTGGCAGGTCAAGAAAGCGGCGCCGAACAAACCCTCCCTCCTGCTCGTCGGCGACCTGCTCTACCTGTTCAACGACGGCGGCATCGCGAGCTGCGTCGAGGCCCGGACCGGGGAGACGATCTGGTCGGAACGGCTCGGCGGAAATTGCAGCGCCTCGCCGGTCTTTGCCGACGGCCGCATCTATGTCGGCAACGAGGAGGGTAAGGTTTCCGTGCTCGCGCCGGGCCGGGAATTCAAGGTGCTCGCCGAGAATAAATTCGCCGACGGTTTCATGGCCTCCCCGGCCATCTCCGGCCAGGCGCTCTACCTGCGCACGCGCACCAATCTCTACCGCATCGAAAACTGATCCGAGCCGGGGTTTGAATTTGCAACGCAGCGGCGCATGGCCGCCGCCGCGAAACGCCCCCCAGCCGGGCGCCGTCCGCCCTTGCGATATCGGAGGCCCTGGTGAGAACATCGGGGCCGGATGAAGAGCGAACGTTTGCCGCCGCCCCGCTACCGGCGTTTGCCGTGGCTCGTCGTCGCGCTCATCGTTTGTGGCGCGGGGATGGGCTGGCTGGCCTTGAACCTCGTCAAGCAGCGACTGATCGAGGCGGCGGGCGAACGGCTCGCGCTCGCGGCGGCCGACATCGCGGACAAGCTCGACCTCTTTCTCTTCGAGCGCTTCGACGACGTTAAGGCGCTCGCCGGGGTCGTGCGCGGACTGCACGGCGATCCGGAGAAGCTCGGCGCCCATCTCGCCGCCGTGCGGGCAGACTACCCCGTCTATCAATGGTTTGGGGTGACGGACGCCGCGGGGCGGGTGGTGGCCTCGACCGATCGCACGGCGCTGGGCGGCGATTGGCGCGAGACGGATTGGTTTGCGGCGGTGCGCGACTCGGCGGCGGTCTATGTCGGCGATGCCCGGGCGCCCGAGGAGCGGGGCGGGGCCAGGGCGGTTCTTTTCGCGGCGGCGTTGCGCGATGAGCAGGGGAATTTCCTCGGCGCCGTGGCCGCGGAATGCGGGCTGCCGGCGATGGACATTCTCTTCCAGAATACGCTGCGTGCCTTCCAATCACTCAGGCCGTCGGGCACGCAGCTCGAATGGCAGATCCTGACCCGCGACGGCCGGGTGCTGCACGATTCGCGGCAGCGTGGCGTCGGGCTCGACCTCGCGAAGGGGCTGCCGTCGGTCGCGGCCATCGCGCGCGGAGAATCGGGCTGGATCGAAGAGGCGCCGCCGCGCGGGGGCCTGCCGGCCGTCACGGGGTTTGCGCCGACGCGCGGGCGCGGCGAATTCCCCGGGCTGGGCTGGGGTGTGCTGGTGCGGCTCGACCGGGCGGCCGTGCTCGCGTCGGTGCAGCGCGATCTCTGGAGCATGGGACTGGCGGGCGCTTTCGTGCTGGTTCCACTGGTGGTCGCGCTCATCTGGGCCGTGCAGCGGCTGCGCCAGGAATGGGCGCGCGTGGCCGCGAGCGAAACGCACCTGGCCACCACGTTGCGCAGCCTCAGTGAAGGCGTGATCACGACGGACCGGACGGGACACGTGACGATGATGAACAGCAGCGCCGAGACCCTCACGGGCTGGCGCGCGGGCGAGGCGCGCGGCCGGGCTTTCGAGGAGATCGCCCGCGAGCTGGACCTGCAGAGCCGGGCGCCGCGCACGCCGGCCACGGAGCGCCTGGCGCGCGACCGGCAGGCCGCGGGCGTCCCGGAACGGGCGTTGCTCGTCGCGCGCGAGGGGACGGAGCGGGTCATCGACCAGACGAGCGCGCCAATTCTCGATCCGGACGGGACGCCGTCGGGCGTGGCAATCGTTTGCCGGGACGTCACGGAGGTGGTCGAAGCGGAGACGGCGCTGCTCGCGACGGCGCAGCGGCTGGAAAACCAGAACGTCGCGCTCGCCGCGCAGGCGCGCAATCCGGCGTTGCGCGGCGAGGATTTGCGGGAGGCCTTCCGCAGCATCACCGAGGCGGCGGTGCGCACGCTCGGCGTGGGTCGCGCCAGTATCTGGCTTTACACTGAAGACCGCTCGGCCATCCATTGCGCCGATCTCTACGAGAGCGCGGCCGAACGGCATTCGACGGGGGCGGAGCTGCGCGCCGCGGATTGTCCCAATTACTTCGCCGCGCTCGATGCGCACCGGGTCATCCCCGCCCACGAGGCGCGCACCGATCCGCGGACGCGCGACTTCGCCGCGGGCTATCTCGATCCGCTTGGCATCACCTCGATGCTCGACGCTTCGATCTGCAGCGAGAATCGGATCGTCGGGGTCATTTGCAATGAGCACATCGGCCCGGCTCGCCACTGGACACTCGACGAGCAAAGCTTCGCCGGCTCGCTCGCCGATCTCGCTGCGTTAAGCCTCGAAGTGAGCCAGCGCCGCCGCGCCGAGCATGCGTTGCGCGACGCGCACGCGGAGCTGGAAAAACGCGTCGTCGAGCGGACTGCCGAGCTTTCGCGCACCAACGCGGCGCTCCAGACCGAGGTCGCCGAGCACAAACGCGCGGAGGAGGCGCTGCGCGAGTCCGAGGCGCGCTTCCGCATGCTCGTGGAAAGCAGCCCGGGCCACGTTTGGACGGCCTCGCCGGAGGGTGCGATCGACTATGTCAGCCAGCGGCTCGTCGATTATACCGGATGTCCCGCCGAGGAAATCCTGGGCCACGGATGGCAGCGGCTGGTTCATCCCGACGATCTGCCCGGATGCCGCGCGGCCGTGGCCAAGTCGCTGGCCACGGGCGAGCCCTACGAGGTCGAGCACCGGTTCCGGAATCGCGACGGTGTCTATCTCTGGCATATGGCGCGGGCGCGGCCGATGCGCGACGCCCTGGGGGCGCTGACCAGGTGGTTCGGGGTCACCATCGACATCACCGACCGCAAGCGCGCCGAAGAGGGGCTGCGCGAGAGCGAGGCGCGCACCCGCCTGCTCGTGGAAATGATCCCCGGTCTGGTCTGGACCGCGGCGCCCGACGGCGCCGTCGATTGGGTGAGCCAGCGCGTCATCGAATATCTCGGCCGCCCCGCCGATGAGATCATCCGCGACGGCTGGCAGACGTTCGTCGAGCCCGAAGACCTGCCGCGCACCCTCGAGATCTGGGGCCACGCGCTGGCCACAGGCGAGCCGTGCGAGATCGAGTATCGGCTCCGGGGCGGCGACGGCCTGGCCCGCTGGAACCTGGTGCGTGCGCTCCCGCTGCACGATCCCTCCGGGCGCATTGTGAAGTGGTATGGCGCCAACGTGGACATCACCGATCGCAAGCGCCTCGAAACCGCCGTCGCCCAGGCCCGCGACGTCGCGCTCGAGTCGGACCGCCTCAAGTCCGAGTTCCTGGCCATGATGAGCCACGAGCTGCGCACGCCGCTGAACTCGATCATCGGCTTCAGCGGCATCCTGCGCCAGGGACTTGCCGGCCCGCTCAACGACGAGCAGAAGAAGCAGCTCGGCATGGTGCAGACTTCCGCGCGGCACCTGCTCGCCCTGATCAATGATCTGCTCGATCTGTCGCGCATCGAGTCGGGAAAAATGAATCTGCACTACATGGTCGAGGCGCTCTTCCGCGGGCATGGGCACGACGTGGAATCCGCGACCAACGGAATGGATGCGCTGCGGATGGCCGAGCGCGGCAATTTCGACGTCATCGTCTCCGACATCCTGATGCCGCGGATGGATGGTTTTCAGCTTTGCCGCGAGCTGAAGAAAGACGAGCGGCTCCGGCACGTGCCGCTGGTCATCTACACCGCGACCTACACCGACCCGCGCGATGCCGCGCTCGCGCTGAGCCTGGGCGCCGACCGCTTTCTGCTCAAGCCGCTCGAGCCGGAGGTCTTCGTCATGGCGATCAACGAAGTCGTCGCCGAGCGGCGGAAAGCGCCCCCGCCGAAGCCGGTCGCGCCGCCGGAGGAGGACGAGGCGGTCTTTCTCAAGGAATACAACTCGCGGCTCGTCGAGAAGCTCGAGAAGAAGATGCTCGATCTCGAAAAGGCAAATCGCGCGCTGGAGGCCGACATTGCCGAGCGCATCCGGCTCGAGGAGCACCTGCGCCATGCGCACAAGATGGAAGCCATCGGGGCGCTCGCCGGCGGCATCGCGCACGACTTCAACAATATCCTCGCCGGCATCGTCGGCTTTGCAGACTTGATCGATCACGAGATCGGCGACGCCGAGGCCGTGCGCACGAACATCCGCCACATCCTGCACGCGGGCGAGCGGGCGCGCCAGTTGGTGCAAAAAATCCTCACTTTCAGCCGGCAGCAGGAGCAGGAGCGGCGGCCGATCAAGCTCCAGCCCGTGGTGCAAGAAGCGCTGGACCTGATGCGCGCGAGCCTTCCGACGACGATCGAGCTCCAGGTCCGTCTCGAGGCCGCCGCGCCGACGGTGCTCGCCGATGCGACCCAAGTCCACCAGGTCGTCACCAATCTCGGGACCAACGCCTGGCACGCCATTGGCGACCAGCCCGGACGCGTCGAATTCGAGCTGTCGCCCTTCGAAGTGGATGCGGACCTCGCGCATGCCCATCCCGATTTGCGCATCGGGCGCTACGTTCGCTTGACCGTGCGCGACTCCGGCTGCGGCATGCCCCCCGCGACCCTCAACCGGATTTTCGAGCCTTTCTTCACGACGAAAGATCCCGGCCGCGGCACCGGGCTCGGCCTCGCCGTCGTGCACGGGATCATGAAGTCGAATGACGGCGCGATTATGGTTTACAGCGACCCGGGCCATGGAACGACCTTCAATCTCTTCTTCCCCGCGCTGGAGCTCGATCCGCCGGCTCTGGGCGAACACGATCTTCCCCTCGTCGCCGGCCACGGCCAGCCCATCCTCTTCATCGACGACGAACCCGTGCTCGCGACCCTCGGCGAGCGCTACCTCACCCGGCTCGGCTATGCTCCCTGCACCGCCACCGATCCGGTCGTCGCGCTGGCGCAGTTCGCGGCGGGACAATTCGCCGCCGTTGTCACCGACCTGACGATGCCGCAGATGAGCGGGCTCGAGCTCGGCCGGCAGATCATGCAACTGCGTCCGGGCCTGCCGTTGATCCTGACGACCGGCTTCAGCGCCTCGCTCGATGTCGAGAAAGCCCGCTCCCTCGGCTTCCGCGACCTGCTCATCAAGCCCTACACGATGAACGCTCTCGGCCAGGCGCTGCACCGCGCGCTGGCCACGTAAAGGCGGATTGGGCCGGCAGCGAGCGGAAACTCTATCGCACCGTGTGGAGGGCTGGTGCGCCCATCACCGCAACCGCACCAGGTGCCGTTGCTCAGGCGACCGGCGGTCGCCGACCCACGAGGAACGAGAGGGCGAAGAGCACCAGGAAGACGAAGAACAGAATCTTCGCGATCGACGCCGCGGTCCCAGCGATGACGCCGAAACCCAGCACGGCGGCGATTAGAGCGATAATGAGGAAGGTAAGGGCCCAGGAGAGCATGTTATTAGTTCCTTTCGATTAGAGGTTATTCTCTCCTAAATCGTGCTGTCCCGCGGGCTCGCGCGTATGCGCCGCGACGGGAGCACCAAAGGGTGCGCAAACAAGCCAGCCCAGGGCAACGCCCTGGGTCTGTGCCACCAAAGGAACCAGCCTCCTCGAACCTTCTCACCCAGGGCGTTGCCCTGGGCTGGCTTGTCTCCGGGCCTTTGGCCCATCAAGCCGGGGCAAGAGTGCATGACACACTCAGTTAGTCCCCGTAACCGCCGGGGTGGCGCACATGCCACGCCCAGGCGCTTTCGACGATCCGGTCGATCGCCTGGTATTGCGGAGCCCAGCCGAGCTCGCGCCGGACTTTGTCCGATCCCGCGACGAGCCGCGCGGGATCGCCCGGCCGGCGCGGCTTTTCAATCACTTTGATCGACTGACCCGTCACCTTTTCGCACGTGGCGATCACTTCCCTCACGCTGGTCCCGCCGCCGGTACCTAGATTGTAAAAGGCACTCTCGGCGGCTTTCAGCGCAAGCATGTGCGCCTGGGCCAGGTCGATGATGTGGATGTAGTCGCGGATGCAGGTCCCGTCGGGTGTCTCGTAATCGGTGCCGTAGATCTCGACATGGCTTTTCTGCGCCAGCGCGACCTTCAGCACATTGGGAATCAAATGCGTTTCGATGCGGTGATCCTCCCCGTAGCGGGCGGTCGCTCCCGCGGCATTGAAGTAGCGCAGGGCGACAAACTTCAGCGCGTGAATCTCGTCGTACCAACGCAGGATTTTTTCGAAGATCAGCTTCGATTCGCCGTAGGGATTGATCGGGCGTTGCGGCAGCGTCTCATCGATCGGGAGCCGGTCGGGCGGGCCGAACGTGGCGCAGGTGGAACTAAAGACGAAGCGGCGGCAGCCCGTGGCGACCATCGCGTCGAGCAGGTTGAGGCCGCCATAGACATTGTTGCGAAAGTATTTCGATGGGTTCTCCATCGATTCGCCGACCAGCGCATGCGCCGCGAAATGCATCACCGCGTCCGGTTTGACGGCGCCGAGCGCCGCCTCGATTTGGGCGCGTTCCTGCAAGTTACCGACGATCAGCGGTGCCCGTGGATCGACCGCCTTGCGGTGGCCTTCGGTGAGATTGTCGAAGACCGTAACGGTGTGTCCGGCCTCGAGGAGTTGTTCGACACAAATGCTGCCGATGTAACCAGCACCGCCAGTAACCAGGATATTCATGAGTTGTTGGAGTAAGCGTGGCGCGTGGGAGCAGATCCTGATGGACCGGCAAGTAACTGGCCACCGCGTGGAAGGCGACCCGAAGGCGCGTGGCTAGGAGCTGGGTTCCGGCACGGCCTTGCGCAACTCGGCGACCATCGTCTGAATGTAGTCCCGCGTTGCGCGCGGTTTCAGGAGCTTGAGGCTCATCACTTTCGAACCCCACTCGAGGACTTCAATCTCCACGTTGCGGCACCCCCAACTCCGCACGGCCGCCATGCTTGGCACATAAAGATCCACGGTCTTCCGGCCGACGAGCGCCGAGCCGTAGTCTTCGATTACGTAAACGCGTTTGTTTTCCACCACCCGGAAGCGCGTGCCCAGCGGGAGCCAGGACCAATCCGACGCCGCGCTATAACAATCCCCGCCGAAACGCAGGCGCGTGCCGATGGCATTATTGACCCCGCCTGTTTCGGTGTGGGTATAAGCCGTGGTGCGGACCGTCATCCGCGCCCCCGCGGTCTTCTTTTTCGCGTGGGAGGCACAACCCACCATGAGCATGGCGAGCAACAGGGGGAATACTTGCTTCATGCGGCGCAGCTTGTAGCGGCCAGGCTCGCGCAGGGCAACGGTTTTAATCCGCGGCGCAAGCCGCGCGCAGGGCTCGCACCGCCGCGCCCATCTCCGGCGCCCCAAAGACCGAAGTGCCCGCGACCAGCGTATCCGCGCCGCGCGCGGTGGAGGTCGCCGCGGTCTGCGCATTGATCCCGCCATCGACTTCGATGCGAAAGTTGAGCCCGCGCGCGGCGCGTGCCGCCGCGGCGGCCTGGACCTTTGGCATCGTCTCGGGCAGGAAAGGCTGCCCGCCAAAACCCGGTTCCACGGTCATGACCAGCAGCAGGTCGATCTGCTCCAGGAAGGGCGCGACCTGCTCGAACGGCGTGGCCGGGCGCAGCGAAAGCCCGCAGGTAAGTCCCGCGGCGCGGATGGCCGCGAGCGTCTCCGCGACATTGCAATGCGCTTCGACGTGGATCGTCAGATTGTTCGCGCTTTTCGCGAACCGCGGCAGGTAATGGTCCGGCCGCTCGATCATCAGGTGAACATCGAGCGGCACGGTGGCCACTTTCGCCACCGCATCCACAAAGGCCGGACCGAAGGAAATGTTATCCACGAAATGGCCGTCCATCACATCGAGGTGCAGCCAGTCGGCGCCGGCCTGCTGCGCCCGGCGCACTTCCTCGTGCAGCCGGCCAAAATTGCAGGCGAGCACGGAGGGGGCGATGATCAAAGGCAGGGCAGGCATGGCGGAGGATGGAAGCGGATAATTGGACGAATACGGAAGACGGCGCCGCGAGGTTTAGCCATTGATCCATCGATCCAACAATCCATTTATCCGCGGCTCAGAGCAGCCAGCTCGCCAGCGAGAAATAAAGAAGCAGCGTGAGCACGTCCGCCACGGCCAGCGTGATCGGACCGGCGGCGATCTTGGGATCGAGGCGCAGCGCGTGCAGGAGGGCGGGCATGGTCACGCCCGCGAGACAAGCAATGCAGAGCGATCCCGCGATGCTCGCACCGACGACGGCCGCGGCGACGAGCGAGCCGCGCCAGACCCACACGATCAGCAAGACCAGCATTCCGCAGCCCGCGCCGAGCAGAAGCGCCGTTCCGAACTCGCGGCGCGCGGCCTTCCAAAACCAGGTCCAGGTCGGCTGCACCGCCCGGAGCGCCTGGAGGGTGAGCGTCATCGATTGAATGCTCACCGCCTCGGCGAGGGCGAGCACCATCGCGAGGAAGAAGGCGACCACCACGGCGCGGGCGAGGGTGTGCTCAAAAGCTCCCGCGAGGAACGCCCCCGCGGTGCCGCTGCCGATCGTCGCGAGCAGCCAGGGGAAGCGCAGCCGAAACGCTTTCACCGGCGAAGCGCCGCGCGCCTCCGCGATGTGAAAACCGAGCGACTCGAAGGTATCGGTCACCTTCTCCGGTTCGGCGAGATCGAGGACTTCCTCGGTGAAGACGCTGATATCAACGACCCCGAGCACCCGCCGCTGCGCATCGATGACAGGAAAGGCGAGAAACTTGTAGAGCACGAAAAGCTCGCAGGCCTCGAGCAGGGTCGCCTGCTGCGGCACCGCGACCACCCGGCGAATCATCAAATCACCCAGCCGCGCCTCCGGCGGAGCCACGAGGAAGCGCCGGGTGGGCAGCACTCCCACGAGCCGATCCTCTTCATCGACCACGTAAAAATAGACAATCCGCTCGCCCACCCCGCGCTCGCGAATCACGCGCAGCGCTTCGTCGATGGTCATGTCCTGCCGCAGCAGCGGAAAATCCGCCCGCGCATGCGCCATCACCGGCTCCTGAAAATGGGCGGGTCCCGCCATGGGTTGCTCGTTGCGGAGGCCGCCTCAATCCCTCGAACGGATTCAGCGGCCCGGCATCACCACCTGCGGCGGAGGCGGCGGAGCGCTGCGAAACTCCACCACCCACCACACTCCCACCGCGACCGCCACGACCACGAGGCCGCACAGGATCATTCGTGCGCGGGTCGGTTCGGGCGGCACGCAGAGGCCCTATTCGTCCACCAGCGTGTCGATCTTTTCCGCGAGTTCGAAATCGAGGTCGGTCAGCCCGCCTTCGCTATGGGTGGAAAGAGCGAGACGCACTTTGCTGTAGCGGATGTCGATGTCCGGGTGGTGATCGTCTTCCTCGGCGATTTCGGCCACGCCATTGACGAACTCGATCGCCTGCGAGAAATCGTCGAACTCGAAGGTCCGCTCGATGTGCTTTTTTTCGAGTTCCCACTCGGGCAGCTTTTTGAGCCACGCTTTGATATCCGCGGTGTTGAGAAGTTCGGCCATGGTGTGTTGGGTTGAAAAACTGCCGCAGAGGTAGCACCCACCGACCGCAATTCAAACGGAAAGTTGGCGCAATCGCCGAAACAAGGTCCTTGCGGATGAGCTTGGCCGCCGTGTAAGAAACACGCCGCTTCAACGCCTCACCCCATGGGAAAACTTTACAATAATATCGTCGAAACGGTCGGCCGCACGCCGCTGGTCAAGCTTAATAAGATTCCCGCCAGCCTGGGCGTGGACCCGACCACCATCGTCGCGCTCAAGCTCGAGTTCTTCAATCCCCTCGGCAGCGTCAAGGATAGGATCGGCATGGCCATGATCGAGGACGCCGAAGCGCGCGGGATCTTGAACAAGGATACCGTCATTATCGAGCCGACGAGCGGCAACACCGGCATTGCGCTCGCTTTCGTCGCGGCCGCCAAGGGCTACAAGCTGATCCTGACCATGCCCGAAACGATGTCGCTCGAGCGCCGCACCCTGCTCGCCATGCTCGGCGCCAAGCTCGTCCTCACGCCCGGCGTCGAGGGCATGAAAGGCGCCATCGCCCGCGCCGAGGAGTTGCACCAGAACACGCCGGGTTCGTGGATCCCGCAGCAATTCAACAATCCCGCCAATCCCGCCATCCACAAGACGACCACGGCAGAGGAAATCTGGGACGACAGCGACGGCAAGGTGGACATCCTCGTCTCCGCGGTCGGCACGGGCGGCACCATCACCGGCGTCACCGAGGTGATCAAGCCGCGCAAGCCCGGCTTCCAGGCGATCGCCGTCGAGCCGACGGATTCGCCGGTGATCAGCCAGACGCTGGCGGGCGAACCGCTGAAACCCGGCCCGCACAAGATCCAGGGCACCGGCGCCGGTTTCGTTCCCAACAACCTGCACCTCAAGGACGCCAGCGGAAACCCCCAGATCGTCGAGTGCATCAAGGTCAGCAACGACGACTCCTTTGCCATCGCCCGCCGGCTCGCCAAAGAGGAAGGCATCCTCGCCGGCATCAGCACCGGCGCGAATGTCTGGGCCGCCTGCCAGGTCGCCAAGCGCCCGGAAAACAAGGGCAAGTTCATCGTCACGATCGCCTGCTCGACCGGCGAGCGCTACCTCTCGACGGCCCTCGCCGCCGAGGCGAAAGCGGAAGTGGGCGGGTAGTTGCGTTCGACAGCGCTGAGGCAGGGCCGACTTGGTTCGGCGTTCGGCGTTCAACGTTCGGCGTTGAAACTGGCGATGGCGGAAAACGTCGAACGTCGAATGAAGCCGCCCGCCGCTATTCGCGCTGTAGCTGCCGCACCAGATCAGCGGTGCCTTCCAGCGCGTTGAGCGAGCGCAGGTGTCCCTGTTTGTCGATCAGCCACACGCTGGGCAGCGCATTGATCCCGAGCGAGCGCACCAGTTCTCCCTCCCAGCTCCGGCCGTCGAAGGCCACCGGCCAGGTCAGGGTGTTCGCCTTGATCACCGCATCGAGCGCCTCGCGCTTCGGGTCGAGACTCACCCCAAGCGCCGCGACGCTCTCCTTGGGCAAGGTGGCGAGGCCCCGCTGCACCCGGCCGATTGCCTCGGTCGAAGGCGGCGAGAAATCGGCGAAAAAAACGACGATCACCGGCTTCCCGCGGTAATCCTCGAGCTTCACGTCCTTGCCCTGCACCGAGGTGAAACTCAGCTTCAACTCCGTCCCCAGCAAATCCTGCCGGCGCAGATCATCCGCGATCCGCACCTTCAGCGAAGGCTCGGCGGCCAGCGCGGCCGCTTCGTTGAGCAGCGAAATCTTGATGCGCGGCTGCCCGTCGAAAAGCGTGGCGACTTCGGTGTAGAGCGCCGCGACGCGACGGTCGTTGGGATGGTCCGCCCGAAACTTCCGCGCCGCAGAGAGCAATTGGTCGCGAAAGCCCGCGGGCGCCCGCTGCGCGCCCCGCATGAGGCGGGTCACTTTCGCGAAATCGATTTCCACCCGCTGCTCCGGCGTCGCGGTCTTCTCCAACTGCTCGAGCAACTGCTGCCCCTCGAGCTTCGCCTTGGCCGAGCTTTGAAAGCCGCCGCGGATCTCGAGCAGCCGCGCCAGCCGCAGCCGCGCCTCGAAGGCGCGTTCGTCATTCCCGTAGGTGGCAATAAAACCGCGCAAGGCCTGCTCCTGCCGATCCAGGTGCGCGCCGGCCAGCGTCCGCGCTTCCTCCGCGGTGCGCGGCTGCCCCTGCGGTCCCGCATCGAGGGCCACGATCGCCGCCCAATCTTCCGCGCTGCCGGCCCAGGCCGCCGCGGCGATCCACGGCACGAGAAGCAACGCTCGCCAACGGCTCATTTGCGATTGACCGGCACGATCGACGCGTAAACCGGTCGATGATCGCTCGCGATCTCCCAGTCGGGCCCGCGATAGACGGTGGACTTCTCCTTGATGACCTCGCGGAAGAGCGCCGGGCTCACGAAGAGATAATCGATCCGCGCATAGAGATCCGCGGTCTTCCAGTAATGCGTCCAGCGGTCGCCGAGCGAATCCCGGGCCCACAGATCGGCCATGTAGCCCGGCGTGCCTTTGACGCCGGTGATCTCGTGAAACATGGGCTCGTTCTTGGTGTCGTTGAAATCGCCGTAACAGACGAGGTTCACCTCGGGCTCGGCAGTCAGGATCGCTTCGAGGTGACGGCGCAAGGCCTGGGCTTCGTAGCGGCGGATGATCGCCTCGCCTTCCGGCACGGGCAGCTTGGACTTGAGGTGCGTGCCCACCAGGCGGAGCCGATAGTCGGGCGTGACCTGCACGGTCACGTCGAGGAATCCGCGGCGGACCTTCTCCACTTTTCCGTCGAGCTCGAAAGGCACGTCGGTCGCGGATTGCCGGGCCACGATCGGGAACCGGCTGACCAGCGCGAGGTGGCGCTCCGGGTCAGCGGCCTGCACGAATTCGAAATCGACGTAGGCGAGGCCAGCCGCGGCGAGGCGCTTCTTGAAATCTTCAAAGCGGTCCGGCGTTCCCATTTCACACACGCCGAGGATGTCGGGGTTGATCTCCTTGATGATCCGGATCAGCGCTTCAATCTCCTCCTCCGGTTTCGCTTTCGTCGCGTAGCGTTGCCCGTCTCCGGCGGGCTTGGCGTTGACGTAATTGCGGACGTTGTAGGTGCAGACCACAATCTCGCCCGGCGTGGCAAAAAGGGCGCCGGCCAGCACCAGCCACGCAACGAGGATACGGAGCGTGGGGAAGTTCATGCGTGCTGAATGAAAAGGGCTCGCCGGGTGAAGGCGAGCCCAATTCTGAAACGGGATTTGCGAGACGCTCTAGCTCACGTGAGTTGTATCGTGATGCTCGGGGTGATGCTCGGTTTCGTGAGCCACCTCCGGTTTCGGTTCGTCGAGCTGTTTGGGCGGCTCAGGAGGAGTGGGGCGGGTCACTTCGCGCTCGATGTCGTCCTTGGCTTTGCTGAACTCACGGACCGCCTGGCCCATGCCCTTGGCGAGCTCCGGAAGCTTCTTGGCGCCGAAGAGGAGGAGGATCACCAAAAAGATGATCAGCGTGTCGGGGCCGAGGAAATTGCCAAAAGTTGCGATGTTCATGGATGTGGGTGGTTGAGATTGTCCTGGTCTTTGCCCTTGCGAAACTCGCGAATCGCGGCCCCGACGCTGCGGGCGACTTCGGGGATCTTCTTTCCGCCAAACATCAGCAGGACCACCAGGATGATGATCAAGGTGTCGAGCCCGAAAAAATTGCCTAAGGCAGCGAGGGTCATGGGCGGGTGTGGGATGCCAGTTCAACTACCACCACCGGGTGGAAGTTGCAACGGAGCATTCAGATAAGCGCCCGGCGCGGGATTCCTTAGGAAACCTTCGGACCACAGGCTTCCAGCCTGTGGGGACGGCGGGCGTCCCGCCCGCCAGGCAGGCAAGATGCCTGCTTTCCCCACAGCCAGGATGGCTGTGCTCCAGTTTCGGACCTCACGAAGCCTGATTCCACTTCAGGAGCTCGCGAGCCGCCGCGCCGATCTCCCCCAGCAGCGGACTTTCGAGGTCCTTGACCAGCGGGAGCGCGGGGCCGGTCGCGGCGATGCCCGCTTCGGCGACGGCGTGGTGCAGCACCGGGATCGGGCCGTGGGCGTTGCGGAGGTCTTCGAGGAGCGTGAACTTTTCGCGGATCGCCTCGGCCTGCTCGAGATCGTCGCTCTGGAGCGCGCGGAGCATCTCCTGCGAGCGCCGGGGCGCGACGCACACGCACCCACTGGTGAAGGCGGTCACACCGAACTTCTTCCAGTGCACGATCGCGGGCTGCTCGCCGATGCCGCTGACCACAAGCGCGGGATCGACGGTTTGGACCAGCCCGGCAAGGAGATCATCCTGGGCCGGGTCCGTGCGCACGACGGCGTATTTGATCCACGAAATCACCCCCGCGCTGACGAGCGACTTCACCACGTCGAGTGTCACGTAGCCCTGGTCCTTGATGTAGAGCACGATCGGACGGCCCAGTCGCTCGGCGATCTTCAGCGCCGCCTTGCGCACGCCCTCGGGCGAGCTGACCGCCATCGTCGGCAGGAGCATGACGGTCGGGAAATTCCGCCGGGCGAGGATCGCGGTCTGATCCATGGCCGTGCCGAAATACGGGCCGACGCTGGGCACGATGAGGGTGTCCGGCGCGGCTCCACCTTCGAGCTGATCGAGCACCGCTTCGTACTCGGCGAGCGAGATGTTGTAGAAGTTCGCGTTGCCGCCGTAGAGCAGCGTGGTCACGCCGCCCGACTCGAGGTGGCGGATGAGCCGGGCATTCTCCGCGGCCACCGGTTTGAGGTCCCCGTCGCGGCAGAGCGGCGGGACGGAGATGACGGAGGCGTGCAGGTCGGCGGTGGTGATCGTGGTTTTCATGGGGAGCGGGTGGTTCAGGCAAAACACCAAAGACACGAACCACTGTCGAGCGAGCCAGCCTTCTGGCTGAAAAAATGGTTCCGCAGCTTTGGGGCGTTTCGTGGACTCATCTCAGTGAATCGCGGGCTCTGGCATTGGCGCGCCCGCGTGCAGAAACCGAAAGTCGCAACCTTCATCGGCCTGCGTGACTTCATTGAGAAAGAGCGAGAGATACCCACGCGCTACGGTTCGTGGCTTGGCGCGCCATTCACTGCGGCGGCGCGCGAGCTCTTCGTCGGGAACCTCCAGGGTGAGGGTGCGCGCGGGCACATCGAGCGCGATCAGATCCCCGTCGCTGACCAGGGCTAGCGGCCCGCCGATCGCGGATTCCGGCGCCACGTGAAGGATACAGGCACCGTAACTGGTGCCGCTCATGCGGGCATCCGAGAGCCGGAGCATGTCGCGCACGCCTTGTTCCAGCAGCTTTTTCGGAATGGGCAGCATTCCCCACTCCGGCATCCCCGGCGCCCCGCACGGGCCCGCGCTTTGCAGGACGATCACCGAATCCGCGGTAACCGGCAGTTCGGGATCGTCGATGCGCGCGGCGAGATCGTCGTAGTCGCAGAACACCACCGCCGGGCCGCGATGCTGGAGGAAGCGCGGCTCCATCGCGGAGTGCTTAATCACCGCGCCACGCGGCGCAAGATTGCCGCGCAGCACGGCCGTCCCGCCTTCTTCTGCGAGGGCTGTTGCACGGGTGCGGATCACCTCGGGATTGAAGCTTTCGGCGCCCGCGACGTTCTCCGCGAGCGTCCGCCCGTTCACCGTCTGCGCCGCGCCGTGCAGCAAATCGAGCACTTGCACGAGCAACGCCCGGAGCCCGCCGGCGAAATAAAAATCCTCCATCAGAAAGCGCCCCGCCGGCCGCAGATCCGCCAGGCGCGGCGTGCGGCGCGAAATCTCATCGAACTTTTCCAGCGGCAGCGTCACGCCCGCGCGGCCCGCCATCGCGATGAGATGCACGATTGCATTGGTCGAGCCGCCCACTGCCATATCTGCGACGATCGCATTCTCAAACGACTCCATGGTGAGGAAACTGGACGGCCGCAAATCCTGCCACACGTTCTCCACGATCTGACGCCCGCTCTGCGCCGCCATGCGCCAATGCGCTGCGTCGCTCGCCGGGATCGACGAAGCGCCCGGCAGGGTCAGCCCGAGGGTTTCCGTCACCGCGGTCATCGTCGAGGCCGTGCCCATGGTCATGCAGTGCCCGTGCGAGCGCGCGATGCCATCTTCGATTTCGGACCATTCCTCCTCGGTGAGATTGCCTGCGCGTTTCTCAGCCCAATACTTCCAGGCATCAGAGCCGGACCCGAGCACCGCGCCCCGCCAGTTCCCGCGAAGCATTGGCCCGCCGGGCACGAAGATGAATGGCAGCCCCGCCGAGAGGGCGCCCATGATCAGCGCCGGCGTGGTCTTGTCGCACGCGCCGAGCAGCACCGCGCCATCGGCCGGATGGCACCGCAGCACCTCCTCGGTCTCCATCGCGAGGAGATTGCGATAGAGCATCGTCGTCGGCTTCATGAAGTTTTCACTCAGCGACAGCACCGGGATCTCCACCGGCATCCCGCCCGCCTGGAGCACGCCCTTCTTCACGTTTTCCGCAAGCACCTTGAAGTGCAGATGGCACGGGTTGATTTCGCTCCAGGTGTTCAGGATCGCGATGACTGGCTTCCCCTCCCAGTCTTCCGGCCCCAGCCCCATCTGCCGCGCCCGCGAGCGGTGGCCGAAACTGCGGAGATCATTCGGGCCAAACCAGCGGTAGGAGCGGAGTTGTTCGGGGGCGAGGCGGGTGGAGGGCATGGAATGAGAATGACGAATGACGAATGCCTAAACAATGACCAAGCCCAAAGCCCGAGGCCGGTGCCGCTCGCCTGTCCGGGGCGCACAAGGAGCAGGGGCGCCCCCGCCCCGAGTCGATCCACGGGGCGAGGGCGCCCCTGCTCCTTGGTTCCGGCGGCCGCTCGACTTTGCGCTGGTTTGCAAACGCACCCCGGTCATTTCCTATTGTGCCGCCGCTTTCTTGAAATCCCCGGCTTTGACCGAAATCATCCGGGCGTAATCGAGGTATTTCTTGATCGTGGCATTCACCTGCTCCGGCGTGAGTTGGCGGACCATCTCCTCGCGCTGCGCATCAAAGCTCAGGTCGCGGCCGAAGTGCAGGTAGCTGCTGAGCGTGCCGGCCAGCGCGCCGTCGCTGGCGCGCGCAACGGCGCGCGACTTCAGCCATCCGGCGCGCGCGGATTCGAGCTCCTCAGGGGTGAAGCCATCGCGCGCCGCGCGCTCGATCTCCTCGCGAAACGCGGTGCCGAGCTTTTCGACGTTCTGCGGATTGTAAATCATCGAGGCGGAAAAGCTGGCGTCCTTGTCGAGCGGGCTGGCGCTGAAGCTGCCGCGCACGCCGTAGCTCAGGCCTTCTTTTTGCCGGATGCGCGTGGCGAGCCGCGAGTTGAGGAAGCCGCCGCCGATCATGTATCCGCCGATGGTAATCGCGGGGTATTCCGGGTCGTCGTCGCGCATGGGCAGGCCGAAGCCCGCGAGATAAACCGCATTCGCTTTGTCGGGCGTTTCGATGGTTTCCGCGCGGGCCCCGAGGGGCTCGTAGTTGCGCGCGATGCGCTCGTATTTCGCGGGGCTCTTCCAGTCGCCGAACGATTCCCGGAGCACCGCTTCGATTGCGCTTTGATCAAAGTCGCCGACGACGGCCACGGTGGCATCGCTGGCCCCGTAGAAGCCGGCGTGAAATTCCTTCACCTGATCGAGCGTCGTCGCCTCGATCGCCGCGGCGCTTTCCGCGAAAGTGCGTACGTAGCGTGGATCGTCGCTCGCGTAAGGCGGCCGCGAGATGCGCGCAAAGAGGTTCTCGCCGAGCGCACTCGGATCGGTCTTTTGCTGTTCGATTCCGGCGAGCAATTCCTGCTTCAGCTTGTCGAATTCATCCACCGGGAAAACGGGCTGCCGCAGGATTTCACTCACGAGGCGCAGCACCTCGGCGAGATGCTCGCGGTCAGTCTCCACCGTCGCGGTCGCCGACGAGGTCCCGCCGCCGACACTCACCCTTGCCTTTAATCGGTCGAGGGTGTCCCGGATCTGCTGACGCGTTTTTTGGCGCGTCCCTTTGTCCAGCAGGCTCGCCGTGAGATCGGCGATCGTCGCCTTCCCTCTCAAGCTTTCGAGCGTGCCGAACCGTAGCGTCAGCGTGGCCGTGACCGAATCGCCGCGCGTCTCCTTCGGCAGGAATGCGAACTTCATTCCGTTCGGCAGGCTGCCGCGCGCAGTGCGCCGCTCGATGTTCTCCGGTGCAGGATCGAAATTCTCGCCCTGCGAGATGGGTGGCCGGCCTTGGTAATCCTTGACCAGCGCCGCGATGTCCGGGGGATTCGGCACCTCCGCGCGATCGGAGTTCTGTTCGGGAATGAAGAGCCCGATGGTGCGATTCGCCGGCTTGAGGTAATGCGACACCACCCGCGCCGCATCGGCCGGGGTGACCTTTTCGAGCTGATCGCGCTCGAGGAAGGCCAGCCGCCAGTCGCCCTGGGCGATCGATTCGCTCAAGCGCAGTCCGATGCGGTCGGATTGCTTGAGCGACATCTCGAAATTCTTGAGCAGCCGCGTGCGAGCGCGCGTCACCTCCTCCTCAGTCGGCGGATTCTTCTTCAAATCATCGAGCACGCCGAGCAGCGCCGTCTTCGCGTCCTCGAGCGATTTTTCCTGCCGCACCTCGGCGCTGAACTCGACGATCCCCGCCTCGGCCATGCCCGATGCGCTGCCGGAAACACTCGCCGCCTTTTTCGATTCGACGAGCGCCTTGTAGAGCCGGCCCGAAGGCTCGTCGGCCAGCGCCGTGGCCAGCACCGCGAGCGGCGCGTAATCGGGATGCGAGCCGGCCACCGTGCGAAACATGCACGAGATGAGCTGCACGTCGCCGGTGCGGCGCAGGGTGATCTGCCGCTCGCCGTCCTGCGTCGGCTCGCGCGTGTAGGTCGCGCGCAACGACCGGGTCGGCTTCGGGATTTTGCCGAACGTCTCGACGACGAGAGCGAGCGTCTTCTGCTCATCGAGCCGCCCGGCGACGACGAGCACCGCGTTGTCCGGCTGGTAGTACTTGCGATAATACGCCTGGAGCCGCTCGATCGGTGCGCCCTCGATGTCCGACTTCTCGCCGATCGTCGAGTGGCCGTAGTTGTGCCACTGGAAGACAAGCGGCAGCATGCGCTTGTAGAGCACGCCGCCGGGGCTGTTCTCGCCGCGCTCGTATTCATTGCGCACGACGCTGAATTCCTTCTCGAGATCGCTGCGTGCGATGAACGAATTGACCATGCGGTCGGATTCCAGCTCGAGCGCCCAGCGCAGGTTCTCCTCCGTCGCATCGACGGTCTCGTAGTAGTTCGTGCGATCGAACCACGTCGTCCCGTTGGCGCGCGCCCCGTGCGAAGTGAGCTCCTCGGGAATGTTCCGATGCTTCGGCGTGCCTTTGAAAACGAGATGCTCGAGCAGATGGGCCATGCCGGTCTCGCCGTAGTCCTCGTGCCGCGAGCCAACCTTGTAGGTGATGTTCACCGTGATAATCGGCCGCGACGGATCGGGAAAGAGCAGCACGCGCAGACCGTTCGGGAGGCTGTATTCCGTAA
Source organism: Chthoniobacter sp. (assembly GCA_034667665.1). Lineage (GTDB taxonomy): Bacteria > Verrucomicrobiota > Verrucomicrobiia > Chthoniobacterales > Chthoniobacteraceae > Chthoniobacter. The sequence continues at coordinate 244,742 of JAXDQW010000125.1, forward strand.
TGCCTTCGACGGAGGTCACGCGCTCGACGCCGGCTGGCAGCACGAACGGTTTCGCCGCCTCCGCGGCGCGAAGCTGCGGCGTGAAGCACAGGCCCGCGGCGAGGAGGATGGCGGGCAAAATGGGGAAGCCGGTGGATTTCATCGGGGAAACTTCTGCGCCGTCCGGGGACTCACCGAAAGAATTTTCTGTTTCACCGATCGGTGGGACTTCGAGCCGCAGCCGATGGCAATGGTGAAACAGACCGGCGCGATTCCGTGCGCCTCCGGCCGATCAGCGCCCGGCGGGGCGGGAGGCGGGGGGCGGGGCGGGGCGTTTGAGGCCGAAGAAGCGTTCGAAGAAGTTGCGCTTTTCCGCGATGGGAGCGACCGGGCGAGCGGGCTTTTGCACGATGCGACCGCGGGTGTCGGCGGCGACGCGGATATCGGGACGCGGTGCGGTGGTGCGGGTCTTTTCGGTCTGGATCGGCGCCGTGGCGTTATCGGCGGTTTCCTGGTCTTCCTGCAGCGAGACGGCACTCTGTTTGTAGGAGACCATTTCGATTTGCGTGAAGCTCCCGACGGCCGGCTTCACCGCGGTGAGGCCCGGATCGTAGCCCTTTTCCAGCGCGAGACACTCTTCCAGAATCTTCTGCGCGATCGGTGCGGAAACGCCGCCGCCCGACTTCGCGCCCTGCACCATCACGCACACGGCATATTGCGCCGCCTCGTACGGCGCGAAGGCGAGGAACCACGTGTGATTGTCCTTCTTATCGCCACGCCAGAATTGCGCGGTGCCGGTCTTGCCGGCGACGGTCACGCCCTTGATCTGCGCGCGCTTGCCGGTGCCGTCGAAGACCACGCGGCGCATCCCTTCGCGGACCGCTTCAATCTGCTGATCCTTCACTCCGGCGCTCCGCAGGTCGGCGCGAATCTTCGGCTCCGGAGGCGCGACGAGCCCGCCGGTTTTCGGGTCTCTGGCATCGTGACCTTCGCGATCCACGATGCGATGCACGAGCCGCGGCTCGTAGGAAACGCCCCCGTTGGCAATCGTCGCGGTGACCATCGCCATCTGCAGCGGCGAGGCGAGGACAAAGCCCTGCCCGATCGATGTATTGGCGGTGTAGCCGGTGGACCAGCGTTCGCCCGGACTCACCGTCTTCAGCCACTCCGGGCTCGGCAGGATGCCGGGGCTTTCGCCGGAAAGTGGCACGCCGGTCTTTTTCCCCAAACCCAGCGCCTCGCCGACCGCGTCGATCTGCTCGATCCCGGCGGCATTTCCCCACTGGTAAAAGAAGGCGTTGCACGAGTGCTTCAGCGCGTCGGGAAGGCTGAGCGTGCCGTGCGTGCCACCTTTGTCGGCGATCCAGCAGCGCATGTATTTGTCGCCGTAAGTCACGCCGCCGGAGCAGTGGAAGGTGCGCGAGGCGGGAAGGCCGGCGCGCAGTCCACCGAGCGCGGTCACCGTCTTGTAGGTCGAACCCGGCGCGTAGCCTTGCACGGCGCGGTTCGTGAGCGGGTCGGTCTCGTCGTCGTTCACCTTCTTCCAATCCTCCGCGGCGATGGACGGGATGAACATATTCGGGTCAAACGACGGCACGGAAGCCATGGCGAGGATGTCGCCGTTGTTCGGATTCACGAGCACCACGGCGCCACGGCCGATGCCCGACTCGCGGAGCGCGCGCTCGGCGATGAATTGCATCCAGGCATCGATGGTGAGCAGCACGTGATGGCCCTGCTTCGGGGGCACGCGCCGCACTTCGCCTTCGATCACGCCTTTGACGCTGCGCTGCATGACGCGCACGCCGGGCGTGCCGCGGATCCATTGATCGAGATACAGCTCGACCTGCGATTTCCCCTCGACGTCGGGCTCGTAGAAGGTGAAGTCGCGCACGTCGGGCTGCTGGTCGATGTCCCGGACCGCGCCGACGTAGCCGAGTAAATGGGCGGCGAGTGCGCCGTAGCGATACTGGCGCACCGGCTTGATGCCGATGTCCACGCCGGGCAGCCCGAGGTTGTTTTCGGCAAAGCGCGCGAGCGTCGGAAAGTCGATCTCCTCGCGGTAGTTGAAGGGGACCTCGGTATCGTTGCGAAAGTGTTTTTGCAGCCGCTCGGCGTTGTAATCCGCGGCCAGCTTCAGCGCATCCAGTCGCGGCACCACGCTTTCATTCACGATGCGCACGATGTCGGGCTCGCGCAGGCGCGTCTTCATTTGCCGGACCGGCGCGACGTATTCGACGACCGGCGTCGCCCCATTTTCCCGCCGGTAGCCGCGCACCATGTCCGGCAGATAGAAATCCACGCTGTAGCTCGCCCGGTTCTCGACCAGCGTGAGTCCATGGCGGTCGCGAATCTCTCCGCGGACGGACGGAATCCGCACCGTGACTTCGGAGCGACTGGCGAGCCTCGCGGTCCATTTCGGCCCGCGGAGCACCTGCTCGTACCAGAGTCTGGCTCCGAGGGCGCAGAGGCCGCAGAGCATCACGAAGCCGACGAGGTAAAGGCGCCATTCGGCATTGGCGGATTTGCGGTCAAAACGACGGGACATCCCGTGCGCCTTAGCACAAGAATCCGAAGTGGCATCCAGCCAGGGCGGATGAGATTGCGGGCGATCGGTCTCGTTGCTACCCGGCGCTCCAGCCGCCATCGGGGCAAAGGGTGGTCCCGGTGATGAAGGCGGCTTCATCGCTGGCGAGGAAGAGCGCGGCGGCGGCAATTTCTTCCGGGGTGCCCATTCTACCCATCGGCTGGGTGACGGTCATTTCCGCGCGCATCGCAGCGGGGTCGGCGGCCTGGGCGAGCAAGCGTGTCACAAAGGGCGTCTCGACGCGGCCGGGGCAGATGGCGTTCACGCGAATGCCATCGCGCGCGTGGTCCAGGGCCATCGCTCGCGTCAGGCCAACCACGGCGTGTTTGCTCACCGTGTAGGCGAGCCGATCGCGCACAGCTACGACTCCCGCGATCGAGGCGATATTCACGATCACGCCGCTTTTCCGCGCCAGCATCGAGGGGAGGAAGGCACGGGTGACGTTGAAGACGCCGCGGGTGTTCACGGCGAGAACGCGATCGAAGTCTTCACCCGTGGTTGTGGCCATCGTGCCGACGTGCCCGATTCCGGCGTTATTGACGAGAATGTCCAGGCGGCCGGCCGCGGCCAGCACCGCGCGCGCGGCGTCGGCGCATTGCGGCTCGCTTGTTACATCGAGGCGGAGAAACTCGGCGCCTCCGCCCGCCGCGGTGATCCGCTCGGTCAGGGCGCGGCCGGCCTCCTCGGTGATATCCGTCACCACGACATGCGCCCCGGCTTGCGCAAAGAGCTGCGCGATCGCCGCGCCGATGCCGGATCCCGCGCCAGTCACGAGGGCGATTTTGTTCGCGAGGGAGAACATGATATCGCTCGGAAGTGAACGCGGTTGCCGGTGCGGGGACCCGCCTCAGGGCAGCTCGAGCTGCGCGCGGCTGTAAAGGACCGCGTGTCCGCCGATGCCCACGCGATCGCCGCGCGCTTCGCAAAACAGTTCTCCCCGCCGGCGCGAGAGCTGGCGGGCCACGAGGCGGGTCTTGCCGAGGCGTTCGCTCCAAAACGGGATCAAGGTGCTGTGTGCGGAGCCCGTGACCGGGTCTTCAATGATCCCCAGGCGCGGGGCGAAAAAACGCGAGACGAAGTCGCAATCGCTGCCCGGCGCGGTGACGATGATGCCGCGGCTTTCGACCCCCGCGAGTTGCACGGTATCCGGCTTGAGCGCGAGGACGTCGGCTTCCGAGGCGAGGACGGCGAGGAAGTCTTCGGCGTTGCGGCGCACCTCGCGCGGCATCCAGCCAAGCCCGTTGACCAGCGCAGCGGGGGCCTTGCACGGCTCAGTGGACCAGGCGGGGAAGTCGAGGGTGATGACCGCGCCATCGCGCGTCGCGCTGAGGAGGCCGCTCCTGGAATGAAACCGGACCGTTTCCCCCGGAAATCCGAGCTCGGTAAGAATCACGAACGCCGAAGCCAGCGTGGCGTGGCCGCAGAGATCGATTTCAATTTCAGGCGTGAACCACCGCAGATCGAAGTCGTCTCCCTGACGCACGAGGAAGGCGGTCTCGGAGAGGTTGTTCTCCGCGGCGATCTGCTGGAGCATTTCGCCCGGCAACCAGGCTTCGAGGAGGCAGATTCCCGCCGGGTTTCCTCCGAAGACACGATTCGTGAACGCATCGACTTGATAGTAGGGAACACGCACGCCGGGACTCTGGCAGGTCTGGCCGCGCAGCGACAAGCGGGAAGCCGCATCCTCCTTGTGCGAGGAGAGCGGCTCCGCTCCGGATCAGGGCGCGGCGTTGCACAGGTCGAGCACCGCGGCCTCGAGTTGCGCCGCGATCTGCTGCCAGCCGGTGCGGTCGTTTCCGAGGCCGGAAAAAACGAGCGGCGCGCCGATCCGCAGGCTGAGGCGCACCGGACGCGGCAGGCTGCTCCCCGGCGGAAAGGCGCCGTGGGCGCCGGCGAGATGGCAGGGCACAATGGGCACTTCGGATCCGGCGACGATCATTCCGATGCCCGGCTTGAACCGGCCCATCTGCCCATCGCGACTGCGTGTGCCTTCGGGAAAAAGAATGTAGATGGCGGGCTCCCCGATGAGTCGCTCACGCAGCTCCTGCATGGCGTGCGAGCCGCAGCGTTTCCGCCACATCGGCAGCGCATTGAGCATCATCGTGGCAAAAAGGGTCGCCGTGGGCGTCTCGAAAAAGACGTCGCCGGCGGCGATCGGAAAGGCCGCCTGCCGCAAACGCCACGGCAACGCAGCCGCCAGGATGAGGGCATCGAGATGGCTACTGTGATTGCCGATCATCACAAACGGCGGCTTCTGGGGCAGGTGTTCGCGGCCGACGATCGTCAGGCGATGGTAGCCGCGCAGGTAAAGGCGGACCGCGGTGCGCCAGGCCGCCTGCGTAATCGTGCCGAAGAGGCCGACCTCGCGACGCAGACTGCGCAGACCTTCCACCGGCTTCATCCCCAGGTCGCCGGCCGGCTTGTATTGCCAGTCGTCCATCAGTGCCCGGAAAAAACGCGCATCGGTTGATCGAGCCCGACCCCCAGGAAATAGCCGATGTAATGGAAGAGCGCCGGCCCGACGAAAATCAGGCTGTCGAAGCGATCGAGCATTCCCCCGTGGCCGGGAATGGTCGTGCCCATGTCTTTCAGGCCGAGGTCGCGCTTGATGCTCGACATGACGAGATCGCCCCACTGCCCGGTGAGCGAAAGCAGGACGCCCAACGTGAGGAGGTGAACCGGCTGATCGAGCACCGTGCCGCGGAAAATGAAATGCGCGAGCGTGGCAAAAAGCGCCGTGGTCAGGACGAGGGCGCCGAGCGCGCCGCCGATGGTCTTGTTCGGGCTGGTGTTGGGCGCGAGCTTGCGCCGGCCGAAGAGCTTGCCCGTGCAGTAGGCAAAGATGTCGTTCATTTCCACGCAGAGCACGATCGCGAGCTGGAGCGGCGGACCGAGGCGGTCGTTGGCGAAGTAGCTGAAGTGGCCGAGCGAAACGCCAAAGAGGAGGAAAGCCAGAACCCCGAGGGCGACCCTTTGGATGTAGCCTTTGGGTTGATCGGCAAAAAGGGCGAAGACGATGATCGCGGTGACCGTCAGGGACGGCAGCGCCACGAAGAAACCATACCAGTGGTCGGCGATGGCGAAGGTGATGAACAGCCCGCCGAGGGCCACGAGCCCGCTGACCAGGCGATACCGGAAGAGTCCCGTGGCCCGCGCGAATTCCCGGTAGCAAACCGTGCCCAGCAAAGCCACGGCGATGATTGCCGGAAGGCGGCCGAGGACCAGCGGGACCGTCATCAGCGGCACCAGCACCAGCCAGGATTTGTAACGAGTCCACAGATCGCTGCGCAGCGCCGGCGACAGCCGTTTGTCGAGCGCCAGAAAGATGAGCGGCGTCAGGCCGAGCGCCGCTGCGAGTCCCGCGAGGATCCAGAAACTGACAGGGTGCAGGCTGGGCATGTTCAAGAGGTTCGAGTCCGCAAATAGCGAGCGATGAAGGCCAGCCGACGCACGGCCGTCACGGCGCCGCCGAGAATCATCACCCATAACGCCACAGCGACCGCGGAGACGGGCTGCTGGGCGAACATACCCTGAGCGCCAGGGATTGCCGCGCTGAAGAGGCAGGCCACGGTCAACACCGCCATCCGATGGGGCTTGGCTTGCGGACCGAGAAAGCATTGCCCGGCCCCCACGCTCGCGCCGAGCGCGCGGACGTAGGCCACGAACACCGCCATGAGCGCCGCCGCAAAACCCAGCAGCGGCGCGCTGCCCGCGGCCAGGCCCGCGCCGATGATCGTCGCGGCATCCGACACGCGATCCGGCGCTTCATTCCAAAGATCACCGGTCGGACCGCCGCGCCGGCCTTCCACGGCCACCATGCCGTCGAGCAGGTTGGCGACGAGGCGCAACTGGATGCCGGCGGCGGCGGCCAGAAACCAGATGCGCAGCACTGCACCGTCGGAGTGCGCTGTCGCCGAGAGCGCCCCGCCCGCGGCGATCCCGAAGACGATGCTCGCGAAGGAGATCGCGTTGGGCGAAACACCGCCGCGCGCGAGTCGGGCAGCGAGGGCTTTGAAAAACGGCAGCTCGCGGCTTTTCAGCGGCCGGCGGGCAGCGGGATCGGGATTGGGCATCTTGAACTCCCTTGGATACCATGCCGGCGAAGCAGAGCGCCATGCCGCAGATGCGGCGGGCATGGAGCGCCTGTCTGACTCAGCTCTTGTCCTGATCAGCCCAGCGCGTCTGGCGCCTGCCCAAGTTGCACCTTGAGCCGTGCGAGCTCATCCCGCATCTGGTCGCGCCGCGACTGCAACACGTTGATGTGCTGTTTGGCTCGCTCGAGGCCGGCTTTGACCGCTTCGAGCTCCGATTTCAGTGCATCCCGTTCGGATTCGACGGCATGGAGCTGATCGAGGTGCTGCTCGAGCTGGATCTCCACGGATCCCACGCTGGTTCGCATCGCCTCGCGTTCCTGGCGGGCGTGCTTGAGCTGCTCCGTCACATTCCCGAGTTCCGCTTGCAAACGGTCCAGGCTTGCGGAAAGGCGGTCGCGCTCGCCCGTCAGCAGTTGGCTGTGCTCTTGAGCGGCGGCGCGGGCTTTCTCGGTTTGCTCGAGCTTCGAGCGAAGGTCTTGCTCGGCCTCCGCGGTTCGGGTTCGGAGCGATTCCTCGGCCGCCTGGGCCGCTTCGAGCCGGGTCTGCGTTTCACCGAGCTGCGTCTCTTTTTCCGTCAGCAGGCCCGCCGTTTGCCCCCGTTCCTTTTGCGCCACCTGCAACTGCTCACGCAGGTCTTCGAGGTCGCGTTGGCGGTTCTGCAAATCGGCCTGCAACGCGGAAATCTTCTTCTCGAAATTGCCCGCCCGCTTCGTCGCCGCATCCAGGTCGCTTTGGAGGCAGCTGCTCTCCTCGCGCAAGGCCGCGGCCCCGCGTTCCGCCTGCTCGCGGGCGGCGGCGAAGCTGAGCTCGCCTTCTTTCCGCAAGTCATCGACCCTGGCATCCGCCTCCTCGCGCGCGGCCATGACTCTGGCCTCCGCTTCGTCGCGCGCGAGCGACACTTTTTTCGCGGCGTCCTCCTGGACCGTGACGAGCTGCGCGTCCGCCGCCCGCTGCGCCGCGGCCAGCTTCGCTTCCGCCTCGTGCTTCACAATCGCAAGCTGGGTCTCGCCTTCCCGGCGCGCCACGGCCAGCCGGGCTTCGCCTTCGCGCTGCGCCGCCGCCACCTTCGACTCGGCATCCTGCTGCGTTTCCACCAGCTTCGATTCGGCGTAGCGGTGCGTGGCTTCGAGCTTCGCACCCAGCTCGCGCAATTCCGTTTCCTTCCCATTGAGCTGCTCCTGCAAGGCGGTGCGGGCGGTGATGGTGCTGGCCAGCTCGCGTTCGCGCGCGTGGAGATCGTCCAGCAAACTGTCCACGCGCTGCTGGAGCTCCCGGGTCTCCTCCGTAGCCTCGTTCAATTGTTCCTGAAGTTTCCGCTGTTGATCCGCGGCTTCCGCCGCCTCGTGCTTCAGGCGGTCGATCTCGTTCTTCGCCGCTTCCATGGTTAGGGAAGCGACGCGCAGGGCATCTTCGCGATCCGCCAAATCCTGGCGCGCGGCCTCCCGCTCCCGGGTGCGCTCCGCGAGGGTCTGCTCGACTTCCTGGAGCTGGACCTGCCCCTGCTCGGACTGCTGCTGCGCGGCCGTATTGATCAGCGCCAATTGCTGGATCGCCTCCTCCCTTTCCCCGAGCTGCGCCCGTGCGTCGTCGCGCTCGGCGATCAGGCTGCCCAGTGTTGATCGGGTTTGATCGAGCTCGATGGAAAGGTTGGCGGCGTGGTGCCGGGCCTCTTCGAGTTCGGTCAATTGCTTGCGGGCCGTTTCCAGCTCCGCTTCCGCGCGCGCGGCGTCGGCCAGCTTCATTTTCGCTTCCGCGAATTCGGCGCGGATTTTCTCCAGATCGGCCCGGCGCTTTTCCAGCTCCGCCCGGAGCGAGTTAGCCTCTTCGTCGAGGTGGCCCGCATTGATTTTGAGGCTGTCACGCTCGTTGGCGACGGTGGAGTACTGATCGTCCAGTCGCTCCACTTTGCTCCGCAATTCCTCGGTTTCACCCAGGCGCGCCCGCAGTTCCGCGCGCTCCTTTTCGCCCGCCACCAGACGCTCCTGCAAGGCCCTCAACTCGCGCGCCGCGTCCGCACCATCCTTCCCGGACTCGAGCGTGGCGATCCGCCGGCTCAGCGCATCGCGTTCGTGCAGCGCGTCCGCCAGCTGGGTGCGCACCTCCTCGAGCTGCGTTTTGGTCTCCTCGCCGCTCCGCCTGCCGAGGTCGGAAAGGCCGGGCGGACCCTCGGTCCGGGTGGCCGCGGCAAGATCGTTGCGCAGGCGTTCGACTTCCGATTTCGAACGTTCCGTTTCCGCACGAAGCGCGGCGGCTTCGCTCAGCGCGGTGACGAGTTCCTTCTGCTTGCGTTCCAGTTCCTCATAGGCGCTGTCCGAGGAACCGGCCAGCGCGACGAGGCGCCGTCGCGTCACCAACTGCACGGGATCCGCCCCGCTGGCCGGAATGATCACGGCGCTGCGGCAGTTCGGACAATCGATCTGCATGCCGGCGGCGCTCTCGTCCACGGCGATCTTTTGCCGGCATTCGGGGCATTGAAACTTGATATCAGCCATGGAGAGCGAGGTTGCGACGGTGCGGAGTCCGCGGGCCAACGGTCTTTGCAGGACGTATCATTGGGGCGGTGGAAGGCAAAGTGGAATTCGGCTCAGGCCACGCACTCTCTGGAAGCGCAGGCGACCTCCCGGCCGAATCCCAAAAAACGGGCGCTCCGACAGCGGAGCGCCCGTTGGTGGAACCTTTGGGACCGGAATTTACTCGGCTTTTTCGGTCTTCTCACCCGCATCCATCCAGCCGGAGATGCCGGCCGAGAGGTGCTTCACGTTGGTGTAGCCGAGTTCCTTGGCGGCCTTGGCGGCCGCGGCGTAAGCGCCACAGGTCGGCCCGCCGCAATACGCAACCACGAGGGCGCCCTTGTCCTCGGGGAGGAGCTTGGCCAGTTCAGCCCTCTTGGCATCGAAATCCACCGCGGTGGGGATATGGCCCGATTTGTAGGACCTGCTGCCATTGACATCGATCACGGTGACCTTCTTGGCTTCGATCGCCGACTTGAGTTCTTTGATGCTGATGTCCGGGTATTCGCCGGCCTGAGCAGTGACGGCAAGGATCGCGGTGGCGAGGAGGGTCAGGAGTTTTTTCATACGGTGGTGATGATTTTTGGGATTTGTTTATTTTGGAGTCGCCCCTGGGAGGCGGCGGGAGTTCCCTTCCCACACTTCGGGCAAAAATCAAGTGGCACGAGCCATACGCCTGCCAGTTTGTCATCATCAACCCAGGCGAAACCCCCATCAATTTGGCGACCCTAACGGGATTCGAACCCGTGTTCTCGCCGTGAAAGGGCGATGTCCTAGGCCACTGGACGATAGGGTCGTTTTTCCTGGCAAACGAGCGCGGGAATATGGGGAGGTGAGCATGGGGTGGCAAGGAGTTTCTCGGATCCCTGCACGGGAAAAACTCAGGCTGGCGACGCGCGAAGAAGGGCTGCGGCAGTGCGGGTCGTCGCACCGCGATGCTCGAGCAGAGCACGGCGCGCGGAGTTTCCGAGGGAGAGGCGCAACGCCGGATCATGGAGGAGGGTCGCGAGCGCCTGGGTGAGGGAGGCCGGTTCGTCGGCCCGGACGGCGGCGTCCTGCGAAAGGAGCAGGCCCACGAGGGCCGCGAAGTTTTCCATATGCGGCCCGAAGACGGTGGGCTTCCCGAGCAGCGCCGGCTCGGCGGGGTTCTGCCCCCCGATTTCGGCGACGCCGGGAAGGCTCTTGCCGACAAAGACGACGGTGGCCAGGGCATACCAGTCGCGCAGCTCACCAGTCGTATCGACGAGCACGGCATCGCAGGGCCCGGGGCTGGGAAGGGGCAGGGAGGAGCGGCGCAGGATGCGAAGATGGAGCGAGCTGAGCTCGCGAAGGATTTCGGCGCTCCGCTCCACGTGACGGGGCACGATGATGAGGAACAGTTGCGGAAAGGTGCGGCGCAATTCGAGGAAGGTTTGGGCAAGGATTTTCTCCTCCGGCGCCCAGGTGCTGCCGGCCACGAGGATGGGCGTCGCGGGTCCGACCCCCAAGGGAGCAAGGAGGGCGCGAAATTCGTCTTCGCGAGCGGGCGGAGCATCCGCGGCGGAATCGTACTTGATGCTGCCGGTGACGCGCAGGGTGTCCTCCCGCAGACCGAGGGCGCGCCAGCGGGCGACATCGGCGGGGTCGCAGACGCAGAGGAGATCGATCAAACGGAAGACCGGACTCACCCAAAACCGCGCGCGGAGGAAGCGGCGCTCGCTGCGCGGAGAGAGCCGGGCATTGACCAGGGCGACCGGGATGCCCCGCCGGTGACATTCGGCGAGGAGATTGGGCCATGCTTCGCCTTCGATGAGAATGAGGTGCGCGGGGCGGATGAGGTCCAGAGCGGCGCACACGATCGATGGCGCGTCGATGGGGTTGTAGAGGACGGTGAGCCATTCGCTGCAGGATTGCCGGGCGAGGGCGAATCCGGTGGAAGTGGTGACGCTGATCACCAACCGCAGGGCCGGGTCGCGCTGGTGAAGTTCGTGCGCGAGTTTCAGCGCGATCAAGGTCTCGCCGACGCTGATGGAATGAATCCAGAACCAACGTCCGCTGGCGAATCGGGATCGATCGGCCTCGCTGTAGCGCCCGAGGCGCTGACTAAAGTTCTCGCGAAATCCGCCGCGCCGAAACATGCGGCTCAAGTAGCCCGGCACCAGGGCAAGGAAGACGAGCGGAAAGAGCAGATTGTAAACGAAAAGAGAACGACGGGCGGCGGCGGTGAGTTCGGTGGGCATCTTGCAAGTCATCGTCATCCTCCGAGGAGCCTGGACAAACGTGCCAGGCGAAAAGACGGGGGAGATTACGAGGATGAGGAAGAGGAAGCGGGCAAGGCCAGGGCACGCAGGAAGGCGACGGCGGTCGCGCCGTAGCGTTTGTCGCGCAGGCATTCCCAGCGTTTCTGGACGGGGAGCGGAGAGCCCGGAAGATGTTCGAGGACGAGGATCCCGCCCGGCGCGAGGGCGCTGTGCAGGGCTTCGCTGCCGAGGAGCTCGGGGGTGAAGTCGCGCTCGCCGGGGGCCTTGGCGTAGGGCGGGTCGGCGAGGATGAGATCGAAGGAGCCAGGAGCCGCGAAACGATCCAGAAAGCGGAAGACATCGGCGGATTGCACGGTCCCGGCGAGCCGTGTTTTCGCCAGGTTGCGCTGGATGGCGGCGATGGCGAGGCGGTCGTTTTCAACGAAGGTGACGGAGGCGGCGCCGCGACTCAGCGCTTCGATGCCAATCGCCCCGCTGCCGGCGAAGAGATCGAGCACGCGCGCTCCGGGCACCAGATCCTGGAGGCTGTCGAAGATCGCGCCGCGCACCAGATCCATGGTCGGCCGCAAATCGGTGCGCGGGATGTGCAGCGGAAGGCCGCCCGCGGTTCCGGCGATCACCCTCACTGCGACGGCGCTGCGTTGGCGACGGGGGCAGCCGGCGGACCGATCAAGCTCGGGGGCGCAGCGGGGGCCGGCGCGGCCGTTGGCTGCTCGACGTTCGGCGCTTTCGCTGCAGCGTCCTTTTCGTCCTTCTTCTTCTTCTTTTTCTTTTCGGCTTTCTTGCTGTCGTCGCCGGCCTTGTCCTGATCCTTCGGCTTGTCGTCCACTTTCTTGTCGTCGGACTTTTTGTCGTCGGGCTTCTTTTTCTTCGAGCCGAAGATGCTCGAGACGAGCTCATCGAATTGCGCTTCGAGTTTCTGGCCGACGATCTTGTCGAGCAGATCGGTCTTGGGCTTGCTGGTCTTGCCGGTGATGTTGAAATCGATGTACCGCGTGTCGTTTTCGCCCGTGGCGAAATTGTCGTGCACGAGGCTCGGGAGTTGTTTGACCACGCCGTCCTGCGCGATAAGGCGGGCGTTGATTTGCAGCTTGCCGTCAAAACGCGCCACGCCCTTGGCGTTGAGTTGAAGATCGGACGCGTTGAGGGTCAGGCTCTCGATAAACGCCTTCTCGTCGGCGATGCGAATGTCGGCGGAGGATTCGGTGAGCCGCAGGTCGGAGAGCTGCCGGATTTGCAGCGCCTGGCCGATCATCTCGAAGTAGGAGAATTCGCGGAAACGGCCGTTTTGCAGGTTGAGCTTCGCACGACCCTCGGCGCGCTCGATCTGTTTTGAGCTGCCGTGTAAATCGAGGGTCCCGCCGAGCGTGCCGGAGGCCTGCCCTTCCGCCCAGCCGAGCTCCGTCGTAACGCCGGCGACATTCACCTGGTCGAATTTAAGCGCCATGACAAAAGGCGATTTGGAGTCAGTGGAGTCCCATTGCAGGCTCCCGCTGAGCGGGCCATCACCGTACTTGCCGGTCAATTGCGGGAAGTCGAATTTCCCGTCGGCGTAAACAAATGGGGAGCGCAGGTCCTTGAACACGAAAGTATCCGACCAAACAGTGCGACCGATCTCGATGGTCCCCTCCACTCGTTCGGGCGTCAAGACGGTGTAGTTGATGTTCAGGTCGGTGATCGTGGCGACCGGTAACTGCGCTCGGTCGAGCAACTGCACGCTTCCGCGCAGCAACTGGCACCCTTCCACAACAACCTTCAAGCCGCTCTTCTTCTTCGTCGGCAAAGGTTTGGCCACCTCGCTTTCGCGCACGGGCTCCGGAGGCGTGGCCGAGGCGACCACTGCGGTTGGGGAGATTTTTGCTTCCGCGGCCGCTGCCTTGCTAGCCGGCTTCTCCACTTTTGGCAGCACCCATTTGCCTTCAGCATTCTGCGACCAGACGATCTTCGGATCCTCCACGCGCATGTCGTAGATGATTAACGTGCCGCGCAGCAGTGGCCAGAAGCGGTAGCGGGCGCGAAAGGAGGAGGCTTCGAGCAGGTTGGTGCCGCCGTTGGGAATGGTGATCCCGGTAATGCGCAGATCGCTCCAGGGGGTCAGGCTGCTGTTGGTGATCGCCAGCGGCACTCGCAGGGCGCGGCTGATCTCCTCCTGAATCCGGATCTGCACTCCAGGCGATTGAAGATAGAGATTGATCCCGAAGAGGAGCGCCAGGCCCAAGACGAGCACCGCGCCGACGGCGATCAGAATAGCCTTGGAAAGTTTTTTCACGGCGCGCAACTTAATGGCGGGCCCCTGAAAGACAACTGCGGAAACGGCCCGCGCCTCCATGCAGGACACCCTCATCATCTTGAATCCCGCCGCCCGCAGCGAGCGGGCAAAAGACACCTGGCAGGAGATCAAGAAGCTGCCCCGCGCGACCACGCGGCTGACCGCGGCCCCGGGCGACGCGCGCGCGCTGGCCCAATGGGCCGTGGAAAAGGGCTTTCGCGCCGTGGTGGCCGCGGGCGGCGATGGCACGATCAACGAGGTGGTCAATGGGCTGGCAGGGTCCGATGTGACGCTCGGCGTGCTGCCCGTGGGCACGATGAATGTCTTCGCGGCCGAGCTCGGTCTCCCGGGTGAATTGGCCGCCGCCTGGCGGGTGATTCGCGCCGGATTTACGCGCAAAATCGATCTCGCCCGGGCCAATGAGCAGTATTTCATCCAGCTCGCCGGTGTGGGTCTCGACGCGCAAGCCTTGCAAGCGACGAGTTGGGAATCGAAACGCAGCTACGGTCCGCTGAGCTACCTCCTGTCCGCCGCGCAGATCGCGGCGCGCAAGCCGCCACGCCTCGTCGTGGAATCGGAGGGTGTCCTGCGCGAAGGCTCATTCGTGCTGGTCGGCAATGGACGCTATTACGGGACGCGCATCGCTTTCTTCAAGAATGCCAAAGTGGATGACGGCAAGCTCGACGTGCTGATCTTCAAGAATCTCGGCTTCCTCGACATCGCGCGCTACCTCGGCACCATTCTCATGGGCATCCACACCGAGTTGAGCGACGTCGAGTACTTCCAGACGAAGCGGGCGGTGGTGCGCTGCGACGAGCCCGTTCCGGTGGAAGTGGATGGCGAGCTTTCCACGGAGGCGCCGGTGACCTTCCGCATCTCGTCGCGCAAGCTGCGCGTCTTCGCGCCGGAGCCCGGCCGAACCATTGACGGTTGAGATTCGAGGCCTGGCGCCGAGCCGTGCATCTCAAGCATCAACGTTTCGCGCGAGGGCGTTCGCGCGCGACGGCCGGAAGGAATTGACGCATGGTGATGATGTCAGGTCCGCATGCCTTCTGACCGCGCAAAATGAAAACGCTCCAACTCAAACTCACCGGACTCCACTGCGGCGCTTGCATCGCGCGCACCACCAAGGCGCTGGCCACCGTGCCCGGCGGGATCTCCGCGCAGGTGGACCAGGATGCAGCGAAGGTGGAATTCGCCGGCGATGAGCCGGAAGCTTTTCTGCAAGCCGTCCAGGCCGCGGGCTATGCGGCGGAATTCGTTCACTGATCCATGACCACGGAAGCGCTCCATGAGCAGAAGATCGAGCTGCCCCTGCTCGGCATGCACTGCGCGTCGTGCGCAAATCGCATCGAGCGCGCGCTGCGCACGGCGCCGGGCGTGGCCCAGGCGAACGTCAACTTTGCCACGACGCGCGCGACGGTGCACTTCGACCCGGAGGCCACGACCCCGGAGGCGTTGTGCGAGGTGGTCCGCAATGAAGGCTACGAGGCGGTGGCACCGAGCTTGGAGACCGTCGAAGGGGACAAGGTCAGTGCAGATTCAGAGACCGAGGCCCGGTCGCAGGAGGATCGGACCCAGAAGCGGAAATTGATCGTCGCGGTGACGCTCTCGGCGCCCGTCGCGGTGCTCGCGATGGGGAGTCACCTTTTTCCGGCGCTGGCGCCGGTCCTCGACTTCCCCGCCAGCCCGTGGATTCAGCTCGTGCTGACGACGCCGGTGCTGTTTTGGGCCGGCGGGGAGTTTTTTGCCGGGGCCTGGAACGCGGCGCGTCATCGCGCCGCGGACATGAACACGCTCGTCGCGCTCGGCACGTTCTCCGCGTGGGCCTTCAGCTTGTGGCTCACCCTTTTCCCGCAGACCCTCGCGCACGGCCACGGCTCCCACGGAAGGCCCGCGGTGTATTACGAATCTGCCGCCCTGATCGTAACCCTCATCCTCCTGGGCCGTGTGCTGGAAGCGCGCGCCCGCCACAAGACCAGCGGGGCGATCCGCGCGCTCATGGATCTGCAGGCGAAGACAGCCCGCATCCAACGAGAGGGACTGGAGCTGGATCTCCCGGTCGCGGAGGTGCGCGTCGGAGACGTCGTGCTGGTGCGCCCCGGGGAGACAGTGCCGGTCGATGGCGAGGTGTTCGAGGGCACCTCGTTCGTGGATGAAAGCATGCTCACCGGCGAGCCGCTGCCGGTGGAGAAAACTACGGGCGAGACGGTCATCGGCGGGACGCTCAACAAGACCGGTTCATTCCGCTTCGGCGCGACCAAAGTCGGCCGGGACACCGTGCTTCAACAAATCGTGCGGCTGGTGCAGGAGGCGCAGGGGCGCAAGGCTCCGATTCAGCGTCTCGCCGACACCATCTGCGGTTACTTTGTGCCAGTGGTCATCGGCATCGCCCTCGCGACATTCGTTGTCTGGTTCAACGTCGCGCCCGAACCGGAAAGGCTGACCATGGCTTTGGTGACGTTCGTTTCCGTCCTGATCATTGCGTGTCCATGCGCGCTCGGTCTCGCCACGCCCACGGCGATCATGGTGGGGACCGGCCGCGGGGCTCAGGCGGGCATCCTGATCAAAGGGGGTGCGGCGCTCGAAACCACGCATCAGGTCACGACCATCGTGCTGGATAAGACGGGCACGATCACGGAAGGCCATCCCACCGTGACCGATCTGTGCGCGGATGGTCTGGAGGAAAACGAACTGCTTCGCCTCGCCGCGTCCGCCGAGCGTGGCAGCGAGCATCCGCTGGGCGAAGCCATCGTTCGCTCCGCGCAGGAACGCGGGCTCGCGCTCTCCCACCCGCAGGACTTCCAGGCGCTGGCCGGGCACGGGATCGAGACCCGCGTCGATGGCCGGACCGTTTTGATCGGCAACGCGAAGCTCCTGCGTGAACGCGGCGTCGCCGCCGATGAGGCGCGTGCGCAAGAGCTCGCGGAGACCGGAAAGACGCCGGTCTTTGTCGCCATCGACGGCCGGTTTGCGGGCCTCATCGCCATCGCCGATCCGGTCAAGCCGCATTCCCGCGAGGCCGTCGAGCAGTTCCGAAGGAGCGGCCTCCAGGTGGTCATGATCACCGGTGACAACCAGCGGACGGCGCAGGCCATTGCCCGAGCCGTCGGCATCGAGCGGGTCTTCGCCGAAATCCTGCCCGCGGGGAAAACCGCCGCGGTGAAGGAACTCCAGGCCAAAGGTGAGATCGTCGCCATGGTCGGCGATGGGATCAACGACGCCCCGGCGCTCGCGCAAGCGGATGTCGGCATCGCCATTGGGACCGGCACCGACGTAGCCATGGAAGCGGCCGACATCACGCTCGTGCGCGGGGACCTGCGCGGCGTGGTCACGGCCATCGCGCTGTCGCGGGCGACGCTGCGCAACATCCGGCAGAATCTCTTTTTCGCCTTCCTCTACAATGTGCTCGGCATCCCGATCGCTGCGGGAGTGCTTTATCCGCTGACCGGCTGGTTGCTCAACCCGGTGATCGCCTCCGCAGCGATGGCGCTTTCGTCCGTCAGCGTTGTGACCAACGCGTTGCGCCTGCGCCGTTTTCGCGCTGAAAAGAACCACTCATGATCCTCATCCGCTTCGCCTTTCTCGTAGCGCTCCTGCTGCTGCCGTCTGCGCTACCGGCTTCCGTCGAATTCATTCCGCCCGAACTGCGCGGGGCCGTGCAGCCTCAAGTGGCCGTCTCGCCCGCCGGTCGGATCCATGTCGTTTTTGGCAAGGGCAACGCCGTCTACCATACCGCGTCCGCCGACGGCCGGTCATTCTCGACGCCCGTGAAAGTCGGCGAGCTGGAAAAACTCGCCTTGCGGATGCGCCGCGGCCCGCGGGTTTCGGCCACCAACGAGCTGATCGCCGTGACCGCGATCTCCCACGCCGACGGCAACCTTCATGCGTGGACTTCCGCGGACGGCGGCGCGACCTGGACTGAAACCCCGCAGATCAATGTCCCCGCGAGTTCCGCCCGCGAGGGTCTGCACGCGCTGGCGGGCGATGGCCGCGGACTGGTCGCGGTGGCGTGGCTCGACCACCGGGGGAGTGGCACGGAATTGTGGAGCCGGGTTTCCCGGGACGGCGGTCGAAACTGGCAGCCGGAAGCCCGCGTCTATGCTTCCCCGGACGGGCACATTTGCGAGTGCTGCCACCCGAGCCTCGCCATCGGACCGCGGGGGGAGATCGCCGCGATGTGGCGGAACTGGCTCGGCGGCTCGCGAGACCTGTGGCTGGCGGTGAGCACGGACGCCGGGGCAACTTTCGGGGCCGCGGAAAAAATCGGCGTCGGCACGTGGAGACTGAATGGCTGCCCGATGGACGGCGGAGCAGTCACCTTCGGGCCCACGGGCCTGCCTTTCGCGGTTTGGCGGCGGGAGAAAACGGTTTTTGCCAGCGAGCATCCCGACACCGAGCAACGTCTCGCGGACGGCGCCGCCCAACCCGTCGTCGCAGTCGGGGGAGCCGAAGCGGTTGTCGTCTGGGAGCAAAACGGCGACTTGTTCGTGCGGCGCGGCAAAACGGCACCAGAGCGTTTGGCCGAACGCGCAGCCGCACCGGCCATCGCCAAAACGCCCGATGGCAAAACGGTCGTGGTCTGGGAGTCTTCGGCTGGCGGCGCCCCCTCACTCCGGGCTGAGATCCTGCCCCCGGCTGGTCAGCCCTGATTGCTCAGGGCCAGCAGGCTTAAAACGCAGAGACGCAGAGGCGCAGAGGTCGCAGAGATCCGGAAAGGAACTGCCGCTCCTTCTCCCTCTGCGGCCCATTGCGTCCTCCGCGTCCTCTGCGTTTCAATTGCGCGACAAGTTTGGTTACGGCCCGCCCCACTGCGTTCTCCCGCCTTTGCGCCTCTGCGTTTCAAATTCGCAGCCCCGCTTCGCCGTCCGCAAAGGATCACATGACTGAGTTCTGGAACGAATTCAGGCTGGGTGAGTTGTCGTCGGCCACGTTGACCCAGACATGCACGTGGGGACGGCCGCGGAAATACCAGACGAACGCCGGACCTTCGAGACGCCAATTGTCATAGACGCCGTCGTTGCCGAGGTCGCCTTCCTTGTAAAAGGCCAGATGGCACTGATCGAGGCCGCCTTGCACGCTCAGGCATTTGACCACTTCGTCGCGGTCGGATTTGCGAAAGGGCTCCAGCAGGATGTTCAAGATGCGCTGGAGCTCTTGTTTCTGATCCGCGGCGAACTCCGTCACCGGGCAGCCCTGGAAAGCGCCGTCCTTTCCTTTGAAGCCGACGAGTTCTTCCGAGGGCATGCCTTTGATGACCAGAGCGCGTTCCTGATGTTTCGAATCGAGGGCGTGGTAGAGCTTGTTTGCCTCGAGAGCCTGATACCAAAAGACGTTGCTGGGATGATCCGGCTTTTCGTGCAGATTTTCGCCCTCGTGGGCGTAAAGAATCGGTCCGCCGAAGGCCACGTGTTCGGCGCTATCGCCATCGCAGCGGAGCGTCATGTGCCGGCTGGCCAGCACGAACTCAAATTTCCCGGTATTGGGTTCGCCGAATATCGCGATGCCCTGTTTGTTGCCGAAGCCGCCGACATCGTCCTCCAACTGCTGATCGAAACGGTCGTGCCACTCCGGGCTCGTGATGCCTTCGAAGATGGTGCGAATCATGGCCTGCTGATCGCCCGTGTAGAAATCGCTCTTCACCGCGGGCTTGGTGATTCGCCAGTTGTTCTCGATCCGGGTGCGGAGCAGTCCGCGTTTGGGGTCCACGTAGTCCCATGGGAAGCAAACCTCCTTCCTCTGCTCAGGCTTGAGGGATTCAAAGAGAAGCTTGACGATCGATTCGGGGGAGCCCGTCGGTTTCAACGCCGGCGCGCTCTCCGCGAACAGCAAGTGTCGAGGCGAAGCGAGGGCTCCGAGCGCAACCAAGGCGGCGGTGGAGCGAATAAATGAACGGCGATCGAGTGCCGCTCCAAGTGGCGAACCCGTGAGAGACGAGTAGTTCATGGGAGTCGAAGAGGGGTTGCTGCTGGTGCGCCCTGCGATTGGCGACCGGGGAGGAGTAACCGGGCCGTCACGGTGGTCCCGCCCTGTGGATGGCGCAAGCTCGATGAGCGCGGCGCTTCGGTCGCCGCGCGCTGGCTCAGCAAAGCCCCCACCGGCGGCGCAAATACCAGTCGGCGCCGAAGACGAGCCCGATCAGCCAGAACACCCAGACGCGATCCCAGGCGCTGGTCAGCTTGGTCTGCGGCGCCGCGGCCGCCTTTTCGTCACGCAATTCCGCGAGCAACTTCCCCAGTTCGTCGAGCTTGAGCAGCCGGCCTCCGCTGCTCTCGCACAGCCTCTTCAAGTAAGCGGCGTCCGTGGCGACTTCGGTCTGCTCGAGATTGTCGTCATAGACGATGAAGCGCGCGGTCTGCTTCGTTCCGTCGGGAAATTGCGCGGTCGCCTCGAACTTGCCGGCCTTTCCGGGAACGAACTCGGCGGTGAGCTTGTCCGGCGCATTCGGGTCCGACGCGCTCAAGGTGGTGCGGCTCACTTCCTGACCGGCTTGCACGATGCGCAGAGGAATGTGGCCGGCCTTCAGCCCCGGATCGCGTTTCACCGCGCGGAAGAAGATTTTTTCGCCGAGCGGAATATTCGCCGAACTGGCGCGCAGCGAGAACTGCTGCGTGGGCAGAAAATCACGCCCGGCCATGAGCCAGAGAATCATCTGATCCCAAAACCGATCGAAGAGCGTGTTCACGCCATCGACCTTCGCGTTGAACGCCCACCGCCAGAGACCTTCGACCCCGATGCTCAGCACCTGGCCTTCGCCGAAACGCCGGTGCACCATCCCCGGCAACGGGTCGCCGCCGTTGGTGGGTTGCGCGGAGGCCAGCGTGGCGGTGAGCGGTTTCTTGTCGGTGGCGGCATAGCCGGCAATCAGGTCCGGCACGCCCTCCGCCTGTTCCTGGATGGCGCGGAAAGGCGCCAGCGCCTGGCCTTCGCGGCCGATTTGCAGCCGCACGTGTTCCGAGGCGAGCTGCGACCACACCACCGGCTCGAGGTCGTTCTTCGCGAGATCCCCGCCGAAGGCCGGTCCGCGGCTGAAGATCACCGTGCCGCCATGGTCCTTGACGTAATTCTCGAGCTGATGCAGGCCGTCCGCGCTGAGCAGGTTGCCATCGATGGCGCGGCCGAGCACCACCACGTCGTAACGTCGCCATTCCTCGGCCGTGGTGGGAATCTTCAGTTCCTGCTCGCCGGCTTTTTTGCGAATGACGCGGGCCTTGCCCGGGGCGTATTGCACGATGGAATCCACGTTCATCTTGTCGTTCCGCATCAGCGAACGCTGGAGAAAAGTCGTGTCCCAATAAGGCGAGCCTTCGAGAAAGAGCACCTGGATCTGCTGGTCGATGACGTTGAGATAGGTGAGGGCGTGGTTGTTCTCCCGGTCGTTTTCGCCCTCCAGGGGCTGGACCCGCACTTCATACTCATACTGTCCGACGGCGGGTTCGCTGACCTCGAATTGGATCTGGACCTCGGGCTCTTCGCCGGGCTGGAGCCGCTGCGACTGCACCACCTTGTCGCCCCGAAGTAGATCCACATTCACCGTTTCGAGTTCGCACCCGATGAGCCGCAGCGCCGCGCTGATCCGCGCCTTCTGCTTCACGTAGGTGTAAGGCTGGTAGCTGGTGATGCGCACCGCGGCGTCCCGCACTTTGCCCTGTTTCCCCAAGGCCACGGCATAGATCGGGACCTGGCGCTGGCGGGCCATGAAGCCGGTCTTTGCGGGATTCACGAGCTCGAAATCGTGGCCGTCGGAGAGGAGGATCAGCGCGCGGGCGCCTTCATTGGCCGCCAGCGAGCTGAGCATCGTGGAGACGGAACGGTGCAGGCGGGTGGTCGGGCCCGCGGCACTGAGCAGGGTCGCGCTCGCGATCGGGGTGGCGTCTTCGCTGAACTTGAAAAGCCGCAGCTTCGAAGTGCTCACGGCGCCGCTCGAATCGGTGATTTCGGTCTCGGTGAGAATGGCGCGCGCGGCCTGCGAGCGCGTGCCCTGCACGACGTCCTTCTGTGCCATGCTGCGAGAATCGTCGACCGCGACCAGGGTGACGCGGTTGGTCACCGGGGGCGGGATTTCCTGGAGCCGTGAGGGCTGGAGGAGCAGGGCCAGGACGAGGGCTACGCCGAGAAGGCGGAAGATCAGCAGGGTCAGATTTCGCCCCCGGCTCAGCCGCGATCCGACGCGGGTGTAAATGGCGATTGTTCCCGCCGCGAGCAGCATCCCGAGAATGGCCACCGCGCCGACCGGCAGGATGGGATCGAGGACGAGCTGCGTCTGGGCCGCGAGGGGTAGGGTCATGCCGGGTTCGATCGCCGGGAAAGTCAACCATGCCCTCCGATTTCCCCAGCAGAAAATGAGGGTGCGGTTCGCCCGAAATCCTCCACGAAGCGAATCAGAAACTGCGTCAGGGCGTGGCGCGCCGGGGTCAGGCCGTGGACGAAGTGCACAAAGGGGAGGATCCGCCGCGGATGCGCGACCAGGTAGCGGAGCAGCGCGACGGGCCGGGGTCGCTGCTGCCGGAGGTCGAACCATTCCGCGAACGGCACCGGCAGGGGATCGCCCACGGCGTCGCTGATTGCGCGCACGGCCAGCAACGGGATCCCGGCGCTCAGACACGCCGCGGCGAGCGCCGACGTTTCCATATCCACGGCGAGCGCCCCGCTGGCCAGCGCCAGTTGCGCCTTGTCGGCGGCTGATTCGATCGGTCGCGGCGACGTCACCAACGGACCCTCGAAGAACCCAGCCGCGCCCGCGCCGATGGCGCGAGCGCGCTCGAGGAGGGCCGGCGCGGAAAAGTTCGTCGCCACGGCGAGATCGCCGACGGCGAGTCGCGGATCGAGTCCGCCCGCAAACCCCGCCGCCACCAGCATCCGCGGGCGGACGGCGCCGAGGAGTGCTTCCGCTTTCCGCCGCGCGGCGTCCAGCCCCACGCCGGTGTGCGCGACGATGACTTCCTGCGCGCCCAGCTTCCCGCGCAGAAACTCCATGGGCAGAGCGCCGGCCAATGGATTGGGCTGCAGGGCGCGACGGAAATCCTGGCTCTCCTGGGGCAGGGCAAAGGTGATGGCGATCATGATGCCGGGGTGATTTCCGCTGCACGATGGAGCGCTGCGCGGCTCTTTGTCCCGCTCGTTCTCAGCGGCACCTTTCCTTTCACACCGACCCTCATGGGGAAAAGAGAGGACCAAATGAAGCGGTTTTCCGTGATTTGGTCATTTGGTCCCCTTCCCGTGCCGGCCAGCCGCTGATTGAACGTTTTCGCGCTTTCCGTTTCGAAAATGGGTGGTCAGGGAAAAGCGGCTTCGTTATGTTGCGCGTCACCCCCGTCCCCTCCTTATGAATTTCGTCAGCCGCCAGCCGATAGCCGCCATCGTTTGTTTTGCCGGAGCCTTGCTCATCGGCGCGTCGGCGATCGCCCAGGCGCCGGCGCCCGGCCAGCCTTTGCCGCTCGATTTCCAGGCGCTCGAGCGCGGCAAGGAGGCGCTCAATGCGCAGAAGTATCCGGACGCGGTCAAAGCCTTCCAGGAGGTGCTCTCGAAATACCCGCAATCGCCCGCGGTCCCGGAGGCCACCTTCCGGATGGGGTATGCCTATTATTTGCTGGGCGATTACGACAAGAGCGTCGCCAATTTTCAAAAGGTCCCGGTGACCAAGGGCGCGGCGCCGGAAATGATCGAGCTGGCGACGAGCCTCACCCCGCAGGTGCTGGCCACCAAGGCCTCCAAGCTGAAACCTGAAGACCCGCTGCGGGACTCGACCCTCCTCGACGCGATCCGGCAGTTCGACGTGTTTTTGCAGAAGTTCCCGCAGAGCGAGGAAGGCGAGTCCGCCAACTTCGGCAAGGCGATCGCCTTCTTTCAACTGAAGAAATATGAGGAAGCGGTGCAGGCGCTGCGGACCAACCTGACCAAGTTTGCGCAGAGTGAATCGATCCAGGACAGCCAGTACACCCTCGCGCTGGTCCTCGGCGCGGATGGCGTCGACGCGCTGCAAAAAGCGACGGCGCCTGATCCCGCGGCGATCGCCAAGCTCGACGAAGGCGAAAAGGTCCTGCGCGACATCATCGGCAAGGGCGTGAACCTCGCGGTGGTCAATGACGCGCAATTCCAGCTCGGCGAGATGCTCACCGCCCGCGGCACCTTCACCGATGCTGAGAAGCAGAAAGAGCTACGCACCACCATTTTCAAAAAAGCGCTCGAAGCCTACCGCGGCGTCTCCACCAAGGAACAGGTGATCGCGGCGCAAAAAAAACGGATCGACAACATCAGCCTGCGCCGGGTGGACGCGGGCAAACAGGCGAATGTGCAGCTCTTCCGCCGGCTCCAGCGCTTGCAGGAGAAGGAGCAGGAGAAGCTCGCCGCCTTCGAGGAACGCGGCGATCAGACGGTCACCGCGAAGATCAAGAGCGGGCAGATTTTCTTCCAGCTCGGCAAGCTCGACGAATCGCGGGTGTTGCTCACCTTCGTCGAGCCCCTGGCCGCCGAGGATCCCGAGGCCAAGAAGACGACGCTCTACTTCATCACCATGAGCTACGCGCTGCAAAACGTGATGGAAAAGGCGGTCGAGCGTTACAACGCCTTCCAGGCGGCCTACAAGGCCGATCCGATCGCGGAAAATCTCCAGTTGGTGATGGCCGCGGGCTTTCTGAACAAGGATCCGAAGATCTTCAATCCGGAGAAGGCGATCGAGTATTGCAAGGAAGGGCTCCAGGTTTATCCGAAAGGGCGCTTCACCTCCGATCTGCTCAATGTCCAGGCGGGCGCGCTGATCGGACTGAAGCGCTACGATGAGGCGCTCGCGCTCCTCCAGCAGTTCATCGCCAGCAATCCTCCCAAGGAACTGGCCGCGGAGGCCGAATTCAATCTCGCGATCATTTACAAGGATACGGGCAAGACGGACGACGCGGTGAAGACCTTCCGCTCGATTCGCGACAAATACGCCGATTCGGTCCAGGCCGAGCAGGCCTCTTACTGGGTCGGCGAACTCGGATTGACGACCGATCCAAAAACCGCCGTCACGGAATTGAAGGCGTTCATGTCCAAACATTCGGACAGCGAGTTGATGCCGCAGGCGATGTTTGCCCTGGGCCGCGGTCAGGCGGCGCTCAATCAGAAGGATGATGCCATCATCACCTTCCGGGACCTGCCCAAGAAGTATCCGACCAGCCAGCCGGCGCCCTATGCCTTCTTCGAGCGGGCGAAGATTTTCGCCGAGCGGGAGAAGTACGATGAGTGCCTCGCGATCATGAAGGAGTTCGTGGCGGCGTATCCCGAAAGCGATGCGCTCTACCAGGCCCACGATTTCATGGCGCAAATCCTGACCAACCAGAAGAAGGGCATGGAAGCGATCGAGGTTTACGAAGATTTCGTGAAGAAGCGGCCGAGCGAACCGGCGGCGGCGGAGGCGCTGCTCAAGATCAGCAGCCTTTGGAAAGGCTATGCCGAAGGGCAGGGACCGTACCTTTCTCTGCCCGCAGATAAACGCGCCGAGTGGACCAAAGGAAACGAAAACAGCATCTCCACCGCGGAGCGGATTCTCGACAAGTATCCCGAAAGCCCGGCGGTCGCACTGGCGCTCACGAATCTGCTCGAGATTCAGAAAACGCGGGTGAAAGCCAAGCTGCCCGGAATGGACGTGGCGGCGGTGGAAGCTTACTTCGACGGCCTGGCGAAAAAGGCGGAAGGCAAGCCGGACACGCAGAGCAAGATCCAAATGACGCTCGCCTCGTTCATCGCCGAAGTGGACAAGCCGAAGGCCGCCCTGCAAATGGACAAGAACTACAAGCCTGATCTCAAGTATGCGCCGGGGGACATCGACCTCTATGGGCAGACGCTGATCGAGACGAAGGAGTACGACAAGGCGCTCAAAGTTTACGAGAAACTGGCGAAGGATTATCCCATCCCCGGGGGAGCGGAACCGAACAAGGCGCCCAAAGCCGTTCAGGAAGCGCAGGCCACAGCGCTGGTCGGCCAGGGCCAGGCCCTCCAGGGCAAAGGCGAAAAGGAAGCCGGCGGGAAGAAATTCCAGGAGGTCGAACAGCTCTACGCCTGGACTCCGAAAATGATGGAGGTGCACTACGGAATCGCCCTGGCGCATTACGAAGCCAAGACGGACGAGGAAGACGCGTTGAGGCGCCTGCTCGAGATCATCAGGGCCCCGAAAGCGCCAGCCCCGCTGCGCGCCAACGCCATGCTGCTGCTCGGCAAAATCCATGAAAACGGTCAGCGCTACGACATGGCGATCGACAACTATATCAAGATCGCCACCTTCTACGGCGGCGTAAAGGAAGTGGCAGCCGAGGGCTTGTGGCGCGGGGCTCAGTTGCTCGAGCGACAAGGCCGCGGCGAATTGCCCCGACCGGTGCCCCCGCCCAAAGCGTCCCCTGCTCCGAAAGCCTCTCCGGGTCCAAAAGGTTCCCCGGCCCCCCCCGCATCCCCCAAGGCAGGCACGCCCGCCGCAACCCCGGAAAAGAAAGCTTAGGCCGATTCCTTCCCCCCAATGGCTACGAAATTTGCAGGGCTCCTCGTTGCCCTCGCGCTCATCTTCAGTGGCGCCGGTTGCGAGAAACAAGAAACGGCTGCGGACAAGAAGAAGAAGGACGACGACCTCTGGCGGGCGCGTCAAAAACAGCAGGCGGCGAAGTACTATAACGACTTGATCAAGAATTATCCGGACTCGCCCTTCGCGAAGCAGGCCGAGGAGAAGCTGAGCGCGCTCGGTCCGGTGGCGACACCTGCGAAAAAGTGACCCGCGCCGAGCGCGCCGCCGCCCTCGTCGCAGCGTTCCCGCGGGTTTATCCGGACGCACACTGCGAGCTCGACCACCGCAATCCGCTGGAATTGCTCATTGCCACGATCCTCTCCGCGCAATGCACCGACAAGCGCGTGAACCTCGTGACGAAGGAACTCTTCCGCGTCTGCCGGACCGCGGCGGATTACGTGGCGCTGCCCCAGGAACAGCTCGAGGCGATCATCCAATCCACTGGGTTTTTTCGCGCGAAGGCGAAGAACATCCGCTCGTGTTGCGCTGATCTGGTCGCGAAACACGGCGGCCAGGTCCCCGCGGACATGAATCACCTCACGGCGCTCGCCGGCGTGGGACGCAAGACCGCGAATGTTGTTTTGGGCAATGCCTTTGGAATCGACGAAGGCGTGGTGGTCGACACGCACGTGCAGCGCCTTTCCACCCGCCTCGGCCTCACGAAACACACCGATCCGGTGAAGATCGAGCAGGACCTGATGAAGCTCATTCCTCGCGCGCACTGGACCGACTTTTCCCATTGGCTCATCTGGCATGGCCGCCGTCGCTGCTTCGCCCGCAAGCCGGATTGCGCGGGCTGCGAAGTCGCCGCCCTCTGCCCGAGTGCGGGCAAATTCGCGAAGTGAACTGGGAGGCCGACTTGCAGTCGGCCAGTGCGGGCGGGACGCCTGCCACCGATTCGAATCAAACTCAGGGACGCCTGCGCGGAAGCCGTCCCTTGCGAACAGTAAGATTGCAGCTATAATCCGCCGCTGAAATTCCCCCGGTCCCGCCGCCGGGGGCTTCTTTTTTCCCCCCATGAAAACGACGCCGCGCATTCTGATCGCTTGCTGCCTGCTCCTGGCGGGAGCAGTCGCATTTCTACTCGTGTCGCGCCGATCGGAGCGCGCGCCGGAACCGACCGCCTCTCTCCACACTCCGGCCGTGGAACCCGCTCGGGCGCCGTCTCCAACCATCCCGCTCGAGCCCGCGGCAGCCCCAGCGGCCCCCCCGGTCCCGGCCGCCGCCGCTCCGGCGTCCCCCGCAGCGCGCGCTCCGCGGGCCATCTTCGATCAGTTCGAGAACTGGACTCGCCGCTACGTGGCCGCGGCGCCCGTTGACCGGGAAAGCCTCCGGGCCGAAGGGGTCGCGCTCGCCGAGGCGCGTCGGGGGGCGCTGGGCCGGCTCATCCCGGAAGACCCGCGGGAGGCGCTGCGCCGGGCGGTGCCGATGACTATCCGGCAGGAAATGCCGCCGGAAGTCGTGGCTCAACTCGAGGATCGGGTGAGCGACCGCGGTTTTTTCGGGGTGCTCGGCGCGCTGGTCAACGACGGCTCGCCGGCGATTCGCCGCGAGGTGCGTTTTGCCGCCGGACAGCATTACGAAGCTTTTGTCTTCGGCCGGCGCGAGCGGCAGCAGACCACGGAGCAGGCGCACCTGAGCGGGGTCGCCGTCGATCGCGCGCTGGCCCTCGATGAGCGCCCACTGCGCGTGCTCGAGGCCGGCGAACGGCCCGACCCGGCGAAGCCCGTGGTGGAAACGTGTGCGGTCTCCGGCAAATCCACCGCGGTCCCGCGCGTGAACGGCGCCCTGCCGCCGATCACCCAGGAGACGCCGGCCGTCGAGATCGACGGGAGCATTCACTATCTCTGCTCCGGCGGGCATATCGCGGCGGTCGAGGAAAGCCTGCTCGCGGAGGAAGGCGGCCTCGCCCGGGAAGGCAGCTCCGGCGGCGCGGTGAAACCCACGGGCGCCGTCCCCACGACCTGGAACACGGGCGTCAAAACCCACCTCTACATCCGCGTCACATTTCCCGATCAGTTGCAGGATCCGCAAAGCGAGAAGGATTCCTACGACATGATGCGGCAGGTGGACGACTTCATCCGCGAGAACAGCTACGGGAAATGCTACTTCATCTCGACAGTGACGCCGCTGCTGGTCCTGCCGCGCACCGAGGCCTGGTACAAGACGGTGGACACTTCGGGCAGCGCCTACGAGGTCCTGACCGATGCGCGGACCGTGGCCAAGGCCGCCGGCTACGATCCGGCGCAATACGATTTCGACACCGTGCGTTACAACGGCGGGCCGGGCGGATTCGGCGGCCAGGCCTACGTGACCGGCAAAGGCTGCTGGTTGAAATCCTCGGGGGCCGGCGTCGCCTGCCATGAGTACGGGCACAACCTCGGGCTCTGGCACGCCAACTATTGGAAAACCGCCCCGGCCAGTGTCATCGGACCGGGAACCAACGAGGAATACGGAAACAGCTTCGACACGATGGGTGCCGCGAACGCGGGCAGCTATCACTACGGCGCTTACAACAAGAGCGTGATTAGTTGGATGACCCCGGAGCTGGTCACCACCGTCCGCGAGAGCGGCACCTACCGCATCTTTCAGCACGACCAGGCCATCGCCGATCCGGCGCGGCGCTACGGTCTGAAGGTCGCCAAGGACAACGATCGCAACTACTGGTGCGAGCTGCGGCAGAAATTCACCAGCAATGCCTGGATGATGAGCGGGCTGCAACTGACCTGGGATGCCTGGGGCGCGGGCGGCGCCGCGTCGGCCAATGGCAGCAACGCGGGGGCGCAGCTCCTCGATCTCACGCCGGGAACGCCCGACGCGAAGACCGACTCACCGCTGGTCATCGGGCGCACCTTCTCCGACTTCGAGGCGGGCCTGCACATCACGCCGGTCGGCAAAGGCGGCACGACGCCGGAGTCGATGGATGTGGTCGTTAATCTGGGCAGCTTCCCCGGCAACCAGGCTCCGACGCTGGCAATCGCAGCGAGCGCCACGAGCGTCAGCACCGGGACCAACGTCACCCTCACCGCGACGGCCTCCGATCCGGACGGCGACCTGCTGGCCTATGCCTGGGACTTTGGCGACAAGGCTTTCTCGACGACGAATCTTCCGGTCGTGACCAAATCGTGGAGCACCGCGGGCCTTTACACGGTGCGCTGCACGGCGAGCGACATGAAGGGCAAAGTCACGACCCAGTTTCTCGTGATCACGGTCGGGGCGCCGGGAACGTTCACGATCAGCGGCAACATCACCAATCCGCTCAGCCAGCCGCTCGAGGGCGTGCTGGTGGGCAACGGGGGGACGGGGACGGCCTTTCGCGGCGCCTACACCGACAGCGCCGGCAACTACGCGGTGGCCAATCTCAGCGCGGGTTCGACCACCCTCAGCGCGCAGCTTCCCGGCTACACTTTCACCGCCGGGTTTACCAATCCGGTGACCGTCGGACCGAACGCCACGGCAAAGAATTTCACGTCAGCGGCGATCGCGACGCTGTCCATTCAGGCGCTCGACGCGACCGCGACCGAGAACGGCGATACCGGAACCTTCCGAATCACCCGCACCGGGGCAACGACCGCCGCCCAAATCGTGCGGGTGAATTCTCCCAACGGCACGGCGACCAAGGGCTCCGACTACACGCTCTCGCCGGATCCGACCTACAACTCGACCTCGGGTGCCTACGAACTGACCATCCCCGCCGGCGCGGCGACCCTCGACGTCACGCTGACGACCGTGAACGACGCGACGCAGGAGGGACCGGAAACCGCGATCCTGCAACTCGTCCCGATGAGCGGGACGGCGATCACCGGCGCGCAGCAGGCGACCATCGTGATCGACGACGATGACACCGCTCTGCCCCGCGTGAGCCTGGCCGCGACGGACGAATATGGGAGCGAATCCGGCGACCCGGCGCAATTCACCGTGACGCGCACCGGTCCGACGACGGCGGCGCTCACGGTCAGCTTCACGACCAGCGGCACCGCGACCAACGGCACGGACTACGCGAACATCGGGACCAGCGTGACGATTCCCGCCGGCGCCGCCTCCGCGCCGATCAACATCGCGCCGACCGACGACACCGCCGTCGAAGGCAACGAGACGGTGACGCTGACCCTCGCCAGCAACGCCGCCTACGTGCGCGACGGCACCGCGCAAGTCGCCACTGCGACCCTCAACGACAACGATGTCAACGTGCTCACCGTCGCCGCGACCGATGCCACGGCGAACGAAAGCGGCGACACCGCGACCTTCACGATCACGCGCACCGGCGATCTCACCAATGCGCTCACCGTCGATTACGCGCTCGGCGGCTCCGCGCTGCACGGCACCGATTACCTGCGCCTGCCGGGCGTCGCGACGATTGCGGCCGGCGCCACGACGACCACGGTCTTGGTTGAGCCGATCGACGACTCCATCGGCGAGGCCGCGCAGACTGTCATCCTTCAGCTTCGCAGCAAGACCACCTATCTCGTCGGCACGGCCTTCAGCGCGACGGCCACCCTCAACGACAACGACCTGCCGGCGATCTCGGTGAATTCGATCGACGGCATCGCGACGGAACCGGCGAGCGGGTCGGGCACGGATACGGCGAAGTTTCGCATCTATCGCGCCGGCGGGACCAGCGCGTTCACGGTCAATTACACGATCGGCGGCACCGCGACGCCGGGGACCGATTACACGGCCCTCAGCGGCAGCATTGCCTTCGCCAGCGGCGACACCACCAAAGACATCACGGTCACGCCCCTGGCGGATGCGGTGACGGAAGACACCGAGACCGTCACGCTCACCCTCCTGCCCGCCGCCGCCTACACGGTGGAGCCGGAAAACAGCGCGACGGTGCTGGTGGTGGACGAAGACCAGGTCGCGGTGAGTGCTTCGACCGAGATCGCCACGGTGACCGAGGCGAGCGCGACGATGCGTTTCTGGATTTCGCGCACCGGCAGCACGACCGCGGCACTTGCGGTCAACTATACCATGAGCGGCACGGCCACGAGCGGCGTGGACTACACCGGCGCCACCGGCACCCTCACCATCCCGGTCGCCGCCAGCGGTGCGTATCTCACGCTGACGCCGGTGAACGACACGCTGGCGGAAGGAACCGAGAGCGTGATCCTCGACATCACCCCCATCCCTGGCACCTACGGCGTGGGAGTCGGCCGCGCGAGTTATCAGCTCGGCGACAACGATACGACCGGCCTGCCGCAGGTCCGGTTCAGCGCGGCCTCGGGGAGCGGCCCGGAAACGACGGCGGCGGTCAGCATTCCGGTCACGCTCTCCGCGGCGTCCGCCAGCACCGTGACGGTGGACTATTTCCTCAATGGCGGAAGCGCGACCAGCAGCGGAGTAGACTACACCTTCACGAGCGGCGTGCTCAGTTTCGCCCCCGGCGTGACCTCACTGGCGATCCCGCTCACCGTCATTGACGACATTCGGCCGGAGAACAACGAGACCGTGGTCATCGCGCTCGCAAATCCGAACGGGGCCACGCTCGGCACGAGCTCATAC
Source organism: Chthoniobacter sp. (assembly GCA_034667665.1). Taxonomy (GTDB): domain Bacteria; phylum Verrucomicrobiota; class Verrucomicrobiia; order Chthoniobacterales; family Chthoniobacteraceae; genus Chthoniobacter. Next base: position 276,449 of record JAXDQW010000125.1, read on the forward strand.
ACCTACACGATCAACGACAACGACCCGGCGACGAGCGTGACGGTGGCGTTCGCCACTCCGGCGTCCTCCACGCTGGAGAGCGTTGCCTCGCCGCAGACCATGCTCGTGACGTTGAGCGCGGCCAAGGGGGGCGCCGTCACCGTCAATTACGCGGTCACCGGAGGCACGGCCAGCAGCCCGGCCGACTATTCGCTCGCCAGCGGGACGCTGACCTTCGCCTCGGGCGAGGTTTCGAAGCTGCTGCCCATCAGCATTGCCACCGATGCGGTGGTCGAGGGGAACGAGACGGTCATCGTGACCTTGAGCAACCCAACGGGCGCGACGCTCGGCGCGAACGGGCAACACACCCTCACCATCGTTGACGACACGACCGCGCTGTCCGTCGCCGCGACCGACGGCACCGCGGCTGAACCGGCGGACCCGGGCGCGTTCACCGTCATGCGCGCGGGCAACGCCGCGAGTGCAATGACCGTGAACGTCGCCCTTTCCGGTACGGCCACCAACGGCGTGGACTACCAGAGCATTTCCTCGACTTTGAATTTCGCGGCGGGGCAAAGGTCCGCCATCGTGCCGGTGACGCCCATCGACGACAGCATCATCGAAGGCGGCGAAACCGTGATCCTCACGCTCAACGCCGGAAGCGGGTATGTGGTGGTCGCGCCGTCTTCCGCCACGGTCACGATCAGCGACACGGACCGGAATGCCGCGCCTTCCTTCACCAAGGGAGCGGACCAGAACGTGAAGGAGGACCAGGGTGCGCGCACCATCGCGGGGTGGGCCACGAATATCAGCGCCGGGGCCCAAAATGAATCGAGCCAGGTGCTCAACTTCATCGTCAGCAACGACAACCCCACGCTCTTCGCCGCGGCGCCGGCGATCTCGTCCGCCGGCACTCTCACCTTCACGCCCGCCGCGGACGCCAACGGCAGCGCGAGAGTCACCGTGATCCTGCACGACGATGGCGGCACCGCCCAGGGCGGAGCCGATACGAGCGCCCCGCAGACCTTCAATATCTCCGTCACGCCGGTGAATGATGCACCGTCCTTCACCAAGGGCGCCAACCAGACCGTCCGGCTCGCCGCGGGTGCGCAGAGCGTGGCCGGCTGGGCCACCGCGATCAACGCCGGACCTGCCGATGAAAGCGCGCAGACGCTCAACTTCATCGTCAGCAACGACAACGCCGCGCTCTTCGCCACCGCGCCGGCGATCTCGTCCGCGGGCACCCTGACCTTCACGCCCGGCGCGAATGCCAACGGCAGCGCGACGGTCACCGTGGTTCTTCACGACGATGGCGGCACCGCCGCTGGCGGATCCGATACGAGCGCCCCGCAGACCTTCACGATCGCCGTCGCGCCGGTCAATAATCCGCCGTCCTTCACCAGGGGAGCGGACCAGACGTTGCGGGAAGACGAGGGGGTGCACACGGTTGCGGGCTGGGCCACGAACCTGAGCGCCGGTCTCGCCGGTGAATCGAGCCAGGCGCTGAACTTCATCGTCAGCCACGACAACCCCACGCTCTTCGCCGCGCCGCCGGCGATCTCGGCCTCGGGCGACCTCACCTTCACCCCCGCCGAGGACGCCAACGGCAGCGCGACCGTCACCGTGACCCTGCACGACGACGGCGGCACGGCCGATGGCGGATCCGACACGAGCGCCCCGCAGACCTTCACGATCTCGGTCGTCCCGGTCAATGACACGCCGTCCTTCACCAAGGGCGCCAACCAGACCATCCAGCAAGGCGCGGGTGCGCAGAGCGTGGCGGGCTGGGCCACCTCGATCAGTGCCGGACCCGCCGATGAAAGCGGCCAACGCCTCGACTTCATCGTGAGCAACGATCGGGCGGCTCTTTTCACGGCGCCGCCCGCGGTGGCGCCCGATGGCACGCTGACCTTCACGCCGGCCGCCGGGGCGAGCGGCTCGGCCAGCGTCACGGTCACCGTGCACGATGACGGCGGCACCGCCAACGGCGGAGCGGACTACAGTGGGGCACAGACCTTTGTCATCAGTATTCGGGGGGTGAATGACGCGCCCACCTTCACCGCGGGCGCAGATCAATCCGCGGCGCAGGACGCCGGCCCGCAGCGCGTGCCCGGCTGGGCGACCGACATCAGCCCTGGTCCGCCCGATGAAGCGGCCCAAACGGTGGAATTCTTCCTGAGCGTGGATAACCGGTCGCTCTTCACCGTGCCGCCGACGATCACTCCCGACGGCACGCTGAGCTACCTCCCTTCGCCGAACGCCAGCGGCACCGCGACGATCACGGTGACGCTCCGGGACAATGGCGGCACCGCCGACGGAGGCATCGACACCAGTGCCCCGCAGACTTTCACGATTGCCGTGTCCACCTTCGCCGAAGAGATCGGCACTTATTACGGCCTGGTCGAGGCCGCCGCGGGGACGACGATGAGCACCGAGCAGTTCGGCTCGGCAAAAGTGACCCTCGGCAAGAAAGGAACCTTTTCTGCCCTCCTGAAGATCGCCGGCAAGAGCTTCCACTTGCGAGGCAGCTTTGACAATGCGGGGGTCGCGCATTTTGGAAGGGAGCTCGCGGAAACCGCCGCGCTCTCGCGGAAGGATCTGCCGGACCTGGTGGCCACGCTGCGGCTCGATGTGGCCAACGGTTCCGACCACCTGTCGGGCACCCTCCAGGAGAACGGCGCGGACTTTGCCGCCATCGAGACCGACCGCGCGCTCTACCCCGCGGGGGAGGTCCCGGCGGATTTGCCCGGCGACTACACCGTGCTCTTCGCGACGCGAACCGCGGCGAACCCTGGCCGGGAAGAGAAGACCCTCCCGCTGGGAGAAGGCGTCGGCGTGATGACCGTCACAGCCAAGGGCAGCGCCAAATTGCGCGGCACGCTCGCCGACGGCACCGCGGTGAGCTGCGCGAGCCCGCTGGTGAAGGGGAATCGCTGGCCCTTCCACGTCTCGATGCGCGGAGGCAAGGGATCGATCACCGGCCCGGCGATCTTCCGCGACACGCCCGGCGCGAGCGACTTCGATGGGGCTCGCCTGCACTGGTTCAAGTCCGCCTCGACCGCCGAGCTTTACCCCGATGGATGGCCTGAGGGCCTTCAAACCGACCTGCTCGGCTCCAAGTATGTGGTGCCGGACACCGACGAAAGCGTCCTCCCCGGCCTGGGCGCAGCGGACGATGACGGGAATGCCGAGCTCACCTTTATCGGCGGCGACGTGCCGGAACCTGGGATGACCGCGGCGGTGATGGTCAGTCCCGTGAACCAGGCCACCGTCCTGGACCCGGCGCATGATGTCTCCATGAAATTCAAGAGCAAGAGCGGCTATGTCTCGGGCGATTTCCTGCACCCGATCAGCCAGAAAGCCGCGAAGCTCAAAGGCGTGGTCTTCCAAAAACAAAAGCTGGGCGCGGGATTCTTCCTCGGTACGACCGAAAGCGGCAGCTTCGAGCTCGTCCCGCAAGAGCACCCGGTAGCGGCCTGGAGCGTGCCGTAACGCGGAGCGCGTTCTACCGCGGCGCGGCGAATCCCGCTCAGTCGCCTGACCCACGGCAACAAATCGCGCAGAGGTCCGGGGCCTACCCCATCGGCATCACGCCAGCCTCGCGCAGGGTGAAGTCGCCGGTCGGCAGGGTGATCTCGTCGTTGGCCGGGCCGACTTTCAGCGGCAGCGTCACGTTTTTGATTTTCGCCTTCACGATGTACTGCGAGGCGATGCCAAAGTGGTCGCCGCTCGTCGCGCTGCCGCTCACCTTGCCAGCGATGAAAAGGTTCTTCAGCGTCGCCGGACCGCGGCTGCCACCGCTGGCGGAGGTGTCGTCGCGCGTGCCGTAAAACCCGTCGCCCCCAGTGCCGACGCCGACCGCCAGATTGCTGGCGGTCCACTTCCCCCCGATCACCACTTCGTTGACGATCGTGTCGGGCGAAAAAACGGCGTTGTATTCCGATCCGAAGAGCAGATCGGTGCGCACCACGTCCCCATGGATGGTCAGCCGGTCGATCGCGACATCGTCGTCCCCGGGGAAGATCTCGATGACCACCGGATTGGTCGCGTTGCCCACCGTGTCGCCCAGGATCTCGATCTCGCCCGCGCCGCCCCCGACGAAGATGCCGCCGCTGAATTTGAGGTTGCCCGTTCCCCCATTGAAGCCCGCGATGATCGACCCGCGCACCTCCAGATGGTCCAACGTGAAGGCGTTCACGGTCCCGGACGAAATCAACGACGTGGTGCCGCTGACATTCGCTCCGCGAATGTCCCCGGTGATCTTCAGTTTACCGGTCGCGCCCCAGCCGACCAGCCCGCTTTGCTCGCCGAGCCCACCCACGACATCGCCATCGATCGTTGCGCTTTCCGCGTGCTCGCCGCCGACCATGCCGGAAAGCTGGCCCGTCCCGCCCACCACATCCCCCAAGACCGCCACTTCGCCGAAACTGCCGCTCAGTTGTCCGCTGTTTTCGCCTGAGCCGCCCACGACGGCGCCGCGGACGATGGCGGTTTTCGCCTGCTGCACGAAGACTCGCCCCGTGCCATCGGCCGATCCGCCGATGATTCCTTTCCCCACCTCGATACTGCCGCTCGCGGGTTCGAGCGCAAAGGTGTCCACCAGCACGGCGCCCGAGTCGATCTCCTCGCCGCCGCGCACATAGCCGGCGACCTCGAGCTGGGCGGTGGGACCGTAGCTGGTGAAGACCCCCGAGCCCATCCCGGCGCCGCCTTCCACATCGCCGCCGATCTGCACGTTCTCGGCTGTGCTCTTGCAAAGGATCGAGCCGCTTTCGCCACCCTGGCCGCCGACGATCGAATCATCCACGACGAGCGCGTCCACCGCCCCACTGGCTTCGAAGCTGCCGCTCCGCTCACCGCCCGCGCCGATGATCGAGCCGTAAATGTGCGCAAAGTCCACCGTTCCCATCACCGCGACCCGCCCGGAATCATCCGCGCTGCCGCCGCGCAGATCGCCCTTCACCGTCAACCGGGCGAGCTCGGCCGCGACCGTGATGTGCGAGGCGTCGATCGAACCGCCCGTGCGGAGCATCCCGACGCCGCTGGATCCATTGCCCGCCTGAAAATCGAGCCTCGCACCGGTGATGTCTTTCGCGATGTCGAAGAGGTTCGCCCCGCCGACCACCGTCGCGAAGACGCCGAGCGTGCCATTGGGATCCTCGCTATTGGTCCCGACCGCACCGAAGGAGCGCGCCGTAAAGGTGCCGATCCCGCGCTTGGCCGGATCAGTGTCGCCCACGATCAGCGAGGCCACGTCGCCATCCACGGTCACACTTTCGAGATTGTGGCTCGGCGAGGAGATTCGGCCCACATTGACAAAGCCGTCGCCCCCGCCCGCCTTGGTGGAAGTGATGGTCACCTTGGCGCCCTTGAAGGCGGCGGCGGAAAGGTCGAGCAGGTAGAGCTGCGCGGGTCCGCTCGCGGCAGACAGCTTGACGTTCGCGGTGCTCAGCGTGCCGACATCGGAGGTGATCTTGACGGAGTCCCCGTCGGTGTCGGTAAAGGTCAAAACGCTCGCGGGAGCGATGCGGTCTTCGAGTGGTTCCAACATGGAACAATGGACGGCTCGTCCAAACCCCGGTCAAGGAAGTCGCAGTCTCGTCCTCGTTCTTCTACTCGTTGTTTCGAGGACGAGGACGAGGACGAAAAACTTGCCCAGCGCAAGCCCGCGCGAGGACCTTTTTTCCAGGGCGTTACTTGCGCGCCTGCTGCCGTCCGAGCTTCATCACCGTCCGCACCTCTTCCTCCGTGAGGGGGCGGCGGAAGATGAATTGATCGTCGAGGCCGTCGCACATCATCCAGTGCTGATGCGCCCGCATCCAGTGGTTGCCGATGGAAAGGATGTTCGTGGCCAAAACCTCGGGCACCGAGCCGACTTTGCGGCCATCGAGAAACGCCGTGGTGGTCTCGCCGTCGCAGGTCACGGCGAAGTGATGCCAGCCAGTGAAGCCTTTCGGAAGATGTGCGAAGGTGACCTGCTCGTGCCGGACCGCATTCCAGCCGTAAAGCCCGGTGTCGCTGACAAACAAGGGGCAGCCGCTGTCCTTGACGCCTTGCCAGAGCAAGGCGTGCCGGCGCGGAGCGGGGACGAGCATCCAGCTGCTGAGCGTGTAGCGGGTGCCGATCTGGAGCGCGGGCTCAAACTTGAGCACGGCGCCGGGCTCGTTGAAATCCAGCCACCGCTGGCCTTCCTCGTCCTGGACTTCCACCTCGCTCGACGCCACCAGCTTCACCGGACCCCGCGACCAGGCGACACCGCCTTGCTTGATGGAATCCATGCTGAGCCAGAGCTCCAGGTCGGCTTTGAGCGGACCCAGCGCGTCCAGATTTCGCCCCGCCGCAGGCGGCCGCACCGCGGCGATCCCCGCCTGGGCGGGCTGGACGATCACGGCTCCGCCACTGAGCAGAAAGGAAGCGACGGCGGCGAGGCAGCGAGCGGGGAGTCTCATGATGGGTGAGGATGAACCTGCAAGGTGCGGGTGCCCCGGGCAAGGTGTGGTTTTGTGCACTCGTGCTCGTTCCCAAGCTCAGCTTGGAAACGCACTTGCGGAGCGAAGCTTTGCTTCGCACGGAAGGGGTGTCCGCGGGTGGGCTCCGGCGTCGGTCAGCGCAACCCAACCCACGCTCACCCGCAGACGCCCCCGGCCCTGCGAAGCGCAGCTTCGCTCCGCAACGGCGTTCCCAAGCGAAGCTTGGGAACGAGCGCCAACGCTTGGTGCTCATTACCGGTTGACTTGTGGTGTCGGGGCCTCGCGCTGCGGGAGGGTCGGGCGAACCAGCGGCGATATAACGGAACAAAGTCACCCCTCACACTCCCGCAGTGTGGCGCGGGCGGTTTCGAGATCGGGCGAGCGCAGTTGGGTATAGATGTCCACCGCGCGCCGGGCGTAGGGCAATGCCTCCGCGGCTGGTGCAGGCGAGCAGCGAAGGGCGCCGGGCGAGGTCGGCGAGGGTGGCGAGCGCGGCGTCCTGGTCGAGCTTTTCGAGGATGAGTTCCTCCGAGCCCGAGCCGATGCGGCGGCTGCTGGTGAGGATGGCCTTGCAGCCCTGTGGCAGGCGTTTGACAAAGGTGAATAGCTGGTCGCGGTCGGTCTTGGGGAGGGATTCGAGATTATCGAGGATGAGCAGCGCCTGCGCGGGGCGGAGCGCGTCGAGCAGGAGCCGGATGCGCTGGTCCTCCGGGGACTTCGCGATGTCGGGCTGGCCCAGCTCGCGGGCGAGTTCATTGAGCATCTCCAGGAAGCCCGGCACGCTGAGGTTGCCGAGCGGGCGCTCGCCGTCGTCGTCCATCTCGCGGTCCTTTACGGAGACGAAGACAATGCGAGGATGTAGCGCCGATCGACGCTGTGGGTATAAACGCCGTTGGGCAGAGACTCGGAGCGCTGGACGTCCGCCCGCCCGGTAAGCACGGCGACCGGACCGGGATCGGCCTGGACGAAGCGGGCCCAAAGGCAGCAGAGAACGAGGAGGACGAGGGGAAACCGGTTCACGGCGAAAGCGCGGAAAGTTCCATGATCACGCGAGAATGCAAGGAGCGGGGCGACGGAAGAGTTTTCGCGCGCGGGATCTCGGTTCGCTCGTTCCCAAGCCAAGCCCGGGAACGAGCGCTTAATTAACGGGCGCTCGACGCAGATGCGGGTGCTCGATGTTCCGGAAAGTCGCGGTGGTAGCGGGTCAGGAGCGCGGGGAGATCGTTGGGGACGAGATAGATTTTCCCGCGGATCGGTTTGGTTTCGCCGGGGGCGAGCCCGCCGATCCGCAGATCCGAATGCACGCAGCGCGCGACACCTTGAAAGAGCTCCTGATACGGCTCCCAGGCGGTTGCGAAGATCCGCTGCTCGTCGCCGCTGAAGCAGCCGATCAAACCGTTGCTCGGCACGAGAGGGCTGAGGGGGCGCGGGTTGACATCGGTGCGCGGGACGTGCACGGGGCACCACACCTGGCCTGGCGTGTAGCGAGCCTGCGTGGCCCATTGCGGCGTCGGCATCCGTGTGAGTTTGCCGTCGAGGAAGACGAAACACTTCGGCAAATAGTCGTCGAGATCCTTGCCCTTGGGATCGAAGCCGGTGAAGGCCGCCAGGCGCACACAGGGCTGGGCCCAATGCGCCTCGGAGCGTGTTGCCGTGGGATTGTGCGCGGTGAGGCGAAAATCGACCTCGTCCTCGCCCGCGGTGATGGTGTGCTCGACGGTGACGCCGTCCGCGAGGGTGTCGCGGAGTTTCAGGGTCTTCCCGTCGTCGCTCGTCGCGAGCAGCTCGGAGGTGTGGGGAATCACGGTGTGCTGCACCCAATCGGCATCCGTCGAGCCGGCGCGGCAGTAGGCTTCGAGGTAATTGATGCGCAGTTCGCCGCCCGGGAGAGGGGCGCCGCGGATGACGAGCCAATGGCCCTCGCGGGCGAGCGTCAAAGACGGCTCGCCGGCTTGAGCGGTGAGACCGGCGAGCACGACGAAGCACGCCGCAGTGAGGGGGAGCAGCGATTTTATCGGGAACATTGTTGGGCCGACGAGGCGTCCTGCCGTCAGTGGATTTCCACACTCGCCCCCGCCTTGCGTCGTTCCGCAAGTTCGCACTCCTCGCCCGCGGCTGGGCGCTTCCGCTTTTCCGAAAATCAGGTTACCACTTCCGCATGCCCAAACCACGTTCCTCCCGCGGCTCCGCCGCCTCGCGCAAAAAAGTCCTCATCCCAATCGGCGACGCCACGGAGGTGATGGACACGCTGTATCCGATCTTCCGCCTTCCCGAGGACGGCTTCGAAGCCGTCGTCGCCGGTCCGGAGGCCCGCCTCTACCACGGCGTGCTGCACGAGATTCCGCCCGCCGCGAATGGCGAGCCGAAGTGGGACATCACCCGCGAAAGTGCGGCGTATCACGTCCGCGCGACGATCGCCTTCAAGGACGTGAAGCCCGAGGAATACTGCGGGCTCTTCGTCTCGGGCGGACGCGCGCCGGAATACCTGCGCTACGACAAGGACCTGCTCCGGATCACGCGGCACTTTTTTGAGGCGAACAAGCCGGTCGCCACGGTCTGTCACGGCATCGAGATCCTCACCGCCGCGGACGTGATCAAGGGACGCACCCTCACGACCGTGGCGAAGTGCGCGCTCGACGTGGAGCAAGGCGGCGGCAAATACGTCAATCGTGCCTTCGTCCTCGATGGCAACGTGGTCAGCGCGCGCACCTGGCACGACAATTCCGACCTGATGCGCGAGTTCATGCGCATGCTCAAGGAAGCCACGGCGTAACCCGCCTCTTGGTTAAACGCAGAGACGCAAAGGCGCGGAGGACGCAGAGGAATCAGGAGCAGCGGACGCCGCGATGAGGACGCCGGGCGGTGCTCACCAACCGTGAACGCTGCCAATTCAACACTTCTTCTCTGCCCTCTTCGCCTCTGCGTTTTTAACCTCTGGTCGTGAGCGGCGCCTCCGCGATATTTCGTTGTAACAGCTGTTACATCTAAATATTGCCGGGCCGCTTCCAGCGTTCAGCGGGGACTGCGTGCGGCCGGCAGGGCGAAGGCCATCCACGCATCGCCGGTGGGGCCGCCAAGCTTGCCGCCGCCGGTCACCGGCAGGACCACGAACTGGCGGCCATCCACTTCGTAGCTCGCCGGGGGCGCGGTGCCGTGCAGGGGGAGCGCGGTGCTCCAAAGCTCGGCGCCAGTCTCGGCGTCGAAGGCGCGCAGTTTCCTGTCCCGGGTGCCGCTCACAAAGACGAGGCCGCCCGCCGTGACCATGGCGCCGCCGAAATTCTCCTGGCCGGTCTTCGGCACCCCTTGCGCGGTGAGCTCCGGGTATTCGCCGAGCGGCACTTTCCACGCGATCCGACCGGTGTTGAGATCGATGCAGTTGAGCGTGCCCCACGGCGGCGTCGCGCCCGGGTAACCTTCGTGATCCACGAGCTTGTTCCAGCCCCCAAAGGTCCAGCGCGCCGGCGCGTTCTCCTCCACGGCCGCGCCGGGCCGGTCGCGGGCGAGCAGGAAATCGAGCAGCGGTTTGATCTGCTCCTCAGTGAGCTGCGGTTGGGGCGGCATGGTGTTGCGACCGCTCTTCAGCAAGGCCCGGATCTCGTCGTCCTTCATCCGGTGACGCAGGCCGCGCAGCGGCGGCGCGGCGCCGATGCCCTTCCGATCCGGCCCGTGGCAAGCGACGCAGATCGTCAGATACACCTCCTCGCCGGCGGTCGGCGGCTTGAGCGGCGGCGGATCGTCGTCGCGGAAACAGGTAACGAACCACGGGATTTCATTGGCGTTGACATAGAGCCGGCCACGGCGCGGATCGACGGCCGCGCCGGTCCATTCCGCGCCGCCGTGAATGTTGAACATGACCGTGGGTTTCGCCTCCTCGACGGACGGATACGGTCCCAGATTCCCGCGCTGCACCACGGGCAGCACGAGCGCGCGCGCCTCGGGAGTGCGGTTCGTGACATCATCCGGCGTGAAGCCCTGCCGCGCGAAGGGCTCCGGCAACTCGACCGCTGGTGATAGAGCGCCGCGGTGTCGCCCGGCAGCACCCGGGTCGCCACGCGACGCAGCCGGAAGGGAAACAGCGGCTGGCCGCTTACCCGATCGAGCAGGAGCGTGTTGCCGAGTTTGGTCACCTGCGCGACCGCATCCACGCGGCGGCCTTCGCGCTCGACCGTGACCAGATTGGGCGGCGCGGGAATGTCCCAGTCCCAAACGTCGTGCCGGATTTCCTGGAAATGCCAAAGCCGCTTGCCCGTCCGGGCGTCGAGCGCGAGCACGCAGTTGCTGAACAGATTGTCGCCGAGATGGCCCGATCCAAAAAAGTTGGGCTTCGGCGAACCGGTCGCGATGTAGGCGATGCCGCGCGATTCATCGAGCGCCATACCGCCCCAGCAGTTCGCCCCTTCCTCGACCCGGCTCCAGGTGCTCGCGCCGAGCTCGTTTCCGGTCGGGCGCGTCTTGAAAGTCCACAGCAACTCCCCATTGCGCACATCATAGCCGAAGACATCGCCGAGATAACCGGGCACCACGAGAACGTGTTGAAAGACCGCGCCGGCCACGGTGCCGCCGGCGGGCAACCCCGTGTGGCCGCCTTCGCCGAAGGAATCCACCGGCTGCCCGGTTTTCGGATAGAGCGCATAGATCCAGTTGCCCGCAGCGAAGATGACCCGCGCGGCGTGCTCGGCGTCGCCCGGCCAGTAAAGCAGGCCGCGCCGCGCCGGGACGTCCTCCTGCCGGTTGCCCTTTCGCTCCGGCTTGAAGCGCCAGAGTTCGCTCCCGGTCGCCGCGTTCAGCGCCACGATGTGCCCGCTGGGGATCGGCGCGAACATCGTCCCGTCCACGACGATCGGATTGCACTGAATGTTTCCGGTGCCGTCGCCGGGCTGGTAGGTCCACGCCAGTTTGAGCTGCGCGACGTTCGATTTGTTGATCTGGTCGAGCGCCGAGAAGCGGTTCGAGGTCGGACCGCCGAGCGAGCGCGTCCAGGTGCGGAAAGACTCCGGCGGGGGCCAGTTGTTGGCGGGAGTCAGCTCCTCGGTTCTGGCCGCGGGGATGACGTAAAAATCGGCTCCGGGATCCGCGGGGACATGGTCGCGCGCGGGTGGCGACTGCGCGAGCGCGGCGAGGTTGAGCGCGGAAAGAGCGGTGAGGCAGCGGAGAGGGACACGCATAAATAATCCGGGGGGCGGGCGGCTTGGCCGTCTCTCGAAAAACGCCGCCCTTCCCGGCTTGTCGAGGAACTTGTCGCCGTCGAGGTCACGCGGCTCTGGCGGGCTGCTTCCGCGCCTTCCGCGGAAAAGTTTGAGCCTTCCTCACGCCGAACGGTACGAGATCGGACACCGATTGCCCTTTTCGCTCGTGGCTTTTGCGGTAAACAAGCAACTGCCGTCCGCGGCCCCAGCGGCGGAGGCGCCCTCGATCAACCCCTCCCATTTCCATGAGTCTCGAAGTCAAAATCCCCGCGGTCGGCGAATCGATCACCAGCGGCCTGCTCTCCACCTGGCACAAGAACGATGGCGACGCCGTGGCCGTGGGCGACGCGCTGTTGACCCTGGAGACGGACAAGGTTTCGACCGAGCTCGTCGCCGAAAAGGCGGGCACGCTGCGGATCAAAGTGGCCGCCGGGTCCGAGGTGAAAATCGGGGAAGTCGTCGCGACGATCGAAGAGGGCGCCGCGGCCGAGGCCAAGCCGGCGAGCCAGGAACCCGATGACCGTTCGGATCGCCCCCAAGGCGAAAGCAAACTCGAAGCACCCGCGCGGGTGCAGCCGAAGACCCCAACGATCCCGGCCCCGTCAGCCGCGCCGGCACCCGTCCCGGCTTCGGCGGCCCCTGCGGCGCCGAGCATCGCCGCGGCCGTCGCCGCCGCGAATGAATCGCTCTCCGTGGTCTCGGAGAATTTGAAAACGGTCACGGAAGGGCGGAGCACCCGGAAAAAGCTGTCACCGCTGCGGCGCAAGATCGCGGCGCAATTGGTCATGGCGCAGCACACCGCGGCGATCCTGACCACTTTCAATGAAGCCGACATGAGCGCGGTGATGAAGCTGCGCAGCCAGATGCAGGACGCCTTCACCAAGGAGCACGGCATCAAGCTCGGGTTCATGTCCTTTTTCATCAAGGCCGCGGTCAGCGCGCTGAAGGCTGTCCCGGCCGTTAATGGCCGGATGGACGGCGATGACTTTATTCAAAACCATTACTACGACGTCGGCGTCGCGGTGGGGACCGAGCGCGGCTTGATGGTGCCAGTCATTCGCGATGCGGACCAAAAAACCTTCGCGCAGATCGAGCAAGACCTGGTCGGTTACGCCGGCAAAGCCCGCGAAGGCAAAATCAAGATCGAAGACCTGAGCGGCGGCGTCTTCACCATCTCGAATGGCGGGATTTACGGCTCGCTCCTCTCGACGCCGATCCTGAATCCGCCGCAATCGGGCATCCTCGGCATGCACAAGATCCAGGAGCGCCCGATGGCGGAAAAGGGGCAGGTGGTCATCCGGCCGATGATGTATCTGGCGCTGAGCTACGATCATCGCGTCGTGGACGGCAAGGAGGCGGTCACCTTCCTGGTGCGGATCAAGGACTGCATCGAGCAGCCCTCGCGGCTGCTCCTGGATCTGTAGCCGCTGCGGCTCGGCCTAGCCGAAGGCAGCGAGCACCGCGTCGAGGTCCGATAGATCCTCGAACAGAAACTCCGGGGCAAAGGCGGCGAGTTCCTCCCGCGAGAATTTGCCGGTGGCGATGGCGACGGCTTTCGCGCCGAAGGCCCGCGCACAGGCGATGTCGTGGGGAGTGTCGCCGAGCACAAAGATGCGCTCCGGCGGAAACTCGAGGCCATATTGGCTGCGCGCGCGCGACCGGGCCACGGCGCCGAGCTCGTTGCGGTCGTGGTGATCATCGGCGTAGGCGCCAAACTCGAAATACTGCCAGACTCCGTAGTGGGTGAGTTTCAATTCGGCGCCGCGGGCGAGATTGCCGGTGAGCAGCGCCAGCATGATGTCGGGCCGCGGCTTGAGCGCTTCGAGGAGGGGCAGAATGCCGGGCAGCAGCCGGCCCGGCGAACGCGGGAGCTGGTCGGCAAGATGGGTGAGATAGCCGTCGAAGAAGGCGGCGATGTTTTCCGGGGTCGCTTCGAGCTGATGAGCGCGCAGCATCTGGCGGGCAATGCCGGAGTCGGTGCGGCCGGCGATCTCCACCGTTTGCAAATCATCGTCAATGCCGAAGCGGTCGCGAAAGCCCAGCCGCAGCGCACGCTCGCCGGCGCCGCCCGAGGTGATTAGCGTGCCGTCGATATCGAAGAGGATCAGTTTCTTTTCCAAGGCGCGGCCAGCGTGGCGGCAGCCGCCGCGGGAGGCAAGGGCCGGAGCGTTTCCGCCGTGGCCATGGCAAGTAGCGCGGGCGCCTCTCTGCGCGGTGGACACGACAGGCGGGACGCCTGTCCGACTTTCCGACAGGCGGGGACGCCTGCCCCACTTCCGAGGTTTGGCGCGGGACACGCGAAGTTCGCCTGCGACGAACCGGCGCGGGGGGGGTTGATTAAAGGATGAAACTCTCCCTCCTGCTTCCGTTGTGCGCCGTTGCGCTGCTTTCCACACCCGTTTTCGCCGAGGAAGGCGACCAGTCACGAAGCAAGATCAAGGACCTTGAAGAGCGAGCGCGCCACGCCCGGGAAGAGGGGCGGCCCGATGAGGCAAAGGAGCTGATGCAGAAGGCGCGCCGGCTGCAGGCAGAGTCGGGTGAACGCGAAGGACAGCGCGGCGGCGGCGAGAAGCTGGAAATGGCGAAGCACAAGATCGAGGAGCTGCGCAAGGCGGGCAAAAACGAGGAGGCGGACCAGCTCGAGCATCGGCTGCACGAGTGGATGAAGAAACCGGGCGAAGGCGAAGGGCAGCGCGGCGGCGGCGAGAAGCTCGAAATGGCGAAGCACAAGATCGAGGCGCTACGCAAGGAGGGCAAGAACGAGGAGGCAGACCAGCTCGAGCATCGGCTGCACGAGTGGATGAAAAAGCCCGGCGACGGGGAGCGGAAGGAACGCGGCGGCGAGAAACTCGGGATGGCGAAGCACAAGATCGAGGAGCTGCGCAAGGCCGGCAAGAACGAGGAGGCAGACCAGCTCGAGCATCGGTTGCAGGGGATCAAAAAGCCGGGCGACGCCGAGCGGAAGGAAGGCGGCAGCGATGCGGAGCGCAAGCAACACGTCATGGAGGCGGTCAAGCATCTGCACGCGGCCGGGCTGCACGAACCGGCCAAACGCATTGAACAGATGTTCCGTGAGCAGGGGCAAAACCCGGAGCAACCAAAACGCATGGAAGCTCGTGAATCCGCCGGCGGCGGCGGCGATCAGCAGCACGCCGCCCTGCGCGAGATGCAGCAACAGATGACGAAGATGGCGCGCGCGATCGAAGAGCTGCGGCAGCAGGTCGGCAAGCAGCACCCCGAAGGCGCGCCGCGCAAGGATCGGGAGTAGATCTTTAGCCAGTCGGCGCGGGCGAACGAGGCGGCGTGCTGCGATGCGCCCCCTTCGCCTGGCGCCTCGCTTCCAACGTTCGCCTTGATCGGCCAACCCAATGAAACAACTCCTCGTCCTCGCGTATCTCCTGGCCGCGCTATCGTTGCGCGGGGCGGAAAACGAACAGCATCTGCTTTACGTGGCGGCCCCGGGGATCCGCAACGACCTCGAATTCGGAGGGCACGGCGTCCTCGTCTTCGATATCGACAACGGCCACCGATTCGTCAAACGCATCCCCTTCGGCGGGCTCGACGAAAAAGGCGTCCCGCGGAATGTCAAAGGGGTCTGCGCCAACGCCGGAACGAAGAGGCTCTACGTGGCCACGACGCACACGCTCTCCTGCCTGGATCTGGTCACGGAGAAGGTGCTGTGGGAAAAGCCCTTCGAAGGCGGCTGCGACCGGATGTCCATCACGCCTGATGGAAAGGACCTCTACCAACCGTCCTTCGAAAAGGATTTCTGGAACGTGGTCGATGGCGCCACCGGCGACATCGTCAAGCGCATCGACACCCCACAGGCCGGCGCGCACAACACCATCGTCGATGCCACCGGCACCCACGCCTACCTCGCGGGCCTGCACTCGCCGATTCTTCGCGTCGTGGATACGAAAACGCGCGAGGTCATCAAGGAAGTCGGCCCCTTCAACTCGGCGATCCGCCCTTACACCGTGAACGGCAAAGGCACGCTCTGCTTCGTCAACATCAATGGCCTGCTCGGTTTCGAAATCGGCGATCTCGTCACCGGCCGGAAGCTCCACCGGGTCGAAGTCCAGGGCTTTCCCGTGGGCGTCGTCAAGCGCCACGGCTGCCCGAGCCACGGCATCGGCCTGACGCCCGACGAAAAGGAAATCTGGGTCACTGACGGCCACAACCAGCGCCTGCACTACTTTGACGCCACGGTCATGCCGCCCAAGCAGCTCGGCAGCATTCCGCTCCGCGATGATCCCGGCTGGGTCACCTTCAGCATCGATGGCCGTTTCGCCTATCCCTCGAGCGGCGAAGTCATCGACGTCGCCACGCACCAGATTCTGACCACCCTCGAGGACGAACAAGGCCATCACGTCGGAAGCGAAAAGCTGCTCGAAATCGATTTTTCCAAGGGCGAGCCGATCCGGAACGGCGACCAATTCGGGCTCGGCCGCGTCGTGAACTAGAGCGGTTTAAGAAATACTGTGGTCGCAGAGACGGTCGCGGGAGGCGGCGCAAGGAGCGGCGCGCGGCCCGCCGCCGGCCCACCAAAGACGCGGCACCGCCGCCGAATTTTCGGTCGGCGGCGGGACGCACGCCGCTGCCAAGCCCGCCGCTCGCGACTACAGTTTAACTTAAACCGCTCTAACAGGGCTCAGTTTCCGGACGATGGCTTCGTCTGAGCACTGATTACTTCG
>JAXDQW010000126.1:0-56422 GCA_034667665.1 Chthoniobacter sp.
TGATGGAGTGGTGGAGTGATGGAGGGGTGGAGGGGTGGAGTGGTGGAGTGATGGAGGGGTGGAGGGGTGGAGTGGTGGAGTGGTGGAGTGATGGAGTGGTGGAGTGATGGAGTGGTGGAGTGGTGGAGTGGTGGAGTGATGGAGTGGTGGAGTGATGGAGGGGTGGAGGGGTGGAGTGGTGGAGTGGTGGAGTGATGGAGTGATGGAGGGGCTCGAACTACATGACCACGCCGATCTTCCCGGGGACCAACCTCAGGCCCAGCCTTGTTAGAATTGAGAATGACAATCGGAATTGCGAAAACAGCCGCTCGCAGCGGAAGCGCGAGTCCGAAATGTCACCTCGCCACGCCGCAGGCTCCCTTTGTCTCCACCTCTCCACCTCTCCGCGTCTCAGCATCCGAACGCAGCACAACGAATCTATAATTGTGAGAACTCTTCCCGGCGCTGGCACCATCGCTGCTTAAACAGGATCTGCCGCGACGGCTGCCGCTGCTCGGGCAACAAACAAACAAAAATCCATACCTAAATATATGCTGCAGAAACTGAACAAGAACCGCGGGGGCTTTACGCTCGTTGAAATCATGATTGTGGTCGCCATCATCGCCCTCCTGGCGGCGATTGCCGTCCCCAACTTCCTCCGCGCCCGCAAGCGCACCCAAGCGACCCGTATCCTCGAAGACCTCCGCATGATCGATGCAGCGGTTGACCAGTACGCGATCGAAAACAACAAAGGCGGCGGCGCCGATGTGGTGTGGGCCGACGTCCAGAAGTATCTGAAGACCGGTTCCGCGCTCTACAACTCGACGGGCAAGGACATGCTCGGTGGCACTTATACGGTCGCCTCCGTGGACGCGGTTCCGAAGCTGGACGGCGCAAGCTTCGCCAAGCTTTCCGACGTGGCCCCCTCCGACTTCTGGTCGCCCTTTTACCCCTGATCGGACGCACGGTTAACTCCTAACTCCCAACTTCGGCTCAGCCGCCCGTCTGTTCATCAGGCGGGCGGCTGAACCTTTTCTTTGGCGGAGCGCCGCGGCATCCCGCTAGCTATGTAAAGAGACGTT
Source organism: Chthoniobacter sp. (assembly GCA_034667665.1). Lineage (GTDB taxonomy): Bacteria > Verrucomicrobiota > Verrucomicrobiia > Chthoniobacterales > Chthoniobacteraceae > Chthoniobacter. The sequence continues at coordinate 1,062 of JAXDQW010000126.1, forward strand.
CGCCAAGTTCCATGACCTCCATCCCGCTCGCGTCTTCGCCCCCTCGATCGCTGCTGCCCAACCTCCAAAAGGGTGAAGAGGTGGCGGATTGGATGGATCGGTGGTGCCAGCGAAAGCTCCTGGTCTTTCTCCTCTTCCTCGCCGCCACGGTGCTGGCTTACGGGCCGGCCCTCGGTGGAAGCTTGATCTGGGATGACACCTATCTGGTAGGTGACAACCCATTCTTCAAAAGCCCGGTCTTTGGATGGGAAGTATTTCGGCACTATCTCTTTTTCGAATCCTTCTCGACCTACTATCGGCCGGTTCAGAACTTGTCGTACATGTTCGATTACTGGCTGTGGCGGGGTAATCCGACCGGCTATCATCTGACCAATCTCCTGCTGCATTGCGGCAGCGGTTTCCTGCTCTATCTGCTCTTGCGGCGGCTGCTTCCGGCCTTGCTCGAGCGCGCGGGTGGCTCGTCGCGCCGCTCGTCCGTGGCGGCGCTTCTCGTCGCGCTGGTCTGGCTCGTGCATCCGATCCATAATGCGGCCGTGGCCTACATCGCTGGGCGGGCGGACAGCCTGGCGAGCTGGTTCGCTCTCTCGGCCTGGCTGATGGCGTTGCGAGCGCAAACGGGGGAACGCCGGGGGACGCGCACGGCCTGGAGTGTCGCGGCCGCGGCTTCCATGTTACTGGCCCTCTGTTCCAAGGAGATTGCGCTGCTGTGGCTCGTGCTATTCGTCGCCCACCAATGGGTGTTCGAGCGCCAGGCCAGCCAGCGGGCCAGGCTCATCGCGGTCGGCGCGGTGCTGGGGTTGGTGGCAGTTTATGCCTTTTTGCACTCGCTGCCGGCGCCCCGCGCTCCCATGGCGGAATCATGGAAACCGGCGCTCCCGGCGCGCACGTTGCTCATGTTTCGCGCGCTGGGCGACTATGCGGGGCTGATCGTTTTTCCGGGCGATCTGCACATGGAACGCACCCTCTCGAATCCCGAAGTCCAGCAGAGCGCGGCCCTTTGGCGAACGCATTCGCGCGGGGAATGGCTCGCCGTGCTCGGGTTGCTGGTCATGCTCGGATCGGTCTGGCTCTGCCGCTGGCGTGCTCCGGGGCGAGCCGTGCGCTGGTTGGGCGCCGGCTGGTTCGTGATCGCCTTTCTGCCCATCTCCAATCTCTTCCCGCTGAATGCCGAGGTCGCCGAGCACTGGATCTACCTGGCCAGCATCGGCGCACTCCTGTTTGCCGCCGGCTGCATCCTCGGCCTGCCGCAGCGCGGCCGTGTTTTCGCGGTCGGCCTGGTGGCTCTCGCGATCCTGGCGTTCACGGTGCGCACCGCCGTCCGCAGCGCTGACTGGGTGGATGCGGAAACTTTCTACACGCGGACGATGGCGGCCGGCGGTGTGACCCCGCGCATCGTGATCACCCTGGCTTCGGTTTATGGGCAACGCGGCGACTTTGCCCGGCAGGAGCAGTTGCTGCGCAAAGGGATCGAGCGTTATCCGGCCTACACGCCCATTCGCATCAGCCTCGGCATCTGTCTCACGCGGCAGGGGCGTGGGGTCGAGGCGGAAACGCTGCTTCAGCCTCCGCGCGAAGACGCCGCCCTCACCGCCAGCCGTTTCCCGCGCACTTGGAACGCCACCCTCGGTCTCGCCCGGGTGCGCTACGAGGCGCACCAGACCGACGAAGCGCTGGCCATTCTCGAGGAGGCGCAGACCCGCTTTCCGGAGACTTGGGAGCTGGTGAAGTACGCGAGTGAATTGCGGGTCCAGATGCAGCGTCCGGCGGAAGCGCTTCCGGCGACCGAGCGGTTCGCCGCCCGGCACTGGTGGCATCTCGATTCCTGGCTGACCCTGGCCACGTTGCGTGCGGCCTGTGGCCAGGACGAGGCGGCGATCGCCGCGCTGCAGCAGGCCAGCCGACTGGACATCTACGAGCCGCAGGCGCACGCCGCCATTGCGCAGCTCGAACTCGTGCGCGGGCAATCCGCGGCCGCGCTCGACGCCCAGTTGGAAGCGCTGACGCGCGCCCCAGGCCAGCCCAGCCTCTATCTCGGTCTGGCCCGCATTCTGGAAAGTCTCGGACGCAAGCCCGAGGCGGACGCGGCGATTCGCAAGGCGCAGTTGCTCGCCAGCGAAGCCCGCAAATCTTAGGCTCGTCGGAGGCACGCTGGGCGGCGCCCAGGTGCCGGTCGGGAAGGAATCAATGGGGCGAGGCAGTTCCCCCAACTTTATCTAAACCAGCCCCATTTTGGTCCGATAAGGAACACAAGGTCTCCTGCTCCAGGAGGCCAACCCCGACTTCCACCTAAGATCCTATGAGCCAAATTGACGTAACCGCACTGACGACCACTGTTGTCGCAGGCCTCAGCACCACCATCATCGCGGGATTCTCGACTGCTCAAATCGCAGCTCTGTCGAGCGCCCAACTGCAGGTCATGACGACGGGGCAGGTCAGCGTCTTTTCAAGCAGTCAGCTCGGTGCCATCACCACGGGCACGGTGAGCGGGCTCACCAGCAGCCAGGCGGGGATATTCACTTCCTCCCAACTGGCCGGACTCAGTACTTCGCAAGCCAGTTCGCTCAGCAGCACCCAGGTCGGCGGCTTCAACACCTCCGGAGTCAAGGGGTTGACTTCTTCGCAGCTGGCCGGAATCACCACCGATGGTCTCGCCGGACTTACCACCGCTCAGGTCGGGGTGCTCAGCTCAGCGCAGATTATCGGCCTGACGACTTCGCAAGTTAGCGCCCTCACCAGCACCCAGATCGGCGGGTTCAGCACCACGGGAATCAAAGGGCTGACCACGGCGCAAATCTCCGTCCTCACCAGCAGCGATGCCGCCGGCTTCACGACCGCGGAAATCGGCGCTCTTTCGAGCACCCAGCTCAGCGGATTCATTACCGATGCCGTCGCCGGATTAACCACGTCTCAAGTCGGCGCGCTCAGTTCCATACAGATTGCCGGCCTCAACACCACTCAGTTGGGAGCGCTGACCAGCACCCAGGTCGGGGCGCTCAGTTCCAGCGGAGTCAAAGGGTTTACTTCCACGCAGATCGCGGGCATCACCAGCACGAGCGTGGCCGGCCTGACCACCACGCAGGTCGGGATTCTCAGTTCAGGGCAACTGGCGACCGGACATCGCCTCGGGACAGCGCCGGCTCGATCCAACGCTGCTCTCCCAGGCGCCGAAAGTAAGTCGTGGCCGGGGGCAGACCAAGGCGCGGCGCCCTTTTTGCGGCGCAAGCTACGGAGCCTTACAACGCTGCGCGGCTCAGGCCACGCTCTTGGCCGGGGGCCTCGCCTGTCTCGCCTTCACCAACGGAAGGATTTTTTCGACGGCGGCCTGCGCGGTGAGGCCGTGCTTCTTGCGCAGGATATCGACCGCGCCGTGCTCGATGAACTGATCCGGCCAGCCGATTCGCACGACCGGTGTTTTAATCCCGGCATCGTTGAGGTGCTCGATGATGGCGCAGCCGAAGCCGTTGTGCAGCACATGGTCCTCGATCGTGCAGATCACATCCACGCTCCGGGCGAAGAACTCGATCGTCCCCGTGTCGAGCGGCTTGATCCAGCGCGGGTTGATCACGGCGGTACTGATGCCTTCCGCCTCCAGCATCCGTGCTGCTTCCGCGCCCATCTCGCACATTCCGCCAAGACCGAAGATGGCGACCTGGGTGCCGTGCTGGATGACCTCGGCTTTGCCGATTTCGAGAATGCGCGGCTGCTCCTTGGGTTGCGCGCCGGTGCCCACGCCGCGCGGATAGCGGATCGCGATCGGACCGCTGTGGTAATTGGTCATCGTCCAAAGCATGTCCACGAACTCCTCTTCATCCTTCGGCTGCATGTGCACGAGGTTGGGCACGTGACGCAGATACCCAATGTCGAATAGGCCGTGATGGGTGGGACCATCGTCGCCGCTCAGGCCGCCCCGATCCATGCACAGGCAGACGTTGAGATTCTGCAGCGCGATGTCGTGGATGATCATGTCGTAGGCACGCTGCATGAACGTCGAATAGATGGCCAGGAATGGCTTGAACCCCTGGGTGGCGAGGCCGGCGGCGAAGAGCGCGGCGTGTTCTTCGGCGATGCCGGTGTCGAAATACTTGTCCGGATGCGCCTTCGCAAAATGGATCAAGCCGGTGCCGGTCGGCATCGCCCCGGTGATGGCCACGATCTTGTTGTTGGTCTCGGCGAACTTCGCCAGCGTCTTGCCGAAAAGCTCGGAGTAGGTGGGCGTCGGGGTCGAGCTGGTCTTGCCGGTTTTCGGCTCGAATTTTCCCAGCCCGTGGAACTTGTCCGGCTGCTCGAGGGCGGGCGGGTAGCCTTTGCCCTTGGTGGTCAAAATGTGCAGCAGCACCGGCTCGTGCTGGGTCTTGAGGAACTCGAACGTCTTGATCAGCAGATTGACGTCGTGCCCGTCGATGGGTCCGTAGTAACGCAAGCCGAGGTCTTCGAACATGACGCTCGGCACGAGCACGTTCTTAACACCGGCCTCCACCTTGTGGGCGAGATCGAGCGCGAATTTGCCTCCGATGGCTTCCACGAATTTGGCCGCCTTTTCGTGCAGGTGCGCGTAGGTCGGGTGGGTGGCGATCTTGTTGAAGTAGCTGGCGATCGCGCCCACGTTTTTCGCGATCGACCATTCGTTGTCGTTCAACACCACGATGAAGCGCCGGGTTTGTTCGGCCACATTATTGAGCGCCTCGTAGCTGACGCCGCAGGTAAAAGCCGCATCGCCCGCGATGCAGACCACGTGTTCATCCGAGCCGCGTTTGTCGCGGCCCACCGCCATGCCCAGCGCGGCGCTCAGCGCGGTTCCGGCGTGCCCCGCGCCATAGCAGTCGTGCTCGCTCTCGGTGCGGAGGAGAAAGCCATTGAGGCCCTGATACTGGCGCATGGTGTGGAAACGCTCGCGCCGGCCGGTGAGGATCTTGTGCACGTAGCCCTGGTGGCTTACGTCGAAGACAAACTTGTCCTTCGGCGTATCGAAGACGCGGTGCAGCGCGATGGTCAGTTCGACCACGCCGAGGTTCGGCCCGAGATGGCCGCCGACTGAGCCCGGGTTTTCGTCGGACAAAATGCTGATCAATTCATCGCGAACTTCCTGGGCGAGTTGGGGCAGATCCTTTTCGGGCACGGCTTTGACGTCCGCGGGCGAATTGATGGTCGAAAGGAGTCGTTGGGACATGATTAGAATAGACTTACGTCTTCGCGCGGCTGGCTGGCCGTTTTTGTTTCGGGCTCGAACTCGGTCAGCTCCGGCTTGCCGCCCGCACCCCGGGTGATGATCTCGATGCGTTTTTCCGCGTCCTTGAGCCGGTCTTCGCAGACTTTGACCAACTGCACGCCTTCCTCGTAGCGGGTGATCAAATCCTGCAAGGGCAGGTCCCGCGAATCCATCTCCTCGACAAGCTGCTCCAGCCGCGTGAGCGCGGTTTCAAAGGTCGGCGGCGGGGCCGGGGCGTCGGCGGGCGGTTTGGCCATTGGAGGTAGCGCGGGACATTAAGGCTGATTCCGCGCGCGCCACAACCCGCAACTTGCTCAGTCCTCGCGGTTGGTCCATCGATCGCGATCGCTGTAAAAAACGCACTCATTGTCCAGCGGCAGCGCGGTGACGTACTTCAGCGGGAAGTCCTTGGCGTTGACGTTGCGCATGATGAATTGCGCCCACTCGCGGTATTCGCCTTTCACGATATCAGAAATGAACGCCTTGTTGCCGGTGACTGGGGTCAGGTAGAGGCCGACGATGCGGCCGTCGAGCTGGCCGTAGTCATTCATTTCGAGGAAATCCTTCACCGATATCGGCAGCCAAAGGCTGCGGCGATCGGCATACCAGGCCACGGCCCACGGCATGTCCGTGGCGATGATTTCCTTTTCATCGGTCCAGGTCTTGAGGAGCGCGATGTAGGGCGGGACATACGGCGGCCAGGCGACCCGCGAAGTGGGGGGACCGATCAGAGCGAGGAACTGATTCACGAAAGGGAGCGCCGAAATGCCGAAAATGACTGACATGAAACCCAGCCAAAGAAACCGGATCTGGACCTCGAGACGGGTCCACATGACCAGCATCACCGCGAGTCCGTAAAACGACATCAACGGGATGAATAAAACGTGCAGATCATTGGCGTGCAGGCCGCCGGGTTCGGGGATGCCGAAGACGGCCATGCCGATGAATGCCCCCACCCACATGAGCAGAATGCACCATCGAAACGCGGCCGTCTCGGGCCGTTTGAAAAGGTGGAGGAGGGCGAGGAAAAACACCGGCGCGGCCACCACGCAGCCAAGAAAGCCGTAGAGGTGCTCGATCTGGAGCAAAGATTGGTTCTGAATTTTTCGCCGGAAAAGCCGCGGCGTGACGTCCTCCAGCGAGACGCTCATCGCCCGCATCACCTGGCTTTCGCTGCCGCGGATCGCGTAAAGCCCGGAATACCACCCCAGCCCCACCGGAGTCCCGCAAACCACTTGATTGCGGATCAGCCACGGCGAATAGACCACGACAAAGAGGGCCAGCATCAGGCCCGCATGGCGGCCAAACGGCCGGAAAAAAATGCCGGCGAAAATCAACGCCCCGGCGAAAATCCAGATCGTCAGTCCATGCGCCAGGGCGAGCAGGCCGAAGAGCACTCCGGCGCCGGAAAGCCACAGGGCCGGCGAGCGCTCCTCATAGCGCGCCTCCACCGCGCGCACCAGGGTGTGGACCGCCCCGCTGAAGAGGAAAAGCATCAGCATTTGCGGGAGACCCGAGAGCGCGAAATTCCAGAACTGCTGGCAGAGCAGCATCAGCCCCATGCCGAAAAGGGCGAGCCGGCGGTCAAAGAGCCGTTTCGCGGTGAAATAATTGACCAGCACCGAAAGGAGGAAAAACAACAGTCCGCCCCCCGCGATCACCTTGTCCGGAGTGTACTGGACGTCCTTGGGCGTCATCGGCCACGTGTCCTGGACCAGGAGCATGAACCAGGAGTTGATCCACGGGTTGAGCGGCGCGTGGAAGATGTCCGGCTGGCGATCGACCGGGAACTTGCCCATGTTTTTCTGAAAAAGCCAAAGCGCGGCCGGCCGGATCATCTTCGTCGTGAAACCATTGCCGCGCGCCAGTTCGCGGGAAATTTGCGCCTGCTCGATGGCCTTTTCGTGGCTCAGCCCGGTGAAGCCGGCATCGCGGAAAAACCAGAGATTGATGACGAAGGCGATCGCCCCCAGGAGCAGCGCCAGCTTGACCCATTTGGCCCATCCGCCCTCCTCCAGCGCATGGACGATATCCTGAACATTTTTCTCAAACGCCATCGGTGGAGCTCTTCAGTTCTTTGAGCTTGCGGTGGAGGGTTCGGCGGCTGATGCCCAGCTTTTTTGCGGCCTGTGTGATGTTGCCCCCGGTATCTTCAAGCGCCTGCATGATCAAGCGGTGCTCCGTCTCGTGCAAATTGAAACGGCCCCCGCGTGCAAGAGCGAACCGCGCCGGGGCACCGCCCGGGATCCCGGCGGCGCCTTCGCGGACCGCGAGCGGCAGCTCGCGCAGGCCGATCCTCGTGCCCGTGGCCATCACCACGCCGTGCTCGATCGCGGTCCGCAGCTCGCGCACATTCCCCGGCCAGTCATAATTCAGGATCGCCTGCATCGCGTCGGAGGTGATTTCCGTCACCGGCTTCGCATTTTCCTCGGCGAAGGCTTTCAAAAATGCGCTGACCAGCAGCGGGATGTCCTCCTTCCGCTGACGCAAAGGCGGCATCGTGATGGGCACGACGCTGAGGCGGAAAAAGAGGTCGTCCCGGAATTTCCCTTCGCTGACCAGCTTCTCGAGGTTCTTGTTCGTGGCGGCGACCAGCCGGACATCCACCTTGATCGGCTGATTGCCGCCCACGCGCTCGAAAGACCGATCCTCGCCGAGTACCCGGAGCAGTTTGACCTGCGTGGCCGCGTCGATCTCGCCGATCTCATCGAGAAAAAGGGTGCCGCCATTCGCCTGCTCGAAGCGACCGATCCGCCGCTCGATCGCGCCGGTGAACGCGCCCTTCTCGTGTCCGAAGAGCTCGCTTTCGAGCAGTTGCGGGGAGAGCGCCGCGCAATGCACGGCGACGAACTTGGGCTTGGGCCGCCCGCTCAGCGCGTGGATGGCCTGCGCCACCAGTTCCTTGCCGGTGCCGCTTTCGCCCTGGATCAGGACGGTCGCCCGGGTCGGCGCCACCTGCCGGATGGTGTCGAAGACATCCGCCATGACTCCGGACTCGCCGATCAACCGCTCGAGCCCGTATTTGCGCTCGACCTGCTGCTTGAGTTCCACGACTTCCGTTTCCACCTTGCGGCTGCGCAGCGCGCGATGGATCAGGATCTCCAGGCGGTCGATGTTCAGCGGCTTGGTGATGAAATCGTAAGCGCCCCGCTTCATGGCTTCGACCGCGGCATCCACCGAGCCGTAAGCCGTCATCAGGATGACGATGGGCGGATGCGGGAGCGCGAGAATCTTGTCCACGAGCGTCATGCCGTCCTCGCCACCGAGACGCAGGTCGGTCAGCACCAGATCCACCGTTTCGCGCTCGAGCACCCCGAGCGCCCCGCCGATATCGGCCGCCAGATAGACCTCGAAGCTGTCCTCCAATGAGGCGCGCAATCCTTCGCGGGTGTGCTTTTCATCATCCACGATGAGGATCGTCGGGTTCATGGAGGCGCGGAGCGTAACGCGCTGCCAGGGGTGCGGCAACGGGGGAGTTCGAGACGCGAAATTCTTTCGCGCGGGGGCCTTTGGAGGGAAGCGTTGACTCCTCCAGATCGACCTGATTCAACCTGCGGCCATGAAATGGCTTTCCGTTTTTGCCTCCGCGTGCCTTGTCCTTTTTCCCATGGTCTCCGCCTTCGCACAGGCTCAGGATGCGCCGTCGGAGGAGCGGCAGCCGGCGACTCCCTCCATGACCGACGAGGAAGCCGCCAAGGCCGTCGCCGGATGCGCCGCCTGCGGCACCGGCATGATCTTCATCCTCGTCACCGCCCTCGTGCTGAACATCGTGATCCTGGTCTGGGTCGCGCGCGATGCGAAGGCGCGGGGGATGGACAACGTGGTGATGTGGATCATCCTCATCGTCTTCACGCATTTCATCGGGCTGATCGTGTACCTTTTCGCCCGGACCCAGGGGAATCTGGTTCCCTGCCCCCATTGCTCGAACAAACGGCTGGCGGCTTCGGCGAAATGTCCGCATTGCGGCAACGCCTGAGACGGCCCGGAGTTTGGCTGGGAGTTTTCGGCACTTTGGCTCTGCTGGCGGTCGGCGATTCCTTCCGCGCTCCCGCGGCTCAGTATTGCGTGCCGGCTTATGTCGGGCTGGTGAGCGTTTACCGCGCGTGCGGCCATCGGTGGCTGCAGGGTCGCGTGCAATGCCGGTTTCGGCCCAGTTGCTCGCACTATTCGGAAACGGCCGTCCGCCGTCACGGCATCCGCCGGGGATTGGTGCTCACCTGGCAACGCCTGCAGCGCTGCCGGAGCGAAGTGAGCTTCGGCACGGAAGACGCCGTCCCGGAGTCGTGAATTCCGGGGAAGGCGATGAAGCTACTGGTACCAGTCGCACCCACGGAACAGTCCCAAAAGCGCCAGAGCACTGGCGCACTCCAAAACGCAAGCGCCTCAGGTCGTGCTCGGCGCCGAAGGAGCATCGGATTTGGCGCCAGCTTTTGGAGTGCTCCAGTGCTCTGGAGCTTTCGGACCGTTCTGCGGTTGAGCCGCTCTGCTCGAAGGGCGAAATGGAGCGGGACCGTCAGCGCGTCCCGGCCTCCAGCATCCGCGCGCGCTGGTTGCGCAGCGGCAGGCGAATGGTGATCGTCAGTCCCTTCCCCAGATCGCTGGAGAGATCGATTTCGCCTCCGTGTTCGCGCACGATCCGCCGCACGATGAGCAGGCCCAGTCCGGAGCCGCCCGCCTTCGTCGTAAAATACGGCTCGAATATCTTGCTCATGTTTTCCGGCGAAATGCCGCCCCCGGAATCCGCGAAGCTGATCGAGACCCACTGATCGTTCCCATCCGTGCCTATGCGCAGCAGGCCGCCGCTGCGCATCGCCTGAAAGGCATTCTTGATCACGTTGTAAAAGGCCTGCTTGAGCTGGTTGCGATCGACTTCCACCAGCGGCAGCCCGGTCCGCAGCTCCTGCTCGACGAGGATATTCCGATCGTCGATTTCCGGCTGGAGAAAGGAGATCGATTCCTGGACCAGCGCGTTGATGTTTTCCAGCCGCGCCTCGAGCCGCGCCGGTCGAATCGCACCGAGGAATTGCTGCACGATCGAGTCCAGCCGGTTGATTTCCTCGTGCGCGACTTCGAGCGACTTTTGCAAGTCCATCCGTTGCGCCTCGGGCACCTTGCGCAGTTTGCGCTCCATGAGCTGGAGATGAATGTGCAGCGAATTCAGCGGGTTGCCGATCTCGTGCGCGACCCCGGCCGCGAGCAGGGTCAGCGCGGTCAGCTTCTCGGATTGAATCGTCTCCTCGGTCGAGCGCCGCGTTTCCGTGATGTCGCGCAGGATGACGGCATAGCCGACCGCTTCCTGCACCACCGCCTTCGAGCGTTTCCGGGGCGCGTCGAGGCTCAACGGCACGACGTAAAAATTCACGTAGCGATGCTGGGGGTAGAACACTTCCATGTCGCGGCTGACCACCTTCTGGGCCTCGACGAGCTTGTCCCATTCGATGCCGCGCAGCCGATCCGACAAGGCCTGGCCCATGCAATTCTCGCGCTCGAGTCCGAAGATCTCGCAAGCCGCGCGGTTGAGGTAATTGATCCGCCCTTGCAGATCGGTGACGATCACGCCCTCGTGGATCGCGTTGAAGATGGTTTCGAGGAAGCCCTTTTCATCCGCGAGCCGCAGCAGATAAGCCTGCACCTCCTCGGGCCGCACCCGCCCGATGCGTTCGATCAGTTTGTCGAGAAAGCCGCTGTTCATGAACGGGTGGCCAGCTCGGCGGAACCGCCTGGCGACCTAGGCTTGCGCCACTTCGAATCCGCTGGCCCGCACGATGTGCAGCGCACTCAGCGTGGTGACACTTTCGCCGCCAGGCAAGGCGACGACTACCTGATGAGCCACCACGGCGGCATTCTCGGGATGCTCGATCCAAAAGGCATCGCCGTTGGTGCAGTGAATTTCAAACGGCCGAAAGGGAACCGCGCGGAGATATTCCCGAATCTGGTTGAGCATACGAACTATCTACCTCGCGTTATTATGGGCGACAAGCTCTCCGCGCTTTCTCACTGGTTGCGTAGGTTCGCGACAGCTCTTGTCTCGTGGAAAGCGTCACCTCAGCGCTCGAAGGGATCGGCGGCGATGGGCTCGCCGCAGAAGAGACAGCGGGGGCGGTTTTTGGAGAGGATGCGCTGGCATTTCGGGCACGGTTTCGGCGGCGAGGCCGGCTTGCGCCCATCGAGCTTTCCGTCTTCGAGATCGATCATCGTGATCATACGCACGAGCTCGTTTTCATCGAAACCGTGTTTCTCCTGGAGCAGTCGCCACAGCGCTTCCGTGATGAGCAGCAGGCGTTCGACTTGCAACTCTAGTTCGCGCACCCTCGCGTCATCCGTGTGGCCCAGCTTCGGTTCCGCAAGACTGGGCTGAAGTTGATCCTTGAAAAAATGGCCGCCGGAAAACATGGGGTTCAGCCGATGCGCTCGGGTTTCAGCACGCCGACGAAGGGCAGATTCCGATACCGCTCCTCGTAATCAAGGCCATAGCCGACCACAAATTCATCGCCGATATCAAAGCCGACGTAATCGGCCTCCGCTTCCGCGGCGCGCTCCTTGAGCTTCCGCAAGAGGACGCAACTGCGCATGCTCTTCGGTTTCGTCTCGGCTCGCAGCTTGGCACAGACGGCGTGCAGCGTGCGGCCGCTGTCGAGGATGTCATCGAGAATGAGCACGTGGCGCCCATCGATGTCCGGCAGGGTGAGCTGGCCAAAGGTGACCGTGCCCGAGCTTTCGGTGCCGCCGTGATAGCTCGAAACGCTGAGGCAATCGACCCGCAGAGGCAGCGGCACGCGACGGAGCAGATCGGCCATGAACATGAACGAGCCGTTGAGCACCGCGACGACCGTCAATTCCTGGTCGGCGTAGTCGCGCGTGATCTCGGCGGCCAGTTCATCGAGCCGGCGGAGGATCGTTTGTTCGTGAAAGAGAATGCGCGCGATGTCGTCGAGCATCGGGAGAGGAGGTGGGTGGATGACAAAGAATGATGGAGAAACTTCGAACGCCGAACATTGAACGTCGAACGCCGAAGTCAGCAAGCCAGCCCTGCTTCGAAGTTCGGCGTTCGGCATTCGACGTTCGAAGTTCGAGGTTTTCAGTTCCCCTTCGTGATTCGTCATTCGTTCCGCAGCCGCAGCCGGCGCTTGATCGCAGCGCCGCTCTCCTCTACCACGAAAGCCCACACCCCCATGTCCTGCTATCATCCCTCCATCGAAGGCGCCCAGCATGGCGCGAAATCCCTCGCCGACTTCCTCGCCTACGCGAAACGCAGCGGCGCGACCGGTGCCCAGCCCAGCAACTACATGCTCCAGGGCGGCAAACTCTTCAAATCGGCCAAGGAAATCCGCGCCACCTTTGAGGACGCCGGCCTCACCATCGATGGCGTCAGCGCGCATTGCCCGATCTGGGTCCACACCACGGCCTGGACGGGATCGCCCACCATCCGGCCGTTCATTCCACCGGATGTCGCCAAAAAGTCCGCCGCGGAAATCGAGAAATGGGCGGAGAACTATTTGCTCAAGCTGCTCGATCTCGTCGCGGAGCTTGGGGTCAAGGTGCTGCCAATGTTCTGGGGCACGGCGTTTGGCTGGGAAGTCGCCACCGGTTATCCGTGGGGTTTCTGGGCCGGCCCGGGTTACGATTTATTGAAGGAAGGCAAGGAGCGCTTCGTGAAGAAAACGAAGAAGATTCGCGACCACGCGAACAAGCGCGGGATCAAGCTTTGCCACGAGATCCATCCGGGCACCGGTGCCGCCACCGCGGATGAGTTTCTGACCCTGGTCTCGATCACCGACAACGATCCGAGCATGGCGGTGAATGCCGATCCGTCGCACTGCTGGGATGGCGAGAGCTGGGAGACGCGCTTCCTCAAGGTGGGCAAATACATTTACGCGGCCCACGTGAAGAATTTCGTGATCCGCCCCGGCTTCCCGCTGCGCACCGCGGAGCCGAACTGGCCGGCGCGCGCGATGCAGTTCACCGACCTGCCGAGCGGCGAACTGAACATGAGCCGTTACGTCGAACTGCTGCTCTACGTGGGTTACCCGTCGCGCTACTGCCAGCTTCAGGGAACGAAAACCGCGCCGCTCGTCGTCGAGGCCGAGAGCGCGCATCGCGATCTCGATCCCACCAGCGCGAACGGCATCGCCTATGTCCGCGACCATCTCCTTATCACGCCCGCCGCGGGCAGCTTCGAGGAAGGCATGGGGGCGTAAGCTGGGATTAGACCATGAGAACGCGCGTCCTGCCTCGTTTTGCCGCCAGCCTGGTGCTCCTGGGCGCCGCCTGCCTCGCCCTGACGGGCTGCGCCAGCCGCGTGAACTCGCCGAAGGCGCTGTCGCATTTGCAAGCCTTCCTCGGGACCTGGATCCGTTCCTACAGCGTCAGCGATGGCGATCATTCTGCCCACGTCACGGAGACGTGGGAATTCAAGGGCGATGGATCGGCATCCACCCGCGGCGTGTGGAACGGATTCGTCACCCCCGGTGAGACGGTGGAAGGCGTGGTGGGGATCGGCCAGTATTCCGCAGTCATCGAACAACGCTGGCGATGGCAGTATCTGGGGACCGGCCGCTTTCGTCTCACGGAGCACGAACGCCGGATCGCGGGGCCCAAATACATGACCCCCGGCGATTCCTATACCCTCGTCACCGCCGGCCACGAACTCGAGGTCGAAGACGGCGACGAGGATGCTCCGCTGCATCGGCTGTCCTCTGCTCCGGCACCGGTCCCCCAGCCGCCCCAAACGCACCCGCCACGTAGCAAGAAATCCCCCCGGCATTAACAGGCTGGTGTCTGCTCGGATTTTGCCCCTCCAAGTCCCGCGACTCGAAAGCTGGCCGGACGCCTACTTGATCAACTGCTCCAGCGCACTGTCAGGCTCGGCCCGAGTTCGACTGCGCGCTGGTAGGCGGCCCCTTCACACCACCGCCTCGTTTCGCTCGCCCATGGCAGACGACAAGTCTGCCCCACCCTGGCCGACTGCAAATCGGCCTCACACTTCGCGACGCGAACCGAAGGCCAGGGCCACGCTCAGCAGCGCGACCAGTGCGACCTGCAAGGCGAGCCGTTTGAAGGACGTGGCCACGTGCATCTGGAACGGTTCCAGGCGGGTGAACAGGTAGGGGATCACGTCGAAGGCCAGCGGCAGAACGATCGCGGCGGCTAAGACTGGCGCTTCGCGCCGCCGCTGGAGCGCCACGCAGAGCAGCGCCGCGGGAGTGAGAAACCAGAGCAGGCTCCAGTGATCGAGCAACCCGAGCTCGTAACGCATGAAGCGGAGGACGGTCCCGAGCCGGGTGAGACCGGCCTGCAAGTTCGCCCACGTGAGGGGTTGAAAGACTTCTTCCTGCGGTGCCTCGAGCACGAGCATCGCGAGCCGCCAGCCGATCCAAACGGCCAAGCCCGGCAGCGCGAAACCTGCCGTGCGGCGCCAATCGCGGCGGCCGCAAATCCAGGCGGCCTGGAGCACGAGACCGGCCCAAAGGATCACGCCCTCCTGTTTGACCCACGGCAGCAGGGCTGCGAACGCGGCGGCCAACCGCCAGGCGCCGGGTGAAGGATCGCGCTGGCAAGCCAGCACGCCCGCCACCGCCCCGAGATAGAGCGCGGCCAGCGGCAAATCCGCGTAGCCATGCAGCAGCCCCCAATCAAAGCCGTTCAGGATCGGGATGAAGAGCATCAGCATCGCCGTGACGGCCGCCACGCCCGGTCGCACATGGAGGCGCAAGGCCCCGCTCCAAAGCAGCGCCACCGCGGCGATGTGGAAGAGGGGAAGGACGGACTTCAGCGCTCCTTGGTGGCAATCGCCGACGCACAGATAAACCCACAATTCGGTGAAGGGCAGGTAAAGGGGATACGAAGGATGCGTCCACGACCGGGTGGCATCGCGGAAAACCGAGGCGGGAAGGACGCCGCCGCTCAGAAACGCCTGGTGCGCCTTGCTTTCCCAGATCAACAGGCCATCCCACGCGAGCGCGTCGCGAAAGCTGACCGCCGCGATGTAGGCGATCGGAGCGAGCACCAGCAAACTCAGCCATCGCTCCCAGGGCGGCGCCGCTTCCATCCCCAAAATGATTCGTCCGCCGCCCCGCAACTCGCGCCAGCCGATCCAGCCGAGGCCGAAACAGACGGCGCCCACCAAAGCAATCAACAGCCAGCCCGCACAGAGCATTCCACCCACGGCCAGCAAGAGTGAAACCACCCCCGCCCCGAGCAGCCACGAAGCCGCGAACATTTCGCCGAGGAGCATGGGCTGCGCCTCCCGCCAAAGCAGGAGCGTCGCGCCCGCGCCGGCCGCGAAGATGCTGAGAATCGCCAGGAGGATGCCGAGCGGAATCATTGAGGCGTCAGCGGAATGAGGGTGAGCGCAGGGCCAAAGGCGTGCCCGGCGGGAAAGGAGTCAGGCGCCGGGACTTCGCACAAGACCACCGCCGCGAACCGCTCCCGCATCGGGAGCAACGAAGCCGCGGACAGGTGCACCGGCTCTATGACCAGGGTCACGGGACGCGGCCACGCGAGATAGGCGACCACTTCGGCGACCAGCCCAGCCGAAGCCTTTCCCGGGGGCGCCAGGATCAACAGGGCGTCCCCGGATGGCAGTCTCCCGATTTCTGCGCTCAGCGCCGGCTCCAGGTCCGGCCGGCCGAGCGTCTTTTCGAGGATCGAATCCACGGAACCCTGTCGCCCGCAGCTCTTCAGCGGGAATCCACCTCCGGGGCGCCAGATCCCACGCGTTCCCACCGCCACGAAGGCCGCAAAGGCGAGGCACCAGATCGTTTGACAGGAGATAAGGCGGAGCGGCTTCAAAACGTGATAGTGGCAGTGGCGGCAAGGCTCCCACCAAGCAAATGCGATGCTCGCCAGCATGCCAAGGAGCGGCGTGCGTCCCGCCGCCGACCCACCAACGCCCGAAGGGCCGTCCCAAACACTCCAGAACTCACCCGGCGGCGGGGCGCACGCCGCTCCCTGGCTCGCGGACAGCTTGACGAAGTCCTCGCCGCTGGTAGCGTCGCCCCGCAGTAGTCCCTGGAACTCCTCCTCCATCCGTTCCGGGGCAACCCCATCCTCCCCATCCCATGAGTGACTCCGCAGTCGGAGCCGCGCTCGACCGCGGCCCGCGAGTTTCCAAGATTCCCGAAGCCATCATCCGCATCGCCGGCAATTCGCAGGACGGCATCCAGGCGATCGGCGGCTTCCTGGCGCGGCTCGCCGGACGCAGCGAGCAGGAAGTCATGACCTTCATGACCATCCCGTCCACGATCTCCGGCGGGCCCTCGATTTTCCAGGTGCGAATCAGCTCGGGCGATGTCCTCAGCGCGGGCGACGAAGCGGATGTCCTGCTCTGCTTTTACGATCACAGCTACGCCAATCACATCACCTCGCTGAAGCGCGGCGGCATTGTGCTCTACGACTCCGATCACGTGCAGCCGAATCCGGAGCTGCTCGACGCGTATCACCACGTGGGGGTGCCCATTTCCTCGGGGACGGTCGAGGCCATCGGCGGCACCGGGCGCGACAAGGGCAAGAACATCTACTCGCTCGGGCTGCTCGCCCGCATCTTCGACCTGAACGTGCCGAAGCTGACCAAGCTGATCGAGGAACGCTTCGGCGGCAAGGATCCGACGGTCGTGCAGAATGCGCTCGCCTGCTTCAACGCGGGATACGGGCACCAGGTCCAGGGCTTGTTGCACACCTTCCAGTTTCAGCCGGGGGAAAACGCGGACCACGCCCAGGTCGTGATGAGCGGCAACGAAGCGCTGGCCTTTGGGCTCATCGCCGCGGGAGTGCGCTTCGGGGCGGGCTACCCGATCACGCCCTGGAGCGACATCATGGAACTGCTCCGGCGCGAGTTGCCGAAATACGGCGGCACCTTCGTCCAGACGGAAGACGAGATCGCGGCGATCTCGATGGCCCTGGGCGGAAGCTACGGCGGACGCGTGGCCGTGACGGGCTCGAGCGGGCCCGGCATTTCGCTCAAGACCGAGGCGCTCGGTTGGGCGTCGATGGCGGAGATGCCGGTGGTGGTCATCGACGTGCAACGTGGCGGCCCTTCCACGGGCATGCCCACCAATGTCGAGCAGAGCGACCTCAACATCGCGTGCTTCGGCGGCCACGGTGACAGCCCGCGCGTGGTGCTTGCGCCCTCGAGCGTCGAGGATTGTTTCTACACCGCCATCGAGGCGGTGAACATCGCCCGCAAGTATTCGACCCCCGTCATCGTCTTGAGCGATCAGGGGATTGCCACGCGCATCGAGGCCTTCCCGTACCCCGACCTCGAGCACGTCTGCCAGGATATTTCCCCCGACTTCGCGCCCGTCGGCGATCACAAACCCTACGATCTGACGGCGCCCGAAGGCATCACCCGCCATCTCGCCCCCGGCACCCGCATCGCGAGTGGAAAATACCCCGTGGTCACCGGCCTCGAGCACGACGAGCTCGGCCACCCCACGGGCTCCGGCAAGGTCCATACCGAGATGACCGCAAAACGGCGAAACAAGCTCAAGCACCTCGCGGCTTCGCTGCCGCTTCCGGAAATTTTCGGCGCGCCCGAAGGGCACGCGCTGCTCGTCGGTTGGGGTTCGAGCAAGGGGCCCGTCGAGGAAGCGGTGAAGCAGGCTCGGCAGCATGGCGAAGCAATCAGCTCGATCTCGCTCAAACATCTCAATCCCTTGCCCAACGGGCTCGAACGGATCTTCAGCGGGTTCACTCACGTGGTCGTCGCCGAGCTCAATGACGAAGGTCTCTACGGCTACGGCCAGCTCGCCGCCATTCTCCGCGCTCGCTACACCGACGCGCGCATCCGCAGCGTGAACAAATCCGACGGACACACCTGGAAGGTGAAGGAAATCCTCCAGCGCGTCATTACCCTGACCAAGTAACTAAAGCGCATCTCCCCTCGTCATGACCGCACTCGCCTTCCCCAACGAAACCCTCTCTCGCACCACCTCCGCGCCAGCCGCGGTGCCCGACCTGCCCGATGCCGACCGCAAGGCGCTGACCAAGAAAGACACCGCCGCCGACCATCCCACCTGGTGCCCGGGCTGCGGCGATTTCACGGTGCTCGCGCTTTACTACAAGCTCATCGAGAAGCGCAAGCTGTGGCACGAGAAGATCTGCACCGTCGCCGGGATCGGCTGCTCGTCGCGCTTCCCCTACTTCGTCCAGGCGCACGGCGCGCATTTCATTCATGGACGCGCGCTCTCCTTCGCCAGCGGCATCTCGCTTTCACGCCCGGACCTGCATGTCTTTGTCTTCGGCGGGGACGGCGATGCCTTTTCGATCGGCGGCAATCATTTCACGCACACCGCACGCAAGAACGTCAAGCTGACCTACGTGGTCATGGACAACCAGGTGTATGGACTGACCAAGGCTCAGACCTCACCGACCACACCCATCGGCCATAAATCGAAGACCGATATCTGGGGCTCCGGGGATCAGCCAGTGAACCCGCTCAAGCAAGCCATCTCCGCCGGCGCCACGTTCGTCGCGCGCAGCACCGCGACCAACGTTCCGCACCTCCTCGGCCTGATGGAAGCCGCCATGGACCACGACGGCTTCAGCTTCATCCAATGTCTGAGCGAGTGCATCGAGTTCTTCCCCGGCGCCTTCGATGCCGCCATCCCGCGCAAAGGCGGCACCTTCCCCGAGATCCCCGCCGATCACGACGTAACCGACGAGCACGCCGCCTATCGACTTGCCGGAACCGAGTGGCCAGGCCTCCTCGGCACCTTCTACAAGGCGCAACGCCCCACGAAAAACGCCAACGAAGCGAAGATCATCGCGGACCACCGCGCCAAGGTGGCAGGCTTGGCCGACTGGCAGATCTTGAAGAAGAACTTCGACCGGATGAAGTAGGGTGAGGCCGACTTGCCGTCGGCGCGGGCGAGCAAAGCGAGGCGGCCGATTTCCGGTGACGCCCCCGACATCTGCCGCCTCGCTCGCCCACGGCCGACTGCGAAAAGCCTCTCTCTATCCAAACGATTGCGCCTCGCGTGATCGCTCGCTAGCTTCGCGCTCCTTTTCCGCGCCATGAGCAAAGACTTTCGCCATCTCCATTTCATCGGCATCTGCGGCACCGCCATGGGGGCGGTGGCGGCGGCGATGCGCGCGCAGGGCTACACGGTGTCCGGATCGGACGCAGGGGTGTATCCGCCAATGTCCACTTTCCTCGAAAGCAAGGGGATCAAGCTGAGCGAAGGCTATCGGCCCGAGAATATCCCGGCTGACGCGGATTTGATCGTCGTCGGGAACGCGATCTCGCGGGGCAACCCGGAAATCGAGGCGGTGTTGAATCGCAAGCTCTACTACCTCTCGCTGCCGGAGGCGCTGAAGCAGTTTTTTCTGCGCGGACACCACAATCTCGTGGTCACCGGCACGCACGGGAAAACCACCACCACGGCGCTGCTCACCTGGATCCTGAAATCGGCGGGGCTGGATCCGGCCTACATGATCGGCGGCATCGCCAAAAACCTCGGCCAGGGCGCGAGCCTGCACGAATCCAAATACTTCGTGATCGAGGGCGACGAATACGACACCGCGTTCTTCGACAAGCGCTCCAAGTTTGTCCATTACCTGCCGGAACTGGTCGTGGTGAACAACATCGAGTTCGACCACGCCGACATCTTCGACGATCTCGACGCGATCAAGCTCAGCTTCCGCCGTCTCCTCAACATCGTGCCCAGCGAGGGGATGGTGCTGATCAATGCGGACGATGAGCACTGCATCGACGTGGCTCGCGAATGCCGGGCGCAACTCGTGGAGGTGGGTTTTTCGCCCAACGCCGCGCGTCACATTCGGGAGGTGCAGTATCATCCAGGAGGCAGCGAATTCACCCTGCTCGAGACCCGCTTTTCGCTGCCGATGGTGGGCGAATACAACGTGCGCAACGCGGCGATGGCGATCAGCGCGGCGCATTTTTACGGCGTGTCGCTCGATCAGATCGTCAAAGCGGTGGCCGCGTTCGAAGGCGTGAAGCGCCGGCAGGAAGTCCGCGGCACGGTGCGCGGGATGACCGTGATCGATGACTTCGGACATCACCCCACCGCCATCCGCGAAACGCTGCGCGGGCTGCGCCACCAGTATCCCGGCCGGCGGCTTTGGGCCTTGTTCGAGCCGCGGTCGAACACCACGCGGCGCGCCGTCTTTCAGCAGGAACTGCCCGCCGCGCTCGGCGAAGCGGACGCGGTGATCCTGGCCCAGGTGGCCCGCATGGAGCAGCTCAAGCCCGAGGAACGGCTGAAGCCCGAGCAGGTGGTCGAGGATCTGGCTGCCCGGGGCAAGCCGGCCTTCTACGAGCCCGATGTGGATGCGATCGTCGCCCGTCTGAAACCGCTCGTGCGCAAAGACGACGTGATTGTGATCCTGAGCAACGGCGGCTTCGGCAACATCCACGAGCGGCTCCTGAAAGAGCTGTAGCGAAGTGGGGAGGGTCTCGCGCGTCCGAACTGGCCCACAGTCAGGATGGCCGTGCCTCATCACGTGAATTGCGGTTTCACGCCGGGGGCGGCTCCGCTAGCGTGCGCGCCGTGGAACCTTCCCCTTCGCCTTCCCTCGCCGAACGTTGCATCCGTCTGGCGGGCCATGCGCTCGCCTCGGTCATCTATCGTGTCACCACGTTTGGCCGGGACCGGCTGCCGCCGGGAGGGTTCCTGTTGCTGCCCAATCACCTCACCTGGGTGGATGCCGTGGTGCTCCAGCTCGCCTGTCCGCGCCCGATTCGCTTCATCGTCTTTGAGGAAATCTTCAATCAGCGCTGGCTCCACCCGATCTTCCGCGCAGTCGGCGCGCTGCCCATTTCATCCAAGCGCGCCAAGGACGCGGTGCGCGCCGCAACCGAGGCGATTCAGCGCGGCGAAATCGTCTGCATTTTTCCCGAAGGCGAGCTGTCGCGCACCGGGATGCTGCTGCGGCTGAAGCGCGGCTACGAACTCATCGCGCGGGCGGCGAACGCGCCGGTCGTGCCGGTCTGGCTGGACCGGCTGTGGGGATCGATCTTTTCGTTCGAAGGCGGGAAATACTTCCTCAAATGGCCGCGCCGGTTTCCGTATCCGGTCACCATCGCCTTCGGCGCGCCGATCGCCCCGGAGGACGCCGACATCGCCACGGTCCGGCAGCGCTTTCTCGAGCTCGGCGAGCACGCCTACCAGCAACGGCCCGATCTCGAAGGCCACCTCGGCAACGCGTGCATCCGGGGGCTCAAGAAAAACCAATGGCATACCGCGCTGATCGACGGACTCGATCACAGCACCCTGTCCTGCGGCTCGCTGCTGGCCGCGGCGATCGCCTTGTCCCGGCACCTGAAGACCCACTGCCCGGGCCGGCGCATCGGCATCGTGCTCCCACCGGGGAAAGGCGCGGTGATCGCCAATCTCGCGGTGACGCTCGCGGGCAAGGTCCCGGTGAACCTCAATTTCACCGCCGGGCGCGCATCCTCGGAGGCCGCGTTGCGCATCGGGGAAGTGCGCGACTGCCTCACCGCCCAGCCCGTGGTCAAGCGCCTCGCGGAATTCCCGTGGCCGGAACACCTCCTGCACCTCGACGTCATCCTGCCCGAGCTCAGGCCGCAGATCGTTGCGTGGCGTTGCGCGGTCGCGATCCTGCCCGGCTGGGTGCTGGGCCTCCTGCTCGGTCTGCCCCGCACCGGCGATCGCGACGAGGCGATGATCCTCTTCACCAGCGGCAGCAGCGGCGAACCCAAGGGCGTGGTGCTCAGCCATCGCAACCTGCTCGGCAACGTCTCGCAATTTGCCCTGATGCTGAATCTCGGTCCCGAAGACACCGTCCTCGCCTGCCTGCCCTTCTTCCACAGCTTCGGCAGCACCGTCACGCTGTGGTATCCGCTCATCGAAGGGGTGCGTTCGGTGACCTATCCCAATCCGCTCGAGATCAGCAAAAACGCCGACCTCATCGAGCGCTACAAGGTCACGCTTTTCTGCACCACGCCGACCTTCCTGCGGGGCTATCTGCGCAAGGTGGAGCCCGCCAAGCTGGCCGCCCTCGAACTCATCGTCACCGGCGCGGAGAAGCTGCCCGTGGAACTCGCCGACGCCTTCAAGGAGCGCTTCGGCAAGGATCTGCTGCAAGGCTACGGCCTGACCGAAACCGCGCCGGTCGCTGCGGTCAACCTGCCCGAGCCCAAGGCCAGCCATCCCAGCGACAACGTCCAGCCCTCGAATCGGCGCGGTTCCGTGGGCAAGCTGGCGCCCGGCATGGCCGCGCAGATCCGGCATCCGGATACCGATGTGCTCCTTTCGCTGCACGATTCGGGGATGCTCTGGCTGCGCGGCCCCAACATCTTCGAGGGCTACCTCGATGACCCGAAGCGCACCGCCGAAGTGCTCGTGGACCGCTGGTTCAAGACCGGCGATCTCGGGCGCTTCGACGAGGACGGTTTCCTGTTCATCGAGGGCCGGCTCTCGCGCTTTTCGAAGATCGGCGGCGAAATGGTTCCGCACGAAACGGTCGAGTCGAAAATCGGCGAAGTCCTCGGACTGCCGAAAGACGAGCGTTCGATCGCCATCGCGGGCATTCCGGACGAGGCGAAAGGCGAAGCGCTCGTCCTGCTCTGCGCCTGCGACCTCGACGCGGCCGACCTGCGCAAAAAGCTGACCGACGCGGGCGTGCCCAATCTGTGGATCCCGCGCCTCGTCAAACGCGTGGAGGCGATCCCGATCCTCGCCTCCGGCAAGCTCGACCTGGCGCGCTGCAAGGTGCTGGCGCTCGGATCCTGAGCAGGCGCGTCAGGTTCCCGGAGAGCTATCCCGTTCCGCCCATCATCATGCCTCTGAAGATATCCTGGAGGCCAAGTGAGAGGGCAGTGTAAAGGATCAGGAATTGAACGATCGCTCCGACCCCCGCCACGCCGAGGAAATAGAATGAGGTTACGGAGGTTCGAGGGAAAGCCAGCGTCGCCAGCGCCGCGCCTGGCCAAACGAGGCTGAGCACGACCAGAAAGTGCCGGGCGTAAAGAGTCCACGCGGTCACCATCGGGAGAGGTCGGCCGCCGAGCATCTGTTTGAAGATCTGCTCAAAGCTGCCGAGGCTCAGGGCCACGCGCAGCGGCAGCAGGGACAGAGCCAGGACGATCGCGACCAACGCAAAGCGAATGGCGCCCACCAGTTCTTCGCCAATGCTAACCTCTGAGGAATCGGATTTGTTCATCACATGGAATGCCGCCGGCATGATCGCAGGCGCGCAGGGCGCGGCGAGCCGCTTTTTCCTCAAGGCTCACCGCTCTTCCGAAAAATCGCCGCCACTTCGTCAGCGAGACGCAGCGGCCATTCCGGATCATCGAAGTAGGTCGGGTTCTCGAAGCGCCGCTGGCGGTGGACGGCGAGGAATTTCGTGTTGAACGGCGTGCCAGCTTTGCCGAGCGCCGGGTAGCGGGCCACAGCGGCGCGTTGGGCGTTGAGCACAGCTTCGGAGTAGGTGGGTGGCGCGGCCGCAGGGGCCGGTGCTGGAGTCGCCGCCACCGGCGTGGCGATGATGGCGACCGGCGGCGTGGGCGCCGGTGCGGGAGTCTGTGCGATCACTTCGCCGGGATAGCTCGACGAAGTATAGAAGCCGCCCGCGGCGAAAAAAGGCAGCCCGAGAATCAGAAAGAGCAGGCCTTCGCGCGAGAGCCGCCCATTGCCCCGCGCGCGCCACCAGCAGCCGAAGGCGCCAAGCCAGAAGAGGATTCCAATGCCCAGCAGCGTGCCTCGGATGGTCACAGGGGAACAAGGTCAGCGCCTGGTTAAGGAGGCGTTTCGTGCGCTTGCGAGTTGATCACGGCGTCGAAAGGTGAGCGCGCTAAGCGCGTGACGATATAGCCATGGAACGAACCACCAGACGTAGGAGAAAAACAAAAGCCAGATGACCGTGCCGAGCAGAAAGGTCCCCCAAGAACTCGACGGGCCAAGCAGATGCTCGTTCACGCCAAGCTGGTCTGGTAGCATCATGAGATAGAAGCCGGCCGCACCGGCTCCGGCACCCGCAATGAGATGCCAGGGGTGAGCATGAATGTCGCTACGGAAGCGAAAGGCGAGCAAGACACCTGCGATCATAACGGGGAAGCCAATGAGCATGAGGAAATAGCCCTCTGCCAGGCCAGTGACTGCATGAACGAATTTGCAGAGGATCGCGACTAGAGCTGTGCCTGCTACGAAAAGCGCAGCGAGGTCGGAAACACGGTCTTTGGCTGTCGTTTTCACGGTGCGCTGGAAACGACCAACCTTCGAAGAAAAAGCCCGGAGATCAATCGTTCATCCCGAGGATCCAAAGCAGTGCGGGGATGAACATCCAACACCCGATGCCGCTGGCGCACGTCCGCGAGGTCCATTGGATGTTGGGTGTTGGGTGTTGGATGTTGGATGTTTTTTCCGTCGGTCGCCGCTGCCTTACCGGGCAAATTCATCGGCCGCTTGACGGCCTCTCTTCGATGGGATTGCGCCCCACCGAGTTTCCATTACCCTCGCGCGGCATGTCCTCCCTGACCCTCGCGGCGCTGCTGCCCATTGCCCAAGCCGCCGATGCCGCGCCCGATGCGGCGGATGCCGCAGCCCGGGTGGTCCAGGAACTCTTCGCCCGCCAGTCCGGGGAGAGCCTCGTGACCGCCATCGCCGCTCTGGTGATTGGCGTGATCATCCAGGTGCTCGCCTATTGGATCGCGGCCAAGGTGGTCGTCGGCGAGCCGAACGCCACATTCTCCAGGGCGCTGCTGCTCTGGGTCCTTTACCTCGTGGTCGGGGTGGCGCTCGGCGTGGCTCTGGGAGTGCTGATCGCGATTGTCGGCCCCACCCACAATCTGCTCCGGCTCGCGAGCGTGGCCGGCGGGTGGCTGTTGCTCTCGCTGCTGCTGGTTTTCGTGGTGCCCATGAAAGTCTTTGATACCAGCTTCCCCCGCGCCCTGGGGTTGCTGGTTCTCTCGCTGATCGTGATCCTGGCTGGTCAAACCGCCCTCGATCGAGCGCTGGGTCACCCGGCGCTCGCACGTTGGGAACCGCTGCGCCAGTTCGCCCTGGCCTCCAACGAAGAGCGGAAACGCCAGGTCGGCAAGTTGCTCGGCACGGCCGAACCCGGCCTCGATGCCGAGTTGGATCGCCTGTCGCAGCCGGCCGAGAAGAAAAAGACGATCCCCCAGCGCCAGGCTGCTCTGCGCGCCGTTTTGCAGCAGCTCGAAGCGCGGCGGAAGGCGTTGCCGCCGGGCGACGCGGCCGCCCGTGCGGAATACGTCCGTCAGCGCACCCGCTACGATCAACTGGTCCTCAGCCTCAAGGCCGATTTCGCCGCGCAGCACCCGGCCCCGTAATCCAGACAGCGACCGGGGAGGCGGAGCTTCGCGGCTACCCCTCGTATTCATACGGTGGAAGCGGTCCAGCAGCCTGTCGGACTTCAGTGTGTGAAATCGCCGCGTAGCGGCAACACCTGAGTAGCCGTGGTCGAGCGAAGCGAGGCCACGGAATCGGAAAGCACGGGACAGCCGCGTCAGCGGCGGTACATAGCTTCCGCATCTGTTTCGCCGCTACGCGGCTTGCGCGTCATTTTCTGAACCGTGGCCTCGCTTCGCTCAACCACGGCTACTCGGGTTGGCGCCGCTCCGCGGCTGAACGCGCAAAAGTCCGACAGGACGGCTGCCCAGCTCACGTATTCACCCTGCGAAAGCGGCGTAGGGTGCGCTGTCCTCAGCGCCGAGCGGCGACCTGGCGACAGCGGACGCTACCAGGCTTCCCACTCAGACTGACTGCCAACTCGGACTGCAAGAGAGCCCCGCTACTCCTCGGTGACAAACTTCAGCTCCTTGGTCGCGTGCCCATCGGCGTAGAGGATGTTCACCTTGTTTTCGGTGTAGGGGTGAAAGCCTTCCTTGTCCCCGAGGATCGGAATGCGGCTGTGTTGCTCGACCAGGCCCAGGAAGTTCAGGCTCGCGAGCGCCTGCCCGTTGAGCGCCACATTCCAGATGTAGCTGGTGCCAGTCGCCGCGGCGAATCGCGAATCTCCGGGACACGCAAAAACCCGTTTGTCCGTCACATATTTGTCCAGGGCAGTATCGATGACCGGCACTTCTTCCGTGCGCTTTTCGCGTCCGGCCATGAGCACGGGCATGGTGTTGTCATGTTCCGTGAGATAAGCGCTGAGGCCGACTCCGAGCTGGCGGAGATTGGACACGCAGGCGGTCGCCCGGCCGCCGGCCACGACCCGCTGATAGACCGGAACCACCAACGCCGAAAGCACGGCGATGATGGCGATGACCACGAGCAGCTCCAGGATCGTGAACGCCGGAAGAACGCCGGGCGCCCGGGCCGGATCGCGCCCGGACCGATCGTCCGCCAGCGCTCGGCGGCGGGCGTTCATCGGAACCCTTGCAGATTCTTCTGCAACTGTTCGATCAAGGGGGCCACGTCCATCTTCACCTCCGCGCTCGCCTCGCTGTAGAAGCTCTTGAAACCCTGGTCGATGATCTTGCGGGCGTTCTGATCCACTTCGGCATCCGGCGGGCGCTCGCCTTCGCGCTCCTTCATGTCCCGCAGCGCGCGCTCGACGAAGACCTTGCGCTTCGCCGGCTCCATCTTGTTCAGCGAATCCATCATCTGCTTGAAGCCGGTGGGCAGCGTGCGGTCGAGGAAACGCGCCTGCTCGTCGTGCGAGAGCGACTTGAAAAAACCGTCGATCCGCCGGCTGCTGCGCAGATCGCGCCGCTCCTCGTAGGTCAGCGCATTCAACTGATCCGCCACCGTCTCGATCCGTTTCGCGCGGTCCCCCGGGGCCTGGCCGTCGAGCGGATGCGTCTCCATGTACTTCGTCAGCGACTCGGGAGTGACCTTCACGCTGCGCGCCCAGAAGATGGCGGCGCCCGCGACCATCCAGATCGCGGCAAGGACAAGGGCGGCTTTAAACCAAACGGAGCGGATCACGGGGCGGGGAAGAGGGATAACTGGATCAATGGATCGATGGGAAAGCAGACGGCGTCCACTGGCGATTGGTTACCGCTTTGCGAAGCGCCCGAATTTACGTCTGGCGAGCTGGAGCACGTCGTCGAGCTCCGCGATGCGCAACTGCATCGCGACCAGGAAATAGGCCGCGCCGGCGAGCCCGATCACGCCGAGCAGCGCCGAGGCCTTGGTGACAAAGGACCAGTGGAGCCAGGCGCCGAGCAACCAGGTTTGCGCCGCCCAACAGACCGCGGCGAGGGCACCACTGGCAATGGCCAGCTTGCCGAGGGTCACCAGGAGATCGCGCGCGCCGAGCGAGCCTGTCTGGCGGCGCATCAGCGCATAGAGGAGGAGAAAGTTGACCATCGCCACGCATCCCGTGCCGAGGGCCAGGCCGCGGATCTCGAGCTTGAGATGGATCGCCAGGAACCAGTTGACCAGCACGTTGAGCCCGATGGACAGAAAGCTCACCATCATCGGCGTGCGCCGTTGATCGATGGCATAGAACGCCGGCATCAGGATCTTCAAAGCCGAGTAGGCGCACAGCCCAATCGCGTAGCCTTGCAAGGCGATGGCCGCCTGATCGGTGGCGTGCGCGCTGAACTTCCCGTGCTCGTAGAGCAGGCTGATGATCGGCCGCGCGAGCAGGATCAGGCCGACCGTGGCCGGGACGGTGAGCACGAACGCCAGCCGCATCCCACGCGCCAGGGCCACGCCGAATCCCTCGCGGTCACCCGTCGCGGCGATGCGCGAGAGAAGCGGCAGGGTGACCGTGCCGATGGCCACGCCGAAAATCCCGAGCGGCAATTGCATGAGACGGAAGGCGATGTTCAGCCGATAGGCGGTGCCGTCCTCGAGCCAGGAGGCGAACCAGGTATTGACCATCACATTCACCTGCACGGAGCTCGCCGCGATGATCGCCGGACCCATCGTCCGGAGAATGGTGTGCACGCCCGGATCATTCCATTGGAAGTCCGGCCGGTAGCGGTAGCCGGCACGGCGCAGCGAAGGCAATTGCACGCCGAGCTGGAGCACCCCGCCAATCACCGTGCCGAGCGCGAGGCCGATCAGCGCCTTCGGTCCAAAGCTCGGGTCGAGCAGCCAGCCGAGCGTCACGCCGCCGACGATCGAGCCGATATTGAAAAAGGAGGACGCCATCGCCGGCACCCCGAAGACATTGCGGGCATTGAGGATGCCCATGACCAGCGCGCCCAGCGAGACGAGCAGGATGAAGGGATACATCAATTGCGCGAGGTGCACGGTCAGCTCGGCTTTGCCCGGCACGGCGGTAAAGCCCGGGGCGAGGAAGCGCACCAGCAGAGGCGCGACGAGGATTCCCACCACGACCACGCCGCTCATGAAGATCGCGGTCAGGGTGGTCACCTTGTTGGCCAGCCGCCAGGCGGATTCCTCGCCCTCGGTGGCGATCTTTTTCGTGAAGGTGGTGACGAAGGCGGTGGAGAGCGCCCCCTCGGCGAAAAGATCGCGGAGCAGGTTGGGCGTGCGGAACGCCACGATGAAGGCGTCCATTTCCTTTCCCCCACCGAACAGCCAGGCGAAAACCTGCTCGCGAATGAGCCCGAGGACGCGGCTGCACATCACCGCGAGCCCCACGACGCCCGCGGCTTTGGTGTTCACCTTGTTGGCTTTGGCCTCCGCTTCGGTTGGGGTGAGAGCAGCGGCGGGGACGGGATTGGCCGGGTCGCCGGCAGCGGGATCACTCGACATGTTTGGCCGCAGCCTTGCGAAGTCGGTCCATGATGGCAATGCCGAGTCCGTGCTCGGGGACGGGTTCGGCCAGAATCAACGCGAGTCCCGCTTCATCGAGCCGGCGGAGCTTGGCGAAGAGGGTGGCGGCGGCTTCGCGCAGGTCGCCCGTGGGCGAGAGGATTTCCTCGCAGTCAAATTCTCCCGCGGTCGAAGGCTCGGCGAAAGCCAGCGAGCCGGTCCGCGGTTTCGCCCCCTCCCGAGACCACCGAAAGTGCGCCCCGCGCGGCAGCAAGCGCAGCGGGGTGCGCGGCGCGTAGTGACTTTCGAGCTGTCCCGGCGCCTCGATCCGGACTTCGAAACCACCCTGCAACATCGCGGAATACGAGACGCCGAGGCGCTGGAAAAAGGCCATGACCTCTTCCTCGCGGGGAGGATCGTGGCGGGCCAGGCGCAGGGCTTGCCAGACCCCGGCCAGCTCCTCGGGAGTCACCGGGCCCGCGCGGAGCAAGCGGATCGCTTCGCCCTCCACGGCCACGATCGTCGATTCCACGCCGTGCTGCGTCGAGCCGCCATCGAGGATCAGCGGAATGCGCCCTTCGAGCTCGCTGCGCACGTGCTCCGCCGCGGTCGGACTGATCCGGCCGAAACGGTTGGCGCTGGGCGCCGCCAGGGGGCTCCCGAACGCGCGACAGACCGCGCGAAAGACCGGGTGCGCGCTCATGCGCACCGCGACGGTGGGCAGGCCGGCGGTTACCAGATCCGGCACGATCGGGCGCCGCGGCAGCACCAGGGTCAGCGGTCCGGACCAGAATCTGGCGATCAAGGCCTCGACCAGCGGACGGCTCTGGGCCGGCAGATCGACGAAGCGCTCCAGCCAATCGAGCTCCGGCAGGTGGACGATGAGCGGATCAAAAAACGGGCGCTCCTTGGCCTCGAAGATTTGGGCCACGGCGTCCGCCCGCAAAGCATCGGCAGCCAGCCCATAGACCGTCTCGGTGGGCAGGGCCACGGGATCGCCGCGATGCAGCACGGCCACCGCCCGCTCGACCGCCGCCGCGAGTTCCGTGGGGGTGCTGGTGGATAGAATTTCCGTGGTCATTCGTCGCGGCGAGCGCCTTCAGTCCTGCGGCCCACCGCTCAAGAGGTGATCTCGGGAGTCAGGGCACGACGGGCCGCCCGGACGCGATGGGCGGCGGCTTCGCCGCTGGCGCCAAAAGCAACGAGGTGGCCCATCTTGCGGCCGGGCCGGGCCCCGGCTTTTCCGTAGAGATGGATTTTGACGTCGGGGAAGGCGGCCGCGGCGGCCCAATCCGGCTCGCCGCGCGCCCACAGATCTCCGAGCAGGTTGGCCATCGCCGCGGGGCGCAGCATTTCCGTCGAGCCGAGCGGCAGGCCGCACACGGCGCGCAATTGCTGCTCGAACTGGCTGGTGATCGCCGCGTCGAAACTCCAGTGGCCGCTGTTGTGGGGGCGCGGAGCAAGCTCGTTGATCAGCAGCTTGCCATCGCGGCAGAGAAACATCTCCACCGCGAGCAACCCGACCAGGTCGAGCGCCTCGGCCACGGCCGCCGCCAGATCGCGCGCGGCCCGCTCGACCGCCTGGTCGCCGAAAGGGACCACGCTGACATCGAGAATGTGATTCGTGTGCTCATTCCGGCTCACCGGAAACGCGGACAGCGCCCCATCGATCCCGCGGGCGACCAGGACCGAGAGCTCGCATTCGAAAGCGACAAAGGCCTCGAGCACCGCGGTCTGGCCTTCGAAAGGAGCCCACGCTTCCGGCAGCGCGTCGCCGGTCCGGAGCTTGCGCTGGCCCTTGCCATCGTAGCCGAAAGCCGCCGTCTTCAACACCGCCGGGAGGCCGATCCGCGCCGCCGCGTCTGCCAGTTCCGACACGCTGCGCACCGGCGCGAAGGCCGGCAGGGGCAGCCCCGCGCCGGCCAGAAATTCCTTCTCCCGCAGCCGGTGCTGGCACACGTGCAGGATCCGCCCCGCCGGCCGCACCGTGCAGTGTTCGGCCGCCCATTCGATGCACTGCACCGGAATGTTTTCGAACTCGAAAGTGAGCACATCCACGCCGCGCGCGAAATCGCGCACCGCCGCTTCGTCCGCGTAGGAGGCGGCCACCTCCCGATCGGCCAGTTGTCCGGTCGGGGAATCCTCATCGGCGGAAAAAGTGTGCACGCGATAACCCATGCGCCGCGCGGCGATGGCAAACATCCTGCCAAGCTGCCCCCCGCCCATGACGCCGATGGTGGAGCCGGGGGGGAAGACAAAGGGGGTGGTCATGGGGGGAAAGTGCTCAGTCATCAGTGCTCAGTGCTCAGAAAGGAGCAAGGCGCTTCGCGCGGGGAGCTTGGAGCATTGGAGCATTGGAGTATTGGAGTATCGGAGCACCGAGCACCGAGCACTGAGCACTGAGCACTTTGCTGCAACTCCCCTCACGGCAGCTCCGCGGCGAGCACCTCCGCGGTCTGCTTCGCGCGAAAGGCAATCAGCGCCTCGCGCAGCTTTTCATCGTGCAAGGCGAGGATGCTCACTGCGAGCAGCGCCGCGTTTTTCGCGCCGGCACTGCCGATGGCCAGGGTCCCCACGGGGATGCCCGCCGGCATCTGCACGATGGAAAGCAAGGAGTCCACGCCCTTGAGCACCCGGCTTTCCACGGGCACGCCCAGCACCGGCAGCCAGGTGTGCGCGGCGACCATGCCCGGCAAATGCGCCGCGCCGCCCGCCCCGGCAATGACCACCTGAATCCCCCGCCCCGCCGCTTCGTGAGCGTAGAGCGCCATGAGCTCCGGCGTGCGATGCGCGGAAACGACCTGGCGCTCGTGCGGCACGCCGAAGCTCTCCAGCGTCTCCACCGCGTGCCGCATCGTCTCCCAATCGGACTTGCTGCCCATGATGACAGCGACAAGGGGCGGCGGGGCGGATTTCATGGCGGCGCGTATTTGGCGCGCCGCCGAACCCGAACGCAAATCGAATCACCCGCACCGCGTTCGAGGCAGGACGACGGCGTGTCCCCATTCGGCGTTCGGCGTTCGACGTTCGACGTTCGACGTTTGCCCCCTTCGAGCCCGGAACGCCGAAACGCCGAAACGCCGAAACGCCGAAACGCCGAACGCCGAACGCCGAAGCCGCACCCCCCGGGAGTTTTCCGCAACCGGGGGGCGCACCTTTCAGTGAACCAAAGGATAAAGGGATTGTTGGATGGGGGGATTGCTGGCGGAATGCCGCTCGCTGCCGTCCATCCCGCATCAATCCAAGTATCAGCCGATCCATCCCACCTCCGTGCGTGAAAACATCGTTCTGATCGGCTTTATGGGGAGCGGCAAATCCTCGATCGGGCGGCAGATCGCGGGGCGCCTCGGCTTCCGCTTCGTGGATACGGATGCGCTCATCGTCCAGGGCGCCGGCCTGCCGATCGCGGAGATTTTTGCCCGCGACGGCGAGGAAGCTTTTCGCGATCTCGAGACGGCGGCCATCGAATCGCTCGCGCACACCGGTCATTGCGTCATCGCCACTGGTGGCGGCGTGGTGTTGCGTGAACGCAATCGCGCGCTGCTGCGGGAGCTCGGTTTGGTGATCCTCCTCACGGCCAGTGAGGACGTGATCTTCGAGCGGGTCTCGCGCAATACCCGGCGCCCCCTTTTGCAAACGCCGAACCCACGGGAAACCGTGTCGCGGCTGCTCGCGGCACGGCAGCCTTCCTACGAAGCGGCCGCCCAGTGGACCCTCGACACCAGCACGCTCTCCCATGCGCAGTCCGCCACGGCGGTAATCGCGGAGGCCACGCGGGCGTTTTCGTGGCAGGATGGCGGGTGAAAGATGAGCTCGTTGCCTTGACCCAAACGCTGGGCTTCGCGCTGTGCCGCGTCGCCCGCTGCAGCGCGCCGCCCCACGCGGCCGAGTTCCGGGCCTGGCTCGACGACGGCCGGGCCGGCGACATGACCTGGCTCGAGCGCAACAAAGACCGCCGCACGGATCCGCAAGCCGTGCTGCCCGGCGCGCGCTCCGTGGTCGTCCTGGCCATGAACTACTTCCAAGGCCCGGAAGCCCGAGCGGGCGCGCCTCCCAATCCGCAAGCGCCGGGACGGATCGCCCGTTACGCGTGGGGCGACGATTACCACGAGCTCATCGAGCAGAAGCTGCGCGCCATCGATGAATGGCTCCGCGCGCGCGGCGGCGCGCAGCGATCTTACGTCGATACCGGTCCGGTGCTCGAACGCGACTTCGCCGCCGCGGCGGGCGCCGGCTGGCACGGCAAGAGCACCATGCTCGTGCACCCAAAACTGGGGACGTGGTTTTTCCTCGCGGAAATCCTGACCACCCTCGAACTGGAGCCGGACGCGCCGATGCCGGACCATTGCGGGCGTTGCACGCGCTGCATCGAGGCCTGTCCCACGGGCGCGATCACCGCGCCGCAGCAGCTCGATGCGCGGCGCTGCATCTCCTATCTCACCATCGAGTTGAAAGGGAGCATCCCGTTGGAATTCCGCCCCCTCATGGGCGACCGCATCTACGGCTGTGACGACTGCCTTGACGCCTGCCCGTGGAATCGTTTCGCGCAGGCCTCGCGCGAGACCGCGTTCGCCGCGCGGAATTTCGTCCACGGCTGGAGTCTGCGCGATTTCCTCGCACTCGATGACGACGCCTTCCGCGCGCTCTTTCGCAAGTCACCGATCAAGCGCATCAAACGCCGCGGCTTCCTGCGCAACGTCTGTGTGGCCCTCGGCAATGTGGGCACTCCCGACGATCTCCCCGCGCTCGAACGCGCGGCGCGCGACCCCGAGCCGCTGATCGCCGAACACGCCGCCTGGGCGATCGCCCGGATCCAGGAACGCTGCGGCGGGGGTGTTAGCTACAGGTTCTCCGAAAAGGGTTCCGCTGGCCGCGGAGCGGCTTCACCCGAGTAGCCGTGGTCGAGCGCAGCGAGGCCACGGAACAAAAAACAAGAAGCACCAGCCGCGTCAGCGGCGAAACCACGGGAAGTATCGCCGCTACGCGGCTGCCGTCGTTGCTTGGGACCGTGGCCTCGCTGCGCTCGACCACGGCTACTCAGGTTGCAGCCGCTACGCGGCGCCCGCGTTTTGCCCGCTCCATTGACGAATGCCCTTTTCGGAGAGCCTCTATCGGACCACCGCCGCGGGATTGAGCCGCGGCTCCCAGGCACCGGGCGGCACCGGCGCGGCCAGGGCTTGTTCGATCAGCGCGTGGTGGGGGGAAAGGCCGCAGACCGGATCGGTTTGCGCGGGGTCGCCGGTGAGGAGCGCGGCCTGGCAGCGGCAGCCGCCGAAATCGATTTCGCGCATCGGGCAGCTTCGGCACGGGTCGGGCATCCACGCGGTGCCGCGAAAAGCATTGAAGCTTTCCGATTCGGCCCAGATCCAGGCGAGGGAATGCTCGCGGACATTGTCGAAGCGAAGGCCCGGAATATCGCGCGCAGTCGGACACGGCAGCGTTTCCCCGGCCGGATTCACGGTGATCATGCGCCGGCCCCACCCCTGCATGCAGGGTTTGGGGCGATCGTGGAAGTAATCCGGCAGGACGTAGAAAATTTCGAGGCGGCCAGCCAGTTCCTCCTTCGCGCGAATCGCGACGGCAAAAGCGTGTTCGATCTGTTCCCGGCTGGGCAGAAGCTGTGCGCGGTTGCGGTAGGCCCAGCCGTAATACTGGGTGTTCGCCAGCTCCAGCCGCTCGGCGCCGAGCGCGGCGGCGAAGTCGATGATCTGCGGCAGGCGGTCGATGTTCGCGCGGTGCAGCACCACGTTCAGACTGAGCGGGATCCCGGCCGCGATCGCCGCAGCGGCGGCGGCTCGCTTGCGCTCATGCGCGCGGGCGCCGGCGATGGCATCGCCGAGCTCCGGCTCTTCGGCCTGAAAGCTGATCTGGATGCTGTCGAGGCCGGCCTCACGAAGTTCGGCCGCGCGGCGCGCATCGAAACCGAGGCCGCTGGTGATCAGGTTCGTGTACAGGCCGGCGCCCCGTGCGGTGCGCACCAGCGCCGCGAGGTCGGCGCGGAGCAGCGGTTCGCCGCCGGAGAAACCAACGTGCAAAACCCCGAGTTCCGCCGCCTGCCCGAGCACCGCGCGCCATTCGTCCGTCGTGAGATCGGCGGCGGCCGGGTAGCGCGTCGGGTTCGAGCAGTACGGGCAGTGCAGCGGGCAGCGATAGGTCAGCTCCGCCAGCAAGCCGTAGGGGCGTTCATTCATGGCCGAAAGACGATGAGATTTCGCCGCGTCAGATCGGTGAGATAATCGAGCACGTCCGCGGTGAGTTCCTCCGCGGGAACCTCGTACTCCTCCGCCAACTGCGCCACGATTTGGCGCAGCGGCGTCTCCCCATCGCAGCGCCGGACGATGGCGTGGCCGGTCTCATTCAGCTCGAGCAATCCCTCGGGATAGAGCAGCACGGGTTGGCCACTGACCTGGTCCGCTTGCAAGCGCACGCGCGGCGCGAGGATCGGGCGGCTCTCGAGGTCCGGCGCATTCATGGTGCCGGCGCGGCCCGTTCGATCGCGTCGAGGATCGACCAGAGCACGTCGCACTTGAATGCGAGCGCCTGCACCGCCTGCTTCTGCAAGCTCCGCGTCGCGCAATGCGCGAGTGTCAATGCGAGCGCGTGTTCCGAATCGCGCCGGGCCTGCGAGAGGCGCCGGCGGAAATAATCAAAGCCCCACGTCGGAACCCAGCGGTAGTGCTCCTCGAAGGCCTGCAAGCGCCGCGCCATGAGATCGGGTACGAAAAGCTCAGTGAGGGACGACGCCACGGCGACCGGCCACGGCTGGGTGCGGGCAAAGTTCACATAGGCATCCACGGCGAAGCGCACTCCGGGCACCACGCGACGCTCGTCGAGCAGCACCGCGCGATCGAGCCCGCAGGCTTCGCCGAGCCGCAGCCAGGCTTCGATGCCCCCCTCGTCGTTCTCGCGCCCGTCGTGGTCGATGATGCGCTGGAGCCATTGGCGCCGTACCTCGCGCAGGGGACAGTTGGAAAGAATCGCCGCGTCTTTGATCGGGATATTGCGCTGGTAGTAAAAGCGGTTGGCCACCCAGCTCCGGATCGCTTCCTCGCTCAATTGCCCGGCGTTCATGCGGAGATGGAACGGGTGACGGTCATGATATGCCCGGGCCCCTACGGCGCGGAGCTCGGCGAGGAAGTGCTCCTCCGTCCACGGCGCCTCGGACGCAGTCACAGCTCGGCCTCCCAGCCGTCAAACCCGACGGTCACCCCGGCTGCTTCCACCGCGGCGCGTTCGGGAGAACCCGGCTGGAGGATCGGATTGGTGTTGTTGATGTGCAGGTAAACCTTGTGCCGCCCCGGCAACCTCCGCAGGACTTCGAGGCTGCCATTGCCGATGGGGAGATGCCCCATGTCGGCCGCCAAACGCTCGCTGATGCCCAACGTGCGCAGCTCGCCGTCCGACCAGAAGGTGCCATCCATCAGGATGACATCGGCCGCAGCCATTGGCTCGAGCAGGGCTGGCGTAATCGCGGCAACGTCCGGAGCAATCACCGCGCGCCCTCCCGTGCGGCGATCGATGATCTCGTAGGCAGCGCTCCCGATTTCGGTTTGCGGTGCGAAGCGAGGCGCCGGTCCGGACAGCGGGATCGCCCGGAATTGCAACTCGCCTTCGAGCGGTTGCCACTCCGCGGACGGCTCCCTCCAATCGATGCCGCAGAACTCTTCCATCACCCGTTCGAAGCCAAACGCCTCACGCACCGCGGCCGGCGCATACACGGTCAGCCGTCCGCCTTCGCGCAAGAGCGGCAAGCCGAGCACATGATCGAGGTCCGCGTTCGTCAAGAGCACGGCGGCGATCGGCGAATTGCGCACCGGCACGGGCCGCGGGCAAAGGGGAGCGAACGACTCGATTTGCGTTCGCAGATCCGGCGAGGCGTTGATCAGGAACCAGCGCGCCCCATCGGCGCTCCCGCCCACCGACGACTGCGTCCGTGCCGGGATCTCGCCGGCGCGCGCCGCGCGGCAGTTGGCGCAGGCGCAATTCCATTGCGGCAGCCCGCCACCGGCCGCGGAGCCGAGAAGCCGAATGCGGATCGCAGCCTCCCTTCAATCCGTCGTCAGACCGCACCCGCGTAGCACGTGCACTCGAAAAAGATCGGCACGTCTTTGTATCCGGGCTTGATCCACTGCTTCTTCGGTTTGGTCGGGGTTTTCATAAGGGGGGCGGAAAGTGAATCAACTGTGCCGCAGAAAGTGACGTGTGGACAGGATGGAAATGTGAGGCCGTCATGCGGCCAATGTGGGGCAAACTTCTAGTCTGCCCACCGGGCGAGCGAAGCGAGGCGGTGCGGATTCATGGTGGCGCACGCACTGCGTCGCTGCTCGCCCCATGGGCAGACTACAAGTCTGCCCCACATTGGCCGACTGCAAGTCGGCCTCACATCACTGCACGTCCGGCAGGATCCGGGCGAGCAGCTCGCTGATCTTGACCCGTTCCTGCGCCTGGCTGTCGCGATGGCGCAGGGTCACGGTGTCGGCCAGCTCCGGGCCTTTCTCGCCGAGCGTCTCGAAGTCGATGGTGATGCCGAACGGCGTGCCGGCTTCGTCCTGCCGGGCATAGCGCCGGCCGATGGCGCCGGTTTCATCGTAGAAGCAATTCACGTGTCGCTTGAGCGAGTCGTACACCTGGCGCGCCTTGGCCACGAGTTCCGGCTTGTTCTTGAGCAGCGGAAAGATGCCGACTTTCACGGGCGCAACACGCGGATGAAAGCGCAGCACGGTGCGGCGCTCGGGCTTGCCGTTCACGTCGAGCTTGTCCTCCTCGTGATACGCGGCGGCGATGATCGCGAGGGCGAGGCGGTCGAGGCCGGCGGAGGGCTCGATGACGTGCGGCACGTAGAGGCCCTTGCACAGCTTTTCGCAGAACTCCTGCGCGGCAGTCCGCGCGGCATCTTCCGGTTTGCCGTTCTTCGCGGCGCGCGCCGCCCATTCATCGGCGACCTGCGCGACGAAGGCGGCTTTGGCGGCGGCGTCCAGCTTGTTCGCAGCGGCGCGGAGTTCTTCGTCGAAGACCTCCTGCGTCTTGCCGCTGTGCTTCTGGTGCTGCGAGAGATCGAAGTCGCCGCGTGCGGCGATGCCTTCGAGCTCATCGGTGCCAAAGGGGAACTTGAACAGGATGTCCACGCAGGCGCGGGCGTAGTGCGCCAGCTCGTCGGCGGTTTGCCAATGATAATCGAGCACGTCCGCGCCGAGGCCGATGCCGTGGTAATAGGCGGTGCGTTGGGCGACCCAGTAGCGGTGCCACATCTCCCAGCCCCAATTCGGCTGCGGCGCGGAGAGATCGGCGCTTTCGCTCCACGGCGCCACCGAGCCGTGCAACAGGCGGATCGCTTCATCCGGCGCGATGAAGAACTCCAGCTCCATCTGCTCGAACTCGCGCGAGCGGAAGGTGAAGTTGCGCGGCGTGACCTCGTTGCGGAACGCCTTGCCGATCTGGCAAACGCCGAACGGCACCTTTTGCCGCGAGCTGTCCACCACGTTCTTGAACTGTGCGAAGATCGCCTGCGCGGTCTCGGGGCGGAGGTAGGCGATGTCGTCGTCGGTCGCCGTCGCCCCGAGGTAGGTCTTGAACATCAGGTTGAATGGGACGGGTGCCGTGAGCTGCGCGCCGTTCTCGGGGTTGAAGGCGCGGGTGCCCTCGACCTTCTCCGTGATTTCATCGAGCAATTCGGGATTTTTGAACCCGCGCTGCTGGTAGAACTGAACGGCGACCTTTCGGGCGCTCTCTGGCGGCTTGCCGGGTGAAAGAAGCACAGAGAAAGAGTCAGCATGGGTTTCGAGCGTCAATCCGAGGCCGGTCATCTCACCTCCCTCTTTCGCGCCGCTCCAGCGATACACCGTGCCGCTCTGCGGCTCGACGTGGTCCGCGCGAAAACGCTTCTTCGTCACGAGACAGTCGCACATCGGATCGCTGAACGTGTCCACGTGGCCCGAGGCCTTCCAGATCGCCGGGTGCATGATGATCGTCGCGTCGAGCCCCACCACGTCCTCGCGGTCGCGGGTCATTGCCCGCCACCAGGTGTCGCGCAGGTTGCGCTTCAGTTCGGTGCCGAGCGGGCCATAATCCCAGAAACCATTGATGCCGCCGTAGATCTCGGAGCTCTGAAAAATGAAGCCCCGCCGCTTGCAGAGGGACACGATTTTCTCCATCAGCGGGATCTCTTTGGGCTGGCTCATAGGGACGGCGAAAATGCGGGCACACCCGGTGTGGCGCAACTTGAAACTGGCCCGCCGCGGATCGTGGGGCAGGCGTCCAGCCGGCGCCAAGGAGCGGCGGGCGTCTCGCCGCCGGGTGGGTTCTGCGGGGGGCACTCACCGGTTGGTATGGCCCTTCGGGCGTTGGTGGGTCGGCGGCGGGACGCACGCCGCTCCTTGGGGGCACCCACCGCGCCCAGTGTATCCAACGGCATCGTAACGGCTAAGATTCCATCGCCCACCTGCGTCATGTGTGTGTATCTTATTTTTGTCATGTCCCGCTACGACATCTATCAATCCAACGCCGCCGAAGTGCCGATCATGCGCAAGTGGGTCCTCCGGGCGCTGATCATCTCGTTGCTGCTGCACGCCGGTCTGTTCGTCTTTTTCCAGTTCAAAAAGTTGGAGAACTTTGGGCCGGCCCCGGAGCGCCTGGCGCG
Organism: Chthoniobacter sp.; assembly: GCA_034667665.1. Lineage (GTDB taxonomy): Bacteria > Verrucomicrobiota > Verrucomicrobiia > Chthoniobacterales > Chthoniobacteraceae > Chthoniobacter. The sequence continues at coordinate 40,525 of JAXDQW010000126.1, forward strand.
CCCGCTGCGCCTTTTCAAGCGGGTGACCATCCCTGAGATTCCCAAGGATCCTGAACAAACGCGCCTCAAGCTGCCGGAAAAGGTCCCGAATGTGGCCAAGCTCGAAGTCCCGGTGGACAAGCCGCAGGTCGAGGAAGTCCGTCTCGCGCCGCAAGCACCGGATCTGCCCAAGCCCATGGTCATCGAGAAACCGAAAGCCGAAGCGAACGGCCTGGATATTTTTGCCAAGGTCGAGGCGCAGAGCCGCGGGGCCATGGAAAAGGAGCTCAACTCGCTTTCCGGCGTGCTGATCAAGGACAGTCCACGGTCCCCTCGGCAGCCGACGCTGAACCTTCCGCCGTCAAAGAAGGTCGGCAATGGCGTGGGCACCAGCGAAGGCATTCCGGGAACCATGAGCATCGATCGGGCGCTGGAAATGACCGGGCCCCTCCCGGCGGGCAACAAGCCGATCGGCATGCCCGGCGGCGCGCTGTATGAGTATGACAGCGCGGACCTGAAATCGGAGGCGATCGACCAACTCCAAAAGCTGGGTGAACTGATCAAGCGCAATCCCAAGGCGACCTTCAGCATCGAGGGCCACACGGATTCCCTCGGAGACCCCACTTACAATCAATCGCTGAGCGAACGGCGCGCGGACGCGGTGCGGAACTGGCTGGTGGCGAACATGCGCATCCTGCCGGATCGGATTCAGACCAAGGGTTTTGGCAGCACCAAGCCGATCGTTCCGCCAAGGCCGGTGGACCGGAGCAATCCAGCCGCCCTGGAGTTGGAAATCGCGCGCCAGCAGCCGAACCGCCGCGTGGAGATCGTGATCAAGACGAACCGCTAGTCAACGGGCGCTGGGGCTTGAGGTGATTGCTTCGAGGCAGACGATCGCCCAGGAGGACGTTGCCCGGCATTACGACGAGCTCGATCAATTCTACCGGGATATCTGGGGCGAGCACGTCCATCACGGACTGTGGCTGCGCGGCGATGAGTCGCGCGCGCTGGCGGTGCGCCAATTGACGGAGCTGGTGGCGCGTGAGGCGGCGATCGCGGAGGGCACGGAAGTCGTGGATATCGGTTGCGGATACGGCGCCACGGCGCGGCTGCTCGCGGAGGAACGCGGCGCGCGGGTGACCGGCATCACCCTGTCCCCGGCGCAGCACGCGATCGCGCGGGAACGCGCGCGGGGACGCGACAATCCAGGATTCGTGCTCGGCGACTGGCTGCAAAACGATCTGCCCGGCGGGGCCTTCGACGCGGCCATCGCCATCGAGAGCAGCGAGCATATGCCGGACAAACCGGCCTTTTTCGCGCAAGCGCATCGCGTGCTGCGTCCCGGCGGCCGCCTGGTGATCTGCGCGTGGCTGGCGTGCGAGCGTCCGACGCCCAATCAGGAGCGCTGGCTGGTCGAGCCGATTTGCCGCGAAGGCCGGATGCCGCACCTCGGCAGCGCCACCGACTACCGCCGGCTTGCGGGGGCCGCCGGATTCACGGTGGAACGCGTGCAGGACGTGACCCGCCAGATCGCGCGCACCTGGCCGATGATCGTGCGTATTTTCCTGCTCAAGCTCCTCCACCAGCCGGCCTACCTGCGCTTTCTGTTCAATCGCCACGCCCACAACCGCGTCTTTGCGATCACCATCGTGCGCCTCTGGATCGCCTTCCACACGGGCGCGATGCGCTACGGCGTCTTCACTTTGCGCTCCGGCACCGTGTCACCGGGGGCCGCGTCGGAAGTGGCCGTCACGTTATGATGGAACATTCGGACGGGCAGCGTATCGTCTTCCCGCGCTCCACGCTGCAAGGCGCGGTTGCGTGACGCGAGCGTCGAGAGCCAAGATTTCCTTTCCGCAAATCCAATGAACACCTTCACCCGGCGTGATTTTGTGCCGCGATCCCGGCCCCTGTGCCGCGCGCCGGCGGCGAGTCCGTCGTTTTCCCGATGAGCACCCTCACCGACGTTCGCCCAGCAGCACCGCCGGCCCGCGCGGCGCTTGCTCCCCTCGCCCGCCAACTCACCGCCGCGGATCGCGTGCTCCAGCGGGAGAAAGGCGCGAGCCTGGTGCTGCGCGCCTGGCCGTGGGTGCTCGGCTATATTCTGGCGGCCTTCGCCCTGGATGTGCTGCTGCACTTCGCCGCCGGACCGCGGGTCGCCTTGCTCGCCGGCTTCGGCTTGCTCGTCATTGGGGTGCTCGCCGCGGGCGCCTATCTGGCGTGGATTCGCCGAAACTCGTTCGAGCACACGGCGCGCGTCCTCGAAAGCCGCGATCCGCGGCTCGGTTCGAAGCTGATCAACGTGCTCCAGCTTCAGGCGCAAACCGAGGACCGGGCCGTCGCGCCACTCACCCGCGAGCTCGCGGGGATGGCCATCGAGGGCTACACGGACGAGCTGCGCGGGGAAAACCTGCCCAGACTTGCCAGGACCGATCGTCTGAAGTCCGATGCCCGGCGGCTGGCTTACGGCTCCGGCGGCTTTCTCGCGGTGCTCGCCGCGTTCTTTTCGATCACGCGAACGGAGCTGCCGCGGTTTCTCGATCCATTCGGCGATCATCCGCCGTATTCATTCACCCAGCTCGAAATCACCGAGCCGGGGAATGACGCGGGCGCAGTCGTTTACGGACAGAACATCGTCATCACCGCGCGATCGCACGGGCACCGACCCGGCGAGCTCTTCCTGACTTCCTTCGCGCCGGAGAATCCCGCGGTCCGGACGACCGTGCCGATGTTCGACAAAGGCGACCGCGGCTTCACCCAGCAGATCGAAGGGATCAAGACCAACCTCGTCGTTTTCGCGCACACCCGGAACGGGCACAGCCTCAGCAAACAGCGCCGCATTGCGGTGATCCTGACGCCGAAGCTGGAGCGGGCTTCGGTGAAAATCGAGCCGCCGGCTTACACGGGTCTGGCGCCCGACGAGCGCTCGCTCCAGTTCAAGAGCCTCAAGGCCCTCGAAGGCAGCACGCTCACCTTTCGTCTCGCCTCGAATCGCCCGCTCGCCTCGGGCCGGATTAGCGTGGCGAATGAATCCGGCGCCATTCAACCGGTGCTCATGGAGGCCAGCGGCGAGCGCGAAGTCGTCGCCTCGATCGTCGCGAAGGAATCGGCGCAACTGAAGTTTTCGATCACCGACCGCGACGGCTTCGACTCGCAGGAAACGTGGTCGCTCGCGCTGAGTGTGACGCACGATCTCCCGCCCGACGTGCACATTACCAACCCGGACAGCGACGCCTTTGTGGCCATGGATTTCAAGGCCGAGCCCGTGATCGAGGCGGCCGACGACTATGGCCTGAAAACGGTGCGCATTCACCAGGCGCGCAACGGCGTCTTCGTCGAGCCGCGCACGATCGATTACGACAAGCCGCCGCTGAACGCGCGGGAGGGGCTGACCTTCGATTTTCGCAACATGGACGTGGCTTCCGGCGACGAGATTTCCATCTTCGCCGAGGCGATCGACAACGCGCCCGAGCCGCATCTGGTGCGCAGCAAAACGCTCACCCTCACCGTCATCTCGACCGAGGAATACAATCAATTCCTCCGCGAGCAGATGGACCTCGGCGACATCGAGGCGAAATACGCGAAGCTGCTCAACGAATTCCACGATCTCGTGGATCAGCAAAAGAAGCTCGGCGACGACATCGACGCGTTGAAGAAACAACTCGAAGCCGCGCAGACCGACACGGAGAAGGCCGCCTTGCAGAAAAAGCTCGATGAGCTCCTCGCGAAGCAAGAGCAGCTCAACCAGCGGCTCAATCAACTCGCAAGCACGATGGAGAATTTCGTGCGCGACCAGCCGCTTTACGACATCGAGGCGGATTTGAAGAACACCCTCGCCGAGAAGGCGCAGGAGATTCGCGATTCGACCAAGGCGAACGATGAGAAGGTGAAGGAGCTCGCCGCGCAGCTTCCGCAGCCGCCGGCGCCCCAACCGCCAGGAGCGGAAGGCGCAACGCCGCCGCCGAAGGACCCCGCCGCCGGGAATGGGCAGGCCGGCTTGAGCCAGAAGATGCTCAACGATTTCAAGCAGGCCTCCGATGAGCAGTTGGAGAAGCTGGGCGCGGTGGAGAAGGAAGCGCAGGAGCAGGTGATGCAGCCGCTCGCAGACCTGAGCCTGATGCACGAGATCGTGAAGGACATCAACCGCTTCAAGGAGCTCTACGAAGCGCAAAAACAGCTTGCCGAACAGGCCAGGGCTTATGACCGGCCGGGGCCGCTCAGCCGCGAGGATCAACTGGCGCTCAAGAACATGGCCGCCTTGGAAAACGAGATCGGCGCGCAACTCGATGCCGTGGAGCAAAAGCTCTGGGAAGATGGCAAAGCCGCGGAGGGCAAGTTCCCCAAAGCGGGCCAGAGCGCACAGCATCTGGCCCAGCAAATGGGCGACCTACGCCTGCAATCGCTCGCCCACAAAGCGACGGGTGCGATGCTCGAAGGCAAAGGCGACCAGGGCGCGCAACTGGCCGAAAACCTCCGCAGCGAGATGGACAAGCTCTTTTGCCAGTGCAACAGCAAGGGCGGGCAGATGAATGACGAACTCGACCATTACCTGAGCATCCAGCGCTCGATGAAACCGGCGAACAATTTCAAGCAGATGATGCAGACGCGGAAGTTCGGCCAGGGCAGCAAGACCGGCCCGATGGGCAGCGGCAAAGGCCGCGGAGGCAAAGACGGTTACGCGGTGATCACCGGTCCGAATGCCAATGTCATGGGCGGCGAAACGCCGATCACCGAAACCGACAAAGCCAAAACCGACGGACCCGGCCGGAATAAAGCGAAGCCGGACGCGGCGAGCGCCGCGGCCTCGATCGACAAGGAGGATGTCGTGCACGGAGTCGAGCCGATCAACCGCGAGTCCGGCGCGGTGCAGGGCGAAGCGGGCATCGAGCAATACCGTGAGATCGTGGACAAGTATTTCAAAGCGATCACCAAGCCGGCGGCGCCCAAGGCGCCGCCGAAAAAGCCATGAGGACCACAAGCATTGCTGACTCGGCGCAGCGCTTGCGCTGCACATCCGATTGTCAATTGCCACTTAGCGCTCCGCAGCGCGCGGCAGCGTTCCAAAAACCACGCCGTCATCCTGAGCGAAGCCGAAGGATCACTGATCTCCGTGGGCAGCGGCGGGGCGGAGCATTCGATGCGCGTCCCGCTCCGCACCGCCTCCGCCCGTGGAAGTCAGCGATCCTTCGCAAGCTCAGGATGACAGCTTGGGGGGTGGGTGCGGTGGTCGTCCTCGCGCTCCACGGCCTCTCCGCCCACGCGCTGGCCGCGGGCGCCGGCGTCGCTCCGGAGAAAAAACAGAAGGAAATGGAGGAAGCGGTGGTCAAATCCGCCGACTCGCCGAACGCCGATCTGACCAAGCTCCAGTGCGGCAACCTCGTCTATGCGGGCAACAAGAGCTCGATCTGCTTCGCCGACAAATTCCTCGGCGACGTGGCGCGCCAGACGAACCTGAATGTCGGGAAAAACTTCGTTGCGGTGAAACTCGAGGCGGACAACGTCTTCGATTTCCCGTTCTGCGTCTGGTCCGGGGAGCAGGATTTTTCGCTGACCAAGAAGGAGCGCGAGAACCTCCGCAAATATCTCCTCAACGGCGGCTTCATTCTTTCCAGTCCCGGCTGCTCCGATCCGGCGTGGGACGTGGCCCTGCGCAAGGAGCTCAAGCTGATCTTTCCCGAATACAAGATGGTCAAGCTGCCGATGTCGCACCCGGCCTTTTCCACAGTCAACCGCATCACGCATCTGACCGACAAGAAAGGCGCGCAGGCTTTCATCGAAGGCATGGAGATCAATGGCCGCCTGGTGATGGTCTATTCCAAAGATGGCCTCAATGACGTGGCCAACGCCAAGGGCTGCTGTTGCTGCGGCGGAAACATGATCGTCGAGGCGGTGCTCGTAAACGTGAACGTGTTCACCTACGCGCTGCTTTACTGAGCTCGCACGAAAAAGGCGGAAACAGGCCATGGAGTTCACCTCGAAAAGCACCCAACGGATTCACAGGCATCCCACAGGCTTCTGCCCGCCGGAAAAAACATCCAACACCCAACACCCAACACCCAACATCCAATCGACGCTGCGCGTAGGAGACTACGCGCAGCGTTCATTGGGTGTTGGGTGTTGGGTGTTGGATGTTGGATGTTCATCGCTTCCGAAAATTCCTAACGGCGCTCCATTCGCCGTCGCCTCGCGACCAAGGACCCATTCTGAGTTTCGAGAATGAAGCGCTGGGTGTTGATCGCGCTGGGCGCGGCGCTCCTCGCCCTCGCGGTGGTGGCCCTTTTGCGAAAACCGGGGGCGGCCAAACCTCAGGACCTCACCTTCCTTTTCACCTGTGACGTGCACGGCCGGCTGGTGCCCTGCGGGTGCTTCACCGGCCAGCTTGGCGGGCTGACGCGCATCGCCACGCTCGGCGGCAAAGGGGTGCAACCGGAGCTGCTCAAGCTGGACGTCGGCGACGCGATCGCAGGCCCCGCCGATTACGAGGTGATCGAGTACCGCTATCTCCAGGAGGCGTTCGCGAAGATGGGGTATGAAGCGCTGAACGTGGGACATCGTGAGGCTCAGCTCTCCGCCGCCACTCTGCGGGAAGTGAAGAAGCAATCGCCCGTGCCGATGCTCAGCGCCAACCTGCTCGACAGGACGACCGGCGCGCCACTCTTCGACGGCTACCGGATCGTCCGGCGCGGGAATTGGCGCATCGCCCTGATCGGCGTTATGGACTCGCGTGGGATCGGCGATTCGCTGGGCGAAGGCCTGCTGGTCGAGAACATGGAGACGGTCCTCGGCAAACTCCTGCCGAAACTCAAAGCCGAAGCCGACTTCACCGTGCTGCTCGCATTCGCGGATGAAACCGCTCTCGCGGAACTGGCGAAACAGTTCTACGAAATCGACATCATCCTCGGCGGAAAAGTGAAGCAGCCTTCGCAGCGGCTTCTCCGCGAGAATCGCAGCCTGATCCTGGCGACCACCAACGAATCGCGGGCCCTCGGCACCCTCAGCGTCACGCTCAGCGCCCGCTCGAAGGCCAGTCCGATCAAGGGCGAGGTGGTGCTGGTGAACGAGGAAATCTTGCAGGACGAGGAAATCGGCGCCCTCGCCACCGCCTACCGCGACGAGGTCCGGCGCACCAAACTGGCGATCGATGATCCGGCAACGTTGCAGCAGGACATGGTTCCCGGCGTGAAGTCGGCCGCGACCTTCGCCGGAAGCCAGTCGTGCCTCGCCTGCCATCCCACCGCCGCCAAAGTCTGGGGAGCCTCCTCGCACGCGGACGCCTGGCGGACGCTGATCGCGCGGAAGGCGGAGGCGGACCCCAATTGCATCGCCTGCCACAGCGTCGGCTTCGGCACCCCCAGCGGATACCGGCGCGAACAGAAAGACGACCGACTGGTCAACGTCGGCTGCGAAAGTTGTCACGGCCCCGGCAGCCAGCACGTCGAGCAGCGCCGCGCGAGCGGCGAGGTTACCGCACACTTCCGTCCGGTCGGCGCGGGCGATTGCCGCAAGTGCCATCACGGCGAATTCAGCCGCCCTTTCGACTACGAAAAATTCTGGCCCGTGGTGCAGCACGGAAAGGAACGCCCGCCACCGAAGAACCTGCCGGCCCGCATCGGCCTCCGGGCCGAGCGGTAGGCCGGAGCGTGGGGGAAAGCAAAAACGTCGAACGTCGAACATCGAACGCCGAACATCGAAGTAGCCAGCGGCGCCGCTGCGAGCACTTCGACGTTCAGCGTTCGACGTTCTTCTTCCCCCCACAGGAGGGTGCCTGTGCTCCGGCTGCTACCCGCGCTCAGTGGAGCATCGGCAGCGGATTCGATTTCCGGATCAGCTTGGCGTCGAGATCGAGGAAAAAATCCAGCCGCCGATCGGCTTCCGGTTCATCGATGTGCCGGGCCATGATCAGGTAAGTCGCATAGTGGTTGCCTTCGCTCTCGACGAGGCCCGCATAAAAATCGGCCAGCTTCGGATCCAGGTCGCGCACCCCTTCGGCGAGAATCTGGAACTTCTCGCAGCTCCGTCCTTCGATCAGCGCGCAGACCACGAGATGATCAATCGCCTGCTGCTTCCGGCCTTTGCGCACGGCATTCATCATCCCGCTGATCCAGGGGCTGCGTTGCGGACCCGTGAACGGGATGCCGCGCTCGCGGAGCAACCCGAGCACGAGTTCGAAATGCTGGAGTTCCTCGATGGCGATCGCGTTCAGCCCGCTGACGCGGTCATAGAGCTCGACATACTTTTGCAGGTTCAACGCCGCGGTGGCGGCCTTCCGCTCGAGATACGCATGATCGACCAGCACCGGGCCGAGATTGGAGCGGACCTTGGGCAGCCAGGCATTGGGAATCTTTTCGCGCCAGAGAAGCATGCGGAAAGTGAATCAGTGCTCAGTGCTCAGATGCAGGCCCACTTGGTTTTTGCCATCTGCCATCTGCCATTTGCCATTGCCCCAGGCAGTCGCCGAAGACTTCATCCGCGGTCCGGGCGGCGTCGATTCGGCGAATGAAGGGCCGATTCAGCGACAAAAAAATGTCCCGGACTTTGGCCAGATAAATGGCGGCTTCGAAGTCGTCCGGCTGATCGCCCCGGCGGAGAATGCGGTCCGTGCCGCCGAGCGGGTCGAGGTCGAGCAGCAGCACCAGGTCGGGAATCGGCGCGAACGCTTCATTGCGGGCGAGGATCTCGGCGGGGTCGGCTCCCCGCGCGCCCTGATAGGCGGCCGTCGAGAAATAGTAGCGATCCAGGATGACCACTTCGCCGCGCGCGAGAGCGGGGCGGATCAGCGTCGTGACATGCTCGGCGCGGTCCTTGAGGAAAAGATCGAGCTCTTCCGGCAGCGACAGCCGGCCGGTCTTCGCCGATTGCCGCAGCGCGGTGCCGTGCGGCCCATCCGTTGGCTCACGGCTGAGCACGCAGGTCAGGCCTTGCCCACGGGCATGGTCGGCGAGCCGGCGGGCCAGGGTGGATTTTCCCGCTCCGTCGATCCCCTCGATGACGAGGAGAAAGCCGGGATGATTGGGGCGCTGCATCACGCCTCCGTGTAGGCACTGCGGCACCGGGCGTCACGCGGAATGAAAGAGGGCCTCCTGGTTTAGGCTGGGATTGAAGATGCGTCCAGGAATCCACCAGATGGCGGGCCGGAGGTGGGGCAGGCTTTCCGCCAGCGGATATTTCCTTGTTACAGCTGTTACATCGAAATACGCGTGCTCCCAGCCGGTTCAATCGGGCCCGGTTCTCCCGCCCGTTCGCGCTGCGGACGCTGCATCGCCGGCCCTCCCAGACAGACTTCTACTCGGGCGGACGCGCTGGTCCGCCATGGAACACGCTGGCATTGCGCCGCGCATCAATTACAACCCTCGCGACCCCATTTTCCCTATGAGTCCCGCCTCGCGCGCCCTTCGCGCCTCCTCACCCTCGCGGCAGAAAAAACTGCTCGTCGCCAACCGTTCCGAGATCGCCATCCGCGTCTTTCGCGCGGCGACCGAACTCGGCTTGCGCACGGTCGCAATCTACGCGCAGGAGGATCGCTTTTCGATGCACCGCTTCAAAGCGGACGAAGCCTACCTCGTCGGCGAGGGCAAAGGACCGGTGGGCGCGTATCTCGACATCGAAGGGATCGTCGCCATCGCGAAGGAGCACGGCGTCGATCTCATCCATCCGGGCTATGGATTCCTTTCGGAGAATGCGCGCTTCGCCCGCGCCTGTCGCGTGGCCGGGATCGAGTTCGTGGGACCAAAGGCGGACCTGCTCGAACTGATGGGCGACAAGGTCGCGGCGCGGGCGCTCACGCAAAAGCTCAAGGTGCCGACCTTGCCCGGCACCGACGACCCGATCAGCGATCGCACGGTCGCGCTGAAGGTCGCGGTGGAAATTGGCTTTCCGCTGATCATCAAGGCAGCCTTCGGCGGCGGTGGACGCGGGATGCGCGTGGTTCGAAAGGCCGGCGAGCTCGACTCGCTGCTCGATGAAGCGCAGGGCGAAGCCGAACGGGCGTTCGGGAATCCGGCGGTGTTTCTCGAAAAATACATCCCGCGCGCGAAGCACATCGAGGTGCAAGTGCTGGGCGACCGGCACGGCCGCGTCCTGCATTTGCACGAGCGCGATTGCTCGGTGCAACGGCGCCATCAGAAAGTGATCGAGATCGCCCCGTCGGTGGGACTCGACGAGCGGGTGCGCCAGGAACTTTGCGACGCCGCGGTGCGCATTGCCGGGGGAGTTGGCTACGACAACGCCGGCACCATCGAGTTCCTCTACGATCTCGACACCAAGGACTGGTTCTTTATCGAGATGAACCCTCGGATCCAGGTGGAGCACACCGTCACCGAGCAGATCACCGGGATCGACCTCGTGCGGGCGCAGATCCTCATCGCCCAGGGCGCCGAGCTGCACGGTCCGGAACTTGCCCTGCCCGCGCAGAACCACATCCCGCGCCTCGGCTTCGCGGTGCAATGCCGCATGACCACGGAGGATCCCGAGAACAAGTTCACGCCCAACTACGGCAAGATCCTCACTTTCCGCCCCGCCGAAGGGTTCGGCATCCGGCTCGACGCCGGCATGGGCGATGCCGGCGCGGTGATCACCCCGTTTTACGACTCCCTGCTGGTGAAGGTCACCGCGAGCGGCCAGACCTTCGAGATGGCCCTCGACCGCATGGACCGCGCGTTGCGCGAGTTCCGGATTCGCGGCGTGAAGACAAACATCCCGTTCCTCGAGAACGTGATTCACTTCCCCGAGTTTCGCAGCGGCCAGGCGACGACGACGATGATCGACCGCTCGCCCCAGCTCTTCGAGTTCAAGCCGAAGCGCGACCGCGCGACCAAGCTGCTCAGCTTCCTCGGCAACGTGATCGTCAATGGCAACCCGCACGCCAAGGGCTACAAACCCGTCACGCCGCTCGCGCCGGCGCCCCTTCCCGGCTGGGATCGCAAGCAGGCGCCGCCCGCCGGCACCCGGCAGCTCCTGCTCGAGCTCGGGCCGAAGAAATTCGCGGAGTGGACGCTGAAACAGAAACGACTGCTCATCACCGACACCACCTTCCGCGACGCGCATCAATCGCTGATGGCGACGCGCGTGCGGACCTTCGACATGGCGGCCATTGCCGGCGGCGTGGCGCGGCGCACCCCCGAGCTCTTCTCCCTCGAAATGTGGGGCGGCGCGACCTTCGACACGGCGATGCGCTTCCTCAATGAAGATCCGTGGCAGCGGCTGCGGCTGCTCCGCGAGCGGGTGCCGAACATCTGCTTCCAGATGCTCCTGCGCGGCGCCAATGCCGTCGGTTACACCAGCTACCCGGCCAACGTCGTCGCGGGTTTCGTTAAGCACGCCGCCGAGTCGGGCATGGACATCTTCCGCGTCTTCGACTCGCTCAACGACCTCGGGAACATGGAAGCCGCGATGGATGCGGTCCAGGAGACGCACGCGATCTGCGAGGCGGCGATCTGCTACACCGGCGACATCCTCGATCCGAGCCGCGCGAAGTATTCGCTCAAGTATTACGTGGGCCTCGCCAAACAGCTCGAGAAGATGGGTGCCCACTTCCTCGCCATCAAGGACATGGCCGGCCTCTGCCGCCCCTACGCGGCGAGCGCACTGGTCAAGGCGCTCAAGGAGGAACTCGGCATCCCGGTGCACTTTCACACCCACGACACCAGCGGGATCAATGCGGGCAGCGTGCTGCGCGCCGCGGATGCCGGCTGCGATGTGGTGGATCTGGCGATCGCCTCGATGAGCGGCTCGACCTCGCAGCCGAATCTCAATTCCATCGTTGCCGCCTTGCAAAACACCCCGCGCGAAACCGGCCTGGATCTCGGGACGCTCAATGAGTTCAGCGACTATTGGGAGCAGGTGCGCAACTTCTACGCGCCCTTTGACACCGCCCCGAAAGCGGGCAGCGCCGAGGTCTATCTGCACGAAATGCCGGGCGGCCAGTACACCAACCTCAAGGAGCAAGCCGCCGCCATGGGCCTGGGCGCGCGCTGGCCGGAGATCGCGCGCACCTACCGCGAGGTGAACGATCTCTTTGGCGACATCGTCAAGGTCACGCCCTCGAGCAAGGTCGTGGGTGACATGGCCCTTTTCCTTTTCACCCGCGGCATCAAGCCGGCCGACGTGGTCAATCTCCCGCCGGGCACGAGCTGGCCCGAAAGCGTGATCGACATGCTCAGCGGCGGGCTCGGCGAGCCGATGGGCGGCTGGCCGCCCGCGGTGGTCAAGGCCGTGCTCGGGACCGCGCGGCCCAAGCGCAGCAAGCCGGCGCCGGTGAAATTGAAGGAAGCCAAAGCGGAGCTCGCCGCAAAAACCAAGCGCGAGCCGAGCGACGACGATCTCTTCTCGAATCTGATGTATCCGAGCGTTTTCGCCGATTTTGCGAAGTTTCAGCGCGAGTTCAGCGAGGTCAGCCCGCTGCCGACGCCGGCGTTTTTCTACGGACTCAAGCCCGGCGAAGAAATCAGCGTCTCGATCGAAGAAGGCAAGGTGCTCTTCATCAAGCTGATCAACGTCGGGACACCGGACAACGAGGGCCGCCGCATCGTCAGTTACGAGCTCAACGGCATGCCCCGCGAGACACTGGTGGTGGACAAGTCGATTGCCCCGAAGACCAAATCCCGAATCAAGGCGGACCCCGCCGACGCGCTCCAACTCGGTGCCCCGATCCCCGGCATGGTCACCGCGCTGTCGATCAGCGTCGGGAGCAAGGTGGCCAAGGGCGACAAGCTGGTCACCCTCGAAGCGATGAAGATGCAGACCACCATCTACGCCCAACAGGACGGCGTCGCCGCCGAAGTCCTCGTCGCCGTCGGAGATTCGGTCGATGCCGGCGATCTGCTGGTAAAGCTGCGCTCGTAGCCGGCGCCGGGGAAACCGCCCAGGAGGGGCGCCGGCTCACAAGGTCGCGAAATTCAGCGTATCCAGTCAGCGGCGTGGCTCGTCGATGCTCTGCGTTGCACGAGGCGCGCCGCTCCTCTACGCTCGGCGTTCCTTGCGCTATGAAAGTTCTCGTCATCGGCAGCGGCGGCCGCGAACACGCCCTCGTCTGGAAGCTCCGGCAATCGCCGCGCGTCACCGCCGTCTATGCCGCGCCGGGGAATGCCGGAATCGCCCCGCTCGCCACCTGCCTGCCGATCAAGATCAACGATCACGAAACGCTGCTCGCCTTCGCGCGCGATGAGGGCATCGGCTTGACCGTCGTCGGCCCGGACGACGCCCTTGCCGCGGGGATCGTGGACCGCTTCGAAGACGCCGGCCTGCGCATTTTCGGACCGCGGCAGGCCGCGGCGCGGCTCGAGTCGTCGAAGGTCTTCGCCAAGGAATTCATGCAGCGCCACGGCCTCCCGACCGCGCGCTCGGGCAGCTTCACCGACCCGTTGGAGGCGCAGCGCTTCGCGCAAAAGATGAAGCCGCCGGTGGTGGTCAAGGCCGACGGTCTCGCGCTCGGCAAGGGGGTGATCATCGCGCGCTCCGGCTGGGAAGCCGGCCTCGCGATCCATGAGATCATGGAGCGGCGGAAGTTCGGCGAAGCCGGACGCAGCGTGGTCATCGAGGAATTTCTCGAGGGCGAAGAATGCTCGATCCATGCCCTGGTCGATGGCCGGACTTACCTCCTCTTCCCGACCGCCATGGATCACAAGCGCGCGCTCGACGGCGACCTCGGCCTGAACACCGGTGGCATGGGCGCCTTCAGTCCGGCGGAAAAACTGGTCACCCCCGCGCTCGAAGCGCGCATCCGTCGCGAAATCCTCGATCCTTTCGTGGCGGGAGTGCAGCAGGACGGGATGGATTTTCGCGGGATGCTTTTTCCCGGACTGATGATCACCGCCGACGGGCCGAAGGTCCTGGAATTCAATTGCCGTTTCGGAGATCCGGAGACGCAGGTGCTGCTCACCCGCCTCGAAGGCGACCTCGTCGATTTGCTCGAGGCGACCATCGATCGCCGCCTCGATCAGGTCAGCGCCCGCTGGCGCCCCGAGACCGCGGTCTGCGTGATCATGGCTTCGGCGGGCTACCCGGGCAGCTACGTGAGCGGCCGGCCGATTGGCGGTCTCGATCGCACCGGCGAGGCGACGGTCTTTCACGCTGGCACCCGCCTCGACGGTGACCGCCTGGTCACCGCCGGCGGGCGCGTCCTCGGGGTCACCGCGCTCGCCGCGGACCTCGCGACGGCGCGCGCGAGAGCCTACGCGGCGGCGGACGCCATCCACTTCGAAGGCGCACAGTTCCGCCGCGATATTGCGGTGAAGGGACTGCACGCCTAGACTCGCCGCACTTTATGACATCTTCCGTGGTTCCGGCGCTGGCCGCGCTGCTCTTTGCCTCCACCGCCCCCCTTCTCGCCCAGGCGCCGCCGGCGCCAAAACCCGACGCCCCCCCGGCGGACACCAAGCCAGCCGAGCCCGCGGAGAAAGCCGCCGCGCCCGCGGGCAACGCGCTCGTCGATTCATTGACCGAGGCGGAACTCGATGAGGTGATCACCCTGCTGAAGAACAATTTCATCAAACCGGAAGCGCTTTCGGACAAAGAGCTGAAGCGCGCCACCGTGCAGGGCGCGCTGGCCCGTCTCGCGCCGGGAGCCGCGCTGGCGCAGGCCCCCGCCGGCGCCGCCGCGGAGAGCAGCCCATTCCGTTCCGAGATTCTCGATGGACGGATTGGCTACGTCCGCCTCGGTTCGACTTCCGCGGCCAATGTGGGCGAACTGGATTCCGCGCTCGCGAAGTTCGCCGAGAAAGCGTGCGGCGCCGTGGTGCTGGACCTGCGCGCCACCCCCTCGAGCAGCGACTTCGAGCAGATGGCGGAGGTCTGCCGGCGGTTCGCTCCGAAAGGCAAGGTGCTCTTCACCGTGCGCAAATCGAACGTGAAGCAGGAGCAGGTGCTGACCTCGAAGGAGGAACCGAAGTTTCGCGGCATCATCGTCGTCCTGGTCGATCGCAACACCGCCGGGAACGCCGAGGTGATCGCCGCCGTCCTGCGCACGCACTCCACGGCGATGATCATCGGTCAGCAAACCAAAGGGGAAGCGGTCGAGTTCACCGAGTTGCCGCTGGCGAGCGGCAAGCTCCTGCGCGTGGCCGTGGCCGAAGTCGCCTTGCCCGACAAATCCGGGGTCTTCCCCGGCGGAGTGAAGCCCGATGTCATCGTCGATGTTCCGCAGGAGACGGCGGAAGCGGTGCTCAAGCAGGGGTTGGAGAAAGGCGTCACCGATCTGGTCTTCGAAACGGAACGCCCGCGGATGAACGAAGCCTCGCTCGTTTCCGGCGCGAACCCGGAGTTCGATGCGGCCCACGCGCTGCAAAAGAGCAAAGGCGAGCGTCCCAAGGCGCCCTTGCGCGACGCGATCTTGCAGCGGGCCGTGGACTTCATCACCACGGTCAAGCTCTACCAGCAGAAGACCAAGCCGGCGAAGTAGCGCCTCCGCCGCAAGTTGCTTCCGGCTTTTTCAAGCCGGCCTGCTATCTGGAAGAATCGCACAGGTTCGCGAGGATTATTGGCTCAGCCCCGGTACAACCCCCGACTTTCGCGCGTGAAACTCTGCGTCCTCCGCGCCTCTGCGTCTCTGCGTTTTCCCAGATTCGTCCCCTCCACCAATTGCACCGCTATGGTTGAAAAACGCAGAGGCACAGAGATGTAGAGGGAGAACATCGGAGCCGCCCGGGTTGCGGCTTCGCCGCCCTGCGACCTCTGCAGCCCTCCTCTGCGTTAGAGCGGTTTAAGAAATACTGTGGCCGCAAAGACGTTCGCGGGAGGCGGCGCAACGAGCGGCGCGCGTCCCGCCGCCGGCCCACCAATGACGCGGCTCCGCCGCCTAATTTTCGGTCGGCGGCGGGACGCACGCCGCTGCCAAGCCCGCCGCTCGCGACTACAGTTTAACTTAAACCGCTCTAACAGGGCTCAGTTTCCGGACGATGGCTTCGTCTGAGCACTGATTACTTCG